>NZ_JARXVT010000001.1 GCF_029892845.1 Aurantimicrobium minutum
ACTGTTTTCCCACTGATGCGTCTATGGGCGCTCAAATGCAGCAGGAATCTGGAGTGGTCATCTATCCAGCCAATGATTTCTGTGTCGGCTCCTGATGCCAGTCTCCAGTGGGTGAAATCTGACTGCCAGGTTTCATTGGGTTGATCTGCTTGGAAGCGCAGATAGGAAGAGCGGGGTCGTTTCTGAGGTTGGTCAGGGACAACATTGGCTTGTTTCAAGATGCGCCAAATGGTTGTTGTGCCGAGGCGGATGTGTTCCCGGGCTAAATGTTCTGCCAGGGTGTGGGGGCCGCAATCATGCCCTGCAGTGGCAAGTTCTTGACGTAGTTCAAGGACGCGTTTGCGAATGTCTTCTGGGGTTCGCCTCGGAGATGTGTGCGGTTTCCTGGACTGGGGCCGGTAAGCATCAGTGCCTTCGGCGAGGAAGCGTTTGTGAATTTTATGAACCCACGATTTAGAAACACCGTATTGTTTCGCTGCTTGCCGGTAGGAGAGTCCTTGTTCAGTGATCGCGAGGATGATGACGTGGTTTTTGCCCATCACCCATCATCATGAACAAAAGTGTCAACAAGGACGCGACTCATCACTATGAACGATGTCGCAAGACATCAGAAATGAACCCCCGAGAATGAACCCCCGAGAACGTGTCCACTATGTCGTGGAACATCAGGGCGGGTTGGTCGGGGGTGTCCACTATGTCTGGGGACAGGTGTCCACTATGTGTTGGAACCAGACACCTCACACGCCACCATGTGAAGTTATTCACACTTCAGACACCTGATTACTGGAAACAGTAATGGGGTGTTTTTTGGTTTTCGTCCTGAAATAGACACTTTTGCCCACTCAAACATTGGGTACTTGTCGACGTTGTCGCTGGAGCGAACATTGATCCCAGTGAGCTAAGTGGCCTGCCTTATTCTGAGAATGTTTTTGACATCCCTTGAGTTAGGTAATTTATGCGTTTGTCACGCCCACACATGGCGCGGGTTATTGCCCTACTGGCTCTCTGCGCCGGGATCGGCATAGGAAACAGCTTCGGAATTGTAGCTCCGGCTTCGGCAACGACGTGTGACAGTTCACCGTCGACCTTTGTTGACCTACAAAGTGCGTTTGCTGCCGCAACGAGTGCTGGAACAACCATCTGTTTGGGTGCGACCATCAGTGGTCCTACAAATGACGTAGTGACCGGAGGTAACCTCACCATCCCTGCTGCCGCAAATGTCACTCTGGATCTTTCAGGATTTGATCTGAGCGTCACCGCAATCAAAACACCCACAACACTCGGTAACTGGGCGTTAGCAGGAATTACTGTTCCCAGCGATTCGACATTTCAGATTGACGCAACAGGCGGAGGCTCACTCACTGTAACCGGAGCTACAAACGGAATAACCGGTGGTGCAGGTATTGGCGGGGATTCAAACTCTTATGCGCAAAGCAACCAGATCCCCACAACAGGAAACATCACAATTAATGGCGGAGTGATCAATGCGCAAGGGGGGAATTGGTCTGCTGCTATTGGTGGAGGTAGCCATCGAAAAGCCGGGAACATCACCATTAATGGGGGGACTGTCACTGCAACTGCTGGTTCTGGTGGGTCAGCTATCGGAGGTGGATGGTCTCGAAGTGGCGGGGTAGTCACGATAAACGGGGGCACGATTGTAGCGACTGCGGGCGGCAGTGGTACCGCAGCGATTGGTGGCGGTTGGTCTGGGCAGAAAGTAAAAAGCTTCATTATGACGGGAGGATCTCTGACAACTCTGCCTAGCCCGGGAAGCTACGGAATGATTGTCGGGGGAAGCGGCGAGGGGACATTTGATATGTCGGGAGGAACGCTCGATGTCGTGGGGTCACCAGCGATATATTTCATCGGCGCGACCAATACCCTTTCAGGTGGAACCGTTACTGCAACTGCAATCTTGAGTAATTCCAATGCTTTGTGGATTGGGTATCCAGTCGCTAGCACCCTGAACGTCACCGGCGGATCCTTAACGGCGACTTCCTTCGGTACTACCTCAGCAGCCATTCGAAGCTGGAATTCGAGTAGCTCTGTTCTGGTTCCCTCTTCTGGGGGCACCGTATTGAACGCAGGCTCTGGATTTGGGAGCGGAGCAGGCGCTGCCTATCCCATCGGGGCGAGCCTCGTCGGAAGCTACGGCTCGTTCTCCATGGCGGGAACTGTAGACGCCACTGCTACATCGCCTGCACAGGTGATTATCCAATTCGGAGTTTCCTCACCTTCTTCTGGTTCGAGCCTCAGTTTGGCTCCCAGTTCAAGTTTGGGTTCCACGGGAGGCACGACAGTTTCCGGGAGTACGCACGCATCCACCCCGGAAGTACTTGCTGCCACGGGGAATAACGTGCCATTTGGTGTGATTGGTCTGCTCTTTGGGCTCGGAACATTATGTATCTTCGTTGCACGGCGAAGCTGACACGTACACTGTGTCCATGGCCACTCCAGTTATAGAACGCCGGGGGGTGCTCATCGTCGATGACGATGCTTTACTTCGCGACATGATCGCGCAGGTTCTCGAAAAGGCAGGATTCAACACCGTCACAGCGGCCAACGCAATTGAAGCAATTGGCCTGACTCGAACGGCAAATCCTGATGCTGTGGTCATTGATATAGATCTGGGAATTGGTCCAGATGGACTGCAATTAGCGGAAGCCATTACTCGGGAATCCCCTGGCACAGCAATGGTGTTTCTAACCAATCTGCCGAGTGCACGGTTTAGCTCTCGACCATCTGCAACAGTGCTGGACAGTGTTGCCTATCTTCGGAAAAGTCGGCTAGCCACGAGTGATGAACTTGTTGTTGCCTTGAACGCGGTTTTGAGTGAGCGGGTCACCCCCGAACAACGTCACGATCAACACGCGGGTGACCCATTGGCGCACCTCACGACTGCTCAACTTGAAGTGCTGCGTCTGGTGAGTGAAGGTTTGAGTAATGACCAGATAGCCGAACTCCGTCACTCCAGCACGCGGTCTGTGGAGCGACTTTTTGCCAGGACACTCGAGGCACTTCATATTGACCCCCAACAAGGTGCCGCACGAGTGCACGCTGCCCGCACCTACATTTTGGCAACGCTACGGTGAATCGATTCCCTACGCTTCTTGTCATTGGGGGAAGGTATGCCGTTGCGTGGCCAACGCTACTTTTCTATGGAATTTCGCTCGGACTATTTAACATCAGCGTTGATATAAGCCGACTCGAAGGAAATATTGCCCCACTGCTGTGGCTCACAATGATTGGCACGCTCGCTGGTCTAACGCCACTTGTCCTTGCTCAGAAAACGTTTCTTCCGGTCACTTCCCGTCCGGAACGACCTGCGATGACGATTCTTATTTGGTTGCTCTCTGGATCGCTGCGTTCGCTTGCAGTTATTTGGGCAGGAGAGCCGTTTGAACTCGTACCGAACGGGAAGATTCTGGACCGCATGGGCGCCGCAATTTTGGTCACCGCACTGACATTGATCATTGGCGAAGCAATAATTTCTCGATTCTATTCAATTGCTGCACGTTCGCGGGAGCTGGGTAATCAGCTTGCGGTTCTTCGAACTCAACTTGAGCAGACATCGTATTTTGCCGAGCGTGATCGCGCAGAGCTCATCGCACGTACACAAGAAATATTTAGACTTGAGCTCAGAGATTTAGAAATACGACTTGCTGCACAAGATGCCGTTACAGTCACTGAGATACAACATTTCACCGACGACTTTGTCCGCCCATTGAGTCATGAAATTGCGTCTTTGACAATTCCGGTTGAATCCCCACTGCCCATCCAAGAGCCACCATCATGGAGTGAACAGTTTCAACAACGTATTTCTGCAAGTAGTTTGATTCAACCTTTGTGGACTGTCGTGATCGTGGCAATTTTTCGTGCAGCTGGATTGCTCGTTGCAGGGAGTTCATTCGTCTTGTTTCTGCCCACACTTGTGGTGACGGCCCTAATCCTCACACTTGTGAAAATGGCAGTTCGTAGAGTCCAAGTCACGATGTGGTTCGCCGTTATCTCCTCAATTGCAGCAGCAGCAATAGCCGGCCTTATTGCTGCGCTAACTGATGGATTTCTTTTGGGCTCACAGGCTCCTTCTCGCCCCTGGAGTTATTCGATTGGGGTGATGATTGCCGCAATGATGCTTACAGCACTTAGCGCGGCAGACCAGATTTTTCATGATTATGTTGCAGAGAGTGAGAAATTAAAAGGCACTTTAGAAATGCAGAGTCACCGCGCTCGTCAAGAAATGTGGCTTGCGCGCAAACACATCGCAGCCAAAATACATGGGCCAATTCAAGGAGCCCTCCAAGCGAGCACGATGAAGCTTATGCACTTGGCCACCGGCGAATATCGTGATGTGAGTCCGGTCTTGGATTACGTCCGACAGTCCCTCTCTGAGTTGCAAGCACCCATTAGCACGTCCATTGAGGAAGTCCGGGAATCGCTCCTTGGACTTCAAGTGCTGTGGTCTGCGCAATGCAGTATCCAGAACACGATCCAACCAGGGTCATTTGCCATTCTCAAGAATGACCCTGCAAGCTGCCAGGCGGTTATTGAGGTGGTAACGGAGGGTGTCCTCAATGCTGTGAAGCATGCAAACGCCACCACAATCTATATCGACATCCTTGAATCGAAAAGTGACATCGTAATTACTATCTGGAATGACGGTCGTTCCATTACAGAATCGGCGCAACCAGGTTACGGGAGCCGAAGCTTTGATGAGTTGTGTGCTTTTTGGAGCTTGGCAACTGTTGATGGAGGCACGTTGCTTAGTGCAACGATTGTAGGGAGTTCTCGCTCTTAGCCAACACCGGCAAGGAAGTTAAGTGATGTTTAGAATCCCTTTCGTGAAATAGAAGTAGCTTGATATCAAGATACTTTTGGTAGACTGAAATCTGAGTTTTTTTGAGTCCCAACCCAACGAAGAATGGCATGCCATGAACGAGTCGACCATTGTCTACACCCACACCGATGAGGCACCTGCGCTAGCAACCGCCTCGTTCCTGCCGATTGTTCAGGCATACGCGAAGGCTGCTGACGTTTCCATCGAAACTCGTGACATTTCGCTATCTGGTCGCATCCTCTCCGCATTCCCCGAGCGCCTCAAGGAAGACCAGAAGGTCTCCGACGCACTCAAGGAACTCGGCCAGCTGGCCACCAAACCCGAAGCCAACATCATCAAGCTTCCTAACATCTCGGCTTCGATCCCTCAGCTCAAGGCAGCAATCGCTGAACTTCAGGCAGCTGGCTACGACGTTCCTGACTACCCCGAAGATGCTTCCACTGACGAAGAGCGTGAAGCACGTGCTCGATACGACCGCATCAAGGGCTCGGCTGTAAACCCTGTTCTCCGCGAAGGAAACAGCGACCGCCGTGCACCACTCTCGGTGAAGGCCTACGCTCGCAAGCACCCACACGTCAACAAGCCTTTTGCTGCAGGTTCCAAGACCCGCGTCGCAACCATGGGCCACGATGACTTCTTCTCCAATGAGAAGTCAGTAGTCATCCCCGCTGCGGACACCCTCAGCATTCGTTTCACTGCTGCAGACGGCACCGAGACGGTTCTCAAGTCAGGTTTGAAGGTCCTCGAGGGTGAAATTGTTGACTCCACCTTCATGTCGGCATCTGCTCTCGATGCTTTCTTGGCAGATACCCTCAAGCAGGCAGCTGCTGATGATGTTCTCTACTCCGTCCACCTCAAGGCAACCATGATGAAGGTCAGCGACCCCATCATGTTCGGCCACGTGGTCAAGGCCTACTTTGCAGAGGTCTTTGCCAAGCACGGTGCTGCTCTTGAAGCAGCAGGCCTGACCCCCAACGACGGACTCGGTTCAATCCTTGCTGGCTTGTCAGAGGTTGCTGGAGGTGACCAGATTGCTGCTGACTTCACCGCAACAATCGCTGCAGGTCCTCGTCTGAGCTACACCAACAGCGACAAGGGCATCACGAACCTCCACGTTCCTTCCGACGTGATCGTCGACGCATCGATGCCCGCACTGGTTCGTAACGGTGGAAAGCTGTGGGGCGTTGACGGCGGCGAAGACGACACTCTCGCTGTCATCCCTGACTCTTCCTACGCCGGTGTCTACCAGGCAACCATCGAAGACGTCATTGCGAACGGTCCTCTTGATCCTGCAACCATTGGCACCGTTCCTAACGTGGGGCTCATGGCTCAGGCAGCTGAGGAATACGGCAGCCACGACAAGACCTTTGAGATCGCCGCCGACGGCCGCGTTGACATTGTCAACGCTGCAGGCGACGTCCTCATCACTCACAACGTTCACAAGGGTGACATCTGGCGTGCAACCCAGGCCAAGGACATTCCTATTCGTGACTGGGTCAAGCTTGCAGTGACCCGTGCTCGTGCCAGCAACACCCCTGCGATCTTCTGGCTGGACGAGAAGCGTGCTCACGACGCTCAGATCATTGCCAAGGTCAAGACCTACCTGGGGGACTACGACACCACTGGCTTGACCATTGAGATCATGGCTCCCGCTGAGGCAACTAAGTACTCCCTGGCACGCATCCGCAAGGGTGAGGACACCATCTCAGTGACCGGTAACGTGCTCCGCGACTACAACACTGACCTGTTCCCCATCCTTGAGGTGGGCACCAGCGCCAAGATGCTCTCGATCGTTCCCTTGCTTAACGGTGGCGGCTTGTTCGAAACCGGTGCCGGTGGTTCTGCTCCTAAGCATGTTCAGCAGTTAGTGGAAGAAAACTTCCTGCGCTGGGATTCACTCGGTGAATTCTTCGCACTCGCAGCATCGCTCGAGCACCTCTCCGACACCACCGGAAACAAGAAGGCCCTTGTGCTTTCCAGCACCCTGGACCGTGCAACCGGAACCTTCCTCGAAGAAGACCGCTCGCCCGGACGCAAGGTTGGCACCATCGACAACCGCGGCAGCCACTACTACCTCGCTCTCTACTGGGCACAGGAACTAGCAACGCAGACCGATGATGCAGAACTTGCAGCAATCTTTGCCCCTATTGCAGAAGCTCTCGCTTCTCAGGAAGAGACCATCATCGCCGAGCTCATCGCAGTTCAGGGCAAGCCTGCCGACATCGGTGGTTACTACAAGCCAGATGCCACCAAGATTGTGAAGGTCATGCGACCTTCTGCAACCTTGAACAAGGTCATCGACTCGATCAACTAAGGCTCAGCCCTGTAACGGTTAAGCCCCTGAATCTTCAGGGGCTTAACCGTTTCTTTCTTTCTACTGAGACAGGCAGAATGGGCATATGAATGCTGCACAGTTCTTAGAAAACTCCTCAGTCTCTGACGAGGTCTGGAAACTCCACCCTGATTATGTTGCGATGCTTCTTGTTGTTGAGGGAATTCAGGGAGGCGAGAGTGATGAGCGTAGTGAGGAACTCCTCCTCGAAGCGGAAACTTCAGCAGCAGAACTCTTAGCGGCAATGCCGATTGAAGAAGTCCCTGAGGTTCAGTTGTGGCGAGAGAAGTTTTTGAGTTTTGGCGTAAAGCCACGCGTAGCAAAGAGCAGCAGTGAAGCCCTCCTCAAGCGATGTGCCTCAGGGATGCCTCGAGTAAATCTGCTGACCGATCTCTATAACGCCGTCTCCGTGATAAACATGGTCCCTATTGGCGGCGAAGATTTTGATGCCTACGTTGGCCCTGCTCGACTCGTCATCGCAGATGGCTCGGAGAACTTTGATACGCGTGAAAACGGGGAAACAGTCAATGAATCTCCAGAGCCAGGAGAAGTCATCTGGCGTGATGACAGTGGCGTCACTTGCCGGCGATGGAATTGGCGCCAGTGTGTTCGCACGAGGTTGACCGAAGAAACAACGAATGCTTTCTTCATTTTCGATGGGGTTGGAGTTGATGCTCAAGCTCGCGTTGAATCAGCTGTCGCTCAGCTGACAGAGAAGCTCAGTGAATGGTGGCCAGGCGTCGTCATCACAAGCAAGGAACTCTCTAAGAGTTAACTGCTGCTATTTCTGCTTCAACCAGAACTGCCGCTCATCCTCAGCGAGCTTCTCTATGGCATAACGCAGTTCTGTGCGGGGCATCACGGCAGAATGCTTGGTGAGGAAAGCCCTCAAAACCTCAACGTCTCGCTTGCCTATCTCTCGGAGCATCCATCCGGAAGCTTTGTGGATGAGGTCATGGCTGTCACCTAAGTGGAACTCGGCCATCGCAAGGGCATCATCGAACTCAAGTGCGCGAATGAAAGCAAAGGTGAACATAATCGAAAGCCTGCGCTCCCAGAGGGAGTCGCTCTGAGCTAGCTCTAGCAATAGCTCTCGTCTGTTTTCATCTGGCAGCAAGAACTCACCGAAGGTGGGCGCACTGGTGTCTATGAGATCCCAGTTATTGACGAAGCCGGCCTGCACGCTGGAGAGATAGAGAGCGAAGAGTTCTGCTTTCTCAACCTCTGACTTAGAGCGCTTGTAACGGTTCACCAAGATGTGCAGAGCACACAGTCTCACCTCGTGGATGGGAGATTGCAGCAGCTCGAGAGCTTCTGCAGGTGGAAGGGACTTGTGCCGGACAGCTATTTCACGTCCTTGAGGAACGGTGAGACCAATAAAAATGTCGCCTTCGCCATATTCACCGGGACCAGTTTTGAAGTATCCAGCAGAGTGAGCCGCTCTTTCGGGGTCTGCTAATTCCTGCAGGTCCCTGATGGCTTCTTGTGCACTCACGTGTTAATTATGTGCCTAGAGGTATTGCTGTTCCTGCGCAGCCAGCAAGTAACCTGTGTGGAGGCTCGATGTTGAGTTCACTGTGCGCGTGGAAGGTAATGCCATGAATGCTCCGTTGGGAGAAAACCTCACCCTTGCGTTGGATGCAGGGCAGACCGGCGTTCGCACCTTGCTCATCCGTGGCGCTGAACGTGAATCCAAACAGTTCCCTGGTCTAAAGACCGATTCAGAACTCTTCCCTCAGCTTGCTCACATCATCACTTCCGCCCTGGAAGGTGTGACCGAAGCTGTTTCCCTCTCAATCGGCATGACAGGGCTGACTACTTCGCAGAGCAAGCCAGATGATCTTCTCGCTATGTTGCCCTCGAATGTCTTCAGGGTTTCTCTTGCCCATGACTCCATCACCGGCTTTCTTGGAAGCATGGGAGTGGAGAACGGCACGGTGACCGCTGTGGGAACTGGTGTGGTCACCCTTGCTGTGGGCGAAACCGAGATGGCCCGTATTGATGGCTGGGGGAACCTCATCGGGGACGCAGGGTCTGCTTATTGGATTGGGCGCGCTGGTTTGGATGCCGGGATGCGTGTTTATGACGGCCGCATCGTGGCCAGCACCCTGATTGAGTTATTGACCGAGAACTTCTCTCATCCCGAAGAGGCATACATAGATCTACAGACGAGCCATGATCGGGTGGCCCGCATTGCCTCCTTCGCTCAGCAGGTCATTGAGCATGCTCAAGAAGATGCCGTCGCTCGCGAGATCGTGGAGGAAGCAGGCAGAGAATTAGCGATTTCCGCAGTGACTGGAGCACGACGAGTGGGCTTGTTGGAAACGGAATCTCCACTCTTTAGCTGGGCTGGAAACATGATGAAGGCGCAGCAGCTCAAAGAATCTTTCCTGGCTCATATTGCCGAGGTCGTTCCCCATGCTGAGTTTGCTGAGCCACTCGCGGAACCAATCGACGGTGTTGCTGTCATGGATTTACTGCCACAAACCTCTCCACTGCGCAGTGTCATTCACACAGCAATAAGACCATGAGTTTTTCATAGACCAATCGTTCAGACTCTGCTGATAGCTTGAGTGACGAACAAACGAAGGAGTTCACCATGTCTGCAGGTTGCTGCTCAGCACACCCCGTTACCCAAGATCACCTCGGCGCAGCTCTCAGCTCCGCCGGAACAACCGTCACCGCTGCGAATCACGCTGCTGGAAAGACCGTCGGGGCTTCTGCTGAGATTCTGGTTGTCGGCACGATTGCCACAGGCAATCCTGCTGCCCCTCTGGCAGAAGCAATGGCTATCTCTGGTGGAGCCATCATCGGCATCGGTGCACTCAAGGATGTTGAAGGTCTTGTTGATTCCTCGACCAAGACGGTCAAGCCTGAGGGTGTTGTTGTTCCAGGCCTCATCGAGCCCCACATGCACATCTGGACTTCACTGCTCAACCTCACCTGGACCGATGTGTCCCACGAAGTGTGTGCGACATTCGACGATGTCGTTGCCGCGCTCAAGACCGCAGCAGCAGCTACACCTGCTGGACAGTATGTCTTGGGCAAGCTCTTTGACCCCAGCTTGTTCCCCGGTGAACCTGATCTGACCCTTGACATCCTCGACCAGATTTCCCCCAACAACCCAGTCATCGTAATGAACGCTTCGATGCACTACCTCTACGCAAACTCTGCCGCGTTTGCAGCCGCCGGCATTACCTACGACACCCCAGATCCAGTCGGTGGCAACTTCGGTCGTGCTGACGGCAAGCTCACAGGGGTTATCGGCGAGGCTCCAGCAATGATGATGGTGTTGGCCACGTTCCCCAAGCCCTCTGCTCAGGAGCTGGCAGCTGGCATCACTGAGATATTGAATGAGTGTGCCAAGCAAGGAGTCACCTCACTTCGTGAAGGTGCCACCGGCACCCTTGCCGGTGTGAGCGAATTGGCCATGTTGCACCAACTCAATGGTGCGAAGCGTCTGCCCGTTCGTGTTTCCACTGCACAGTTCGCGATTATGGCCGGCAAGACTCCAGAACAGGTTGCACAAACCTGGAAGGACGCTGGTGTCACCCCATTTAGTGGCGACGAAATGGTTCGTGCGGATGCCTGGAAGGTCGTCGCAGACGGATCCAACCAAGGTCGTTCGGGCTACTTCATGCAGCCATACCTCGGTGAAAACAACGGTGGTCACGGCAACTGGACGCCTGAGACATTGCGCGGTGCGATTCGCGCCGGCCTGAACGATGGCTGGCAGATCAACGTGCACACCAATGGTGATGCTGCAGTGGAAATGGCGCTCGAAGCTATGGAAGAAATCCTTCCCGGCAGCGCTAACGCTGATTTGCGCCACGCATTTGTGCATTACTCCGTCACAACGGATGACCAGCTCGCGCGCACAGCCAAGCTCGGCATCTCAGCAACTTTCTTGATGAACCACGTCCTCTACTGGGGCGCTGCCTTCCGTGACACCATTCTCGGCGCAGAGCGTGCAGACCGACTTGACCGCGTTGCCTCAGCAATCAAGGCAGGCATCAACGTCAGCTTGCACTCCGACTACAACGTGAGCAAGGTTCACCCCCTGTTGAGTGCTCAAACTGCAGTATTGCGTCGTTTGCAGGCAGATGGTTCTGTCCTCAACGCAGCTGAAAGCGCAACTCCCGCACAAGCACTAGCCGCAATCACCAGAGATGCAGCTTGGCAGATTCACGCAGATGACCGTGGCTCGCTCGAAGTGGGTAAGCGTGCTGACTATGCCGTTCTAGACAGCAACCCCTGGACTTCTGATCCAGAAAGCTGGGACAAGATCGTGGTCAACGAAACCTATATCGATGGGACTCTCGCCTTCCAGGCGTAGCCCTTCCTATCGGGATTCTCTCCATGCTCCAAGGCTTGTAGCCTTGGAGCATGGCTGTTTCCCCCACAGAACTTCTCGACATTGCTCGCACCATCGCTCTCGAAGCCGGTGAGCTCATTGCCCGTCGTCGAAGTGAGGGTGTTGTCGTTGCTGACACTAAGTCCAGCTCCATTGATGTGGTGACGTTCGCAGACCGCGAGTGCGAAGAGTTCGTCAAGGGTCGTCTCGCTGAGCTTCGTCCCGAGGACGGCTTCTATGGCGAAGAGGGCGGAGACTCCACTGGAACGTCAGGCCTGACCTGGATTGTTGACCCCATTGATGGCACGGTCAACTACCTCTACGGCATCCCACAGTTCGCGGTGAGCATTGCTGTGGTCGAAGGAACACCAGACCCAGGTTCTTGGAAGCAACTCGCTGGTGTTGTGTTCAATCCCATGAATGACGAGCTCTACTTCGCCTCCCTGGGAGGTGGTGCTTTCCTCACCAAAGCAGGAAATACCGTGAAGCTCTCGGTCAACCAAGAAACCCTGTTGGCCCACACCTTGTTAGCAACCGGCTTCGCGTACAGTTCAGAATTGCGCGCTGAACAAGCAATTGTCCTCAACCGGGTACTCCCTGCTGTGAGGGACATCCGCCGAGCTGGGGCAGCTTCGTTGGATCTGTGTGCCGTGGCATCTGGTCAGCTCGATGCTTACTACGAACGCGACACGAAGCCCTGGGACTATGCAGCGGGAAGCCTTGTGCTGCGTGAAGCTGGAGGAGTCGTCGGTGGTTTGAATGGTGCTCCAGAGGGCCGGGAGATGCTCTTGGCGTCGAATTCGCACCTCTTTTCTCAGATAGAAAAAGTCCTGTTGGGCTAGGGGATTTCACCCCTATTTCACCTTTTCTGGGTGGTCTTTCTCAGGCTTCATCTGTAGCGTTAACCATTCCGTTATATTTCATCCCGTTGGGCACGCGTCCCGGGTAATGAACACGTAAGGATTTGTTTCAGTGGCACAGGACCCCAATGAGCTTTCTGCTGGTCTCCAGCAGAGTGGTTCTGGGGACCCTGCACAGCCATTAACTCGCCGTGAACTGCGTGCGCGTGAAGCACGAATGGCTGACGAAAACCTGGCTTCGGAGCTCGAGCGTCAGATGCAAGGACTGCGTCCTGCATCACAGGAAATCACTGTTCCGGAGGCAGCTGTTGAAGCTCCTGTAGTTGAGATCGAAGCTCCTGTATTTGCCGTGGAAGCCGAAGCCCCTGTGCTGATGCGACGCGACCGCAGCAATCGACCACCTCTGGCGGAACAATCTTCAGCTCCTGTGGAAGCAGTAGTTCCAGCCCCTGTGGTTGCTGATCCTGTATCGGCCGAAGCGAATACCCCCATCACGGGTATGCAGTCCATTTCTCAGCCCGTCATCACTGAAGCACCGGAGAGCACGGCAACTCTCCCGGCTCCCATCTCGTTGATTGCTCAGATGTCTACTCCTGCCCCTCCCGCACCTTCGGTGAAGGTGCGACTCAAGCACAAACGTCGTTCAACACAGCCACAGATTGTGGCCCCCAAGTCTCGCAAGCGACGTGGGGCACAGATCTTCAGCATGGTGGCCATGGCTTTTGTCGCCGGCCTTGCCATTGCCACGAGTGTTCCAGCCAATGCGTTGCTCTCTCCAGAACAGGTTGCTCTGCAAGCCGAGCTTGCCCGCACAAGCACCCTGGCAATCGGTGACGGCCAAAGCGTGGAGGGCACGGGTGAGAACGTCAATGCTGGCCGCGACGGTGTGAGTGTTTCTGCTGCGCAGGCTGTCCCAACTGCAGGCGCTTACGCTCCCAAGAAGCTCAACGTCAACGTTCCCTTGTCGACAAACGGAATGCGCTGGCCAGTGGACGAGGTCAAGATTTCTTCCCCGTTCGGAGCACGAAGTCTGTGGGGAACCTATAACTTCCACACCGGCCTGGACATTGACCCTGCCTACGGAACTCCCATTTATTCAGTAGCCGACGGAATCGTGTCTTTGGTTGAGAACCCAGGTCCGACATGTGGCGTTGCGGTATTCATTGAGCACAACGTAGATGGCACCAAATTCACCAGCGTGTATTGCCACATGGAGTTGGGCTCACCCACGGTGACCGCAGGTCAAACCGTCAAGAAGGGCGACTTCGTCGGCAACATTGGTTCGACCGGTTTAACAACCGGCCCCCACGTTCACTTGGAAATCCGAGTCGCGGATTCACCCGTGGATCCCTATTCATTCCTGGTGCAGCACGCAGGTAAGGCTCCCAACGAGGTTTGGGACTAAACCATCCACACTGCAGAGGCAGGTGTGAGAACACCTGAGCTGCTGTCAGCACTGTCGAGGATGATCTCTCCAGCTGGCAACGTGAAGTCTTCTTCGCTGTAGTTGATAAACGCGGTCACGTCGCCATTGCGGAATCCCAGAACATTGTCTGGAGTTCCTTCAATCCACTCGAGGGTGCCATCACCCAGCGCCCGATCCTTTCGGATCGCCAGCGCTGAAGTGTAGAGCGCAAGAGTTGAAGCAGAGTTGGCTTCCTGGAGATCACGCGCATACTCGCGATAGACCGCAGGCTGAGGCAACCAAGGTTCACCGGCAGGGCCAAAGCCATAGTTTGTCGCTTCTGCTTCCCAGGGGAGAGGAACGCGACATCCGTCGCGGCCATAGGACTTCCCAGCAGTGCGGAAGAACGTGGGGTCTTGCCGTTTGTCATCGGGAATATCGATGGAATCGGGAAGACCCAGCTCTTCCCCCTGATACATATAGGTAACACCGGGAAGTGCCAGCATCATCGCTGATGCTGCGCGGCTTCGGGCTAAGCCAAGTAAGCGGTCCGGTTTGGGCTCAGTCAACGGTCCGATACCGGTAATGCGGTCAGCAGTCTTGGCGTTGGGATCGAGCACAAGACGCGTTGCGTGGCGGATCTGGTCGTGGTTAGAAAGCACCCAAGTACTCGGCGCACCCACAGCATGGAATGCCGAGATCGAGTCCTTGATCACCTGACGCATCTGCTCGCCATTCCAGCGTGTGACCAGGAACGGGAAGTTGAACGCCTGCTGCATCTCATCTGGACGCACCCACTTGGCCATCTTGGTCAGCGGCTCAACAAATGCTTCAGCACAGAGGATGCGCTCGCCGGGGTATTCCTCTAGTAGAGCGTGCCACTCACGGTAGATCTCGTGAACACCATCGTGACCAAAGTATGGGTTCTCTGGACGAATCTCTGCAGGGGTGTTCCAGTACTCCTCGTCGCGGCGGAAGTCTGGAAGGCCTGGTTCCTTGGAGAGACCGTGGGCCACGTCCACGCGGAAACCATCCACGCCACGGTCGAGCCAGAAGCGCAGAATCTCCAAGAAGCGGTCACGAACCCAACGGTTCGTCCAGTCGAAGTCGGGCTGGCTGGAGTCGAAGAGGTGGAGATACCACTGGCCAGGAGTGCCATCAGCATTTGTGGTGCGCGTCCAGGCAGGGCCGCCAAAGACGGACTCCCAGTTATTTGGTGGGAGTTCACCGTTCACGCCCGTGCCCTCTCGGAACATGAAGCGTGCACGCTCTTCGCTGCCTTCACCGGCAGCAAGAGCTTCCACAAACCAGGGGTGTTCAGACGAGCAGTGGTTAGGGACCAAGTCCACAATGACCTTGAGCCCCAGGCTGTGCGCTGTGGACTTCATTGCATCAAAGTCTGCGAGCGTGCCAAAGAGGGGATCCACGTCGCAGTAGTCAGCAACGTCGTAGCCAGCATCCTTCTGAGGACTGGTCATGAAAGGGGAGAGCCAGATGGCGTCGACGCCGAGTTCTTTAAGCTTGGGCAAACGCGAGGTGATGCCTGCCAGGTCCCCCATGCCGTCACCGTTTGCATCCGCGAAAGATCGAGGATAAATCTGGTAAATAACGGAGGAACGCCACCACTCTTTTGTCGTCATGGAGCAAGTTTAGGCAGTGCGGGATGGACGCAAAATAGGTGACCGGTATGTCTCCAGACGCCCTGTGTTTTTAGCATGCGCTCAGAGGTGATAATCTCTTACGGTGCCAATTTTCGAGGGAAACCTTGAAGGTCTGGATACGCCCCGATAGCTCAGTGGTAGAGCACTTCCATGGTAAGGAAGGGGTCGCGAGTTCAATCCTCGCTCGGGGCCCGATCATTCTTCGACTGCTGCAGGGTAACCTGCCTCACCGGCGGATGTTCGTGGCTGGGTAGCTCAGCTGGTTAGAGCGCACGACTCATAATCGTGAGGTCGGGGGATCGAGCCCCCCTCCAGCTACTAGAAAAACTCCTGTAAACACGGGGGTTTTTTTAGTTATACAAGGTCTTGATTAGCGCGGATGTGCCCTTATGTAGCCATCAGTAAAGCCATTTGGCTAACCCGGTATTCCGGATGCGAAAAATGAATACCCCTGCGAATTGCACTGAACCCCAAAAGTTGGAGTGCTAATAGGGAGTCGTTTCTAAGTCTGTAAGGGATTGAGTCCGGTAGTCAACCGGACTCAATCCCTTCAGCTTTTCTTGCGTGCGTTCATAGTTGAACCAGTAAATCCAGTGATCTAGTTTCATCGTGAACTCGGCCATGCTTGAAAACGTGTTCCGCCTTAAGAATTCTTCTTTGAAGTGACTGAAGAAGTTCTCTGCAACAGCATTGTCATGACAGTTGCCCTTGCGAGACATCGACTGAATAATTCCCCTCGAAGCCAGAGCGTGTTGATAGGAACGGTGGCGGTAATGCCATCCCTGATCCGAATGCATCACCAACCCGCTGCCCGGCTCAAGACGTGTGAAGGCCCTCTCCAGCATTGCCGTGACTAACCCCATCGTTGGCGTGGAGGCAAGGGCGTAAGAGATGACTTCACGGTTGAATAAATCAACCACGGGAGACAAATACTGCTTCTGCCCCAACACATAAAACTCTGTCACGTCCGTGACCCACTTGCGTTGAGGCAGAGAAGCTTCAAAGTTCCTCGCGACAACATTCTCTGCCGTGTGTCCCTGCTCGCCCCGGTGAGAAGAATACGGCTTCTTCTTCCGAATTAGACTCAGACGTCCCTCTTCATGCATCAACTTCAACACTGTCTTGTGACTAATACGTATGCCATATTTATTCACCAAATCATTACGAATACGGCGATAACCATAAACACGAAAGAAGCCGTCCGAATACTTCCCCGTAATCAGTGAACGTGCCTGACTGTAGTGATCAACCCGGCCAGGTTTGCTGCGGTGATAGTAGAAAGAAGACGCAGATAACCCCACTGCTTCTAGCAACAATATGCGCGGAAACTCATGCTCTAATGATTCGACGATGGCGGCTTTTCCCAAAACCGTGGATCGCCCTCGATCATTAGAGCCTCCTGTTTTTTTAGAACAGCAACCTCCAGACGCAGTCTAAGAACTTCTTCCTCCAGCGTCTCCGGGCCAATAGTAACGACCTTCGCTCGACGGCCCTTTGGCTTTGGTTGTAATCCGGCCGGGCCATCAACACGATAAATCGCCACCCATTTATTGAAAATACTTCGATTCGAAATATTGAAACGGGCAACAACTTCCGTCGTTGACAACCCAGCAAGAAACGCCTCAACCGCATCGACCTTCAACTCGACTGGATACGTGTTGTTTCCCATAACACCCAAGCCTAGGAGCGTTCCTGCGGCATGTTTATCTCGCCAAACCCGAGATGTTGTGACAGAAATACGAAGCTTAGAGGCAACAGATTTATAGCCAAAGCCAGAACTGAAAAGATCAGCAGCCTGACGTCGAATATCTGACGTATGTGGTGATTGTTGGCCCATATGACTGAACCCCTCCTGTTAAGGACTCTCTATTACGAGTCCAACATTTGGGGTTCAGTGCAAATGCTGGGGGTAATTTTCTTGAACTTAATTCGTCGTTTTTGAGTTATGAACGGTTACGTAAGTTAAAGGCGGCGTATAAAACTGTACTTTTGGCATAAAATTCTTGAAGTACCTATTTCCTGAAAGTGCTGTTCGCCAGCACTTCCTAGCAAACGAGTCTTCTTTGAAAAAGTTTTCTGCATCGTTACTTACTTTTATCGTGACAATGTTTTCGATTCTCATCCCCGGGGCAGCATTTGCTGTGGATCCCTCTGTTGAGCCTGGAACCATCGCTGTTGGGTCAGGGCCATTAGATGTCGCAATTACGGCTGATGGATCAACTGCCTATGTTGTTAACTACGACTCGGACAACATCTCTGTAGTTAACTTGGCCACAGGAACTGCTGGCACACCTATCTCGGTAGGAAACCAACCAACTGCGTTCACCATTGCACCAAATGGCACCTTTGCCTACGTCGCAAATTTCAATAACGATAGCCCTTCGGATCTCACAAGAATCGCTTTACCGTCTGGAACTCCAACCACCATTCTCAGTGGTGCAGGCTTGGACGGACCACGATCAATCGTGTTCTCTCCAGATGGAACTAAGGCTTACGTTTCCAACCAGGGAATGGCAGCTAACGCAAAAATCTTTGTAATTGATACTGCCACCAACACCAAACTTTCTGAGATTGCAGTTTCCCCGAGGCCTCAAAACATGGCGATTAACTCTGATGGGACCAAGCTTTTTGTTTCCCACTTTGATAACGGTGTCGTTAGCTTTATTGATCTCTCGACCAACGCAGTCACTACGCCGATTACTGGGCTCAGTGGACCTCAAGGACTTACTCTTGCTGGTACCAATTACGGCTTACTTTACGTGGCTAACCAAACTGGTAACTCAGTAAATGTTTACAATGCAGTTAACGGAACGCTTGTAACTTCGATTACCGGTTTTTCTTCCCCGGAGTCCGTCACCGTTAATCCTGGAAATACACAAATTTATGTCGCTAACCAGGGTGCTGATCAAATCAAAATAATTGACATTGCCACCAATGCGATCATTGCACCCACACTCACAGTTGGCGATCTCCCCTTTTACGTAGCTTTTGCCCCCAACGGCCTCAAGGCTTACGTGCCAAATTATGGAAGCAACACATTAAGTGTCATCAGTTTCCCCCAGCCACCAGCTCCGCCAGCTCCCCAGCCAGCAGGTGAAACACTGGCTAATACTGGACAAGATCTGACGCTTGGCATGATCTCGGCAACGTTATTGCTGGGTTTTGGAATTGTGAGCGTTCTGACAGGACGACGGATTCGCAGAATTCGTTAGGTCGGTGTTAGTAAGGGATCAGATTTATTGTTGATCACCGATACTTGGAAATCTCATCATCGTGATTTCAGGGGATCGAGCCCCCCTCCAGCTACGCCGTCAAAACCCCCTCTTATGGAGGGGGTTTTGTTTTACGTTGGCGTGGTGACTTAGCTCACAAACAGGGGCACAAGTGCACCTGAGAATACCTGCCATGCCAGGACGCTCTTCGCGACCAAGCTCAAGGTGATGTACGCACGCTCACCGCGCAGGTAGCTCTTCCAGCCGCCAATCTGGCGATACTGCAGTACCTGGTTGATGGCGAAGGTGTTGAAGAACACGAAGAGCGAAATCACAATGCCATAGACAAAGCCAGGAACCTCTGCAGCATTGGTCGAGCCAGGCTGCAGTGTGTAGATAGCAATGATGATCCAGGGAACGATTCCGGTCATGGAGCCAAAGATGAAGGGCAGGAACTTCTTGTTACCTGGCTTCTCATATTTCTCTTGCAAAGCACCGAACATAATCATCGACGCGTTCACCGCGAAGATGGCAAACAGAGCAGCGAAGTCAGTAGCTCCATTGAGCTGGGCAATCAGCCAGATCATGACCGAGGAGCTCAATGCATACTCAGTCCAACGGAAGTAGTTGTGGTTGAGCTTCAAGCCATTGGCATAGCGGGTGAAGACACCCGGCATGGAAATAAGGAAGTGGAAGAAGGCCGACATCAAGAGGAAAGCCACGACGCCAATGCCGAGGTTGATCTCGAAGAGGGTGACCTGCTCGGTGGGGAGGTCAACTCCGGGAGGACCCGTCATGTAGTCGACGGTGACGGGGAACATGACCTGTGAGCTCAACTTGGTCAAGATGAACAGGAATGCCAAGCCTTGAAGCAGGTGGATGGAACCCGCCACAATGTTGTAAACCCGGAGGCGTTTGATCTGTTCGTCTTCTGAGCGAATCTTGCGGGCCATGATGCACCAGTCCTTATGTGGCCCGCCACAGGCCAGCGTCTGGTTTCAGTCTGGCCTAATTAAGGCACTTTTCACACCAATGGCGCATAATTCTCAAACAGGGATAAACCCCTGCATCCCGCCTATTTGCTGATGTGTAGGGCTTCGAAGCCACCTAGGCTTTTTATGTGACTGATACAGAACGCGACTTTGGCCAGGGTTCCTTCGGCGGCGAAACTGCTGCAGCAAAGAAAAAGGTGTCCCTCGGCACACGCCTGAGTTCCACCTTCGACAATGCGCTCAGCAGCAAGAAGCGCTTTGTTGGACTCATCTTTATTGCGATGATCATCCTCGCGTTTGTCATGACGGGCATCCAGGCCCTCATTGCCGCTGCCACCTTCTTGAACGAAGCCCCCGGTGAGAACCTCACCTACTTCGATATCTTCTGGGCATCGTTTTCCAAGATTCTGAGCTTGGGTGGCGAAGCCACCTGGGGTCAGCGCATCATCGGCGTTCTCTACTGGGCAATCGCGATTGCCGTCACCGGTACTGTGATCGGTTTTATTACCAGCCTGATTCAGCAGACCATGGCTCGCTTGGGTAAGGGACTCAGCCCCGTCGTCGAATCTGGTCACACCCTCATCCTCGGTTGGTCTCCTCGCGTTTTCCCCATCCTCAAGGAACTCTCCATTGCCAAGAGCAGTGAAGCTAACCCCGTGGTTGTGGTTTTTGCCGACCAGGCACGCGACCTCATGGAAGAGCAGATTGCGAGCCGCGCGGGAGATCTCGGCAAGCTCAAGGTCATTACCCGCCGCGGCTCACTCTCCAACCCTGCCGATGTCGCACGCGCCAACGCAGGAGAGGCCAGCTCCATCATCGTCCTCGACTCTGATGACGCTGGTGATGCTGGCGTGGTCACGACCGTTCTCGCTATTCGCGCGAACGCCGGAGATAACCACCCACCGGTGATTGCTGAACTTGATGACGTTCACACTGCTGCAACCTTGAAATCCGCAACCGGCGGACGTGTCCGCTCGGTGCGTTCGCAAGATGTCATTGCACGCGTTACCGCACAAGCAGCACGCCAGCCCGGTCTTGCTTCTGTGATCCTCGACCTGCTCGACTTTGAAGGTAACGAGCTCTACTACGCAGCTGCTGGTGAACTCGAAGGCAAGACGTATGGCGATGCTCTGCTCGCCTTCGATGATTCGGCTGTGATTGGATTCCAAACCAAGACCGGTGAACTTTCACTCAACCCAGATGCCAAGACCAAGATTCCTGCCGGCGCCAAGATCATCGTCATCTCTGAGGATGACTCCACCATCCGCTTCACTGGTGTGAAGAAGCTGGACTGGAAGACCCGCGTGGGCAAGGCCAAGGCCGTTCCTGCACAGAACCTGCTTGTCGTGGGCTGGTCTGCCATGGGCCGTGCAGTTCTCGGCAACCTGGCGGAATACCTCCCCAAGGGCTCCAGCATCACCATCCTTGCTCGCAACCAGTTCGTTGCCGCAGAAGAGCTGAAAGACATCACCTTCGGTGATGTGAAGGTTTCCTACTCCAACATCTCTGGAGATGTTGCCGAAGTCATCGCTGTGGCAGAACGTCACCACTATGACGAGATCATTGTGCTGGGATATCGCAACGCGATGACCCGCGTTGAAGCAGACGCACAGACCTTGCTCACCATGATGCAGATGAATCAGTTGTTCGAAGACGACAGTAACAAGGTCAAGCCCACACGTATTGTGGCCGAAATCTTGGACAGCTCGCTTCTTCCGCTTGCACGTGTTGCCGCAGCAGACGACTTGGTCGTGAGCGATGTGCTCGCAGCACTTCTTATTTCCCAGCTGTCGCAGAATCCCACCATTGCACCTGTCTTCGAGGATCTCTTCGATGCAGACGGCGCAGCAATTCACCTTCGCCCTGTCGAGAACTATGTTCCCGTGGGCGAGAAGGTGAGCTTCGCTGAGTTCGTGGCAGCTGGTCGCGCAGCCGGGCAATCAGTGATTGGTTACCGCAGTGCATCGGCCGGTAAGGACGATTCATCTAAGGGTGTTTCCTTGAACCCCAGCAAGAACTCAGAGTTCACTGCCGCGGCCGGGGATAGCCTCATCGTTATTGCTTCGGAATAGGTAATCTGGAGGCATGACCTCCTACACTGTCGTTGAGAAGTCCATCGCTCAGCTGCGAGCAGATCTGGACGCGGGCGTTATTACAAGCGTTGAGCTTGTTGCTGCCTACCTAGATCGCATTGCCTTCTATGACCGCCATGGCATCACGCTGAACGCCGTCCCCATTTTGAACCCAGAACTCTTTGCTGACGCACGCGCATCAGATGAACGTCGCGCACAGGGAAAGAGCCTCGGCTACCTGGATGGAATTCCTTACACAGCTAAGAACAGCTACAAGGTCAAGGGAATGACTGTTGCTTCTGGCTCACCTGCTTTCGCAGACCTCATCGCAACCGATGACGCCTTCACCATTGCGCAACTGCGCAAGGGTGGCGCCGTGCTCGTTGGCTTGACCAACATGCCCCCGATGGCAAACGGCGGCATGCAACGCGGACTCTATGGCCGCGCTGAGAGTCCCTACAACGCAGACTTCCTCACGGCAGCTTTTGGTTCTGGATCTTCCAATGGTTCGGGCACGGCAACCGGAGCCAGCTTTGCTGCCTTCGGTTTAGGTGAAGAGACCTGGTCTTCTGGACGTGCACCAGCAAACAACAATGGCCTCTGCGCTTACACACCTTCCCGTGGTGTGATCTCTACTCGAGGCAACTGGCCACTAGTTCCCACCATGGACGTTGTCGTTCCCCACACTCGCACGATGGACGACATGCTGGCCGTGCTCGACCAGATTGTCGGCGACGACTGGGAAGTGCGCGGAGACTTCTGGCGCATGCAGCCCTGGGTCAAGACCCCCAAGAGCTCTGAGCTTCGCCCCGCTTCTTATCCCGCAATTGCCAACCCTCGAGCACTCGAAGGCAAGCGCATTGCGATTCCTCGGATGTATATCAACAAGACGCCGGTAGACGTTGTCCTCGATGACATTGATGTCATCGAGACCCGCGACTCTGTTGTGGAGCTTTGGCACCAAGCCAAGGCGGACCTCGAAGCACTAGGTGCTGAGGTTGTTGAGACAGACTTTCCCGTTGTCACCAACTATGAGAGCCGTGGACCAGGAGCAATGAATCTCAAGTCACGTGGACTCGTTCCTGAGCACTTCGCTGAGCACGAGCTCTGGGAGCTCTCCATGTTTGGCTGGCATGACTTCCTTGCCGCCAACAACGACCCCAAGCTCAATGCTCTAGACCAGGTGGACCCAGACAAGATCTTCCCCGTGCCAACCGGTTCGGTGCCAGGTCGCTATGACGATCATTTGCACCGCTTCGCTCCAGAAGATGTTCCGCTGGAAGAGTATGTTGCCCGGGCCAAGAGCGATGGTGTTCCGGCGCTCGTTGAGATCCCAGACATGGCTGAAGGCATTCCAGGACTCGAGAAGGCGCGCAAGCTTGACCTCGAAGACTGGATGGATGAACTCGGCCTAGACGCAGTTGTCTTCCCTGCATCTGCAGACGTGGGACCCGCAGATGCTGATGTGAATGACGCCTCCGCAGATCTTGCGTGGCGCAATGGAACGTGGGTTGCCAACGGCAACCTGGTTCCCCGTCACCTCGGCATCCCCAGTGTCACTGCCCCCATGGGAATCATGAGCGACATCGGGATGCCGACCGGCCTCACCTTTGCTGGTCGTGGTTATGACGACAGCAATTTATTGGCTTATGCGTGGGCATTCGATCACTATCGCAACCACCGCATCGCTGCGCCTCGCACACCAGAGCTCCCCGGAACTCAGTGGGTCTCTCGTAATGTCGAGGCAAGCAGTGGAGTTCCAACTCTAACCGTGAAGACATCAGCCGCAGCCGCAGCAAATGGAATGGTTCCTATTCGTGTTGATCTCATCACGGATGCAGCGGAGGTTTCTGTCACCGTGAACGGTGTTCAGATTATGGGCACCGTGACCGAGACTGGTTACGTCGTGGAGACAGAAGTTCCAGAGTCAGAGCACACTCGCCTTCACAGCGAATGGCGCGGAGGGTATGGCTCCGTGGTTGTTGCCCTTGCCAAGAATGACAGCGCAGTTGTGGGTTCCTTTGAGGGAGTTCTCGGGGTTCTCTAAGCTCCAGAAACTTTTTTCGAAAACAGGCAGGGGTAAACACCTGCACCCCTAGTGAGTGCTCCCTGTGACCCATTGAAAGTGTATTTCTAACCCTCAAGTGCCACTTTAGGGTGGCAATATGGCGCACTTTAAGTGTTGCAACGGGCCCGTTGCAAAGCCACCTTGTGGGGTGGAATTTTGACGCGCCATAAATCAGATATGCCCGCTTCAAAGCTCCGCGGAATTGATCCGTGGACGCGTTCAAAAGCATGGCTAGCGAAACGCAGGCGGCAGAAATTCACGCATGCTTTCACCGCATTTGTAATGCTTGCTGCGAGCTTGGTGGCGTTCACGCTTCCTAACAGTGCTTCTGCTGCGGCGCCTGTTTGGACTGCCGCTGCGCTCAACGCCACAGGTGAGACCCTCACCATAACAATGGGTACAACTCAGTTGGGTTCACCCGGCCCCCTACCAAGCAGTTTTTCTGTCCTCACGGCAGCTCCGGGAACGACTACCCCAGTGGGGCCATCGGTCGAGGTGACAAATGTTGCAATCAGCGGAGCCACGCTGATTTTGACTCTTGCGAAGCCGATCGAGGCAGGAAGCACGACAACTGTTTCTTACACCCCGCCTGCGGTGGACAACACCTTGGCAAACAACGCTATCCAAGACACAGCTGGTGTGGATGCTGCCCTCTTCACGGCAAAGGCAGTTACTAACAGTAGTTCGGTTCCACATTTGAATACTGCCGCGCTGACCGCTGCTGGAAATGTCATTGTTTTGACCTATGCAGAAAACATGAGTTCAACAGTTGCACCACCATCGGCTTTCACCGTTATGAACGGAACAACCCCGGTTACCGTTTCATCTGTTGCTAGGGATGCGACGACCCTCACAAAAATCAACCTCACTCTTGCAGAGGGTTTCCCCTCGACCACAACCCTCAAACTTTCCTACAATCCGCCGGCTTTTGAATTAGCGGCTACAAACTTTGCTCTGCAGGATGTGACTTCAGGAACCGTGGGCTATGACGCAGTCCCACTTGTCGAGTTCCCGGTATCCGGTGGTTTGTCTTCCTACATTAGGTATTCGTCTTCCACAGTGGATGCAACCGGAAAAATTCTTGCTCTGACGATGAGTGCGACGGTGACAGCAATCACCGCTCCACCTTCTGCCTTCACCGTCACGAGTAACGGTCAAAATATCCCGGTAAACACAGTGACATCTACAGGCGCGAACGCGGTGGCAACGCTTACGTTGGGCTTGCCCATCCTTGCCGGAGCATCCGTGGTGGTTACTTATACAGAACCGACCTATAACAAGGCGTTGGGCAATGCAGCGATTCAAGATACCAACGGTAATGACATACGGAGTTTCAGCTTCACAGGTGTGACGACAAATAGCTCCAGCTACATCAAGCAGTCGACATTAGCCGTAGATACAACAGGTAAAGTGCTGACCCTGACGTTGAGTAAAGCAGTGACTGTTACCACTGCAGATAAATCTGCTTTTGTTGTAAAAGTGGGCGGAACCACCTATCCAATTTCTGGCGTTGCAGCTACTGGATCGACCGTAGTTGTGACCTTGGCTCAGCCTGTACCCTCAACTGCGACCGCCGCCTCAGTAACCCTTGATTACACAGCTCCTACTTATGACACTGCATTGGGCAATGCTGCTATTCAAGATGCCTCTGGAAACGATGTACTGAGCTTTACCGGCTTAGCTCTCACAGCAAACAGTTCAGCAAACATCAAGTACGCATCTGCTGCAATTGATGCTTCAGGTAAGTTGCTGACACTGACAATGACAACAACTCCTAACGTGTCAGCAACCACTGCCCCAGCGTCTGCCTTCACGGTGATGGTCAATGGTGTTGAAAACGTCGTGGCTTCCGTGTCTTCCCCCGGAACGACCAAAACAGTAATTCTGACCTTGACCAATCCTGTACCCAAGGCGGTTCTACCCGCGAACATCACTGTGGCCTATAACGCACCTGTTTATGACGGGGCCACAACTAACGCCGCAGTCCAAGATGCAAACGGTACCGACCTATACAGCATCCCCACTTCAGCGATCACAAGCAATGGCTCTGCAATTCCAACCCTGACAAGTGGATCACTCGACGTCAAAGGAACTGTCCTCACCTTAACGATGAGCCAGGCAATGAGTTCAACAGTCTCATCGGGTTCTGCATTCACTGTGCTGAGTGCAGGTCGATTGATACCTGTAACGGCTGTAAGCGCGTCTGCATCAACCATCGTCCTTACGTTAGACAATGCCGCTGGCACGGGACAGGCTGTAACTGTTGCGTATAACCCACCAATGGCCTACGACTTTGGTAAAGCCAATGCCGCAATTCAAGATTCAAACGGGTATGACCTCTTGGCCGTTCCTGCCACTTCGGTGACGAACAACTCTTCGGCGCCCTACGTGGTTTCTGCTGCAGTAACTTCAACTGCGGGAACCTCAGTAGTTTTGACTTTCAATGAGACCCTGTGTAGCAGCGGAAACTGTACTCCAATTCCCACCTCTGCTTTCACGGTCACTAACAATGGTTCACCTGTAACAGTGAGTTCTGTTAATACTCCGTCTGGTGCGACAGTTACGTTGAACCTTTCCTCAGCAATCGGGGCGGGTATGACAGCAACAGTTTCCTATACTGCCCCAGCCAATAACTCTGCAGATACGAACAAGGCAATCCAGGATGCCGCAGGCACGTCTCTTGGTTATGATGCTGGTTCCTTTAGCAACCTTGTCGTTTCTTCTAATGCATCAACAGTTGACCAGACTGCTCCGACCTTGGTTTCAGCTGATGTCAATGCTGCAGGCACAGCTATTGTCTTTACTTTCAACGAAAACATTGCGACCAATGGTTGGAACCCAACTGCCGCGATGCTGAGCTTTTTGGTTAATGGAACGGCGGCGTCATTTAGCAACGCAACTGCTGCCGGTAAAACATATACCTACACAATGACCAACAAAATTGGCTCGGGGCAGACAGTAACCGCAACATATGTTGCACCCACGGCAAACAACTCGAGCACGGCAAACTATGCATTCCAAGACGCTGCCGGTAATGATGCTGCGAGCTTTGGTCCGGTCACGGCGACTAATAATTCATCTGCGGATGTCGTTCGACCAACCTTGGTCTCATCGGCGATTTCTGCAGATGGTAAAAATCTGGTCCTCACGTTCAATGAGACACTCAGCACAACAACTGCCCAGTATGTAGATGCTTTTATTTACATCAACGGCAGCACCACGGCGACGGCACTGACAAACCCTACTGCTAGTGGAAGTACAGTTACCTTCCCTATTACGTCAACTGTCACAGTTGGTTCTGGCCAGACAGTCAAATTCAAATACGTTGCGCCTGCAGATAGTTCAGCAACTAACAACTTTGCTATTCAAGACCCCTCGGGTAACGATGCACTTGCTATCCCGCTCACCGCAGTTACAAACAACTCAACACTCGACCGCACTGCGCCAATCCTTCAGTCCGTAGAGATCCCTGGTGCAGGATCTACCCTGGTTCTGCACTACAACGAAGCTTTGACAGCAACCGACCTCAACGGACGTAACCTTTTTGCGGTGAGCGTCGGCGGCTCAGTTCGCACGGTGTCCTCCATCGCAATCAGTGGATCAGACGTCATTTTGACACTGGCAGCCCCACTGGTTTCAATCGGTCAAGCTGTGACCCTGACGAGCTATGCCCCGTTCTCGCGAGATAGCAACGGTGTATTCACCAACAACATTGCGATTCAAGACACAGCTGGAAACGACTCTGCCAACTTGTCTAATGTCGTCGCGACCAACAACTCCACAGTGGATATTGTCGGCCCTGTTCTCTCATCAGCAGAAGTTGACGCGGCAGGTACAACTCTGACGCTGACCTACAACGAAGCGCTCAATCCATCTACCGCACTGGCAAGTGCCTTTAGCGTTCTCGCCGGCTCCACCTCTATCATTCCCAGCTCTGTCGTCGTGAGCGGTAGCACTGTGGTCTTGACCTTGCCCTCGCGCGTCGGCGTCAGCCAATCAGTCAAGGTGACGTATTCCGCACCTACTGCAAACACCGCAACGTCGAATGCGGCGATTCAAGATACCGCTGGAAATGACGCTGCAGGACTCAGTCTTGCGACAGTAACGAACAATTCAAACGCAGACATCACAGCACCAGTTTTGACCTCTGCTGAAGTGAACACAGCAGGAACTACGCTGACGGTCTTCTATGGCGAAGCACTCAACTCGACATCGGCAGACATCTCCGCATTCACCATCAAAGTGGGTGGTGTGACGGTTGTTCCCACGGCGTTGTCGATTAACGTCAGCCAGCTGATTTTCACTCTGCCTGAACTGGTTCAGCATGACATTCCTGTCACTGTGAGCTACCTGCCTCCCGCAGTAGACCTGTCGCCAACCAATGCTGCTGTCCAAGACGCCACTGGTAACGACTCAATTGCGTCAAACAACGTTGCCGTCACCAATAACTCAACTGTTGACACGTTGCCGCCCTCTCTCTTATCGAGTGCGGTCAGTTCCTCCGGGCTCAAGCTCACCTTGACCATGAGTGAAGCATTGGCCGCCACAACGGCCACGGCGGGAGCATTTACTGTCAATGTTGCCGGCGTGGACATCGCAGTGAGTTCTGTTCTCGTCGTGGGATCCACTGTTGAACTGACAATGGCAAGCCCCATCGAAAAGGCGACTGCGGTAACAGTTGCTTACACCGCACCTGCGGATGATTCAACGACGGCAAACTCAGCGTTACAGGATCTCTCTGGAAAAGACACGCTCTCCATCTCAGCTACTGCAGTGACCAACAACTCAACTGCTGACCTCACACCCCCACGACTGACTTCTGCCGTAGTGGGCGCCTCGGGGACCTCCCTGACCCTCACTTATGACGAAGCACTCCTGCTTACCGCCGGGGTCAAGCCAACAGCTGGAATGTTCACCGTGATGAGAGGCTCGACATCGGTCTCGGTTACTGGTGTTGCTGTTGCAGGTTCCGCAGTGACCTTGACCCTTGGCTCGACCATTCAATGGTCTGACCCTTCTGTCACTGTTGCCTACGCCGCACCAGCCGTAGACACCACGACGGCGAACGTCGCGATTCAAGATGTTTCCGGCCAGGACGCATTAAGTTTGCCTGCGAGAGAAATCACTAACAATTCAGCACAGGGCCCGCCCAAGGTTGTTGCGGCAGTGATTAACGCCGCAGGTACGTCAGCAACCTTGACCTTCAGCGAACAAATAAACAGTTACAGCACGGCAGGTTTGGTCTTTACTGTCGACGGTGTGGAAATCTCGCCCTCTGGCTACAACATGATGTCTGGTCTGACCTGGACTGTGAACTTCAGCTCCATCATCACTAGTAACCGAGTGGTGAAACTTGCGTTTACCCCCGGCACCTTGATGGACGCTACGAGCGTAAACATGCTCCCGTTTACCAACTTCCCCGTCACTAACAACTCGACGCAGATCCCCGATTCTCAAGCTCCAACTCTCTCTTCAGCAACGGTAGATGCCACAGGAAAAATCTTGACCCTTGCTTATGACGAGGCACTTCTCGCTAGTGCTACTGCGGGTGTAGGTGCCTTCACTGTCTCCGTCGGTGGGGTAAACAAGGTCATTTCATCCGCCGCTCTCAGTGGAACCAACATGGTTCTTACTCTGTCGGCACCTATTGGGGCCGGCGAAGTAGCCACCGTCAGCTACACGCCACCGTCGCTCTCCAATGGCTGGACCAACCCAGCCATTCAAGATGCTGCCGGTAATGATGCTCTTGCGCTGACCAATGTGGCTATTACAAATAACTCCACTGTCGTGCCTGACGTTACAGCCCCTTCTCTCTCAAGTGCTGTTCTTGACAGCACTGGAAAGATCCTGACACTGACTTATAGCGAGGCTCTCTCTGCAACCGCTGCTGGTGTGGGTTCTTTCATCGTGAAAGAAGATGGGACATCCCGTCTCATCGTCTCTTCCGTAGTGAGCGGAGACAAGGTCATTTTGACCCTTGCTGCTGCAATGGAAGCACTCAAGCCCATTACGGTCACCTACACCGCACCAACTGCTGATGCAGGGCAGACAAACGCAGCGATTCAAGACCCTACGGGTAATGATGCGGCAGCTCTTACCGATCAAGCAGTCACAAATAATTCCATCGTGGGGCCTGACGTTGTTCCCCCAGCAGCACAGTCCCTCACCGTCTCAGGCACGCAGGTCACCATTACTTACGGTGAGCAACTTTCGTCAACGACTGCTCCACTTTCTGCTTACACCGTTTTCGTTGGGGGAGATCAAGTGACCCCTACTGCTGTCAGTGTGAGCGGTACCCAGATTTTGTTGACGCTGCCAAATTCAGTTCTTTCAACTGACCGTGTGAGTGTTATCTATACAGCGCCACCGGCGACACGTGACACCACCAATCTTGCTGTGCAGGATATCGCCGGTAACGATGCTGTTTCCTACAACTTGGATAATCAAACAGGAACAAACACGTGGGGATTCACAACCCAAGGAAGTGCATGTTCTTTCCAAGGCGGTACCTACACAGACAGTGCTCGATCCAAACTTCTTCCTAACGGTATTACCTATACTGTTGCGGTCACAGGATCCATGCTCTGTATCGACTCCGTAGCTGAGTCCCTCAGTCAGCGTGGAGGACAGGCCAGTGACTTCACTTCTGTTGGTCTCGTCACCGAACCCGGTGTTCGACTCTGGACGTCAAACAATGGCTGTCTTGCGAACGTTCTTTGTGAGAACCGTGGAACTTTGACCATCAGCTTCAGCAAGCCCATGACCAACCCCATCATCTCTTTTGCAGGTTTGGGTGGTCGCGCCAACGGTATTTCGTGGTCTGAACTCCAGTTGCTGACTCCAGGAGTTACCATCACGGGTTTGAGCGGTACCAACTTGAACATCACTAACGGTGGAACTTACATTGGCCCATTCCCTGGTCAATCTCCTGATGTGAGCTGTCACGGAACGCCTTACCCTGCAGTTTGTGGATCTCTCCAAATCAACGGAACAGTTACTTCGGTTTCCTTCAAGGTCAACCAAGCTAACTCTGGTGCTGGCGGAGGTGATGCAGGTAACGAAGACGCATGGAACTTGACTGCCAGCGTGAGTGAAGACTTCGGTCTCGCTCCCAACGTTTACGAGCAGGGTTCAGTCGCATCCCACGCCATTAGTGCTCTGAAAATGGGTAGTGTCGTCACCGCTGACCAAACCGCGACTTTGTATGCGAACACCAATGCGGATGCTGTTGCTTTGGGAAGCGCCATTCCTGATGGAGCCGACGACGGTGTCACATCTTGGCCTTCCATTTCAACGGGGAATATCGGTCAAACGATTACTGTTCCCGTCTCACTTCAAGGAGTAGAGCAGGGCGCATACCTCTGTGGCTGGATCGACTTCAACCGCAATAACACCTTCAATGCAGGTGAACGTGCCTGTGCACCAAGTCCTCAGGCTGGAGCAACCACGGCAAATATCGTCTGGACTGTTCCCAACGATGTCGAACCAGGTCTTACTTATGCACGCTTGCGTTTGAGCTATGACCCCCTCATCTTCCCCACCAGCAAGGTGGGATCCGGTGAGGTTGAGGATTACTCATTGGTCATTGCGGCATCTGCCCAATCGCTACCTGTTCTGGTCAATGACACTTCGCTCAATGGTCAAGACATTAACCAAGTCATTTCGCCCCTCGAAAATGACCAGTTTGATCCTGCATACCCTGTGACCGTGGGCTCCCTTAAGCTGTGTGGCATCAGCCCCTTGCAGACAGCTCCAAACTGTAACCTCACCACCTTGACTGTTGCCGATCAGGGTACGTACACCGTCAATGCAGACGGAACTGTGACCTTTGATCCACTTCCTACTTTCACTGGTACTGCTGCTGCAGTGAAGTATCAGGTGACGGATACCAGCCCAACGCCGCAGACAAAGTCAGCAACAATCACCCCCACAGTTATTGCAGCTCCTGTTGCAGCTCCTGACACCATCACGGCTCCCCAAGATCGACTCCAGGCCTACACGCCCTTGGCAAATGACACAGATGCCACTGGCTATGACTTGATTAAGTCGACTCTCAAACTTTGTGATCTTTCCCCAGCGCAGTCTCCCCCAACCTGTTCTGCAACGTCGCTCACTGTTGCAGGTGAAGGCGCGTATACGGTCAACTCCGTCACAGGTGTTGTCGAGTTTGACCCTCTTCCCAACTTCACAGGCACAGCAACACCAATCACCTACCAGGCAAAAGATTCCCTGAACCAGGTCACCTCTTCGAACATCACACCGATTGTTATTCCTAAGCCCACAGCTGCACCGAATACTCAAATTGGCGCCCAAGGCCGCCAGCAGTCACTGAACGCGATCGCAGGCGACTCGGCTGCAAGCGGATACCAACTCGTTCCTGCAACTACTAAGTTGTGTGGCCCTAGTGAAACAGCTCCGAGCTGTACAGAAAGCATCATCACCATTGCGGGTGAAGGTAACTACGTAGCCAATGCTGATGGAACAGTTTCCTTCTTCCCGCTGTCGAACTTCACTGGCTACGCAACTCCCGTTCACTACATCGTGGAGGACAACCTCGGTCAGGCTGCCTCGTCGACCCTGACGCCGCGAGTTATCCCAGCACCTGTTGCGGAGCCCAACCGCAACATTGGCGCAAAGGGTGCGACTCAGACGATTACTCCACTGACCAATGACACTGTGGCATCGGGTTATGCGCTGACGACTTCTTCGATCAAACTTTGTGACACCGGCGAAACTGGGGCAGATTGTTCACTGACCACTTTGACCGTTGCAAACGAAGGTACCTACACCGTCAACAATGACGGAACGGTTTCCTTTGTCCCAACAGCGACTTTCACAGGTACGGCAACTCCGGTCACATACGCCGCAACAGACTCACTACTGCAGGTGGCCTCCTCAACAATCACTCCAGTTGTCGTCGCGGCAGTTGATGACACCTCTTCAGGTGCCTACGACACGAACCAGACCATCAGCCCTTTCGGAAACGACATCATCGAGACCGGTCACCCGCTTGGATCGCTGACTCTGTGTGGCAATAACCCTGTCCAAACTCCCAACAACTGCGACAAGACCTCGGTCACCACAGCAGACGGAACTTATACCGTCAACGTTGACGGCACTGTGACCTTCAACCCGCTTCCAGAATTCAGCGGTACGGTAACAGAGCCTGTCCGCTACCAAGCAGCAGACGACTTGGGAAACATTGTCAATGCACTGATTACCCCTACCGTTGCTGCACCCAACGCAACTGCTCCCCAGAACGACACCTCGTCTGGCGCATATGACACTAACCAGACAATTTCTCCGCTGGTTAATGACAACCCCACCGCTTCGTTTGTTCTGAACACTCTCAAGCTCTGCGGCCCAACTCAGACACCCAACACCTGCGACCAGACCAGCCTGACAGTTCCTAACGAGGGAACGTACACCGTCAACTCTGATGGCACTGTCACGTTCAACCCTCTGCCCACCTTCACCGGCACAGCGACACCAGTGACGTACCAGGTACGCGACGTCTTGCTCCGCACGGTGAGTGCAACAATCACACCCACAGTGGGAATGCCCCCTGTCCCAACGGCAGATCCTGACACTTCTTCGGATGACTATGACGTCAACCAAGTCATCCCGCCGATCCCTAACGACAACCCAGGCGCAGTCGCAGCTACGTTTGTTGATTCAACCCTGCGCCTGTGTGCGCTCGATGATCCTGCGACCCCCACCGTTGATGAGTCGCTGAACTGCACCTTGGGTGAGCTTGTCATCCCTGGGCAGGGAACTTACACCGTCAACCTCGATGGCAGTGGCAACGTAATTGGCACTGTAACCTTCAACCCTCTGCCAACTTTCAAGGGCACTGCGGATCCCGTCGAATACTCGATTCAGGACATCTTTGGCCGCGCAGCTGTCTCGACAATTACTCCTACGGTTGTCGCTCCACCGCTGCCCACAGCAACCAGTGAATCCATCACATCAAACTTCAACGTTGCTCAGACCTACACTCCTACCTCTAATGACACAGCAGGAACCCTCAACGGCAAAACAGCTGACATTGACCCACTCTCGATCAAGTTGTGTGGGCCTTCCGAAACTTCTCCAAACTGTAACCAGACCTCATTGACTGTTGCGAACCAGGGTGTTTACACCGTGAACGCTGACGGCAGTGTGACCTTCACTCCCGATAGCAACTTCTATGGAACTGCTACTCCGGTGAGCTACCAGGCTGTAGATATTCTCGGCCGGCCACTGACCTCGACCATCAATCCCATTGTCCGTAACCCACCGGCTCCCGAGGCCACCCCTGAGTCGCTTACTGTTCTCCCCGGAACAAGCGTGAGTTTCAACAACGTCATAGGCACTACGCCGCTTGCTACGGGTACAGGTCTTCAACTGGGTGCCACACAAGGCCCTTGCTTTGTGGACGGCTTGACCTGTGTCACGACCTTGACCATCGCCAGTGAAGGAACCTGGACGATGGATCAGGCAACCGGTATCGCAACGTTTGCAGCTGTGTCAGGTCTTCAGCCTGGAACAAAGACTGCTGTCACCTACCGCGTGACAGACCTTGCTGGCCAGAACGCAACCAGCACCCTGACTCCGGTTGTCCCGCCAGTACCTGAGGCAACTAACGATGCCCAGACCAGCGCATACGACACCAACCAGAGCTACACGCTCACCACAAATGACAGCCCTGGTAACTCTTCAGCACCTCTCGTTGCCAACTCAATCAAGCTGTGTGCGCTGACTGATGACGTTGCGACAGCGAACGTCAATGAGTCACAAATTTGTGCTCTTACTCAAGTCACCGTTCCCGGAGAAGGTGTCTACTCTGTCAACGCAACTACTGGCGACGTGACGTTCAACCCTGAGGCGACTTTCACAGGACAGGTCGCAACCCCTGTTCGCTACTCGGTTGCAGATTCGCTGGGTCAGTTGGCCTTCGCCACCATTACTCCTACCGTTTCTGATCCTGCAATAGCCGCTACCGCAGAACGTGTGAGCGTACTTCCAGGTGGAACTGCTTCCTTCACAACCATCACGGGGGCTAATGGTTTGGCCACCGGTGCAGATTTGCAAACAACAGGTGCAGACAAAACCTGTTTGTTCACCCCGAACACCACTACCTGTGATGCTGACGGCATCGTCACCATTGCGGGTGAGGGTACGTTCACTTTGAACGCTGCAACCGGTGTTGTGACATTCGTTGCTGTTCCTGGAATCACTGATGGCACAAAGACAGCAGTGACGTATCAGGTCACCGACATCACGGGCCAGTCCACGACCAGCACACTCACACCTGTTGTTCCTTTGCGCCCCAACTTCGCCAACGACACCAACACTGATGCGTACGACACCACTCAGGTTATTGACGTGTTTGCAAATGACCAGGTGGGTGACCCAAGTGCTCAGCTCGTTCACTCTTCCATCAAGCTTTGTGCTCTAGATGACCCTGCAACTGCTGGAGATCAGAGTCAAACACCACCGACGTGTACTGCGACCACAATTACAGTCCCTAATGAGGGAACCTACACAGTTGACCCCAACACAGGTGAAGTGAGCTTTGATCCACTCCCAACGTTCGTGGGAACTGTTCAAACAGCTATTACCTATGTCGCAGCTGACACAGTCGGACAGACTGACTTTGCAACGATCACCCCAACGGTTCAATATCCTGCTGCACCTACTGCGAACCTAGACACCACTTCAGGCTTCAAGGGTGTAGTTCAGAGCATTGACTTACTGGCAGATGACTCTGCTGCACCTAATGTGGATCTGCTTGCCACAAGTGTGAAGTTGTGTGCTGCAGGAACGAGCTCCACTGCGACACCTTCACCCAGTGCAACTGCTGTGGTACTGCAGGAGTGTTCTTCGACATCCCTCACCATTCCAAACGTGGGAACCTATTCAGTAACTAACGGGGTTATTACATTTACCCCAGAGGCTAACTATGTAGGCATTCCTCCTGCATTGACCTACACGGTCAAGGATGAGTTCGGTCAGGTTGCAACCTCTACCTACACTCCAACAGTTCTGGCCCCACCAACTGCAACAAATGACACACCTGCAGCAGGTGCGTATGGCGTGACTCAGGTCATCCCTGTTCTCAGTAACGACACTGTCTCGCCAGATACCAACGCTGCTTTTGACACCACAACGGTGCTGTTGTGCAACCCTGCCACGGCCCCACCTGAGACTGCACCGAACTGCACCCTCACGTCTCTCACCACAGCAGATGGCACCTATGCAGTGGACACCTCAAGGGGTGTCGTCGCGTTTACTCCTCGCCTTGACTTCACGGGTGTAGTGACAGTTCCTGTTCGCTACCAAGTAACTGATGTTGACGGCCAGGTTGCCAATGCCGTCCTTACCACCAGTGTTACTGCGCCTGCTCTCCCCACTGCTGAACCTGACACGTCAACAGGTCCTTTCAACGCAGCACAATCCATAAATGCTGTAATTAACGACATCTCCTACACCGGCACAGCAATCCAAGACACCACCATCAAGCTATGGGACCCCGCAGCTAACTCTGGAACGGGTGGATGGGTAACCACCCCGGTCACTCTTGCAGACGGTGTGTATTCCATTGTCAACGGCGAGATCCGCTTTATGCCCAACAATGACTTTGTGGGTACTGCTGCACCGGTGACCTACCAAATCACCGACTCTTTGGGTCGCACAGATGACACCACCTACACTCCAACCGTGCCAACACCTGCTGGTCCATCTGCTTCGCCTGATACCAGTAACGGATTCATCAACGTCGCTCAGACCAAGAATCTGCTAACTAACGATTCGACTTCCCGCGTCGATGTAGACCTCAACCCTGCAAGTGTGAAGCTCTGTGCTTCAGGTGAAACTGCTCCAGCTTGTACGGCAACCTCGGTGACCGTTACTGGTGTGGGTACATACAGTGTTGATAACACTGGAGTGATGACGTTCACCCCCGCGCTGAACTACACCGGAACTCCTGCTGCACTGCCCTACATCGTGAAGGACCAGTTCAACCAGGTTGCTTCCTCGACCTACACACCTACAGTTAAGTCGCCACCTGACGCAATCGATGACACTCCTGCCGTGGGTGCCAATGATGTGAACCAAGTCATTGATGTTCTGGCTAACGATGTGAAGTCGCCCTCTACGAATGCTGCCTTCGTTCCAGCCACCGTGAACTTCTGTGACCCCACGACAACCCCTGCACAGGTATCACCAAACTGTGCTGCAACCACACTGACGACTGCAGACGGTGTTTACACCGTGAACCCCACTACGGGTGTGGTGACGTTCAACCCTGATGCCGACTTCACCGGTGTTGCGACTGAGCCTGTGACCTATCAGGTCAAGGATGCTGACAACCAAGCTGTTACCGCCGTTATCACCCCATCTGTGCTGGCTTTGCCTGTTGCCGTGAATGACACCTCAACCGGTGCTTTCAACCAGCCACAGATCGAGAATGTCATGGCTGATGACAGCTCCAACACGGGTACTGCTCTCAACTCAAACACGTTGAAGCTCTGTGTCTCTGGCACGTGTTCCACCTCTAACGTGACTATTGCAGGTCAGGGAACATACTCAATTGAGAACGGCCAGATCAAGTTCACCCCAGTTCTGAACTACTCAGGAACTGCAGATCCTGTGACATACCAAGTCACAGACTCTGCAGGACAGTCGGTCACGGCGACCTACACTCCAACAGTTCAGCCACCCGCTGGCCCCACTGCGGTGGATGACACCTCAACTGGTGCATATAACACTCCTCAATACGCACTTGCCGTGGCTGATGACACGTCGCTAACCGGCACTGCTATTCAGTCATCAACCCTGAAGCTCTGTGTGAACTCGGTTTGTTCGACATCTGATGTTGTGATTCCAAACCAAGGTACCTACAGCATCGTGAACGGCGACATTAAGTTCACTCCAGTGCTCGGCTTCACTGGTGCAGCAACTCCAGTCACCTATGAGATTGCTGACTCTTTGGGTCGCACCGATACTGCGACCTATACGCCCACTGTGTCGATGCCAGCGGCTCCAACTGCTGTTGCAGACACCTCTTCTGACTGGGTGAACAAGACTCAGACCGAGAATGTCATCCCAGATGACATCTCTCTCACGGGTACTGCTATCCAGGCTTCAACGTTGAAGCTCTTCGATCCTGCAGCTAACTCTGGTGCTGGTGCGTATGTCACCACACCAGTGACCTTGGCGAACGGTACCTACAGCATCGTGGGCGGCCAGATTCAGTTCGTTCCCACCACCAACTTTGTAGGAACTGCTGCGCCAGTGACCTACCAGGTAGCTGACTCGCTTGGTCAGACGGCAACCACCACTTACACTCCCACGGTGATTGCTCCTCCGGTGGCAAACAATGACACCCCAGCAAAGGGTGCCAATGATGTGAACCAGATCATTGATGTCATTGCCAACGACACCAAGTCACCTGCAACCAATGCGGCATATGACCCCACCACGGTCAAGCTGTGTAACCCAGATCCAGACAACAACGTCGCCACCGCAGATGGACAGATTTCCCCGAACTGTAACGCCACAACAATCACAACTGTGGACGGTACGTACACAGTCAACCCCACCACCGGTGTGGTCACTTTCAACCCAGTTTCATCACTGGCCTCAACAGTTGCGGTTCCTGTGACCTACCAGGTTGCAGACGTTGACGGACAGATCGTCTCTGCCGTCATCACTCCATCCGTTGCGGGACTTCCTGTGGCTAACAACGACACTTCTACGGGTGCGTTCAACCAGCCACAGAGCCAGAGCATTCTCGGCAACGACAATTCCAACACGGGAACTTCACTCTCGGCCTCCACCATCAAGTTGCTGGATCCCGCAACGAGCCAGTACGGAACCACTGCAGTAACTATTGCTAACCAGGGAACCTACACAATTTCTGGTGCGTCAATTGTCTTCACCCCAGTCAACGGTTACGCAGGAACGCCAACTCCGGTTACCTATCAAGTAACTGACTCGCTCAACCAGTCCGTTACCGCAACCTACACACCCACCATTGCGCCACCGGCGCCACCGGTAGCAAACCCAGACACGTCAACTGGTGCGTTCAACCAGCCCCAGTCTAAGAACGTAGTTGCGAACGACACCTCCAACACGGGAACTCCTGTTGCAGCGTCGACAGTCAAGCTCTGTGTTTCTGGCACGTGCTCTAGCGCAGATGTGACCGTGCCTGGTGAAGGTACTTATTCGATCAAGCCTGATGGCTCGATCGAATTCACCCCAGTTGCTGGCTTCACTGGCCCCGCAACTGGTGTGACATACGAAATTACAGACTCTGTGGGTCAGACTGATACCTCGACCTACACGCCAACTGTTGCTCTTCCTGCGCCACCGACTGCTGTCAATGACACGTCTTCAGGCTTCATTAACGTTGCCCAGACCAAGAACCTGTTGACCAATGACAGTGCTGCTGGGGGAGACGCCCTCAACATTGCTTCTGTGAAGCTCTGTAACGTCTCGGCATCTACTCCTGAAGTTGCTCCGAACTGTACTGCGACATCCGTCACTGTTTCCGGTGTGGGAACCTACGCCGTCAACTCCTCTGGAGTGGTGACCTTTACCCCTGCTCTCAACTACGTGGGTACTCCAGCGGCTTTGCCTTACATCGTCAAGGACACCTACAACCAGGTTGCAACGGCCACCTACACACCAACTATCCAGGCACCACCGGTTGCAACGAACGATGTCCCTGCCCAGGGTGCTAATGATGTGAACCAGGTCATCAACCTGCTCACCAATGACACCAAGTCACCTTCAACGAACGCAGCTTTCGATCCCACCACGGTGAAGCTCTGTGCATCAAACGAGACAGCACCCAACTGTTCGCAGACAACACTTACCACCGCTGACGGTGTCTACACCGTCGATCCCACCACGGGTGTGGTCACCTTCAACCCTGACTCTGACCTGGTCGGAACAGTGACTGAGCCTGTTCGTTACCAGGTGGCAGATGTTCAAGGTCAAGTAGTTTCAGCTGTTGTCACGCCCTCGGTTGCCGGTCTTCCTGTTGCAGTGAATGACACCTCAACCGGTCCTTTCAACCAGCCACAAACTGAAAACGTCATGGCAGACGACAGCTCAAACACCGGCACGCCTCTGAGTTCCTCCACTTTGAAGCTGTGTGTTTCGGGAACCTGTGGAACTGCCGATGTCGTTGTGGCGAACCAGGGAACCTACAAGCTGGACAACGGCCAGATCACCTTTACTCCTGTGCTCAACTACTCGGGTACAGCGACTCCTGTGACCTACCAAGTCACAGACTCATTGGGCCAGTCGGTTACCGCGACCTACACCCCAACTGTGCAGCCACCCGCCGGCCCAACCGCTGTTGATGACACATCCACTGGTCCATACAACACTGCTCAGGTTGCGAATGCTGTCGCTGATGACACCTCGTTGACCGGGACCGCCATTCAGTCATCGACTTTGAAGCTCTGTGTGAACTCAGTGTGCTCGACCTCTGACGTTGTGATTCCTGGCGAGGGAACGTATTCCATCGTCAACGGTGACATTCAGTTCACTCCTGTGCTTGGCTTCACCGGCGCAGCAAACCCAGTGACCTATGAAATCGCTGACTCGCTCGGCCGCACGGACACTGCGATCTACACACCCACAGTTTCCATGCCTGCGGCACCAACTGCTGTTGCTGACACCTCTTCTGGCTGGATCAACCAGACCCAGACTGAGAACGTCATCCCCGATGACGTCTCTCGCACCGGCACTGCAATTCAGGCTTCGACCATCAAGCTGTTTGATCCCGCAACCAGCACGTATGTCACCACACCTGTAACTCTGGCAAACGGTACGTACAGCATCGTGGGTGGCCAGATTCAGTTCGTGCCCACCACCAACTTTGTCGGCACTGCAGCTCCTGTGACCTACCAAGTTGCTGACTCCTTGGGTCAGACCGCAACCACTACTTACACGCCCACCGTCATCTCACCACCAGACGCAATTGATGACACTCCAGCTGTTGGTCTGCACGATACCAACCAGAACATTGATGTTCTGGCTAATGATGTTGTGTCACCCTCGACCAGCGCAGCGTTTGATCCCACCACGGTCAAGCTCTGTAACCCAGCATCGAACCTTGTTCAGGTTGCACCGAACTGTACTTTGACGTCGTTGACCACAGCTGATGGCACTTACACAGTCAACCCAACTACTGGTGTGGTTACCTTTGATCCTCTTGCGTCACTCCAGGGCGTTGTCACTGTTCCTGTCAGCTACCAAGTAGCTGACGTGGATGGCCAGATTGTCTCGGCAGTCATCACTCCTTCTGTCGTTGGTCCACCCACCGCGGTCAACGACACCTCAACAGGTGCATTCAACCAGCCGCAGACAGAGAACGTCATGGCAGATGACAACTCCTTCACCGGCACCCCGCTGAGCTCCTCAACATTGAAGCTCTGTGTTTCCGGTACGTGTTCAACCGCAGATGTTGTTGTTGCCGGTCAAGGCACTTACTCAATCGTGAATGGCCAGATTAAGTTCACTCCTGAGCTGAACTACACCGGCACGGCAACCCCCGTGACCTATCAGGTAACGGATTCAATGGGCCAGTCCGTCACTGCTACTTACACACCAACGGTCAACCCACCAGCTGGTCCCAACGCTGACCCTGACACCTCAACGGGCGCCTTCAATGCAGCTCAGTCCTTCAATGTGGTTGCGAACGATGACTCGTTGACGGGCACTGCTATCCAGGCTTCGACCATCAAGCTCTATGACCCTGCCGCAAACTCTGGTGCGGGTGCTTACGTCACTACTCCCGTGACGGTTCCTCAGGGTGAGTACTCGATTGTTTCTGGTCAGATTCAGTTCACGCCCAACAACGACTATGTGGGCACGGCAGATCCAGTGACCTACCAAATCGCAGACTCATTGGGTCGCACGGACACCACCACCTACACCCCAACAGTCCCCACCCCTGCTGGTCCCAATGCTGACCCAGACACCACATCTGGATTCATTGGTGTTGCTCAGAGCATCAACTTGCTCACCAATGATGAGGCTTCTCGCGTTGATGTTGATTTGAACGTTGCTTCAGTCAAGCTCTGTAATGTTTCTGCTTCGACTCCTGAAGTGGCTCCGAACTGTACTGCAACAACAGTGACTGTTTCTGGTGTTGGTACTTACGCTGTCTCTAACACTGGTGTCATGACCTTCACTCCTGAAGCTAACTTCACCGGTACTCCTGCCGCACTTCCTTACACCGTTGAGGATCAGTTCGGCCAGGAAGCGGCTTCGACGTACACCCCGACTGTGAAGTCACCACCCGACGCTATTGATGACACTCCACCAGTTGGCCTCAACGACACTAACCAGAACATCAACGTTCTGACCAATGATGTGAAGTCTCCTTCCACGAACGCAGCTTTCGCACCGACCACGGTGAAGTTGTGTGACCCTTCAACTAACCCTGCTCAGGTTGCTCCGAACTGTGTTGAAACTTCCCTCACTACTGCGGATGGTGTTTACACTGTGAACCCCACTACGGGTGTGGTGACGTTCAACCCTGATTCCGACTTCACCGGTGTTGCGACCGAGCCTGTGACCTACCAGGTTGCAGATGTTGACGGCCAGGTTGTTGCCGCTGTGATTACTCCTTCGGTTCTTGCGCTCCCTGTTGCGGTGAATGACACTTCAACTGGCGCCTTCAACCAGCCTCAGACTGAGAACGTCATGGCTGATGACAGCTCCAACACGGGTACTGCTCTCAACTCAAACACGTTGAAGCTTTGTGTTTCTGGAACCTGTGGAACTGCAGATGTTGTTGTGGCTAACCAAGGTACCTACAAGCTCGACAACGGTCAGATCACCTTCACCCCTGTTCTGAACTACTCAGGAACTGCAGATCCTGTCACCTACCAGGTCACAGACTCTGCTGGGCAGTCGGTCACTGCGACCTACACGCCAACTGTTCAGCCTCCTGCAGGTCCTAACGCAGATCCTGATACCTCAACAGGTGCTTTCAATGCTGCGCAGTCCTTCAATGTGGTTGCGAACGATGACTCGTTGACTGGAACAGCAATTCAGGCTTCGACGATCAAGCTCTTTGACCCTGCCGCGAACTCTGGTGCTGGTGCGTATGTCACCTCTCCAGTTTCTGTCCCACAGGGCACCTACTCAATCGTTTCTGGTGAGATCCAATTCATGCCCAACAACGACTATGTCGGCACGGCAGATCCAGTGACCTACCAAATTGCTGACTCGCTTGGTCGCACGGACACCACTACTTACACCCCAACAGTTCCTACCCCTGCTGGTCCCACTGCACAGCCAGACACCACTTCTAACTTCATCAATGTTGTGCAGACGAAGGATCTGCTGGCGAATGACGCCGCTTCACGTGTTGATGTTGATTTGAATGTTGCTTCAGTCAAGCTCTGCGCAGCTGGTGAAACTGCTCCTGCATGTAGTGCGACAACAGTGACTGTTTCTGGTGTTGGAACTTACGCAGTTTCCAACACTGGCATCATGACCTTCACCCCTGCATTGAACTACACCGGCACTCCTGCTGCACTTCCATATACGGTTGAGGATCAGTTCGGTCAGGAAGCGTCTTCGACTTACACCCCGACTGTGAAGTCTCCGCCAGACGCTATCGATGACACTCCTGCCATTGGCTTGAATGACGTCAACCAGATCATCGATGTCTTAGCTAATGACATTAAGTCACCTTCCACCAACGCTGCGTTCGCTCCCACCACAGTGAAGTTGTGTGACCCTTCAACTAGCCCAGCTCAGGCTGCTCCGAGCTGTTCTGCAACTTCATTGACCACTGCTGATGGTGTTTACACCGTGAACCCCACCACCGGTGTTGTCACCTTCAACCCTGACTCTGACTTCACAGGTGTTGCTACAGAGCCTGTGACCTACCAGGTTGCGGACACTGATGGCCAGGTTGTTACCGCCGTCATCACACCTTCTGTTGTCGGCCTACCGGTTGCGGTGAACGACACCTCAACGGGTGCATTCAACCAGCCCCAGACTGAGAATGTCTTGGCTGATGACAGCTCCAACACGGGAACCCCGCTCAACTCAAACACCTTGAAGCTGCGCAACCCTTCAACCGGAACTTTCGGTACTGCTGATGTTGTAATTTCTGGTCAGGGTACATACAAGCTGGACAACGGCCAGATTAAGTTCACTCCTGAGCTGAACTACACCGGCACAGCTACTCCAGTTACCTACCAGGTCACTGACTCTATGGGACAGTCCGTTACTGCGACCTACACACCAACTGTTCAGCCCCCTGCTGGTCCAACTGCTGTGGATGACACCTCAACCGGTCCTTACAACACTGCTCAGGTTGCTAACGCTGTTGCCGATGACACTTCCCTCACGGGAACCGCCATCCAGGCCTCGACCCTCAAGCTCTGTGTGAACTCAGTGTGTTCCACCTCTGATGTTGTTGTTCCGAACCAGGGCACCTACTCGATCGTCAACGGCGACATTAGGTTTACCCCAGTACTTGGCTTCACCGGTACAGCTACTCCAGTGACCTACGAGATCGCTGATTCACTCGGCCGCACTGACACTGCAACTTACACACCAACCGTTGCCATGCCTGCCGGACCTACTGCTGTTCCTGACACAACCTCTGACTGGATTGATGTTCCTCAGTTCAAGACTGTGGTCACCAACGACACGTCAAACACTGGTACTGCAATCTCAGCTTCCACAGTGAAACTGTTTGATACAGCTACCAGCACGTATGTGACGACTCCTGTGACCTTGGCAGATGGCGTGTACAGCATCGTTTCTGGTCAGATTCGTTTCGTACCTGATGCTGGCTTCACCGGAACTGCAGCAGCGGTTACCTACCAAATCGCTGACTCTTTGGGTCAAACAGCAACGACGACCTACACACCAACTGTCATCTCCCCACCTGATGCCATCAATGACACCCCAGCAACAGGTGCTCAGGACGTGAACCAGGTCATCGACATTTTGGCGAATGATGTTGTGTCGCCAGATACACAGGCACCTTTCGCTCCTGCGACAGTCAAGCTCTGTAACCCAGCATCAAACCCTGTTCAGGTTGCACCTTTGTGCACCCTCACCACGCTGACTACCGCTGACGGTACTTACACCGTCAACCCGTCAACCGGTGTTGTCACCTTTGATCCTGTTTCCAGTCTCGCTGGCGTCGTTGCAGTACCTGTTTCCTACCAGGTGGCTGATACTGACGGTCAAGTTGTATCTGCCGTCATTACACCTTCCGTTGTTGGTATGCCTGTCGCGGTGAACGACACCTCTACCGGTGCGTTCAACCAACCACAGACTGAGAACGTCATGGCTGATGACAGCTCGAACACAGGTACCCCGCTCAACTCAAACACCTTGAAGCTGCGCAACCCTTCAACCGGAACTTTCAGTACTGCTGATGTCGTGATCGCAGGTGAAGGTACGTACTCAATTGTTTCAGGACAGATCAAGTTCACCCCTGAGTTGAACTACACCGGTACCGCGACCCCTGTGACCTACCAAGTCACTGACTCACTGAACCAGTCGGTCACAGCGACCTACACGCCCACTGTTCAGCCTCCTGCAGGTCCTAACGCAGATCCAGATACCTCAACAGGCGGTTTCAACGTTGCTCAGTCGTTCAACGTTGTTGCGAACGATGATTCGTTGACGGGTACTGCAATTCAGGCTTCGACGATCAAGCTCTTTGACCCTGCCGCAAACTCTGGTGCTGGTGCCTATGTCACCACTCCAGTGACGGTTCCACAGGGTACGTACTCGATTGTTTCTGGTCAGATTCAGTTCATGCCTAACAACGACTACGTCGGCACTGCGGATCCCATTACCTATCAGATTGCTGACTCGCTCGGTCGTACAGACACCACCACATACACACCTACTGTGCCAATGCCTGCTGGTCCAACTGCACAGCCAGATACCACTTCTAACTTCATCAACGTTGTTCAGACCACGAACTTGTTGACTAATGATTCGGCTTCACGTGTTGATGTTGATTTGAATGTTGCTTCGGTCAAGCTCTGTGCAGCTGGTGAAACAGCACCTGCGTGTACTGCGACAACAGTGACTGTTACGGGTGTTGGAACCTACGCCGTTTCAAACACTGGTGTCATGACCTTCACGCCGACACCTACCTACACCGGCACTCCAGCTGCACTTCCATATACGGTTGAGGATCAGTTCGGTCAGGAAGCAGCTTCGACTTACACGCCAACCGTGAAGTCGCCGCCAGATGCCATCGATGACACCCCTGCAACCGGTGCTCACGATGTGAACCAGGTCATTGCGGTACTTACCAATGACATTAAGTCGCCTTCAACTAATGCAGCTTTTGATGCCACTTCTGTCAAACTCTGTGATCCCACAACGAACCCTGCACAGGTTGCGCCGCTGTGTACTGCAACGACTCTGACCACCGTTGACGGCGTGTACAGCGTTGATCCTTCAACAGGTGTTGTGACGTTCGATCCCGCTGCATCCTTGAACACGGTCGTGACTGTCCCCGTGAGCTACCAAGTCTCAGATGTTGATGGCCAAGTAGTTTCTGCCGTCATTACTCCTTCGGTTGTGGGACTCCCCACCGTCACACCAGACACCACGACAGGTCCGTTCAACCAGGCACAGACCAAGGCGGTTCTCACCAACGACACCGCAGGTGCTGGCACAACATTTGTGACCGCAACTTTGAAGCTTCGTGATCCTGCAACCAATACCTTCGGAACTTCTCCTGTCACCATCAACAATGTTGGTACGTACTCCATCTCCGGATCCAACATTGTCTTCACGCCTGTGAACGGCTACGCGGGAACTCCTGCTCCCGTGACCTACCAAATCACGGATAACTTTGGCGCCTCAGCTTCAACGACCTACACTCCGACGATTACGCCACCGGCAGGTCCTGTTGCATCACCAGATACCTCTTCTGGTGCGCTCAACACTGCACAGCTCAAGACGGTTTTCACCAATGACACTTCCAGCACAGGAACTGCAATTGCTGCTTCTACTGTGAAGCTGTTTGATCCAGCTGCTAACTCTGGCGCTGGCGCATTTGTGACCACACCCGTCACTCTTGCTGATGGTGTCTACAGCATCGTTTCTGGCCAGGTGCAGTTCATGCCGAACACCGACTTTGTCGGAACTGCAGCACCAGTGACGTACCAGATTGCTGACTCACTTGGCCAGCTGGCAACCACTACCTATACCCCCAGTGTTGCGATGCCCGCAGGTCCCACAGCATCACCTGACACCACTTCTGGTTTCAAGGGTGCTCCGCAATCCATCAACCTCACCACTAACGACAGCGCTGCTGCTGGTGTGACCCTCAACGTTGCCAGCGTGAAGCTATGTACTGGATCAGAGACAGCACCGAACTGCTCGGCAACCACAGTGACTGTTGCCAACGTGGGAACTTATGTAGTTGCCGCAACCGGTGTCATCACCTTTACCCCAACAGCAAACTTCACCGGTACTCCTGCTGCACTTCCATACACAGTGGAAGACCAGTTCGGCCAAGAAGCGTCATCGACCTACACGCCAATTGTGAAGACGCCTCCAACGGCAGTCAATGACACTCCTGCTGTCGGACTCAATGACGTAAACCAGGTCATTGATGTGTTGGCTAATGATGTGAAGTCGACGTCGACCAACGCTGCTTTTGTTCCTGCAACGGTGAAACTCTGCTCAACGAACCAGGTTGCCCCGAACTGTAATGCAACCTCGTTGACAACAGCTGATGGCGTGTACACCGTGAACCCTTCAACTGGTGTTGTCACATTCAACCCCGACGCTGATTTCACAGGTGTTGCTACCGAGCCTGTGACCTACCAGGTCGCTGACGCGGATGGCCAGATTGTTTCTGCTGTGATTACCCCATCTGTAGTTGGGCTGCCCACTGCTTCGCCAGATACCTCAACTGGAGCATTCAACGAACCACAGTCACAGACTGTTTTGGCCAACGATCAGTCACTGACCGGCACCCCACTTTCTGCGAGCACGTTGAAGCTGCGCAACCCCTCTACTGGAACCTTCGGAACGTCCCCAGTGACGATTGCAAACGAAGGTACTTACTCAATCTCTGGTTCCAGCATCGTTTTCACACCTGTGACGAACTATTCAGGAACTGCCACTCCCGTGACCTACCAGGTCTCTGACTCGATGGGTCAGTCAGTTTCGACAACTTACACACCCACGGTGACAGCACCTGCAGGTCTCACCGCAGATCCTGAAACCTCGGTTGGAACTAAGAACAACCCTCAGACTGTGGACCTCCTAGAAGGAGACACAACGTCAAGCAATGCCATCACGTTCGTTCCTTCGTCGATTCTGCTTACCTGCACCGTTTCCACGAACTGCTCAGTGGCAAACAATGTGGTTACTGTGGCAAACGTGGGTAGCTACGCACTGGATCCGCAGCACCCAGGGTTCGTGATCTTTACCCCCGTGTTCAACTACGTAGGAGTGGCACCATCAGTGACCTACACCGTGACAGACACTCTGGGGCGTACCGTTTCTGAAACATACTCACCCACGGTCGTTGACGGACCTGTGGTCTCACCTGACACTTCGCGTGGTCCTGCAGATGCGCCACAGTCCAAGAATGTGCTGGAGAACGACAACGTCCAGGGTGCCAACTTGGTTCCATCAACCCTGCAGCTACGCCACCCCACTACGCAGCAGCTCTTGGCTGAACCCACTGTGACCTTGGCAGGTGAAGGTACCTTTACCTTCTCAGGTAACACGATCACCTTCACTCCAGCAGATGATTTTGTTGAGACCATCTTGGCTGACCGCACTCGACTCATTGAAATCTTCGACACTGACGGTGTTACTGTCATCGGTCTCGAGGCCACTGTTCCTCCCATCATGTATCAGCTCAGGGATGTCAACGGTCGTGTTGTGACTGCCTCGTACACTCCTCGTGTGTACTTCCCCAACCCAGTTGCTGCTCCTGATTACTCTCGTGGTCCTGCAGATGCACCTCAGCGTCAACAGGTCTTGGGCAATGATGCTGCTACTGGTACTCGATTGATTCCTTCAACCTTGAAGCTCATTGACCCTGCAACTAACCAGGCCGTCAACAGTCCATCTGTTCCTGTTGCGGGTGAAGGTACTTTCCGCTTCGAAGGTGACACCATTACATTCACTCCAGACTTGGATGCACTTGTTGAGACACTGCGTCTGGATCTTGTAGCGAATGGCAACACGTACCAAAACTCTCGTCTCCACGCTGTCTATGAGAACGGCGTTTACATGGGTCTTGAGGCTGACATCACCCCCATTAGTTACAAGCTGCAGGATGAGTTCGGTCGCTGGGTAACCACGACCTATTACCCAAAGGTGTTCTTCCCCAAGCCCGCCGCTTCGCCAGACGTCACTCGCGGTGCAATCAACCAGCCGCAGTCAAAGGCCATCATCATGAATGATGACCCTTCCACCGGCGTTGTCTTCGACAACACTTACCTCAAGATTTGGGACTATGAAACCCGAGGTTGGGTAACCTCTCCCGTTGTGACCCGTGATGGCACCTATACCGTTGAAGCTGCCGATGGCGTTGTGCTTGCAGCGGGACTGGGTGGAAACAAGCAGATCCTTGCGTCGACACTGACCGCATCAGGAGCATACAACCTGATTGTCTTCACTCCGGTCAACAACTTTGTTGGATCAGCAATTCCTATTCCTTATCAAATCCGTGACATCTTCGGACAATACGTCGAATCGACATACACACCAACGATCGAAACAGACGTCGTCGCTACAGTGGCGCGACTGGTGCGAACCGGTATGGGCGAATTTGGCGGTGTGCTGCAAATGATTGCTGCTCTGCTTCTGGTGGGAGCAGGAATGATGACCCTACGTAAGCGTCGTCGCGAGGACAGCCTCTAAAACTCTTGGGCAGGGACATCCTGTCTACATCGAAACAACATCAATTAAGGTTAAACAATGGCTAGTAAGAACAACGCAGTAGAGAACTTCGAAGAGTGGCGCAAGAACAAGCCCTCTGCTGATGCACCGGCAACTCAGGGTGCTGAAGAGGAAGTTACTCCTCCGGCAAAGCCATCTGCCCAGAATCGCGTTGAACCAGCGATTGCAGCACTTTCTGCCTTCTTCGCAAAAGCGGCAGCATCGCTTGCAACATTGAGAAAGTCCGGAGTTGCCCGCATCAAGCTGGCACTCGCTCCTCAGGAAAAGACTGTGATGGCTGTTTCTGAGCCAGCAGAGAAGAAATCAAACATCAAGACTTCTTCCTCTGAAAAGTCTTCTTTGATGTCCAAGCTAAAGACTCTTCCTGCAACAGCTCGTGCCAAATACGCAGAAGCTTCAGCGCGCACCAAGAGGATCACGCTAGCTTCTGTCATCGCAGCAGTTGTGATCGTGTTTGCCCTTATTTTGCTGGCCAAGTTCGAGTTCGTAACACCTAACGGTGGTATCAAGACTTCAGCTGGTTCCGCTCAGGGCACCACTGTTCTCATCGAGAAGGGTGCTGCTATTGCACCCAATGACCTCATCGTGGCTGTTCAGCCCGGTAGCCCAGAGGACGCTCCAGAACTCATCATCGGCACCGTGTTCTCTTCTAACGAAGAGACCTATGCCCTCTATGACGGTGAAGTGATCTGGCAGATTCCAGTTGGCGACCTCAAAGGCAAAGTTCTCTTTGCTGAGGCAACTCAAAAGCTTCCCTAAGCTAGCGAGTCTCTCCAGGCTGAATGCAGGCTGGCAAACTTGCCGGTGCCTGCAATGAGTTCTTCTGGTGTGCCATCTTCGATGATCTCGCCGTGTTCCATGACAAGCACGCGGTCTGCAATCGACACCGTCGAAAGACGGTGAGCAATGATGATTGCCGTGCGATCAGCAAGCAGGGTTTGCAGACCCTTTTGAACCAAACGCTCGCTGGGGATATCCAATGATGCCGTTGCTTCATCCAGGATGAGCACGGTGGGGTCTGCAATGAATGCACGTGCAAACGAGAGAAGCTGACGCTGTCCTGCGGACAAGCGACCACCACGCTTGTTCACATCTGTGTCGTAGCCTTCGGGCAAGCGCATGATGAAGTCGTGCGCGCCCACAGCTTTCGCTGAAGCTTCAATCTCCTCTTGGGTCGCCCCCGGTTTGCCCAGGCCAATGTTGTCAGAGACCGAACCGGAGAACAGATACGACTCTTGGGTCACCATGACGATCGCACGGCGCAGGTCAGTGTTCGCGAGGTTGTGGAGGTCTATGTCGTCGAGGCTGACGGTTCCCTGGGTGGGGTCATAGAAACGTGCCACCAGCTTGGCCAGGGTGGACTTCCCAGCGCCGGTGGTTCCCACCAGAGCGATGGTCTGTCCAGCAGGGATGTGGAGATCGAGATTGGGCAAGACGATTGTCTCGTCGTTATAGCCAAAGCGCACCTGGTTGAAGTCGAGCTTGCCGTGGGGGTGGACCAGAGGAGTCGGGTTGAGTGGCTCAACAACGGTGGCCTTCTCTTCGAGCATGCCCGAGACCTTCTCCAACGCAGAGGATGCGTTCTGGAAGGAGTTATAGAACATGGCTAGTTCTTCCATGGGTTCAAAGAACCTGCGGGTGTAGAGAACGGCGGCAAGGAGAACACCGACTTCCATGGCGCCGTTGGCCACGCGGAACGAACCCAAGATCAACACTGCTGCCAGTGTAAAGACGCCAATGACTTTGAGGCCTGGGTCATAGGTGCCGAAGAGGCGAATGACTTTACGGTTCGCTTCGCGGTAGTCGTCCACGGCGAGGGCGTAGCTCTTCTCGTTACGTTCTTCGCGACGGAATGCCTTCACGGCACGAATGCCGGTCATGGTTTCCACGAACTGCACGATCAAGCGGGCAGAAAAGGTTCGGGCTTCACGGAACTGCTTCTTAGAAGTGTTGGAGAACCATCGGGTGAGGAAGAAGGCAGGGATCAAGGCAATCACGAGTGGCAGTGCACTGGAGGGATCTAGCGCAATCAAGGCGCCAGCAGTAAACGTCATGAGCAAGATCCCTCGGAACAGGTTGCTGATGCCGCCATCGAGGAGCTCGCGCAGGGTTTCAATGTCGCTGGTCTGGCGCGCAATAACCCGGCCTGAGGTGTAGTTCTCGTGGAAACTCATGCTGAGGTTTTGCGTGTGCTGGAAGACACGTTCACGCAGGTCTATCAGAACCGTTTGGCTCAGCACTGCAGAGGAGCGCATGTACACAGCCATCATGGTCGAGCTAACTATGGCGGTGAGCACATACGCACTCACAATCAATTGAGCAGGCAGCCAGTTATGGTTCTGCACAACCTGGGACAGGCCTTGGTCAATGCCCAGTGCCAACAGTGTGGGACCGGCAACTTGGGCAGCAGTGCTCACCACAACTACCAAAAGTGTCCAATACAGGCGCACTCGAACAGGGTGCAGCAAGGATCTCAGCAAGGAAAGCGAGCGCTGGCGCAGACGCTTTCCTTCCTGCTTGGTGAAGTCGGAACGTTCTTCACCAGTAACTCCGCGAACTCCAGCTATCGTCATCGCTTTTCCTCCTCGAGGGAAGAAATCACGTTGCGGTATTCGGGGCAGCGCTTGAGAAGCTCTGAGTGTGTGCCCACATCCAAGATCTTGCCTTCGTGGAGGAGAGCCACGCGGTCTGCGAGCATCACGGTGGAGGGTCGGTGAGCCACGATCAACGCTGTGGTGGTGCCGAGTACTTCACGCAGTGCTTTCTCCACCGCTGCCTCGGTGGTGACATCCAGTGCTGAGAGTGGGTCATCCAGCACCAGGATGCTGGGCTGGACAGCGATGGCTCGAGCAAGAGCTAAGCGTTGACGCTGACCGCCAGAAAGACTCAGTCCCTCTTCACCAATCTTGCTTTCCACGCCCTTGGGCAGGCTGCGGGCAAAGTCTGCTTGGGCAATGTTGAGGGATTCCTGCAGAAGGGCCTCGCCTTCTGCGAGGAGCACAGGGTTTTCAGTGTCCGTCAGGTCTTCACGGCCGAGGAGGACGTTGTCTCGAACGGAGATCGAGAACAAGGTGGCATCTTCGAAGGCCATCGCAACGCGAGTGCGGAGGCTTTCAATGTTGACGTCTCTGATGTCCACGCCGTCAATCAAGATGCGACCGCCGGTGACATCAAACAATCTGGTGGTCAAAGCTGTGAGGCTGGTCTTGCCGCAACCTGTCAGACCCACCAGCGCCATGGTTTCACCTGGTTTGATGGTGAGGCTCACCCCATCAATGAGGTCAGGAACATGTGCGGGGGAGTCTTCGTAACGGAAGTGAACATCCTCGAAGACAAGTTCACCAGGACCCGCGGGGACATCTTTCGCATCCCGCACTTCCAAGATCTCGATGGGGGTGTCCATCACTTCGTGGAAACGGTTGAGTGAGCTCGCTGCCTCTATAGAAATGGAGAGCATGGGAGCAATGGATTGCATTGGTCCCTTGAGCAGTGCTGCCGTGGCAAAGAACGCAATGAGAGTTCCCACCGAAACAATGCCTTGCTCAGCTTCGATGATGCCGATCAGCAAGGTGATGGCGAATCCCACGTCGGGGATCAGGAGCATCCAGAACCACATCTGGCCATTGGCCTTGCCCTTGGCTAGTTCCGTGCCCCTCAGTATGTTGGCCTGCTCCAGGAATTCTTCGAGAGCTTCACCAGCGCGACCAAAAGACTTCAGCACACGGATACCGTGAACGGACTCTTCAATGGCAGTGGCCAGGTCACCCTGCTGGTCTTGAGAGTTTCTGGCCAGGGTGGTGAAGGTGCGCTGGAAGCGCAGGCTGATGATGATCAAAGGCAATGAGCAGATCAGGAAGATTGCCCCCAGCACTGCGTTGAATGCAAAGAGCAGGGTGAAGCCGGCCACAAGCATGATGGTGCTGGTGACGAGTTGAACCAGAGCGAAGGAAATCCATCTGCGCACGGTGCTGATGTCTCCCATGGCACGGGAGAGCAACTGGCCACTTTGCCACTTGTCATGGAAAGAGACGGGAAGCTTCTGAAGGTGGATATAGATGGCGTTGCGCATCTTGCCTTCGAGGTGAACACCGGGGGCCAACGTAATCCAGCGGCGCAGGTAGATGAAGATGACTTCGGCCATACCGAGCCCGAAGATAACGGCGACGCCAGGCACAATTTGTGCCACGTCGCCGGTGCTCAGTGGGTTGTCAACCAGCCAGCGCAGGGCGAAAGGAATCGTCAGTGCGGTAGCTACAGCAGCCAGAGAAACAAAGATTCCCACGAAGAGGAGAGGCAGTGCACCCTGCACGAATGGGTACACCCGACGCAGGCTGCTGAATGTGCTCAGCTGACCGCTCTGCTGCTGGGTAATTGTCACTGTGCTCCTGTGCCTTGACGTCTCAATGTATCAACTCAAAATGCACCACAGTTATTCCACATTGGCGTGAGGACGTCTAGCAGGCGGGACACACTCGCTCAGTCGTCGCTGGCTGAGCGTGGAGTCCATTTGTATCCTAAAGAGATGAACCAGAACCTGCGCTTAGGCGATGACCGTCGTGATGTCCTTCAGGCAACTTTCGACACCGTGACGCAGGTCTGGGAAGGTTTCGATAAAGCCCGTGAAACAGAGCCAGAACTCACTGCCACCACAGCGGCACTCTTGTCAGAGACCCTGCCAGAACAAGGCATGCAGCACACGGATGCATTGGGTCAGGCAGTAGATGTTCTCGATCAGTCACTGGCACAGTCACGACCACGCTTCTTGGCATACATCGGCTCGAGTGGCCTCGAAATCGGCGCCGTTGCAGACTTCCTCGCCGCGTCCTATGACATCAACTTGGCTGTAGATGCCCGGGCCGCGTCCACACTTGAGGTTCAGACCAGTAAGTGGCTGGGGGAGTTCATTGGCTTCCCCAACGCACGAGGTTTGTTTACCTCAGGCGGAACGGTCAGCAACATCACTGCGCTCGCCGCAGCTCGACACCGCGCTGTTCCTGAGTCCAGAGAGATGGGCAACACCGTGCCCATGGCGGTATATGTTTCCAGCGAAGCTCACTACTCAAATAAGCGTGCAGTGGAGCTTCTCGGCCTCGGCACCCGTGCCGTGCGCTCCATTCGTATCGATGATGAACACCGCATGGTTCCTGCTGCTCTCGAGGAGCAGATCAAGGCTGATATCGCAGCTGGTGTGAAACCGATGTGCATCATCGCCAGTGCGGGCACCACACTGACGGGTGCAATTGATCCCCTCCGTGAAATTGCGCGTATTGCGAAGACCTACGACATCTGGATGCACGTCGACGGAGCCTATGGGGCTCCTGCTGCTGGCACCGATACTGCTCGGGAACTCTTTGACGGCATTGAACTGGCTGACTCGGTCACCATCGATGCCCACAAGTGGCTCTTTGTTCCCAAGGCCTGCTCGATCGTGTTGGTCAAGGACTATGCGGCCTTGGCTGCAACCTTTGGTCACAACGAGGCCTATATGCCTCACGAAGGTGAAGAGCCCAACCCCGTTGATGTGACGCTCGAGTACTCACGACCACTACGTGCCCTCAAGCTGTGGCTGGGATTCAAAGCTCATGGTGCGTCAGAGTTCCGCTCTGCTATCACCAAGAACATTGAGCTTGCTCAAGCAACCTATTCACGCGCCAGCGTGAATGCGTCTTTCCGCGTTCTGCCCCACCGCCCGCAGCTCTCTATTGTTCCGTTGCAGCACATTCCACACGGCATGACCGACCCTCAGAAAATCAGTGAGCACAACGCAGCGTTGTGTTCTGTCATTGAGAAAGATGGCCGCGTCTTCCTTTCTCCAGCCGTAATCAATGGCGAAACCTGGTTGCGTCCCTGCTTCACCAACTTCCGCACCGAGCTCAGTGACGTGGATGTCTTGTTTGAGGTCATTGAAGACCTCGGGAACAAGCACTAGAGCACGCTCATTCTCCTCGGCAGTGCCAGACTTGAACCTATGAGCAAAGCCATTGTCGTTTCTGAGTTCGGGGACTCTTCCGTCCTGAACTTCACCGAAGTCGAGGCGCCTGTTGCCGGTCCTGGCCAGGTGTTGGTTCGTATGCGTGCAACCGGTGTGAACTTCATTGAGATCTACCAGCGCAAGGGCATCTACTCCATCCCACTTCCCCACATCTTGGGCAACGAGGGCATGGGTGTGATCGAAGCACTCGGCGAGGGCGTGACCAACCTGGAGGTTGGTCAGCGCATTGCATTCACAGATGGCATCTCGACCTATGCCGAGCTGGCACTTGTTCCTGCAGATATGGCACTGTTGATTCCTGAAGGAATGGACGACCTCACTGCTGCCTCACTTCCCCTGCAGGGAATGACGGCTCACTATCTCGCTACCTCAACCTTCTCGTTGGGCCCTGAGCACACCGCCTTGATTCACGCTGGTGCTGGTGGGGTTGGCCTGCTGTTGATTCAGTTGGCAAAAATGCGCGGTGCTCGGGTGTTCACGACTGTTTCTGACGAGCACAAGGCAGAACTAGCTCGAGCAGCTGGTGCTGATGAAGTTCTTTCGTATGACGGCTTTGATGTTCGCGTGCGCGAACTGACTAATGGCCGTGGTGTTGATGTGGTCTATGACGGCGTGGGTCAGGCCACCTTTGACCGCTCTTTGATGTCGCTTGGTATCCGCGGAACCATGGTTCTCTTTGGTGCTGCTTCTGGACCAGTTCCTGAGTTTGATCTGCAGCGCCTGAATTCAGGTGGTTCGCTGTTTATTACGCGACCCACACTGTGGAATTACTTATTAACTACCGAAGAGCGCAATTGGCGCTGGACTGAACTCACAGATGCCGTTATTGCAGGCAAACTCGACGTTCGCATCGGCGGGACATACCCTCTTGCAGAGGCTGCCCAGGCCCATGACGACTTGGCTGGGCGCAAAACCACGGGCAAACTTTTATTACTTCCCTAGAAAGAACAGGCAATTATGAACAAGGGCGAATACCAGATCCTGCACCGTCAGTCTTCTGACTACGACAGGACTCTGCTCAGCGACGAAGGTGTTGAATCGGTCACCCTCGGTGAGTACACCTTTACCTCTGTTTCTCCCGAAGCTCTTGAACTCCTTGCCTACACCGCTTATAAGGAAATCAACTACTTCCTGCGCCCAGCCCACCTTGCTCAGCTGCGCAAGATTCTTGATGACCCTGAGGCTTCTGGCAATGACAAGTACGTTGCTCTTGATCTGCTCAAGAACGCGAACGTTGCTTCCGGTGGAGTGCTGCCCATGTGTCAGGACACCGGTACTGCATTGGTCATGGCTAAGCGTGGTCACCGCATCTTGACCGATGGTCGCGATGCGGAATACATCACCAACGGTATTGCCAAGGCGTATCACGACCTCAACCTGCGTTACTCGCAGATGTCTCCCACCTCGATGTGGGAAGAGGTCAACACCGGAACCAACCTGCCTGCTGAAGTCGACATCTCGCTGACCAAGGGCGACGGCTATGAGTTCTTGTTCATGGCTAAGGGTGGCGGTAGCGCCAACAAGACCTTCCTCTACCAAGAGACCAAGGCTGTTCTGGAAGAACAGCGTCTGCTCGAGTTCCTGCGCGAGAAGATCGCAAGCCTGGGAACTGCAGCATGTCCTCCGTATCACTTGGCTATCACCATCGGTGGAACCTCGGCTGACTACGCGGTGAAGACCGCCAAGCTGGCTTCCACCCACTACCTCGACTCTCTGCCCACCGAAGGTGGCAAGGAAGGTCAGGGTTTCCGCGACCTTGAGTTTGAGAAGAAGGTCTTCGAACTGACCAAAACCATCGGTTTTGGTGCGCAGTTCGGCGGTAAGTACTTCTGCCACGATGTTCGTGTTGTTCGTCTGCCTCGCCACGGTGCTTCGTTGCCAATTGCGATTGCTGTCTCCTGCTCGGCAGACCGCCAGATCCTCGCCACCATCAACTCTGAGGGTGTCTTCATTGAAGAGCTCGAACACGACCCCGCTCGCTTCATTCCAGAAACTGGTCTTGAGCAGATCGAGGAAGCATCCCCTGGTGTTCCCATCAACTTGAACCAGCCCATGGAAGAGATCCTCAAGGAACTCTCTGCCTGCTCTATTGGTACTCGTGTGATGCTGACCGGAACCATGATTGTGGCTCGCGACATTGCGCACGCTCGTATGCGTGAACGTCTCGAGCGCGGTGAGGGTCTCCCTGATTACGCCAAGAACCACCCCATCTATTACGCAGGTCCCGCGAAGACTCCTGAGGGTCTTCCCACTGGTTCCTTCGGACCCACCACCGCTGGCCGCATGGACAGCTATGTGGACGAGTTCCAGAAGGCCGGTGGCTCGATGGTCATGCTGGCGAAGGGCAACCGCTCCTCTGTGGTGACCAAGGCCTGTGGCACCTACGGTGGCTTCTACCTCGGTTCTGTGGGCGGCCCTGCTGCTCGCTTGGCCCAGGACAGCATTCGCTCGATGGAGATCATTGACTACCCCGAGTTGGGTATGGAAGCGGTCTACAAGATTGAGGTGGAGAACTTCCCTGCCTTCGTCATCGTCGATGACAAGGGTCATGACTTCTTCACCATGGACACCAGTAAGCCTTTGCTCCTGGGTCCCACGCGAACCGCGTAACACTCTTCACAGCAACAAAAAAAGGGGCGCCCGTCTTATGCAGACGAGCGCCCCAGTTTTGTGTACTGATTAGGACAGAATGTCCTCGGTCAGTGCAGCCTTTTCCTTACCCTGGACTGCAGCGACAATGAAGCCGATGATTCCAGCGATGAAGGGGAGCAGGACGAGGAACCAGCCGAGGGGGCTGAGTGCCCATGCGCTTTCAGGAAGCGATGGGTCCACGCCGTCAGCTACAGTTCCAGCCAGCAGGTTGAAGCGGCTCATCAGCAGGTACTCACCGAGTATCAGGCCGATTGCTGCCAGAGCAGGAGCAATCTTGCCCTGCCAGACGTTAGCGCCACTGTTCTTTGCGAAGTACGCGATGACGGCAACGCTGACCAAGATCTCAACCAAGATGATCGAGATGGCGGTGATGGCCGACATCCAGAAGAACAGGTTGAGTACGGGGTCAAGCTGAGCCACGGCGAAGATCACAATGACAACCAGAGCAATGATCGAGGTGAGGATGACACCTGCACGAGGAGCACCTGCCTTGTTCACGTGCGCGAAGCGCTCGGACAAGATGCCACCGCGACCCATTGCGAAGAAGTAACGAGCGGTTGCGTTCTGGAATGCGAGCAGACCAGCGAAGAGGCTCGAAACAACGAGCCAGCTCATGATGGTAACCATCCAGCCACCGACGTACTGGTCTGTCAGTGAGAACAGAACAGCTGCGGGGTCAGCCAGTGGGACACCTTCGATAGAAGAACGCTCGATGACCTGGTCGAAGATTGCGTTTGCACCCATACCGGTAACCATGGCGAAAGACACAACTGCGAAGAGTGCAGTGATGATTCCGATAGCCCAGTAGGTAGCGCGACGAACGGTCTTCTTGGGGTCGATGGATTCTTCACCGTAGATAGCAGTTGCTTCGAAACCAATGAAGGAAGCGAACGCGAAGGCGATAGCAATACCAGCGCCGCCACCGAAACCACCAGCGAAGATCTGGTCAGGAGCGAAAGAAGCACCAATGTTCCAGCCCTCAGGGCCACCGTTTGCGAGGATCGCAACAGCAGTGATGATGAGGGAAAGAAGTTCCAGAATCATCAGGGTTCCGAGAACCTTGGCTCCGACATCAACACTGAGCAGTGACAATGCGGTGACAAGAGCCCAGGCAATGATGCTCCAGACATACCAAGGAAGTTCAAGTCCAAGGGCAGCCATCTGGCCGGAGAGGATCGCACCGAAGAAGCCATAGATGGCGAGCTGAATGGTGACGTATCCCACGATGGAGATGAATGCAGAAGCAACACCAGCCTTGATGCCCAAGCCACGTCCGACGTAAGCAAAGAACGCACCGGTGTTGGTGACCTTGTGAGCCATTGCGGTGTAGCCAACGCTGAACAAGAGCAGGACGAGGCCCACGGCAAGGTAGGCGCCAGGAGCGGCTGCGCCGTTACCGGCGAGCATGGCGACAGGAACAGCGCCTGTCATGCCCACGAGGGGCGCGGAAGCTGCGACGACGAAGAAGACGATTCCCAGGACGCCAAGACGTCCCTTCTTTAGGGAGGTGTCTTCAGCCGATTGCGCGGTTGACATCATGGATCTCCTCATTGAGTTCATAAATAATCGTTCGGATAGAAACGATTTTCCTAACTTTTGCAATAAATCAGGTCTACGTCAAGCCGAAAGCGCCATTTTGGCATAAACGTTATGTTTCAAAAATATGTTTGTTTGGATACGAATGACCGTATATTCTGTTCCTATGACTGAACTCAAAGGCTTTCTTGCGCCCAAGACCCCAACCGGTAAGAGCGCCATCATCCCGGAAATGCCCTGGCACTACTCCGGCACGCTACTCACCGTCGAGTACTTGACCGATCCTGCCAACGTCCGTGCAATTCTTCCTCCCGAGCTGGAGCTTGCTGACGAAGAGCCTGGAGCAGTTGCTCTGATCTGGGCTGATTGGCAGTCCTGCTCTGATGACTTCGAAGAGCTTCTGGATCCTGACCGCTCGCAGTACATGGAGACCTTTGTGGTTGTTCGCTGCAAGTACGAAGGCGTCACCTACAGCCGCTGCGTCGCGATCTGGGTAACCAAAGACTTCGCGATGGCTCGTGGCTGGTTCCAGGGCTACCCCAAGAAGCTGGGCTCGATGCACGCCACTCGCGTCTATAACCGCGGCAAGGCAACCCCGACGCTTGAAGCCGGTGCCAAGTTCGGTGCCAGCCTTGCTGCGTATGACCACCGTCTCGCTTCTGCAAAGGTGACCCTCACTGGTCCAGTCGAGAGCAACGGTTTCGTCAACGGCCACAAGATGCTGCACAACCGTTGGGTTCCCTCCATCACTCCAGGTAGTGGTAACTCCCTTGACCAGCTCATCACCATGGGTGGCGTTGACCTTGACCTCGGCCAGGCATGGGGTGGAACTGCAGAGCTCACCTTGAGTGACTCACAGTGGGACGAGCTTGGCTCGATCCTCCCCGTGGAGAAAATCCTCGGTGGTTACTTCCGCGAGGTCGGCACGACCTTCAATGGTGGAACCCTCGTAGCTGACTTGGGATCAAACCCCAGCATCTAAGTTCTGAAAAAAGAGAAGAGCCCCGGTGGATTCCACCGGGGCTCTTTCGTATCTTCACCTCTGCTGGGAGGTGGAGGTTCTTAGTAGGAGGCTGCGTACTCCGTGATTTCCCAGTCTGTCACGTCGCGCGTGCTGGGGTCCTCAACAGTTGCCTCGTAGCGAGCAATTTCGTCACGCTTGAGCACCATGAAGACGTTGACAAGCTCTTCTGACATCTGGTTACGCAGAGCATCGTCTTTCTCGAGAGCGTCGAGAGCGTCAGCGAAGGTCTCAGGAAGAATCTCCGCCCCCTCGTTGTCGTAGGCCATGCCCACAGCATCTGGTGGGCACTCGAGTTCATTCACGATGCCGTCAAGACCGGCAGCAAGGATTGCTGCGATCACGAGGTAGGGGTTGGCTGCGCCATCGCCCACGCGGATCTCGAGGCGAGTTCCCTGACCGCGCTCGGGTGGAACGCGGACCATGCAGGAACGGTTGTCGTAGCCCCAGTTGGAACGGTAAGGAGCAAGAGTGTCAGGACCCAGGCGCTTGAATGCGTTCACTGTGGGGTTGGTGAATGCGGTCAGTGCGTTGGCGTGCTTGGTGATTCCGGCAATCAACATCTTGGCTGCAGGGGAGAGGTTTCCGCGGCCGTCGTGCATCTTGTTGATGCCATCTGCGTCGGTGACCGAGAAGTGCAGGTGAAAACCGGATCCACCTTCGTCGCTCCAAGGCTTTCCCAAGAAGGATGCGTGCTTGCCGCGCTTGGCAATGATGTCCTTGACAGCGGTCTTGAAGAAGAAGGTGCGGTCTGCTGCATCCAGAGCTTCGCTGTGCCACAGGTTGACTTCATACTGGCTGGGGCTGAACTCGTGGTTTCCTGCGAAGGCTCCAATGTTCAGGTTGTCCAGCATGCGCATCAGGTGCAGGAAGTCGCCGTCTGGGTCGACCAGGGTTCCCGTCATGTAGACGCGACCAGTTTGGGAAAGAGAGCGAACGAAGCGGCCTTCCTCGTCCTGGTTGGCGATATAGAACTCAAGTTCGGGGCCAACGACAGGGTGAAGTCCGAGAGCGTGGTAACTCTCGATGACTTTCTGCAGCACAGAGCGCGGAGACATCATGTTGGGCTTGCCATCTGGGTTGAAGGCGTCGCCTATGACATACGCAACACCGGGCTCCCAGGCCAAAGGAGAAATGGTGCCGGGGACAATCTGTGTGATGAAGTCCTGGAGGCCGTCGCTGGCAATTCCATTGGCCTCGTGGAACTCGCCACCGGTGGTGGTTGTCCACACGCCCTGGCTGAAAGCGGGGCCGTTGTGGCATGCCTTATCGAGCTGACTAACCAAGATGTCCTTGGAACGAGGAATACCGAGAACGTCCGAGAACATGACGCGCAGAACGTCGATGCCGCGCTCTCCGAGGTCATCTCGAAGCTTGGTTAGATCGTTAACCATTGCAACTCCTTTGTGGCAAGTGTGGTGTCATAACGCTATCGTTAGGGTACTAACGAATAGTACCGATTTGCTAGTCAACTACAAAATATGAAGCACATATTCTTATGTGTATTCATTCTGTATCCAAGGAGCTCTTCCATGAAAGCCCTCGTTATTCAGCACGACCACGTCAGCCCCACTGGACCCGTCGGTCGCAGACTCGAACACCATGGCTTCGATATCACTGAGTTCCTTGTTGTTCCTGAAGACAAGTTCTCAACCCCCAACATCACGGTTGAGTTTCCCAACTTTGATGACTTCGATCTCATCGTTCCTCTCGGTGCTCCCTGGGGTGCCTGGGATAACGATTGCATTGGTAATTGGCTAGAGCCAGAACTCGAGCTTGTAAAGAGTGCTGTCTCAGCAGGCAAGCCCGTTTTGGGGATCTGTTTCGGCGGTCAGCTCATTGCCCGCGCCATGGGTGGAACCGTGGGCCGTGCTCCTCAGTTCGAAATTGGATGGACCACAATCTGGAGCGATCGACCAGAGTTGGTCCCCAACGGTCCTTGGTTCCAATTTCACTACGACCGGTTCACTGTCCCACCGGGAGCTGTTGAGATTGCGCGCAATCCAGCTGCTCCCCAAGCTTTCACCATCAACAAAACCTTGGGTGTCCAATTCCATCCCGAGTTAGAGGCACCAGGTCTCAAGGGCTGGCTGGACTGGGGCGGAGCTGGAAAAGTCCGAGAAGCCGGGCTAGATCCAGAGATCATGATGGCTCAAACCCGCGCGGAAGATCCGGCAGCAGAACAGCGCACCTATGCCCTCGTTGATGCCTATCTCAAAGGCATCGCCGGACTTATTTAGCCGCGAATGCTTTTACTTGCTCTGCAAACGCAGTAGCAGTGACATGTGCCTGTCGGCGATACTCCAGGAAGTTCTCGTGGCTAAGGCGCATCTGCTCCTCCACATCGATACCTTCCTTTTCAAAGTACTTGCGGTAGGTCGTGAGCCACGCGAGTTGCTGATTCAGTCCTACCTCGAGGTGGAACTGAGTAGCCCATGCTGCTGAGCCCACTCGATACGCCTCAATGATGCCGTTGGTCTCCCCGAGGAGAGTCGCTGACTCGGGCAGCTCATAGCTGTCGTAGTGGAAGTGGAAACCTTTGAGCCCGGAGCTGATCTGCGAGAAGACAGGATCTTCTTTGGCTTCGGGTTTCATCTCTACCTCTGTCCAGCCCAGTTCGGGAACAGGAGATGGTTTGAAATCTGCCCCAGCGACTGCAGCAAGAATCTGAGAGCCGAAGCAAAGCCCAAAGAACGGAGTCTCGGTCTCCAGTGCGTATTCGACAATCTTGCGCTCGTAAGGCATCCACTCAGTGGTGTCTTCGTCCAAAATTCCGTTGTGGGCTCCGAGAGAAATAATCCCAGAGTATTTGGACAGCTCATCAAGAGGTGGTCGTGAATCAAAGTCTTTGGCGGCATCCCACGTTTCGAGGTAAACGCCCGCTTCTGCCATGGGGACAGCAAATTCGTTGAGGTTGTCATCGACGTCGTGAACAATCACGAGAACGCGGGGAGCAGTCATAAGCACCAGCCTAAGTCAGTGTTCCAGTTTGTCTAGAGGAAATTAAGCTGTGCTCCCACGATGTGGGAGCACAGCTAGTGGAGGCCAGATGAGGGTGAGACGTCCCTCATGGCTTAAGTGATTTAGCGCGTGGTGACCTTGACGGGCATGCGCTTGATGCCGTGAACGAAGTTTGAACGCAGGAAGTCAACTTCTCCGGTGCGCTCAACCTTGTCCACGCGGTTGATGAGGTCTTCGAACATCACACGCAGCTCGATACGAGCCAGTGAGTTACCCAAGCACATGTGGGGACCACCGCGACCGAAGGTCACGTGTTCATTGGGGTTACGCGTGACATCCATCTTGTTGGGGTCCAAGAAGATGTTCTCGTCGCGGTTGCCAGAGGCAAACCAGGCGACCATCTTCTCGCCCTTCTTGATCATGGAACCGTTGAAGTCCACGTCCTTGGTCGCGGTGCGACGGAAGTGGTAAACGGGGCTTGCGTAACGCAGGAACTCTTCAACAGCCCAGGGGATGAGCTCAGGGTTCTCCTGAAGGAGAGCCAGCTGGTCAGGGTTGTTGATGAGGTTGTTCATGGTGTGAGTGATGGTGTGACGCGTGGTCTCGTTGCCAGCCACAACCAGGAGCAGGAAGTTGGTGTGGAAGTCACGGTCTGACAGCGGGATTCCATCCGATGGCGCAGTGTTGACTAGGACGGAAACCAAGTCTGTACCGTTCTTGCCCAGACGCTGGCGACGAAGTTCGTCACCGTATTCGAATACTTCAAGAGCCGCAGGGGAGCGGAAGGGAAGGTTCTTGTACTTCTCTGATTCTTCGGAGTTGATGAGGACGTCAGCGTGCTCGGGGTCTGAGAAGCCGACCATGCGGTTACCCCAGTCAATGAGCTGACCAGTGTCGGAGTCGGGCACATCCAGGATCTTGGCGAGCACGCGGATGGGGAAGTCAGCTGCGACGTCTTCAACAAAGTCGAACTCACCCTTGGCGAATGCGTTGTCGAGAGTGCTGGCGGTGAGGCCGCGGAGAAAGTTCTCATAGCGGGCGACGGCAGCAGGAGTGAATTCAAACTGGATCAGTCGACGCATGGCGCGGTGACGTGCACCATCGGTTTCGAGAAGTGAACGTCTGGCGTCCTCTTGTTCGGGCGTGACCTCTTCGAGGTTGGTGAAGCGTTCGCTGGTGAACGTCTCCGAGTCGCGAAGAACCTTCACAATGTCGTGGTACCGAGTCGCCGACCAGAAGCCACTGCCATCTGCGCCTTCGTCACTGAAGTGCGCGGGGGTGTTGGTGCGGATCTCTTCGAAAGCCGCCCATGGGGCACCATTCTGGAACAGGTCTAAATCGGCCAGGTTGTAGGGCGACGATGGCTTCATCGAAGTCTCCTCATCGAGATTGTTCGGATACGAATAATCTCAGGATAACCCCATTACCTAGAGGTAAGTCAAGTTCTTCCCTCAGAAGTCGCATGTGCTGGCATAAACTTGTGGAACGTTCGAAGAAAAGAGAAATCATGGCAGGCAGTCACACCCTGGCTGAGACTGAGTCTCAGATCACGAGTCGACTCAGCCACATGACGCTCGATTTCGAAGCAATGGCTGTGACCTCGAACCTCTTCCGAGCTGCCAGTGCCGTGCGTAACCACTTCGAGCGCAACGTGCTCGCTGAGAGCGGTTTGAGCTGGACTGCCTTTGTTGTGATGTGGGTCACCTGGATTTGGGAACCTGCTGAGACCCGTGACATTGCCGAAGAGAGTGGTATTTCCAAGGCCACGTTGACCGGTGTTCTCAAGACCCTCGAGAAAATGGGTCTTGCTGAGCGATCACGCAGTGATGCGGATGGTCGTCTGGTCTTGGTGAACCTCACCGAAAAGGGTCACAAACTTATGGAGACCCTGTTCCCAGCCTTCAACCGTCAGGAAATCGAAATCTCGTCACTCATCCCTGCGGCGGATCGTGCCAACTTCGCAGACATGCTGCGCTTGCTCACCAACTACACGCAGGATCAAGCCAAGTAGCTAGCGCTTCGCGCTGAATTTCGCTGCTTCGCTCACGAAGCCCTCAAAGAGCTCTGCCTGAGGCTTATTGGTGTCGTAATTGTCCTCTGGGTGCCACTGCACGCCAAAGGCCCAACCGGCAGCATCAATCTTGATGGCTTCCACATCGCCCTGAGCTGATCGAGCAATGACCTCAAGTCCCTCGCCCAGAGCGTCAATGACCTGGTGGTGATAGCAGGAAGCCTCAACAGTCGCTGAGCTCAGACCCATCTCGGAGTGATACTTCTCAATGGTGACGGGCGCCACATAGTGCTGGTGGGGTTCGTCCATGTGTTGAACGAGTGTTCCACCCCTGGCCACGTTGGTGATCTGTGTTCCTCGGCAGATGGTGAGCACAGGCATTCCCGTGCCGAGGGCATAGTTCACGAGGGAGATGTCGACCTCATCGGCGAGATCGTCCACGTCGTAGACGTGGTCGGATTCCACGTCCTGGCCATAGCTTTGGGGGTTAACGTCAGCACCGCCGGGCATCAGAACCCCGTCGATCCCTTCGAGTCGCTCAGCCCAATTGCTGCCTGCTACGGGCAGGAAGGTGAGAGGTTCGCCACCGGCTGCCCAGACGCCTTCAGCAAGGCGGCGAGCAGTGATAACTGCTGCATAGCGCGTGGCAGAAGTGTTCTCAGCGAATCGGGCCAGAATGGCGATGCGAGGGCGAGACATAAAGTGCCTTCCAAATAAATAGAGATATTTATCTTGTGTGACTTTTATATCCTAGTAATAATCGTTAGTATACGAATGATTACTTCTACACAAAGATGTGAGGACCTGCCCCATGAGCACAATTAGCGTCGCCGGTGCCGAGATTGACACCCGCCACTACATTGGCGGCACACGCGTCTCCTCTGCAGAGACATTCACCAACACCTCACCTATTGACGGCACCTTCCTCGGCGAGATTTCCCGCGGTGGACAGGCAGAAGCAGACGCAGCGGTAGCCGCTGCTCGCGCAGCTTTTCCTGCCTGGGCAGCGCTAGGACCCAAGGGCCGTGGTGTTCTGCTCCACAAGCTTGCAGACCTGATCGAAGAGAACAACGAAACCCTGTCTCAGCTCGAGACCATGGACAACGGTTCACTGCTGCGATCACACCGTCGCGGCGTGATGCCTCGCGTGGCGATGAACATCCGCTTCTTTGCAGACTGGGCCATCAACGAACTTCACCACGACGCGTTCGAAACTCGTGGCCACACCAACAACGTCAGCTGGGACCCCTCTGGTGTTGCTGTTCTGATCACCCCCTGGAACGCACCTCTCATGCTGGCCACGTGGAAGATTGGTCCCGCGCTCGCCGCTGGTGACACCGTCATTCTGAAGCCCGCTGAGTGGACTCCGCTCAGTGCCTCCTTCTTTGCAGACCTGACCAAGCAGGCGGGTATTCCTGACGGCGTCTTCAATGTGGTGCAGGGTTATGGCAAGGAAATCGGTTCTGCCCTTGTCGCTCACACCGACATCAACCGCATCTCCTTCACCGGTTCGGTGCCCACCGCCAAGGTGATTGCCCGCGCAGCGGCAGACAACCTCACCCCCTGCTCTTTCGAGCTCGGTGGCAAGAGCCCCATGATTGTGCTCGAGGATGCAGACCTCGATCTCGCTGCCGAAATTGCTGTGGAGCAATACGACAACGCCGGCCAGGTCTGCCTCTCCGGAACTCGTATCTTTGTGCACGAAAACATCGCAGATGCGTTTGCTGCCAAGTTCGCCGAGAAGGCTGCTGCTCTCAAGCAGGGTGACCCTCGCGATGAGACCACCGACATCGGTCCCCAGATTCACCAGGTGCACTTCGACCGCGTCAAGGGATTCGTGGACCGCGCCAAGGCTGAAGGTCAAGAGATTGTCTGGGGCGGTGAGCCCAACTCAGACTTAGGTGGCCTCTTTTTCCGTCCCACCCTGGTGAAGAACCCCACCGAAGGCTCCGAGATTGTCTCGAGTGAAATTTTCGGGCCCGTTCTGTGCATGATGACTTTCAAGTCGGACGAAGAAGTTGTCGAACGTGCCAACGGCACCGAGTTTGGTCTGGCGGCTGTGGTTGTCTCTGGCAACAAGGAACGTGCCAACAAGGTCACCTCGCAGCTGGTTGCTGGCACCATCTGGGTCAACTGCTTCTTTGTGCGTGACCTTCGCGCCCCCTTCGGAGGATCGAAGAAGTCAGGTATTGGCCGTGATGGCGGCACCTGGTCCTTCGACTTTTATGCAGATGTCAAGAACACCGTAGTTTCACCAAATGGATGGAAGGAATAAACCATGGGCGAAGTAGTAGGCGCAGCAATCCTTGCGCACGTACCCACGATCATGCTCCCCAAAGAGACTCGTTACGAGCTCAATGACGGTAAAGAAATCTCTCTCGTCCCCGGTTTGCAGAAGCTCCGTAAGGACGTCATGGAGACACTCGACTACGACACCGTTGTTGTGCTCGACTCCCACTGGGCTACCACCGTGGAGTTTGTTGTTTCTGCTCAGGACCACCGTGAAGGCAAGTACACCGCGGAAGAACTTCCTCGTGGCATGTCTCAGATTCCTTACTCATTCAAGGGTGACCCTGAGTTTGCAAACTCACTCGCGAACTATGACGAGAAGAACGGAACCTGGATCACACCTATTTCCGACCCCTACCTCCCCATCTTCTACGCAACAGTGAACCTGTGGGACTACTTGGGTAAGGGCTTGGACAAGCGCTGGGTATCCATGTCTGTGTGCCAGACCGCAACCACTGAAGACTTCCTGCGTGCAGGTCGTGCCCTCGGTGAAGCCATTCGTGACTCGGACCGCAAGGTTCTGCTGCTTGCTTCCGGTGCTCTTTCACACACCTTCTACAAGCTGCGCGACCTGCGTAAGCACGAGGCCAGCGACCCCAGCCACATCTTCTCTCCTGAAGCTCGTGCGGCTGATGAAGAGCGCATTGAATGGTTCAAGGCAGGCGACCACGCTCGCGTGCTCGACACCATGCCAGAGTTCATGAAGTTCAAGCCAGAGGCCAACTTCAGCCACTACCTCACCATGGCTGGCGCTCTCGGCGAGGAGGCCAACACCTCCAAGGGCGAGATGTACTCTGACTACGAGAACTCGGTCGGCACTGGCCAGGTTCACATTTACTTCCCGAAGCCAGAAGGCGGCTTCCCACTTCCAAAGGACATGGTTCTCTCTCGTGACTGAATATCGTCGAATCCTGCTTGATGGCGTTGCGGTGCAAACCGTGCGCGACGGAGAGTTCCTTGTTGCCGCTGACGGTCGTCGCGTGGCTATCGAAGATGCGCAGCACCTGCCCCCTTCGGAGCCCACCAAGATCATCGCTGTTCACCTGAACTACGACAGCCGCACCAAGGAGTTCATGACCAAGCTCCCTGACGCTCCCACCTACTTTCACAAGCCCATCACGGCGATCAACAGCCACAAGGGTGCTGTTGTGCGCCCCGAGGGTTGCAAGTGGTTGAACTATGAGGGTGAGATTGTCATCATCATTGGCAAGACCTGCCGCAACATTTCCCCCGAGGAAGCCGGCGACTACATCGCCGGTTACACCGTGGGTAATGACTATGGCCTGCACGACTTCCGCGACACTGACGCCGGCTCCATGCTCCGCGTGAAGGGTTCGGACACCTTGGCCCCCGTGGGTCCAGGAATGGTCACCGACTGGGACTTCCGCAACAAGATGATCCGCACCTATGTCAACGGTGAAGTCAAGCAAGAAGACAACACCGACAACATGGAATGGGACATGCACTATCTGGTTGCAGATATTGCCCGCACCATCACGTTGGTTCCTGGAGACATGTTGTTCTCTGGAACTCCTGCATTCTCTCGTCCCGTTCAGCCCGGCGACATCGTCGAGGTTGAGGTCGAGGGCCTTGGTCGTCTGACCAACCACATCGTTGTCGGACCAACCCCCATTCGCACCGACGTGGGCGCACAGCCCACCGAGAGTGAAGAGGTTGTCTCGACCGCCATGGGTGGTGACTGGGAATTCCGCGGAATTCGCACCCCATCCAAAGATCTATACCCATCCACTGTGGAGGAAAAAGAATAATGATCAAGATCAATGTTGACATGGAAAAGTGCCAGCACTATGGCCAGTGTGTCTTTGAGGCACCCAACGTTTTCAGACTCAATGACGATGACAAGCTGGAATATCACGCAACCGCTGAGGACAGCGAGCGCGACAACGTCCAGGCAGCAATCGATGTCTGCCCCATGCAAGCCATCTTTATTGTTGACTAAGGAAAACCTATGACGCGCCCAGTAGTAATTATTGGCGCTTCAATGGGCGGTCTTCGCACAGCAGAGTCGCTGCGACGAAGCGGTTATGCCGGGCCCATTGTGGCCATTGGTGAGGAGGAACACCCTCCCTATAACCGCCCACCGCTCTCCAAAGAAGTGCTCGCAGCCGACGTGAATCACGAAGCTGTTGCATTCCCCCTCGGTGACGCTGTTGCCGATGTGGAATGGATTCTGGGCCGTAAAGTAGACCGTGTTGATCTGGAGAACCAGATTGTCACTGATGATCTCGGTGTTGAACACCACTACGAAGCACTGATTATTGCAACGGGGCTTCGTCCTCGTCGCGTTGATCTTCCGGGAATGCCAAAGCAGGGGGCTCACGTCATTCGATCTCTCGATGACGCGATAGCTTTGCGCTCGGAGATTTCTGAAGGAACCCGCGTTGTCGTCTACGGCGCTGGTTTCATTGGTTGTGAAGTTGCGGCAACCGCCAAGAAACTGGGTGCGCATGTCACCGTCATTGGCAAGGGGCCAGTCCCCTTGCTCCGGCCACTGGGCCTGGAGCTTGCGCGTGACATCCAGGCACGACAAGAGGCTCAGGGTGTCAACTTCTTCATGGGTTCGACGATCACCAAGGTCACTGGTGGTGACCGAGTGGAGAGTGTTCTTCTTGACTCAGGCGTTGAGCTCTATACCCAGGTGCTGATTGAGGCTATTGGTTCTGAGCCGAATCTTGAACTGCTCCACGACAACGACGTCGATCTCGACGGCGGTGTGGGAGCAGATGCCAACCTGCGCGTTCTTAAGAAGGACGGGACTCCCTGGGAGAACGTCTATGTCGTTGGTGACGTGGCACGTTTCCCCATTCCTCAGTTCTGCGACTATTCGCGCCGCGTCGAGCACTGGAACATTCCTACCGAAATGGCCCGCAAGGTGGGTAAGGAAGTTGCACTCCAGCTTTCCGGCGATGCAGATGCATTCGCTGAAGAACTAGCCAAGCCTTTTGCGCCCATTCCTTCGTTCTGGAGTGACCAGTTCGATGTCAGCTTGTTGGCGTATGGCCTGATTGATCAGGCCGACGACATCCAGCTGCTGGAAGGTGAAGCAGGCGGAGATTGCGTCTATGGCTACTACAAGCGCGGCGAGCTCGTTGGTGTCTGCGGAGTTGGCATGAGATCGAAGGTTATGGGCTACCGTAGCCAAGTGGGCTTAACTCGCCCCTAGTTCTGCAGGACAATCTGCACACATCGAAAGGTTTGGCTATGACTACTACCGTTCGCGCAATTGGAGCTGTCGCTGAAGGCGCCAAGATGGCACCCATGGACATTATTCGTCGCACACCCGAGGACACCGACGTCCGTATTGCGATTACTCACTCCGGGATTTGCCACTCAGACATTCACACTGTTCGCGGTGAATGGGGCGACCGCCCCTACCCTCTCGTTCCTGGACATGAGATTGTGGGAACCGTTCTTGAGGTTGGCTCTGCCGTCACCAAATACAAGGTCGGCGACATCGTCGGCGTCGGCGTCATCGTGGACAGCTGTGGTGAATGCGACAACTGTGCCAACAATGACGAGAACTACTGCACCGGTCCCGTTGGTCCACGCCTGACCTATGGTGAAGCAGAACCACAGCTTCCTGGTCAAGTCACTCAGGGTGGATACGCCCAAGAAATCGTGACCACCGAGAACTTTGTCTATCGGATCCCCGAAGGCCTTGACCTTGCCGGTGTTGCTCCACTGTTGTGTGCTGGAATCACTGTGTATTCGCCCTTGAAGCACTGGGGTGCAGGCCCAGGCAAGACCGTCGGTGTTGTCGGTATCGGTGGTCTGGGACACATGGCGGTGAAGTTCTCTCACGCCCTCGGTGCACACACTGTTGCTCTGACCTCAAGTCCAGAGAAGGTAGCCCTTGGCACCTCACTCGGTGCGGATGAGGTACTTGTCACTTCAGACGCAGAAGCTATGAAGGGTGCTCGTCAGAAGTTCGACCTCATCATTTCGACACTTCCCGGCGACCACGACATGAACCCATATCTGGACCTGCTCACCCTGGATGGCACCTATGTCATCGTGGGTGCGGTCAACGACATGACCCAGCCCTTCTCACTTCCTAAGCTCATGATGCGTCGCCGCTCCATCGCTGGCTCGCAAATTGGTGGCACCGTGGAGACTCAGGAAATGCTGGACTTCTGTGGCAAGCACAACATCGTTGCTGACGTAGAAGTTATCAAGGCTGATTACATCAACGAGGCCTATGACCGAGTTGTTGCCGGTGATGTGCAGTTCCGTTTTGTGATTGACGCCACAACCATCTAGTCCTGATGCCTCAACTCAACTTCATTTCTCCCGACGGAGAAACTTACTCAGTTGAGGGCAAACTCGGTGATTCCGTCATGGACGCCGGCGTTCGCAACGTTGTGCCAGGAATGTTCGGGCTGTGTGGTGGGGCTATAGCGTGCGTGACGTGTCACGTGCTTGTCGACGACAGCACCGCTTCGCGGTGCACTCCCATGCAGGACTTCGAAGACGAGATGCTCGATGGCACTGTCACGCCCCGGCAAGCGAGCTCACGCTTGAGCTGTCAGATCGTCATCACAGAAGAACTGGAGGGTGGCACGTTTATCGTGCCCGAGAAGAACTACTAAGTGCTGGCTCATCTCTTTGGTTACCCTCTGGAAGCGTCAGTGGCTCTTCGTAGTATTCGTCTGTGTATGTGTTTATTGATGATTCAGGCGATGCCGGGTTTCGGCTTGGAGAAGGCTCTTCAGATTCATTAGTTATCGCTTGCTGTGTATTTCCAGACGCAGATTCTGCCGAGCTTGCGGCGGACAAAATTCGAAAAATTCGCAGTGAGTTGGGTTGGCATACCTCTCACGAGTTTAAATTTTCAAAGACTCGGGCAGACATAAGAATGCAATTTCTGGTTCGACTTGCGAAACAGAACTTCTTTATCAGGGCCATCGTGTTGCCAAAAAAAGATATATATCCTGACTTTTTGAAAACAGAACATAAATCCTTTTACAACTTTGCAATCCAGTCCGTGTTGAGTAACTCTGGCGGGACAATACAGAATGCATCAATCAGAATTGATGGCTCCGGTGGCAGGGAATACCGAAAGGCAGCAATTGCGTACTTCCGCAGAGAGTCACAAGCTAAGGATGCCGGGATAATTCGCAAGGTAAGTTTTGTCGACTCACATCGAGATCACTTAATCCAACTTGCTGACATGGTTGCTGGATCAATCCGATGTTCACACGATTCAAACCGGGTCGATTCGGGCCAATACCTGGGAGCCCTCAACGCACGAATACGAGACCCACGATCTGATATTCGGGTTTTTGGTGTTCCGCGTTAAAAGCGATTCGCCCCCTAGCCGATAACGGCACGCACACCATACGGAGGCAGTTCGGGGAGCGAATCTATGTATTTCAAGTATTACAGCCCCTACTGACACTTTCAAGCTGTGGGTCGAAAATGCGGAGTACTAAACCTTGGGCTGCTGCTGCGTAATGCAGTGAATGCCGCCGCCGCGGGCGAACATCTTTTATTAAGCAGAGCTCCCTTTTGCCGCTATGTGAGAAGTATCACTCTCGCTTCTTAAGGAAGTTAAGGAGATACCGTTCTTTCATATTCAGTGCGGTAATTATCACTCCGGAAAAGACGCCAATCAAAGCGAAAACAACAATTTGAGCTGTTACCAAATTAATTGTGTGTAGGTTATCGGAATATTTACCCGAAATGAGAAATCCTATGGAGACTGACACAATTGCTCCGGGAATTGCCCAAATAGATTGTTCCAGTATCTGCATCACTACTAATTGAGAGTTTCGCATTCCTGAATGCAACATGGAAGAAAACTCAAGTCGCCGGAGCCATATAGAACTGGCACCTAAAGCAAGTCCTGTTGTGAGTGCCAATAAGTAGTTGAATTTGCTCGTTCGGGAAGTGAATAATTTCTCCCCATCAAACGAGTTTCCTAATGTGGTGTTTAGTTGAGAAATTTGTGGAATGACATCTTCTGCCCCACTGTCTGGGATAACAACAGTATTGAGAAGTGAATTTGCCTCAATTGATTCTGGCCAAGAGATGAGCCAACATTCGTCGTAGGGCTTCGTGTCGACGAGTTCGGGCGAAATGATTGCATACCCGAATCCACCTCTTCTTCCATCATCTGGATATTCATACACGCCTGAAATATTAAGCTCACCCTGACTTGTCGAAAGCTTGTTGCCGTTACCTAAGAGATATTCGTATGCGGGCTTCCCCATCAATACACCAGCATTTGCTGTGTTTTGAGGTTTGAATTGGGCGGTATCGAGTATCGCCAAAATTCCCGTACTTGCGACATATTCTTCAATCGGAATTGAACTCATGACGGTAGGTCGAAGACCCGAATCAATTTTTCGTATTGCCGCGCTTGAGATACCGAGATTACGTGAAAGAGATTCACAGCCAGCTCCGTCTATTCTTCCTTCAGCAGAGACGTAGCGGATATTTGCGCCAGATTCTTGATAATTAACTGCTCCTACTTGAACGCTGTCGATTACTAGCACTTCGTGGACTACGAGGACGGATAATAAGCAGGTAAACAAGGAGAAGATTAAGCCGGTTTTGGAAGTTCCAGAGAGAAGATTTCTTTTAATTTCACGACTTATCCCGATAGAAAGCAGGGGTCTTTTCATTTTGGATGAGACCTTTTGCCCAAATCAAGAAACTGGTTACACGCCGCAATAGTTTCAGGATCATGTGAAGCAACAATGACGACTGTTCCGGTTTTACTGATTGCGGAAATTGCGCTGTTGACTGATCTGGCACTTGCGCGATCCAACTGAGCAGTGGGTTCGTCGACGAGCAACATTGCTGGATTTGTAGCTAACGCCCGAGCCAACATGAGTCTTTGAGCCTCACCCCCGGATAAAGCATGGAAAGGTCGACCATCACGTAGCTCGGATAATCCCACTAGCTCACAGAGCTCAATGGACACTAAATCAGCAGCTTCAGGGCTCTCGCCTCGTGCGATCAGGGGAAAGCCAACCTGATCGATCGCCGATCGCTTGGGGACCCCGAAGGGGTTTTGAAAAACCCATTGTGTGTTGCCACTAATACTTTTTTCGATATGGCCCTCGGTCGGAGTAACCCAGCCAGCAATCGTTGTCAGGAGTGTGCTTTTTCCACTACCGCTTGGACCTGTTATCGCACAGCTTTCTCCCGAAGCTATTGATAGATCAATGTTTCTATAGAGCCAATGTGACGTTGCAGTGAACCGGTGGCCCAATCCAGACAATTTGACCGCACCCTCAATTACTTGCATGATTCTTGTCCGGTGGGCACAGTGAGCACTCTAGGAATAGCTTCTTTGTCCGAAACTGGATTGATGAAAGTTTGCCCAAATTTCGATCCAACGATGGTGACCTTATAAATTGAGGCATTTGATTTCACGCACGCTGTTTTTTCCTCGATACCAAAAAGAGTGACCGGTGATACCGCAGTTAATTTCTGAGGAGTAATCAAGCGGATGATGCCAGGTCTGACAGCTTCAAATTTATCTGTCGCGCTGATGGCAGATTTGTATTCCGGTGAATTCCTGATTGCTTCAAGAGCGGCATCGTTAACAGAGGAACTGTTTTCATCTAATTCAACCTGCACGCCCATTACTTCAAGAAATCGAAGTCCCAAAAGTGGAGTGATCGGGTAATCCACTATGTGGACCGCCAAGAGTTGTCCTTGAATCGAAGCAAAATTTGATCCGGGCTCAATGATTTCTCCAACATGAAGCAAACATTTGTTCAACAAAACATTTTGTTCTGGAATCCATACAATTCGTTCAAAAGGAATTTCAGTCAAACGCGTTCGTGATGATTCAAATCCTGAGAGTAAAGCTGAAACCGATGCAATGAGCTTGGAATCGACTGAGCCTTCACTAGGAATCTCTATTCCTAAAGCGATAAGGCTCTGTCTTAGAGCAATGACATCTGGACCAGTGTCGCCGAATACAAGATTGCGCCACAGTGGCATAGAAGTATCGAGAGCAAGTAAGGCTTGTCCATCAATCGACAGGGGTGAACTTCCAGAGGAAATTGCTGCACCTTCTATGCAGTCACTTCGAGTGAGCCTCCCCCCGAGTAATGAACTCAATGGGACATCTGCCCCGATTTTCAGAGACACCTGGACAGTTTGTGGGTCATCAAAAGTTACTATTTCGGATGTGTAAGTTTGCTCAGGAGTAGGCGTTCGTAGTGACAGGGGCGCATTGACAGGAAACAGCAGAGCGCCAATAACGGCGCCAAGGATCGCAACTGTTATTCCGGCCATTGCGTAAATTGTGTAATTGACTTGCGGTTTCTTAGCCAACGAATGTTCCGCTCGGATCTGCTTCGCAAAATTGAACTGCGGTTACAGCAGTGGCTTCATCTACGAGTGCCAGCTCTGTAATGGGATACGTGCGGTAATCTTTCACACTGAAATTCGAAGGAACGATCCCTGCTCGAATAATGCAAGACACTATTTCTTCACTTCGATCTTTATTAGTTGGATTTGATCGCAACTGATAATAAAGATGAATTATGGCATTCACACCAGAAGTTGAAGAGCACCTATCAGCAATTTCGTTTGCTGTGCTTGCGCCCATAGTTTCTGGGAAACCGAAATCGAACCCTCCGCCAACATCAAAACTAGTGAATGTAAGTTGATTTCCTTGCATGCAATTTCTGAATTTTTCAGTAACCGCCTGCATTTCTATTTCACTAATTTGTTCGTCGGCTAGAAATGATTGAATCTCAGGTGTCGGCGCTAAAGAATATCGAGTACGGAATTCCTCCGCCCACGGACCAGAGAAACTAGGTATGCCAGATTCCAAGTTGGTTACAGACTGTCTAGAAACATCGACAGAACTCGAGCATGCCGTAAGGAATAGAAACAACGACATTGAGCCGAATAAGAAGAGATACTTAACCCCAATTTCGGTTAAGCCCGCCTTCGGCTTGGATTTAGGCATTTTTGTCGGACTCGTAAACGTCGCTTTTTACCCTATTTAATATTTGTAGTAGTAGGCGGTGTTGTTAGTGCCGAAGAAAGCGCCAGAAGCCACGATGCTTGCGTAGGACCAAATTCCAGCACCACGGTCAGCAGACCTTGAACACGAACTTATATTGCACGCGGTGGAGCGGTGAAGAGCAGAAGGGTGGTGGTAGTTTGAGTAAACGTAATAGGTACTTGATGGCTGGTTGATTCCGTATTGCCAGGTTCCACCGGCAGGGTAGGCAGTTATTGCCTGTGCAGCCTGCCCAGCTCCAAACGTGAGCCCCATCGAAAGTGCAATTGCCCCAGTTACTTTGATGAACTTGTTCATTATTTCCCCCGAAATGTTTTTTTATGCTGAAAGCATTTTTGAAATTTTTACACGAAGTGAACAGCGTGTCAACAGAACATGGAAAAAATGAGTTTTGTGATAACTCTTATCCTCTTGCAGAACGCAAGAGGAGTTTAAGAATCCTTATCGAAACTTTTCATGTACCCAGATGCTTTGCGTTTATAGGCGCTCCAAACCCTAATTGTCTTTCAGGAAGGAGATGGTTGCAGGAGGTCCAACTTCTCAAAAAATAGGACAGAATTATCCGTTGCAGGGCTTATTGAATTTCGGCAATGGCAAAGAGTTGTCGACTGGAACAGTGCCCGAATCCCGCTTATCATAGGCAGCTTCGACAGCATCAAAAAGAACTTTAACTGTCTTTGGGTAGTTGATTGCTACCATGTAAGACTTGCCTGGATCATTTTTTTCCCAGTTCGCGCGGGCACGATCTGGCAATTTCCATTTACCGTTCAGTTCTGGCAAGGCGATTCCGACTAAACCTGACCGTTTATTACTCGAGTCGTTACGCAAGGTTGCAGAGATTTCCCAGTCAACAAAGTGGCGACTCCATGTGCACTTTCCCACCATCAGGATTGTCACTGTTGAATCGCGAAGGTAATCCTCCCGGATGCGACGCTTAATGTATTCATCTGAGCTGCTGTCCACGAAGTCGTGTTTTTCAGTTACTCCAACGCAGCGAAAGTGAAAAAAATCCTTGTATTCCGAAACAAAGGTTCTGACTTGTTCTTCATCTGCCACATGATAGGAAATAAAGACCTTGCGGCGAACACGACCCGGGGAGTCTCGGCCTTCATCTGCAATCTGCTGAACGCTTTTTCGCATATTGATGAATTCGTTTCCTTGAATATTTGTCATTGGCAGTCCCGCGTAACGACGGTAACAAAAGAAAGAATGAAGATGGCAACATAGAAAACCCAAATCGAAGGCGAAAAAGCCGCTTTCACCAATTCGGCAGACTTCAAAGCTGGTTTTTCGACCGTAAACAAATCTTGGGCGAGGACTTTGTTTGACTGTAAGTCATTTACAAATCGGCTATACACCCGACGAAACCAGCGTTCTTTTGCTAAGTAATATCCGTCCAGTCCCCACAAAACCAACACGAAGCCACCAAGAGCAGAAGCGCTGCGCAAATCTCTGTCTCCGAGCACGGCAACTATACCCACAACAGTTGCCGCTAGCATTTTTATCCCGCCACCCAAAGTGGAGAGCCGCCCAATTATGCTCTGCAAAATTGTCAGATGTGTTTGCACCCCAAGGCCATCAATGTCTAATCGCATTTAGAACCTCACTTCCTCTTTGTTGGAAGTCTAGTTTTGACAAAGGACAAACGCCATTGGTGTTGATGTAGATTGACGTCCCGTCGCTTCATATTCACAAACGGGTCGGCCTGATTCCTCGTCCGAGGAATATCAGGCCATGGACAAGATGGCCAAGCTGCCCGAGCACCAGGTAGACGTGCTCAGAGGCCAGGCAGAAGAGAAGTAATTACGCCTTGGGCTGTTGCTGCGTAATGCAGTGAATACCGCCGCCACGGGCGAATAGAGGGCGTGCGTCCACCAGGACAATCTCTCGTCCTGGATATGCCTTTGCAAGAACCTTCTTAGCCTTCTCATCGTGGGCGTCATCAAAGGCACACAGAATCACAGCGCCGTTGCAGACGTAGTGGTTGATGTAGCTGTAGTCGACCCAACCTTCGTCGTCCTGCAGAGTTTCTGGAGCAGGGACTGAGATGACGTTGAGCTTGTTGCCGTCGGCATCGCGGGCGCCCTTGAGCACGCGGCGCACTTCTTGGCTGATCCAGTAGTCAGGGTGGTCCTGGTTCTTCTGATCGTGGAAAAGCACAGTGTCTTCATTGGCAAAGCAGGCCACGATGTCGATGTGGCCGCGGGTACCGAACTCGTCGTAGTCGCGGGTCAGGCCACGAGGCATCCAGATCACGTGATCAATGCCGAGGGTTCGCTGAAGCTCTGCTTCAACCTGTTCCTTGGTCCAGTCAGGGTTGCGGCCTGGATCCAGTTGCACGGTTTCCGTGATCATGACGGTGCGGGATCCATTCACATGGATGCCGCCACCCTCATTGGTCAAGGGGGAGTCCACGCGGGTTACTCCGATGGAGTCCAGAATCTTTGTTGCTGCTTGGGAGTCATTTTCCCAGCTGGCCCACTTCTGTCCACCCCAGCCGTTGAAGATCCAGTTCACGCCGGCAAGTGCGCCCTTGTCATGACGAACGAAGGTGGGACCAATGTCACGCATCCACGCATCATCGAGTTCGGCTTCCAGAATCTCAACTGCGGGGTCGAGCCACTTCTTGGCTTCGTCCACGGCACTGGGGTCAACCAGGATGGTGACCGGCTCAAAACGCACGATGGTGTTGGCCACTTCAGACCAACACTGACGTGCTTCATTGGCTAGTTCCTCGGTCTCGCCGAGGGTGTAACCGGAGGACGGCCACGCCATCCAGGTGCGCTCATGCTCAGCCCATTCGGCTGGCATGTGGAATGCAGAATTTGCCACGCTACTGACCGTATTCCTTGTTAGACCATCGTGTCGAGGATTTCGACCAAAGATTCGTAATTAGTTCTAGGGTTCACAATGGCAAAGCGCGTGTTGGGCTCACCCTTGTGAGAGCTGGGAACAACAAAACCGATGCCATCAGCCAGGAGCTTGTTGGACCACTTGGTGTAGTCCTCGAGCTTCCAGCCCTTCTTGATGAAGACCACAACAGAGAGTTGGGGGTCACGCACCAGTTCGAGATCCGGACGTCGACGAATCTCGTCAGCAATCTTGTAGGCAAGCTGGATGTTCTGCTCAATTGCTTCGCGGTAGGCAGCAACACCGTAGGTGGCGAGAGAGAACCAGAGTGGAAGACCACGTGGACGACGAGTCAGGTTGTAGGCGTAGTCGCTGGGGTTCCACTCTTCAGGGTTCTCCAGTGCATCCAGATACTCGGCGTGCTGAGTGTGAGTGACACGACCCAGTTCAGGGTCGCGATAGACCAGTGCACACGCATCGAAGGGAGCAAAGAGCCACTTGTGAGGATCCACAATGAACGAGTCAGCCAGTGCCACACCTGCAAAGAGGTGCTTAGTGGTCGGTGCCAGCATCGCGGCGATGCCGTAGGCACCGTCCACGTGGAACCAAACGTTGTGCGCCTTGGTGACCGTTCCCACTTCTTCGAGTTCATCCACGATGCCGAAGTTGGTGGTTCCACCGGTGGCAACGACGGCAAAGATGCCGTCCCAGTCGCCAGCAAGTGTCTCTTCGAGTGCGTCACCAGTCAAACGACCTTCTGCAGTGACGGGGACGGGGACGATGTCCACGTCCATCACCCTCGCAGCGGCCTTCAGTGACGAGTGGGCTTCAGAACTACAGGCGAAGCGCCAGCGAGCTGGCAAAGACTTCCCAGCGGCTAGGAGGGCTTCCTTTGCCGTGTGGCGTGCTGCAACCAAAGCAGAGAGGTTACCCAGGGTTCCACCCTGAACAAAGACGCCGCCGGCGCCTTCGGGCATGCCTGCTTCTTTCGCTAGCCATTCGAGGACCTGGTTCTCGGCATACACCGCACCGGCACCCTCCATCCACGATCCGCCATAGATGGTCGAGGCAGAGACGATGAGGTCAAATAGCGTTGCTGCCTCAGTCGGTGCACACGGAATGAAGGAGAGGTAATTGGGGTGGTCGTTCGAGATGGTGGCTTCAGCCAGCACGTTCTCGAACAGGCTCAGTGCTTCGATGCCACCCATGCCGTCTTCGGTCACGGTGGCAGGAACTTCTGCTCGAAGTTCGGAGATGGTCTTTGGACCATCCAGGGGTGGTGGGTCGTAGTTCATGCGGCGGCGAGCGTATTCAAATACTTGCTCACGAAGCTTCATGGTTTCGAGATCGACGGTGTGCATGTGATTGCCGTTGGGCGTTGTCATGTCGCTGACATCCACTCTGTGTTCATCCGCTGAATGCCCGCCACGACGACTGTCGTGCGACTGGGGCCCTTCAGCAGGCTCAGACCACACTATCGGTCTTGCTCGACACGCCGAAACCCCAGCGGATTAAAAGTTTTTTCCCGGCGGAAATGGCGGAAATATGCGGTTCTCTGGGCATACTCACAGCTGGTTACAAAAAAACTCACAAACACTACATGTAGTGGAATGACACAGGTGTCATTCGCGTTATATAGTGATAACTCACCGCAGGGGTGCGGCAGAATCTCGCAAGAGATTCGCAAGTTTTTTATGGAGGCAATAATGGAATTCGAATCAAACGACACCGTTGGTGGCTACGCAGTACCCGTAGATCCTATGGATCTGCTCCAGTGCGACAGCTGCCAGTAAAAAAGTAACTTCGCAGCTCTGCTGCAGAAGAACCCCAGGCCAAAGATGGTCTGGGGTTCTTTGTTTAAGCTCAACACCGTCAGGCCACGCCTAGAATTGTGCCGTGGCTGTAAATCCTGAACTGCAAGGTCGTGTCTTCCCTCCGACCGCCCCGTATCTTGTTGGGCGCGAGAAGATTCGCGAGTTCTCTCGCGCTGTGCTCTCCACCAACCCCATCAACCTGGATGTGGACGCAGCTCGCGCTGCTGGCCACGCAGACCTGGTTGCTCCGACCACATTCCCGGTGGTCGTGCAGGAGGCAACCCTGGCTCAGCTGCTGGCAGAGCCAGATGCAGGCATCGACTTCTCCCGTGTGGTCCACGGTGAACAGCGCTTCACCTACACCCGCGCCATTGTTGCCGGAGACGAACTGACTGCAACCCTCACTGTCTCCAGCGTGAAGAGCCTCGGCGGCCACAACATGGTCACTGCAGACTCCGACATCGTGGATGCCAACGGCAAGCATGTGGTCACCGCAATCTCCACACTGGTCGTTCGAGGAGATGAGGACTAATCATGGTTGATTACAGCTCCCTGACTAAGGGCGACGTTGTCGCCGAAGAGAACTTCCACCTCACCCGTGACAATCTGGTGCGTTATGCCGGGGCATCGGGTGACTTCAACCCCATTCACTACCGCGATGACGTTGCGGTCTACGTTGGCCTGCCCGGTGTTCTCGCTCACGGCATGCTCACCATGGGCTTGGCAGTGCAGCCCGTATCTAACTGGGTGGGCGACCCTGCCCGCATCGTGGACTACCAGGTGCGCTTCACCCGCCCTGTCCTCGTTGACGGTGCTACCGGCGCTGATGTCACCATCACGGCAACCGTGGGGGCCCTCGAAGACGAGACCAAGATTGCTCGTATTGATCTGACCGCCAAGTTCAATGATGAGACCGTGCTGGGCAAAGCCCAGGTCCGCGTCAACCTCGCCTAGAGCATGACTTCTGTTCCGCTGTCGACACTGACCACCATGCAGGTGGGCGGTCCAGCGCGCGAACTCATCACGGTTACCACACGAGAGCAACTCATCGAAGCTGCTGTCGACACTTGGGACTCGAATGAGCCCTGGTTGATCCTGGGTGGCGGCTCCAACACCATCGTCGCGGACGAAGGCTTTGATGGCACCGTCATTCACGTTGTTACGACAGGTATCGAGCGCCAGCAAGACATCTCCAAAGCTCCCAACCACAGCACGGTTCGTGTTGCCGCGGGGGAGAACTGGGATGCGCTTGTTCTCTGGAGTATCTCCGAAGGCCTCGCGGGTATCGAAGCACTCTCGGGTATCCCTGGATCAACTGGTGCAGCACCTATCCAGAACATCGGTGCCTACGGTCAAGAACTTTCTTCTGTTCTGACCGCTGTCGAATTCCTCGACCGCTACACCCAAGACATCTCCTGGATTCCTGCTTCTGAACTCAAGCTCGGTTACCGCGACTCGGTGTTCAAGCAAGGGAAGGAAGGCGTGGTGCTCACGGTTGAGCTCACACTCGCTTCCTATGGGGACAGTCTTTCTGCGCCTATTGCCTTCCCCCAGCTCGCAACTGCGCTCGGTGTTGAGGTGGGTGCTCAGGTCGCGCTCGCCAAGGTGCGTGAGACAGTTCTGAAACTGCGGGCCAGCAAAGGCATGGTGTTGGATCCTGCGGATCCTGACACCGCCAGTGCCGGGTCATTCTTTATGAACCCCATCGTCACCGAAAACTTTGCTCGCCACCTTCCGGCTGACGCTCCTCGCTTCCCCGTGCAGAAGACCGAACAAGACCGTGTGCTTCCGCTGGGTGCTGAAGTACCTCCATTAGCAAGCACCGCTGGCCCCAACTTGGTCAAGCTGTCAGCTGCCTGGCTGATTGAGAATGCAGGAGTCAAGAAGGGCTACAGCGTTCCTGGCTCCAAAGCAGGTATCTCGACCAAGCACACCCTTGCCATTACGAACCGTGGCGGTGCTACTGCCGCAGAAGTAGTCGGCCTAGCCACGTATGTTCAAGCGATGGTACAGTCGCACTTCGGCATCATTTTGTATCCCGAGCCCAACCTGATTGGAGTGGAGGTCTAGCCGTGGCCAAGTTCGAGAACCTCGACGAATACTTCGCCAGCCTGGATGACACCAAGGCGGCAACCCTGCAACGTGTGCTCGACGTGATCGCCACAAACTTTCCTGAGTCTTCGGTCAAGCTCGCCTGGAACACTCCCCAGATTCAGATCGCGGGTCAATATGTCTTTGGCATGTCGGCGGCCAAGAACCACCTGTCACTTGCTCCGTGGAGCGAAGCGGCAATGACGAACTTTGCAGAACGTCTCGCCCCCTACGAAACAACCAAGGGTCTCTTCAAAGTGCCCGTGGACTGGGACGTGGACGGCGCACTCATTACTGACCTGATCCAGGCCAGAATGGCCGAACTCGGCCTCTAAGTTCTACTTCGTGCCGAAGAGCTTCTGCAGGCGCTGAATACCCTCAAGCAGGGGACCATCGCCGAGTGCATAGCTAAAGCGCAAGTAACCGCTGGGGCCGAACGCCTCACCAGGAACAGCAGCAACTTCTGCCTTTTCAAGGATCAGGTCTGCCAGCTCAAGAGTGTTGGTGGGAGTGACGCCATCCCACTTCTTGTTTAGCAGTGCCGTCACGTCGCAGTAAGCGTAGAACGCACCTTCAGGCATAGGAACATCGAAGCCAGGAATCTTGCGCAGTTCAGAAACAATGAGCTTGCGACGACGGTCGAAGGCCAGACGCATTTCTTCAACGGGTTCCTGAGGACCAGTTAGTGCTGCCAGCGCAGCACGCTGAGAAATGTTGGAGACGTTCGACGTCAGGTGTGACTGCAGGTTGGCAGCGGCCTTGATGGCATCGGCAGGGCCGACCATCCAGCCCAGACGCCAACCGGTCATGGCATAGCTCTTGGCAACACCGTTGACCAAGATGGTGCGGTCCTGCAGAGCAGGAACAGCATCCACGATAGAGATGGCCTTCACTCCGTCATAGGTGAGGTTCTGATAAATCTCGTCTGCGATGATCCACAGACCGTGCTTCTCTGCCCATTCACCGATGGCCTTTGTTTCCTCAACGGAGTACACAGCACCGGTGGGGTTAGAAGGAGAAACGAACAGCAGGAGCTTGGTCTTGTCGGTGCGGGCAGCTTCCAGCTGCTCCACGGTGACCTTGTATTCCTGGTCTGCACCAGCAAAGACATCAACCTGCACGCCGCCAGCAAGCTTGATGGCTTCGGGGTAGGTGGTCCAGTAAGGGGTGGGAACGAGAACTTCGTCACCGAGATCAACCAGGGTTGCAAAGGCTTGGTACACAGCCTGCTTGCCACCGTTGGTGACGATGACCTGGCTGGGGTCTACTGCCCAGCCGCTGTCACGCTTGGTCTTATCTGCAATGGCCTGGCGCAGCTCGGGCAAACCAGCTGCCGGGGTGTAGCGGTGGTTCTTCGGATCCTTGACCGCAACCAACGCTGCCTCAACGATGTGAGCAGGGGTGGGGAAGTCAGGTTCACCGGCTGCATAGCTGATCACGGGGCGACCGGCAGCTTGCAGGGCTTTCGCCTTGGCATCAACCTTGAGGGTTGCTGACTCAGCAATGGCGGAAATACGAGAAGAAATTCGCTTCAATTCAGGCACGGTTACCACTATAGAGCGCTGAGCTCAGCTTTACAGAGAGGCACTTTCTCACCTAAGCTATTGCGAAGTGGTTGCAATATGCCATGCTTTCGCGCGCCTTCATGACGAAGACGAAATCGAGTCTGTGATTCGGTGACGTAGAGCGAAGCAAAGGGTGGTGGCTCAATTGGTAGAGCAGCGGTCTCCAAAACCGCAGGTTGCAGGTTCGAGTCCTGTCCGCCCTGCAAATCGAAAGGAAAAGAAATGGCGCAAGACGTAGCCGACGAACCCGGTGAGGACATCGTCGCTCGTGCAAAGAAGGAGAGTGCTGGAAAGCGCAATCCTTTCTCGCGCTTTGCCCTTTTCGTTCGACAGGTGATTGGCGAGCTGAAGAAGGTCGTCACACCTACCCGTAAGGAACTCATCAACTACGTGTTGGTTGTGCTGGTATTCGTGGTCATCATGATGGCTCTCGTATCTGGCATGGACTACATCTTCGGTTGGGGTGTTGTCACCGTATTCGGTGATCCCACCGTGGCCACCACTGCTGGCTAACCAGCGGTAAACGATTTTCTAGATAAGACAGGAACAACGTGACTGAATCGACGCGCGAAGACGAGCAGCTGCTCGAGGCCGCACTGGATGCACTCTCCGAGACTGACGCAGCTGTGGTTGTGGACGTAGAAGCTGACGCAGTAATTGAAGACGCTCTCGACGTAGACACCATTGAAGAAGCTGAGGCAGCGATCGTAGCTTCCGAGGACGAAGAAGAAGTTGCTGACGACCCCTACGCAGCGTTCGAAGCTGAGCTTCGCACCCTGCCAGGTAAGTGGTACGTCATTCACTCTTACGCAGGCTTTGAGCGCAAGGTCAAGCACAACATTGAGAACCGTCGTACGTCGATGCAGCTCAACGACTTCATCTTCCAGATCGAAGTTCCTATGGAAGACGTTGTTGAGATCAAGAACGGCCAGCGCAAGATGGTTACCCGCGTTCGTATCCCCGGATACGTTCTCGTGCGCATGGACCTCAACGAAGACAGCTGGTCGTGTGTTCGCCACACCCCCGGTGTTACTGGCTTCGTAGGTAACGCTCACAACCCCACCCCATTGCGCTTCCAGGAAGCATTCAACATGCTGAAGCCTTTGGTTGAGGTCAAGGATGTTCCCACCGCCAAGGCTGTTCAGGCCAAGGGTGGACAGGCTGTTGCTCGTACTCCTATCGCAGAGATCGACTTCGAAATCGGCGAGACCGTGGTTATCAAGGAAGGTTCGTTCGCTGGCCTCCCCGGAACCATCAACGAAATCAAGCCCGAGAGCGGCAAGCTCACCGTGCTGGTTTCGCTGTTCGAGCGTGAGACCCCCGTCGAGCTCAGCTTCGACCAGGTCACCAAGCAGTAATCACAAAGTTTCCCTGAGCTGGTCTCGGGGATTACCGCGAATCAGGTTCGCCTGATTTCACGGGAGAGTTCATCGGAACCCCGATGAGTTCGAATTCAACAAAAGGATAAAGAAATGGCACCGAAAAAGAAGGTCACAGGTCTGATTAAGCTTCAGATCCAGGCCGGCGCCGCGAATCCAGCTCCTCCTGTTGGTCCCGCTCTGGGTCAGCACGGTGTGAACATCATGGATTTCTGCAAGGCATACAACGCAGCAACCGAATCACAGCGCGGAAACATCATCCCCGTTGAGATCACCGTTTACGAAGACCGTTCATTCGACTTCGTTCTCAAGACTCCTCCTGCAGCTGAAATGATCAAGAAGGCTGCTGGCGTTGCTAAGGGTTCTGGTACTCCTCACACTGTGAAGGTTGCCAAGCTCACTCAGGCACAGGTCCAGACCATTGCGGAAGCAAAGATGGTTGACCTCAACGCAAATGACATTGAAGCTGCAAAGCTGATCATTGCCGGAACTGCACGTTCCATGGGCATCACGGTAGAGGGCTAAGGGGTATACATCATGGCTAAGAAGTCAAAGGCATACCTTGCTGCTGCCGCAAAGATCGAAGAAGGCAAGTTCTACACCGCTACCGAAGCAGTTGCTATTGCTAAGGAAACCGGTTCCGCAAAGTTCAACAGCACCGTTGAGGTAGCCCTCAAGCTCGGTGTTGACCCTCGTAAGGCAGACCAGATGGTTCGTGGAACCGTCATGCTGCCTCACGGTACCGGTAAGACTGCACGCGTTATCGTGTTCGCAACCGGTCCCGCTGCAGAAGCTGCTCTCGCAGCTGGCGCTGACGAGGTTGGTGGCGACGAGCTCATCGAGAAGGTAGCCGGCGGCTACGTTGCTTTCGATGCAGCTGTATCGACTCCTGAGCTCATGGGTAAGGTTGGTCGTCTCGGTAAGGTACTGGGTCCTCGTAACCTGATGCCAAACCCCAAGACCGGAACCGTTACTCCTGATGTTGCTAAGGCTGTTAACGACATCAAGGGCGGAAAGATCGAATTCAAGGTAGACAAGCACTCCAACGTTCACTTCATCGTTGGTAAGGCTTCGTTCACCGCTGAGCAGCTGTCGGAGAACATCACCGCAGCTCTCGACGAAGTTGTTCGCCTCAAGCCTTCATCGGCAAAGGGCCGCTACATCCAGAAGGGTGCTGTCTCGACCACGTTCGGTCCTGGCATCCCCCTCGATGTTGCAAGCATCTAAGTTCAACTGAACTAGAGAAGCCCCGGCGCAGTGCGCCGGGGCTTCTTCGTTAAGCCTGGGACTAGAGCTTGAGCTCTCCGATGATCTCACCGAAGCGTGAGGTTCCAATGTCCACGAAGCCGAGTTTGTGGAAGAAGTCACCTGGGCCCTTGGAGCCTGATTCCCAGAGCACTGTGAGGGTGGCGAAGCCACGAGACTTTGCTTCCCCAGCAAGAGCCTCAACAGCAAAGCGTCCCACACCCTTGCCTTGTGCATCAGCGGCAACAACGATGCGCCAGATGCAGGATTTGAATTCAGGTTGATCGCTTTCAGGATCAAAGTGTCCGCGAATGAAGCCCACGACTGTGTCGTTCTCGAGAACAACACGAGGCCATTCAGTACTGGGGTTGAAGTAAGACTCGGCCAGCGCATAAGACGTGGGAGCAACGAATTGCTCTTGGCCTGGCTTCAGCGTGAGGGAGTTGGCCGCGACAATGGTCTTGGCCGAGAGTTCTTCTAATATGTAGTTCCCCATAGCTCAAGAGTATTCCTCCGACCTGAGAATGGGCAGTATCTCTATGTAAAGCTCTGGTAAACATTTCCTGAGTGCAGGGCAAGGAAAATCCGGGGTATTCTCAGTTTCACAACTCGCAATAATCAGATTTGTGAGATACCCTAGGGGGTATACAGATTGACCATTTGGTCATCGCTAACACGGAGGTATCACATGTGTAGTCCAGCCAAGTGCGGTTCATGCGGCAAGACCACCTGGACCGGTTGCGGCGAGCACATCGAGCAGGCCCTTGAGGGTGTAGCTCAGGCTGACCGCTGTACCTGTAACTAGGTTTCACGCAATAACACAGAGAATGGGCCCTACTAGGGCCCATTCTTCGTTTAACCAAACTGTGACAGGCTGAAGATATGGAAACACCCCGCCCCTTCTTCCTTCGATATCCCGTGTTCGCGTCAACGATCGTGGTGGCTGTGCTTGGTGGAATCTTGGCTCTGTCGGGATTAGAAGATCCAGCCCGCTGGGTCATCAGTGTTTTTGCCCTGGCCGTAGCTGCCAAAGAATCGATAAGAATGGTTCGCTCCATTCTTAAGGGCAGCTGGGGAATAGATGTCCTTGCCGTGACCGCCATTATTGCCACAGTTTTGGTGGGGGAATACTGGGCGAGCATCATCATTGTCCTCATGTTTACCGGTGGTGAAGCACTGGAGGATTATGCCGAATCCCGAGCGAAGCGTGAGCTCACGGCATTGCTGGATAACACACCCCAGATAGCTCACCGAGAGGTGTATTCCAGCGCAGGTGCTGAGAAGGGGGCACTCTTCGCCACGGAGGATTGTCCCGTGGCCGAGCTCAAGATCGGTGATGTTGTTGTCGTGAAGCCGGGAGAACTCATTCCAGTTGATGGCACATTGCTTACTGGTGAGGCAACCCTCGACGAGTCCTCCCTCACAGGTGAAAGCATTCCTGTCGAACGGAACAAGGGCGACGCTGTGATTAGCGGCTCGATCAATGGATCGGCAGTGTTTCGCATGGAGGTCACGGCTATTGCGGCAGATAGCCAATATCAACGAATCGTGGAACTGGTCACAGAAGCCGCAGAAAGCAAAGCTCCTTTTGTACGCCTCGCAGATCGTTACGCGGTTCCCTTCACAATCATTGCCTATGTTCTTGCAATCACTGCGTGGGTTATCAGTGGTAATCCCACCCACTTTGCCGAGGTTTTGGTAGTGGCAACACCCTGCCCTCTCATCATTGCTGCTCCGGTGGCGTTCATCGCCGGCATGAGCCGCGCTGCACGCCACGGCATCATTGTGAAGAATGGTGGCACTCTCGAAAAGTTGGCCCGGATCAAAACCGTTGCCTTTGACAAGACCGGAACATTAACCCACGGTCAGCCTGTGTTGAGCAGTGTCATTACTGCCCCGGGCATCGACAAAGATGAGCTTGTCCGCCTAGCAGCTATTGCCGAGCAATACTCTGCTCACACCCTTGCCCACTCGATTGTTGTCGGTGCCCAGCAGCGCGGACTCACTGTGAACCCCTGCACCGATGTCTCAGAGACCACCGCTGCTGGTCTGACCGCCACCATCGAAGGAAAGAAAGTCGTGGTGGGCAAATATAGCTTCATCGCAGCTCAGGATTCCAGCACAGAACGTGTGGAGATTGCTGCTGGCGAGCTAGCTGTCTATGTCGCAGTCGACGGAAAATACGCTGGAGCTTTGCTACTGCGTGACGAACTACGCGACGATGCGCCAGATACGTTGAAGTGGCTAGCGGCCATGGGCATCCGTCACACCCTCATGCTCACTGGAGACGGAAAGGTCACCGCAGAGCATGTTGCTCAAGCCTTAGGGGTGACCAATGTGCAGGCCGAGTGTTTACCGTTAGACAAGGTTCGAGCTGTTGAGGCAGTAACCGACAGGCCAGTCATGATGGTCGGGGACGGCGTCAATGACGCCCCCGTCTTGGCGGCAGCCGATGTGGGTGTGGCCATGGGTGCTCGAGGTTCAACCGCAGCAAGCGAATCGGCAGATGTAGTCATCATGAAAGATGATCTCCATCGTGTAGCCCGTTCAATCGAGATAGGTCAGCAGACTATTCGTATTGCATTGCAAAGCATCTGGATCGGCATCTCGCTCAGCCTGATACTGATGGTCTTAGCCACGTTTGGCTTGATACCTGCAGTGGTGGGTGCTGGCTTCCAGGAGGTAATCGACGTGATTACGATCCTTAACGCGCTACGAGCTCTTGGAACCTCGCGTTGGCTTGTAAGGTTCCATCTGGCGCAACGGTCATTACAGCCACATCAAAGTTTTGTGTGATCTGATCTAGCGAGGTCTGTCCGCCCGAGATAATGGCCGTGGCCAAAACATCGGCAGTAATGATGTCCTGGGCAATCACCGTTGCCTGAATGAATTCCTTGGTGGTTTCAGGGCGCAGCCATATGTGTTCCCCGCGTTCGACAGAACCCGAGGTAGCCATGGCAGGAAACTCGGCATTCAAACGCACTGCGGCAATAACCGTGCCACGATCCTGGGGGTCCACAATTCCGGTAATCCAGCCGGATTCATCCGCTGCTTGATTGCCTGAAGTAGTGAGGTCACCACCCACGTTGACAGAGAAGTTCACAAAGCCGGCATCGGTCAGCTGCTTCGCAGCTGAGTCGATGGCCACAGCTTTGATTATTCCCGAGAGGTCAATGACTCCGTCGGGACGGTGGGGCGTGAAAGCTCCATCCGTCTTCTCCCGCCACTCCAGGGCGCGGGAGTATTCTTCCCGCAGCTCCTCGCTGGCATCTGCCAAGGAGAGATCTCCTCGGGCAACAGCAGAAATCTCTGAGTCGTCTCGATAGAGGCTGTATTTCTCATTCAAGCGGGCGAACTCATGCTCGATTTCGTTGAGCACAGCGATGGCATTGTCATCGGTGGTGTGCTCGCCGAGCTCAGCATCCGCGATGCGAATGCTGACCATGGTTCCCATGGTCTCGAACGAGTGAATGGCCATGGTTAGCCTGTGAAGCCGGCAGCGTCCAGAGCTGACTGGAGGGACTTGAGGTAACCCTGGGTTGTGTATGTCCCACCAGAGATATTGGCCACCTTGGCAGACTGGGCAGTCAGTACTTCAGATCGCAGCATGGGGGCAACCTGCTGGCTGATCTGGACCGACTTACGGTCAGCATCCGTGAGCTTGACCGCAATGACGTCGGTGATCTGGCCCCCAGAAATGACTGCCTGGACCTGCACAGTGCCAAAACGGGTGTTCACCACGGAGCCGTCGTAGGTACCATCTGCAGGACCGGAGGGTGCAGGTGCAGTGGTCGCCGTTTGACTAGATGCGTCAGCTGGGGTGGCCGCGTTCGAGGTGCCCGCACTGGAAGAAGTTCCTGATGCGGCTGCCTGACTTTGGGGGAGTGCAGAAACGAGAGTTCCCACACCTGCCTGCCAGCCAATGGCCACAATTGCTGCCGAACCTACTCCGGCGAGGAAAGCACTACCTGCGCGCATTAGAAATCAAACCTTTCAGCGTGGATCTGGTGATCCTTGAGGCCAAGACGCTTGGCGTCTCGAATGACGAGTTCGGTCCACGGGGTGGGACCACAAATATAGAGATCAGATTCTTTGATCTTGGGAGCTAAGGTGAGCAGTGATTCACCCTGACCATAGGCTTCGGCGGTGAGCCAGGTGTGGACACCGCGGGGGCGATGACCAACCAGCACGCGCAGCGACGCAGACTTTTCAACACAGAGGTCGTAGGTCTCTTGCCAGAGATACACATCAGTAGTGTCACTCCCGCGCAAAATCACCGTGGCTTCGTTGGGCGCCAAGTTTGAGGCTTCCAACAGGGCGCGAATGGGGGTGATACCAATACCAGCGCCCACAAAGACTGCCTTAGTGGTTGTGCGAGCTTCTTCCGTGAAGAGACCGTAGGGACCTTCGAAGCTGACCCGAGTGCCGGGCTTGAGGCTCAGCATCTTGGAACTTCCCTTACCCAAGTCGCGCACCGTGATGCGCAAAGAGCGACCATCGGGGTGAGCAGAGAGGGAGAAGGGGTGAGCTTCCCACCACATATTGGCTGACCAGAAGCGCCACTGGAAGAACTGTCCACCCTGTGCGCGCAACGCATCCAGGTCGCGCCCACTCATGGTGACCGACACAACACCAGGAGCTTCAACAACGACCTGGCTGATGCGCAGGTCGTGACGCAGAGAGCTGGCCACAGGGATGATGACGCGGAAGATGGTGATGGCAGTGAGCGAACCAACATAGAGCGCCATCCAATACCAGCGAGCCCACGTTCCATCAGCGAACATCATTCCCTGAGTGAACTGGTGGGGCAGCGCCAGCAGGATTGCTGCATAGGAGAGCAGGTGCACGATGTACCAGAACTCATAGGAAAGCTTCTTGCGCACAATCACTAGTGAGGTCACCACAACCAGGATGAGCAGACCCATCGCGATGAACGCAATGGACATATCTTGTTGGTTAAAGATCATGTCGAGAGCTTCAGCAATGGGGTTGATGCCCTGAGAAATGCCGTAGCCAATCATGAGCAACAGCATGTGAGCAAGGATCAAGTACAGAACAGGCTTGCCCAGCTTGCGGTGCAAAGCCAATGCCTTGTCGTGACCGAACGTACGGTCAATGGCGGGGATGCGTGCAGCGAGCACGAGCATCACCAAGAGCAGGTCAGAACCAATCAAACCTGTGACGATACCGAGACCGGTGGTCACGTCCTTGATGTTGACGAAGTAGGCAGCGCCACCGTCAGCGAGGAAGAGTGCTAGAACGATCGCAACTGAGAAATAGACGATGGTCTCGAGAAGATCACCGCGACGCAGTCGTGCTGTGTAGCCGCGCTTGATTATTTGTGCGCGCTCAGAAGTTGCACTGCCGCGGCGTACAGGCTGAGTGGTTCGAGAAGGGGCTGTCATGGTCACGTCATAAAGATGTCAGGTTTCTCTGGGGGAACCCTATGTGAAACCTATGAATTACTTATGAATGCAATTCTACGCTTTGTAGAAAGAATTTAGTCGAACTGCCAAGAACGTTTAGAGAGGCCATACCAAAAGCCTTCAACGGCAGTGGTGTTATCCAAACCCGTCTCCAGTGCAGCACCCAATGCCACATACAACGGAGCCCAGTGTTCAATCCGTGGGTGGGCTTCGTGAGCAGCAGGTGCCTCGTCCCAGAAGTTCAACAGTGCGTCAATGTCTTTGTTTTGCAAGGCTTCCGCAGCCCACTGATCAAACTCGGCAGAAGCCTGAGGTGGAGTTCCATCAGGTCCAGCACCGGGGTTGAACCAACGCAGGTTGTGGGTAGTGAAACCCGAGCCGACAATCAATGTTCCTGAGTCCCTTAGGGGAGCAAGCTTGCGACCCATCTCGAAAAGATCAACGGGGTTCAGGCTTGGCAGAGACAGTTGCAGAACGGGAACATCTGCATCTGGATACATCTGGGTCAACGGAACATAGGCGCCGTGGTCCAAACCACGGCCCTGATCTTGTTGGACATCGGGACCCAGCACGCCCATAACATCAGCCGCTAGCTCGGTTGCAACGGGGGTGTTGTAGGTCGTCTCGTAGTACTTGCTGGGGAAGCCATAGAAGTCATAGACCAGCCCGGTGTCTTCACGGGTGGAACTGATGGTGGCAGGGGCTTCTTCCCAGTGCGCTGAGACCATGAGGATTTGCTTGGGCTTCTCAAGTGCCTGACCCCAGCCAGCGAGTTCGCTGGACCAGCGAGCGTCATCGACCAACATGGGAGCACCGTGGCTCATAAACAGCACGGGCTGTGTGGTCTCACTCATTGCTCTCCCTTGATGAACCTATGAAGTTGGTTCTGTAGTGAGAATGCGCACGCGCACTGTTTTATTCCGCAGGATTACTTGAAAATAATCGTGCGCTGTCCATCGCGCAGGATGCGATCTTCAGCAAACCACTTGACGGCCTGGGTCAAGGTGCGGCTTTCCTCGTCCTGACCAATGGCAACCAGTTCTTCAGGAGAGCGAGAGTGGTCAACGCGCACCACGTTCTGCTCAATGATGGGACCTTCATCCAAGTCGCTAGTGACGAAGTGTGCGGTGGCACCAATCAGCTTCACGCCACGAGCATGGGCCTGCTTGTAGGGGTTAGCGCCCTTGAAGCCAGGCAAGAAACTGTGGTGAATGTTGATGATCTTGCCTTCGAGCTTCTGACACAGCTCGGGGGAGAGCACCTGCATGTAACGGGCAAGGACAACAAGTTCGATGTCGTTCTCTTCGACGACTTCGAGCAGGCGCTTCTCAAAAGCCGCCTTCTGCTCTGCGGTGGTCACCGCCATGGATTCAAACGGAATGCCATAGAAGCCAGCTAAAGAGCTGAGCTCATCGTGGTTGGAGAGCACCAGAGGAATCTCCACCGGCAGCTGACCTGCACGCTGACGGAACAAGATGTCATTGAGGCAGTGGGCTGCCTTGGTGGCAAGAACCAGGGTGCGCAGGGGTCGTCCGACAACGTCGAGACGCCACTGCATGTTGTAGTTCGAGGTAACGGGCTGCAGTGCCAGCTCGAATTCTTCACGGCTGGCTGTGGTCTCCACCTGCAGTCGCATGAAGAATGTGCCGGTGTCATCGCTGGAGAACTGCTGGCTCTCAGTGATGTTTCCGTTGGCTGCAACAATCGCACCAGAGACGGCGTGCACAATGCCGGGTTTATCGGCACAAACAAAGGTGAGTACCCAGTGGGTTGCTTCAGACATTCTTCAAGATTATTGCCTTCAGGCTTGGTAGACTGACACAGTCGCAACTGGCGTTGAGATGGGTATCCATCAGGGAGCGATTAATGAGCGGATCTAGCCGAACGCCTGGGCTATGAACGACAAAACCTGTTCCGGGTTTGTCCCGGTCTACCCCTAGGAGCCCACTGTGTCTTCAGATAACACCTTCAACGCCCCTCTCTCCGAGGTTGACCCCGAGATTGCTGCAGTACTGCAGAACGAACTCGGTCGCCAGCGCGACTTCCTCGAGATGATTGCGTCCGAGAACTTCGTTCCTCGTGCCGTGCTCGAATCTCAGGGTTCGGTTCTGACCAACAAGTACGCAGAGGGTTACCCCGGCAAGCGCTACTACGGTGGTTGCGAATTCGTTGACGTGGCTGAAAGCCTCGCCATCGAGCGTGCAAAGAAGCTCTTCGGTGCTGCTTATGCCAACGTTCAGCCTCACTCCGGTGCAACTGCGAACGCTGCTGTGCTGCACGCGATTGCTCAGCCTGGCGACACCATCCTCGGTCTTGAACTCGCACACGGTGGTCACCTCACTCACGGTATGAAGTTGAACTTCTCCGGCAAGGTTTACAACCCCGTGGCCTACGGTGTTGACCCTGAAACATTCCTCGTGGACATGGATGTTGTTCGTAAGCTTGCCCACGAGCACAAGCCTGCTGTCATCATCGCTGGTTGGTCGGCATACCCTCGTCAGCTCGACTTCGCTGCATTCCGCGAGATCGCAGACGAAGTTGGCGCCAAGCTCTGGGTCGACATGGCTCACTTCGCAGGTCTTGTTGCAGCTGGCCTGCACCCCAACCCCGTGCCTTTCGCTGACGTTGTATCCACCACCGTCCACAAGACCTTGGCAGGTCCCAGATCCGGTCTGATCCTCAGCCGTGATGAAGAACTGGCTAAGAAGCTCAACTCTGCAGTGTTCCCTGGACAGCAGGGTGGTCCCCTCATGCACGTCATCGCAGCCAAGGCAACTGCCTTCAAGCTCGCGATGGAGCCTGAATTCAAGGACCGTCAGCAGCGCACTCTTCGCGGTGCTCAAATCATTGCTGACCGCCTGACCCAGCCCGACATGAAGGCTGCTGGCGTGGACGTGCTCACCGGCGGAACTGAAGTTCACCTAGTTCTCGTTGACCTGCGCAACTCTCCTCTGGATGGTCAGCAGGCTGAAGACGTACTCCACGCTTCCGGCATCACCGTGAACCGTAACTCGGTACCCTTCGACCCACGTCCACCCATGGTCACCTCGGGTCTGCGTATTGGTACTCCAGCCCTCGCAACACGTGGCTTCGGCGATGCTGAGTTCACCGAGGTAGCAGATGTCATTGCTGAAGCCCTCAAGCCCGGTGCTGATGTTTCTTCTCTCAAGGCTCGTGTCAAGGTTCTCACCGAGAAGTTCCCCCTGTACCCAGGCCTCGAGCAGTGGTAGCAATCACTCTCGACGGCATCGCAACTGCGTCTGCCGTCAAGGGTGAACTCGCTGACAGTATTGCCGCTCTCAAAGCCAAGGGCATCACCCCTGGTCTGGGCACGCTGTTGGTGGGCGACGACCCTGGATCGCGTTCGTATGTCGCGGGCAAGCACCGCGACTGTGCAGAAGTAGGCATCAACTCGATCCGAGTTGATCTGCCTGCCACAGCAACTCAGGCAGATGTTGAAGAAGCGATAAAGAAGCTCAACTCTGACCCTGCTGTCACCGGTTACATCGTGCAGCTTCCTTTGCCAAAGGGCCTAGATGAGCATGCAGCACTGGAGCTCATTGATCCTGCCAAGGATGCTGATGGCCTACACCCCATGAACTTGGGTCGGCTAGTCATGGGCATTGAAGGAGAACTGGCTTCGCCACTTCCCTGCACTCCTGCTGGAATTGTGGAGCTTCTCCAGCGCTACGACGTTCCCCTGTCGGGCAAACACGTCACCGTGGTAGGCCGCGGTCTGACTGTGGGCCGCCCACTGGGGCTACTGCTTACCCGCAAGGGCATTGATGCAACGGTGACGCTCACCCACTCTCGCACCGTGAACATCGAAGACGAGATTCGTCGCGCTGATGTTGTCGTTGCTGCTGTGGGTGTTCCCCACTTCATCAAGCCTGAGTGGGTCAAGCCAGGTGCTGCTGTGTTGGACGTGGGAATTACCCGCGTGGAGAACACAGAGACCGGCAAGGCCAAGCTGACCGGTGACGTGGACCCCGCTGTTGCTGAGGTTGCAGGCTACTTTTCACCCAACCCGGGTGGAGTGGGTCCCATGACGCGCGCGATGCTCTTGGCCAACGTGGTCAAGGCTGCGGAGCTTGCTGCTAACTAGTTGCTTCTGCCTTGTAAATCTCAAGGCGCTTGCGGTAGTTCGCTGCGTTGTTGCGCACAGCTTCTTGCTCATCAGGGGTGAGTTCGCGGCGCACCTTCGCGGGAACACCGGCGACCAGTGAACCCGGAGGAACAATCATTCCTTCGAGCACCAAAGCGCCGGCAGCAACCAGAGAGCCCTTCCCGATTACGGCGCCGTTCATCACGGTGGCATGCATGCCAATAAGGCAGTCGTCTTCCACGGTGCAGCCGTGGATCACAGCGTTGTGTCCAACAGAGACGTTCTTACCCAAGATGAGGGGGTAGCCGGTGTCGACGTGGCCACTCACGTTGTCTTGGATGTTGGAGCCCTCACCGATCACGATCGGTTCGTAGTCTCCACGCAGGACCGCGTTGAACCAGATGCCCACGTTGGCGTGAAGAGTCACATCGCCGGCCAGGCGACCGCCTGGTGCGATGTAGCACGAGTCATCCACGCTGGGAGTGCCGTAGCTGGGAACAGAAATGATCTGGGCTGAGTCCTGAGAAGTCATGTTCTCAGCCTAGAACGCTAACGGCGGGGTGCGGGAGGGAGTTTGGCCCCAATTTCCGGTGCGCGGCGAGCAAATGATTTTTCTGCATGGGTGGCCTGCCACTTGCGCAGAGCACGCCACCAGCGTGCAGTCTTGTGCTTCCACGCCTTGCGGAGTTCTGTATTCCATAGCTCCAACACAGCAGCATCGTTGAAGGATTGCACCGCCTGGATGGCAGCAGCACGCATAGCGAGGACCTTGTCCTCGGGCAATGCCTGCAAGCGGACAATCGCAGCCGCCATGGCGTCGGTGTCGCCATCTGGAATAAGGAAGCCGTTCACACCATCCACAATGATGTCGCTGGGGCCATAAGGAATATCAAAAGAGATAGGGATACAGCCCGCTGCCATACCTTCCAGCAGCACCAGGGGAGTCCCCTCCGTCTCTGAGGTGATCAAGATGAAGCTAGCCGTCTTGGTTTCTCCCAGAGCGGTGGTGCTGTAGCCATGAAGGGTTGCGAACCGGGTGGCATTCGTCGATTCAACCATGGCATCGACTTCTGGCTTACTCTCGCCATCACCATAGACATCGAGGTGGATAGCGGAAGTTAAGTGTGCCTTGCTCGCCGCCTCGATAGCTAGGTGCACACGCTTGCGGGGAACAAATGCTGCCACCACAATGCCGCGATCACGTGGGCGCTCCAAGGTAATCGAGCTGGGTTCAGGAAGTGGCACTGAGTTAGGAATGACGACCAGGTTGGGGCTAGCCCCGACAATGTCGGTGACATCCTTACGCTGACGTTTGGTGAGTGTTGCGACGAGGTCAAAGGCAGGGAGATTCTGAATACTCTTGCTTCGAGCTTCGCTCAAGATGGGACGACCATCTGCGGTCACGCCTTCAATATGAGCGCCCTGAATCACGTGCACGGTGAGGGCATTGCGCCTGCGATATTCCACGAACATGTTCACAGCGGTCTTGCTGTCCACGATGTAGGTCGTGGGGGTCTTGCCATTCATGCGGTCCAACAGCCAGTGATAAAACTCGTTGGCCACCTTCCACATTTTGTATGGCTTACCCTGCAAGTCACAGAGAATGATGCGGCGACCGCCACGAACTCCGCGCTCGCGGAAGTCCCTACGGTCGCTGAGCATCAGAGTGCCGTCTTCGCGGAAGTGATCCACTTGCAAAACAGTCAGGTCATCTGCGGCATAACGTGTGCGGGAGAGTTCATGACCTCCGCGGGAGGTTGACTCATAGGAGTCAGAGTCTGCGATGGGTGTGAAAGCTTTTTCTATTGCCGTTGAGACGCCGGTGGCGCGAGCAGGTACCTGCTCGCTACGGAGCCAATCCCACACGTTGCGCAGGGAAACATCTCCGAAGAGGCGACCCATCTGGCGAAGTTCGATCTCGACCTGGTCATAGTCAGGGTAGTTGTCGAATGTCAGCACAGTAACGTGCCCAGCACCTGACAGGCTCATGATTCCTGCACGGTGAAGAAGAGTGACGGTGAGACCACCAGAGTCTGTGCGAATACCCCACGTCACACTCACGTAGTTGGAGGTAGGCAGGACGGTTGAACTCACCTGCTCATGTTACTTGTAGTGAGGAAACGTGGGATGTTGCATGTTACGGCTCGCGTCCAGCCTCAGGTCTCATAAGAAACACTCAGGTTACGCTTAAGCACGAACTTTGTTACACCCCCAATCAATGAAATGAGAGTGTTATCTCGATGGCTCAGTCATCTTTCCTTTCCTCCCTTAAGAAGGCATTCCGCTCAGGCGCTAAGCAGGCTGGTGCAACCGCTGCTGTTGTCGCTGACAAGGTAGAGGACGTCACCTCTGACGCAACTGTTGTTGCGAAGAAGGCAGCAACCACCACCAAGAAGGTGGCAACCACCGTTAAGAAGGATGCGTCTAAGACCGCAGCTTCTGTTGGCAAGGATCTTGCTCACGCAGCAGGTACCATCAAGAAGGATGCAGCGAAGACCACTGCAACCGTCAAGAAGACTGTTGCTGCTGCAAAGCCCGCGGTGAAGAAGCCAGCTGCGAAGAAGGCTCCAGTAAAGGCAGCAGCGAAGCCTGCTGCTAAGCCTGTTGCCAAGAAGGCACCAGCTAAGGCTGTTGCTCCCAAGGCTGCTGCTAAGCCCGCAGTAAAGAAGCCAGTCGCAAAGCCTGCAGCAACCAAGGCAGCTCCAAAGCCAGCAGCTAAGCCTGCAGTCAAGAAGGCACCAGCTAAGGCTGCTGCTCCCAAGGCTGCTGCTAAGCCCGCTGCAAAGAAGGCTCCTGCGAAGCCAGCAGCCAAGCCTGCTGCTAAGAAGCCAGCTGCAAAGCCCGCAGTAAAGAAGTAATTCGAGCTCAGCTCAACTAGATGGCATCCCTTCGGGGATGCCATCTTTGCTTGAGGGGAATACTTTTCTTGGCAGAAGACTTATCCTCAGAGATAGTCCAATAAGGAGCACAACATGCCCGCAGTAACCGCTGATACGTTCACCCTTCCCCACCTCGCGCCTGCCGTTGGCCGTGCCCGTGCAGTGAAGTCAGTGACGAAAGGGCCACAGGCATTCGAAGGTGATGGCTTCCCGGTGACACGTGCTTTCGCTGGCGTCTCGTACCAAGACATTGACCCGTTCATCCACATGGACCAGATGGGTGAGGTCGAATACGCACCCTATGAACCTCGTGGAACCTCATGGCACCCCCACCGTGGCTTTGAGACCTTCACCTACATGATCGATGGAACCTTCCAACACCAGGACAATCACGGTGGTGGCGGCATCATTGAGAATGGTGCCACCCAATACATGACCGCAGGCTCTGGTGTTCTCCACATCGAGACACCACCAGACGAGCTGGTGATGTCTGGTGGTTTCTTCCACGGCATTCAGTTGTGGATCAACCTTCCTGCTGCAAAGAAGATGACAGCTCCGAACTATCAGAACCTTGCTGGTGGTGATGTTGAGCTGCTCTCCAGCCAAGACGGTGGAGCACTCATCCGAGTCATTGCGGGTGAAATTGATGGCCACGTGGGTCCGGGTAAATCACAAACTCCGATGACCATCGCCCACGTGACCTTGGCTCCAGGAGCTTCTGTTTCGATCCCCTGGAACCCCGAATTCAACGCCCTTGCCTACACACTCGCAGGACAGGGAACTGTCGGCGAAGGTGAGTTGGGTGGAAGCGCAGCTCCCATCGCTGCAGGAACACTTGCGGTTCTTGTTGACGGTGACCGCCTCGTATTGACTGCAGACAAAGTTCAAGATGCACGTAACGGTGCTCTTGATGTTCTCCTCCTTGGTGGCCAGCCCATCAACGAAACTGTGGTGGCATATGGCCCCTTCGTGATGAACACCAAGGCAGAAGTTGTTCAGGCTCTCGAAGACTTCAACTACGGACGCTTTGGTCAGATTCCTGACGATGCACTCCAGCCCTTCCACCACAGGCACTAATTATTTGATTCGCTAACCTGTGTGGCTTTCTGTCCTGTTGAGGTTTCGTCGAAAAAACTTCACAGTCAAGACCGATCCGATTGATTCGGGGCCTGCTTCGAGTTTCCAGTTTGCGCCCGCGAGCGAGTCATAGAGTGCAGTTCCTAAACCCTGGGGACCACTTCGTGGTCCGAGGCCGTCATCAGTAAGCCTCACGGCGATGCTTTCGGGAGCAATATCTATAGAAATTTCTATGTCAGATGCCAGACCATGCCTTACTGAATTATTGATACCTTCATTGAGAACTCGATTCACAGCAGCACAGTCCTCGGCTGATAAAAGTAAGCGTGATGGAGTACACAGCAACTGCAGTTGAATTATTCCTCTCCATTTGGTCGATAGTTCGAGGGCAAGATCACTGATGTCTTGGGGAACACCTCGAGGAGCATCCTCTGGAACATGCAACAAAGACTCAATGTTTTCAAGTTCAGAGAGTACTGATTTCACAACGTCTGACGTAGGGGTCAATTCGAGACGGAGCGCCGCTGCGAGCATCTGGTTCTGCACATTACCATGCAGAAATTGGGCAAGTTCTCGATTGTGAAGTCGATTACGGTTCAGTACGTATTCGTTATTGAGCCCTTCTTCACCAATTTGTTCAACGAGTTTGGAACGTATGCTTTCGTGGCTCTCATAGGCAGAGCGAACTATCCCGATGAGTAAGGCATTGGTCGTGAGAGTGAGGGCGTTGACAACGTTGAGGGCAACAGCGTTGAACTGAATTAACGGACCAAATAGAGAAGTACAGACCAGTTCTGTTGCGACAACAGCGAGTCCGATGCTTCCAAAGAATACGAGGGATGAAGTGACTTGTGATTTCGTGGAGACTCGACGTGCAATTTCGAAAAATATCGCAGTGATCGAAACCTGAACTGCGAGACGACTGATTCCCTCTTGAACTCCGGCTGCAGAAATTTCAAGAGGCAGACAAGCGATGCTATAAACAAGAAGTATCCAGATTGAGGCAAAGTTGTGTTCACGGATAGTTATTCGCGCGAGGTCTTTCACCGAAAAATCTGTGTATTTGGATGCCTCAGCTTTCCAGATTTTATGGCTCAGGGGACGAAGCTCGGTCTGGATGATGTCATGGAGCAATACAGATGCTTGGGAGCCGTCTTTCATTTCGGCTTGAAGCCGAGTTCGTGTTTGTGTGATGAACTCGTGGATTTCCATCTCGGCTTCTGAAAGCGACTGCAGTGAGGTGGCCTCAGGTAACAGGTTCACCTCACGATTTGTCGCGCGCTGCACAGTTTCTGAGATCAGCACATCTCTCTCTATTTGGTAACGCTCTCTAACCGCAAGCAAGACTGCCCCAATAGGGAGAAGCCACATCCCACCGAACGCGGTAGGGATTGATCTTGACACGAGAGCTGCATTCAAATCGAAAGAAGGGTCGAATAACCACAGCAAGTAGGTGGTGAGTAAGGCTTTGAGTCCACCAAGCACAGCACCCGCGGCCATGACCACACCGAGGGGGATTGAGCGTGAATTTCTGCGCCTGAAGAGGGTTGCCCGAAAAATGAGGAGCAAAACAGTTGATGCTGCCAGTGCAACTACGTTGGCAAGTAAAAGCAGCATCAAGGTTTGTGGATTTGTGAAGCCTGGTGACACAAGTACTGAGATGCTCAGCCACAGCGGCAGAAAGGCGAAATAGGCGCGAAGATCACCGAGCCACCTGCCTCCAGCATCCTTTCGAAATCTCTCGAAATTACTGATGATCATCATTGTTCAAGCCCAGAGCGCGGAAGTAGACCTTGGCAATATGAACTCTTTGATTTTGAGAGGTGTCATGAGAAATTCCTAGGGCTTTGGCAACTCGCGCAATCGTGCGTTCGATTGATTTCTCTTTGACGAATCTTCGTTTCGCAATTTCCGCGTTGGAGTGTCCTTGAGCTACCAGCCTCAATGTTTCAACCTGAAGGTCTGTTAAGTGACCAAATGCAGGGAGTTGAATTCGGGCAGGGCTAACGCTTGATGCGACGAGGGAATTTTTCATTGCCGCAATGAGAACGTCGACACTCGTCACAGACTTCTTAGTGAGGTATTGAGTTCCGGCAGGCGGCGGTTGCAGATTCGCGTTCAGGAAACGTGGGTCATCGTAGGAAGTCAGAAAGACGATGCCAATCATGGGATTTTGGCGCCGGAGGCTTCTGGCAACATCTATTCCAGTCGGTCCCTCTCCCAAATGTAAATCGAGAACTGCGATGTGAGGTCTGAGCTCCTCGGCGGCCAACACAGCTGTGCTCGCCGAACCGCCCTCGTGGACTACGGAAAGGCCTTGAGATCTCAAAGTGGCGACCAAAGTCAGGCGAGTGAAAGCATCATCTTCTACGACGATTACCTTCTCTTCCATAAGAGAAGTATCTCGCTCTGAATGTATCGACGGGGTAAACACACTTTGAACGTATTCGCTCTTGCTTTACATTGCTTAATTTTTTGAGCCGCACCAAGGGATATGGGGGGCTACCCCCACTTCCCGCAGGGGGACATCCCCTCAAGATTGACCTGTTCAGATTTAGAGCGTTTCTGTCCTGACAACGGCTCATAAATTTCACATATGGGTGCAGGATTTTTCAACACAGTTAGCTCACGGTGGCGTCTGAGAACAGTCACTTTTGTGGCTGTTATTTTGTCGACTTTTTCCATGATTGCGTTGGGTAATCCAGCCAGTTCCTCCGCAACAACTCCGATTGAAACCGTCACGGTGGAATGCGGTCTCGTGGGTGGCGACCAGGTGCTGAATGTAATCCAGGGAAGCACAATTAAAGTTCACATTCTTGATTGCACGAGCATGACCAGTTGGCAGATACCAGACGGCCCTCCCACGTGGAGTCCGGATCCTCGTTTCGTTTCCCCGATACCTGCCGAGACGGAATACATACTCACTCTGTCTCCTTCAATTCATTACCTCAAATATGGTTTTGATGGGACTGCTGAAATTCCGGGGGTTTCGCTGGAAATCTTCGCACATCGGCTTGCCCCGGATCCTGCTGGTGAGTATTTGCAAACCTACGAATCCAACATCTCGACAGATCAGAGCGCACTCACTGTTACTCAAAGTAATGTTGCCTCTTTGTGTGGTGCAGAAATAGGCGAGCACATGTACCGAGCAGAACCATTTCGGGTGACCCTGGATGGGGCTTATACCTTCCGATATCTTGGTGCGTCAGATTTAGGAAGCCCCCTGGTTGATCCACTGCAAGTGATTTATAGCAATTTTGATCCCAGCTCGCCGGAATCGGGAATTGTGGGCTGCAACGATGACCGCGCGGGAGAGGGGTGGAGCCCAAGCATGGGTGAACTATATGGTCCTGCCGCATCTGAGCTTTCAGCTTCATTGGTAGCGGGAAATTCTTACACTCTGGTCACGATGACCCATGATGCTGTAACCCCAGAAGAATGGGATAACTTTCAATCGTTCAATTACAGCTGGAATACCAACCAGGTGGACTTTTCTACCGAAGTGTGGGGGCCCACGGATTCAAGGTTTCTTTACAGTGACGCATTTTTAGTGTCCACAGATTTCGTCACGATTGATTGCTTTGAATCGTCCTCGCCAGAACTTCATGCGCCAGTGGGAGCAATTGTCGAGGTGGAATTGCTGAACTGTGATGACATCTCGGCGGAACCTGACAATATAGGGATTAGGTGGCTCCAAGAACCAACTCACACATTGCTTTCTTCAGGCTTTACTCGATTTCGACTGCAGATTACCGAAATGATTCGGGGATTTCCGGAAGCATTGTTCACTTTCTATTCGGCAGATGGGTTAACCGAATCTTGGCTTGAAATCACTGGCCACCTCCCTGTTTCAGATCCACTCGGAAGACTTTTGTCCACGGAGAATTTTTCTTTTCCAGCACAAGACCCACTGATGGCACGTTGGAATTGTCAAGATGCAGGACCTTTCCCCGTCGCGACGAAGGTATTCACTACCAGCGTGGCGGGTGATTACACGTTCAGGGTTAGCGACGTCGTGACAGCGGGTTCGGCGCTCAACGATACCGTGATTGCCATTTATGAGGATTACAAGCCGGGGCAGGCTAATAGTCCTGATGTCCCTTGTAACGACGACATCGACGCCCCTGCCTACTCCGAGCAAAATGGCTCGATGTTTATGAGTCGATGGTCAGAGCTTACTGCCCAGCTCGAGGAGGGAGTCGAATACACAATAGTGGTGAGTTCATACGACAGCATAAATTTGGAATCCTGGAATGCTGAGTCTGAAGAAGCTCAAGTGGATGTCGAGATGTGGGGCCCTACCGCGGCGGCGCTTGTTCCCGGAGGTACTGGTGTTACTCGCGGATCTGAACAGACCATTGACTGTGAAGTTCCTGAAGATCAAAATATCTATGCAGCCACAAACACTCAATTTATTGTTCATGTGAGTAACTGTTCGGACCTGTTCATTTTGGTACCTTCAGAACCTGGTGATATCAATTTGGATCGAATCGCGACAGATACAGACAGGGTCAATGGCGACTACCTCGTGTGGGTCGACGATACTCTTTCTTCTTCTCCAGAATCCTCCCTCTATTTCCAAACGAGCTCTGGTGAAATTGAATTCCACATTGAGGGCATGGGAGCAGCGAGTGACCCACCTGGTGAATTGATCGGCACGACCGTTCAAAATTTTAGGAGATACGGTCCTCCTGTCATCCAAGGGAATTGCAACGATTCAGACCTGACATTTCCGTATGCAGCACGGCGTTTTAGCGTAGATGTTTCGGGCGACTACACCTTCAGAGTGAGCGGCGTTACCGGAACGCGAACCCCCTTGCGAGATACCGTCATTGGAATTTACGAAGAATTTGTACCAGGCGTTGGCGGTGATCTGATCGGGTGTAATGATGACCGAGATGAAACGGTACTAGACGCTTCTACTGGGACAATTTTTGACAATTTGTACTCTGAAGTCGCCGTAACTCTTGATGCTGGCAACACCTACGTTCTCCTTACGACTCCTTACGAAGATATGACCGCGCAAGAATGGGATTCATTCCAAGACTCAAACTTGATCTGGGACGTCAACGGGGTGAACGTCTCTACGCAGGTATGGGGCCCTGTCGGATCGACACTCGAGACCTACCGTGATTACGCGCTACCTCCAGCACCTACTGTTCCTGTGGCGCCGACGAATCTCACTGCCATTGTTGAAGACAGCGGTGACGTCACCATCTCGTGGGAAGAACCTGAAAACGGAGGTTCAGCGCTCACGGGATACGCCATCACTTTGGCAGAAGGAAATGAGCTGGTTGATGAATTCAATTTCCCCAATCCATCATTCTCATTGGGATATCTGGATGCAGGGGAGTACCGAATTACTGTTGCCGCCGCCAACGCGGTCGGGTTGAGTGAGGAGGTAGTCGTTGAATTCGTAATAGAAGCAGCCGTCGCTGATGTACCGGTGTGGATTGATTCACATATCAAGCAATTCCAGTCGGGTCGAAGTTTTCAGGACAGAGTGTGGGCAACAGCTTTGAGGACGGTCAGTTATGCCGTGACAGCTGGCTCTCTCCCCCCTGGTGTGTCTTTGAATCCCGTAACAGGGAACCTTTCAGGAACACCTTCTGGAACTGACTCTTATTCCTTCACTATTACAGCCTCAACTGATTCAAGCGATAGCAGGCGAACATTTTCTGGCAGGGTCCGGTCGTCAGGTCCTTATTTGTCTGGTGGAGTAGCACCCACCCTGGTTCCTGGGATGGTGAGCATTCTCCAGGACGGTCAAGCAGACACTGCCGTCGTCACGGTGAATCAACAGAACCAGGGCACAGTGTCAGAGTTGGTTATCAGCTCAGGTAACGGCTCTGAACTCATACTGGGCGGCACGTGTGTTACGGATAACGTTTGTGAGATTTCTCGGCTAAACGGCCGCGATTACTTATCTGCTGAAGCTGAAGGAACTATCGGGGTTTCAGGAACTGGACTGCAACCCGGAAGTGAAATCGCCGTGTACGCGTTTTCAACTCCACGATTGTTGAGCAGAATTCTTGTCGCAAGCGACGGAAGTTATTCAGCATCAGTACCCATCAGTGGGTTACCTGTTGGGCAGCACACTCTTCAAACCGTTGGTATCGGACAAACCGGATATGACGTGGTCAATAACGTGGGGTTCATGGTTACTTCTTCTGCAAGCGGGGGAGGAACACCAATTCCCTCTTCGTCAGAGTCCGCGGCCTTGGCGTGGACAGGTTCACAATCCTCCAGCACGTTAATGTGGGCAATGATTTTGTTAGCGTTAGGCGTTGGTATCTCCGCATCCCGGCGGAATAAACGGAATTAGTGCGACCCCAACATTTGAACTGCTCCCTAGAAATTGCCAACTGATTAATCGGTCCAACTTCTGGGGAGCAGTTCATAATGAGGAATTCCTCATTTGTAGAACCATGTGTGATGAACACCAAGGCAGAAGTTGTTCAGGCCCTCGAAGACTTTAACTACGGACGCTTCGGTCAGATTCCTGACGATGCACTCCAGCCTTTCCATCACAGGCACTAATTTTCCTTCTGCAGGTGCCTGGATAGCCCGTAAGCTCTCATGCGAAAGGGGCAACATGACTCACACTGATATTCACCCTCACCAGGTCAGTCGATTGTTGCTTTTCTTAGCTGTATTGGGGCCTGTCCAATCAGTATTGGGCTGGAGCTTGTCAGCTGCCCTCTGGCCTGGCTATGACCCCATAGTCCAAACCATCAGTGAATTAGCATCACCTGAATCCCCGGTGAGATATCTCCAATCAAGCTTCTTCATCTTGGGTGCACTCATCGACATCGTTGTTGCTCTGAAATTTACGGTGATTACCAAACCTGCTCGCGTGTTGTTTTTACTTGGCGGGTTAGCAACGATTGGTCTCACGATTTTCCCCACTCCGTTGGTGGGTGTCTCGGAGCCTCACAGAGTTTTTGCCACGATTTCCTTTGTCATCTTTTCGATCTGGCCAGTGTTTGGAATGCGGTTTGGTCGTGAATGGCCCACCATTGTTCGCCCGCTTGCTTCTATCATCGGGACGCTCTTTCTTGGAGCCATTGCATTCGGCTTCTTAGCTATCTGGACGAATCCCGACATCCACACAGCAGGATTCTGGGAACGAGCAGTGACAACAAGTCAGGCCCTCTACCCAGCTCTCGTGATATTCCTGTCCTGGCGATTTATGAAAAACCACAGCAGTAACTCAACTATGAGCAACAAGGCCTAACGCAAAGAATCCCTCACCACCAGGTGAGGGATTCTTTATCTGTAGGCCCCAAGGGGATCGAACCCTTGACCCTCGGATTAAAAGTCCGATGCTCTAACCAACTGAGCTAGAGGCCCGCCGCACATAAAGTGCTCTTCTAGTTTAGAACAGACCAGAAGTGGTTATTTGCTCCAACCGAGCTGGTTGAAGAGTTCATAGCTGGTGGGGTCATCTGGCAGGTACCAGGTGAAGCCTTCAAGAGCGAAGACAGCGACCAGGTTTGCCACCACGGTGAAGAGGAAGATCCCGATTACTACCCATGCCACGACGCGGCCGAAGGTGGAGCTGGGGCGGACAGGCAAGAACTCAGTGCCGAAGGTGAGCAAGACACCGGCAAAGACCATCACAACAACAAAGCTGACCAGAGCCCAGGTGTAAAGGTGGAGACCGAGAACTGCTCCGCCATAGCCGGGGTCACCGGGCATGATGTGCAGCAGGATCTGGCGGATAGACATCGCCGCACCCAGCAGTGCACCCAAGATGGCAAAACCGAGGCCGGTCATGAATCCTGACGGAGAGAGCCTGCCTCGTAGCGAGTTCACCACGACATAAAGTGCACCGAGTGAGGAGAGCATCATTCCCATGCGCTGAGTAATACACAGTGGGCAAGGGTATTCACCCAGGCCGAACTGGAAGTAGAACATGGCACCGGAGAGAACTCCGATGTAAGCGAGCATGAAGCCGATCTGTGCCCAGAAGCCCAGCTTGCCCAGCAAGATGTGGTGAGGCTTGGTGGGCGGGGGAACAACAATGCGGGTGTCACCAACGACAACAGTGGTGGTGGCATTTTCTGTCTGCAGTGCAGATACGTGAATCTCACTCATTAGAAGCTCAAATCAAGGGTGCTGGTGACGTGGTGGGCAAACAACGCTGCCGTGGCCACAAAAGCAATGGAGTAGCCGAGTACGACGACCCAACGCTTCTTGACGAAAATGATGAGCAAGGCTGAAATCAAGATCAGCGCGAAGACGATTGTGTCCATGTCTTCACCCTAACCCGGGGGAGAATGAATACATGAACGCGCCTTACCGAAAGCCCGCACTCTTTGCCGGCCATGAGTTCAGTGCGTTCCAAGGCGGGGACGACCCTGCAGAAGTTTCTGCCATTGCGCACGACACTGCCCGGGCTTTGCTCTCACGCGTTCGTGACGAAGCGCACCCAGACATCGTGGAGAAGGTTGTCTCTTTCGCCGACGACAACGGCATCGACACTTTGGCAGAGCTGTGGTCTCGCTCGAGTGCACACTCATTGCCTGGCGCATTGTGGCGGATGTATTTGATTCGTGATCTGATTCGCGCACAGGCAGCTCAGATGAGTGTGCTCTTTGGACAGGGTCTTTCTGTGCTCAGCACGGTGGATGTCGTGGTCGCCGGGGCACCCACACCTGCAGGCCCAGAAGAGATGGTCAGCTTGGCTGACACCATCTTGCACGGAGCCTTCACGGGAGATTTCAGTGGAGCCTTGGACCGTTCTGCAGCCTTCTGCCGGATCATTTCTGCCGGTTGCACGGCTGTGGCAAACGAGTCAGATGCAGCACATCCTGAGCGTGCCTCTACGCTCACGGTTCAGGCAGCTCGTCTAACCCAAACTGCACATGAGCTCTCTGTCTGTGCTCGTTTGTGGCGTGACGGGGCGCTCGACTAATCTGGTCAGTGCCGGACCGTAGTAACCCCGGGCTCCAATATTCGCCGCTGCGAGCGGCCTTCCGCCGAGAGGCGTTCACTGCGGTTCGGCATTTTCATGCCTGCAGCACTTTAGAGCTGAGAGTCGTGTGTCTCCACGGCAATGATGCCGGAGGAGGGGTGGGTTGAGCTCAAGTGAACAACGCTGAATGAAGCGGTGTTCAGCATGCCAGCTTCTTCGAGCGCTGAGGTCCAGGGAGTTCCAGTGGCCAGAGCAATCTCACGGATCACTGCAGGTGAGACGGGGCCGTGGGAGCACACCACGGTGCTCTTGCGCTTACGCACGATCTCGCCCACAACTGAGCGAACATCACTTTTGCCAGATTCAAACGCATCTTGACTAATTTTGTTTGTGATCTTTATGGTCTTTTTCAATGCAGTGGCAACAGGAGTAATGGTTTCGACACAGCGAACTGCCGTGCTCGAGATAAACCTCTTGGGCTTCCATGAAGCGATCGTGCGGACAATGCCGTGTGACTGTGTCAGACCGCGCTCGGTGAGGGGACGCGTTGCGTCCTCATCGCGCCAGTCTGAGGGCGGGGTTGCTTTGCCGTGACGAAGCACAACAACAGCGAAAGTCTTGGTGACGCCTTCTTTGACCAGTGCTGCGAAGTTATCCAGGATCTCTTTGTCTGGTTCATAGCTGAGCTCTCCGCGAGCAGAAGCCAGAGGCAACCATTCCAGGGCAGCAACTTCATCGTTGGGAACAAACTTGGACTTCTGAATGGCCTTAGTGGTTACTTCGGCTGCCCAGTATTGAACAAACTTGTTCTTACCGTTGGGCATGACATATTCGGTGGCGCCGACAGGGACACCGAGGGCGACTTTAATGCCGGTCTCTTCGCGGATCTCGCGCACCGCGGTCTGGGGGAGAGTTTCACCGGGGTCTACTTTGCCCTTGGGGAGTGAGACATCTTTGTGGCCGGTGCGGTGAATGACGAGCACGTGAATGTCGTTACCGATGGTGCGCCAGAGGACTGCCCCAGCTGCATACACAGTGGTTAAAGGGCGGGTGATACTCATCGATGTCCTCCAGGGCGACGACGCTTACTAATCTGCTTCATCAAGTGATCTTGCAGATCGATGAGAGCTCCCCCTGATGCGTCCGCAGTGTGACGCGACCAGGAACCATCTGACTCTAGCCACCATGACGCGGTTCCGTCATCCATAGCCAGATCAAAGAGGTCATTGAGTTCAGTGATGTGTTCCGAATTGGGCAAACGCACGAGCGCTTCCACACGACGATCCAGGTTGCGGTGCATCATGTCGGCGCTGCCGATATAGACCTGAGGGTCACCGTCGTTCTCAAACATGAAGAGGCGAGAGTGCTCCAGGTAGCGACCCAAGATGGAGCGCACGCGGATGTTTTCACTCAGGCCCGGAACACCGGCCTTGATCGAGCTAATGCCACGAACCCAGACATCTACCTTCACGCCGGCACGGCTAGCGAGGTAGAGAGCGTCAATGATTTTCTCGTCCACCATGGAGTTGATCTTGATGCGAATGCGGGCAGGCTTGCCTGCCTGGGCATTCGTGGTCTCCTGGTGGATCAGTTTGAGCAGGCCCTTGCGCAGGTGCAGGGGAGCAACCAGTAGACGCTTGAACTTCTTCTCGATGGCGTAGCCAGAGAGCTCATTGAACAAGCGCGTGAGGTCTTTACCCACCTGAGGATCTGCGGTGAGCAGACCGAAGTCTTCATAGAGTCGGCTGGTCTTGGGGTTGTAGTTTCCTGTGCCGATGTGGCTGTAGTGCTTGAGCTCGCCCTTTTCTTGGCGGATCACCAAGGCCAACTTGCAGTGGGTCTTCAGGCCCACCAAACCATAGACCACGTGAACGCCGGCCTTCTCGAGCTTGCGAGCCCAACTGATGTTGGCCTGCTCGTCAAAGCGGGCCTTAATCTCGACCAAAGCTAGGACTTGCTTGCCCGCTTCAGCCGCATTGATCAGTGCCTGAACAATCGGGCTGTCACCGCTGGTGCGATAGAGCGTCTGCTTGATAGCGAGCACGTTGGGGTCTGCAGCAGCCTGCTCCAAGAACGACTGCACGCTCGTGGAGAACGATTCGTAGGGGTGGTGCAGCAGCACATCACCACGGCGAATGGAGGCAAAGATGCTGCGGGGTTCGTTCGCCTCTGCTGTGGTGAGTGCCGCAGCAGTGGTGGGAACGTGGGGTGGGTAGTGCAGATCGGGACGCTTGATGCCCGCAATCTCAAAGAGGCCACCCAAGTTCAGTGGCTCTGGCAGGTGATAGACCTCCTGCTCGGTGATGTCGAGTTCACGGATGAGCAGATCCAGCGTGGTGGGATCCATCTCTTCGCCCACTTCGAGACGAATGGGTGGACCGAAGCGGCGCTTCAGCAGACCTTTTTCGAGGACCTGGATGAGGTCTTCTGTTTCGTCTTCATCGATCTGGACGTCTTCGTTGCGGGTCACACGGAAGGTGTGGTGCTCGAGAATCTCCATGCCAGGGAAGAGGTCTTGCAACTGGTTGGCAATGAGATCTTCGAGGGCGATGTAGCGCAGGCTGGCCACGCCTTCACGGCTGTCTACGCGCACAAAGCGAGGCAGCATCTGTGGAACCTTGAGGCGAGCAAACTCTTCCGTGCCGGTCTTCGCGTTGCGCACGCGAATAGCGAGGTTGAGGGACAGACCAGAGATGTAGGGGAAGGGGTGTGCAGGGTCCACAGCCAGTGGCATCAGCACAGGGAAAATCTGGTCGGTGAAGTAGCGGTGCAGAATCTCGTGGTCTGCTTCATCCAGTGAGCCCCAGGTGACTACCTGGATGCCTGCCTCAGAAAGAGCTGGCTTCACACTGTCGTGATACACCTTGGCGTGACGCAGCTGCAGTTCATGGGCACGTGCAGAAATATCTGCGAGCACATCACCGGGTGCTCGACCAATGTTGGTGGGCACCGCCAAACCGGTCATGATGCGGCGCTTGAGACCTGCGACCCGCACCATAAAGAACTCGTCCAGGTTGCTGGCGAAGATGGCCAAGAAGTTGGCTCGTTCGAGCAGCGGGAGCTTCTCATCTTCAGCTAACTCCAGCACGCGCTGGTTGAACGCGAGCCAGCTCAGCTCGCGGTCAAGGAAGCGGTCGGCAGGCAAATCCGCAGAAGGCTTGAGGATGACTTCATCAAAGTCATCGTCGACGTCAGGGGCGTCGATATCTGTTTCGTGCGGTGCCATACATTCATACTGGCACGGGCAGGTGACCGTAAAGAAACTAGGAGGTTACGGAAGCGTGCTCATGGCTTTCATCAGCCACGTTGAAGCGATAGCCCACGTTGCGCACGGTGCCAATAACCTGCTCCATATCGCCGAGTTTGGCGCGCAGACGACGGACGTGAACATCCACGGTTCGCGTACCACCGAAGTAGTCATAACCCCAGACTTCGCTGAGCAACTGCTCACGGGTGAAGACACGGGAAGGGTGGGTAGCTAGAAAGCGCAGGAGCTCAAACTCTTTATAAGTGAGGTCCAGTGGCTTGTCGTGAACTTTGACTGAGTAGGACGCTTCATCAATGACGATGCCGGAGGCAGAGATGCGAGCCTCAGAGGGAGCGTCCTGGTTGGCACGGCCCAGAGCGAGGCGAATACGAGCATCCACTTCGGCGGGGCCTGCTGAGTCCAGGATCACATCTGCCACACCCCAGTCTGGGCTGACAGCAGCAAGGCCGCCTTCAGTAATGACAAGAAGGAGGGGTGAACTCAGGCCGGTGGCCTGCAAGATCTTGCACAAGCTCTTGGCGCTGGCTAGGTCGGTGCGGGCATCGACCATGACGATGTCACTGTGAGGGGCGCTGACCAGTTGTGCAGGTTCTGCAGGGATGGTCTTGACCTGGTGTGAGAGCAATCCCAGCGCGGGAAGGACTTCCGCGTTGTGGCGCGCGGCGAGAATCAGGATACTGGCCATGCTGTCACCTCGTCTCACTTGGTGTTAATAGTCTAAATGTCTTGTGTTTCATCCAGATTTCGTATTCCTCAGTGTGGAATGCCGAGTTACCGGTTAACGACCACCCTCGGAATATGATGGACACATGCTTCTCGCACTCGAACTTTTTTTCATCGGCCTGCTGGGTGTTGCCGGTCTGGCCATCGCATGGATCTCCGGCATCGTTGTGTACAAGCTGTTCAAGGGACAGCGCTAAGCGCATCCCATGGCTGACGATGCCTCGTCGGCTCCCGGCGAAATGCCACTCTCCCCTTTAGCTGCGCTTCCTGGCGCCATTGTGGGGTCAACTGGTGTTGCCAGCGCCTATGGCAACAGCCTGACAGAGCAGCGCACTCTGCTTAGCGGCGGTGCCCTGGTTGATCTTTCTGATCGTGGTGTCATTGAGGTTTCTGGACCTGATCGCTTGAGTTGGCTGGATTCTTTGCTCAGCCAGCGCCTGGATAATCTCAAGCCTGGCCAGTGCGCAGAAACTCTTCTCCTCGACCCTCAAGGTCACGTTCAGCACGCCATGCGCGTTGTGGAAGATGGCCAAACCTGCTGGCTCTTGGTGGATGAGGGCCGTGCCTCAGCCTTGACCACCTGGTTGCTCAAAATGCGCTTCATGAAGCAGGTCGAGATCGTGGACCGCAGCTCTGAAATGCTCACACTGGGTTTCTTCGGCGAACTCCCTGATGTTCTTGCTCCACTTGTTCTTCAGCCTGCAGATGTTCCCGTCATCTGGGCAGACCCCTGGAAAGCCGTCACCGAAGGTGGCTGGCAGTATTCGGCACAGCAGCACCCAGGTCTCGACTGGAACTACTTCGAAGCACTTATTCCTCGCAGCACTGCAGACGAACTCGTTGACCTGGCACAGGCCCGCGTTATCTCTTTCGCTGGCACCGATGCCCTCGAGGCACTGCGCATTGCTGCGTGGCGTCCGCGCATCGCCACCGAAGGCGACGACAACGCATTGCCCCATGAATTCGACTGGCTGCGCACCGCAGTCCATCTCAACAAGGGTTGCTACCGAGGCCAAGAAACAGTTGCCAAGGTGCACAACCTCGGCCACCCTCCCCGCCGCTTGGCATTCCTGAGCTTGGATGGTGTGGATGTGGTGTTGCCTAAATCCGGTGCTCCCGTCATGGATGGTGAGACCGAGGTTGGTCACGTGACCAGTGCTGCTCGTCACTTTGAAGAAGGCGTCATCGCGCTGGCTATCTTGAAGCGCAATGCCAACCCCGATTCAGAGTTGGTTGTTGTCGCTGATGGCACACGCATTCCTGCAACACAGGTAGTCATCGTTCCACCGGATGCCGGTCGCACCGCGAATGTTCCCAGGCTCCCGCGCCTGGGTGCGGTGAAGCGCGAGCAGTAGTGAGCTCGGGTTAGTTCGCCTTCACTGCTTCAAAGGCAACGGTGATTTCACCAAGGCGCCAGCGGCTCTTATTGCCAATGATGGGCCAGCCTGCTTCTTTCATGCCCTGAGCAGTCGCTATCCAGCGCTGAGTTGCACCGAAGCTTCCTAGAGGAGCGTGGGTGAGCCATTGCCGATCCAGCGCAGTGAGGAAGTCATGAATGCGCTCGCCGGGGACATTGTGATGAATAAGTGCCTTAGGTAAACGCTCGGCCACAATCGAGGGAACCTCGAGAGTGTCTAGTTTGAGTGCAATGCTCAAGGTTTGTGGGCCGTCATGGGTGACGGCAATCCAGCTAGAAATCCGGCCAATCTCATCGCAGGTGCCCTCAACGAGGACACCGCCAGGTTGGAGCCTGGCAACCATCATGTCCCAGGCGCCTTGAACTTCTGGCTCGTCATATTGACGCAAGACATTGAAGGCGCGGATCACGACTGGTTGTCTGTTCTTGGCAACGGGAACTTCAAAGCCCCCGCGAGCAAAAGAAATGCCTTGTGCTTTTTCTGTGGTGATGAGCTGTTCTTTTTCCCAGCGGGAAAGTTCCTCTTTCGCGATGGTGACCCGTTCGGGGTCTATCTCAAGCCCGAGCAGTTCCACTTCGGGCCTGGTCTTGCGCAGCCTGGTGGCAAGCTCAACCGGGGTGGCAGCACTGGCGCCATAGCCGAGGTCGATGACCAGAGGGTCGCTCGTGGTGCGCAGGGCAGGCCAGGTTTGTATCCACCTGTCCACTCGGCGCAAGCGATTGGCGTTGGTTGTCCCACGCGTGATGTTTCCCACGGGCATGCTCACCAGTTAACCACCCAATAAACTGGAGTCATGACGACGCACACTTTGATTCTGCTTAGACACGGTAATAGCGACTGGAACCAGAAGAACCTGTTCACGGGTTGGGTTGATGTTCGCCTGAGCGATCAGGGCGTGGGCGAAGCCAAGCGTGCGGGTGAGCTTCTTGCAGAATCAGGAATTCTTCCTGACGTTCTCTACACCTCTGTTCTCAGCCGTGCGATTCAGACTGCCAACCTGGCTCTGGACACCGCTGATCGTCTCTGGATTCCCGTCAAGCGCAGCTGGCGCTTGAACGAACGTCACTACGGTGCTCTGCAGGGCAAGGACAAGGCTCAGACCTTGGCTGAATACGGTCCCGAACAGTTCCAGACCTGGCGTCGTTCCTTCGACGTTCCACCACCACCCATCGCAGACGACAACGAGTACTCACAGATCAATGACGTGCGTTACGCAGGCATTGATGGAGCTATCCCAGCTACAGAGTGCCTCAAGGACGTTATCGATCGCATGATTCCTTACTGGGAATCAGATATCACGAAGGATCTTGCCGCAGGCAAGACCGTTCTGGTCACCGCGCACGGTAATTCACTGCGTGCATTGGTCAAGCACCTCGATGGCATCTCGGATGACGAGATTGCTGAGCTCAACATTCCTACCGGTATTCCTCTGGTCTACAAGCTGGACGAAAACTTCCGTCCACTTGGACCTGCTGAATACCTTGACCCTGAAGCTGCTGCAGCTGGTGCTGCTGCTGTTGCTGCTCAGGGCAACAAGAAGTAGAACTTCACCGCCGAAGATTTCTTCAACACCAAGCGGCTTGATGCCGTGGAGTACGTTCATCACGATTAATGGAGAAACACATGAAGCTATTTGGTTGGTTCAGAAAATCTGAACCCGTTGTTGACATCACCTTGACTGAGTCAATCCTTGTTCAGAAGTCCAAGAAGAACCCGGACAAGTTGACCAAGAAGGAAATCGAAGCTCTCAAGAAGATTGTGGAGCGAGTCGAGAACAACAACGCGTAACGCTTAACGACAAAAGCGGCCAGGGATACTGGCCGCTTTTTTCGTTTAAGTTCTACTTAGAGATCTTGGTGACCTTCTTGGGCTCGAGGCCTTCGTATTCAGGCTGAGCTGAGGTGAGAACGGGAACCAGCACGGTCTTGCTCTCGCCGTAAGCTTCGAAAGCTACCTCAAGCAGACCACCAGGCATGGTGTTGATACCACCAAGGATGATGCGGTCTTCGCTCCCTGCACCCCAGGAGGTGGGGGTCTTGTCGTTGCTGGGGACCTCGAGGTGTCCGTCCACAACAGTGCCACCGGAGACGAAGCCGATGTGAAGTTCTTCGTCAACACCGGTTGCGTTGACTGCGTTGAGCAGCAGGTTGCCGGTTTCACCGTTGTCACTGATGATCATGAGGTTACGCAGGCTGAGGTCGCCCACGTTCACGCCTACTCCGTCGCTGGCGTCGTAGGGGTTGGTTGTGGCCTGTGGCTGGATCAATCCGCAACCAGCAGTGCCGAGGGCAACGCTGAGGGCAAGAGCAGCAGCAACAACAATACGAACCTTCACGACGAAAGCCTCCAGAGTGTGAGAGCGGTGCCCAGTTATGGGCAGAAATACCGCAAAATTCTTCTCTTTGACTCTATCGCATGGCTGCGAAATGGGCCGAAGGAGCGGCACCGCTCAGTGGGAAGTGGGCTCCGATGAGACTGTCAGATAGCCGTGGTAAACTGGGAACTGATTTTAGGGAGCTCCACACTTATGCAGTTCATTGTTGGCGAAACAGTTGTTTACCCTCACCACGGCGCAGCGAAGATTACCGAAGTACAAAAGCGCGTCGTCAAGGGTGTCGAAAAGGTTTACTTAACCCTCCACGTTGTGCAGGGTGACCTCACTGTGAAGGTTCCCGTTGAGAACGTTGACCTCGTGGGTGTTCGCGATGTCATCGGCAAGGAAGGCCTCGAGCAGGTCTTCGAAGTTCTGCGTGCTCCTTTCACTGAAGAGCCCACCAACTGGTCTCGCCGTTACAAGGCGAACCTGGAGAAGCTTGCTTCCGGTGACGTCATCAAGGTTTCTGAGGTTGTTCGCGACCTGTGGCGCCGTGACCAGGACCGCGGACTCTCCGCTGGTGAAAAGCGCATGCTTGCCAAGGCACGCCAGATCCTCATCTCTGAGCTCGCTCTGGCGAAGAAGACTGACGAAGCTAAGGCTTCTGACTTCCTCGACGAGGTTCTCGCGTCCTAACAACGCGAGTGGGCAGGCGAATACAGCATGTCTGGTGACCTGCACGTTTCTACGGCCGTCATCGTCGTTGCCGCAGGAAGTGGCACTCGGTTAGGGGCCGCACTTCCCAAGGCGTTTGTTGACCTTGCTGGTCAGACTCTCTTAGAGCGCTCCCTCCGTTCCATCATCTTGCTGCCCTATCCGGTGCAGGTTGTTGTGGTCGCCCCAGCTGACTTTCTTTCTGACGCGCAGGCCATTGCCCACAAGGTAGCCCCCGGCTTAGATGCTCTTGTTTCTGTGGTCACCGGTGGTGCAACTCGTCACGACTCTGTTGCTGCCGGTCTTGCTGCTCTACAGTCGTCGGTCCAGGTTGTCCTGGTCCACGATGCTGCTCGTGCACTTACTCCCACCACGTTGTTTGCAGACGTGGACATGGCGGTTCAGGCAACCGGTGCGGGCATTGTTCCCGCTCTACCTGTGGTTGATTCACTCAAGCAGGTTGACGTCACCGGTGGTGTGCTCGGGATTGCTGACCGTGAACAACTCCGTGCAGCGCAAACACCTCAAGGATTCCCCCGTGCCGAGCTCGATGCCGCTTATGCCGCAGCAGGTTCTTCTGACTACACCGATGATGCAGCGGTCTTCGCTGCGTATGGGGGAGCAGTGACCACCATTCCTGGCGACGAGGTTGCCTTCAAGATCACGACAGCATGGGATCTCAACCGTGCACATCAAGTCCTCGGCAGTGTTCCTGATGCTCACCGCGTGGGCACCGGTATTGATGTGCACGCCTTCGGAGAAGCCGAGAACCTCTGGCTCGCTGGGCTGCACTGGCCTGGCGAGAAAGAACTTTCTGGCCACAGCGACGGCGATGCTGTTGCACACGCCATCTGTGATGCGCTGCTTTCCGCAGCTGGCTTGGGAGACATCGGTTCTCGCTTTGGCACCTCAGACCCTGCCTATGCCAATGCATCGGGTGAAGTCTTTGTTCGCGGCACGATCGAACTTATCGCTTCTGCCGGTTTCGAACCCATCAATGTCTCCGTCCAGCTCATCGGCAACAAGCCACGCTTCAGTGCTCGCCGTGTAGAAGCCCAGGCAGTGCTCACCGAGTGGGTTGGCGCTCCTGTTTCTGTATCCGCAACAACCACCGACGGCCTCGGTTTCACCGGCCGCGGTGAGGGTGTTGCAGCCATCGCAACAGCTCTCGTTCGCCAGCGCTAAGCGCGCTCGCAGGTAGGCTAAACACGTGAGTATTCGTCTTTTCGACTCGAAGGAGCAAGCCCTTCGGGACTTTTCTCCGCTGACCCCCGGTCAGGTTGGAATGTACGTCTGTGGACCCACCGTGCAGTCGAGCCCCCACGTGGGACACCTGCGCAGCGCCCTGGTCTATGACCAGCTGCGCCGCTGGCTGACCCACGAGGGCTACCAGGTCACTCTGGTGCGTAACGTCACCGACATTGATGACAAGGTTTTGGACAATGCCCGAGCCGGCGGAGTCGAAGAATGGTGGGCTCTGGCCTATCGCATGGAGGCAGAGTTCACTGCTGCCTATGACTTGCTCGGTATCGGGCGCCCCACCTATGAGCCTCGTGCCACCGCGAGCATCCCTGAGATGATCGCCATAATTGAGCGCCTCATTGAACGTGGTCACGCTTACCCCGCCGCTGATAGTTCCGGCGATGTCTACTTCGACACTGCGTCTTGGTCTGCATATGGCGAGCTCACGAACCAAAAGCCTGCCGAGATGGAAGCTGCCGCTGATGCAGATCCTCGTGGCAAGAAGGCACCGCAAGACTTTGCCCTCTGGAAGGGTCACAAGGCAGGCGACCCCGAGTCTGCTTCCTGGAAGTCCCCGTGGGGAACTGGCCGTCCCGGATGGCACATCGAGTGCTCGGCCATGTCCACCAAATACCTCGGAACATCCTTCGATATTCACGGTGGTGGGCTTGACCTTCGCTTCCCGCACCACGAGAACGAACTGGCACAGTCCGCTGCAGCCGGTGATGGTTTCGCTCAGTATTGGCTTCACAACGGACTGGTTTCCGTCGGCGGTCAGAAGATGAGTAAATCGTTGGGCAACTCTGTTTTTGCTGCAGACCTTCTCGATAAGGCCAAGCCGGTCGTCCTGCGATACCTCCTCAGTTCTGCGCAATACCGCTCCACGTTGGAACTCCACGACGGTGCCATCGCTGAAGCGAAGGCATCCTTTGAGCGCATTGAAGGATTCCTTGATCGGGTCATCCGTGACGCGGGAGAACTGGTCTCTGCTGATGTTCCTGCCACGTTCCGTGCCGCGATGAACGATGACCTTAACATTCCTGCTGCGCTCGCCGTGGTCTTTGACTTGGTGCGCTCAGGCAACAGTGCGCTGGATTCTGGAGACAGCGCAACTGCTGCTTCTCAGGCTGCTGAAGTTGCGGCGATGCTGGATGTGCTGGGCGTGAACCCCCTCGATGCTGCATGGGCATCTGATTCTTCCCAGGGCGATGCCGCCTTGGATCTCTTGATGGCTGAACTCCTTGAGGCACGTGCGACTGCACGTGCGAACAAGGACTTCGCCACCGCAGACCTTCTCCGCGAGCGACTTGCCGCGGCTGGAATCACGATCGAAGACACCCCATCTGGGGCACATTGGAGTTTCAATGGCAGGTAAGCCTCGGGCTGGAGCAGTCCGCAAATCAGGTAAAGGTCCTGTCAAGGGAACAGGTGGCTTAGGTCGTCGCGCCCTCGAAGGTAAGGGACCCACCCCTAAGGCAGAAGACCGCGAGTGGCACCCCGCCGGCAAGGCGAAGATCCGTCGCGACAAGCTGGCCTCCATGGGCAAGCTCAACCGCAACACCGTTGACGGTCAGCGCAAGGCTGCGCCTAAGCGCAGCAAGGCTAACGATGACACTGAAGTAGTGACCGGTCGTAACTCGGTACTTGAGGCACTGCGTGCCAAGATTCCTGCGACTGCCCTCTATATCGCCACTCGTATTGAGATGGATGACCGCGTCAAGGAAATGTTGCAGATTGCCACCCAGCGTGGCATTCCCATCCTTGAAGTGATGAAGCCAGAGTTGGACCGCATGGGCGGATTCGACTCGGTTCACCAGGGTGTTGCAGTCAAGGTTCCACCCTACGAATATGCCCACCCCAACGACCTGTTGGAGAAGGCATTCGATTCCAAGAAGGCACCGCTGTTCGTGGCATTGGATGGAATTACCGATCCTCGTAACTTGGGTGCGATTATTCGTTCCACCGCTGCCTTTGGTGGCGACGGCATCATCTTGCCTCAGCGTCGCTCGGTCGGCGTGACTGCAGCTGCCTGGAAGACCTCTGCAGGTGCGGCAGCGCGCCTGCCGGTCTCCATGGCATCGAACCTCACCGCGACCATCAAGTCCTTCAAGGATCAGGGTGTCTTCGTGATTGGTCTCGACGGCGGCGGCGACACCATGCTTCCCGGTCTGGAGTTGGCCGATCGCCCACTCTTGATTGTGGTGGGTAACGAGGGCAAGGGCCTGTCCAAGTTGGTCACAGACAATTGCGATGCAATCGTCTCGATTCCCATCTCGGCCAGCACCGAGTCCCTCAATGCAGGTATTGCTGCCAGCGTTGCACTCTATGAAGTAGCCCGAATTCGTTCAGGCACCGTTTAGTAATTTCCCAGAGTTCACACGTACTCTAGTTTTCTACGTGTTGACTTACGTCTATTTACGTCCCCCACCTATTTGGAGAAAACGAGAATGAGCACCGGAGCCCACGGCAACCGACCTACTCGAAACCAGCAGCGTGAAGCTGCTCGTGCGAAGGCTAAAGAACTTCGCGAACAGCACAACAAGAACGAGAAGCGTCGCAGACTATACATCCAAGGTGGTGTTGCAGTTGCGGTGATTGCCATTGCAGCAATCTTTATCTCGACCATTGCGACCTCAGCACCTAAGGAAGGTCCACGCCCCGCCAACATGGCTAGCGACGGCATCGTCCTCAGTGGTGCTGGCATGGCCGGTGTCCTCAGCGAAGCAGGTTCTCCTGGCGCTGACCCTGTTGCCAACATTCCTATGCCGGGTTCATCCACCGTCTCCATTGAGGTGTACCAGGACTACATCTGTCCTGCTTGTAAGGCATTCGATGAAGCAAATGCTCAGCAGCTGCAGACATTGGTAGAAGCCGGTGCAGCAACTCTCGAGCTTCACCCGATCGGCATGCTGGCAAACCAGTCTGCTGGTACTAAGTACTCTCTCCGCTCGACTGCAGCTGCAGCGTGTGTAGCGAACTACTCACCTGACACCTTCTGGAAGGTCAACCTTGCACTCTTCGCAAACCAGCCTCAAGAAGGAACTCCAGGTCTCAATGATGACGAGCTCACTGCTCTGATTGATTCTCAGAAGCCGAAGAACCAGTCCAAGATTGCCAAGTGCATCAAAGACAAGACCTTCATGCCATGGGCATCTCAGGCAACTGACTACGCACTAGCTGGTCCCATGGCTCAGGCAGCCAAGGACTCCGGTGCAGCCGGTGTGGGAACACCCACCATCCTGGTCAATGGCAAGGTTTACACCGGTTCGATTGTTGATTCCAAGGAATTCTTGGCATTCATCACTCAGGTTGCTGGTGAGTCAGCTTCCACAACTCCCGCTACTCCTGCCGCAGGTTAGGATTAACGGGTCGTGAAGTAATTCGTTACTTCACACAAGCCGACTTGGCGCAATTGGTAGCGCACCGCTCTTGTAAAGCGGGGGTTGTGGGTTCGAGTCCCATAGTCGGCCCGTGTTTGACGAGCGTGATCGTGCCATTCTCGACTTTGAGCGTGAATGGTGGCAGCACCCCGGTGCGAAGGAAGATGCGATCCGACAAACTTTCGGTTTGTCTCCTGCTCGCTACTACCAGGTACTGGGCAAACTGATGGATTCAGAAGCCGCACTGGCCTATGACCCCATGTTGGTCAAAAGACTGCATCGAGTTCGAGAAGATCGCCAGAGTTCTCGCCAGAAACGGGTTAACCCCGATTCCCCAGAAAAGAACTGAAAGAATAGAGCCATGGCTGAGAAAACAGAGCGCGACCAGTTCGATGACCTAGCCCCTGGTCTGGATCGTCGTGGGGTTCACCGCGCTCCGAAGCGTCGCGGCGCTGGCTTTGTTCCTTTCGCCTGGGCTGCACTGGCAACCGGCGCACTTGTTGTGGGTGGCGTGGGCACACTGATTGTCACCAGCGACAGCATCAGCATGAAAGATTTCGAGGGCATTTTCGCTTTGCCCACCGCCGCAGCATCGGCCACGCCAAAGGCAACTGCCGTTCCGACTGTGGATCCTGCCTCTGTGGTTAACGTGCTCAACGCAACCGGTGAAACCGGTGTTGCTACCGCCGTGGGCGACCAGATTGCCACAGAAGGCTGGACCGTGGGCACAAAGTCCAATGCCAGCGAGACGGCTGAACAGACGTTCATCTACTACGGCAACCCTTCTCTCGAAGGTGCAGCTCGTGGCCTTGCCCAGTCTCTGGGTTACGGCGAAATCAAGCTCACCGATAAGTACATTGAGAGCTCAGCGCAGCTCACTTTGGTAGTGGGTCTGGACTACGCCGGCTAAATCGTTGTCATATTGCGACTATTAAAAGTTAGGCAAGGCTAACTGTTTTGTGCTATTCCCCAGTAGTGTGAAACTAACGGCACAAGCGATTTGTGTGTGTCGGTTGGGATACTGCAATTGGAGTTACACATGGCCACTGGAACCGTTAAGTGGTTCAACGCTGAAAAGGGCTACGGTTTTGTAACCGTAGACGGCGACGAGCAGGACGTATTCGTCCACTACTCCGCTATCGACATGAACGGCTACAAGGTCCTCGAAGAGGGTCAGAAGGTTGTTTTTGAAATCGGTACCGGAAACAAGGGTCCTCAGGCTGAGTCGGTTCGACTGGCTTAAAGCCTCGTAATATTCGGGCACGCCCGAGCTAACGCCGTCCACGATAGTGGGCGGCGTTAGTCTTTGCCCGTGACTACTTTTTCGCGAACTCTCTCCCGTGTTGTTGGTGTGGCAGCTATCAGTGCTGTGGCACTGGGCTTGGCGGCCTGTTCTGGCGGAGCCAGCGCGCCGGCAACTCCTGACTACAAGTCCACCTACAAGGCGCCTGCGGCCGTTGCCTACGCACCCCTGACGGGTGTGGCATTGGCAGAAGGCACCACTGTGGGTCCAGCACTCTCGGTGAAGATCTGTAACGTCTTCCACTGCGAGCCCCAGGATGGCCTCAACCAGTCAGACGTGGTCTTCGAGGAAATCGTCGAAGGTGGCATCACTCGCTACGTCGGCATCTGGAACTCTAACGTTCCGGTCAGCGTCGGCCCCGTGCGCTCCTTGCGCCCCATGGACGCAGATATTGCCGCTCCTTTCGGCGGCATCATTGCCTACTCCGGTTACGGTGCCCAGGAAACTCGTGACCTTGCTGTCGACACTGGCCTGGTCAACGTCACCGAGAACGATCCTGCGATGTACCGCAACGACTACAACGTTGCTCCCTACAACTTGATGCTGCACGCACAGGAAGTCATCGCCGCAAACGCTGGACTGGCTGCCCCTGCACAGCAGTGGGCCTACGCCGGTTCACTGGCAACCTCGACTGCAGTTCTGGATGGAACGCCTGCAACGTCAGTTCAGAGCATCTTCAGCAACTCCTCTGACAACACCTGGACCTATGACGGTGCTGGTCGTTACCTGCGTACCCAGTGGGAAGGTCCTGACCTTGACCTCACCGGTGCTCAGCTTTCGGCAGCAAACATTGTCATCATGCGTGTGAACGTGGATGAGTTCGTGGGTGTTCCCCGTACCCGCATGGTCGACTCCGGTGAGCTCTTCGTGCTCAGCGGCGGCAAGGTTGTTCACGGCACATGGAGCAAGGCCGCAACGGCTGCTCCCATCGTGTTCAAGGGCGACAACGGCGTGACCATTCGCCTGGCTCCCGGTAACACCTGGATCGAAATGGTTCCCCTGGAATCCTACGTATCTGGCGGTACAGTCAACATCGCAGGATAAGTTTCCTCACCTTCACAGAAGCCCACCCCTCACGGGGTGGGCTTCTTGCATGAGGTGGCTTTCGCTGACCGCGGACGTACTTGCACTCGGGGCATGAGAGTGCCAATATTGAGTTAGCACTCGATTGAATTGAGTGCTAATCCCTGCAGTATTTCTGACGTCCGGGAGGGACGAAAAACAACCATGGCAAAAATTATTGCTTTTGATGAAGAGGCACGTCGCGGTCTAGAGCGCGGTCTGAACATCCTTGCTGACACCGTCAAGGTCACCCTTGGCCCACGCGGACGCAACGTCGTCCTCGAAAAGAAGTGGGGTGCCCCCACGATTACTAACGATGGTGTGTCTATCGCGAAGGAAATCGAACTGGACGACCCCTTCGAAAAGATCGGCGCCGAGCTGGTTAAGGAAGTTGCCAAGAAGACTGATGACGTCGCTGGTGATGGAACAACCACCGCTACCGTTCTCGCTCAGGCACTCGTTCGCGAAGGTCTTCGCAACGTAGCTGCTGGTGCAGACCCCATCTCGCTCAAGCGCGGTATTGAGAAGGCTGTTGAAGCTGTTTCTGCAGAGCTCATCGCTAACGCGAAAGAGGTTGAGACCAAGGAAGAGATCGCAGCTACTGCATCTATCTCCGCAGCTGACCCCGAGATCGGCGCACTGATCGCTGAAGCTATCGACAAGGTCGGTAAGGAAGGTGTGGTCACCGTTGAGGAGTCCAACGCTTTCGGCACCGAGCTCGAGCTCACTGAAGGTATGCGTTTCGACAAGGGTTACCTCTCCGCTTACTTCGTTACTGACCCAGAGCGTCAGGAAGCAGTATTCGAGGACCCTTACATCCTCATCGTGAACAGCAAGGTTTCCAACATCAAGGACCTGCTGCCTATCGTTGACAAGGTCATCCAGACCGGCAAGCAGCTGCTCATCATCGCGGAAGACGTCGATGGCGAAGCACTTGCAACCCTCGTGGTCAACAAAATCCGTGGCATCTTCAAGTCAGTAGCCGTCAAGGCTCCTGGCTTCGGTGACCGCCGCAAGGCCATGCTTCAGGACATCGCCATCCTCACCGGTGGTCAGGTTATCGCTGAAGAGGTCGGCCTCAAGCTCGAGAACGTTGAACTCGACATGTTGGGTAAGGCTCGCAAGGTTGTTATCACCAAGGACGAGACCACCATCGTGGAGGGTGCTGGCGACGCTGAGCTCATTGCAGGTCGCGTTGCTCAGATTCGTGCTGAGATCGACAACACTGACTCTGACTACGACCGCGAGAAGCTCCAGGAGCGCCTGGCTAAGCTCGCTGGTGGTGTTGCAGTCATCAAGGCTGGTGCCGCTACTGAAGTTGAACTCAAGGAGCGCAAGCACCGTATTGAGGACGCTGTCCGTAACGCGAAGGCTGCTGTTGAAGAGGGCATCGTCCCCGGCGGTGGTGTTGCACTCATTCAGGCTGGCAAGATCGCTTTCGAGAAGCTTTCTCTCACTGGTGACGAAGCAACCGGTGCGAACATTGTTCGCGTCGCTATCGAAGCTCCTCTGCGTCAGATTGCACTCAACGCAGGTCACGAGCCCGGTGTTGTTGTTGACAAGGTTCGTTCACTGGCAATCGGTTGGGGCCTCAACGCTGCAACCGACGAGTACGTTGACCTGATGGCTGCGGGCATTATTGACCCAGCTAAGGTAACTCGCTCGGCTCTGCAGAACGCAGCATCGATTGCAGCCCTGTTCCTCACTACTGAGGCAGTTGTTGCAGAGAAGCCTGAGAAGGCAGCTCCTGCAATGGGTGACCCTTCGGGTGGCATGGACTTCTAAGTCCAAACAAACCAAGAAAGAACGCCTCCCCGCCGATTGGGGAGGCGTTCTTCGTTTCTTTCTGCGGTTACACGCGGAACATGCGTGCCGTGGCCTGCTCAATGTCCATGTATTGCTGAGCAGCCAATGAAAGTGCGTGGTTGATGGAGCTCAGGCTCTCATCAACGCGTTGAGCGGTCAGATGCCACTCTGAGACCACCGCCTGGAATGCGGTGGCTGCAGTGCCGCTCCAGGAGCCCTGCAGGTTACTCAGCTGGGAATGCAGAGCCAGCACCTCACTCTGAATGCGCGAGATGGACTGCTGCGCAGCTGAGCTGGCATGGAAGACAGCTTCGCTGTCGACGTGAAAGACGGACATGAGTTCTCCTTGAATGTCAGGAGAGCGCATCCGTCCCCTGAGCGGAGGGGGGAGTGCTGCGGGCCGGATGCGCTCTGAGACCCAAGATAAGCAAACAGACAGCGCCCAGGCGGCGCAGGAGTGAGGCTGTGGAGTGCTTAGGCTTCGAGAGGGGTGTGGACGACAGGGAGGGTCACGGAGAACGTGGCGCCGCCACCCTTGGTCGCAGTGACATCAATACGGCCTTGGTGAGCCTTCACGATCGAAGCCACGATGGCCAGACCTAATCCGCTTCCACCAGTTTCGCGGGCACGAGAGTTATCTGCGCGGTAGAAGCGCTCAAAGATTTTCTCGCGGATCTGCTTTGGAATGCCGGCACCGTGGTCCACGACAGCGATAGTGGCCTCGCCAGCGGCATCGTCGTGGCTCACGACGAGCTCGAGGGGAGTTCCGGTATTGGTGAAGCGCAGGGCATTCCCCATCAAGTTGGTGACCACCTGGCGGATCTTGTTCTCGGCAGCGAAGATCTCAACAGAGTCACCGTTAACCGTGATCGTGCGTTCAGGATCAAAAGCACGAGCGTCGAGGGCAGCGTCGTGGGCGATCGTGAGGAGGTCGAAGGTGCCAATCTCGAGAGGACGTGTTTCATCCATCCGGGCGAGTTCAAGAAGGTCCTCAACGAGGGCACCCATGCGAATGGCTTCCTTCTCGATGCGCTCCATGGCCTGACCAATTTCTTCAGGAGTCTGGAGTGCACCCATCCGGTAAAGCTCGGCATAGCCGCGAACAGAGACCAGGGGAGTGCGCAGCTCATGGCTGGCGTCACCGACGAATCGTTGCATCTGATCGATCGTGCGAGCACGGTCAGCAAAGGCGCGGTCGATCCGGCCCAACATGATGTTGAGCGAGCGGTTCAGGCGGCCCACCTCTGTGTTGGTGGGTGACGTGGAGGGAAGACGAAGGCTGAGGTTGCCATCAGCAATGGCAACGGCGGTGTCCTCCACCTCGCGCAGAGGCGCGAAGGTTGTGGTGACCAGGAATCGTGTGAGCAAAGCGCCCACAATCACAATCGCAATTCCGAGGCCTAAGAAAATGCTGAGGTAGGTGGTCATCAGCTTGTCCACACCCGCAGTGGAGAGTGCAACAACAACGGTGCCAAGAGTTCCGGTGGCGTCATCAAAGGTGACGGGAACGGCAATGGCATGGAACAGGGTTCGGCCATTGGTGGACTTCACGGGGAAGATCGCCCCGTCCAAGGTGGTGGCCTGTGCAACAGTGATGCCGTTTGCCAGCTGGGGGCGAATGGCCTCGGCCTTCTCCGTCCAGTTCTGTTCCAACAGAACACCGCTCGCGCTATACACCGCGTAGTAGTAATCCGTGGGAGCAGATTGGCTGGGTGTGCCCGTCTTGCTCAGGCTCAACACACTGGAGAGATCCTGCTGAACCGATTGCAGCTGGGTATCAAGCTGACCAATCAGAGCTGGCTTGAGCATGGCCATGGTTCCAATACCGGAAACCAGCAATCCAATCGTCAGCAACAACACTGTGACGCCCGTCACCTTGGTTCTCAAGGAGATGGCGTTCCATCGGTCATTGAAATTGAATCGCATCAGGAACAATCTAAGCAGGTTCTAGGTGGGGAAATGCTGAAAGGGCGAGACCTAGTGGTCCCGCCCTTTCGACACTGGAGGTGTGTGTGATTAGGAAGCCTTGGCAACCTTGAGCATGTATCCGAATCCACGCTTGGTGGTGATGAGCGGTTCGGTGGAGACGGCGTCCAGCTTGCGACGGAGGTAGGAGACATAAGACTCCACGATTCCAGCGTCACCGTTGAAGTCGTATTCCCAGACGTGGTCAAGAATTTGTGCCTTGCTCAACACGCGGTTGGGGTTGAGCATGAGGTAACGCAGCAGCTTGAACTCGGTGGGGCTGAGCTCAACCACGGCGTCGTTGACAACGACCTCGTGAGTGTCCTGGTCCATTGAGATCTCACCAGCACGAATAAGGGCTTCTTCATCTGCCTGCATGGTGCGGCGGAGAATGGCCTTGATGCGAGCCACGATTTCATCGAGGCTAAAGGGCTTGGTCACGTAGTCATCGCCACCGACGGTGAGACCCATGATCTTGTCCTGGGTGTCGTCCTTCGCGGTGAGGAAGAGAATGGGGGCGGTGTATCCGGCCGAGCGCAGACGCTTGGTCACGGAGAAGCCGTTCATGTCTGGAAGCATCACATCGAGCACGATCAGGTCGGGCTCTTCTGCAAGTACTGCCGAGATTGCGGCTGCGCCATTGCCAACAGCCTGAACGTTGAACCCGGAGAACCGAAGACTTGTGGTCAGGAGGTCTCTAATGTTGGGTTCGTCATCAACTATGAGGATTCGTGGGTTTTCCATGTCTCTAGTATCTGACTGTTTCCTGAATGTAACCTGAGAGTTTTTAGACAGCGGACTGTGCGCACGCTGAACACAGGCGTATTCCCAGTACTTAGGCGGGGAATTGGCAGAAAAGAAAAGTTAGACGGTGTGGCCGTCAACGATTTCGTAGGAGTATCCCTGCTCTGCAAGGAAGCGCTGACGGTTCAGGGCGAATTCCTGGTCCACAGTGTCGCGAGCCACAAGTGTGTAGAAGGTGGCCGTGAAACCGCTCTTCTTGGGACGCAACAGACGCCCTAGTCGCTGGGCTTCCTCTTGGCGTGAACCAAAAGCACCCGAGACCTGGATCGCCACACTGGCTTCAGGGAGGTCAACCGAGAAGTTTGCTACCTTGCTCACCACCAGCACAGGTTCGCTTCCGTCGCGGAACGCGTTAAACAAACGCTCACGCTCATCGACTGGAGTAGCTCCCGTGATCTCAGGAACACCGAGTGCTTCACCGAGTGCAGCCAGCTGATCTAGGTATTGCCCAATGACCAGCACGCGCTCACCGGGGTGGGCGGCAATGAGTTTCTTCGCAATGGCAATCTTCACTGGAGAGGTCGCAGCAAGGCGGTAACGCTCGGCGTCACTGGCTGCGGCATAGATCAGTCGCTCTTCAGGGTCGAGGTCAATACGAATCTCTTTGCACTCAGCAGGAGAGATAAAACCTTCTTGCTCGATTTCTTTCCAGGGCGCATCAAAGCGCTTAGGCCCAATCAGGCTGAACACGTCAGACTCTCGGCCATCCTCGCGCACGAGTGTGGCGGTCAAGCCCAGACGGCGACGAGCTTGCAGCTCGGCCGTCAGCTTGAACACAGGTGCAGGAAGCAGGTGGACTTCGTCATAAATGACCAGGCCCCAGTCCAGGGCATCCAAGAGGGCCAGGTGAGCGAACTCACCACCGCGCTTGGCGGTCAAGATTTGATAGGTCGCGATGGTGACCGGCTTGATCTCCTTGGTTGCGCCCGAGTACTCACCAATTTCATCAGCGGTGAGGGAGGTGCGCTTAAGAAGCTCATCTCGCCACTGGCGTGCGGAGACAGTGTTGGTGACCAAGATCAAGGTGTCTGTCTTGGTGGCTGCCATCGCTCCGGCACCGACCAACGTCTTTCCGGCACCACAGGGAAGAACCACGACTCCCGAGCCACCCTCCAGGAAGTTCGAGACGGCCTTCTCTTGGTAGTGACGCAAAGCCCAGCCGTCGGTTGCCAGATCAATGTCGTGGTGAGCGCCGGGCTTATATCCGGCATTGTCCTCGGCAGGCCAGCCGAGCTTGAGCAGTTCTTGCTTGAGCTGTCCACGTGCCCAGGCAGCTACCTCGTAGCTGCCGTCCTCACGCTTACCTTCAAGCAGTGTGGTGACCTTCTTAGAGCGAGAAACCTCTGAGAGAACAGCAGCATCAGTGCCCTTGAGAATGAGCGTGCCTTCGGCATCGCGTTCGATTGTCAGGCGCCCATAGCGGTTGACTGTCTCCGCGATGTCGATGGTCACACTCGCAGGAACCGCATACTTTGAATACTTCTCGAGTGTGCCCAGAATTTCTTCTGCGGTGTGGCCGGCAGCACGTGCGTTCCACAGACCCAAACGGGTAATCCGATAGGTGTGAATGTGCTCGGGAGCGCGTTCAAGTTCGGCAAAGACAGCGAGGTCGTGACGAGCATCCGCAGCGTCCGGGTGCGCCACCTCAAGCAGTACTGAGCGATCGCTTTGAACGATCAACGGTCCATCGGGCATCTCTCTACGTTACTCCGGTTGAGAGGGTGCCCAGGACAGTACTACCCAGCGCGAACAGCAGTGATGTGGGACGCAGGCAGAGTGCGCTCCACTTCAGTGGTGCGATCTAGGCAGCGCAGTCGACCGTTCGAGAAGCCCTTAGGTTCAATGGTGAACTCGCGCTCACCATCAGGCATTGACACGGTCACAATGAGAATGCTCTTCTCGCGCACGGCGACATCCAGCTGACGAGCAATCCAGGTGGCATCATCTGTCGTTGCCGCTTCACGACTGCCACGCAGTCGTTGAACCAGAGCAACGTGAGGACTGACCGGCTCTGGCTGCAACTCGATGCTGCGACGGTGAACAGGTGCCGCAATGATCTTGCCGCTGGCGTCTTCAAGCTGTGCAGGATACTTCGCATCCAACAGTGCATTGAGAACAATTCCAGCTGAGATAGCTGTCTGGAGTGAATCTTCCGAGACGGGACGCAGGCCAAGAGAGTGCAGGGAGTGGTCAGCGTTGATGGTGCGCAGCACCAACAGGTCGCTGGCCTTGACCACGGTGTGACCAGAAACTTCGCGCACACGAATGGTGCCAAAGCGCTCACCCAAGTCAGTGATGAAGTAACCCACGGCCTGAGGAATATCTGTGGCTGCCAGAGAGGTGAGGTGCTCCAAGATCTGAGCAGCTGTTGTGCCCTGCGCCAAGAGGTGGTTGGTGCCTTGCGCCGTGATGCGGAAGGTGGTGGCCAGTCCTCGGGACTCCACCACACAGAGTTGACGCATGAAGACATCATCTGCTGGGGTGAGTGGTCCTGGAGCCACAACAGTGAAGTCGTGCTGCACGAAAACATGCTCAGCAAAGGGAGGCACCACGGCAGCGATTGCTGCGTTCACAGCCTTCCAATCGCCGGCAAGAACAGCGCGGCCAACGCCGGTGACGCTGCCAGCGGTGGAGAGTCCTAAGAGTTCAGCGTCGCTCAGGCGCTCAGTTAGAGCGCCGTCAAGCCAATCGTGACCCAGAGGGTAGTGAACCTCGAGCCAGGCGCTCAGTTCGGGACCCCAGTTAGATTCGGTGCTGAGCACTGCGTGAAGGTCTGCGCCCAGGCTTGCCGACCACGCTGTGGTCACCGCAAGCCAACGCTCAGCTAGAGGCAGGTGCAGCCAATCATCAAGCTTCTCCGTCGCCATCCACCAGCCACTGTTCTTTGCCAGAATTCCGGAGAGCTTTCCCAAAGCAAGAAGTGCTGTTGGTGTGATCTCGGAACTCGGCATCAAGGGAGCCAGGCGCTGTGAATCCTGAGCGCTGAGACCACCACGAGCAAGTTCTTTCACATGGTGAGACTCAATCGAACGAGCCAACTCATCCAGCGAGGTAATGGCAGAAAGAGCCGTCTCGAGAGCTGCAGCATCGCGCAGCTCCGAGCCCTTCTCTGCCTTGCTGGGCTTGTCTGCCTTCGCAGGAGAAAGCTTGTCGGTTGCGCTGAGAATGACGGCGCTGACCTCGGGGTAGAGCTCAGGCTTTTTTCCCTCAGGGCCAAGAAGAGCGTGTTCGAGGGTCGCCGACAGCGAAGCTTCTGCGGACGCTGTGCCAGTGGCGGCTAGCTCACGCAGCTGGAGCAATTGCTCCAGAGGCAGGCGGCGCACAGCGCTGAGGATGGACTCCTCAGCCAGCAGTGCATCTGCTAAATCGAAGTAGTCCTTGATGGTGGTGCTGGTAGTGAGGCGGGTTGAGGCAAGCTCAGAGAGCTGCTCATCGGTCAGCGCGCGCAGGCGCTTAGAAAGTTCTAACGAGGAAGACACAGGCTCCTACTTGCCCGTAGGCGAGTTAACGAGAACCCGCAGATGCGTCGCGGCGGCGACGAACCATATTGATGATGAGCAAAGAGATCATCAGGATGAAGCCGATGGGCAGACCAACACCAGGCAGTACTAATACAAATTGTCCGAAGGCACTCGTGAGATCAAGACGCGTAATTCCCGCGGTGACAATGGCCAAAAACGCGAGAATCGAAACTCCCACAATGGCCACAACCATCGTTCCCAGGATGCGCTCGAGACGTGTTGCTTCGTATGTATCGTTTGTTGCCATACCTCTAAGGATAGGTGCCATCTGTTACCTCTGAGTAAACTGGGGGTTGCACCAACCGCAGGAGGAAAAAATGCCAACCGGCAAAGTGAAGTTTTACGACGAGGAAAAGGGCTTCGGCTTTATTTCTACCGACGACGGCCAGGAAGTATTCCTGCACGTCTCCGCCCTGCCCGAAGGTGCCAAGGTTCGCCCCGGCTCTCGCCTCGAGTTCGGTGTTGCCGAAGGTAAGCGTGGAGCACAGGCACTCTCTGTCCGCGTGCTCGAGACTCCTGCAGGTCGCGAGAAGCTTGACCGCAAGCCAGCTGACGACATGTCCATCATTGTGGAGGACCTCGTCAAGCTTCTTGACGGCATTGGCAACAACCTCAAGCGTGGTAACTACCCTGACAAGGCACACAGCAGCAAGATTGCAGCTTTGCTTCGTCGCGTAGCAGACGACTTTGATGTCTAGGCCATTCCCCGTTCTCACTGCTGCCCACCAGAGTCTTGCGCTCGCTGCGCTGCATGAAATCACCACTGCAGAAAGCATTGGTGAGCTGATCGAAGAAACCATCGATCACGATGGTGTTGCCACTTTGCACTACGAGTGCAAGCTCGATGGCTACCCCAACTGGGTGTGGAATGTGTCTCTTGCCACCCTCGAAGGCGAAGAGCCCACCGTGATGGAAGCAGAACTGCTTCCTGTTGAGGGTGCACTGGTTGCTCCTGAGTGGGTGCCCTGGTCTGTTCGTCTTGCTGAGTTCTTGGAAGCGCAGAAGCAGGCTGCTGCTGCGGGCATCGTTCTTGATGAAGAACTTCCCGAAGGACTCCTTGACCTCGCAGAGGGTGCACTTGATGGCACCATCCTCGATGACGAACTCGAAGACCTCGATGACTCAGATGCTGATGACAGCGACGAGGAAGATGAAGACGACCTCGACGATGACGAGGACGACGATGAAGAGGATGATGACGACGAGGAAGATCTCGTGTCAGCACCCACTCACAGCGGAGATATCGACGGAGTCGATATCGATGACCTCGACGACAGCGCTGACGCTGACGACGAGGACTAATCCTTAGAGGCGCTCGAGTACGTACTCGATTGAGGCAATCAGCGCTGCAACATCGCTGGGCTCAATCGCAGTGAACGTTGCTACGCGCAGCTGGTTACGACCGAGCTTGCGGTAAGGCTCGGTGTCCACGATGCCGTTGGCACGAAGCACTTTGGCAATCGCTGCAGCGTCGATGTCGTCATTGAAGTCAATAGTGACAACAACCTGCGAGCGGTGCTCTGGGTTAGTGACAAATGGGGTGGCGTAGTCGACGCGGTCTGCCCAGCTATAGAGCAGGTTGGACGATTCCTTGGTGCGCGCATCTGCCCAATCGAGACCACCAGAGGCATTCATCCAGTTGATCTGCTCTTCCAGCATGACCAGAGTTGCCACCGCAGGAGTGTTGAGGGTCTGCTCGAGACGAGAGTTATCGATGGCGTTCTTGAGGCTCAAGAACTCAGGGATATAACGGTCGGTGGCAGCAATGCGCTCCACGCGCTCAATTGCTGCAGGGGAGAACAGTGCGAACCAGAGACCACCATCGGAAGCAAAGTTCTTCTGTGGAGCGAAGTAGTAGACGTCCGTCTCAGCTGCATCGATCTTGATTCCGCCGGCAGCGCTGGTGGCATCCACCACAGTAAGTGCACCGGCGTCACCGTGAACGCGCTTCACGGGTGACATCACGCCAGTAGAAGTTTCGTTGTGTGCCCAGGCGTAGGTGTCGATGCCTGGCTTAGCTTCTGCATCTGCACGGGACCCGGCAGGGGCGTTGATCACGTCTGGAGCAGTGAGCCAAGGGGTCTTCGCCGCGGCAGCAAACTTGCCGCCGAATTCACCACAGACCATGTTCTGGCTCTGCTTCTCAATCAGAGAGAACGCAGCGGCATCCCAAAATGCAGTGGAGCCACCATTGCCGAGAAGAACTTCGTAGCCGTCAGGCAAGTTGAAGAGGTCACTCAATCCTGAGCGCACACGGCCGACCATGTTTTTGATGGGGGCCTGGCGGTGGCTGGTGCCCAGCAGCTGCGCTCCCACCCCAGCGAGTGCGGCAACTTGTTCGGGGCGAACCTTGGAAGGTCCGCAGCCGAAACGGCCGTCAACGGGAAGAAGTTCGCGGGGGATGGTGATGTCGGCCATAAGACAATTCTAGGGTTTGGGCCGAAGCCCAATTTTCCACCTCAGCCCGCGAGTAAAGTAGTGAACATGACAGATCTGATCGACACCACGGAGATGTATCTGCGCACCATCCTCGAGTTAGAGGAGGAGAACATTGTTCCCTTGCGTGCGCGAATCTCTGAACGTGTGGGCCACTCCGGACCCACCGTGTCTCAGACTGTTGCCCGCATGGAACGCGACGGACTTGTCTTGGTTTCGGATGACCGGCACTTAGAGCTCACCCCAGAGGGGCGCTCAAAGGCTGTTCACGTGATGCGTAAACACCGTTTGGCTGAACGACTACTCAGCGACATCATTGGCCTTGAATGGGAATACGTCCATGACGAAGCCTGCCGCTGGGAACACGTGATGAGTGATCGGGTTGAGCGCCGCATTATGGAGATGCTGGGTAACCCCACAGAGTCTCCTTACGGCAACCCCATTCCGGGTCTTGAAGAACTCGGCATGGAACCTGCAGAAGGTTTTATGGAAGGTGTTGCCAACCTGCTTGACCTGCTTCAGGCTTCTGGCGAAGAGAGCACAGGCGTTGTTCGCCGTTTGGGCGAACCTGCCCAAATCAACCCGGAAACCCTGCAAGAGTTCTCTTCAGTTGGGCTTAAACCCGGTGCCACAATTTCCTTCAAGCGAGATGGTGACCGAGTCCGTGTCTCTGCCACAGGATTCACAGCTTCACTCGATTTACCACTAGATGTTGCGGTCCACATCTTCGTTGAACACAGCTTGTAGTAAATCACCCGTTACCTTTTTGTGATTTTGTCGTGTCGCTGATGTGACTTTTGACACCTCTTCGCGTAGTCTGAAGAAGCTTTACAACCACCAAACGGTTGCAAAGCCACATAACGAGACGTCCCAACCCCCGTCTCTCGATATGTGAAACGAAGCGACTTTCGCATCGTGACGGGGTAAGCAACCTAGCTTGTTGGGGCGCCGGAGGTTATTCCCTTGGCCGAATTAGGTAACGACGAATTCTCGTCACGCCGTGAGCGCAAGCTCGCGGAAAAGAAAACAATTAAAAAGACTGCTCGCTCTTTCGCATCTTCTGCACGTGAGCGCGGTACCGCATTAGTTTCTGCTGCCCAGGAGGTACCAACAGTAAAGCCTGCACTACGTGCAGCACGCCCTGCACGCACCGAAAACAACGGTCGCAACTGGGCTCGTGCCGGTGTGATGGCTGTTGCACTGGGCCTGATGGCCACCTTCTCACTCCCCGCCTACGCTATTGACTCCAGCGATCACGTTGATGTTGAGGCATATAAGGCTCAGCTTGCTGCAGAAGCTCAGGCACTTGTTGTCTCTGGCGATGCTGCGGTTTCTGCAAGCCGCGATGGATACTCCACCGCTGCAGCTGTGACTGTTGCTACTGCAGCTCGCGCATCATCTTCCGCACGCATTTCTGTCGATGTTTCTGGAATCGCGTCAAACTCAGCACTTCTCAACACCGCATTGAACTTGATTGGTATGCCCGGCGACTGCACTGCATTCATTGAGCAGGCACTGCGTAACCTGGGTTACTCGGTTCCTGACCTGGGCCCCATGCAGTTCGGTGGCTATGGCACCGTCTTCAGCGACCCCAACCAGGTTCAGCCTGGTGACATCATGATGCGCGGCAACCACGTCGCAATTTATGCCGGTAACGGCCTGGCTGCTCAGGGTGGTATTGGTGGAACCTCAGTTCTCTCCTCTATCTCCGCTGACCCCTACAGCTACGCACTCTTCGTTCGCGTCGGCTAACACCTCAGTATCTGCCGGGTTAACACCCGATAACGATTCGGCGTGCCTGCTAGCGCTATTGAGCGTGCGCTGAATACTCTGAACTCAAGCATTAAGTGCGGAGGGTTCATGAAACTTCACGAACGAATAGGTGGGCGTCTACGCGCACGTCTTCGCTAGGGCATTGTCGGTCACGACGGTGCCCTTGTGTGTTTCTCTCCCTCCACTCAATGTGACCATTCGGCAAGCAGCCTGCACGCCATGCAGGCCCCAACTCGAAAGGACCCACCGTGCGCACCTTGGTACTCAACGCAGGATATGAACCACTGGCTATCGTCTCTTTTAGGCGAGCTCTGATGCTGGTGATGAGCCAGAAGGCCACGGTGCTCCGTGCAGATGCAGACCACCCGGTCGAAGCCATTACGGCACAGTTTGATCGCCCTTCGGTCATCGTGCTCTCACGCTATGTTCGCGTTCCCTATGCACGTCGAGTTCCCCTCACGCGACGAGGTGTGCTTCGCAGGGACAGCCATCACTGTGCGTATTGCGGCAAAAGTGCCAACACTATTGACCATGTCATCCCCAAGTCCCGCGGGGGAGCAGAGTCCTGGGAGAACCTCGTTGCCTGCTGCTTCAAGTGCAACAACATCAAGTCCGATCGCACGCCCCAAGAGATGGGCTGGCGCCTGAGGATTACTCCCCGCATGCCTGCTGGCCCCAGCTGGTTTGCCATGGGTCTGGACCACCGGGACACTGCCTGGGATGACTACCTGGCACCTGCTGCCTAGATAACTCCTGCGCTTAGACTGGAGTAACGCCTCTGTAGCTCAATGGAAGAGCACCTCCGTCCTAAGGAGTTGGTTGGGAGTTCGAGTCTCTTCAGGGGCACCATAGACGGCTTACTCGAACCATCACCCCCATCCATGGCGGTGAGCAGGTCGTCTACGGTTTGCCAGCTTGTCTGGTTGTTTCGCGCCGCTCGAGCGATCTTCGGGTCATGCTCGCGAATTGCTGCATGGGCTTGACGCAGCACCGCCTCGTGATCGAGACCGACTTGAGTCGCCTCGAATCCTGTCTGTGCTGCGAGTAGTTCGCCAAGGGGTGCAACCATCTCGTGGCCGACAACTTCGTCGTTCATGACGAAGATGCGTTTGAAGATTGCCTGATTGAGCTTGCGACGTGTCTCGTTACTCGCTTGCGCACACAGCTCTTCCGGTCGCGCGAGGAGCTTGAGGCACTCGTTGATGAAGTCTGCACCAGCGGAGAGGTCGTCGTTGACGTCGTCCAGCTGGGTTTGAAGGGTCAATCGCGCCCTCTCGATCTCGCGCAATTTGGCATGGATTTTGGCCTTGGCGATCTGGCCATCTGCCGCTAAGTCAATGAGATTCTCTTCTTTGACCCCAAGGGCTTTGATCTGCTGTTGGAGCTGACTCCGAAGCAGTCTTTGCGTGTCCGCCGCATCCTGGAGGGCTCCATCCATGCTCGCGCGAACGGCCTCGATGAACTCGGGCTTGAATCGAATAGTGCTGTAGTGCTCTAGGACTGCGTCCTCGACTTTTACCTGACTTGCGTATCGAGAGTCGCATGCACCTTCTTGTTTGCCTCGGCAGAAGAAGTAGAAGTATGCCTCCCCGTTGCGCCCGATTGACCGCTGCACGATCATGCGGCGATCTTCGATCTGGTGCTGGCGGTAGCACTGCCCGCACCAGAGGCTGCCCTTCAGGTAGTGGTCGTAGACACGTCGACGCTCACCGGCCACCCCTCTCGTTTCGAGCAGATCCTGCACCTTCTGGAAGAGCTCTTCCGACACAATCGCTGGATGCCGACCCTAGTAGATCTCGCTCTTGTAGGTGACGAGCCCGAGGTAGTACCGATCCTTCAGCAGTTGCGACATCTTCGAGATTGACACTGGTCCAGCGGGGTGAGGACCCGTTGGTCGGGTTGTCAGCCCTCGGTCTGTCAGCTCGTCCACGATGTCTTCTAGGGTGTGGTCGCCAGAGGCATAGAGCTCGAACGCGAGCTTGACGAAGGGTGCGCGTTCGGTGTCTATGCCGACGGCGCGAATCTCTCGCCCGTCGAATCGGTCGATTGTGTTGAGGTACCCGATGGGTGCCCGTCCGAGTGTGCCCCCGGTCTTCGCCTTCTGTCCCATTTTGTAGGAGATGTCCGCTCCGTCCTTGGCCGAGCGGTATTCGTTGAACGCTGCGAGAAGTCCCTGCATCAATTGCCCGACAGGAGACTCGTCGATGCTCTCGGTTGCGCGAGCAGATATGGCGAAACTTCAGGAGGCTCGTCGATCAGGTTGGGGTGCGCAATTCTCTCGGGAATGAGTGGAAGGCGACCCTCGACCATCTCGACTAGGGGCGCGGGAGAATGCTGAGTCGCATCCTTGGCGTGGGACATTCGAAAGCGACAACGATGGAAACTGCGGGAGGCAAAAGCGCGATCTATTCGTGCTCTTCCTCGACAAGTTCGCCCTCCCACGCTTCGCGGCCTTCGTGGACGGCGAATATCGCGATGACGAAGGCGGCGACGGGGTCGAGCCATGAGGCGCCGGTCAGCATGAACAGCCCAACCCCCAGGAGTGTAGAGACGCTGAGTAGGACGCAGATGCGGGTTTCTGCGGCGTCGGCCAGGATGAGCTTGTCTCCGAGCCGGTTGCCGACGCGACGTTTGGCTGCCGCGAGGATGGGCATCACGATGAGTGATGCAACCAAGAGCCCGATGCTGAGAGGCGACGCCTGGGGGACCTCGCCTGTCAGCAGGGCACGCGCTCCTTCGAAGACGACATAGCCCGCGAGCAGAAAGAACGTGATGGCGACGAATTTGAGGGTCGCCCGTTCCTTACGCTCGTCCGCCTCTCCATGTCGCAGGCGCGCGGCGAGCCGAAGCCCGACGAGCACCGCCGTGATGGACTCAATACCGGAATCGACTCCGAATCCAATCACTGAGACGAGTCCTGCCAAGATGCCGGCGGTTATTGCTACGACACCTTCGACCACGTTGTAAGCCACCGTGAACTGGGCCAGTCGAAGCCCGCGCCGGGTGAGGCGATCTACCTCAGCGGCCGTCAGTGCACTGCTCACCATTGCACTTCGTGGCACTGCTGCGTCGGTGCCGCTTCGATCTGGAGTGTTGCGTGTTCGATCTTGTGCTGGGTGCGAAGCATTTCTTGGGCGGCGGACAGCACACCCCGGGCCTGTTCAGGATCTGCGACCACGAGGTGGGCAGTGGCGACGTTCATGCCGGAGGTCAGTGTCCAGATGTGGAGGTCATGGATGCCGCCGACACCGGTGATGCCCTCCAGCTCGGTGACCACGGTGTCGAGGTCGACACCCTCCGGAACGTGCTGGCCTAGGACGGCGAGTACCTGGCGGCCAAGGATCACGGCGCGCACTGCAACGAATACACCGATGGCAACAGCGATGAGCGTGTCCCAGATGGGGCTGCCCGTGGCGACGACGAGGACTCCGGCGACGATAACGCCGACGCTCCCCGCGGCATCCGCCATAACCTCGAAGTAGGCGCCCTTGACGTTGAGAGACTCCTTCGATCCTCCCCGGAGCAGAAACAAGGAGACGATGTTGATGATGAGCCCGATTGCACCGACGATGAACATCGTGCTTGTTTGCACTTCAGGGTTTTGGCCAAAGCGCATGAACGCCTCGATGACGACATAGGCGGCCACGCCGAGCATGATGAGGACTGTGAGGCCGGAGGCAAAAACTTCGGCCCGGTAAGAGCCGTACGAGCGCCGACCGCTTTTGTCCGGTCTGGTGGCGATCTTTGTCGCGACAAGGGCCGCGCCGAGTGCGACGACGTCGGCTGCCATGTGGCCGGCGTCGGTGATGAGCGAGAGCGAGTTCGACAAGATGCCGGATAAAAGTTCAACCACGAAGAAGCTCGCGACGAGTCCGAACGTTAGGCCGAGACGCCAGCGGTAGCGACCTGTCGCGCTTCCCGTTGCAGGTTCTGGGCTGTGTGAATGACCGGATGCCATCAGCAGCACTCCCCTTGAGCGGCTTCTGCACATGCTTCGGGGTCGGTCACGAGTACCACGTCATGTAGATCGCTCAGCGCGTGAACGAGTCGCGGATCCGCCAGCTCATAGCGGGAGCGGCGACCTTCCGGAACTGCGACGACCAGTCCGCAGCCGCGAAGACACGCGAGATGATTCGACATCGACTGGCGAGTGACAGTCAGTTCGTCAGCGAGTTCGGCCGGAAATGAAGGAGCCTCCAGCAGGGACATAAGAATGCGCGCCCGCGTCGGATCAGAAAGCGCATGCCCGAATCGTGCAAGAGCGCTAAGGGAGACCGTCGTTGTGGGCATCATCCTTCTATAGTACACCGGACGATGTATTAAGCGAAGGCTGAACTTTGCTCCTTGAGCGGACTGCCTGCCGTTGAGGCACACCATCGCCCGCTGACACATCATGGCAAAGCTTGCCGACAGCCATGACGATAGGACTTGTCGGCCCACCTCACCTAGCCACGCCCCACCGGTGGCCGCATCTTCACGCCCGCTCGGTTGAGCGCCTTGACGACAGTGCTTGCAGTGAACCCAATCTTCGGCGCGATCTGTGCCGCGGTCAATCGTTCATCTATATATAGGTGAATCGCCAGCGTGAGCTCCTCGTCGCTTACCTGCCGGGGCTGCCCGATCTCGATGCCGCGGTCGATCAGATGCTTGCGCGCAGTGTGATGGTGGATACCGAGGTGTCGAGCAAGCCCTTTGACCGACTTCATTTCGCCGTAGAGCCGGACGATCTCATCGACCTGTTCAGGCCGCAATTGCGCAGCAGATGCCGGTACCCGTCGCCCCACCTCCGCTGCACGTTGCTCAGATTCCGCGCGAACCCGCAGATCCATAAGGGTTCTACTAGCTATGCAATGTTTGGAATAAGTTTGCAAGAGCCGCACCACTTACAAAAGCCCCGCGAGGGGCTTTTGTTGTTTCTTCAGTGCACATGCCGAAAAGATTGAATTCAGAATATATTCTGAAGTATCATGGATTCATGTCCATCATTCTTGACCGCAAGGTTTTCCAGTCTTCCGAGCTTTCGCGACAGCCCCTTCCCGTGTTTGCGGCAGCGACAGATGCGCCTGTTGAAATCACCCGTAGAGATGATGTTCCTTTGGTTCTCATGTCTTTGCGCGAGAGTGATGCACGTGATCGTCTCCTGGAACTGGCAGCGCACATCATTGCCATCACAGTTGATGAAGATTCTCGTCCGCTCGGAGAGAGATTCGCAGATGTCTTCAACTGGATGTGGGCACTCGATGCGGTAGATCGTGAGCAGTGTGCACTGGATCTCATTCGCGCCTCCCGTGCATCTTTCGCCACGAAGAAGGCCTATCTCGCTATGGCAGAACTTGCTTCGTGGCAAGCAACTGCTGCAGCTATGGCTGATGGTTTGAGGAATGACCCCGTCGATTGGCTGGGAGACTTCGCGCCCGTTCAGAAGCCATAGTTATGGCGAAGGGCGATTCGGTCGTCAGGCCGTTGAAGAAGTCGGAATTTAAGATTGTCTTTGGATCGGCTGACGCTCAGAAGGGTTGGCAAGATCTTCTCGCAACGCAGAGATCCCAACTCGTTGACGCATGGGATCAGCTCACATCAGAGCCAACAGCACACTCTCCACGCATCCACCCTCTCAAGGGTGTCCTCGGAACGGTCGCGAGAAATGGCGTTGAATATGTTCAGCGACAGTTAGAGCTATCTCAAGGAGCACGCATCTGGTTTTATGTGGATGACAAGACCGTGGTCATTGTCAAAGTGCACACCAGGCACCCGAACCAGACGAAGTAGTTACTACTTCTTGCCGCCAAAAAGCTTGGCGAAGAAACCGGGTTCTGCTTCGTGCCCCTGGCAGCGCTGGTTCTTCGGGATACCGCGCATGACCTGATCTACGTGCTGACCGCAGCCAGCCCAGGTGGCTTTGCCGCACTTACGGCAGGTGACTTCTCTACACATTGGTGACTCCTTACGTCTCCATTTACTATACCCCGGGGGGTATAGCTCATGCCACACTTGATACATGACCGAAAAGCGTGGCGCCAGAAACCTGACTGACCGCTCGCAGGAGCGACCCCAGGTTCGCCCCACCGCTGAAGGCTGGACGCAAAACGTCGATGCAGATGGTCGTCCCACGCTCCAGTTCGAACAGCCCAAGCGCGGAGCAAAGCCTCCTGTCCACTTGGCAGACCTCACTCCAGAGGAACGCAAGGCCAAGGTAACTGAACTTGGCCTACCTGCTTTCCGTGCAAAGCAAATCAGCACGCACTACTTCTCCCACTACACAAGTGACCCCGAGAAGATGACCGACCTGCCTGCGGCAGGTCGTGCTGAACTCGTTGAGTCTTTGTTGCCGCCGCTGATGACTGAGGTCAAGCGCCTGAGCACAGACAATGGCGACACCATCAAGTTCTTGTGGCGCTTGTTCGACGGTGCTCTAGTTGAGTCCGTCCTCATGCGTTACCCCGGTCGCATTACTCTCTGTGTTTCCTCCCAAGCTGGTTGTGGCATGAACTGTCCCTTCTGCGCAACAGGACAAGCAGGACTCACACGCAACATGTCTGCGGCAGAGATCGTGGACCAGGTTGTCCGCGCCAATGCCGTCATTGCTGCCGGTGAACTCGGTGGTAAGCGTCGCAATGCCGGCAATCAGGATGCTGAAGGCCAGCCCGAACGCGTGAACAACATTGTCTTTATGGGCATGGGTGAACCTCTGGCGAATTACAACCGTTTGATGACGGCAGTGCGCACCATGTTGGCTCCGCAGCCCGAAGGCTTGGGGATGTCTGCTCGCCACATCACGGTGTCTTCCGTGGGACTGGCTCCGGCTATTCACAAGTTGGCAGACGAAGGCCTCCAGCTCACCTTTGCGCTGTCGCTTCACGCCCCAGATGACGAACTCCGTGATGAGCTCATCCCCGTGAACTCGCGCTGGAAGGTCGATGAGGCTCTGGACGCAGCCTATAACTATTACGAAAAGACTGGTCGCCGCGTCTCGATCGAATATGCCCTGATCAAGAACATGAACGACCACGCTTGGCGTGCTGATCTGCTCGCAGACAAGCTCAATGACCGTGGTCGCGGCTGGGTTCACGTGAACCCGATCCCTTTGAATCCCACGCCTGGATCCATCTGGACCTCTTCTGAACCAGATGTCATGCGCGAATTCGTGCGCCGCTTGGAAGAGCGGGGTATTCCCACCACCTTGCGCGATACTCGCGGCAAGGAAATTGATGGTGCGTGCGGCCAGCTCGCAGCAGCTGACTAACAGCTACTAAACCCTTCAAAATAGGTGTCACTACGGGGTTTATCCCTGCCTGAGACATAGTGTTTTTGATGTGTGGCCCCGTAATCGAAAGTCTGACGACGACTCGTTAGAAAACGAAGAGACCCCGTCGAACATCGGCGAGCAGATCTCTCTCGACGACGACCCCTTCCCCGAGCTCTCGGCAGAATCTGAACCTGCTGTTGACCTGCTTGCTCCCACCGCAGGAAGCCTGAACTCCGCACTGTCTAACATCAACGTGGCAGAGCCGGTCTGGAACCAATGGCGCGAAGAACTTGCCGTTGTTGGTGGCACCTCGCCCCTGATCCAGTTCGTGGACACTCCTCGCACGCGGATTGAGCTCACCTCGATTCACCCCGGTGGCCTGCCCTCCTTTATTTCGGGCAAGCCCACCTTGCTTTCGAACCTCATCCGTGAAGAGTTCGCACTGCGCAACGCACGCCTGGCTGCCGCAGCTATTTCCGCCAAGAGCACCGAGATGCGTTCGATGCGCAGCATCGAATCTGTCTACCTCGCTCTCGGCATTGCCAAGTGGACCTTCCAAGACCTGGAATACTGCGGCCCTGTCTTGCTGCGCCCGATGTCTCTGCGTCGCTATGGCAAAGACTTTGAACTCAAGCTCAGTGGACAGCCTTTCCTGAATCCTCAGCTCGCTCGTGCTCTGGAGAGCCAGCTCGGCATTGCTCTAGATGCTGACTCTTTCGTTGCACTGGCCAACCTGGATGGCATGTTCAACCCCCTCCCGGTGATTGAACGACTGCGTGGCCTGACCCAGCACCTGAGCAACTTCGAGGTTGAACCTCGCCTGGTTGCATCGAGCTTCTCTGATCTTTCTGCCGCCATGGTTGCGGATGTGCGCGACTTGGCCCACCCCATCTTGGATGCACTGGCGGGGAACGTCACGGCTCGCACTCGTCTGACCAACGAACACAAAGATGCTGTTGTGGTCGGCCAGGACGAACGACCTCCCGCAACAGACACCCTGCTCTTGGATGCCGATGGCGAGCAAGAGAACATCGTGGCTGAGATTGCGGCCGGTAATTCACTGGTTGTGAAGACTCTGCCGGGCACTGGTGGAACTCAGACCATCGTGAACGCCATTGGTGTGCTCACCGGTGCTCACAAGCGAGTGCTGGTTGTGGGCGCTCGTCGCTCGAGCCTTGATTCTGTCGTGCACCGTCTGGGTCAAGTTGGTCTCGACGGCCTCACGGTTTCTCCTCGCACCCTGCGTCGTGATTTGATCAACGCCATCCTGCGCAATGAGAAGGCCACGCGCCCCAACGTCACGGACGTAGACGACGCCCTGCTGCGCTTGCGCAAGGTGCTCCTCGACTACCGCGGATCGCTCACCCGCAAGGATGAGGTTCTTGGCGTCTCCGTCTTGGATGCTTTGGAAGAACTCTCTCACCTCAGCTTGCTGGCCACCCCGCCTTCGACCACGGCTCGCTTGCCTCGCCGTGCCATCGAAGGCTTGGCGAACTCACGTCCCCAGGCTGCTGCCAGCCTGATCAAGGCTGCCGCCCTCGGAGAGTTCCGATACGGTCCCGATGACTCTCCTTGGTATGGGGCAAACTTCCCCACCCCAGAGGAAACTACTGCAGCTCATGAGCAGGCCAAGCGACTGCACACCACTGAGCTTCCTAAGCTGCTTGAGCGCGCTGAAGAAGTCTTTAGCCGCACCAAGATGCGTCCCTTCGAGAACCTCGAAGAGCTGGGCATCTATCTCCAGCTACTGGTCGACATCCGCGAGACCTTGGACAAGTTCCTTCCCTCGGTTTATGACCGTCCGCTCACCGAGCTGATCACCGCGACCTCTGGTCGCGGCAGCGGCATGAGCGGTGGCGACCGTCGTCGTTTGAAGAAGCTTGCTTTCGAATATGTTCGTCCCGGCGCCAACGTGGCAGACATGCACGAGGCGTTGACCGAGATTCAGCAGCAGCGTGTGCTGTGGCAGCGCTACGTCGTAGCTGGTGCAGTTCCTGAAGTTCCCATTGGTGTTGCTGATCTGCTGGCGAACTATGACAAGGTCACTGCAGAACTCGGCATCTTGGATGTGGCTCTGGGTCTGACCGGAACAGACAACTCCTTTGCCAAGCTTCCTATTGCAACGCTGACAAACAAGGTCTCTGGTCTTGCTGCAGAGTCTGAGGTTCTGCACAACCTGCAAGAGCGCACCTCGCTGCTGTCTCACCTACGTGAGATGGACCTCGATGTTCTCTTGGCTGATCTTTCTTCACGCCACGTGCCCGAAGAAGAAGTAGCTAACGAACTCGAGCTGGCCTGGTGGCAGTCAGTGCTGGAAGGCATGCTGACCAACGACAAGGCATTGCTCGCAGCAAACACTTCCATCTTGGATCGTCTGGAGTCGGACTTCCGTCTTGTTGACGACGCCCACGCCTCTGCCAATGGCGGACTGCTCGCAGCCCGTTTGGCAGAACTGTGGAAGATCGGACTTGTTGACCTTCCTGATGAGGCCGAGCGTCTGCGTCAGAGCTTGCGTGCTGATTCCCTCAGCCCTGATGAGTTCATCGCTCTTGCTCCACGCCTTGCCAAGTCGATTGCACCTGTGTGGCTGTGCTCGCCTTATGAAGCACACCTTATTCCAGACTCTGTCTCATTTGATGCTGTGTTCCTGGTCGATGCCGGTGCAACAACGGTTGCTGAAAATGCGGGTGCGATTCGCCGCGGAGCATCTGTGGTGGTCTTTGGTGACCCTGTCACCCAGACTCCTTCTCGCTTTGAAACCGGTATGGGTGAATTCGAAAACCCACTGCCTCCCGTCACGGATGCTGATGCCTGGCACAGCAAGTCCGCCTTGGCGCAGTTCAGCGGAATCCTCCCTGCACGCACTCTGACTCAGAGTTACCGCGCTGGTGGCGAAGACCTGGCTGATGTGGTCAACCGTCGCTTCTATGGCGGAAAGATTTCTTCTCTGCCCTGGGCAGGAACATTCCTGGGTCACTCGAGCCTGCGCCTGCACTACATCGCTGATGGCACGGGCATGCCCGACTCGTCAACCGGTGCTGTGGAGAGCGTGGACGCAGAAGTTTCCCGTGTCGTCGAGCTGGTACTCGAGCATGCAGCTGAGCGTCCCACCGAATCTCTGATGGTGATTACCGCGAGCCCCAAGCACGCTGTTCGCGTTGAGCAGTCTGTGCTGTCAGCTTTTGCTCGTCGTGCTGATCTAGCTGAGTTCATCCTCGAGGATCGTCCCGAGTCCTTCGCTGTGATGACCCTCGAACAGGCTGTGGCACAAAGTCGTGACCGTGTCATCTTCTCTATTGGCTATGGCCGCACACCACACGGTCGCCTGCTCTCTGACTTTGGTGCGCTGGCACTTCCTGGTGGTGAGCGTCTGCTTGCTGTGGGTATGACTCGTGCTCGTCGTTCGATGGAAATTGTGTCGTGCTTCCGCCCCGGAGATATTGACGAGAGTCGTCTCTCCGACGGCATGCGGGCTTTAGCTGAGGTTCTCTCAGAGACCGAAAAGCCTCACACCCGTCCAGAGAACACTGATGCTCCTGAACCCATGCTGGTTGACCTAGCAAAGCGCCTTGAGCGTCGTGGACTTCGAGTCTCACTCAACCACGCAGGTGAAATTGCACTGGCTGCGTCCTACCAAGGACGTGCTGTTGCTGTGGAGACAGACGCTGTTCTGGCTCGTGGCAGCCTGCGTGAATCACTGCGTTTGCGTCCCGAAATGCTGCGCCGACTCGGTTGGCACTACATCCGCATTCACGCCTTTGAACTCTTCGCAGACCCAGAAGCAGTGGCAACTCGTATTGCTGCGCTGATTGGCATCGAGCCCCAGGAAGATGACATCCAGACGGGCCCTATCGAGATCCCCATTGCAGCCGCTGCAGCAACAGTTGTTGTTGAGGAAGTAATCGAAGAGGTCATCGACAACGAGGTTGTTGAAGAGGTCGTCTCTATTGAGTTGACTGAAACTCTCGTCGTTGAAGAAGTAGACGGCAACATTATTGTTGAAGACCTGTTTGAAGAAACAGTGACAGTCACCGAAGTTGTTGCAGAAGCGCCCCGCTCCATCGAGCCTGACGCCGTTACTGAGCCGATTGATCTGCCTGAGCAGTAATGACTGACAAGTCTGACGCTTCGTCAACCCCCGCAGCACGGAAGAACCGTCGTGTTCAGTGGCAGCCAGAAGGCGTGAGTGTTGACCCCAGCTTTGTTGACGCTCCTGCCGAGGATTCAGGCGAAGACTGGGCAGAGCGCAGCTTGAGTAATGATGACCAGCTCAAGCGAGACAAGCCACCCCACTGGGGATAGTTCTTCTCTAGGAAGAGCTGGAAGAGCTGGAAGAGCTAGAGCTGGAGCTTTTAGATTCTCCACCTGAGCTCTTACGCGAATCGGTGCGGTAGAAACCAGATCCGTTGAAGGTCACACCCACGGTGTTGAACAACTTACGCAGCTTGCCCTTGCAGGAAGGGCATTCGGTCAGGGAGTCATCGCTCAACGCCTGCTGGATGTCGAAAGCGTTGTCGCATTCAGTGCAGCGGTAGGAATAGGTGGGCACATGATCTCCGTGTTGCGTTGGTGGTTCGAATTTAGAAAGTGATCAGGGCAGAAGGAGTGACCACGCCTGTGACGGGCTGGTCATGCACTTCGCGGGGGAGTGAGTCAACATACTCACCATCAAAGACGATGGCGTAGACAGGCGGACGTTTACCCATGGAGCCCAGGGTCTTGTCGAAGTAGCCACGACCCCAGCCCATGCGCACACCCTTCTTATCCACTGCCGAGGCAGGAACAATAATGAGATCCACGCCGTTGATCGCAATAGGTCCCAAGAGTTCACCAGTGGGCTCGGGTAAGCCGAACAGGCCGATGTTTTCATCGGGGGTGTCATTTGCAATAGCCCAGTCGAGCAAACCATCATCACGGGTGACGGGTAAGAGAACTTCAATGTTGTTCTCATATGCCCAGGTCAAGAAAGGTCGCGTTTCAGGCTCAGTGGTGGTGGCGAGATAGCAAGAGAGCTTCTTCACTCCACGAGCAGCAACAAGATGCTTCAAGTGCTCAGTAATCGCGTCAGTATCTGCAGCACGTTCGTGCTCGCTCATATTGCGGCGACGTTCACGAATCTCGGCGCGCAAAGCCTGCTTGGCGGCAACGAGATCTTCTGGCATGTCCCCAGTCTAATTGCCTGTCACAGCAGGTGACGGGCTTCGTTAGGCTGGTGGGCATGGCCGCCATCATTCCGACCCTGACTGAGGGTCGCGTGAGCATTCGAGCAATCAAACCTCGGGACGCAAAGAAGCTCGAAGAAGAGCTCATGCGCAATCGTTCCTGGTTGCGCCAGTGGGAAGCAACTGCACCCCAAACCTTCGTCAGCTTTGATACCAAAGCAGGAATCAGGAACCTCCTCGCTCACGCGAAGGTGGGCTCAGGACTGCCCTTCGCCATTGAATATGACGGCGAATTGGTTGGACAGCTCAACGTCTCCGGCATTGTGTATGGCTCCCTGTCTTCTGCCCAGCTGGGCTATTGGGTGGCCGAACGAGTGGCGGGCAAGGGCGTGACGCCCACTGCTGTGGCATTGGCCACCGACTATTGCCTCAAGAGCCTGGATCTGCACCGAATGGAGATCTGCATTCGTCCTGAGAACGCGGCGTCACTTCGCATCGTGGAGAAGCTGGGTTTCCGTTATGAAGGACTTCGTCGTCGCTATATCCATATCAATGGCGACTGGCGAGACCACTTAGCTTTTGCTCTCACTCAGGAAGAGATTCCTGCCGGAGTGCTCAACAGATGGCAGTCCGGACACGTCCCCGTTGAGGTCAGCTTGGTTCCCGCCGCTGACTATGACGCTCTCGGGAGATAAGTATTGTAAATCCCCAATAAATGAGTAGACTCATTTATGACTTAACTCATAAATAACTTCTTGGGGTTCACAATGAAAGCATTTCTCTTCCGCTCATACAAAGGTCCTGTCGAACTGGTAGAAGTTCCTCTTCCTACCGTGGGAACCCATGACGTGTTGATTATGGTTGCTGCTGCGGGTGTCAATCAGCTGGACGAGATGCTTCGACAGGGCACCTTCAAGGCAAACTTGCCCTACAAACTCCCCGTAATCCTCGGCGATGATGTTGTGGGAGAAGTTGTTGAAGTGGGAAGCTCCGTCACTCTGTTCCGAAAGGGTGATGTGGTCTTTGGTAAGCCAGATGTGAAGCGTCTCGGAACTTTCGCCGAATACGTTGCTGTGAATGAAAATGAGCTCGCTCACAAGCCTGCGGCACTGTCTCTGGCAGAAGCAGGTTCATTTCCATTGGTTGGGCTCACCGCTTGGCAAGCACTCGTTCTCAAGGGAGGTGTGACCTCAGGACAGAAAGTCTTGATTCACGGTGGTGCCGGTGGAGTGGGATCGATTGCGATCCAGCTGGCTAAACACCTAGGAGCAACCGTTGCGACGACTGCCAGCGCTGCGAATGCAGAATTCGTGACCAAACTTGGGGCTGATGTTGTCATTGACTACAAATCCCAAGACTTTGCGGAATTGATCAGTGGCTATGACCTCGTACTTGACACTCAAGGTGGCGAGACACTGATGAAGTCTCTCAAGGTACTTCGTCCTGGTGGCAAAGTGGTTGGTATCGCAGGCCCGCCAGATGAGGGCTTTGCCCGTGCGTCAAACCTCAACCCAATTCTGCGCACCATATTTAAGTTGCTGAGCTCAAAGGTCAACAAGAAAGCACGTGCTTTGGGTGTGAGTTACGAATTCCTCTTTGTCGAGGCCAGTGGTACCCAGTTGACAGAGCTTTCTTCACTCATTGCTGCGAAGATGATCCGTCCTATTGTCAGCCGTGAGTTCTCCTTTGCACAGACCTCGGATGCGTTGGCTGCTCTGGCAGCAGGAAAAATCAGCCGTGGCAAAGCAGTCATCTTGATGGACCACGCAGCAAACTAGTGCACATTTTTCAGTAGCCAAACCAATAGAGTTCTCAGGTGAACATGCAAACCGAAACAGCTGGCAGGCGAGAACGAAACAAGCTAGACAAGCTTGAACGCATTACGTCGGCTGCCCGCACTCTATTTGCGGAAAAGGGTGTGAGCGAGGTCACCACAGCTGAGGTCGCTACGCGTGCCGACGTTGCCACAGGGACACTCTTTCTCTACGCCAAAACCAAGGGGGAACTTCTCCTTCTTGCGCAGAATGCGAGCTATAGAGAGGCGCACAGCGAAGGAATCCAGGCAGCTGCGTCCAAGAAAGACTGCGTTGCTGCTCTCATCTCACTGCTCGCCCCCATTGTTCGCTGCAATAGGGAGCATGTGGAGAATGGTCGAACCTATCTCCAAGAAGTCGTGTTTGGCACGAGTATCGAGGGTTACCGCAGTGAAGCTATTGAACTCATGACAGGAACCGAAAGTTCCGTAGCTGAAATTGTCGCCAGTAGGACCGGTGCCGAGAGCACGCGGGCAGCAGAACTTGCTCATGTCGTCATGGCCATAATGTTCCTGTCCTTGAGCTCTCCCCAGAACGTTGATCTCACTTCCGATCAACTTCTCAGCGCGATGAAACTGCAGTTCACTACCGTTCTCACCGCTGACTGACAACACAACACACCCAGCCCTTAAAGCACAACAGGGAGTTTCACTCGTAACTTAGAAACATGAGTGGTGGAATGTTCGGTGGCGGCATAGTTTTCGCTATTGCTGCTGCTCTCTGGGTTGCGTATTTGATTCCGACCTACCTGCGCCGTCGCAACTTCGATGCGACCGAGCGCAACGCCGTGCGCATGCAGCAAACCATCCGTGCGCTCGCCGAAACTTCTGACGTTCCTGAGGAGATTCGCGTGGAAGCATCTGCTCGCGCCGTGATCGAACAAAAGCGTGTCCTGCGCCAGGCAGAAGCTGCCGCTCGTGCTCAGGTTCGCCAGGCAGCTGGTCGTGCGGTCGGCTATGACGACGCAGCAGTGACTGCCGCTCACCGTGCTCGCCGCAACCGCATGTCCAGCGCAATCTTCTTGCTGGCCACTATTGCTGGTGTTGTTGCCGGCATTCTCATTCTTGCTAACGGTGGCAGCTGGGAAACTCTAGCTATTTCCTGCATCTCTTTCGCTATCGCACTGGTGATTCAGGAAGTAGTCGTCTCCAGCAGTGCATCTGCTGAGGTCGCACCTGCAAATGCCAACCGCTTTGCTTCAGACATTTTTGACCAGAGTTACTACAAGGCAGCTCCTGCTGCCAGAACCTGGACCCCCACAGCTCTTCCTCGCCCACTGCACCTCTCAGAAGGAACACTGGCTCAGGCCGTTGTTCAGTCTCAGCTGGCTGCTGACCGTATGCGTCAGAACGCTCAGGAGTCGGCACTGGTTGAGCGCATGAGCATGGACCAGGCAGGTCTTGAGAACCTGCGCCGATCCGTCCCCGCAACTCCTGTTCAGGTTCCTGTTGCTGACAGTGTCACCGCACGTCTTGCTGGCATGGGTGTAGTTGCTGAGACCGAGTCCGCTTCCCTCGACCTCGACGCTGTGCTGCGTCGTCGTCGCGCAGGCTAAAGAAACTTCTTTACTCCCGCGATAGGTTTGCTCTATGAGCACTCGTCGCGTTGTTATCACTGGAGCAAGCTCCGGTATTGGTCAGGCCACTGCACGTCTTTTCGCCCAGCATGGCTGGAGCGTGGTGGGTGTTGCCCGCCGTGCTGATCGTCTTACTGCCTTGGCGGCAGAGACCGGCATCAGCACCTTCGTTGCGGATGTGACCAAGCAAGCTGACGTGGATGCACTGCGCGACTTCCTTGCAGAATCCGGTCCAGTGCATGCTCTCGTGAACAATGCTGGTGGTGCATTTGGTGCGTCTTCGGTTGAAGACAGCGACCCCGAAGACTGGAAGCGCATGTTTGACGTCAATGTTATTGGTGTTCAGCGCGTGACCAGTGCGCTGCTTCCCTTGCTGCGTAAGGCAGCAGCTGATGGCCATGCCGACATCATGACGGTGACCTCCACCGCAGGTTTCGTCCCCTATGAAGGCGGCGGCGGATATAACGCAGCCAAGTTTGCTGTTCACGGTGTTGTGGGCGTGCTGCGCTTAGAACTAGCTGGTGAACCCATCCGTGTTCTGGAGATTGCTCCCGGCATGGTGAAGACCGATGAATTCGCACTCAATCGATTGGGTGGTGACACAGCAAAGGTCGAGGCACTCTATGCAGATGTGAAGAACCCTCTGGTTGCAGAAGACATTGCTGAAGCCATCGTGCACGCCATTGAACTTCCCGGTCACGTGAACATGGACATGATCACGATTCGTCCGGTTGCTCAGGCAGCTCAGCACAAGCTGATCCGCGGCGAACTCAAGCCAAAGGCCTAAAGATGGAATCCCTCTCCCGTCACACCGACTACGGCAACGTTCCTTTCGATGAGTCCATTGCGTTGCCCAACCCTCTTGACCAATTCGCCCAGTGGCTGAAGCAAGCTGAAGACGACGAGGTATTCGAACCCAACGCGATGGTCACCAGCACCATCGATCCCGATGGCGCTGTGAGCTCGCGCACTGTTCTTCTTAAGGGCCTAGATGAGACCGGCTTTGAGTTTGTCACCAACTACACCTCCCGTAAGGGCAAGGCGCTACTGAAAAACCCCAGCATCTCGTTGCTCTTTCCTTGGTATGGACTTAAGCGCCAGGTCATTGTTTATGGTGAAGCTAAGCCCACAGTCAAAGAAGTCAGCGACCTCTATTGGAACCGTCGCCCCAAGGGTGCTCAGCTTGCTTCGGCAGCAAGTGACCAGTCCGCACCCATTGCTTCACGTGAGGATCTGGACAAGCAGCTTGCTGCGCTGGAAGCTGCGTTCCCCGACGACACTGTTGTTCCCCGTCCCGAGCACTGGGGTGGTTTCCGCGTGATTCCCCACGCCATCGAGTTTTGGCAGGGCCGCTCGATGCGTTTCCACGACCGGATTCGTTATGACCTTGTGGATGGTCACTGGCAGATTTCTCGCCTCCAGCCCTAGGCTGAAGGAATGAGTACTCCCTTCACCACCTTCTCTCTCGACCAGCTCAAAAGCCGCACCAGCGCCAAGTGGCAGCACTATGGTGCTGATGTCTTGCCGCTGTGGGTGGCTGAAATGGACGCGACTATTGCGCCCTCTGTCGTTGAAGCTGTCAACGCTGCGATGACCTCCGGTGACACCGGTTATGCCGTGGGAGATGTCTATGGTGAAGCATTCGTGGAGTATTCCAAGCGTCACTGGAACCTCGACCTTGACCCCGCTTACACAATCCCCGTCATTGACGTGATTCGTGGCCTGGGCTCTGTTATCTCCCACGCCACCGAACCAGGTGCTCCGATTGTGATTACACCTCCGGTTTACTACCCCTTCGCCATGATTGTGGCGGGCACCGGTCGCACCTTGGTCAATGCCCCGATGACTGCTGCGGGACGCTTTGACCCTGAAACACTGGAGAAGGGCTTCGCGGAAGCTGCCGCCATGGGCAAGGGCGGCATGGTCTTGATCAGCAACCCTCACAACCCCACTGGTGTTGTGCACACGCGTGAAGAACTCACCACCTTGGCCGTGCTTGCGAACAAGCACGGACTGCGTATTCTCTCGGATGAGATTCACGCACCTTTGATGATGCCCGGTTACGAGTTCATCTCAATCCTGGATATCCCTGAAGCAGCAGATGCCATTGTGGTGACCAGTGCGTCGAAGTCATATAACTTGGCAGGCCTCAAGGGTGCACTCATTGTGACGAACAAGGAGTCATCTGAATTCGTGCGCAGCATGAAGGCGGAATACCTGGAAGCCCCCAGCCACTTGGGAACGATTGCTCACGTTGCAGCGCTGCGCGGTGGAGATGAGTGGATTGCTGCCGTCAACAAGGACATTGACCGCAACCGTCACCTGGTGACCGAGCTGGTCAGCACGTTCTTACCCGGTGCGAAATACACCCCCGTCGAAGCGACTTATCTTGCCTGGGTGGACTGCCGCGCTCTGGGTCTGGGAGATGACCCAGGCCAGGTCTTCCTGGAGAAGGGCAAGGTTGCCTTCAGTAGTGGGCATGTATTCGGTGAGGGTGGCGAAGGCCACATTCGCGTGAACATGGGCACCAGCCCAGAAATCCTGACGGAAGCATTCCGCCGGGCAGCTCAAGCGCTCTAGAGCAGCTTTTTAGCTAATTGTTTCTACCGGGCCAGTATCTGGCAGCGGAGCACCGTGGCCTCCACGGAGGTCGGGGCTCCACTTATAGGTGACCAGCGCACCCAACGCAGTAATCAGCGAGAAGATTGCCGCAGCCACGATTGCGGTCAAAGCACCGAATTCATCAATACAGATACCGGCAACAGCGGAACCAATACCGGCACCGATCAACTGACCGCTGCCGATCCAGGCATAGGACTCTGCAGTTTCACTGAACTTCATGGTTGCGCTGACATTGGCAAAGAGAACAGTCAGTGCAGGGGCAACACCCAGTCCAGAGATGAACAGCATGATGGAAAGCCACCAGAAATCAGGGGAGAACATCGCTCCCACAAGTCCCACGGTGACCAGGGCTAGTCTTCTGGTCATTGACCAAGGAGCAATTTCTCGGTGACCCCATGCCAGGCCTCCCACAAGGGAACCCACCGCATAGATAGCCAAGATGATGCCGGCCTCGGGGCCGTCTTCTCCGAAGAGGCCGATGATGCCGGCCTCAACTGCCGAGAAGCAGGCAACCAGGGACAAGCCCAACAGGGTGGAGATGATGACGGGTGGGCGGGAGAGCACGCCACCTAAGCGACGCTTGCTGCGAGGAATGCGAACCTGGCCGACTGATGGCGAGGTAATAAACCAGATACCGCCACCGACGAGGAACGCCATCGCGGCCAGGACGGCTTCGACGCTGCCGATCTGCATGGCAATGAAGGTGGTGAGCACGGGGCCCACGATCCAAATGATTTCTTGTGCTGAGGCATCAAGGGAAAACAGGGGAGTGAGCAAGCGGTTAGGAACCAGCTTGGGGTAGATGGTGCGCACGGCGGGCTGAATGGGTGGGAATGCACAGCCGCCGATGAAGCCCAGCACAACTAGTACTGGAACAGAGAGCGGGAAGATCGCCATCGATGAGAGCGTGATCACAGAAACGAGACCCATGCCACCCAGTAGTGGGCGAATGCCCCAACGGGCCATCAGGCGCGAGCTGATGGGGCCAGCAATAGCTTCACCCAAGCTGATAGCTCCCACGACCAAACCGGCAGCGGCAAAAGAATGGTGAACCTGCTCAACGTGGATCAAAAAGGCGATGGACAGCATTCCGTGAGGGAATCTGGCCAAAAGTTGCGACACCAAAATACGGGTTACGCCTTTAACCCGGAGCAGTTCTAAGTAAGTTTTCACAACCTCTCCACTCTATCTGGGGCCTTTACGGCGGGAAGAGTGTCCGTGGGTGCCCAGAAGATGTAGTTCTACCTGTTTTTGAGGCGAAAAGGGCTGTTCATATGTGTACAACCGGGGAAAACTTATCCACAACTGGGGATGACACGCCCACAACATGTAGGGATAGAGAATCTGGAATAACCCCGTATATAGTGGTGAAGCACGAAGAGCAGAAAACAGCGAAGAAAGAGACAGACGTGGGAATCACCGTCGTTAAGCGCAACGGACAGCGCGAACAGTATGACGCCAACAAGATCAACATGGCGATCGAAGAGGCAACTCATGGCCTCCACGACAACATCGCGTGGGTGACCCAGATTGCGACTGAGCTCGAAATCACACTGTTTGACGGAATTACCACCCAGCAACTCGATGAAGCTGTCATCCAGGTTGCACTGCAGAACGTCAAGGATGACCCTGCATTCGACGTGGTAGCTGCTCGCCTTCTGCTCAAGACCATCTACAAGCGCGTACTGGGTGACTTCTCTACCCCTGAACAGCTCAAGATGCTCCACCGTGAGCACTTCGCAGAGAACATGAAGCGCGGTGTCGAAGAAGGTCTGCTCGACCCACGCCTGGCTGAACTCTTCGACCTCGACGCACTCGCTGCAGAGATTGACCCCGGCCACGATGACCTGCTCAAGTACATCGGTGTTGTCACCCTCAACAACCGTTACGCCATCAAGGGCCGTAACGGTGACCCACTTGAGGTTCCTCAGTACTTCTGGATGCGTATCTCCATGGGTCTGTCTCTGAACGAGAAGAACCCCACCGAGCACGCAATCAAGTTCTACAACAAGATGAGCCAGCTCGAGTACCTCGCTGCAGGTTCAACCCTGGTTAACGCCGGAACCATTTACCCACAGCTCGCTAACTGCTTTGTTCTCGAAATGCAGGACGACATGGAGCACATTGCGAAGACCACTCGCGACGTCATGTGGTTGACCAAGGGCACCGGTGGTATCGGTCTCTCGGTAACCAAGCTTCGTGCACAGGGTTCGCCCATCCGCTCGAACAACACCACCTCGACCGGTCCTATCCCCTTCATGCACACCCTGGACTCGATCCTTCGTGCAGTCAGCCGTGGTGGCAAGAAGTTCGGTGCAATGTGCTTCTACATGGAGAACTGGCACATGGACTTCCCCGAGTTCCTTGACCTCCGTCAGAACTCAGGTGACCCCTACCGTCGTACCCGTACCGCTAACACCGCTGTCTGGATCTCTGACGAGTTCATGAAGCGCGTGCAGAACGATGAAGACTGGTACCTCTTCGACCCACTCGAGGTCACTGACCTCAACGAGCTTTACGGCAAGGCATTCTCTGAGCGTTACAGCCACTACGTAGCTGAGGCAGAAGCTGGTCGCATCAACCTGTACAAGAAGATTGGTGCTCGCGAGCAGTTCAAGCAGATCCTGATCTCCCTCCAGTCCACCAGCCACCCCTGGTTGACCTGGAAGGACACCATCAACCTGCGTGCCCTCAACAACAACACCGGCACCATCCACTCCTCGAACCTCTGCACCGAAATCACGCTGCCTCAGGACGAGGACAACGTCTCGGTATGTAACCTGGCTTCGATCAACCTCTCTCGTCACCTCACTGACGACAACAAGGTTGACTACGCCAAGCTCGCAGAAAGCGCCAAGCTTGCTGTTCGCCAGCTTGACAACCTGATCGACATCACTCGCTCTTCGGTTCAAGAAGCTGACTTCTCCAACAAGGAGAACCGCGCAATCGGTCTGGGCCTCATGGGCTTCACCGACATCGTGGAGCGCCTGGGCTACTCCTACGAGTCCGAAGAGGCCTATGACCTCATCGACGTCATCACCGAGCACATCTCCTACGCAGCCATCGAGGCTTCGGCAGAGCTGGCTCAAGAGCGTGGTGCGTACTCCAACTTCGAAGGCAGCCGTTGGTCTCAGGGTCTCGTACCCTTCGACAGCATCGACCTGACCGAAGCTGACCGTGGTGTCCCCATCACCGTCAACCGCAACACCACCCTCGACTGGGATGCCCTGCGTGCCAAGGTCAAGAACGGTATCCGCAACGCAACCCTGATGGCCATCGCACCAACTGCGTCCATCGGTCTCGTTGCCGGAACCACTCCTGGTCTGGACCCACAGTTCTCACAGATCTTCAGCCGTGCAACCAGCTCGGGCAAGTTCCTTGAGGTCAACCGCAACCTTGTTGCTGACCTTCAGGAGCTCGGTCTCTGGGAGACCGTCCGTGAAGACCTGCTGCGTAGCCAGGGTGACGTTCAGTCTCTGCCTCAGATTCCTGACCACATCAAGGCTGTCTACAAGACCAGCTTCCAGCTCTCGCCCTTCTCCTTCATTGAAGTTGCTGCGCGTGCACAGAAGTGGATCGACCAGGCCATCAGCCGCAACATGTACCTGGAAACTCGCGACCTCGGCGAAATGATGGAGATCTACTCCGAAGCATGGAACCGTGGCGTGAAGACCACTTACTACCTACACATGAAGCCTCGCCACACCGCGGAGCAGTCCACTGTGAAGGTGAACAAGTCGGAAGACATCAACGCTGGTGGTTCGGGCGCACCCAAGAAGGGCTTCGGCTTCGGCAGTGGCTCGGGTTCCAACCCAGAACCTCACGCTGTTTCAGCAGTAGCTGAGGCAGAACCAGCAGTAGCAGCTCCAGCTCGTAAGGGCTTCGGATTCGGCTCGGGAGGTGGCAACTAATGAACTACACCACTTCTGTAGACGAGTACTTCGTTCCCGTCGACCCAATGGACGAACTTCAGTGTGACTCCTGCCAGTAGGCAAGAACACCCTGAACCACAGACACCCCTGCAACACCAGTAATCCCAACTGCACCATCTGTAACATCCCCGCCGCACCCCACTGATCCACCCGGATCAACCCCCGCGGGAAACAACAGATCACCACACATATTTAGACGACATAAGGAGAAACACCATGGGTATTCTCGGTACCGGAGTTCAAGAAGGACTCATGCTCAAGCCTGTCAAGTACAAGTGGGCAATGGACCTTTACGACCAGGCTGTAGCTAACACCTGGTTCCCCAACGAAATCCAGCTCGGCGAAGACATCGCTGACTTCAAGAAGATGAGTGACGAAGAACGTCACGCCATCACCTTCTTGATGAGCTACTTCAACCCCAACGAGCTTCTCGTGAACAAGGCACTCGCTTTCGGCGTGTACCCCTACGTGAACGCTCCAGAGGCTCACCTCTACCTCGCAAAGCAGATGTGGGAAGAAGCAAACCACTGCATGAGCTTCGAGTACGTCCTCGAAACCTTCCCCATTGACCGTGAGGTTGCATACAGCTCTCACGTCAAGGTGCCTTCCATGGCTCGCAAGGAAGAGTTCGAAGTCAACTTCATCAAGCGCATGACTGAGCAGACTCTCGACATCACCACCACCGAGGGCAAGAAAGACTTCGTTCGCAACCTCGTTGCCTACAACGTCATCCTTGAGGGCATCTGGTTCTACTCAGGCTTCATGGTTGCTCTCAGCTTCCGCCAGCGCAACCTGCTGCGTAACTTCGGTTCGCTGATGGACTGGGTTGTTCGCGACGAGTCCCTTCACCTCAAGTTCGGTATCAACTTGATCCTCACCGTTCTGGAAGAAAACCCAGACCTGCAGACCGAAGAGTTCGCAGCTGAGATCAAGCAGATGATCCTCGATGCAGTGGAGATGGAGTCGGAATACAACCGCGACCTCCTCCCCAACGGCATCCTGGGCCTGAACTCGAACTACATCAACCAGTACGTGAAGTACTTGGCTGACCGTCGTCTCGAGGAGCTCGGCTTCGAAGCAGAATACAAGGTCTCGAACCCAGCAAAGTGGATGGCTACCGCCAACGACACTCTGCAGTTGGTCAACTTCTTCGAGTCGACCAACACAAGCTACGAGTCGAACGGTGCGACTGCTTAGTCACACGTAACACTCGAACAGAGTTAAGGGCTCTCCTGATTACAGGAGGGCCCTTTTCTGTCCCCCGAATGGGTGCTAAAGACGAGAGGGCTTGTCTAGACTGTTGGTATGAAGAATTTCTCCCTCAAGGCGCTCGGCGCTTTTATTTTTGCCGCTGGGCTTGCCGTTGCTGGAGTTGCTGCACCTGCGTCTGCAATCGGTTCTTTGGCTGTAAACATCAATACATCTGGTCAGACGATCGGTTCATCAGGCTTGAACGCATCCTCTTTCAACGTGGGGTTCTCGACAGTAACCGCGGGTGCAACTGGATTTAGAGTTCAATCCCCAGATGGCTGGTCTGCAGCAAATATTGGAACTATTTGCAACAGCATCATCATTAACAGCCCAAACTCGGACGCTCGCACCTGCAGTGCATACGTTGGTGGTACCGCTCTGGTTATTGCTATCTCGAATACTTCAAGTAGTTGGGCTTCAGGTGTGCAGTTCTCTGTTTCATTCCCACAAAACTCTCTCAATACGGGTACCAATAGAACGTGGATCGTAACCACGACCACTAACAGCGGTAATACTATGCAGGACGTTGGGACTGCAGTTCTTCCAGGTGGGGTTTCTAACTCAACGGTCACGTTTGATGCAAACGGTGGGACTGGAACGACTGCAGCACAGACAGCAAGTACCGCTGCGTCGCTGACGGCCAATGGCTACAGCCGAACTGGCTATAACTTTGCAGGTTGGAACACAGCAGCCAATGGTTCCGGCACTGCTTATGCAGATGGAGCCAGCTATGCATTTAGCTCCAGCACCACTCTTTACGCTCAGTGGACGGCAACACTCGCAAACACAGGAATCAGCAGTTCTGCAGGCATTTCGTTACTTGCAGGAGGTCTCTCTCTAGCGCTCGTTGGTGTTGAGATGAACATGATTGCTCGTCGCAAGAGAAGCAATTAAATTTCGTAAAACGGTGGAGGGGCTTCGAGGAATCGGAGCCCCTTTCTTGTCCCCCGTATGGGTGCAGAAAAGTTAAAGTTTTATCTAAACTATTTGTATGAAAAAATTTTCCCTCAAGGCGCTAGGCGCCAGTGTTTTGGCCCTTGGGCTTGTAGTTGCAGGATTTGCTTTTCCTGCTTCCGCTGCAACTCTGGCGGCGACATTTGTAACTAATCCAGCGGGTGCCCCTCTGTCACCCTCTACTGCAACACCAGCATTTTCGGTAACTGTCCCCGGCGCTGCCATCAGTAGCAACCTTCAATATATTGACATTGGCGCTTCTCGTAATGGACAAAACTGGGTACCAAAGGCAACTTGCCCAAGCTACGCAAATGCTAACGCAGATGCTCAGAACCAGACTGACTGTGGTATTTCCAGCATCACAATTGGTGGCACAACTGTTACTGGATGGAAAATTTATACCGGCGGGCTTATGTACAACGGCATACGTCTTTACAAAACCGGTCTTTCGTCTGCGACAGCAGACATCGTAATTAACTTCACCGCTGCATCTTGGACAACTGGCTCTGCGAACGGCAACTACACCTTCACTGTGAAAACTCAACAAAACAGTGGAACAGAAATTGACATTGCCAATGCCACTGTTTTGGTAGGAACCGCTTCAGCAACCGTTACGTTTATGAGAAACGATGGTGTTGGTTCTATGCAGCAACAATCAGCTAGCACTGCAACCAACCTCACCCCAAACGCATTCACCCTTAGCGGATACACATTCGCAGGGTGGAACACTGCTGCTAACGGCTCCGGCACGGCTTATGCGAACAGCGCAAGTTATCCATTCGCAGCTGATGTAAATCTTTATGCTCAATGGACGGTAAACGGTGGTGGCGGGTCCTCATCATCGACTCCTGAAGCGCTTGCTAACACGGGTATTGACAGCTCAAGCGCTATCTTGCTTCTCGCAGGTGGCCTATCACTCGCGCTCGTTGGTGCAGAGATGTTCATAATTGCTCGCCGAAAGCGCAGCAACTAGAAACTCAAGTAACTAAAGAAATAGCCCCGAGCAATCGGGGCTATTTCTTTATGTAAGCGCTTTCTTGATTCGCTGAAGCGAGATCGGTTCTGCTGTGCCCAAACTCTGAGCAAACAAACTCACTCTGAACTCTTCGATCATCCAGTGCACCTTCACTAGGTGTGCAGGAGTATGCGGAGCAAGAGGAATCTTGCCCCCGGCTGCTTCGTAAAGAGCTAATGCCTGATCAAGCTCAACGGATGCAGTTCTATCCCTGCCTGCGTCCTCGAGCATGCGCTGAATGCGCATCGTGATGGCTCGGACATAAATCAAGATTCGGGGGAGCCTTGCTAGCCCTGCGTGGCTTATGAAGTTGGGTCGGAGGAGTTGCTCAAGGTGTGCCTTTTCTTGGGTGAGCACTGCCAGGTAGGTCATGGGGTTTGCTTCAGCCATGGCCTTGTGGGCATCTCTGACTGCGCTCAAGATTCTGGCTGTTTGTGACACCGCGTCGAAAATGTTGTCCATGATGGCGCCTTGTACGCGGTCTCTGAGTGTTTCGAACTCTGCCTTCTGGAAGATCATTCCGTCTTCTCGCATGGAGAACAGAACACTATCTACGCTGGCAGCAATGGCATCTGTGATCAATGCACTGAGGTTCGCATAGGGGCTCTGGGTAAGGATGAGCTTCTCTGCTGCTGTGAGGTGCTCCTGCACATACTTCGCAGGTGATGGAACGGCAGCTATCACCAGAGCTCTGGTACCCAAGGGGTGTTCACGCTTCTGGTCTGCCTCGGTGGCCATGAGCCTGATGTTGACCTCTTGGCGGGCTGTGCCTGGGCTAGTGACTACGAGGGCGGGGTATGCTCGCACGGTGTTGCCACCGTGCTTGGCATCCACGGTTCGTGGAAGCTCGGCAAAGTCCCAACTGGTCAGGCCATCGCGTTCCAGGGGAGAGGTTACGCGCTCTGCTACTTCTGCCACAGCATCTCTGGACTTGTCGGCCAGGCCTCGCTGGAGCTTCTCCAGGTTCTTGTCGGTGCCCATGTTCTTGCCCGTGCTGCCGAGGACTCGATAGGTCATGCGCAAGTGATCGGGAAGTCGAAGTGAATCAAAGTCATCTGCGGTGACAATGGCCCCGCTCAAGCTCTGAAGTGCTTTTGCCACTGATGCGAGCAAGTTGCCCTGTGGAGTCTCGGGCAGCGTGGCAGCAGCCTTGGCTGCCCAGTCAGCTGCCGGGACGACCTGGCGGCGAATGTTCTTCGGCAGCGTCTTGATGAGTCCAGTTATGAGCTCAAGCCTGAGCCCTGGCACTAGCCATTCGAAGGGTTCAGGGTCGAGACGTGCCAAGAGTGGCAGAGGAACTTCAACGGTGACACCGTCATCTTCACGCCCAGGTTCGAAGCGATACTTCAACTTGAGTCTCTGGTCGCCATAGACCCACTCAGAGGGGAAATCGTTCTCGTCGTGCTCTGCTTCTGTTTCTTCCAGCAGATCGGCTCGCTGCATGGTGAGGAAGTCGGGATTGGTGGTGCGTTCCTTCTTCCACCAGCCCTCAAAGCTTCTGGTGGAAAGAACATCAGCGGGGATGCGCTGGTCATAGAAGGCGAAGACGACTTCGTCGTCTGCCAATATGTCTCGTCTGCGTGAGCGCTCTTCGAGTTCTTCGAGTTGTCTGCGTAGTGCTCTGTTGCTGCGATCAAAAGCTTGCTTGGAATCCCATTCGCCATCCACCAGTGCATGGCGAATAAAAAGTTCACGGCAGAGCTCAGCATCCACTCTCGAGTACTGCATACGTCTGTGGGCCACGAGGGTGACACCAAAGAGCGTCACACGCTCATAGGCGACAACGGCACCTTGATTCTTCTCCCAGTGGGGTTCGCTATAGCTGCGTTTGCAGAGGTCTCCTGCAAGCTTCTCTGCCCAGCCTGGATCGATGGCAGCGTTTGTGCGGGCAAAGAGCCTGCTGGTTTCCACCAGCTCCGCACTCATCACAGCTGCAGGTGGCTTCTTGGCTAATGCAGAGCCCGGGAAGATAACAAACTTCTGGTTTCGGGCACCCATGAATTCATGCTGTTGTTTGCGGGGGCTGCTATTTGCTCCCCGCTTGTCACCAAGCTTGTTGTCACTGACTTGCTTGAGACCAATGTGGGAAAGCAGTCCTGAGAGCAAGGACTTGTGGATGCCGTCGGGGTCAATCTTGGGTTCACCCAAGGAGAGTCCCAATGGCTTCGTCAAGGTCTTGAGTTGGCGATAAACGTCATTCCACTCGCGGACTCGGAGGTAGTTCAAGAACTCTGCTTTGCACATCTTGCGGAAGGCACTCGAGGAGAGTTCTTTCTGCTTCTCTTCGAGGTAGTTCCAGAGGTTCAACAGAGAGAGGAAGTCGCTGGTGGGGTCCGTGAAGCGCGCATGTGAGAGATCTGCTTGTGGTCTCTTCTCTAGCGGGCGCTCCCTGGGGTCTTGAACTGTGAGCCCCGCCACAATGGCCATGACTTCACGAGTGACTCCGTGGTGTCTAGATTCCAACACCATGCGGGCAAAGCGGGGCTCAATAGGAATACGAGAGAGATCATGTCCAATCTTGGTGAGCTTGGTTGCTCCCGAGTTGTTCTGGATCGCTCCTAGTTCTTTGAGGAGATCTAAGCCGTCTTTCACGCCACGTGAATCGGGCGTTTGCAGGAAGGGAAAAGCAGCAATGTCGCCCAAGCCCAGTGACGCCGCTTGCAGAATCACCGACGCGAGGTTGGTGCGCAAGATTTCGGGGTCGGTGAATTCTGGGCGGCGCTCGAAGTCCTCTTCGGAATACAACCGAATGGCAATACCGTCACTCGTTCGACCACAACGGCCTGAGCGCTGGTTAGCACTGGCTTGTGAGATGGCCTCAATGGGCAGGCGCTGGACCTTTGCCCGCGGTGAATATCTGGATATGCGGGCTGTTCCGGCGTCCACGACGTATTTGATGCCGGGGACCGTGAGGCTTGTCTCGGCCACGTTGGTGGCCAGGATGATACGTCTTTTGAGGCCTGCGACCTTGCTGGGTTCAAAGACTTTGTGTTGGTCAGCTGCTGAGAGGCGACCATAGAGGGGGAGCACTTCGGTGCCGGCCTTCATGCGGCCGGCGGCAATGTTTCCTTCTAATGCTTCTTGGGCGTCCCGAATCTCTGTCTCACCAGAGAGGAAGACCAGCACGTCTCCGGGGGCTTCTTTATCTAGCTCGTTGAGCGCAGAGATGATGCCATCGAGATAGTCGCGAGCTGAGTGTTCTGGAGCTTTGGTTGCCTTGTTGGGTTCGTCCGCTAATTCGTCGTCGTCGACGTCATCGCTGGACATTTTGTCCTCGACGAGTGGGCGGTAACGAATCTCGATGGGGAAAGTTCTGCCAGAGACCTCAATCATTGGTGCGCCGCCAAAGTGCTTTGAGAAGCTCTCGGGGTCAATGGTGGCGGAGGTGATGATGAGCTTGAGGTCTGGTCGCTGGGGGAGAAGCTGTTTGAGATAGCCCAGAAGGAAGTCAATGTTGAGGCTGCGCTCATGGGCCTCGTCGATGATGATCGTGTCATAGGCACTCAGCAAGCGGTCACGCTGCAGGGCGTTGAGCAAGATGCCGTCAGTCATGACCTTGACTTCAGTCTCAGCACTAGCCTGGTCGGTGAAGCGGACTTGGTAGCCGACAAGGCCACCAAGTTCCACTTTGAGTTCTTCTGCGATGCGCTCAGCTACGGCCCGTGCTGCAATGCGTCGTGGTTGGGTGTGAGCAATGCTGGTGCGGCCCAGCTCGAGGCACATCTTGGGGATTTGTGTTGTTTTACCCGAGCCGGTGGCTCCGGCAATGATGACAACTTGGTTGTCCCTGATTGCCTCAAGAATCTCTTCACGACGCTCACTGACAGGTAGGTCAGGCGGATAAGTGATGAGTGCGGCGTCCATGGGCTTGTTCCAGCCTACGCGAGGGGTGTTTATACCTGCCGTCTAGTGTGCGAAACTATGCAAGTCCGTCATTTGAGGAGAAATAAGTGTCTACAACCGCTTCTGCAGGAACCGCACCTGAAACAGGCTTTCGCCGTTCTGCCGTCATTCTTCTGGGGCTCCTGGGAGCAATCCAGGTAGCAGACCCACTCATCTCTTCCCTTGCATTGGTGAAGGCCTCTGACGAGCTGAACTTTTCTGCGTCGACCCAGTCTCTTGCCGCTGGTATTTCCACTCTGGCGCTGGCTGCCACAGCCATCCCCGGTGGCATGCTGGCTGACCGTTATGGTCGCCGTCTTCTCTTGGCTCTTTCAGTTCTCGTGGCAGCGGGCGGACAGCTCATGACCGCGAGCGCAGGTTTAATTGACCCCAAGGCGGGAACAGCTGTTCTGTTCTACCTGCTTGGCCGCATCATTACTGGTGTCGCTCTCGGTGTGACCTTCGGTGCCTCCTACGGCATGCTGCGGAATGTCTCCAGCCAGAAGTCGCTGGGCCCCGCCATGGCGACATTCAACATTGTGAACGGAATCATCCCCGTCATCGCCATGGTTCTTGGTGGTGTCCTCATCGCCACCAGCTGGCGTTTGGCATACCTGATTCTTCCTGTGGTTGCTGTGATTGGTTTCTTCCTGGTCAAGCCCATCCTGCCCAAGATTGACAAGCTTCCAGCGTCCAAGGTTGACTACCTCGGCATGCTCTTTGTGGCGATTGGTATCGCTGGTTTGCTTTACGGCATCAGCGGCGCAACCAATGGTTTTGGTCACCCCTCGTTCTATGTTCCCGTCATCATTGCGCTGATCTCTTTGGCTGCGTTTGGTATTCGTGAGAACCGCACCACTTCCCCTGTCTTCCCCATCAAGTTGCTCACCCACCCCGCATTCTTGGGTGCTGTGGTGATGGGTATCTTCTGGAACATGGCATCTGCCTCGATGAGCCAGATGCTTCCTAACATGTGGCAGTACGTCACCCACATCCCTGCAGCTCTCTTGGGTGCTGCAAGCCTGCCCATGTCAGCTGCCGGAATCATTGGATCCGTTCTTGCCGGAATCTTCCTCGGCAAGGGCTCGAAGCCTCGCACCACCGCAACCGTAGGTTATGCACTCATGGTTGTTGGTTTCTTGACCTACCTCTTCCTGTCGCCCACCTCCGGCTACTTCATGTTCCTTCCAGGCATGATCATTGCTGCTGTGGGTTGGATGATGAACGCAACCAGCCAGGGCAACCTGTTCATTACCTTGGCTCCTGCCAAGTTCTATGGCCCTGTTACCTCCAGCAAGCTTGCTGTGGGCCAGTTCGGTTACGCACTGGGTCTCACTGGTAGCACCGTGATGGTTTATCTCTTCACCCTCGCTGGAGTGAAGAAGGCTACTAACGGCGCTGTTGAAGGTGACGCAAACTGGGATGCCATCACGTCCTACTTGTCCACCGGCTCGACCACTAACTCCGCACTCTCTGCTGTGAGCACCGCTGACCTGGCTGGCATCTACACCAGCGCATTCGTGACCACCATCACGATCGTGGCTGTGGTGACTGCTCTGGCTGGCGCACTGATGTATGTCTTGCTCAAGAACAAGAAAGCCAGCATCCCTGTTGATGAGTACCTGGGTTTGACGAACTAAGTCCTTCCGACTTTCTTCGTATCACCATTCTTTTCTAGGCTCTACATATGTTGACCCGTGAAGAGTTTCTAGCTCGTGTTCGAACTCCGCTCGCCATTGACGGCGGAATGAGCACCGAACTGGAGCAACAGGGTTGCCGTCTCGAGGGTTCCCTCTGGACTGCCCAGGCATTGCTCGACGACCCAGGTCTCATCGAGGCAGCCCACAAGGCCTATGTTGACGCGGGAGCTGGGGTGGTCATCACCGCCAGCTACCAAATCTCCCGTGCAGGCTTTGTCGAGAACAGTCACATTGCTGAGGATGCTGACCGCGCTCTGCGCGCCAGCATCGAGGTGGCGCGTAAGGCCGTTGTTGGAACCGACACTCTCGTGGCTGCCAGTGTCGGCCCCTACGGTGCGATTCTTCACGACGGCAGCGAATACAAGGGCAACTACGGCAAGACGCTAGAGGAGCTACGTGCATTCCACGCCGAGCGTCTTGCGGTTCTCCTTTCGGCTAACCCTGACCTCCTCGCTATCGAGACCATCCCAGATGCTCTCGAGGCTGAGGCTCTCGTCGCGGCCCTTGCAGAGTTCCCTGGCGCTATTGCGTGGATGAGCTTCTCTATTGGTCCAGATGGAAAGCTCTGGGCTGGTCAGAGTCTGGCGGAGGCAGCGCGCATTGCTGCATCATCTCCAGCCATTGCGGCCATCGGTGTCAACTGCGTTGACCCAGCTTTGGTTTCTGCAGCTATTGCCGAGATTCGCACTGTGACCGATTTGCCCGTGGTGATCTATGCCAATGGTGGTGGCACCTGGAATGCCGAGACAGGACTGTGGGAGAACGCAGCAGCGGATGCTCTCGTTGCGTATTCAGCTGAATGGGTGAAGCAAGGTGTGAGCCTTATTGGTGGCTGCTGTGGCACGCACGCAGGCGATATTCGCCAGCTTGCTGCTGCGCTTTAGCTAGCACTCAATAACGTTCACAGCGAGACCGCCTTCGCTGGTCTCTTTGTATTTGGTCGACATATCTAGACCGGTCTGACGCATGGTCTCAATCACGGTGTCAAGGGAAACCAAGTGGTTGCCATCTCCGTGGAGGGCAAGACGTGCTGCACTCACTGCAGTGGAGCTGGCAATAGCGTTGCGTTCGATGCAGGGGATCTGAACCAGTCCACCCACAGGATCACAGGTGAGACCGAGGTGGTGTTCCATCGCGATCTCTGCCGCGTTCTCGACCTGTCGTGGGGTACCACCGAGGACAGCACACAGACCACCTGCCGCCATGGCGCAGGCAGGGCCCACTTCACCCTGGCACCCAGCTTCAGCACCAGAGATGGAGGCATTGGACTTGAACAAAGAACCAATTGCGGTTGCCGTCAGGAGATAGCGGCGAATGCCTTCCTGATTCGCGCCAGGAACAAAGCGCAGGTAGTAGCTGGCCACGGCAGGAACAATGCCTGCAGCACCATTTGTGGGTGCGGTGACAACGCGGCCTCCGGCCGCATTCTCTTCATTTACAGCCAAAGCAAAGGCATGCAGCCATTCAATGGTGGTGTCGCGACTGTTGGCAGCGTCAGCGGTGACGAGGTGCTCGCGCAGCTCCGCTGCGCGGCGCTTCACGTTGAGACCACCTGGGAGAGTTCCTGCTGAGTTGAGCCCTGCATTCACGCAGTTGTGCATGGTGTCCCAGATGGCATCGAGGCGTTCGTTTACCTCAGCTTCGGTGTGCTGGGAAAGTTCGTTCTTCAGTGCAACCTGGTCAATGGTCATGTTCTGAACATCACACAGCGCAAGTAATGCAGTGGAAGTGCCATAGGGCATGGGCCACTCGGTGATGATGGAGCTGGCTTCTTCGCCGTCGCGGCGAATGAAGCCACCGCCTACTGAGTAGTAGGTCTGTTCATAAAGAGGCAGTGCGTCGTCTCCGAATGCCCGGATCGTCATGGCATTGGGGTGTCCGGGCAGACGGGTTCGTGGTTCGAAGGAAATGTCATTTGCTGTGAAAGCGATGGAGTGTGAGCCACCCAGGTTGAGCATGGGGTCAGTCTCGAGGTTGCTCCACGCACTGCGCACCTGTTCGGGCATGCAGGATTCTGGGGCAAGCCCTGTCAGGCCGGCAATCACGGCACCTGGGGTGCCGTGGCCAATGCCAGTGGAACCCAGTGAGCCATAGAGACTGCAGTTGACGGCGGAGACGCTGTCCAAGAGTTTCTGAGACTTCAGAGTGTTCACGAAATCAAGGGCTGCTCTCATGGGTCCCACGGTGTGGGAACTGGAGGGCCCAATACCTATAGAGAACAGGTCAAAGGCTGAGACGTACGCTGTCACAGTCTGAGCTTATGTCGATGAACTCAAATGGGCTAGAGAAATGCTCTCTGGAGTGTCCGGCCAGTGGGACGGTCTAGACCCAGCTTTGCATCCACATGTGCAGGTGCCAGTACCAATATGAAATCTGCATTCCACTCCAGAGTGGGTAGAAGAAGATACTCAGCAGCACAGTCAAGATGCCGAAGACGGTCAAGACGGCAATCCCTGTGCTGCGCTTATAGTCGTCCTTAATCGCCAAGATGAGTCCCACCACAAAGGTGATGGCGAGGATCATGTAGGGCTCGTAGACAATGCCGTAGAACTGGAACACGGTGCGGTTGAGGTACATCAGCCAGGGCACATACCCCGCGACGATGCCCATCAGGATGAAACCGACCTTCCATTCGCGGTAGCGAACGAGGCGATAGGCCAAATATCCCAACGCTGCTGTTCCACCCCACCAGATCAGGGGGTTTGCAATGGCGGTGATCGCAGAAGCACACGAGTCAAAGGTGCACCCAGCTTCGCCGTTGTTCACGCCTTCATAAAACATGCTTGTGGGGCGCCACATAATCAGCCAGGTCAGGGGATTGGCTTGATAGGAGTGCGGCGTGACCAAGCCAACATGGAATTGGTAGGCAGAGACGTGATACGCCCAGAGGCTCTGAGCCCAGTCAGGAACCCAGGAGAGTGGGCCACTCCAGCGCAGACCTGATTCTTCCGTGACCAAGTTTCGGTAGTACCCACCGCTGGTGAGAATCCATCCCGCCCAGCTCGAGATGTAGGTCACCACGGCAATAGGGACCATCAAGAGGAAGGTGGCGGGTGCTTGCTTGAGAAGCGCAGCAGAGATCCAGAACGGCAGTCCTACGCGACGACGATCCAGTGCATCCATGACGACGACATAGATCCCAAAGGCAGCGATGAAGTACAGGCCAGACCACTTCACGCTGCAAGCCAAGCCAAAGGCCAGCCCGGCGAGAATCAAATAGGGCCTGTTCCACAGGGTTGGACCCCACGTGGGACCTTCGTGGTCTTCGCCCAGTTGTGCTCGGCGCCTGCGCATCCAGGCCATCAACCTGGGTAGGTTCTGCCCCCGGTCAATCAGCACGAAGTAGACACCGGTCAGCGTGAAGAGTGTGACGAAGTTATCCAGCAGGCTCACACGCGAAAGAGTGATGGCGTGGCCATCAATGGCCATCAGTCCACCAGCAACAACTGTCAGCGTGGTGTTGTGGAACAGCTTCTGGGCGATGAGCATCACCAGCAAAACAATCAGAATGCCGGCAACGGCAACGCCAAAACGCCAGCCAAACGAGTTTCCTGAACCAAAGAGCGCCATTCCAGCACCAATGAGCCACTTACCCAACTGAGGGTGGACTACATACGACGGATCAGTGCCAAATTCGGAGGTGATGCCTTCTTTAAACTTGTCATCACTGCCCACAGGCCAGGTTGATTCGTAGCCGTTGTTCCAGAGCGTCCAGGCATCCTTGACATAGAACGTCTCATCGAAAACCAGTGAGTGGGGATTACCCAGGTTCCACAGGCGCAACACAGCAGCCAGCAGAAGCACTGCTGCTGGAGCTCCCCACTTCATGCTCGAAGCCAACGCCTGTTTCACCTGTTCAGCCTACAGACCAGAACCCTGCCAAACTGGAGGGGTGATCATCCTGGCAGCAACTCCCATCGGCAACCTGGGCGATGCATCCACCCGACTAGTGGAGGCATTGACTGAGGCAACCGTTATCGCCAGTGAAGACACTCGCACCACTTCCAAGCTCCTAAATGCATTGGGCATCGAGAACCGACCTCGACTCATTGCTTTGCACGACCACAACGAGTCGACCAAGAGCCCCGAAATTATCGAGCTGGCCAAAGAAGGCAATGTTCTGGTGCTCTCTGATGCAGGGATGCCCACCGTCAGTGACCCTGGCTTCCACCTCGTTGAAGCAGCTGCAGCAGCAGGTGTTCAGGTCACTGCTATTCCCGGACCCAGTGCGGTCATTACCGCGCTCGCCGTGGCTGGACTTCCCACCGACCGCTTTACTTTTGAAGGCTTCCTTCCTCGTAAACAGGGAGAACGTAAGGCCACGTTCCGTGCGTTGGCCCGTGAGTCTCGCACCATGGTGTTCTTTGAATCTCCCAACCGCATTGCTGAGTCTCTTTCGGATGCTCGCGATGAACTCGGCGCAGAGCGCTCTGCTGCTGTGTGTCGTGAGCTGACCAAGTTCTATGAAGAGGTCAAGCGTGGTTCTCTGTCAGATCTCGCCGACTGGGCCGCCGACGGCGTCCGCGGCGAGATCGTGCTGGTCATTGGCGGCGCTACCGCAGCAACCCTGACTCTCGAAGACGGTTTAGTGCAGGTTCAGCTTCTTGTTGCTGACGGTATGCGCCTCAAAGAGGCAAGTACGCAGGTAGCTGAAGAGACAGGCCTCTCCAAACGAGAGCTGTATCAGGCAGCTCTCGCAGCAAAATAGAATAGAAGCTATGTCTGCCGGCAAAAGCTTCTACGTCACCACGCCTATCTTCTACGTCAACGACGTACCCCACATTGGTCACGCGTACACGGAGGTAGCTGCGGACGTCCTCGCACGCTGGCACCGCCAGGCTGGAGACCGCACCTGGATGCTCACCGGTACCGATGAGCACGGTGAGAAGATCCTTCGCACCGCCACTGCGAACGGCGCCACTCCTCAGGAGTGGGTAGACCGTCTGGTTGAGTCCGCATGGAAGCCCCTGTTGGACACCATTGACATTTCTAACGATGACTTCATTCGCACCACGGATGCTCGTCACGAAGACAACGTAAAGAAGTTCTTGCAGCACCTCTATGACGCGGGGTTCATCTACACCGGCGAATACGAAGGTTCCTACTGCGTAGGCTGTGAGGAATACAAGCAGGACTCTGACCTGGTTGACGGCACCGGAGAGTTTGCTGGCGAAAGAGTATGCGCCATTCACTCCAAGCCCGTTGAGAACCTGCACGAGAAGAACTACTTCTTCCGCATGAGCGACTTCACTCAGCCTTTGCTGGACATGTATGAAGCAAACCCCAACTTTGTGCAGCCTGAGTCTGCGCGCAACGAGGTTGTGCAGTTTGTGAAGCAGGGCCTGAATGACCTCTCTATCTCCCGCTCAAGCTTCGACTGGGGTATCAAGCTTCCCTGGGATGACTCCCACGTTGTCTATGTGTGGTTCGACGCCTTGCTGAACTACATCACTGCTGCCGGGTATGGCTACGACGAAGAGAAGCTAGCTTCTCTGTGGCCTGCCACCCACATTGTGGGTAAAGACATCCTGCGTTTCCACGCCGTGATTTGGCCTGCCATGCTCATGGCTGCCGGAGTTGAGATTCCTCACCAGGTTTACGGCCACGGCTGGCTCCTCGTAGGTGGCGAGAAGATGTCCAAGTCCAAGCTCACCGGTATTGCGCCTAACGACATCACCGACACCTTCGGTTCGGATGCGTTCCGCTATTACTTCATGAGCGCCATCAGCTTCGGCCAGGACGGCTCCTTCAGCTGGGAAGACCTTTCCGCTCGTTACCAGGCAGAACTGGCGAATGGTTTCGGTAACCTCGCTTCCCGCACCTTGGCCATGGTCACTCGTTACTTTGACGGTGTTGTTCCTGCTGCTGGTGAACTCACTCCATCAGATAAGGCCATCGCAGATGTCGTGGCCGCTGCTGCTGTGGAAGCAGACGCTGCTATCGAGCGCCTCGCTATCCATGACGCCGTGACTTCGATCTGGACCATCGTGGATGCCCTCAACGGGTACATCACCGAGCAAGAGCCTTGGGCTCTGGCCAAGGACCCTGCCAACGCAGCACGCCTGGCAACCGTCTTGAACACAGCAACCGAAGGCCTGCGTGCTCTGGCAGTTCTGCTCTCTCCCTTCATGCCTCAGGCAACCCAGAAACTGTGGTCTGCATTGAACGTGGAAGGCGCCCTTGGCGCTCTCACTGCTCAGCCCATTCGTGAGGCTGGAAAGTGGAACCAGGTTCCTGCTGGCACCACCGTGGGCGCACTCGAAGCACTCTTCCCTCGTATTGAGTCCTCCGCCGAGTAGTCGGTTACATCAATATGACCGAATCGGCATATATTCGCCAGCGCGACACCACAGCCGAGCACGGCCAGAAGCGTGACTTGTCCTACCCGCCACTGCCAGAGCCCCTTCCGGTCGCGGTCTATGACAACCACACTCACCTCGAGATCTCCGATGGCGATCAGCCCATCGATTACCACGAACACCTCGAGCGTGCTGCAGAGGTGGGCATTGTTGGTGTGATTCAGGTCGGCGGCGACGTGGAGACCTCAAAGTGGTCGGCTGCTGTTGCTGCCGCAGAACCTCGAATGCTGGCAGCTGTGGCCATCCACCCCAATGAAGCTCCTCGCTATGAAGAAGCTGGCACCCTCGATGACGCACTCGCTGTGATTGATGAACTGGCTGCCTGGCCTCGCACCCGTGCGGTGGGGGAAACCGGCCTCGACTTCTTCCGCACCGGCCCTGAGGGCCTGGCTGCCCAGCGTCGTTCATTCGAAGCTCATATCGGCATTGCTAAGAAGCACTCCATTGCGATGCAGATCCACGACCGTGATGCTCATGATGATGTGATTGAAACTCTGCTGCGCGTGGGGGCTCCTGAGAAGACCGTGTTCCACTGCTTCTCCGGCGATGCCGCCATGGCCAAGATTGCTGCCGATAACGGTTGGTACCTTTCCTTCTCCGGCACCATCACGTTCAAGAAGAACGAAGAGCTACGTGAAGCGCTCCAGGTCATTCCTCGTGAACTGGTGCTTGTGGAAACCGATGCGCCTTTCCTGACCCCCACACCATTCCGTGGCCGTCCCAACGCTCCCTATCTGACCCCTCACACGGTTCGTGCGATGGCAGAGGTTCTTGGAGATGACTTGGGTGACCTCTGTGCCCAGATTGCCTTCAACACCGAGAAGGTTTATGGCTCCTGGGAAGACGGTCTCGTCGCATGAGTGTGAAACTGCTCGGTCCCGCCGAGATTCGTGACCTGGCAGAACTGCTGGATGTCACCCCAACCAAGAAGCTGGGGCAGAACTTTGTCATTGATGGCAACACCGTCCGCAAGATCGTCAAGGTTGCGCGCGTTGAAGCTGGCGACTCTGTCGTGGAGATTGGTCCTGGTCTAGGTTCACTCAGTCTCGGAATCGTGGAGGCAGGGGCTTCCCTTGTTGCCGTCGAGATTGATGGTCGCCTCGCAGCGCAGCTGCCGGTGACCTTTGCCCAGATGGCTCCAGAAGCCAAGCTCACCGTGATTCACGAAGACGCCATGAAGATCATGGAGCTCCCTGATGAGCCCACGCGTCTGGTGGCAAACCTTCCCTATAACGTTTCTGTTCCTGTGTTGCTGCACTTCATGGAGCACTTCCCCAGCATCCGCTCCGGCGTGGTCATGGTGCAGGCAGAAGTGGGACACCGCCTCGCTGCTGAGCCAGGGTCGAAGATTTATGGCGGGCCCAGTGCCAAGGCTGCCTGGTATGGCAAGTGGCGTATTGCTGGCACTGTAAGCCGCCAGGTGTTCTGGCCAGTGCCCAATGTCGATTCTGTCTTGGTTGGCTTTGAACTTGATGCCGAGCAGCCAGGAGATGAAGCCCTGCGTCGTCGCACCTTCGACATCATCGATGGTGCGTTTGGTCAGCGTCGCAAGATGCTGCGCCAGGCACTCTCTGATTTGTGTGGCTCGAGTGCTGCGGCAACAGAGCTTCTTGAGCGCGCAGGGATTGATCCCACGCTGCGCGGGGAGCAGTTGAACATTGCTCAATTCGTGTCTATCGCCAACGCCAGCTAGTTTGGAATTATGACCGAGACAGGTACACGCGAGGTGGCTCACGTTCGAGCCCCCGGCAAGATCAATGTCTCGCTTGCCGTTGGCGCTGTGATGGATGACGGTTACCACGATGTGGCAACCACCTATCAAGCAGTCGGTCTCTATGAAGACATTCGTGCGTATCACGCAGATGATTTTTCAGTCTCATTCACTGGTGACTTTGACCTCAGTGGCATCCCCCTGGATGCCTCCAACCTGGCCATCAAGGCAGCACAGCTTCTTGCTCGCAAAGCAAAGTATCGCGGCGGTGTTCGTCTCGAAATTGAAAAGAACGTTCCCATTGCCGGCGGCATGGGTGGCGGTTCAGCAGATGCTGCCGGTGCACTTGTTGCCTGTGACGCACTCTGGGGAACCAATATGGGCAAAGATGCACTGCTTGCACTCGCTGCTGAACTCGGCGCTGATGTTCCCTTTGCGCTCATGGGCGGCACTGCTATTGGTACCGGCCGCGGCGATCGCCTCAGCCCCGTGCTGACCAGCCACGAACACTTTGAGTGGGTCCTCGTTCCAGCTGACTTTGGCCTGAGCACCCCAGCTGTCTATGGCGAACTTGATGCCCACCGTGAACGCCACGTGGCCGACATCAAGCCAGCACCCCAGTCGCCCACCGTCGACACTGCTGTTCTCCAGGCACTGCGTGCGGGAGATCCCATCATGCTGGCCGATGCACTGAGCAATGACCTCCAAGCACCAGCACTTCACCTCAAGCCCTCACTTGTTGAGGTTCTAGAGCTGGGTGAGAAGAGCGGAGCCCTTGCTGGCATCGTCTCCGGTTCTGGCCCCACCCTTGCTTTCCTTGCCGAGGATGCAGAGTCAGCTATTGACCTGCAAGTCACTTTGAGTGCTGCCGGCCACAAGGTTTTGCGCGTATCGGGCCCCGTTCACGGCGCTCGTCTGGTCAACGACTAATGGCACACTTGCTCGGTGGAGAGAACCTCCACCTGGAATTTCCCACGCGCGTCATCTTTGACGGCATCACCATCGGTATCAATGATGGAGACCGGGTCGGTGTCGTAGGTCGCAATGGTGATGGCAAGTCCACACTGATGAAGATCCTTGCTGGACGTCTTGAGCCAGATTCTGGCCGTGTTACTCGTCGCGGCGGCATCACCCTCGGCATGCTCGACCAGTCAGATGAAGTCGATGGCAACCTCACCGTGGGCGAAGCAATTGTCGGCGGTATTGAAGAGCACGTGTGGGCAGGCGATCCTAAGGTCCGCGATGTTCTGACCGGTCTGGTGACGGATATTCCGTGGGATGCCAAGGTTGGTGACCTCTCGGGTGGTCAGCGTCGTCGCGTCGCTTTGGCAGCTTTGCTGACCGGCGACTGGGACGTCATCTTCCTCGATGAGCCCACTAACCACTTGGATGTGGAAGGTATTTCCTGGCTTGCGGGACACCTTAAGAAGCGTTGGCCTAACGGCCAAGGCGGACTACTTGTCGTTACACACGACCGGTGGTTCTTGGATGAAGTATCCAATGCAACTTGGGAAGTCCACGACCGCATCCTGGAGCCTTTTGAAGGCGGCTATGCCGCCTACATTCTTCAACGCGTGGAGCGTGACCGCTCTGCTGCAGTGAGCGAAGCGAAGCGTCAGAACCTCATGAAGAAGGAACTGGCCTGGTTGCGTCGCGGAGCTCCGGCGCGCACGGCCAAGCCCAAGTTCCGTATTGAAGCAGCGAACGCCCTCATCGCAGATGAGCCACCTGTTCGTGATGCCATCCAGCTTTCATCTATGGCGATGCAGCGTTTGGGTAAAGACGTAGTCGACCTTGAAGAGGTGTCGGTCAGATATGGCGACAAGCAGGTTCTCCGCGATGTCACCTGGCGTATTGCTCCTGGTGAGCGCACTGGAATTCTCGGCGTCAATGGTGCTGGAAAGTCGACCTTGCTAGGCCTCGTTTCTGACCACGTCCAGCCGACCTCGGGTCGCGTTAAGCGCGGTAAGACCGTCAAGATTGCCACGCTCACTCAGCAACTTGATGAGTTGACCGCTGTGCAAGACATGCGCGTGAGCGCTGTTGTTGCAGAGAAGCGCACCATATACTCTGTCGGCGGCAAAGAGATGACCCCTGGCCAGCTCCTTGAGCGTCTGGGCTTCACCTCAGCCCAGCTCTCCACTCCTGTCAAGGATCTCTCTGGCGGCCAGAAGCGTCGACTGCAGTTGCTCTTGATTCTTTTGGATGAGCCCAACGTGCTGATCTTGGATGAGCCCACCAACGACCTCGACACTGACATGTTGGTCGCCATGGAGGACCTCCTCGACACTTGGCCAGGAACCCTGCTCGTGATCTCTCACGACCGTTACTTGCTCGAGCGCATCACGGATAACCAATACGCCGTGCTCGAGGGCCACTTCACGCACCTGCCGAACGGTGTTGACCAGTACTTGGCACTGCGTGCCAAGCAGATGGCTGCACCGAGTATTTCTGTGACCGCTCAGGCCACAGCAACGATGAATAAGCCCGTGCCCAAGTTAGCTGGTGCTGAGCTGCGCAATGCCGAGAAGGAATTTGGTTCCATCGAGCGCAAGATTGCCAAGCAGCAAGCAGATGTTGCCGAGATTCACGTGAAGATGGCTGCCCATGATCAGAACGACTACGTGGGTTTGGGTGAATATTCAGATCAGATCAGTAAGTGCGAGGGCACTATTGCTGATCTCGAGATGCGCTGGTTAGAACTCAGCGATTTGCTCGGGCACTAACAACTGTTTAGCAACTAGACACTTGAGGTGTTTAGTCGCTAAACTGTAGTATGCGAGCACGAGAAGTTAACACCCGAATCGAAACCTTGGGTGGTCAATTTCTCAGGCAAAAGGGATCCCATCGTTTGTATCGGGTGACTAGAGAAGGTGTCAGTCAGATGGCAGTTGTTCCGCAACATGGTGGAGATATCCCCACGGGAACACTTCGTGCTATTGAGCGGAGCTTAGAAGAAGTTCTAGGGAAGGGGTGGCTTCGATGAAATTCGTTGTCAGAATTGCACGTGAAGGTCAGTCGTGGCTGGCAGAGGTTCCCACTGTTCCAGGTGCTGCAACATTTGCTGGAAATCTGATCGCACTTGAACTTGCTGTCCGTGAAGTGCTTTCGTTGCTCCTGGATATTGAAGATGAGTCAGTCTTCGAGTTTGAATTCGAATTCTCAAATGTCGGTGAGGAAATGCTTGCTGCTGTTGAGCTCGGTAAGCGACGTGAAGAACTTGAACGTGAGCAGAAAGAGATCATGACTGCCTCTGCCCGCTTTATCAAGGAGCTCTCCAAAGAAGGCTATTCAGTAAGAGACCTCAGCGGAATCCTGCATATGTCTCCAGGCAGGGTTTCACAGATTGCGAAAGAAACTGAGAAGCTTCGCGCTTAGTTCCCTGCTGCCTGCGAAATCCAGATGAAGAAGACGCAGTAGAAACCAAAGGTCGCTGTGATGGACAGCGAGATGAGGTTTGCAATCGAGCGTTGGCGCAAGAACATGTAGGCCACGAGGTTGATGAGTGCCGCCACGATTATTGCTGCGCAGCCAACCTGCGGCAGAACCCACGCTGCTTCCATGCCCCAGTTGGAGTGAACCCAGGGCGTCAGAGCCAAGAGTGCAATTGCCAGCAGAATAGAGACTGCCGTGCTGCGCAGGGCAGTCTTTCCTGAGGATTCGGTTGGCCAACCTTTTCGTGTTCGTGCCATGACTTATTCCGCGGCGTCTTGAGTGTCCACGTCGATGCTGAGCCGACGCAGAGATTCAGCAAGTCGAGTCTGCTCACTGCGTGAGAGAGATGCCAAAAGCAGAGCTTCTGCATCGACAAGGCGGGTAATGGCGGCATCCACGCGGGTCAACCCTGCAGCGGTCATTTCGACCAGGACGCCACGACCGTCATTGGGGTCCTCGCGACGAACCACCAAACCGCTGTCGACCAGGCGGTCGATGCGGTTTGTCATGGTTCCACTGGAAACCAGGGTTTGCTGCAGCAAAGCCTTGGGGCTGAGCTGATAGGGAGAGCCTTCACGACGCAGCGCAGCGAGAACGTCGAACTCCCACGATTCCAGCTTGGATTTGTGGAAAGCATCCTTGCGGGCACGGTCCAGCATCTTCGCTAAGCGGCCTACACGGGAGAGAACCTGCAGGGGAGAGAAGTCGAGATCCGGGCGCTCGCGCTTCCACGACTGCACAATGCGGTCGACTTCATCATTCTCTGGGGCCATGCATCCATTATCCCTGCTGGTATCTGGCAGACTGTACATGTGAGTTTTTCAAAGAGAACTCACATTCCGCCATAGTGTAAAGGCAGCACAACAGTCTTTGGATCTGTTGGTCTAGGTTCGAATCCTGGTGGCGGAGCTCCCGATCAAAAATTGGAGAAGTGAGTGACCGACGCACAACTTGCCATCGTGGTTCTTGCAGCCGGTCAAGGAACTCGCATGAAGAGCTCCACTCCCAAGCTTTTGCACAAGCTCGGCGGCGTCTCCGTTGTCTCTCACGTTCTCGCTACTGCTCGTGAATTGAACGCAGCTCACGTTGTCTCTGTGGTTCGTCACGAACGTGACCGCCTCGTTGAGGTCATTGAAGTAGACCTGCCAGAAAGCATCATCGTGGACCAGGACGACGTTCCTGGAACCGGCCGTGCTGTTGAGCTAGCTGTTGCAGCACTTCCTGCTGGTTTTACCGGTGACGTGCTTGTGGTCAACGGTGACGTTCCTCTGCTGGATGCAGAAACTCTTCAGGGTCTGATCAACCAGCACCGTGATGCCAAGGCTGCAGCCACCGTGTTGTCCACCCTCCTCGATGACGCCACTGGATACGGTCGCGTCATCCGCTCTGTTGATGGCAATCTCGAGAAGCTCGTTGAGCACAAGGATGCCAACCAAGATGAACTGGCCATCAAGGAAATCAATGCCGGTATCTATGTCTTCTCCGCTCCAGAACTTCGTGCACAGTTGAGCAACCTCACCCTGGATAACGCACAGGGCGAGAAATACATCACTGATGTGATTGGTCTGCTTCGCGAAGCAGGTGCAACTGTTGCTGCTGTGGAGATTCTGGATTCCTGGAAGGTCGAGGGCATCAACGACCGTGCGCAGCTCTCACGTGCTGCAGGACTTCTCAACGGTTTGATTGTGCGCGGCTGGCAACTTGCTGGTGTCACCATCACTGACCCAGCTTCCACCTGGATTGATATCCAGGTTCAGCTGGCTCCTGATGTGGAGATCAAGCCTGGTACTCAGCTCCTCGGTGCAACTGTCGTAGAGACCGGAGCAATTATTGGCCCCGACACCACCCTGCTCGACACCGAAGTTGGCGAAGGTGCTGTGATCAAGCGCACCGATGCGACCCTGTCCGTTATCGGCGCTGGCGCATCGGTCGGACCCTTCTCCTACCTACGTCCTGGAACATACCTTGAAGCCTCCGGCAAGATCGGCACTTTCGTTGAGACGAAAAATGCCCGCATTGGCAAGGGCAGCAAGGTTCCTCACCTTTCCTACGTGGGAGACGCCACCATCGGTGAAGGAAGCAACATTGGTGCGGGCACCATCTTTGCGAACTACGACGGCGTGACCAAGAGCCACACCACCGTGGGTTCCCACGTGAGAACTGGCTCTCACAACACGTTCGTTGCGCCAATTAGTATTGGCGATGGAGCTTATAGTGGCGCCGGTGCAGTCATCCGTAAGGATGTCCCAGCTGGGGCTCTCGCCATTAACGTAGCTCCACAGCGCAACATGGATGGCTGGGTTCAAGCCAACCGTCCTGGCACCGCAGCAGCCCAGGCTGCTGACGAGGCCAAGTAACACCAACCATTACGAGTCTCACCACCTTCGAAAGGCCGCAAGTGTCAGAAATCTCAGTGTCTACGAAGAAGAAGCTCGTGATCGTGAGTGGGCGTGCACACCCGCAGCTGGCAACCGATGTTGCCGCAGCGCTGAACACTCACGTATCAGGTACTGACCTGCGCACCTTTGCTAACGGTGAAATCTATGCCCGTTACGACGACAGCGTTCGTGGTGCTGATGTCTTCGTGGTTCAGTCCCACACTGCCCCCATCAACGAATGGGTAATGGAAACCTTGATCATGATTGATGCACTCAAGCGTGCATCTGCCAAGCGCATCACTGTTGTTGCCCCCTTTTACCCCTACGCCCGCCAGGACAAGAAGGGCCGTGGACGTGAGCCCATCTCTGCTCGTCTGGTAGCTGATCTGTTCAAGACTGCTGGTGCAGACCGCATCATGAGCGTTGACCTTCACGCAGCGCAGATCCAGGGCTTCTTTGATGGCCCCGTTGACCACCTCTTCGCTATGCCTGTTCTGCTTGAGCACTTCCGTGCACAGCTGGACCCCAGCACCTTGACTGTTGTTTCTCCTGACATGGGCCGCGTTCGCGTTGCAGACATCTGGAGCGAGAAACTCGGTGCACCCCTGGCCATCATTCACAAGCGTCGTGACCCCAAGGTTCACAACCAGGTCACTGTCCACGAGATCGTGGGCCAGGTCTCAGGCCGCGTCTGTCTCCTCGTTGACGACATGATCGACACTGGTCGCACCATCGTGAAGGCAGCTGAAGCACTCGTTGCTAACGGCGCTATTGGTGTTGTGGTTGCTGCCACCCACGCAGTTTTCTCTGACCCAGCATGCGAGATTCTGCAGTCTGAGTTCATCAGCGAAGTAGTTGTCACCGACACTCTTCCGGTTCCCGAAGACAAGCGCTTTGAGAAGCTCACCATTCTTCCCATCGCACCTCTACTGGCTAGCGCTATCCACGAGGTCTTCGAAGAAGGATCTGTCACCTCAATGTTTGATGGTGCTGCTTAGGGATTAGTTTCCCTTTGCGACCTTCACAATGAGGTCGATGTAAGTCTTCTTTGCAATCCCCACGCTGAGGTTCTTCACTGCACGGGCATCCATGCTCTTTGTGCTCACGTGGTGACCAGCAGACCAGGAAGCAAAACCGTGAGTCATCCAGGCAATATGGCCAGCAGTCAGCACAGCACCAGGGTTAGTCAGGCTTAAAGTGCGGGGCAAGTTGTCTTTATCGAACTCAACAGAACTGACTTTGCCACTGCGCAAATCTGCAACGCACACAGCAACAAGCGCCAGGTGATAGTCGAAGAGCTCTTCCATCTCTTTTTGGTAGCGCTCTTTAACAAGAATTTGTGAATCGAAGGAAGCAAGTGGGTGTTGTAGGAGGAGATACATTCCTTCAAACTTCGCGGCCCATTTAGCTTCTTCAACGACGAATGCTCTTAATCTTTTTTCAGGGTTTGACGGTGCTTTTTGAATTGAGTCGACGACATTCTTCGACCACAGTTGGTAGGCCCACCAGGTGGCTTCGGCAATGAGGCCATCCCGGTTACCAAAGTGGTAGTTCACAAGAGGATGCTTCAAGCCAAGGCGGTCGCAGACCCGCATGGGGCTGAAATCTGCCGGTCCAACGTCTCTGATGTCCTCAATGGCGAGCATGATCATCTTCTCGCGGGTGGAAGGGTCTGCCACTGGGCCAAGCTTTAACCAGTCAGCAGCAGCGTACACGCTCGCGTCTGAAAGGTTCCTTTTAGGCATGCCAACAGGATACCCCTGACGTGACGTAAATATTGAGCAATCGAGCGGTTGGACACCTTGAACAGGTGTCTATATCTTTAACTGACGTTAGTTAAAAATTTATACTTAAGGAATCATTAATGGGCAACCGCAACGAGCAGATTAGTGCAGGACGTTTCAGCAAAAAGTTTTTAACCACATTAATCTCGTCATTCGTTACTGCGGCAATTACTTTAGTTAGTGCTGTTGCTTTTGTTGTACCAGCGCATGCTGCGGCTGGAGACCCCATAATCTCAATCCCAGGGGGATACACCTGGGCTTCATCGGGGACGACCCTAAATCCGCAACCTATAACAATTTCATTCATCACCCCCATTGGAATTGTTCCTGATTCGAGTCCATCTGGCGCTTACTCGAATTCAAATTATTTAGCATTCCAATTCGGCTCTATGCCTGGCGGAACTTTGGGTAGCTCCGCTATGTCTACCTCTGGTTGTGCGTATGCACCAACTTGTACTGGTATTTCTGTTACCGCCGTTGACCCTTCTGGTAATCAGATTTCATTATCAGGGGCACAGTTGCGAACTCAGATGGATGGCTCCACTGTTAGTGGTGCAGTCACCGCATATACCAGAGGCACCACGGTTCCAAGTGGCTCGACAATCACTCTGGTTATTGATGCGGGTTACGTTGTGCTTGGAAACAACACAGCGGTTAGAGGCGAAGTGAAAAACATCACCACCTCGTCTTCGGCATCAACAACCGCTTATGTTAATTTCCACACCATGCGCTCAGTAGCGTTTAACGCTAATGGCGGCACAGGTTCAATGTCCGAACAGTGGTCAACTCCTAGAGGAAAGCTGTCCGCTTCAACACTGACACCACCTGCTGGGAAAACTTTTCTCGGTTGGAGTTCGACTCAAAGTGCAACTACAGCAACTTATCTTGATCAGGCATCGACTTTCCCATTCAATGCTTGGGCTCAAACTCTGTATGCCGTTTGGGGAGTGTCAACAAGAACAGTGACATTCCATGCGGACTTTAATGGTGCGTCTCCTGCCACAACAACACAGTCAGGTAACTCTGGTACCTCAGCTAATCTAAACGGCACGTTTACCCGTCCTGGTTACATGTTGAGTGGTTGGGCCACAAACTCAGGTGGCCCAACAACATATTCTCCGGTCCAAAACTTCACCTTTAACGCTGACACAGACCTCTATGCTTTGTGGACGGCAAACACAAACACAGTCACCTATCACAGTGACCATGGTGTTGTACCTGGTAACGGATCCTTTTCCACGGGGGGAAATCTCACCCTGCCTTCACCTTTGTCCGCAGCGGGATATCGGTTCGATGGCTGGTTCGAGGCTTCGTCTGGAGGTTTAGCCCTTTCAAGCGGATATAACCCTTCAGCAACAAACAACATTGATATTTACGCTCATTGGACATCACTTTTGCGGACCGTTAGTTTCAACGCAAATGGCGGTACTGGAATCATGCCAGATCAATCAGGCTTTGCAACCACAACCTTGAATACAAACACAATCGCTAGAACTGGTTATGGCTTCACTGGTTGGAACACCATTGCTAACGGTTCTGGTACTGCTTACGCAGTTGACGCAACCCACCCATTCACTTCAAGTGAAACCCTCTACGCACAGTGGCGGGCACTTCCAGCTACTCCAATTGCTGCAGTAGATATCCAAGTTCCAGTTGGATCGGCAATTGCTAACGCTCCTGTTGACCTCGATGTAGACGGCCTCAAGGACCAGACCGGCTACACCGTAACCGTGTTCTCCACCCCTCAGATCATTGACCAGGGAACAATCTGGTCAGGACGCTTAAACACGACGGTTCGTATTCCTTCGAACCTTGAAGCGGGTTGGCACCGATTGGTCATTGAGGGAACAGCAGCAGACGGAACTCCCTGGACTGAAGAGAACTTCTTCAAGGTTTCTCCAGGAGGCATCCTCCTGGCAACGAGTGAAGTTGTTCCTGCAGAACTCGCAATGACAGGTAGTCAGGCAGTTCCTGTGTTCTATAGCGCAGGCTTCCTAATTCTGCTGGGCTTCGGATTCCTTGCTGCGAATGTGACTCTTCGCCGTCGCAACAACAAGTAACAGCAGATCCGTCTGGGTCACACCGAGGACTTTCTCAACCTGACCTGCTTCGTGAGGCCCCGGCTATGCCGGGGCCTCACGAGGTTAACAACATGTACTCCACAATTACTGAGAAGTAGTACTTATCCGCGAATCCAGGGGATTGGAGAATGAACACCGCCAGGGTTTCTATATTCGTTCCATGACAACCACATATGCACTTGTATATACTTTGGATATATACAAGGAGCCACCGGTGATTACAAGCAAACTATTTCTGAACAACACCACCCAAGCGGTGAGGTTGCCCAAAGAAGTTGCATTTCCCCCACATGTTTCAGAGGTTGAAATTATTGTTCAGGGGAATAACAGACTTCTAGTACCCAAAAAAGACTTAATAAGTTGGATGCTTGAATCTCCTGGATTTACGGATGATTTCACTACTGACCCTCCTGAAAATGAACTTCCACCTAGAGAGTTCTCGTGGGACGAGGAATGAAATTTTTGGTAGATAGTGATGTTCTCATCGAACTCATCAGAATGAAAAAGATTGATGTAGTTGAGAAATTTGAGACTCATTATTCAGATTGCGTTCTTTCCAGCGTGACGGTTGCAGAACTGGATTATGGGGTTAGGAAATCTCAAAAACAAGAGCATAATCGTGAACAGCTTGACCGAGTGCTGCAGGTTTTCAGGGTTATTGACTTCACTTATCAGGATGCGTTACATGCAGGTGAAATTCGTGCAGAGCTTGAAAGCACCGGACGACGAATTGGTGAGCACGATACTTTAATCGCTGCACAGGCTCGATCGAGGGAACTAACTCTCGTAACGGGAAATGTTCGAGAATTCGAACGTGTACCAGGACTACGCGTGGAGAACTGGCTGGAAGCTCGTTAGTTCTTGACAGGAGGGGTGCACTCTGCCCACAGTGCACTGTGAGGGAATGACTCCTCTAATACCTGCAGTGTTTCTTGGATAGGTACTGGTTCAAGTGTGGGGGTTCCAAATACTGGAGCCAGTGGGGCATCCAGCACTGTGAGCGCAAAGAGGATGACGGCAAGCATGCCCCATGACATTCCTGCGGAGATGCGAGCCAGAAGTTTACGGTCAGCTAAGTGCATGGCCAAGAGCGCCGTCATGACAAAACTGGAGAAGTAGATCACCAGCCACACCACAAAAGGAATCAGCGCAGAGTTGCCCATGACGAGTTCTTCACGAGCACTGGTCAGTTCTGCAGCCCCAGAAGCCAAAATGGGGAAGTTCTGCTGCTGCTGAATGGTGGTGAGATCCACATGTGCAACATCCGTGTTGAGCTTGAGGAGCCAGTCCGTGGTGATGGGTGATCCACCTCGTTGACCGTTGCCGATTTCAACCCAGTCATCGGTGGCGCTGGAGCGAAGTGCACAAGCCACATCTCGGCGAATCTCGAGGCGCTGGTCTTCTGCCAATGATTCAGAGGCAGAGAAGATGGTGAGGCTGCTGCGCCCCATGCTTTGAATGCTGCCCTTGGTGTCGTCGAAATCTGCAACAGCAAAGCTGAGAAGGAGGCCCAGCAGAATTCCGACTGCACCTCCCACAAACGCCAGGGTGTCTGACAGGCGACCGAGTTCGTGACCCTTCAGGTCACCTTCTTTAAATCGCTTGTCAGCAAATTTGTGGATTAGTCCACCAGCGAACCATCCCAAGAGCACACATCCGAGCAGGATGCCCTGAGTAATGAGGACTTGGGTGGTGAGCATAAGAATTACAAGCCTAGTTCCGCGAGCGTGGGTGGATTACACCCAGCTCGTGAACACGTAATGGCGCCCACCTCAGCTGCGAGGGTGAGGAGGTCGATCCACTCGTCCAGGGTGACCTTGGCCAAGAGTTCCTCTGCGTTGCCGCCGAGGGCACCACGCTGCTGGAGGCCATAGAGGGTTGCACCCAGGAACGAGTCTCCTGCTCCGACGGTGTCGACGAGCTCAATCACGGGGGCCTTCACGCTCACGGTGTCACCGGTTGGAGTGAACAGAGTTGCGCCATCGGCACCACGGGTCATGATGACGTGGTGGCCAGCACCTGCCCACAGGCGGGCGGTGTCAACGGGGGAGCGGTCAGGGTAGAGCCAGGCAAGGTCATCATCGGATGCCTTGACGATGTGGGCCAGCTTGATTTGGCGCTCCACGCGCACCGTCTCGTTCTCGCGCTCAAAGCCGAGGCCGGGGCGGATGTTGAGGTCAATGACAACAGTGGAGTTCTCGGTGGAATGCAAGTGACCTGCGAGGTTCTCAATCACCGAAGCACCAGGCTCAATGGCGGTCGCTACAGAACCAATCACGAGAGCAGCAGGTGGTTCCACCTCGAGGTGAACGAAAGCTCCCAGGGTCCAACCCCAGTCAGCAGTTCCCTTGAGGTAAAAGCTGTAACTTGCCTTGCCCTGTTCATCTAGTGATGCCACGGCAAGCGAGGTGGGATCGCTGGTGCGCTCCACTAGGGAGAGGTCGATCTTCTCTGGCGAGAGCCAGTCGTGCAGCTTCTGGCCAAACTTGTCGTCACTCATGCGGCCAGCGAAGCTGACGTGTGCACCAAGACGAGCTAAAGCAATAGACACATTTGCGGGTGCTCCACCAGGCTTCGCCTGGTAGTTGCCATCTGGCTGCTGGATGAGGTCGATTAACGCCTCACCAATGACCACAATGCGATCACTCATGGATGTCTCCTTCGGGCGGGGGAGGGATTTCCCGCGAGTGAGTTAGTGGGTGCTGGGCTCAGCTTCGATCTCAGTGCGGTCACCAGACCACAGGGTGTGGAATGTGCCAGGCATGTCGATGCGCTTGTAGGTGTGTGCACCGAAGAAGTCGCGCTGTCCCTGAACAACAGAGGCAGGAAGACGCTCAGCACGCAGACCGTCGTAGTAGGACAGAGAGGATGCAAATGCGGGGATGGGGTAACCAGCCAGCGAAGCGCCAGCCACAATGCGACGCCATGCGCCCAGTGACTTAGCAACAGCGTCGGTGAAGTAGCCATCGAGCAGCAGGGACAGCAGGTTGGCGTCCTTGCCGTAGGCCTCAGCAATGCGGTTGAGGAACTGAGCTCGGATGATGCAACCACCACGCCAGATCTTGGACACAGCGCCCAAGTCGATGTTCCAGTTGTATTCCTTGGCGCCGGCGCGAATAGCGTCGAAGCCCTGTGCGTAGGCAACAATCTTGGATGCATAGAGTGCACGGCGCACGTCTTCAACAAAAGCAGCCTTGTCTTCAACGTTGTAAGCAACGGTGTCAGCAGGCAGGTTGTTGGCAGCATCTCGCTGTGCACGCTGTGAAGAAAGCGAACGAGCGAAGACAGCTTCAGCAATTCCGGAAACAGGAACGCCCAAGTTCAGTGAGGTCTGAACAGTCCAGACGCCGGTGCCCTTCGAGCCAGCCTCGTCGAGGATGACATCAACCAGTGGCTTACCGGTCTTGGCATCAACCTGCTTGAGAACCTCAGCTGTGATCTCGATCAGGTAGGACTCGAGCTCGCCCTTGTTCCATTCGGTGAAGATGTCTGCGATCTCGGCAGGAGCAAAGCCACCAATGTTGCGCAGCAGGTCGTATGCCTCAGCGATGAGCTGCATATCTGCATACTCAATACCGTTGTGAATCATCTTCACAAAGTGACCAGCACCGTCGGTGCCCACGTGAGTTACACAAGGCTCACCCTCAGCAACGGCAGCAATGGAAGAAAGGATGGGGCCGAGGGTCTTGTAGGACTCGGCTGAACCACCAGGCATGATGCTGGGGCCCTTGAGCGCACCCTCTTCACCACCGGAAATACCGGCACCAACAAAGTGAACGCCGGTGGGGGAGATAGCGGCCTCACGGCGCAAAGTGTCAGTGAAGAGTGCGTTTCCACCATCAACGATGATGTCGCCGGGCTCGAAACGCTCAGCCAGCTGGCTGATCACAGCGTCAGTTCCGGCACCGGCCTGAACCATGATGATCGCGGTGCGAGGCTGTGCCAGTGAGGCCACGAAATCATCGATGGTCTCGGACGCGATGAAACCTGCTTCTGGGTGCTCGGTGATGAGCTGCTCGGTGCGTGCATAGGAGCGGTTGTACACCGCAACGGTGTTGCCTTCGCGGCTGGCGAGGTTACGTGCCAAGTTCGAACCCATAACGGCGAGTCCAACGACTCCGATGTTTGCCTTCGCGCTCACGAATGCGTCTCCTAGCTCAAGAAAAGAAAAAGTGGGAAAAGTAGAGGTATTCAGTCGTCTCTTAAGGAATAAAGTCTCTGCCTCAATCGTACCTGACCGCAGATTGGCTTCTTTCCCCGATTTCGCGCTGTTACGCCTTTGCCGATACAGTAAAGACGTACTTCGGCGAGGGATATCTCTTGGATATCCGTTATCGACGCGGTGGAATGTGGCTCTCGCCGTTTCCTCACGCTGACATGCGTTCGAGTTGAAATAACGATTGAGGCCACGGCCTCACAGATTAGGAGGCCATCATGGCTGAAGTTGATAACAAGGTACCCGCAGAGGTACGTACCCAGTTCGGTAAGGGCTTTGCTCGCCGTCTGCGCGCTGCTGGTCAGATTCCTGCAGTTGTATACGGTCACGGTGCAGAGGTTCAGCACGTTGCTGTTCCAGCACACCAGGTTCGCCTTCTTCTTCGTAAGAAGAACGCAATCCTCGACCTTCAGATCGATGGCAAGAGCCAGCTGACTCTGGTGAAGGATGTCCAGAAGGACCCCGTACTCCAGATCATCGAGCACATCGACCTCGTTGTTGTGAACCAGGGTGAGAAGGTTCTCGTGAACGTTCCTCTCCACATCGTGGGAACCCAGCAGTCCGGTGCAGTTCTTGAGCTCGACGCTAAGACTGTTCCTCTTCTCGCTAACGCAACTCACATTCCTGAGTTCATCGAGATCAACATTGAGGGCAAGGCTCCTGGCTTCCGCGTAACCTTCGCTGAGCTTGAGCTTCCTTCGGACGCAATCATCGATGGCGACTCAACCCGCCTCGTTGTTCACGTTCACTCTCCTTCAGCTAAGGACCTCGCTGAGTCCGGCGACGAGCTCGCAGCAGAACTTGCTGACGACGCAGCACACGCTGAGCACAAGGCAGAAATCCACGCTGAGCAGCACGACGCAGAGAAGGCAGCAGCTGAAGCTGACGCTGAGCTCTCCGGTGCAGCTGCTGCAGCTGAGGCTGCTGAGTAATAACTCAATTGAGCACAACCTGGCTTGTAGTCGGGCTCGGTAACCCCGGGCCCGACTACGCCGGTCATCGCCACAATGTGGGACAGATGGCTGTGTCGCAGTTGGCCAGCGACATCGGTGCGACTTTCAAGTCGCACAAAGCAAATGCGCTTGTTGCAGAGGGTTGGGTGCGCCCCGGAGGCCCCAAACTCATCATTGCCAAGCCCAACACTTTTATGAACCTCTCAGGAGGGCCAGTGGCTAACCTGCTGAAGTTCTATGGCGTTGAGCCCGCCAACCTGATCGTTCTCCACGATGAGCTCGACATTGACTTTGACGTGATTCGTCTCAAGAGTAATGGCGGCCACGGCGGCCACAACGGCCTCCGCGACATCATCGCTGCCATTGGCACCAATGAGTTCAACCGCATTCGTATTGGTATTGGGCGCCCTCCTGGTCGTCAGGATGCCGCAGACTTCGTTCTCGCCAACTTCAACTCCTCTGAGCGCGAGATTCTGCCTCACGTTTTGGCGCATGCCACCGATGCAGTGGAGACCATCGCAGATGAGGGAATGCTTGCAGCGCAGCAGCGCTTCAATTCCCCTGCCTAGTCTCAACAAACACTCAGCTGGCATCAAGAAAAACTGATTACCCTTAAATTATGAAGTTCACCCCACGGGTTCAGATGATTGCCGCTCTGGCTGTCAGTACAGTGCTGGTTGCCAGCACTGCCGTGGTTGTGGGCACCAACTTCGTCTCCACCCAGCAGAGTGCACAGGCTCAAGTCATCGACACTATTGCCACCGGTAATGAGCGTGTGCAGGCACTGACCGAGCGTGCTGCTGATCTTGAATTAGCAATCAAAAATGCCCAGACGATTCTCACCGATTCCAGCGGCAAGGTTCTGGATGACGCATCTCGCCAAACCCTCGAGAAGTCCATCGTCCAGGCTCAAAAAACTCTGAAGATTCAAAAAGCCGAGCTGGTCAAACTCAAAGCCTCCGTCTCGAGTTTGAAAACTGCGGCTCCTTTGGATTTGTTGTGGCCTTATGGTCAGCAAGTTCGTGCAGAAGAAGTTCAGGCCAGCGACACCACCAGTGTTGAAGCACTGGTGAAAGCTGTGATGGCCTTGGGGACAGGCATTCAGAATGTCCAAACCGCTCAGTCTGCCTGGCAGGCAGAGCAAGACCGCATTGCTGCAGAACAAGCTGCTGCTGAAGCCGCCGCCGCAGCACAGGCTGCTGCTGCAGCCCGTCGTGCTGCGCAGGCCCAATCCCTGGAGCAAACCGGTGGTTCCACCACCCCCACAGCTCCTTCCCCGCCCGTCACTGCTGCGGCCGCAGCACCCGTGAGCCAAGGTTTCAGTGCCGAGGCATATGTCACCGCACTAGCTCCCAACTCCTATGTCGTTTGGGAAAACGGCATGTGTGCCAGGCAGTTTGGCGCCAACGTCTATCTCTGTGGTTATGCCACGGTGAATCTCAACGGCTCCAATACGGATCGTGTACCCATCACTCTGGATAGTTCGTTGACTGAGCGATACTCCAACAGCGTGGGAGTTTCCGTGCTAGTACACGAGGCCGCCCACGCCAGACAGTGGTGGAAATACGGTCCTTCCATCATGACCGCATACAACGCACTTGTTCCTGGTCAGACAGGATCGATGCCAGTGGAATGGATGGCGGATTGCGCCACCATCGTGAAGTTGGGTTACAGCACCGGCTCGTACACTCGCAACTGCACGGCAGAACAACTCGCTGAGGCTGCCACGCTCTGGTGAGCGCCATAGACTAACGTCATGGTATTTCAGGGGCTTTCGCGCGCCCTTTCGCGCACCCCAAATATCGCTGATGCACTCAGCTATGCCAACAAAGATGCTGATTTCTCAGTTGTTGAAGGCCTGAATGCCCCTCTTCTCTCGGCTCTGATTGAGGCCCGCATCTCTGCAGGATTACCTCCCGTTGTGTTGGCAGTGACGGCAACGAACCGAGAGGCAGAACGCCTTGCTGCCGCGCTGTCCTCATTGATGCCCCATGCGCAACTCTGTGACTTCCCGGCATGGGAAACCTTGCCTCATGAGCGCCTGTCGCCCAGTCCAGAAATTGTGGGGCGCCGATTTGAAGCCTTGCGCCAGGCTCGTGATTGGGATGGTTCACTTCCCCTGATCATGATTACGTCTGTTCGTGGCGCTCTGCAGCCCATCGCCGACAACCTCGGCGATGTGGAGCCTATTGCCTTGAGCGTGGGCAGTCGAGGCAATGACCTGATGGCCATTGCTGCGTTGTTAGTGGACTTGGCTTATGTACGGGTGGACATGGTCACCCGCCGTGGTGAGTTCGCAGTGCGCGGTGGCATCTTGGATGTGTTCCCGCCTGTGGCTGATCATCCCATTCGTGTGGACTTCTTCGGTGACGAAGTGGATTCCATTCGGGCCTTCTCTGTGGCAGACCAGCGTTCGCTGGACGGAGATATCCAGAACATTGCGCTGCCACCCAGCCGTGAGTTGCTGCTGACAGCTCCCGTGCGTCAGCGAGCACGCGAGATGGAACACGAGTTCCCTGGCATCAACCAGATGCTCTCCAAGATCGCGGAAGGCATTGCTGTGGAGGGCATGGAGTCGTTGACTCCAGCATTGGTGGATCGTCTTGTTCCCATCACCAGCTATTTGCCCGATGGCGCTGCAGTGGCTCTTCTCTCTCCTGAACGAATTGCTACTCGTGCCATCAATCTGACTGAGACCAACCGTGAATTCCTGCATGCTGCCTGGAATGCCGCGAGTGCTGGAGCACAGTCACCTATCGATCTTTCTGCCGGTGACTTCCTCACCATTACTGAACTTCGATCCGCTTATCAGGGAGGTGCGTGGTGGACATTCAGTGCATTCCAGCACGGCCCTGATGCCTCCGAACCACTGCCCGAAGAACTCGACCTCGACGAGATTCTGGCTATCCGCATCAATGCGAAGGCCGTGCCCACCTTTGCTGGCAACGTCGATGGTGCTGTGGACCACGTGGAGGCGCTGCTCAAGCAGGACTGGACCGTCATCGTTGCGGCGGAAGGCCATGGTTTAGTTGAGCGTGCTGGTCAAGTACTAGCAGAGCGTAACCTTGCTGCACGCATGGTTGCCGAGCTTCCTTCTGAGCTCGAACCTGGAGTCGCCTATCTGGTCCAAGCCTCCGTTGAGGCAGGTTTCGAGCTCGAGGAGGCCAAGCTTGCAGTTATCTCAGAAGCTGAGTTTTATGGCCGTGCTGCTGGCTATGACGCCCGTGCACCTCGAAAGCTGGCGAGCCGTCGCAAGAACGTGGTCGACCCGCTCAAGCTTGAGGCTGGCGACATCGTTGTTCACGAAACCCACGGAATTGGAAAGTTCCTTGAACTCGTTCAGCGTGAAGTGTCCTCCGGTGGTCGCAATGCGGTGAAGACCACGCGTGAATACCTCGTCATTGAATACGCGCCGAGTAAACGTGGCTATCCCGGCGACAAGCTCTATGTCCCCACCGACCAGCTCGACCAGCTCACGAGGTATGTGGGCGGGGAAGCTCCTGCTCTGTCCAAGATGGGTGGCAGTGACTGGGGTCAAGCCAAGTCCAAGGCCCGCAAGGCCGTTCGCGACATCGCTGTGGAACTGGTCAAGCTCTATAGCGCGCGCATGGCAAGCCGTGGATTCTCGTTCAGTCCAGACACCCCATGGCAGCGAGAGCTTGAAGAAGCTTTCCCTTATGTGGAGACGATGGATCAGCTCACCACCATCGATGAAGTCAAAGCCGATATGGAGCGGGCCATCCCGATGGATCGCCTCATCTCCGGTGACGTGGGCTTTGGTAAGACAGAGATCGCGGTTCGCGCCGCGTTCAAGGCTGTCCAAGATGGCAAGCAAGTTGCCATCTTGGTGCCCACCACGCTTCTGGTGAAGCAACACTTCGAGACCTTCCAGGAACGCTTCGCCGGTTTCCCTGTTCACCTGCGTGCACTGAGCCGCTTCCAAACTGACAAGGAAGCCAAGGAAACTTTGGCGGGCATGGCGGATGGAACCGTGGACGTGGTCATCGGAACACATCGCCTACTGGCGCAGGGCGTCTCTTTCAAGGACTTGGGACTGGTCATCATCGATGAAGAGCAGCGCTTTGGCGTGGAGCACAAGGATGCGCTCAAGAAGCTAAAAACCAACGTTGACATCCTGGCTATGAGTGCAACGCCCATTCCCCGTACGCTCGAGATGGCTGTGACCGGCATCCGCGAGATGTCGACCCTGGCCACCCCACCCGAGGACCGCCACCCCATCCTCACCTTCGTGGGCCCCTTCTCCGAGAAGCAGGCTGCTGCCGCAATTCGCCGCGAGATTCTGCGCGAAGGACAGGTCTTCTTCGTCCACAACCGCGTCTCCAGCATCAACCGCGTGGCAGCGCAGATTGCTGAGCTCGTTCCCGAAGCGCGCGTGGGTGTTGCCCACGGTCAGTTGACCGAGCACCAGCTCGAGCAAGTCATCATCGACTTCTGGGAACGCAAGTTCGATGTGTTGGTGTCCACCACCATCATTGAGACCGGCCTGGATATTGCCAACGCCAACACCTTGATCGTGGACCGAGCAGATAAGTATGGCCTGAGCCAGCTTCACCAGTTGCGTGGTCGTGTGGGCCGCGGACGTGAACGTGCCTATGCCTATCTCTTCTATGACGAGACCACTCCTTTGAGCGAAACAGCTCACGACCGCCTGAACGCACTCGCGATGAATAACGAGCTGGGCTCGGGTATTCAGATCGCGCTTAAGGACCTCGAAATTCGTGGAGCCGGAAATCTCCTCGGCGGTGAACAGTCTGGCCACATCGCAGGAGTCGGCTTCGACCTCTACCTGCGCATGATTGGCGAAGCCGTCTCTGCCTTCCGCGGCGACGTCGCTGAAGGCCAGACAGAGCTTCGTCTGGAGCTTCCCGTTGATGCTCGCATCCCTGACGACTACGTCGACAGCGAGCGTCTACGCCTGGAGGCATACCAAAAGCTTTCTGTTGCCAGCGGTCCGCTGTCGCGTGAAGAACAGATTGATCAGGTTCTGGAAGAACTGGCTGATCGCTATGGCGAACCCCCTGCTCAGGTTCACAACCTCATTGCTGTGTCACGCCTACGCAGGCGAGCACACAAGTCAGGTCTGAGCGAGGTTGTCGTGATGGGGTCCAACCTGCGTATTACTCCAGCAGATCTGCCTGATTCGATTCAGGTGAGATTAGCCAGGATGTATCCGGGAGCCAAGTACGTTCCGGCTGCCCGTGTGATCACGGTTCCTCTTCCCGAGGACACTGACCTCATTGCATGGACAGGAAGCCTGCTGGATGCAATTTTCCCGCTACCAAAGGCGGAAGAAGCTAGCGCTGCTTCCGGTAGTGGCGAGAGCGCCAGCTAACCAAGCTGCCACCAATCAGGATTGCAACCGCAGAGCCGACGAGTACGGCCAGCACTCCTTCGTCACGGATGGCATCGTCGCCAGCAAAGGCGAGCTCGTTCATGAGCAATGACACGGTGAACCCGATGCCTGCCACGGCCGCCACCGTGAGTAAATCCCAACCTCGAATAAGGGTCTCTGTTGCTTCACCGCGCTTGGCAATGAGCGCGACGATACTGCCGGCAATCATGATGCCGATGATCTTGCCCACGGGCAGGCCCACCGCAATACCCCAGAAAGCTGGGCTGAGCTCAGCGGGAGAGACCGCGGGGATCAACACCAGTGCAGAGGCGAACGCAAACAAAGGCAAGATCACCGCATTGGTCACGGGCTGCAGTGCGTGAGCTGCCTGGGCAGCAAGTCGTGGGTTCAGTACCAAGCCCAATGCAACACCGGCGATAGTGGCGTGAACGCCAGAAAGCACGGTGAAATACCAAGCAAACAAAGCAACGAAGATCAACAGGGTTGTTCGAATAGCAGGGTTCTTGATCCGGCCCTGGCAGCCCAAGAAGCGGAAGAAGTAAACAGCAGTTGCCGCCATTCCCAAAGCAAGAATGTTGAGACTTTGGCTAAAGAACACCGCGATGATCACAATCGCGATGAGGTCATCAAGAACGGCAAGGGCCAGCAAGAAGACTCGAATGCGTCCGGGCAGTCCGCGCCCCACAAGTGCAATCAGCCCGAGTGCGAAAGCAATGTCTGTGGCCGTGGGGATGGGCCAACCTTGGGCAAAGTCTGGACCTGCAATGGCTAGATACAGGGCGGCAGGAACAATGACACCACCGACGGCAGCTATACCGGGAGCCAGTGCATGTTTGACCGTGTTTAGTTCCCCCACGGTCAGCTCATGGCGCAATTCAACCGCCACGATGAAGAAGAAGATGACGAGCAGGCCGTCAGTGATCCAGTGACCAATGCTGAGGTCGAGCTCAAGAGCGGGCAGACCGATGTGGCTGGAGAAGAGTTCAATCAGCCCAGGACCTGCAACCGAATTTGCAAGAACTAAGCCCAGGATCGCGGCAGCAGCAAGAGAGATTGCTGCATAGCGTTCGGAACGAAAGATCGTTCTCATACTGACTCGGGCCATAGTTTCAGCCTATGCGCCAGCGTGACGTTCGAGGAATGTGAACAGCTCAGTGTCATCTACGCCAGGGAATGTTCCCGAGGGCAGCGGAGAGAGAACGTGTGCGTGCATTCGGGCACTCGGCCAGGCCTTGCCAGCCCAGCGGCTGGTGAGATCTTCAGCAGGAACCTTGCAGCAGTTTTCACTGGGGCAGGTTGATACTTCTCGGTTGTCGGTGTCGCGACCTCGGAACCATTTAGCGTCATCGAAGGGAACACCCACACTAATCGAGAAGACTTCCTTCTCGCCGGTTCCTGTTTGGGTCGAATCCCAGAAGGTTCCGCCGGGGGTGTCGGTGTATTGGTAGAACTCGTTGGTTCGGTTGGTGCGTTCGAATGCCACACGAGCTGGCCACTTGCGACACACAACCTGGCCTTCAATCGAACCGTTTGCGTCCGCGGGGATACGTAGGCCGTCATTGGCATAGCCACGGAAAATACCCTCACCTTGGTTCACTCGCAGGAAGTGAGTGCGCAGCCCTAAGTGCTCGGTGGCGAGGTTGGTAAAGCGCAGAGCGGCAGCTTCGTGGGTGACGCCAAAAGCATCACGGAAGTCCTCAATGGCAATGTTGCGTTCCTTCTTAGCGTTCTGCAAGAACGCGACCGAACGCGAGCGAGGCATGAGGCAGGCAGCAGCGAAGTAGTTGATCTCGAGGCGCTGCTTCAAAAACTCGGCATAGGTGTGGGGTTTTTCGTGGCCCAATACGCGGTGTGCCATTGCTTGGAGTGCCATGGCGCGCAGGCCATGACCGCCGGGGATAGAGGCAGGGGGTAAGTAGATACGACCGTTTGCCGTATCTGTGACGGAACGAGCCGAGCTGGGGAGGTCATCCACGAAGATGAGCTCGAAACCTAGGAGGTTGGCCATTTCTGCGACGGTGCGGTGCATGAGTGCACCAGATTCGTGCCCGGTGCGCTTAACCAGATCTTCCGCGAGCTCATCGAGTTCGGGGAGGTAGTTGTTCTTCTCCCGCATGATGGCTTGCAACTCAGTGTTGGCGCGACGCGCCTCTTCTGGGGTAGCAATGGATTGACGTGAACGACGTTCCATTTCTTTGTGCAGTCCCACGATGGCTTCGAGAGCATCATCGGTGAGACCCTTGGTGCTGCGCACCGCAGGCAAGTTGAGGGAGGTGTAGAGCTCAGTCTGTTGCAGGCGCTCAAGTTCAATTTCGAGCTCGGAACGTCGATCGGGGGCTTCGGTGCTGAGGAGTTCTGGAACGCTCACGCCCACAGAAGTGGCGATGGCGTTGAGCAGGGAGAGCTTGGGTTCGCGCTTACCGTTCTCAATCAGGGAAAGCTGGCTCGGCACAACGCCGACGGCGTCGCCGAGCTGCTCCAGGGTCATTCCGGCAGTAATGCGGAAATGTTTGATTCGTTTACCCAAAATCATCATGTCAGAGGCCATTTCTTTACAATACGAGAAAAACAGCAAATATTTCTAGTGAAAACGGGGAACTTTTCTGTATACAAGGGTCAATACTTGAAATATCACCAAGTTTTACTTCCCTCGAAGCTTGGTCGAGACAAAGGAGACTCAGATGTCGATCGCAGACCTCACTCACACCGAGCCCATTGCTCAGTCTGAGGTGCCCATCGCTACTGACCTCAACGCACCCCCCTTCGTCACTCAGCGTGCTCTGCTGCACTGGGTTGCCGACATTGCCAAGCTGACCAAGCCAGAGCGCATCGAATGGTGCGACGGTTCAGACGCTGAATGGCACCGACTCACTGCTCTTCTTGTTGATGCAGGATCGATGATTCCTCTCAACGCTGCGAAGCGCCCCAACTCTTTCCTGGTTCGCTCCGACCCCGATGACGTCGCTCGTGTGGAAGACCGCACCTTCATCTGCTCGGTCAACGAAGCAGATGCAGGCCCTACCAACAACTGGCGCGACCCCGACGAGATGAACGCTGAACTGCGTGGCCTCTTCGACGGTTCTATGCGTGGCCGCACGATGTACGTCGTTCCTTTCTCCATGGGTCCTTACGGTGGCCCCATCTCTCAGGTGGGTATCCAGCTCACTGACTCTCCCTACGCTGTACTCAACCTGCGCATCATGACCCGCATGGGCTTTGACGCACTCGCGCAGATCGACGAGAAAACCCCCTGGGTTCCAGCTGTTCACTCGGTTGGTATGCCTTTGGTTGATGCAACCGGTCGTCGTGTTGACGACATAGCCTGGCCTTCAAACTCCACCAAGTACATTTGCCACTTCCCCGAGACTCGCGAGATCTGGTCCTTTGGTTCTGGCTACGGCGGAAACGCACTGCTGTCCAAGAAGTGCTTCTCGCTCCGTATTGGTTCTTTCATGGGTCTGCAGGAAGGCTGGCTCGCTGAGCACATGCTGATCCTCAAGCTCACCTCACCCGAGGGCAAGGCGTACCACATGGCCGCTGCGTTCCCTTCGGCATGCGGCAAGACCAACCTCGCCATGCTTCGCCCCACCGTTCCCGGCTGGAAGGCCGAGACCATCGGTGACGACATTGCATGGCTTCGCCCAGGAGCTGACGGTCGCCTCTTCGCGATCAACCCTGAGGCTGGATTCTTCGGTGTTGCTCCTGGTACGGGAGAAAAGACCAACCCTGTCGCGATGGATACTGTGGCCTCCAACACCATCTTCACTAACGTGGCACTCACCGATGACGGCGACGTCTGGTGGGAGGGCATGACCGAAGCAACTCCTGATCACCTGATCGACTGGCGCGGTGAAGAGTGGACTCCAGATTCTGGCCGTCCCGCAGCTCACCCCAACTCGCGCTTCACGGTGCCCATCCAGCAGTGCCCCACCCTCTCTGAGGAATGGTACGAAAATGCAGGTGTTCCTCTCGACGCCATCATCTTCGGTGGTCGTCGCGCGACCAACATCCCACTCGTGGCTGAAGCATTCGACTGGCAGCACGGTGTCTTCATCGGTGCCACCATGTCGAGCGAGCAGACAGCAGCAGCAGAAGGAACCGTGGGCGATCTGCGTCGCGACCCCTTCGCCATGCTTCCCTTCTGTGGCTACAACATGGCTGACTACTGGGGTCACTGGCTCGAGATCGGTAAGACTCTCGGCGACAAGGCTCCCGCCATCTTCCAGGTCAACTGGTTCCGCAAGGATGCAGACGGATCTTTCCTGTGGCCTGGCTTCGGTGAGAACTCCCGTGTTCTCGAGTGGATTGCTCGTCGCGTAGACGGCGACGTTGCTACTGAGAACGCGCCCATGGGTCGCGTTCCTGCTGCTGGCACTTTCAACCTCGAAGGTCTCGACGTCACAGACGAGGCAATGGAGAAGCTTTTCCACGTAGACCGCAACATGTGGACTGCAGAGTGCGACCTCACTGAGGAGTACTTCGACAAGTTTGGTGACCGCGTTCCTGAGGCGCTCACTGATGAACTGGCTCAGCTACGAGGACGTCTCACCACGTAGAACTACTGAGCCATTACCGACAATTTATTGTCGGACGAGTGAACCGAGCCATTGTCTCTATGACTCGGTGAGAGGATGGGGCTGAACATCTGGAGGGAAACTGATGACCAGCCCCATCTTCTCCTCACTTCCTGAGGACCAACAACCTGCCACCAAGCTCGACGAGCTCGTCATGGTGATGGCAAAACTTCGTGCCCCCGGCGGATGTCCCTGGGATGCCGAGCAGACTCACGAGTCGCTGATCAAGTACTTGGTTGAAGAAACGTATGAGCTCATCGATGCCATTGAGTCAGGTGACCGTGACGAGATGATCGAAGAGCTCGGCGATGTGCTCTATCAAGTCATCTTCCACGCCGACCTTGCTTCGAACACCCCTGGTGAAGAATTCGACATCCAAGATGTCGCCGCTCACATGACCGCCAAGATGGTGGGCCGTCACCCCCACGTCTTTGGCGAGAACAAGCTCGAAACCGCCGATGACGTCATGGCTGTGTGGGATGACCTGAAGAAGCAAGAAAAGCCCGGCAGAACCTCCACCCTAGATGGTATTCCTCAGTCCATGCCTGCCCTCGCGCTCGCCGAGAAGCTTCTGGGCAAGGCAGAGAAGGTGGGCTTGGAGAAGCAACACCTCCCGGATCCACCCATCTGGGCTGACGAAGATGAGGTCGGCAGCATTCTGCTGAGCATCGTTTCTTCAGCACGTGAACAAGGCTTTGATGCTGAGAAAGCACTGCGTGTGCGGCTGCGTGAACTGCAGGAAGACATTCGAGAGGCAGAATAGATACATGGCTCGTGACGTATCTCCTCCCCGTGGCATGCGGGATTTCCTGCCTCTAGAGAAGGCAAAGCGCGAACGCGCTTTACGCGTTATCCGGGATGTGTACTCCAGCCATGGTTTTGAAGAGATCGAGACTCCTGTTGTTGAGGACTTTGAGCGCCTGCACTCTGGCCTCGGCGGCGACAACGAGAAGCTTGCTTTCAGCGTGCTCAAGCGTGGTCTCGACAAGGAAGCGCTTGAAGCAGCGGCGAACTCAGGCGATGCTCACGATTTAGCAGACCTTGGTCTGCGGTTTGATTTGACCGTGCCTCTGGCCCGTTTCTATGCCACGCACCGTGCGGAACTACCTTCGGTGTTCCGTGCGATTCAGATTGCCCCTGTCTGGCGCGCTGAGCGTCCGCAGAAGGGTCGCTACCGCCAGTTTGTGCAGTGCGACATCGACATCATTGGTGAAGCCGGTCAGCTCGCTGAGGTTGAGCTCATCACGGCCACCTCTGCTGTTCTCTCGATCCTGGGTCTTCAGGGTTGCACCATTCGCATCAATGACCGCCGCATCCTTGCGGGCATCCTGGATTACTGCGGATTCGCCGAAGAGCGTTTTGGTTCCGCCCTGATCTCGATTGACAAGCTCGACAAGATTGGCACCGAAGGCGTCGTCAAGGAGTTGTCGGAGACTGGCCCAGATGCGGCCGCTGTCCTGGGCGGACTGCTGAAGCGCATCGAACCACACCTGGCATCCGGTGGCGTTCCGATGACCACTGCAGACATACTTTCTGTCCTGCCCGACGGCATCGATTCTGATGCAGTGGCAGATCTGGAGACCTTGGCCAAGGCGCTGACGAACTTGCCTTCGGGCGTTGAAGTTCGCTTCGACCCCACTCTGGTGCGCGGCATGGGTTACTACACCGGCACCATCTTTGAGATTGCTCACCCCGAGTCAGGTTCTTCTGTCGGTGGCGGTGGTCGCTATGACGGCATGATTGGTCGTTTCCTCGGCCAAGACGTTCCTGCAGCAGGCTTCTCTATTGGTTTCGAGCGCATTGTTGACCTCATTGAGGTCGACGACGCTGCGGCGTCAGACAGCGTCGTGCTGGTGCACGATGCTGTGTTGGATAGTGCTGATCTGAGTGTGTCTGCACTGATGGGCTTCAAGAGCGAGCTCATTGCTGCCGGCAAGCGTGTGCGCTTGGAAAAGCGTGCCAAGAACCTCACTCCTGTGCTCGATCGAGCTCGCGAAGCCGGATTTGGCTCATTTGCCTTTGTTTCTGCGGAGACTGCGAGCGCCAAGGACTTGGTCTTCAAGGACCTCGCCTAGAATTACTAGTAATTCCCTCCCTTTTTCTTATCTAAATACACATCACACAAGGAGATACTGTGGCCCTCATTGACGCCATTGGCGCACGCGAAATTCTCGACTCTCGCGGTAACCCCACCGTTGAAGTAGAGGTTCTGCTCGAAGATGGCGTGCTTGCCCGCGCTGCAGTCCCATCCGGTGCCTCCACCGGTGCGTTCGAGGCCTACGAACTTCGCGACGAAGACAAGAACCGTTACCTCGGTAAGGGTGTCCAGAAGGCTGTTGACGCAGTCATCGACGAAATCGGCCCCGCACTCGAAGGCTTCGACGCTGCTGACCAGCGCCTCATTGACGGCGCCATGATTGAGCTCGACGGCACCGAAAACAAGAAGCGCCTCGGTGCTAACGCCATCTTGGGTGTTTCTCTTGCTGTTGCCAAGGCTGCTGCAGATTCTGCAGACCTTCCCCTGTTCCGTTACGTTGGCGGCCCGAACGCACACACTCTTCCTGTTCCTTTGATGAACATCATCAACGGTGGTGCACACGCTGACACCGGTGTGGACATCCAGGAGTTCATGGCTGTTCCTCACGGTGCAGAGAGCTTCTCGGAAGCTCTGCGCTGGGGTGTGGAGATCTACCACTCGCTCAAGTCACTTCTGAAGAAGAACGGTATGGCTACTGGTCTTGGTGACGAGGGTGGATTCGCTCCTGACCTCCCCAACAACCGTGCAGCTCTTGAATTCATCGTGGGCGCCATCGAGCAGGCTGGCTTCAAGCCAGGCAAGGAAATTGGTCTGGCACTTGACGTTGCCGCATCTGAATTCTTCAAGGATGGTTCGTACCACTTCGAGGGCAACAAGCGCACCTCTGAAGAGATGTCTTCCTACTACGCAGAGCTCGTTCGCGACTTCCCATTGGTTTCCATCGAAGACCCACTGGATGAAGACGACTGGTCCGGTTGGACTCACATCACTGCAGAGCTCGGCGACAAGCTCCAGCTCGTCGGTGACGACCTCTACGTGACCAACCCTGTTCGCCTGCAGAAGGGTATCGACCTCAAGGCCGGTAACTCCATCCTGGTCAAGGTGAACCAGATTGGTACCCTCACCGAGACTCTCGATGCAGTATCTCTTGCACAGCGTCACGGCATGAAGGCCATCCTCTCTCACCGTTCTGGTGAGACTGAGGACACCACCATTGCTGACCTCGCCGTTGCAACCGACTGCGGTCAGATCAAGACTGGTGCACCTGCACGTAGCGACCGCGTCGCGAAGTACAACCAGCTTCTGCGTATTGAAGAAGAACTGGGTGAAGCAGCTGTCTACGCAGGCAGCAGCGCATTCCCCCGCTTCTCCGCCTAAGGAACATTCGGCCCTTCATGGCTAACAAAAACGTTCGCGTTCGTAAGGTTCCGGTGGCTCTAGTCACCGGAACCACGAAAGCGGGCGTCTGGCTCGGCAGCATTCGCTTGTCGGGCTTTTCCATTTTGATTATGAGCCTGACATTGTTGGGCATGCTGGTACTTGCGCCCAATATCAAGATCTGGATTGAACAGCGTCAGGTTATTGCCGACTTGCAGGCAGAGGCTAATCTCAAAACCTCACAGATCAGTGATCTGGAAAAGCAGCGTGCTCGCTGGGATGACCCTGCCTATGTCCGTGCTCAAGCCCGTGACCGTCTCTACTACGTCATGCCTGGTGAGATCAGCTACCTCGTGATCAATGACGCCACGATCGATGATCTCAAGCGTGAGAAGGCCACTGCGTCACTCCAAGACACCAGCACAGACTGGGTCTCTGGCTTGCTCAAATCTTTCCTCATTGCCGGTTTGGGAACGCCCACACCTGAGCAAGTGCAGCCCACCCCCTAAGAAAGTTATCTATGCGCCCGCCATTTGACCCCGCTACCGACGACGACATTCGCATTGTGTCGGCGCAGCTTGGTCGACCCGCGCGCGACGTTATCGGTATTCCTGCCCGCTGTGTCTGTGGTGCTCCGACAGTGGTCGCGACTGCGCCCAGACTGTCAGATGGAACTCCGTTCCCCACCTTCTATTACTTGACTCACCCTGCCGCCACTATTGCCATGTCCGACTTGGAAGCAACCCAGGTGATGGCAGAGTTCACGGATATTTTGAACGCCGATGAAGACATGCAGAAGCAGTACCTTGTCGCTCATGAGCAGTTCATTGCCGACCGTGAATCCATTGCTGTCGTTCCTGAGCTTGATGGAATCTCCGCTGGCGGCATGCCGGTCCGCGTGAAGTGCCTTCACGCCCTCGCCGGTCATGCCTTGGCAGCCGGTCCTGGCGTGAACCCCATTGGTGACCTTGCCCTGGCACGTTCATCGTGGTCTCCTGAGGTGTGTCAGTGCATCGACTACGACGCGGTTTAGCCTCCATATCCGTTCTTGCCTTCACCTTGTTGGCGGTCTTCTCGGCAACCCCTGCACGTGCTGACTACATTCGAGATCTTGAATACTGGCTTGGAGATTACAACTTCTATCAAGCCTGGGATGTGACCCAGGGTGACGGTGTGCTGGTCTCTGTCATTGACTCCGGTATTGGTTATGCCCCTGATATCAACGCAGCTGTTGTTGGAGGGGCAGACTTCTCAGGCATTGGTTCGCCTGATGGCCGCACCCCGGTGGGGGAGTCACCCGATCACGGCACGCTCGTTGCTTCTGTGCTTGCTGGCCGCGGCACGGGTGGAAATAACGGCGTGATCGGTACTGCGCCACAAGCGCAGTTGCTGTCAGCTTCGGTGGCCTTCGGTGTTGAAACCGAGATCCCTTCAGATGAGCAGATTGCCAACGCCATTATCTGGTCTGTGGATCAGGGCGCGAAAGTGATCAATATGTCACTGACCCGCAACAGCCTGGAATGGCCCACCAGTTGGGATGACGCGTTTATGTATGCCTTTGACCACGATGTGGTCATTGTGGCGGCAGCCGGTAACCGTGGCACAGGAACTACTGAGGTCGGGGCTCCCGCAACCATTCCCGGTGTGCTGACAGTGGCTGGACTCGACGTCAACGGCGAAGCAAGCTACGACGCATCTAGCCAGGGCATCACCATTGGTGTCTCCGCGCCATCCGAAGCTCTTGTCGGTGTTGCTCCCGGTGGCGCTTATATGAAGTGGTCTGGCTCTAGTGGGGCAACGCCCATCGTCGCAGGTCTGGTTGCCCTTGTTCGTGCCTCGCACCCCGAACTCGATGCCAACAATGTGATCAACCGCATCATCTCCACGGCAACCCCGGTTGGTGACGTCCCCAGTCCCATTTATGGCTACGGCAAGATCAACGCGTATGCCGCTGTCACGGCGGAAGTTCCCCTCGTGAAGGTGAACCCATTGGGTTCTCTGGCCGAGTGGATCAAGCTGTACCGCCGTGGAAGTTCCACCAACACAGCAGAGCCCTGGGACACTTCGGCTCCCACCCCAGCGCCCCTACCTTTCGATAGCGGGAATATTCCGGGACTTCCAACCCTGTATCAGCTGACCACGGTGGGTGTTCCGTTACTGTTTTTCGCTGGATTCGGTACGATTGTAGTTATCGGGTACATCGTTGTTGCTCGAAGACTTCGTCCTGTTGTTCCGCGTGAAAGTTCCCTCCACGAAACAGACGAGACGCCCTAACCCCACTTTGTCTAGCTGGAGACGTATTACTGTGCCCAAGATTCTTATTGTCGGTGCTGGTTACGCAGGTTTTTATACCGCGTGGAAGCTCGAAAAACTGCTCCGTAACGGAGAAGCAGAGGTCACTATTGTTGACCCACTGCCCTACATGACCTACCAGCCATTCCTGCCCGAAATTGCAGCTGGCTCCATCGAGGCACGTCACGCTGTTGTCGGTCACCGCTCACACCTCAAGAAGACCCGCATCATCTCGGGCAAGGTAGTTGGCATTGACCACAAGAAGAAGACTGCAACCATCGTTCCCAACGCAGGCAAGGAATTTGCAGAGAAGTATGACCAGGTCATCTTCACCGCTGGTGCTGTTTCTCGCACCTTCCCCATCCCTGGCATTGCAGACAATGCAATCGGCCTGAAGACCATCGAAGAAGCAGTTGCGATCCGCGACCGCATCCTCTCCAACTTCGACAAGGCAGCTCAGCTTCCTGCAGGTCCTGAGCGTGACCGTCTACTCACCGTCACCGTCGTGGGTGGTGGCTTCGCAGGAATTGAAGTTTTCGCAGAGCTTCGCTCACTGGCCTCTGACCTGATCAAGGACTACCCAGAGCTCACCTTCGATGACACTCACTTCCACCTCATCGAGGCCATGGGTCGCATCATGCCTGAGGTTTCCCTCGAAACCAGCCACTGGGTTCTCAAGAACCTTGCTGAACGTGGTGCTCAGGTTCACCTCGACACCCAGCTTCAGTCGGCAGAAAACGGACTCATCCAGCTCTCCACCGGTGAGAAGTTCGAGTCGGACCTCATCATCTGGACCGCTGGTGTCATGGCTAACCCCATGCTCCGTGCAACCGACTTCCCCCTCGACGAGCGTGGCCGTCTGCGCGTTCGCGCTGACCTGCGCGTTGAGGGCGACAAGGGTGTTATCGAAGGCGCCTGGGGTGCTGGAGACGCAACCGCATGCCCCGACCTTTCTGGTGGCGGCGTTGGCGGTTACTGCGTTCCTAACGCTCAGCACGCTGTTCGTCAGGGCAAGCTCATGGCTCGCAACATCGTTGCAGTCTTGCGCGGCGAAGGCCCCACTGACTACTTCCACAAGAACCTCGGTGCAGTTGCAGGCCTCGGCCTCAACATCGGTGTGTTCCAGTCCGGCAAGATTGCCCTCAAGGGTTACATTGCCTGGCTTGCACACCGTGGTTACCACGGTCTGGCTATGCCTTCCTTCGAGCGCAAGTTCCGCGTCGTGGGTGGCTGGTGGAACAACTTCTGGTTGGGACGCGACATCGTTTCTTTGTCTGCACGTGAGACCCCTCGCGCAGCATTCGAAGAGTTCGCTTCACGCCCAGCACCAGCAGCAGCCAAGGTTGCCGCAAAGCCTGCAGCTAAGAAGCCCGTTGCCAAGCCTGCTGCAAAGAAGGCTGTCGCTAAGAAGGCTCCTGCAAAGAAGCCTGCGGCTAAGAAGTAATTACTTCCAAAGCACGAGGGAGGCTGTCATAGCCTCCCTTTTGCTTTGCTAGCCTGAGAAGGTACGCCCCCATAGCCCAATCGGCAGAGGCAATCGACTTAAAATCGATCCAGTGTGGGTTCGAGTCCCACTGGGGGTACCAAATTTCCACAAAATAACAAAATACTTTGTAGTTTGCACTTATAAGTGCAATACTTTCTGTTACCTACAGAATGGATTCCCACATGAAGTCTGCAGTACTTAGTGGAAATGACCTTGTTATAGATGAGGTCCAGAATGCACAAGCGCAAGATTTACTCGAAAAAACTAAAGATTGCCGCAAGCTTATTTTCTCCGTGTCGCTCGAGAACGGAGAAATTGTTGAACTGCCAACCCAGCTTTCTCGAGTTTTAGAAGCTGTGATTGAAACAGCGGCACAGGGTGGCAGAACTTCTTTTTCTTCTGTTCCTTCCGAACTTACCTCTGCGGCTGCTGCCAGGCTTTTGGGGCTGTCACGGCCCACTTTGATGAAACTAATCGCTGAGCGACAGATTCCATCTCACAAAGTGGGTACACACACGCGAATCAAAACCGATGATCTTCTTGCTTACAAAGCCAAGCGAGCTGATATGCAAGCTCGGGCAGTTGAAGAAATGCGAGAGCTGTCTGATCGCATCGGTGATCTTTAGGCACAAAATAGATGATGTTTACGGGAATGAGAATATTCGTTGACGCGAATGTTCTTATGTCGCGCACCATCAGAGATTGGCTTTGCTTACTCAGAGTCGAATCTAAAGGTGGAATGTTTACCCTCGTCACATCTGAAGATGTATTGGCCGAAGTTGAATACCATTTGCGTCGAAAAATTCCCGATGCCGATGGGGAAGTAATTGTTAGCCTCAGAGGAAAAATAGTTTCTAGTTTCGATGAAGTTCTTACTGGTTTTCCTGGAAATCTTCCTAACCCCACGAGTGACCCAAATGACCTGCACGTACATTGTGGAGCTATTTCATCTGGTGCAGAGATTTTATTGACTCTTGACTCCGGTTTTTTGGATTTAGAAGAGCAAGTACTTGACGTCTTGCCCTACGAAGTAATGACCCCAGATAGCTTGTTCCTGCTGATTGATGATTCTGCCTCACGAATAGTTCGACGAACTACTGTTAGACAACTCGCATATTGGCATGAAAAACGTCTGAGTAGCAGTCTGGCCAGCAAGCTTCGAAGCTCAAAGTGTGATCTTTTTGCCAATCGCGTCGAGGAGCACCTCAAAAATCTTTCTGGGGTTTCTGCGAACAGGAAATCTAATTAGCTTAAGAGTTGTTCCTTGCGGATGGGATTCAACTTTCAGCATGAGCAGATCGAGGCATCTCATGAAATTGTTCTATTTAGTTCGCAAATAATTCTGATGGACTTACGTCTAATGCAGATGCGATGCGATGAATGTTATCGAGGCTGACGTTTCTTTCCCCTCGCTCCACGCCGCCAATGTATGTGCGGTCAAGCCCTATCTCATGTGCAAATTCTTCCTGAGAGAGCCCCTGTTCGCTCCGCAAAGCACGGATCCGGTCGCCGAAGGCTTTCCTCTGCTGAATCTCACGGACACCTGCGCTTGCCATAATTCAAAGCTTTAGGAATACGCACTATAAGTCCACGGACTATGAGTATCATTAAGATTACTTGGGGGGTCAAGGGGGCCTCCCTCTCTATTTAGGGAGTAGTCAAATGACTGAATCAGTGACTAACAACAAAGGCTCGGGGTTAGCAATCACTGCTCTCATCCTTGGCATTGTTGCAATTCTTTCCAGTTTCATCCCACTCGCGGGAATCTTCCTCGTGTGGGCGCCAGCGATTGTGGGCCTTATTCTGGGCATTATCGGCTTGACCGGAGGGCGCCCTAGTCGTGTCATGGCTCTCATCGGCGTGATTCTTTCGGCACTTTCAATCGTTCTTGTGATTGCTTTTACCGCGGCTGCAGTTGGAGCTGTGAGTTCTGCAATAGATGAAACTGCTGCGGTTTCTGAATCTTCTGAAGTTTCAGAAGAAGCTGCCGGAGCAAGCGAATTCGTTTATGAAGTCACTGGCGATGGCGGTAGCGCAATGATTACTTACGCTTCTTACTCAGATGGAGAATATTCTTCACAGTCCGCTAATGGTGCACCATTGCCATTCAGCTACACGGGAACTCTCGCTGACGGTGGAATTCTTGACTTCTCAAGCCTCTCACTCGTTGCTATTGGAACAGACTCCACCACAACACTCAGCTGCAAAATTACTGTCGATGGTGAAGTTGTATCGGAAAACACATCAACTGGTGCTTACGCATCTGTTATGTGCAGTCAGTCTGACTCAGGTTTCTAAATAACCAATTAAAAGAATCCTCTTTTGCTGACTAGCAAAAGAGGATTCTTTGTTTTGTGGAACAAGTAGAAATTATCGTCGCCGATAGGTAGTTCTGCGATGTGAGACCAAGACAATCTCAATCATGATTTCATTCTCGAAGATTTCATAAATCACTCGGTATTCACCACGTCTGGCAACCATCATGCCTGCGAGATCCCCTCTGAGGAGTTTGCCTATCCGATGTGGGTTCTCAGCAAGCGGCCCGTAAATGAACTCAACGACTGCGGCAGCTACCTTCTGGGGGAGCTGGATTTCAATGGCAACTCGTGCAGCGGGAAGTATTTTGACGGAATAGGTCTGTTTCATTCGGGCATTCTGGCAGCGATGCTCGCAAGCAGTGTTTCTTTATCCACAGCCATACTCAGCCCTGCTTTTTGCTGGGCCAATGCCACGCGAAGTTGAACCATGGTTTCCTCGTCGCCAAGGATGTCGATGGTCTCAACCAGAGAGTCATACTCATCAGCACTCATGAGCACAGCATCTCTGGCCCCGTTGCGAGTGATTTCAAAGATTTCTTGAGTGGTGACAGCTGCCTCAACGAGTTTGGAGAGGTTAGCTCTGGCTTCAGCAAGGGGAAGAGTTGTCATGTACAGAATTCTAGCGTTAATGAACTATGCCCGACAGAGGTGTGAATAACTACCCTTGCGTGAACCAACGCATCTCGTAGGGTGCCAGGGGAACGCCCGCTCCGATACTGAAGCTGTGGCCGGTGAGATGATCGGTCACATTTCCGGTGAGGCTACCCAGTTCTGTTGCTGTGAGCCAGCGCGGGCTGTCGGAGAGGTTGTAGACCTGGACTATGTCGCCTGCGGGGTGAACTCGGTCAAAGATGACCACACCTTGTCCAGTGCCCTTGCGCACCTTCGTGGCAACGCTGGCATGGAGTGAAGGCAACGTCTTTCTCACCTCGATGACGTGCTTGAGGCGGTTATAAATCATGCCCGCTGCTGTGTCATCGAGCTCGCCAGCTGCTGCCGCGTCGGCAACTTTCCAGTTCATCTTGGGGCGATGTAACCAGCGGTTATCTTCGGCCTTTGTTTCGTCCTTGAGATAGCTGTGGTCATTGAGTAGACCAATCTCATCACCCATATAGAGCAGGGGGATTCCGCCGAAACCAAAGACCATTGTGTAGGCGCACAGGTAGCGCTCAATGGCAAGGGAGAGCTGTTTCTCGTCCTTGAGCTTGAGTGCCTTCTCAATACCCGCCAGGCTGGCTCCGGTGCCCGAGGTTCTCCGCTCACCGCTGACGGGGTCTGGCATAAATGCTTCACCTGTGGCGAGGGAGCCATAGAAACTGCCTTCAAAGTATTCGGCCAAGAACATGCGGTGGTCGTGACCGTTCAGGCCCACTTCGTGGGCATCGGTGTCATCGATGGCCCAGCCAATGTCATCGTGACAACGCAGATAGACGCCCCAGGCGGTGGTGCTAGGCAGACCTGCAAAGCGGGACATGGTGTGAACCATGAGGGTGGCATCCTTGGCCGCGATAGCCGACCAAATCTGCACCATCAAGCTGTTGTGATACGCCAGGTCAGACACCTTGCCGGCGTGCTTTCCTTCACCGAAGTAAGCACCGACCTGTGCGGGGCCCACGATTGCTTCTGCTTTGAAAATCATGGCAGGTGAGAAGATCTTGGTGAATGCACGCAGGGCCTGGGTAATGACGTGAACCTCGGGTTCACCCTGACAGATAGTCCCCATCCGCTTCCACATAAATGCAATGGCATCTAAGCGAATGCAATCAATGCCGTGATTTGCCAGGTTGGAAATGATGTCGGCGTATTCGCAGAACACGGCAGGGTTCGACCAGTTCACGTCCCATTGGTAAGAGTTGAATGTGGTCCAGACCCAGCCCTTGAGGTCGTCGTCCCAGGTGAAGTTTCCAGGAGCAAAGTCAGGGAAGACCTCGAGCAGGCTCTTCTCGAATTGATCTGGGATGGTTCGGTCCGGATAGACATAGAAATAGTCGCGATAGGTGGCATCGCCAGAGCGTGCTTTCTCTGCCCATTCGTGCTCGAGGGCCACATGGTTGAGCACCAGGTCCAGAGTTAAGGAAATGCCGGAGTCATGAAGTTTGTCTGCTGTGGTGCGCAGTTCCTTCATTGAGCCGAGATCGTCCCGAAGAGAGCGGTAATCCATGACGGCATAGCCGCCATCGTTGGCGCCTGGGCGGGGCTTCAAGATGGGAAGCAGGTGGAGGTAGGTCACACCCAGGTTCTCAAGATACGGAATTCGTTTGGTGATTCCCTTGAGATTCTTTGCAAAGAGATCTGCATAGGCGACATAGCCAATAGTTTCGGGGCTTTGGAACCAGTCTTGTTCCAGCACGCGCTCGCGGTCCCGCTGCTGCAAAGACTCATCTCGCTGCAGGTGGGCCGCAGCCATCACCTCGATGAGCTGGGGCAGTGCCGTCTCGATCGGATAAATCTCAGCTAGGGCATCAACGAGGTCCCCACCCCAACGATCGAAGCGGTCAAGCAGGTCTTGCGCGCCACGAGTACTGGTGCCTACTAATCCTTGGAGCTGCACGCGTGCAGCATCGACAAGGTCGGGGAAGTGTTGCATAGGGGTGGGACTCCATTGTCTCTAACCTGTCCGTCTCTTAACAGGTTGAGAAAAGTGTATTCCTGCGGATGCTCCAATAGGAACCGTTGGATTGAATCGTGACCGAACAGAAACTAGTTGGTTGGTGCGGGGACTTTGCGAATGCGGAAGCTGATCCACGCTGCCACTGCACACAGTGCAGCAGCTCCGAACCAGGCCAGGGTGTATTCACCGGTCTGGTCACGAATGATTCCCGCAGTCAAAGCGGCGATGGACGCACCCACCTGGTGTGAAGCAAAGACCCACCCAAAGACAATGGGCCCCTTCTTCCCGAAGACTTCATTACAAATAGCAATGGTCGGGGGAACAGTGGCAACCCAGTCCAAGCCATAGACCACGATGAAAATAATCAAACTGGGCTGGATGGTTGCCGAGAGTAAAACTGGCAGAAGAAGCAGAGAAATCCCGCGACCGAAGTAGTAAATACCTAACAGGATGCGTGGGTTGACGCGGTCGGTGAGCCAACCAGAAGCGATGGTTCCTACGATGTCGAAAATGCCCACTGCGGCTAAGAGCCCAGCGGCTGTCGTCTCGGGCATCCCATGATCATGCGCCGAAGGGATGAAGTGCACGCCAATGAGACCGTTGGTTGTTGCTCCGCAGATGGCAAAGCCTGCTGCCAACGCCCAAAAGGTGCGGGTCTTGGCTGCTTCGCGGAGGACGGTCAGGGCATATTTTGCAGGGTTGCCGGTGGGGGGAGCTTCGGCGGCTTCTGCAGCAACCTTGGCTGCTGCTGCTTCACTCTCGCCGTAGCGACGAACTCCTAGCTCCGCGGGGGAGTTGCGCATAAAGAGCAAGATCAGTGGCACAACTGCCAGAGATGCTCCAGCAATCACGAGTGACGCTGCACGCCAACCGGAGGTGGTGACCAGCCCCGCCATCACGGGCAAGAAGACAAGCTGTCCGGTTGCACTACCAGCGGAGAGAATTCCAGAAACAAGGCCTCGTCGGGCCACAAACCAGGTGTTGGTGATCGTTGCGGCGAAGACCAATGCCATCGAGCCTGAGCCCAAGCCGATCAGGATGCCCCACGTAAGAATGAGCACGAATGGGGTTGTTGCAAAAATGCTGAGGGCACTGCCGGCAGAAATCAGAAGAAGAGCACCAGTAGTTACTTTCCTAATTCCAAACCGGTTCATCAGTGCGGCAGCAAAAGGTGCGGTGAGGCCGAACAGCAAGATATTGATAGAAATGGCCAGTGAAATGGTGGCACTACCCCAGCCGAATTCTTCTTGGAGCGGCACCATCATCACGCCCGGAGCTGAGCGGAAACCAGCGGCACCCACCAGGGCGAGGAAGCCTACCGCGGCTACGATCCACGCGGGGTGAATCAGGCGCTTGCGCTGAGAAGACATTGCACAAGCCTACTGAGATTCCATCCCGTCATTGAGGGAAAAAGTATTCACGATTCTCTCGGCAGACATCCAGCTTTCTCGTCGTAACATGGAGGCATGGATGTACTGCTCCCCGTACTTGGTCTCATTGTCGTTATTGCCGCTGTCGTAGGTATTTACCTGTGGTCTACCTACAACGCACTGGTCACCCTCAACGTTCGGGTTGATGAAGCATGGAGCGACATTACTGTCCAGCTCAAGCGTCGAGCAGACCTCATTCCCAACCTGATTGAAACGGTGAAGGGATATGCCGCCCATGAGAAGGGCGTCTTTGAAGCTGTCACCAAAGCTCGTGCTGAGACCCTTTCCGCCAGCACTCCTGCTGCCGCAGCTGAGGCTGAAGGCCACATGCAGTCTGCACTCAAGAGCATCTTTGCTGTTGCTGAGGCCTACCCCCAGCTGCATGCGAGTGAAAACTTCCTCCAGCTCCAAGGTGAGCTCGTCGACACCGAGGACAAAATCCAGGCAGCTCGTCGTTTCTATAACGGAGGCGTGCGTGAGTTCAACACCAAGATCCTCACCTTCCCCAACAATATGTGGGCAAACAAGTTGAAGTTCGACAAGCGCGACTTCTTCGATGTTGCGGATGCTGCAGCAATCGCTGAGCCTCCCCGTATTCAGTTCTAATCAGAACCCTCGAGAGCTAGAGCTCTATGTATTCCGCTATTGCTGCGAATAAGCGCAACACCATCTTCATCATGTTGGTGTTCCTTGTGATTATTGGTGGCTTGGGCTGGTTCGCTGCCTATATGTATGGCGATATCAACATTGCCATCTTTACTGTGGTCATCGCTGCTGCCTACGCCTGGTTCCAGTACTACCTTGCTGGGTCGCAGGCGCTCTCTATGGCGGGTGCCATCGAGATTCAGAAAGCTGACAACCCCAGGTTGTTCCGCATTGTGGAGAACCTCTGCATTTCCACCGGCACTCCCATGCCCAAGGTGTACATCATCAATGATCAAGCCCCCAATGCTTTTGCCACGGGACGCGACCCACAGCATGCCTCAGTTGCTGCCACCTCTGGCCTTCTTGACCTCATGGATGACGCAGAGCTCGAAGGCATCATGGCTCACGAGCTCGGTCACGTGCGCAACTATGACATTCGCGTCTCCATGATTGTGTTTGGCTTAGTTGTCGCCGTCGGTTTTCTGGCAGACATGCTTGTACGGATGTCCTTCTTTGCCGGCAACCGCCGAGACGATAACGGCGGGGGCGGAAACCCCGTGGTGATGATTTTTGGCCTTGTGGCCATGATCATTGCCCCTTTGGTTGCCACCATGGTTCAGCTCGCGATTTCCCGCCAGCGTGAATACCTTGCAGATGCAACGGGAGCCCTCACCACCCGTCATCCCGAAGCACTTGCAAGCGCCCTGCAGAAGCTGGGCGCTTATGGCCGACCCATGCAAAAGCAGAGCTCGAGCATGGCTCATATGTGGATTGCAGACCCCGAGAAGCCAGGTCTAGCTGAGCGGATGCTCTCAACCCACCCACCCATCGCGGAACGCATTGAGCGTCTCCACGAAATGGGTGGAAAGTTCTAGTGCCCTAAGATTTGGTTATGACCTCGAAGCGCATCGCTGGCCCCACTCTGGAAGAGTTTGAGGCTGCCCGCGCCACCGTGGCCAAGGTGGCGCAGTCCACCCCGATGGAAACTTCTCGTTACCTCAGCAGCGTTCTGGGTTCAGAAGTCTTCCTCAAGTGCGAAAACCTGCAGCGCACCGGAAGCTACAAGCTCCGTGGTGCCTATAACCGTCTTTCCCAGCTCACCGCCGAAGAGCGAGCAAAGGGCGTCATTGCAGCTTCCGCAGGCAACCACGCTCAGGGTGTTGCTCTGGCTGCCCGTGAACTGGGTATCAAGGCCACCATTTTTATGCCGTTGGGCGTAGCTCTTCCCAAGCTCGAAGCAACTCGTGAATACGGTGCTGAGGTCGTTCTCACCGGCAACATCTTCAACGAGTCGCTCAAGGCTGCCAAAGAGTTCGCTGCAGAGTCTGGCGCCATCTTCATTGCTCCGTTTGATCACGAGCATGTGGTTGCTGGTCAAGGAACTCTCGGCCTTGAAATCCTGGACGAAGTTCCTGACGTGGACACCATCATTGTTCCTATCGGTGGCGGTGGCCTCATCTCTGGCGTTGCCTCTGCTGTCAAGCAGAAAGCTGCCAAGCTGGGCCGCACTGTGCGCATCATTGGTGTGCAGGCAGAAAATGCTTCGGCCTATCCCGCATCGCTTGCTGCTGGTGAACCCGTCACTGTGGATGTTCACCCCACGATCTGTGACGGTATTGCTGTTGCGCGCCCGGGAACATTGAACTTTGACATCATCAAGGACACCGTCGATGAAGTCGTCACCGTCTCCGACGATGACACCGCACGTGCATTAGTCATGCTGCTCGAGCGAGCAAAGCTCGTCGTCGAGCCAGCTGGTGCTGTGGGCGTTGCTGCCATCATGGCGAAGAAAATCAAGAAATCTGGAAAGACCGTAGCCATCCTTTCCGGTGGAAACATTGACCCTCTACTGCTTCAGCGCATCGTGGGACACGGTCTTGCAGCGTCTGAGCGTTACCTCAAGCTCCGCGTCATGCTTCCTGACCGCCCCGGTCAGCTTGCTCGCACAGCAGAGATCGTGTCTGAGCAGAACGCGAACGTTGTTGAGGTACTTCACACTCGTCACGGCCGTGGTTTGCAGATCAGTGAAGTCGAGCTCGAACTCCACATCGAAACCCGTGGCAAGGAACACCGCAAGCAGGTCGTCAAGGCACTGCGCGACGAGGGTTTCAAGGTTCGCATCAGCGACGACATCTAGACTTAACGAACAACGCCTCCCCATTGGGGAGGCGTTGTTGTTTAAAGCTCTGTTAGCCGGTGAACGTGGCCACGTTGATGACCTCAATAGCAATGTCCTTGCCGTTAGGGGCGGTGAAGACAGTCTTCTCGCCGACCTTGAGGCCCAGGATGGCAGCGCCCATGGGGCTGCTCTCGCTGTAGACGGTGTAGTCAGTGCCGGCAGCGATCTCACGGTTACCGAGGAGGAAGACAGATTCTTCGCCTGCGATGGTGGCGGTGATGACCGTCCCGGTTTCAACAATTCCGGAGCTCTCAGGGGCTTCGCCTACTTTGACGTCCTTGAGGAGTGCCGTCAGAGTGCGAATACGAGCTTCAATCTTTCCCTGCTCGTCCTTGGCGGCGTGGTAGCCACCGTTCTCCTTGAGGTCACCCTCTTCGCGGGCAGCTTCAATACGCTTGGCAATGTCTGCGCGACCATCAACGCTGAGGGAGTCGAGCTCTCCCTTAAGGCGGTCATACGCCTCTTGGGTGAGCCATATTTCTTTGGTTTCTTCGCTAGCCATAAGTTTCAGCCTAGGTGAGCCAACAACGGTAAACCAAACCCGTGGTGGCGGGTTGGCTGGTGATGATGGTCTCTGAAATATCGCGGATGCGCTGCTCGGATGGCGGGTAGACAAAAACCTTCCACCCCACAATGGCAAAGGCAGTGTTCTGCGCTTGAATAGCGCAGGCCACTTCGTGGCCTGGTGTTGCCGTCAGCTCGAATTCCACGGTCACGCTCGTGTCCGTCAGGCTGTTGTAGCCGAGGTCTCTAGCTTCTGCTTTGGGGCCAAAGCCCAGAGCGTCGGTGGTGATGCCCCAAACTATGACAGCGATGATGATGACCGCTGATGTGATGATCACACCGAGGTTACGGCGGATGGGTCCCCGAGGAGTCGCTGGACGACCGTAGCGGTCAGCGAGAGTGTTCTCGGTGCTCATGGGACTCCTTGTGCAAAGCGGGCTCACAGGTTTTCGGCGGTACGCTCTATATCAAGGCTATTGGCTAGAAACCCCTCGGAGGAACCGTGCTGTTTGCAGAAGAAACCATTGACCCACAGTTGGTCTCACCTGGTCCTGTAGGTTTCTTTGCCACCATCTTGGTCGCCGGCCTCACCCTGGTCCTGTTGTTGGACATGGTTCGTCGGATGCGCAAAGTAAACTTGCGTGCCGACATCAAAGCCAAGCTCGATGCTGAAGAAGCTGCAGAAGGCTCGGCTTCAGAGAAGTAGGCCTATGTCCAACCAGTTTGGAATGTATTCAGAGCAATACAACAACGACTACTCCCAAGAGCAGAACGAACAATTCACTGCCGCTTTTGACGCCATTACACAGCAGTTTGTGGCTGGCATGAACGAAGGACTGCCAGCGAGCGCTGAGGCACTCCAAGAAGCAGTGCGACAGCATTACGTGTTCACTTCCCAGTTCTGGAAGCCCACTCGCGAGGCCTACAAGAACTTGGCACTGAGTTACATCATGCCTTCGCCCTATCGGGACACCTATGAAGGTATTGCCGAAGGTTTAGGTAAGTATCACTACGACGCGATTGTCGTCTGGGCGGACAACAACCTCTAAGCGTTGTAAGCGGGGTGCAGAGCAATCAGCAAGATTGCCGTCCAGTGGCACATAAATGCCACCACCGTGAGGGTGTGGAAGATCTCGTGGAAGCCGAAAACTCCAGGAATGGGGTTGGGCTTCTTCATTCCATAGATCACAGCACCCGCTGTGTAGGCAAGACCACCCAGGATGACGAGCACCATCATGGCCACGTTGGCTTGGAAGAGGTCAACCACGTACATCATGGCTGCCCAGCCAAGCAGGATGTACAGCGCCACATAAAGCCAACGTGGAGCGTGCACCCAGAACACTCGGAACAAGATTCCTAGAGTCGCACCAATCCACACCAGCACCAGGAGTAAGACTCCCTTACTGGGGGGCAGTGCCAGCACGGCTAGAGGCGTGTAAGTACCAGCAATAAGAAGGAAGATGTTGGCGTGGTCAAAGCGCTTGAGCATGACCTTGGTCTTCGGGCTCCAGTTGAACCGGTGATAGAGCGCAGAGATACCAAACAGCAAGAGAGAGGTGGTCATGAAGACCGCCGAGCTCCACTTAGCGGCCGGGCCATCAGCCAACACGATCAAGACAACGCCGGCAGCAATCGCCAGGGGGAAGGTGCCGGTGTGAATCCAGCCACGCCACGTGGGCTTCACCTCAACATGAGGAAAGGATTCAGCATCTTCAATCAGCGGCAAGCTCATGATTTTTAGCATACGCCTCTTGTTTGTGACGTTGCTGGGCGTAGACCCTGATGTTTGGGCGTTTGATTCGGTAAAGTCGGGGACGTGATGTCGCGCGCCAATAAGACAGGTCTGCTCTATGGCCTGTACCAAAAGCGTCTGCGTCGGGGGCTCAACAAGGACAATCTTCCGCACCACATTGGAATGATTGTCGATGGCAACCGGCGGTGGGCCAGAGAGCGGTTTTTAGAGAACCCTTCCCACGGTCATCGTGCTGGTGCGCAGAAGGTTCCTGAGTTCCTGGTGTGGTGTGATGAAATCGGCATCGGAATGGTCACGCTCTACCTGCTCTCCACCGACAACCTCACCGGTCGTGACCAGGGAGAGCTCGGAGAGCTCTACGGCATCATTGGCGAACTGGCTGAGGGCCTGTCCCATTTCCGCAACTGGAAGATCAACCACGTGGGCAAAGATGACGTCCTGCCCCAGGATCTGCTTGCCACACTGCTTGCTGCTGAGGAGCGCACGAAGAACAACACTGGCCTGCACGTGAACCTCGCTATTGGTTACGGCGGGCGTGCAGAAATCGCTGACGCGGTGCGCAGCATCATCTCCGAACACCAAGGTCATGGCGGCAGTTTGGACCAGCTTGCAGACAAGCTCACACCTGAACTCATCAGCGATCACCTCTACACCGGCGGACTGCCAGACCCAGACCTCGTGATCCGCACCTCGGGCGAACAGCGCCTATCTGACTTCATGCTGTGGCAGAGTGCCCACTCTGAGTTCTACTTTGTGGAAGCCCTTTACCCCGACCTGCGCGAGGTGGATTTCCTTCGTGCGATGCGTGACTACTCGCGTCGCGAGCGCCGCTTCGGCGGATAGAAACTCCCTCTTAACCGACCGAACATTTCGCTCCGGTGACACTTAGATGAACACAGGGCGTGTCGTCACTGAAGTGTGTCTCCTCGGTCGTACTTTCATCACATGAGCCCACAAAGTAGTGGCGCAAAGACTGGTCAGTCCGGTCAGCGCCAGAAGTCCACTTCCTCATCCACAACCGAGCGTGTCTATGTCTTAGATACCTCGGTTTTGTTGTCTGACCCCCAGGCACTTTTCCGCTTTGCGGAGCATGCAGTGGTCATTCCCGTGGTGGTGATTAGTGAGCTCGAGAAGAAACGCCATGATCCCGAGATCGGTTACTTCGCTCGTCAGGCACTGCGCATCCTTGACGATCTGCGCGTCAAGCACGAACGTCTCGACTTCCCCATCCCCATCGGAGAGGGTGGTTCGCTTCGCGTTGAACTGAACCACTCCAATCAGGCCGTGCTTCCTTCGGGTCTGCAGCTCGGGGACAATGACAGCCGCATCTTGGCTGTCGCCATGAACCTCGCCAACGATGGCCTCAACGTCACCGTGGTGTCCAAAGACCTCCCCATGCGCGTCAAGGCATCCTCCATTGGTATGAGTGCCGAGGAATACCGAGCAGAGCTCGCTGTCGACAGTGGCTGGACCGGCATGGAAGAGATCACCCTCAGCGCAGATGAGATGGCAGTTCTCTATGAAGAAGAAGTCATTCGCACCAGTGTTGTGAAAGACACCCCCATTAATACAGGGCTCGTTATCCACTCCGACCGGGGCTCTGCACTGGGTCGTGTGACAGATCGCGGGGAGATCAACCTCATCCGTGCTGACCGCGACCTCTTTGGACTGCACGGCCGTTCGGCCGAGCAGCGCCTCGCTATCGACATGTTGCTAGACCCCAGCATGGGAATCATCTCCATGGGTGGTTCTGCAGGAACTGGTAAATCAGCACTGGCACTGTGTGCCGGGCTGGAAGCAGTCCTCGAGCGCCAACAGCACAAGAAGATCATTGTGTTCCGTCCTCTCTACGCAGTTGGCGGCCAAGAACTTGGTTACCTCCCCGGAGACAAGGACGAAAAGATGAATCCTTGGGGTCAAGCAATCTTTGACACCCTCGGTGCTCTCGTCTCAGACAACGTCATGAACGAAGTCGTGGACCGCGGCATCCTCGAGGTGCTTCCACTGACCCACATCCGTGGTCGCTCTCTCCACGATGCCTTCGTCATCGTGGATGAGGCACAATCACTTGAACGCAATGTTCTCCTGACAGTGCTCAGCCGTATTGGTCAGAACTCCCGCGTGATCTTGACCCACGATGTTGCCCAGCGAGACAACCTGCGGGTTGGTCGCCACGACGGTATCGCCAGCGTGATTGAAAGCCTCAAGGGTCAAACCCTCTTTGGTCACATCACCTTGACCCGCTCAGAGCGCTCCGCAATCGCCGCGCTCGTCACCGACCTCCTGGAGCGCCAGGAAGTCCTCTAAACGCCACGCGAACAGTCGGGGAGGAGAACACTCTTCGTCGGCTCACCCGCGGACTGTGGAAAGCCCTCGCCAAGCGGGGGCTTTCTGCATTAGTGTCTGGGCATGACGCTGTGGCAAATCATTCCCCTCGCTTACCTCGCGGTGGTGACGATTCCGTTGGTGCGGATCGACTGGAAGACCCACAAGCTGCCCAATGTGTGGGTGATGCCTGGTTATGTGGCACTGGTCATTGCGTGGATAGGCGTCTGGATGACCACGGGTGAATACCCGATGATTCCTGCCATTTCTGCCGCCGGCTACTTCACCTTCATGCTGCTGCTGAGTTTTGGCGGAGGAATGGGCATGGGAGACGTGAAGCTCGCTGGGTTACTGGGAGGAACAGCAGGTCTGATTAGCGTCCCTGCGGCCATTCTCTCGCCTGTTCTGGCCTTTGTTGCCGGGGGAGTGGCATCTGTGGTGGTACTTATTGTTACTTTCTCCAGACGCTCAGATTTGCCTCTGAAACAAGCGTGGGCAGTGACCAAGCAAACCCGCATTCCTTTTGGGCCTTTTATGTTGCTTGGGTTCTGGGTAGCGGCAGCCCTGATCTTTTTCGTTGAATGAAATGAGCACGTCTCATTACACTGAAGGTGCGGGTTACAAATAGGAGGTGACCGCATGGGTGACGCAGAGATTCGCGAGAGCGGGCAGTCAGTTACCTCGCGCGCGCTGAGTATTCTCGCTGCCTTTGAAAACACCACCGGTTCTCTCTCTGTCTCGCGTATTGCTCAGCGAGCTCATTTGCCTCTGTCGACTACTTACCGCCTGATTGCGGAGTTGGAAGAGTGGGGTGGGCTACGCCGCGGTTCTGATGGCAAGTATCAGATTGGCTTCCGCATTTGGGAGCTGGGACAGATGGCGGGACGTCGCTTGCGCGACCGTGCCCACCCTTTCTTGCAGGACTTGTTTGAACTTGCTCACGAGAACGTTCACATGGCTATTCGTGAGGGTGTTCAGTCTCTCTACGTCGACAAGATTTATGGCACCAAGCACATGCCGAAGATTTCTCGTCTCGGCGGCCGTTTACCTCTCCACGCCACTGCAGTGGGCAGGCTTTTGCTGGCTTCCCAGCCCGACTGGTTCGTTGATGCTTATCTCGAGCGTGAACTCGAAGCGCCTACGCCCAAGACGGTGACCGATCCAGTTGAACTGCGCGCCATCATCGAAGAAGTGCGTGCAACCAACTACTCCGTGACAAACGAACAGATGCGCCTGGATGCTATGTCCTTGGCGGTTCCTGTGGTCTTCAACGGGGGAGTTGTGGCGGCCGTGGGCCTTGTATTTGACTCACACCGCTCGCGAGAAGTGCCACGCCTACTTCCCATGCTGCGAGGCACGGTGGAGCGCATTGAAAACGTCATGCGCGGCGGCACTGCAGGCCTGCACTAACGCCCGTTTTTCCACTTCCACAAACAGACATTCCACTTTCTCATTCAATGAGAAGATTTTGTATACGCCACTTGATATTCGTTACAAGATGAATTCAAACGTATTCAAGGAGGAATGTGTTTATGTCGAACACAGTTGTAGATGAAGTCCAGATGGGTAAGAACTACCACGGATTTGTGCCATTCAAACTGACTGATCCCTTCCCTGCGTGTGAAGAACTCCGCGCTGAAGCCCCTGTCATGTGGGATGACCGCATCAACATGTTCGTTGTCTCGCGCTACGAAGACGTCAAGTACGTCTTTGACAACTGGGAGCTTTTCTCCTCCAAGGACGCACAGGCCCCCATTCGCCCTCTCGGCGCATCTGCCAAGAAGGTCATGGAAGAGGGTAAGTTCACCACTTACTCCGGCCTTTCTGCTCGCATTCCGCCAGAGCACACCCGCATTCGTGAGGTCGCCACCAAGGCATTCACCCCTCGTCGCTACAAGGTTCTGGAGCCCTTTATTCGTGAGAACGCTGTTCGTCTCATCGAAGGAATGAAGGCCAAGGGCACCAACTCTGGCGATATTCTTCCTGAACTCGCCTGGGACCTCCCTACTCTCACCATCTTTGCTCTGATTGGTGTCCCTATGGACATGATTGAGCAGGTCAAGGAATGGGCCAGTTCTCGCGCCACTTTGACGTGGGGTGACCTGAGCGATGAAGAACAGATTCCTCACGCCCACAACATGGTTGCCTATTGGAACTTCTGCCAGAAGCTCGTTGCTGAAGCCAAGATCACCCCGGGGGACAACCTGGTAACTGACTTGGTCAACCTGCAAGCAGCTGGCGATGACATCTCTGATCACGAGATTGCTTCTTTCCTCTACAGCCTGCTCTTCGCAGGTCACGAGACAACCACCACCTTGATCTCCAACTCAGTCGTTCAGCTGATGCAGAACCCCACCGCATGGGAAGCAATCAAGGCAGACCCTTCGAAGATCCCAGGTGCGGTGGAAGAAGTACTGCGCACCGCAGGCTCGATTTTCTCCTGGCGACGCACCGCCATGGTCGACACTGAAATCAACGGTGTGGCTATCCCCAAGGAAGGCCAGCTTTTGCTGCTGATGGGTTCTGCCAATCGCGACCCTGAGATGTTCGCCAACCCTGACGATTTCGACATCACTCGTCAGAATGCTCGTCAGCACCTGTCTTTCGGATTCGGTATTCATTACTGCATCGGAAACATGCTCGGAAAGCTTCAAACCAAGGTCGCTCTCGAAGAATTGGTCAACAATGTGCCAACTATGCAACTCGCGCCCGGAACTGACATTGAATTCGGAGACAACCTCTCCTTCCGCGTTCCCGCCTCAGTACCCGTCGTCTTCTAAACATCACAACTCTCTAAGGAATCAAGCAATGTCGCTTTACTCTTTCCCGTTTGACAGCACGGAAACCCCTGAACACGACCGCCTTGGCGGTAAGTGCACCTCGTTGGTCATCATGACTAATGCGGGTATGCCCGTTCCTCCCGGATTTGCCGTGACTACGGACGCTTTTGACGCCGTCATGAACGACACCAAGCTGCACGACCAAATCGCAGCTCACCTCAAGGGCCTGGACTACAACAGCCCAGCAGAGCTGGACCGTCAGGCAGCACTCATTCGTGAACTCATCCTGACCCAGGAAGTTCCTGAAGCAGTGCGCCTCGAAGTTGTTGCCGCTTACAACCGCCTGATGGAGATCTGCGGCGGAGAAGTACCTGTTGCCGTTCGTTCCTCCGCAACCGCGGAAGACCTCCCTGACGCGAGCTTTGCTGGCCAGCAGGACACTTACCTCTGGATCATTGGTGAGCACAATGTGATGCAGAAGGTCCGCGAATGCTGGGCTTCTCTCTACACCGCACGTGCCATCAGCTACCGCGAAGCAAACAACATCCCCAGCGAAGGCCTTTCTATCGCTGTGGCTGTGCAGAAGATGGTCAACTCACGTTCTTCAGGAGTTGCCATGACCATCGACCCCACCACCGGTGACCGCACCAAGATCGTGATCGACTCCAGCTGGGGCCTCGGCGAAATGGTTGTTTCTGGTGAAGTTACCCCCGACAACTACGTCGTGGACAAGGTCATGCTCTCTGTGGTTCGCCGCATTGTTTCTGACAAGCACGAAGAGCTCGTTCCCAACGGCCGTGGCGGCATCGTCCGCCGCGAGGTTGAAGAAGAGCGTCGTAACTCTCCCAGCTTGAGCGAAGAAGAGATCGTCTCTGTCGCCAAGCTCGCTAAGGCAGCCGACAAGCACTATGGCTGCGTTCAAGACGTCGAATGGGCGATCGATGCCGATCTGCCCGATGGCGCAAATGTTCTTCTTCTGCAAAGCCGCCCCGAAACGGTGTGGTCACAGAAGGAGACGCCGGTAGCAAATCTTTCTGGCGGAGCAGGAATCGAGGCCATCACGCGCTCGCTTCTGGCTTCGATAGAAAAAAACAAAAAGTAGTACTACTTCACCACCCACCTCGAGAAAAGAAGAAAGGTCGTCGCAATGTCGCCACGTGCCGCTAAGAGCTTCCCCTCGCCATACTCACTCAAGACCCCTAAGGGTGCTGAGGGATGGCAAGAGCTCTACCCCTATTACCTGGTATTCCAGGACAGCCAGCGCAAGGAAGAGGAAGCCAAGTTCTGGTTCTGCGATTCCCAGCACTGGCCCAACGTGTTCAAGCCTTTCGAGGTTATTGGTGTGGAGTTCGCTTCTCGCTGCCTCGGTACTTACAACACTCGCCACTACATTGTTCCCCCTGCAAACGGTATCGACTTCCGTATCCACATGGGTTACAACTACTTCAGCCCCGTCGGTGTAGCTCCTGAGCTCATCGGTGACCGCGTTCCTCACTTCATGGAGCGTGCTGGTCACTACTTCCAGAACTGGGACTCCCTGCTGGAGAACTGGAAGAAGAAGGTTCTCAAGAACATCGAAGAGATCGACTCGATCAACTTCGAAGCTCTTCCTGACATGGTTCCTCTTGAAGACATCAAGAGCGGTAAGGGTATGGACCCATCCGTTCAGCTCTTCGAGGACTATGACCGTCTGATCAACCTCGTGTACCGCAACTGGGAGCACCACTTCGAGTTCCTCAACCTCGGTTACGTTGCTTACCTTGACTTCTTCGGTTTCTGCAAGGAAGCATTCCCTGGAATCCCCGACCTCGCTATCGCCAAGATGGTTATGGGTGTGGACTCGGTACTCTTCCGTCCAGATGACGAGCTCAAGAACCTTGCTGACCTTGCTGTGAAGCTGGGCCTCACCGCACAGTTCGCAGGTCACATCAACGCTGAGAAGACTCTTGCAGCAATTGCAGCAGCCCCCAAGGGTGCTGAATGGCTCAAGGCATTCGAAGACGCTAAGGACCCTTGGTTCAACTACACCGTAGGTAACGGTTTCTATGGAACCGACGTTTACTGGCGTGACAACCTCGACTTGCCAGTGGGATACATCGCTGACTACGTTGAGCGCGCAGCAAAGGGCGAGCAGCTCCACCGCCCCAAGGATGCACTCATCATTGAGCGCGACCGTATCGCTGGCGAATATGCTGAGGCACTCTCGGGCGAAGCTATGGAGACCTTCCAGGGCAAGCTTGGTCTTGCACGCGCTGTCTACCCTTACGTAGAAGACCACAACTTCTACATCGAGCACTGGACCATGGGTGTCTTCTGGCGCAAGGTTCGTCAGCTCGGACAGCTCCTTGCTGATAACGGTTTCTGGGAGAACGCAGAAGACATTCTGTACATCGACCGCAACCGTGTTCGCGAAGTCCTCTTCGACTACGCAAACGCATGGGGTGTCGGCACAGAGCCAATTGGTCCTAAGTACTGGCCTGCAGAAATTGCTCGCCGTGCAAAGATCATCAACGCTCTGGCGCAGAACCGTCCCGCACCTGCGTTCAATGAGCCTCCAGCTGAGATCAGCGAGCCCTTCACCGTCATGCTGTGGGGTATCACTACTGATCAAGTTCAGCAGTGGCTTGGTTCCGACTCAGGAAACAAGAACGAACTCAAGGGTATGGCTGCATCTGGTGGTGTGGCAGAAGGTAAGGCTCGCGTTATCTTCAACCCAGACCAGCTCAGCGAACTACAGCAGGGTGAAATCTTGGTCGCACCCGTTACAGCTCCCTCATGGGGTCCTGTCTTCGGCAAGATCAGCGCCACCGTTACCGACATCGGCGGCATGATGTCTCACGCAGCTATTGTCTGCCGTGAGTACGGACTGCCTGCTGTGACCGGTACCGGTAACGCTTCGACCACCATCAAGACGGGAATGTTGCTCCGCGTTGACGGAACCAACGGAACTGTTGAGATCCTGAAGAAGTAAGACTCACCACACCATGAAGCGCGTATCCCGTTCCCCCGTCAACCACCTTGGTCGTGACGTCTCCCACAAGATTCCTGTGTGGCAGAACGTCCCCGGCCTGGTGGCCATGGGGGAGCGGGATGCTCGCATCTGGGAGCTCGCAACTCCCTACCTGCAAACCCGCGATAACGATGTGCACACCCTGTACTCGTTCGCTATTGCGAACCAGTTAGTTACCCGCATCCCTGAGGCTAACGAACACATCGTGCTTCCGGCGATCATTTTGCACGACACCGGTTGGTCCACCGTGGACGAGCAGATCGCCTTCCAGGCGATTGCTCCTGACCGCGATGGTACCTACACCTGGGCTGTGTACCAGCACGAAAAAGAGGGTGCTCGCATTGCCCGGGAAATTCTGAGTGAGGTCGGATATGCCCAAGCGGATATTGATGAAATCTGCGAGATCATTGACGGCCACGACACTCGTCTGACGTCTCTGAGCATCAATGACTCCTGCGTGAAAGACGCAGACAAGATTTGGCGAGTCTCACCCCACGGCATCGATGTTGCGATGCCACGGTTTGGACTCGACCGGGATGAATCCCTGCGGATCAATGCCTTCCGCGCCTATGACGACCTATTCACTGATGCGGGTAAAGCCATGTCCTTGGCAATTATTGCCCTGGAGTCCATGGACATCAGCATTCAGATGAAAGAGATGCAAGAAAGAGGACGTGCCAATGTCACAACAACTGACTGGTAAAACTGTCATCATCACCGGTGCCGCCGGTGGGCTAGGCCGTGCATTCGCACTCGGCTTTGCCCGCGAAGGTGCGAACCTAGTGATTGCAGACATGAACGCCGCCGGTGCTGCAGAGACAGTTGCTCTGGTTGAAGCAGAAGGCGTGAAGGCGATTGCGGTTTCGGTGAACGTCGCAGATAAGGCCAGCTGTGAAGCCATGGTGCAGTCCACACTGGACGCTTTTGGTTCAGTTGATGTACTCATCAACAACGCTGCAATTTATGCCACCCTCGAACGCAGTGACTTCTGGGACATTGACCCCGACGAATGGGACAAGGTCATGGCTGTCAACGTCAAGGGTCCCTGGCTTGCTTCCGCTGCCTGCTACAAGCACATGGATGGCGGAGCCATCATCAACATTGCGTCTGCTACCTTCTTCAGCGGTTCACCACTGTGGATGCACTACGTGACCTCTAAGGGTGCACTCGTAGGTATGACTCGAGTCATGGCCCGCGAAGCAGGGGCCAAGAACGTCACCGTGAATGCGATTGCTCCTGGCTTTACCCTCACCGAGGCAAGCCTGGCTCAAATCGATGACGCTGCCAACTACGGTGTGAGTAGCCGCTCTATCAAGCGCGCCAGCCAGCCTGAAGACATCGTGGGCACCGCCCTTTTCCTAGCCAGTAGCAATGCCGGCTACATCACAGGCCAGACCATCATCGTTGATGGTGGCAAGCAGTTCATCTAAACCCTCCAGAAAGACAAGAAGACACATCATGCCCTCAGTTACCTATATCTCCCCAGACGGAACCGAAACCACTCTCGAAGCACGCGTGGGCGACTCTGTCATGGACACTGCTGTGAAGAACGGCGTCAAGGGCATCGTTGCTGAGTGCGGTGGCGCATGTGCATGTGCAACCTGCCACGTTTACGTTGATGAAGCTTTCTTGGCGGAGGCCGGCGAAGCTGGCCCTCTCGAGGATGACATGCTCGACGGTGCTGCTTCGGAGCGCACCAACTGCTCTCGCCTGAGCTGCCAGATCAAGATGAGCGACGCGCTCGATGGTCTCAAGGTGACCATCGCTCCCGAACAGGTCTAATTCCATGTCAGAGCACATACTCATCATTGGTGGCGGCCAGGCAGGAATGCAGATTGCCGTCACGCTCCGTGAGGAAGGCTTTGACGGCTCCGTCACCATTGTCGGAGAAGAACACCACGGTCCGTATCAGCGCCCGCCCCTCTCTAAGGCATACCTTGCTGGAGAGGCTGACGCTGAGACTCTGGAGCTGCGTAATCCCCAGTTCTATGTCGACAACAATATTGTCGTCATCCCTTCGGAGAAGGTTGTTTCACTCGCGTGGGGTGAAAAGCACGGTGTTGCCACGACCGAAACCGGTCGTGAGCTGCCCTTTGACAAGCTCGCACTTGCTACCGGCTCCGACCCCAAGCGGTTGACCTGCGAGGGTGCAGACCTCGATGGTGTGCTTTACATGCGTGGGCTGGATGACGCAAACGAGTTGAAAGCCCGCTGGGAGAAGATCCACAACATCGTGGTCATCGGTGGCGGCTTTATTGGTCTTGAAGTTGCTGCTGTAGCTCGCAAATATAACAAGCACGTCACTGTGGTTCACTCGCGCGACCGATTAATGTCTCGTGCTGTAGGTCCTGTGGTGAGTGAATTCTTCCTCGAAGCCCACATCAAGCGTGGTGCCGAGGTACTTCTTGACTCCAAGGTCACCAAGCTTCACGGTGAGAGCGGCACTGTCTCTGGAGTTGAACTCGCAGATGGCACCGTCATCCCCGCTGATGCAGTGATGGTTGGCATTGGTGTTTCCCCTCGCGGTGAACTTGCTACCCAGCTAGGCCTAGAAGTCAGCGATAACGGAGCCATTGTGGTCGACTCTCACGCTCGAACCTCAGACCCTCGTGTTGTTGCCTGCGGTGACGTTGCGTTGCTTCCTCACCCGTTGACTGGTGAGAACATGGTCATGCTCGAGTCCGTTCAGAACGCGGTGGACCAAGCAAAGCTTGCAGCAAAGTCATTACTCGGTGGCTCGGAGGAATATCACGCTGTTCCGTGGTTCTGGAGTGACCAGGCAGAGCTGAAGCTCCAGATGGCTGGCCTTTCGCAAGGATTTGACCAGCAGGTTGTCCGCGGAAACCCTGACGAAGACAAGTTCAGCGTTCTGTATTACAAGAATGGCCGCATCATCGCCGTTGATGCCGTCAACGACGTTCTCGACTATATGGCGGTGCGCCGTGCATTGACCGCCGGCCAGAACATCCCTGCCGATTTAGCAGCAGACTCCTCTGTTGCATTGAAGACACTCGTCACTGACTAACGAAGGCGCATGATGGAATTCACACACTCCCTGAAGGATGTTCCCACTTTGGGTAACGGGGCACTCCCCACTGGCACCTATGACAGCGTCGACAACATCTGGAAAGCCGTTGAGCCCTACACCCGCTCACGCATGAATGACATCCACTTGCCGCTGACACTCCTCTTTGCAGAGTTCTTGCTCGACGTTCACCCGGAGGCTGATCCACAGGTCACCCGCGTTGCAGCGATGCTGCATGACGCAGGTTGGGCTCGAGTCGATGAGGACAAGATTCTCTCCGAAGGTTTCCGCAGCGAAAACTTTATGACCAGCGATGTTCGTGTTCAGCACGAAATCTTTGGTTGTGACATTGCCCGTGAAATTCTTCCTGGCTGTGGCTATGACGATGAGTTCATCAAGAAAGTGACCGACATCATTGACGGTCACGACACTCGTCCCGTCAGCCACAGTATCGAGGACTCGATCATGCGCGACGCAGACCGCCTCTGGCGCTTCAACCCTGTCGGTCTGGGATTCTCGGCTGAATGGTTCGGTAAGACTCCTCAGCAGATTCGACTCAAGCTGGAACAAGACATCATGCCCGAGATGATTACCCCCACCGGCCGCGCCATGGCCGAAGCCGAGTTGCAGCACTCCATTCGTGTGCTCTGCCTCGACGTTCTCTAAAACTTCAGAAACACAATCGAAACGGATTCCCCATGACTGCATTAGAGATGTACACCGACGACCTGTTTTATGGTGGCCAATGGGTCAAGTCTGGTTCCGGTGTCTTCGTTGATGTGACCGACCCTGCGACGGAAGAAATCTGGGCACAGGTTCCCGCAGCAGACGAAGCCGACATCAACAAGGCAGTTGCTGCGGCATCTGCTGCATTCCGAGGTAAGGGATGGCGCGATATCAGCGCCGACGAGCGTGGAAACTACATGCGCAAGCTCGCTGATGAGTTCGAAGCTCGCGCAGAGGCACTCGCCAACATCATCACCAGCGAAAATGGAACACCCATTTCTGAGACCCGCTTGGCGGCTGGTCACGGTGCTGGTCTTCTTCGTTACTACGCAGGTCTGGGTGACTTTGTCGATAAGACAGACTCCCGCCCTTACCCTGACCGTCCAGGACACTACACGGAGGTTCACCGCCACCCACGTGGCGTTGCGGCACTTATTGCTCCCTGGAACTACCCCGTTGCTTTGGTCATGATCAAGCTGGCTCCCGCACTCATTGCTGGCTGCACCGTCGTGATTAAGCCTGCAAGTGAAACACCTCTCGATCTGCGCATCCTGATGGAAGCATCTGTTGCTGCAGGACTTCCAGAAGGTGTCATTAACCTGGTTACTTGTACTCGTCACACCGTGGGCGCTCTCGTGGAGCACCCTGACGTGGCAAAGGTTGCCTTCACCGGTTCAACCGAGGTCGGTCGCTTCCTGGCAGAGCAGTGCGGACGTCTCCTCAAGCCTGTGACCTTGGAACTTGGTGGCAAGTCGGCCAGCATCGTGCTGGAAGACGCTGACATGGAGTTCTTTGCCAAGTCGGTAACCCGTACCAGCCTTCGCAACACGGGCCAGACCTGTTACAACGCCACACGTATTCTTGCTCCCCAGTCTCGCTATGACGAGGTTGTGGACGCGGTTGCTAGTGCAGTCAAGAGTACTCAGCAGGGCGATCCTTTCGATGAAAAGACTGTCTTTGGTCCTTCTGCCTCCAAGAAGCAGTTCGACACGGTCACCAACTACATCAAGATTGGCCAAGAAGAGGGTGCCCGCGTGGCTACCGGAGGCTCAGGCCGCCCCGAGGGTCTCGACCGCGGTTACTTCGCTAAGCCCACTGTCTTTGCCAACGTGGATAACTCCATGCGTGTGGCACAGGAAGAAATCTTTGGTCCTGTTCTCGTTGTTGTTCCTTACAAGGATGAGCAGGATGCTGTGCGCATTGCGAATCAGTCGCCCTACGGCCTGGGTGGAAATATCTTCACCACCGACACTGACCACGGTGCTGAGCTTGCAGCTCAGATCGAGACTGGATCGATGGGAATTAACTTCTACGCATCTAACCTGGCAGCACCGTTCGGTGGTTGGAAGGATTCAGGTGTGGGTATGGAATACGGTCCCGAAGGCATCAATGCCTACACTCGCCTGCAGTCCATTCACCGCGTGGGTGAAGCCAAATAATTCTTAGCTGTTGTCAGCCTGTGTAAACAGATCAACCAGTTCTGTCATGCTGTTCACGATCAGTTCTGGCTGAACGGATGGGTCTGCATTCTCGGCATCTTCACGTGAGCTTGTGCCGGTAAGAACCAGGCCTGCCAAAGCGCCTGCATTGCGCGCCATGGTGGATTCGAGCTTGATGTCGTCACCGATAACCAGGATGTTCTCCTGAGGAGTACCCAAGACACGGCTGACCACATTCATCGAGTGCTGAGAAGGCTTACCTAGGATCTCGAAGTCCTTCTTGCCTGTGACGAACATGAGGCCAGAGGTAATAAAGCCAGAGACGCCCACGTTCAGGCGGTCAGCAGAAGCAAACATAGGCGCATAGCTGGTGCAGTAGAGCTCTGCACCATCACGGATAGCTTCAGCAGCGAGCTGGATCTTGTCCTTGCCGAAGTTGGTGTCCCACCCAATCACCACGGCAACTGCTCCGTGCTTGGCACCTCTGATGGCGGCAGGAACATCAACGACGTTCACGCCGCGCTCGCGGAAGTCTTCCAACATGCCTTCAGCGGCAAAGACAAGGATGGGCTGGTCGCCATACTTTTCCTTCATGACCTCGGCTGCGACAACTGCAGGGGTGAAGACGAGCTCATCTGGAATGTTAAAGCCCATGTCACGCAGGTGGTGAGCAATCTCCTTGGGACGCTGTGCTGTTCCGTTGGTGAACACACAATATGCACGGCCAGTGTCTTGGGCGAGCTTGATGGATTCAATGGCGCCCGGAAGCACACTTCCGCCAGCGCCGCTGGGGCCATCTGAGATGACAAGGCAGCCATCAATGTCGAACATGATGCCCTGGGTTGCCTTGAGGCGGGGGAGAAGGCTGCTGTTGGTCATGAGTATTCCTAGGTGTTATCGAGAGAGGGAAACAGTTGCGCCATCGCGCTGGACGGACAGGGATTTCCACGTTGGTAACGCATTTGCGGCATCGATGAACTCCTGAACGGAGTTCACAGAACCCGTTCCAGAAGACACACGAGCACCGGGTGACCACGCAGGAGCTGGTGCTGCGTTGATGGCAATCTCTGCTTGGTCGTGAGGCATCACGATGCGCAGAAGAAGATCTTCTTCGCTGAGCTTCTTGCCAAACTTACCGGTGTATTCGGTGTGAAGTTCTTCGAGGGTGCGCTCACGCTGTGCTGCCTTGAGCTCAGCAACGCGAGGGTTATCTGCCACGCGCTGCAAGATCTCAGGGATGATTTCGCCTTCGGGGGTGCCGAAGTCGCCAATGACAAACTTCACAACTTCGTCAGGGATGCGGCTGTATCGTTCCTGGCCGCTCTTTGCTGCCAAGACGTTCATCAGTGCCTGGCTTCCCACGAACTGGCTGAACGGGGTCACCATGATGGGATATCCCAAATCTGCACGCACCTGACCGGCTTCTTCAATCACGGCAGGAAGAGCATCGCTCATTCCGATTTCAGCCAGCTGGCGCTTGAGGGTTCCCATCATGCCGCCAGGAACCTGGTGACTGTGGAAGCTGAGGTCATACTCATTAGGGGTGCCAGGAAGAAGCTTTTGCTTCTTAGCGAAGTCCCAAAGCAGAGCAGAGCCTTCCGCGGCTGCATCGCGGTCGAGATCCACTTGAATACCGAGGGCATCGAGGTTAGCCAGAACATGCTCCAAGCTGGGCTGGGCAGTTCCGTTAGAGAGTGGCCCCATACCGGTGTGAAGAACATCCACGCCGAGCTCGGCTGCCACGAGGTAGAGATGCGGTGCGGCGCCGGTGGTGCAGTGGCTGTGGAGTTCGAAGGTCTTGGTGCCCAGTGCTGCACGCATTTTCGGAACGAGTTCCTTGGTGCGCTCTGCGGTCAGCAGGCCACCGGGGTCTTTGAGGTAGACCGAGTCAATGTCAGCGCAGTTCGCGTATGCCGTGGTCGCTGCCAAGAACTTCTCATCGGTGTGTACTGGGCTGGTTGTGTAAACCACACCGGCAAGCACATCAGTGATGCCCTCCTCTTTTGCCCAGCGAGCAACCTTCATGGTCTGCTCGATGTCATTTCCAGGCTCGGCAATCATGATGCGACTGAGGCCATGGCGAGCCATCACACGCAGCGACATTCGATACACCGACTCTTCAGCCTTCTCCCACGACATGAAGCGCATGCCGGTGGTGATGCAGGACAGGTGAGTGTTGGGGGCAGCTGCACGAACGCGACTAATGCGCTCCCACGGATTTTCACCGTGGAACTTGGTTCCCATCACCAGGTGAGTGGAGCTGGTGAAGTCCAGGGCGTGCAGACCCATGCGCTCATAGATAGGTGCCATGGCTTCGGCCATGCCGGTGGTGATGCCAGTGGCAGCCCAGAGGCTCTGGTTGCCGTCTCGAATACTGGTGTCAACGATCTTGACGGGACCCTGGCGACGCTTTTCGCCAGTCAAACTCATCTCAGTCATTGTTCGCTGCCTTTCGTTCTTCCCAAATCGGTCCAAACCAGCTGGTGGGGACTTCTCCGGCAATGAAATCATCGTGGGAGAGTACGTATTCGAGCATGGGGAGTGTTGTTTTGAGCCCTGCAATCGTCGTGTTTTGGGCTGCGGCAAGTGCGCCTGCGACGGCGGCCTTGCGGTCGTGTGCTCGCACAATCAACTTGGCCATCAGGCTGTCGTAATAGGGAGGGAAGCTGTAACCAGTCTCCACCTGAGTATCAATACGAATACCAGGACCCTTGGGCCAGGTGACTTCAGTCAAAACACCGGAGTTCGGCATGAAGTTGTTGTCAGGGTCTTCCGAGTTGATGCGCAGCTCAATCACGCTGACTGGTGGAACGGGGCCCACTGTTGGCAGCTCAGGATCCATGCCTAAAGCCAAACGAAGTTGAGCAGCAACCAAGTCCACGCCGAATGCTTCTTCGGTCACAGGGTGTTCAACCTGAATGCGGGCGTTGACCTCGAGGAAGACCACGTCTTCACTCTGGGTGTCGACGAGGAACTCCACGGTGCCTGCACCGCGATACTTCAATGCCTTCACCAAACGGCGTGAAGAGTCATGCAAAATCTTGCGGCGTGCTTCGCTGAGACCCGGGGCTGGGCATTCTTCAATGAGCTTTTGGTGGCGACGCTGCACAGAGCAGTCGCGGTCGCCGAAGATCCAGGCGTTGCCTTCACCGTCGCCGAAAACCTGTACTTCCACGTGACGTGCCAGACCGTAGTAGCGCTCGAGATAGAGAGCCCCATTGCCAAAGGCAACCTCTGCTTCTTGTGCGGCCTGCGGGGCAAGCTCTTCGAGCTCGTCGAGGTTAGTTACCAAGCGAATACCGCGACCGCCACCGCCGTGGATTGCTTTGATGAGCAGAGGGAAGCCGAGTTTCTCCCCCAGTGCGCGCACTTCGCTGGGGTCATTGATCTCAATACCCTGTGCAACAGGAACATCTGCATCAATGGCAACCAGTCGAGCACTTCCCTTATCTCCAACTGCACGCAATGTTTCAGGGCGAGGGCCTGCAAAGGCAATGCCTTCTTCTTCAAGAAGTTCACACAGCTTAGGTTGTTCACTCAAGAAGCCATAGCCCGGGTGAACAACGGCTGCGCCGGCGTTCACGGCGGCCTGCGCCACTTGCTCTGGGCGCAGGTAAGAGAGGTTGGCCTGAGCGGCACCAATCACGATGACCCGGTCAGCTGCCTTGGCGGCAGGGGAGTTGGCGTCAGCAACGCTGGCGGCAAGAACAGGAGATGCGCCAATGCGGCGAGCAGCCGCGATGATGCGCATCGCAATCTCGCCGCGGTTTGCGACGAGGACGACGGGCTTATCTGTGGTGGTCATGGCCGTGATTAGTTCAGTGTGATCTGAACGAGGGGCTGACCGAACTCCACAGCGTGGGAGTCTTCAACCAAGAACTCACCGAGTACTCCTGCCTTACCTGCCACGACGGGGTTCATCAGCTTCATAATCTCGATGATGCCGATGGTGGTCTCTGCGGTGACAGTGTCACCGGGCTTCACGAATTCGTCAGCACCAGGTGAAGGGCGGCGGTAGAAGACACCAATCATGGGTGCATCAACGGTGTCACCAGCAGGCGCAGCTGGCGCAGCGGTAACCACAACTGCAGGTGTGGCCGGAGCGGCAACAACCGGAGCTGCAACTGGTGCAACCGCAGTAGCGGGGGCCTCGGTGAAATTCTCATTCTTTGAGAGGCGAACTGAGACGCTCCCAAACTGAACGCTGGCGTTCTCGTAGTCGCTGTTGTTGAGCTGTTCAACCAGATCAAGTAGTTCTTGCCAGCTAGGAGTTTCAGACATGAGGACCTCGTATTCGGTGGTGTCGACGATGACAACGTTGTAAACCTGTCCTCAGTTTCCCCGGTATTACAGTGCAGTGCAACTAATTTTTTCATTCAGTGAAAAACTATTACTGACATTTCTTACTGTTCTGACTTAGAGTGAAACCACGATGTCCACCACGAGCTCAACTCCGCCCACTCCCTCGAAGTCCGTCACGGCGAGGGCGTTGAGTGTGCTTGGCGCTTTTAGTGCAGTGACGCCCAGGCTGAACCTGAGTCAGATCTCCCGAGCAACGGGTTTACCCGTGGCAACAGTTTTCCGTTTGGCGGGTGAGCTCGAAGACGGTGGCTTCCTGCAGCGTGACGGTTCTAACTTTTACAGCTTGGGTATCAAGCTGTGGGAGATGGGTTTACTCACTCCTGTGCACGGTCGTCTGCGCGAAATAGCAATGCCGTTCCTTCTGAACCTGCAGTACCGAACCAGAGAAACGGTGCAGCTTGCCGTGCTGGATGGTTTAGACGCTGTCTATGTGGAGAAGCTCACGAGCGAAGTTAGTGTTCCCATTCAAAGCAGGATTGGCTCGCGTATTCCTCTGCATGCCACCGCTGTGGGACAAGTTCTTTTGGCATATTCAGATTCAGGTCTCATCGATCAGGTCGTAGATTCACCCTTGACCAAATACACCGAGGAGACCATCACCTCGAAGCGGACACTTCTTCGTGAGCTTTCCAACGTTCGTGACCGCGGTTATGCCTACTCGGCAAGTGAATATCTCCCGGGAGCTGTTGCAATCGCGGCACCGGTCTTTGTCGGCGGCAAGATTGAAGCCGCCTGCGGTGTCGTCAACTACGACAACCGAGCAGATATCGAGGAGTGCTACTCCTCTCTTCAGGAAGCGTGCACGGGTTTTGCTGCGCGTTTAGAAGAACTCAAGAAGTCAGGCCAGAGCTACTAACGCTCTGGAGTTACTGGAAGGAACGTCAATGACGACAACACTGGGAACTGAACTTCGCCCTGCCCTGCCCCGTGATCTGTGGAACACCACTGAGATGGGTCGTTTCCTTGAACAGGTCGAGGCTCAACATGGCGTTCACTTCGACACCTACGACCAGGCATGGGCTTGGTCTGTGGCGAACCTTGAAGACTTCTGGCAGTCCATCTGGGACCACTTCGAGATTATTTCCCACGCTCCGCACACGGCAGTGTTGGGCAAGAAGACAATGCCGGGAGCCGAATGGTTCCCTGGTGCTCGGCTGAACTTTGCCGAGCACATCCACCGCGCACTGGTGCAGCACGCAGACGCCCCCATCTTGATCAACCGCAGCCAAACGACGGGCTCTTCCGAGTGGACGGGCCAACGTCTACTGGATGAGATTGCTGCGCAGCGAACTGGTTTGATCGCACAAGGAATCGGCGAAGGTGACCGCGTCGTGGGCTATTTGCCCAATATTCCCCAGACAGTGGCACTGTATTTCGCAACAGCATCTCTGGGAGCTATCTGGTGTTCTGTTCCCCCTGAGATGGGGCCACAGAGCGTGCTCGACCGTATTGAGCAGCTCGAACCCAGCCTGCTTATAGCCATTGATGGGTATAAGTGGGGCGCAAAGGAGGTTTCTCGCACAGAGGAGCTCTCACGTATTCGCACCGCCCTTCCCGCGATGAAGGTCGTACTGCTGCCATATCTGGATCAGGATTGTGAGATTCCTGCAGGCGTCACCTCCTATGCAGAGTTCACGTCGAAAACGTCCGCGCTCGAGTTCGCTGCTGTTGCATTTGATCACCCTCTCGTGATCCTCTTCTCCTCTGGCACCACCGGTAAGCCCAAAGCGATCGTGCACTGCCACGGAGGACTACTTCTGGAGCACTACAAAGACATTGCTCTCCAGTTCGATATTTCTAACCGTGACCGCACGTTCTGGTATTCCACCACTGGCTGGATGGTGTGGACACTCAGCGTCTCCTCCCTTCTCGTGGGTGCCGCGATGGTGATCATGGATGGCGATCCTGGCTGGCCGGCTCTTGATGGGGAATGGTCACAGTGGGCCGTGCTCGCAGAAACCAAGTCCACCTACCTCACCACTGGTTCTGCCTACCTGGCTGTGTGTGCGCACTCAGGTCTAACTCCCGGTAAGACATGGGACCTTTCTCGCCTTCGTGAGATTCAATGTTCTGGTTCGCCTCTGGCAGCAGATGTTGCCGGCTGGGTCTATGCCGAGGTGAAATCTGACCTCGAACTCGCCCCGGCTTCTGGCGGCACAGATATCTGCAGTGGATTTGTGTGTGGTTCGCCCCTTTCTCCCGTCAATGCAGGCGAAATGGCCGTGCGCCCTCTGGGCGCAGCGGTCTATAGCTGGGGACCTGACGGTCAAGAAGTATCTGGCGAACCCGGTGAACTTGTTTGTGTGGCACCGCTGCCGTCGATGCCTGCCTTCTTCTGGGGAGATAAAGACTTTGAGCGATATTCCGCCAGCTACTTCGATACCTGGCCTGGAGTGTGGCGTCACGGCGACTGGTTAATCCACACTGAGCGCAACACCTGGGCGATTACAGGCCGCAGTGATGCCACCCTCAATCGTGGTGGTGTTCGTTTGGGAACAGCTGAGTTCTATGCGATTCTCGATCCGAGACCTGAGCTTAAAGACACTCTCGTGCTCCACTTCGAAGATCCAGATGGTGGCATGGGCGTCCTTGCACTTTTAGCCGTTGCTGCAGGAGACCTGGACACCTCCGCGGCCGAGAAGGAACTTAAGGCCTTCATCCGCACTGAGCTCTCTCCACGTCACGTTCCCGATGTCATCGTGTGGGTTCCCAGCGTTCCTCGAACAGCCACGGGCAAGCGTCTCGAAATTCCTCTGAAACGCCTTGTTCAGGGCATCGACACCGGCAACACCATTGATCGAGGTGTCCTGGTTCACCCTGAGGATCTCGATGGCATTGTTGCCGCACTCAAAGACGTAGTGAAGTAGTTCCGCTCTGGCTAAGGTGAAGCTATGACTGTTCCTGCCCTCTTTACTGTTTCCGAGAAGCCTGTTGCCGAGCTCACCGGCGCAGACAATGTTTTGTTCCTCGGCAACGCCCTCGGCACAGACACCCACCTCTGGGATTTAGCGCTGCCCACACTGGCAGCGAAGTACTCCGTGGTGCGCTTCGATATGCCAGGACACGGACAGTCTCCAGTTCCTTCCGATTCCTACACGCTTGAAGAGATCGCAGATGCACTTGTTGCCAAGGCAGATGAGCTTGGGGTGGAGAAGTTTGACTATGCGGGCGTCTCGGTTTCCGGGGCAATCGCACTCGAATTGGCACACAAATACCCCGAGCGCATCAAGCACTCGATTGTGGTGTGTTCTGCTGCCTATATGGGTGGACCAGAAGGCTGGGCAGAGCGAATTGCTCAGGTGAGCAACTCAGGAACCGCTTCACTGGTTCCGATGCTTCCACCTCGCTGGTTCTCAGATGACTTCATCGCTAAGTCGCCAGAGGCAGTGAAGAAGGTTCTGAACATGGTGGTCGCCACAGATGACGCCAGCTATATCAAGACCTGTGAAGCACTCGGAAACTTCGATGCTCGCCCTTTCTTGACAGGCATTTCCGTGCCCGTGTTAGCTATCTCCGGTGAGATTGACCCGGGCGCACCCGTCTCAGCAGGAGCTTTCATTGCTGAACAAGTTCCCGGTGCGAGTTTGGTTGTGATTCCGGGCGCATCTCACATCGCTGTCGTGGAATCTCCCCTGGAAATGGCGAAGAACATTACTGACTTCCTCTCGAAGTAGGGTTGAGGAATGGTTTCCGCAGAAATTTCCCGCTCCTGGATGCTCGTCAACGGTTCACATTCCGAAGAGTTCGATGCAGCAGCTGCCACCAAGGCAGATCAGATCGTCCTCGACATCGAAGATGCCGTTGACCCCTCGCAGAAGGCTGCTTCTCGCGATGAGGTTGCAAAGTGGTTGGAAACCAATGAAGCGTGGGTTCGCATCAACGATCGCTCCTCCGACTTCTGGTCAGATGACATTGACCAGCTGCGTGATATCCCAGGTCTTCTCGGTGTGATGCTCGCTAAGACCGAAGACGGCTCACACGTCACAGAAACCTTTGACCGCTTAGGTGGCAAGACTCGCGTGCTTGCACTCGTGGAGTCGGCTCTGGGTATTGAGGAAGCAAGAGAGATTGCCTGCGCTCGCGGCGCATTCCGCCTCGCTTTCGGCAGCGGCGACTACCGCCGCGACACTGGCACCAGCGTGGAAGATATCGCCATGGCATACCCACGCTCACGCCTCGTTGTTGCAAGCCGTATTGGAAACCTGCCCGGGCCAATTGACGGACCAACTGTGGGAACTAGCTACGGCATCCTGCGTGAGAAGTCTGAGCACGCTGTCGCACTTGGCATGACGGGCAAGCTCTGCTTGAACCACGACCAGATCCCCGTCATCAACGAAGCCATTAGCCCCACACAGTCTGATGTTGCCTGGGCGCGGACCTTCTTGGCTGACTTCGAAGCACGCGGACGCGTGGTTCGTGACGGAAGTGACCTGCCTCGTTTGGGCCGTGCAGAGAAAATCGAGAAGTTGGCTGTTGCCTTCGGCATCAACCCTTCCTAGTTAGTTCTTCTGGCTCTTCTTGGAGCTGAGTTTCACGTAGAGGCCCAGAAGCCTGGGGACGATGACGTAAACCGCAAGGGGAACCACAATCAAGGTCAAGATCAGTGCTTTGAGGATCGGGTGCATGTCTCCCAAAGCTGGCATGAGGAACGTCAGCCCCAGTGCCACCAGGGGAAAGATTGTCAGCCACGTAATGAACGCACGAACGTGGACGGAAACTTGCTGGGGAGGGTGAGCCATTTCTCTAGGCTAGCTCTTATATTTCTCACAGCTGACGCATAGGTTCTCTGGATACCGTGGAAACACAACATCCCCTTATTGGAGAACATGATGGCTAAGTCCACCCCCACTACTTTTGATCCAGCTGAAGAGCCCGCAGCATCGAAGGCAGCAGCTGCAAAAGCAGCAGCGCCCAAGACTGAAGCACCCACCGTTACTGAAGTAGCTCACACCACTTACCCAGGTCAGACCCTCGGTATCGTTGCGCTCGTCTTCTCATTCTTCTTCCAAGTCCCTGCACTTGCCATGGGTATTGTCGCGTGGGTTTGGTCCCACAAATCAGGTAAGAATAACCTTCCTGCCAAGATCTCTGTTTATGTCAGCGGTGCGCTGATCATCATTGGCACTTTCTTCTTCGCCATCTGGATTGCCCTCGTGGGCAGCCTTGCTGGTGGCTTCGACCGCGGTCATGACGGTGGCTTCGAAGGTGGCCCAATGCCAGTTGAAATCATGCCCGGCCAGGACGGAATGTTGATGCCCGGTGACATGGACGACATGATGCGTGACCTCGAGCACAACATGGAAGACATGCAGGGCGGCAAGATGATGCCGACTCCTTCTGATCTGCCGTCTGATGCAACAGTGACCAACTAGTTCTCCTCAAAGACGAAGTGACCCTGGCCCCAAGGCCGGGGTCACTTTCGTTAACAAGAAAGAGTTACCGCCTACCCTAGAGATATGACTCACCACACGCATAAGCCGTTGATGGCTGCGTGGGTGGCGATTGCTTTAGCTGTTCTTGCCGGGGTTCTCCGCACGAGTCAAGCGCGTATCAACGGGGCTTTTGCACAAGAAATCCAAGATGCGTTTCTCTCTGGCGTGATTAGCTTCGGCTCAGGCTTCTTGATTTTGCTCGTCATCATTTCTTTCAACAAAAAGGGCCAACAAGGCTGGCGCCAACTCATTACCGCTCTTCGTGCCGGCGGAATCACCCCGTGGTTCACTCTGGCTGGCAGCGCAGGTGCCGCCTATGTGCTGTCTCAGACTTTGGTCGTCGGGATTACAGGTGTTGCGCTCTATACCGTTGCCTTTGTTGCTGGCTTGTCTATGGGCGGATTGTTCTTGGACGTGTGGGGGATTGGGCCGGCAGGGAAGAAACCACTGAGTATCAATCGTGTGGGTGGTGCTGTTCTCGGCATTGGCGCTGTTGCGCTGTCATTAGTTGGCCACTCCACCGCTGCAGAATCATTACTTCCCTTGCTACTTCCGCTTGTGTGTGGAGTTCTCGTGGCCTGGCAAGACGCAGCAAACGGTCGAATGACGGTTATTGCGGGCACACCCCTGACCTCCACCTTCCTCAACTTCATGGTGGGAACCGGTGTGCTGTTGATCGCCACAGCTTTCAATTCTTTCTCTGCTGGACTGCCTGCGGCTTTGCCTTCTCAGCCTTACTTCTATCTCGGTGGGGCTATTGGTGTGGTCTTCATCGGAATCACCGCTGTCGTGGTTCGGGAAATTGGTGTCCTGTTGATGGGCCTAGGTTCCATTGCGGGCCAGCTCTTCATGGCGTTGATCTTGGACTACTTCTTCCCCAGCGCCCAGGTCACCGGCGTGATGATCTTGATCGGCGCCAGCCTGGCCTTTGTGGCGGCAGCGTGGGCGGCCTGGCCGAAGAAGAAACCGCATGCTCATGCGGCAGTGCCACCCGTGGGCAACTGAACTAGCCAAACATCCAGAGGATAATGAAGACATGAGCTATGAATACGGTCTCGACGTCGAGAACCTCGTTGCCCTCGATATGCACGTCCACATCGAGGTTGACTCGCACGGTCACACGTCTCTCCCGCAGAAGCTCATCGAAGCAGCAACGGCCTACTTCCGCTCCGAGCCAGCACGTCCCACGCTGGACGAGGTCGCTGACTACTACCGAGAACGCAAGATGGCCGCTGTTGTCTTTACGGTGGATGCACAGACTGCTTTGGGTCACAACCCCATTGACAGCTTCGAAATCGCAGCAGGCGCAGCCAAGAACAATGACGTGCTCATTCCCTTTGGTTCAGTAGACCCTCTCCAGCCAAATAAGGCCGTGGAAACCGCTAAGAAGCTCATTGGTGACGCAGGGGTCAAGGGCTTCAAGTTCCACCCCACTGTGCAGAACTTTGCGCCCAATGACGAGTCTGTCTTTCCGATCTATGAAGTACTCCAAGAAGCAGGAGTCCCTGCTCTCTTTCACACCGGCCAGACAGGTATCGGAGCCGGAACCCCAGGTGGTTCAGGCATGGTTATTGGGCTGTCTAACCCCCTACTGCTCGATGAAGTTGCCGCAAAGTTTCCTGAACTCCAGATCATCATGGCTCACCCTTCCGTGCCGTGGCAGGACGAAGCAATTGCCGTTGCCACTCACAAGGCCAACACCTGGATAGACCTTTCTGGATGGTCACCCAAGTACTTCCCCGAGGCTCTCGTTCGTCAGGCAAACTCGTTGCTCCGGAACAAGGTTCTCTTCGGATCTGACTACCCTCTGCTCACCCCAGATCGCTGGATGAGTGATTTTGAGAATGCGCCATTCAAGGATGAAGTTCGTCCCTTGATTATGCGTGAAAATGCCCTGCGTTTATTGGGCTTGAGCTAAAACTCTTAAACAGTTCGAGGCCCCCAACCTGCTGGTGTGGGGGCCTCGAAGTTTATAGCTGTTCTTTAGCGCCAGTCGTCTGCGCTGTAGTCCCAACCCACATAGCCTTCGGCAATGTAGGTCTGGCCTGCCTCAGACTCAGTGAACGAGTAAAGGTCAGCAACCTGACGCTTCTTGTCGAACTCGGTAGCATCGGGTGCGATGTGAAGCATGGTGGTCATCATGTAGGAGTAGTTGGTGGCCTTCCAGATGCGCTTGAGAGCGTCTTCCTGGTAGGTGTCCAAGAACTTCTCGGAACCAGAGCGGTAGTACTCGCGCAGTGCGCGGTTGAGCCACAGAACATCGCTAAATGCGAGGTTGAGGCCCTTAGCTCCGGTGGGGGGAACAGTGTGTGCTGCGTCGCCCATGAGGAAGACTTTGTTCTTGCGCAGGCTGTCGTGGACGTAGCTGCGGAACTTGAGAACGTCCTTACGGAAGATGGGGCCGCGCTTGAGCTCAGCGTTGGAAACGCCTGCCTGGAGCTTGTCCCAGATCTGCTCGTCAGTAACAGCGTTGACATCCATGTTGGGATCGCACTGGAAGTACATGCGCTGGATGTTCTCATCACGGGTGGAGATGAGCACGAAGCCTTCTTCAGAGCGGCTGTAAATGAGTTCTTCGGAGCTTGGTGGTGCTTCCACGAGGATGCCGTACCAACCGAAGGGGTATTCACGGGCCATACCGCTGAAGCGGTCACCGGTGACGTATTCACGAGCAATGCTCATTGAACCGTCAGCACCAATAACGAAGTCTGCGGAGATTTCGAATGCTTCGCCGTTCACTGTTTTGCCCACGATCATGGGGCCATTGGGTCCATCCACGACCTTGTCAGCGAGGTGCTCGAACAAGGGAGTCACACCAGCAGCAACACGTGCCTTGATCTGGTCCTTCAGCACTTCGTGCTGGGGGTAGAGGTAGACACCCTTACCGGTGAGCTTGGGGAAGTCGAAGCGGTGTGCGTGACCATCAAAGTGGAACTCAACGCCGTCGTGACGCATGGTCTCGACATAGTCGCGAGAAACAACGCCGGTTTCGACCAACACCTCAACTGCGGGGGATTCCAGGATGCCGGCCTTGACGGTTCCTTCGATGTCTTCGCGGCTGCGGCCGTCGATCACGACAGAGTCGATGCCTGCGCGCTGGAGGAGGTGAGCGAGCTGCAAGCCTGCGGGGCCTGCGCCCAAAATGCCGACCTGAGTGCGGATTGTTGTGGTCATCATTGAACCTTTTCGATAGCGGTGAACGTCTAGGTCTATTCAGGCTTATGCGGAAGGCGCCAACAAGACTAAAGTTTCATGGGATGGAAGTTTCTGATTGGAGCAACTCATGAGCCCTGCACGAGTCGAAAGTGGTGCCCCCACGGCGCTGCTGGAGCGCGCCATGGAGATCCTCAGTTGCTTTGATCCCAAGCACAGTGCCTTGACGCTGACTCAAATCGCTGAGCTGACCAAGCTTCCTATGTCTACCTGCCACCGCATTGTCGGAACTCTTGAAGCTGGTGGGTTCTTGAGTAAGGGAAGTGACCGCAAGTTTCGGGTTGGCACCAAGCTCTGGACCATCGCGCAACACGCTCCCTTGAGTGAGCGCCTGCGCGAAAGCGCACTTCCTACTCTGGCTCGTCTCTATGAAGAGACTGGGGAGAACGTCACTCTGGCCGTGCTTGACCGCGGACAGGCACTTTATGTTGACCGCCTGGTGGGGGAGAGAAGCATCCCCACCATCAGCCGTGCTGGTGGCCACCTTCCTCTCCACACCACAGGTGTGGGAAAGGTGTTGTTGGCGTATCAATCAGAGAAAGCCATCGAGCAATACTTGGCCCAACCTCTCCCCAAGCCAACGCCTCAATCGATTACTCAACCTGATGCACTCCGTAGGGATCTAGCGGATGTGCGAAAGAACGGTTATTCCATTACTCGCCAAGAGATGACACGGGGAAGCGGTTCTATTGCGGTTCCCATCATGCGCAACGGGCGTTGTGTGGCAGCTGTAGGCGTGATTGTGCACTTGAACAGGCTTGATACCAACCGCTTGGTATCGACGCTGACAGATGCTGCAGCCTCGATTGCGGCCGAACTCGACGGTCACTAGTACCTCCGGAGTTCCATGTGGATAGTGCTCTATCTATGATTGTGTATAACTGATAGCATTTGCTATATGTCTACCGTTTCAACTGTCGAACAGCTGCAGGCTGAAGCCCGCGCTGCTGACCTGCTCTATGCCAGGTCGAGGAAGATCTTGGTGGATGCGGTTCGGGCGGGAATCAAGGCGGGCCTGAGTCAGCGAGACATTGCTACTGCTGTGGGCAGAAGTCAACCGGAGGTTTCGAGACTGGTTCGTTTCCATGGGCAAACGCCTTTGGGAAAGAAACTTCGCCAGCACCGCAGTGAGGTCATCAAGATTGCGAAGTCTCATGGGGCTCGGGACCTCAAAGTCTTCGGAAGTGTTGTGACTGGCAAGGAGCATGAAGGCTCAGATATTGACCTGTTAGTAACTTTCGATAAGGGTGTCACCCTTATGGGTATCGTTCGCCTGGAATTCGCACTCGGCGAATTGTTAGGAGTCGAAGTAGATGTTGTTGGAGAGAAAAGCCTCAGACCTTTTCTTCGTGATCGTGTGCTGGGGGAAGCGGTCCCTCTGTGAGTAGGACCGATGAGGAACTAGTCCTGGACGCATTGAATCATTTAGATATGTTGAAGTACCACCTGGCACAGGGGCCTTTTGAAGATCCGACCATATCTGATGCTGTGAATATGAGACTTGCTGCTGCGTTAGAGACAATTTCTCACACAAGCACTGTGCTTCGAGAAACATATTTCAGTGATGATTGGCGCCATATGAAATCAATGAGAAACAGAATTTCTCATGGGTATTCACTGCTCGATTTAGAACTCGTCCAAGGCACGATTGAATTAGATGTGCCGCACTTCGAGCTCCAACTCCGTAAGGCACTGGCCGAAATTTCAACCTAGGCTGGAATGGTGACCGAGAAGAGCGTTCCGACCCGCACCGTGACTGGTCGCGCGCTCGCTGTGTTGGACACATTCGATGTGAAGCATCGCAGACAGTCACTTGCCTCCATCTCGCGTCGTGCTGATCTCCCTCTGACCACCGTTCACCGTTTGGTGCACGAGTTGGAGAAGCAGAACGCTCTAGTTCGCGGCTCTGATGGGGACTATGAAATCGGCAGCAAGATTTGGCGCCTGGGCCTGTTGGCATCAGTTCACTCTGACCTCCGTGAAGTCGCGCTGCCCTATATGGAAGACGTCTACCAACTCCACAACGATGCCGTCCAGATTGCCGTGCTGGATGGGTTGCGCTGTTTGATTGTGGAGCGCATTGCGGGCTCTAGAACCCTAGAAGTCATGAGTAAGCCGGGTTCTAGGCTTGCTCTTCACGCCACAGGAGTGGGAAAAGTGTTGCTGGCGCATGGTGACGCGGAACTGCAGAAAGCAGTTCTGAATTCTCTTGATCGTTTCACCGACCAGACCATTACAGACCCAGGGGTTCTCGAAACTCAGTTGAAGACCATCAAGGTTCAGGGCTTTGCCAAGACCCAGGAAGAGCTCGCGGAAGGTGCGGTTTCCATTGCTGTGCCCTTGCGAGGCAAGGGCGGCAATGTCATCGCCGCACTGGGTATTGTGGCGCCCAGCGATGGTCGTGACCTGGGCAAGTTGGTGCCCGTCATGCAGGTCACGGGAGCGGCATTGTCCAAGAAGCTGGTTGAAGCCGGCCTGGGTGACGCTGCTCGCCTACAGGCGAGCACCTAAGCACCCGGATATTGCCCTTCCACTATCCGGAAGGCTCCTTGGTTTTCTCCTCTGAAATGCAGTTGTCTAGGAACAGGCATATTTGCGCAATTTCGAAGGAGAATCATGGCACGCGTCGTTCGAGGAACACCACGAACCCCACTTGAGATTGTGGACGGCCTTGCCGCTCTCGGATCTGCCACCGTGCACGAGGCTCAGGGCCGTATCGGTCTACTGAACCGTCGTCTTCGCCCTATCTTCCCCGCCATGATTGCGGGTAACGCTCTCACCTGTGAAGTTGCTCCTGGCGACAACTGGATGATCCACGTTGCTGTTGAACAAGCACAGCCTGGTGACATCCTCATCGTCACCCCCACCAGCCCCTGCGACGACGGTTACCTCGGTGACCTGCTCGCAGAAAGCTTGATGGCTCACGGTGTTCGTGGTCTAGTTATCGACGCTGGTGTTCGCGACGTCGCGACGTTGACCGAGATGGGATTCCCCGTCTGGTCAAAGACCATTAGCTCGCAGGGCACCGTCAAGGAAACCATTGCAAACGTGCAGACACCGATTCTGATGGCAGACCAGCTGGTTCGCCCCGGCGACGTGATTGTTGCTGACATTGATGGTGTGTGCTTGGTCAAGCGCGAAGACGCCGAAAAGGTTCTCAAGGCTGCTCAGGAGCGCGAAGCCATGGAAGCGGGCAAGCGCACACGCCTGGCAACTGGAGAACTCGGTCTCGACATTTACAACATGCGTGACAAGCTTTCTGTAAAGGGTCTCGTCTACGAGGACTACGCGGGTGAATAACTCTCAAGTAGCAGTTCCTTGCTCCGTTATGCGCGGAGGAACTTCGAAGGGGCTGTATTTTCTGGCAAGCGACTTGCCAGCAGATCGTGCTGCCCGGGACACTTTCTTGCTCGCAGCGATGGGTTCCCCTGATGTGCGCGAGATCGACGGCATGGGTGGCGGCCACCCGCTGACCTCCAAGGTTGCCGTGGTGAGCAAGTCAGAATGCGACGGCATCGACGTGGACTATCTATTCCTCCAGGTCTGGCCAGATCGTGCTGAAGTCAGCGACCAGCAGAACTGCGGCAACATCTTGGCCGGTGTGGGTCCCTTTGCCATTGAAAAGGGGCTTGTTCCCGCGGCAGACGGCGTGACCCCGGTCGCCATTTACATGGAGAACACCGACTCCAAGGCAACGGCGTTCGTGGAGACTCCTGGCGGAGTCGTCAACTACGCCGGTACTGCCCGCATTGACGGTGTTCCCGGAACCCACGCACCCATCAACATCAACTTCGAAGACGTTGCGGGATCCAGCTGTGGCGCACTGCTTCCCACCGGCAATGTCGTGGACGAAGTTCTGGGTGTGCAAGTGACCTGCATCGATAACGGCATGCCTGTTGTCTGCCTGAATGCCTCTGACTTGGGCATCACCGGTTACGAGACTCCTGCCGAGCTCGAAGCGAATGCGGAGCTCAAGGCTCGCGTGGAAGAGATTCGTTTGGCTGTAGGGCCACTGATGAACCTCGGGGATGTCACCAACAAGACCGTGCCCAAGATGAGCCTGCTGGCTCCAGCTCGAGACGGTGGCCTTCTCTCTACTCGCACCTTCATTCCTCACCGCGTGCACGAAAGCATCGGTGTTCTGGGTGCTGTCTCCGTTGCCACCGCTTGCATGCTGGAGGGCAGCGTTGCTGCCCAAATTGCTGGTCTGGATGCTGTGGGGTCCAGCCTCGAGGTTGAAGTGGAACACCCCACCGGGTTCTTCACTGTCCAGATGGAAGTCGATAACTCCTCTGGATCACCTGTAGTCACGAAGTCTGCGCTGTTGCGCACCGCCCGCATGCTTATGTCGGGTTCTATTTATGTCCTCGAATCTGCTTGGGAGAACAACGCATGATCATCGATATTCACGGCCACTACACAACGGCTCCCGAGCTTCACAACCAGTGGCGCATTGACCAGCTTGCAGCCTATGCAGCAGGTCAGCCCAGCCCTGAATACCCCGAAATCTCGGATGAGATCATTCGCGAGACCATTGAGCAGAACCAGCTCAAGCTCATCAAGGAGCGCGGCTCGGACCTCACTATCTTTTCCCCTCGTGCTTCTGCGATGGGTCACCACGAAGGAGACCAGCGCATCAGCCTCGAATGGACTGTGGCATGTAACAACTTGATCAAACGCGTCGTTGACCTGTTCCCCGAAGACTTCATTGGAGTTGCTCAGCTGCCCCAATCTCCCGGTGCTGACCTAACGGAAACCATCAAGGAAATGGAGCGTTGCGTCAATGAGCTCGGTTTCATTGGTGTGAACCTGAACCCTGATCCTTCTGGTGGCCAGTGGCAGACAGTTCCTTTGACTGACAAGTTCTGGTACCCGCTCTACGAGAAGATGGTCGAACTCGACGTTCCCGCCATGATTCACGTGTCTGCATCTTGCAACCACAACTTCCACGCCACCGGTGCTCACTACATGAACGCAGACACCACAGCGTTCATGCAGCTGCTTCAGGGCAACCTTTTCGGCGACTTCCCCACACTGCGATTTATCATTCCTCACGGTGGTGGAGCTGTTCCTTACCACTGGGGTCGTTACCGCGGACTGGCAGACATGCTCAAGCAGCCCAGCGTGGACACTCACCTCATGAACAACGTGTTCTTCGACACCTGCGTCTATCACCAGCCCGGTATTGACCTGTTGGTTGATGTCATTGACAACAAGAACGTACTTTTTGGTTCAGAAATGATCGGTGCTGTCCGCGGCATCGACCCTCAGACTGGCCAGTACTTCGATGACACCAAGCGTTACATCGACGCCGCGAAGATCTCGGAAGAAGAACGCACCAACATCTTCTCCAAGAACGCGCGCACCGTCTTTCCTCGCCTGGACGCCAAGCTGACGGAGCGTGGACTGTGAGCGCATTTGTGAAGGATGCCGACTGGCTCGACTGGCACCCCAACCCCAGCAAGCCAAAGTTCCATGTGCCAGCTGGTGCCGTAGATGCGCACTGTCACGTCTTTGGTCCTGGGGACACCTTCCCGTTCGCTCCAGAGCGCAAATACACTCCCTGCGATGCCAGCTGGGAACAGCTCTTTGCACTTCGTGACTTTCTCGGCTTTGAAAAGAACGTTGTTGTGCAGGCAACCTGCCACGGTTCGGATAACTCAGCTCTGCTCGATGTTCTCGAGCGAGCCAATGGCAAGGCTCGCGGTGTTGTCACCGTGAAGCCTGACGTCACAGCTGAAGAACTGCAGCGTATGCATGACTTGGGTGTGCGCGGAGTGCGCTTCAACTACGTCAAGCGCCTGGTTGATCCCAAACCTGATGACTACTACCGCGAGATCATTGAGAAGATCCGTCCTCTGGGATGGCACGTGGTGCTCTACTTCGAGCCTGCTGATCTGGGGGAGAAGATGGACTTCTTCAACTCGTTGAATATTCCTCTCGTGATTGACCACATGGGGCGTCCCGATGTGACTAAGCCCGTGGACAACGAAGAATTCGAGATGTTCCTGAACTTCATGCGTGGAAACACCGACGTCTGGTGCAAGGTCAGCTGCCCTGACCGTTTGACCAAGAGCGGTTCTCCTGAATACCTGGACGTGGTGCCCTTCGCCAAAAAGATCGTCGAAGAATTCCCTGACCGTGTTCTCTGGGGTACAGACTGGCCACACCCCAACATGAAGACGGAGATGCCGGACGACGGCATTCTGGTTGACTACGTTCCTTCCATTGCAGTCACCCCTGAACTGCAGACCAAATTACTTGTTACCAACCCCAACAACCTCTACTGGAGCTAATCATGAAGCCCGACTTTGAGCAGTTCAAGGACATTCCTGGCACGACCATCTTCACGATTGAGTCAGCCCGTGAAGGTTTTCACCTCAACCAGTTCTGCATGAGCCTGCGTGATGCCAAGAACCGTGAGCGTTTCCTCGCTGACGGTCCTGCTTATCTCGCTGAATGGGACATGACTGACGAGCAGAAGCAGGCTGTTATTGACCGCGATTTTCAGCGCATGCTGGACCTCGGAGGCAACGTCTACTTCCTCTCTAAGATTTTTGCTGCAGAAGGCCTCTCCTATGTTCAGGCCGTCAGCACCATGACAGATATGAACACTGAGGAATATCAGCAAATGATGATTAACGGCGGCCGCAACATCGAAGGCTGGCGCTCAAAGAAGGAACGAGGCGAAGCATAATGGCGAAGATTGTTGCGGGTATTGCAACCAGTCACGTTCCTGCAGTGGGTCACGCTTTGGACTCCGGCAAGACGCAGGACGCCTACTGGAAGCCCATGTTCGATGGCTACGAATTCTCCAAGCAGTGGGCAAAAGACAACCCCGCAGATGTCGCCATCATCGTTTACAACGACCACGCGTCCTACTTCGGCATGGAAATCATGCCCACCTTCGCACTCGGCATCGCAGACAGCTTCGCCATCTGCGACGAGGGCTATGGCCCACGTCCAGTGCCTGTTGTTGAAGGTGCACCTGAGCTAGCCACCCACCTGGGTGCCTCACTCATCATGGATGACTTCGATATGACCATCCTCAACGTGCTTGAGGTTGACCATGGTCTGACCGTGCCCATGTCTTTGATGTATGGCACGCCTGACAAGTGGCCCACCAAGGTCATTCCGTTGCCTGTCAACGTCGTAATGAACCCGCAGCCCTCTGGTGAGCGCTGCTTGGCGCTCGGTAAGGCCATCAAGCGTGCTGTTGAACAGTTTGAGGGTGACCTCAAGGTCGAGATCTGGGGAACTGGTGGCATGAGCCACCAGATCCAGGGTGCTCGTGCAGGTCTGATTAACCTGCCCTGGGACATCCAGTTCATGGATGACCTGATCAACCAGCCTGAAGTACTCCAATACAAGCCACACCTCGAATACATGATCGAAGCTGGCTCAGAAGGTGTGGAGCTCATTATGTGGCTCATCATGCGCGGTGCTCTCGGTGACCAGGTCAACGAGGTCTACCGTTTCAACCACGTCCCTGCTTCCAACACTTCTGTTGGCCACCTGATTCTCACCCCCAAGGAAGACTAAACATGACTGTCAATATCGCTGTTGTTGGCCTGGGTGCCTTCGGTCAGAAGCACTTAGATGCATTGGCCAACATTCCTGATGCCAACATCAAATACGTTGCTCACAGCCGCCAAAACGTGGCCGATGAAATCGCTGAGAAGTATGGCGCAGACAAGGGCTTCGACAGCTACACCGAGCTTTTGGCCCAGCCAGACCTTGATGGTGTGATTCTGGCCACCCCCACACAGATGCACCATGACCAGACCATCGAGGCTCTGCGTGCGGGCAAGCACGTGATGGTGGAAATCCCCATGGCAGATAACTTGCGTGGCGTTCAGGACATCGTGGACGTGCAGAAGGAAACCGGTTTGATTGCCATGGCTGGTCACACCCGCCGTTTCAACCCTTCTCACCAGTACGTTCACAACAAGATCACTGCCGGTGAATTCAACATCCAGCAGATGGACGTGCAGACCTACTTCTTCCGCCGCACCAACATGAACGCTCTCGGTCAGCCCCGCTCGTGGACTGACCACCTGCTCTGGCACCACGCAGCTCACACAGTGGACCTGTTCCAGTACCAGACCGGTGAAAAGATCGTGAAGGCTAATGCCATCCAGGGACCCAAGCACCCTGAGCTCGGCATTGCGATGGACATGTCCATCCAGCTGGCCACTGAAACGGGAAAGATCTGCACCCTCTCGCTCTCGTTCAACAACGACGGTCCTTTGGGAACCTTCTTCCGCTACATCGGTGACACCGACACCTACATCGCGCGCTATGACGACCTCGTCACCGGCAAGGAAGAAGTCATCGACGTCTCCAACGTGGACGTCTCCATGAACGGTATTGAGCTCCAGGACCGTGAGTTCGTAGCCGCCATCAAGGAAGGCCGTGAGCCCAACGCCAGCGTTGCTCAGGTCCTTCCCTGCTACATCGTGCTCGACGCGCTCCAGCAGCAGCTCGACTACTAGGAACTACCTCTCGCTTCCAGGCACGACAAAGAATCCCCGCACTTGTGCGGGGATTCTTTCTATTAGACCCAGAGAGGTAATTCTTTCCAGTCGACTGGCGCGCCTGTATCTTCGATTGTTCTACCGCTTTGACTCGGAAAGCTTTCTAAAACGGTCGGTAATAATCGAAGATTAGCTCCCTGGGTTTGAAGCGCTAGATGTTGAAGAATTGTCAACATCGCAAAAGTGCTGTCTTTCGTATCTGCAATCGAAGCGAACGTGGCTTGTGACCCATCCCTCGGTAACTTAGGGGTTAGCGAGTAGTAACGGTTGTAAAAACGACCATGATGGGCGCATGTGTTTCGTACGACGTTAAGCGCCCGAAGCCAAGTTTTCAATTGAGGTCCAGTAATTCCGAATGTTTCGGCAACTTTAGCCCTAACAGATGCCGGACTGAAGCTGTAGAGATATGAAAGCCCACCCCAATCCAGGACATCAACAGCTACCCAAATTGGAACTTTGGAATCTCGATTTTCACGGTGGTGAACAATAAAGCTTTCTCGCGAATCTCTAATTTGACGATTGAGCTTCTCAATCCAACGATTGTATTCAGATACTGAATCGATGTTGAGAAGACTGGGCTTCTTGTAAACGAGAGGGTCTATTTCACCAAGCCAATGGCCAAGTAATGCTCGAATATAAGTTTCGACATTCTGAAGTAATGCGAATGTTGCGCTTCTCAGTCTGTTATCGAATTCCCATAATGCTTTGACCTGGTCGAGGTTAGTGCCATTTTGGAAGTTATTGGTCTCATTGCCTTCGCCATTCTTAGCAAGGAAAACGCGAGAGTACCCGCTAAGTGAGTAATAGCCGACTCTCGCCAGAAAGCCCTCGGCAGACTCAGCATCGCCAATTTGCATTCCACGTTCAATGAGAATTTGGGCTAACTCTGAGTACGACTTAAAAGGTTTAGTTTCTGACACATTCATTCCGAATTTTTGTAAAAAGACCGGCCCTGGACTTCTTTTCAGAAGCGGAACCGGTCGTGATAAAAATCATGTTATCACGATGGGCTGACATTCATCCTTTAGGTCGACTGAACGGAATCTTCTTGCCGTGCATGATGCGGCCATGGGTGAACTGGATAGGTGCAATCATGGTGCTGTCATAGCCACTACCTGCCAGTAGTTCAACAACGTCCTGCATTGCCATCTGGTGGCGCTTGAAGTTGTGAGCGGTGTCGTCAATCAGTGCTTGAGCGGCATCGCCGTTGAGGGCAGTGAACTGGTCCTTGATGTCCTGCCATGCCCAGTCTTCAATACCGAGGCTCTCGGCAGCCCACAAAGTGTCCGCAACAACTTCAGCCACACCATTGATCATGAGGGTTCTGATCAGAGTGCGGGCAGCAGCGTCTCCGGGAACAGCGGAAACTACAGAAACATTCGTCCCGAGTGGTGCCAGAACATCAGACAGGGCCTGAGCGCCAGTTCCAGCTGCTTCTAGTGCGCCAGTTGGCGAAAGAGCCACGTCTGCATAAACGCCATTAGCAAACAGGCCAGAGATTCTATTCTTCTGCTCGGGGGTTCCGGCTGAATGATCTGCATAAATTGCTCCCGCTTTCAGCAGGGGAGCAATTTCTTGTGAAGTCTTTTCGGCAAGCTGTGGTGCACTGAAGTTCAGCACCACATCAGCTGCGGCTGCCTCCTCGAGGCTGGTGGCCAGTGGGATGGGAAGGAACTCTGCGGGGGCCAGATCGAAACCCACTACCTCAGCACCTGCACTCTGGAGTGCGACGCCGAGACGTAAGCCAGCGTCGCTGGCTCCGATAACTGCAATACGAGTCATGACTAAACCTCGCGATCCAGTGTCTTCATTTGCGCATCAGAATGGTGTCCGCCAATGGGCTGTGTCACCTTGTCGAGTCGTGCAACTTGTTCAGAGGTAAGCACCACGTCGACCGAGGCAATGTCTTCCTCGAGGTGGCTGATGCGCACAGTTCCAGGAATCGGAGACCAGTCGGCACCCTTGGCGAGGAGCCAAGCCAGTGCCAACTGTGCTGGGGTGCAGCCCACTTCGGAAGCAATGGTCTCAACTTCTCGCAAGATATCGAGGTTCTTCTCGAAAGCGTCGGGCTGGAAGCGAGGGTTGGTCAGGCGCCAGTCATCGTCATCAAATTTGTCGAGTGTGGTGATCTTGCCACTGAGCATGCCTCGGCTGAGTGGCGAATAGGGAACAAAGCCAATACCGAGTTCTGCAAGCAGGTCCAGAGTCCCATCTTCGCCGTCTCTGGTCCACAGGGAATATTCCGACTGCAGAGCAGTGATGGGGTGGACTGCGTTTGCCTTGCGAATGTTGGCTTGACCAGCTTCGGAGAGGCCAATGTGGCCTATCTTGCCTTCGTCGATGAGTTCCTTGAGTGTGCCAATGACGTCTTCGATGGGCACATTCTTGTCAATGCGGTGTTGGTAGTAGAGATCGATGTAGTCCATGTCGAGACGCTTAAGTGACTGTTCAACTGCGTATCGAATGTTGGCGGGGGTGCTGTCAAAGCCAAGCTTGCGTTCAGTACCCTCGCCGGTCATCATGCCGAACTTGGTTGCCACGACAACGTCGTCACGGCGACCCTTCAAAGCTTTACCCACAAGGATTTCATTCTTCATGGGGCCATAAATCTCAGCTGTGTCGAAGAACGTCACTCCGAGCTCGAGAGCGCGGTGAATGGTGGCGATGTGAACCTCATCGGGCTGGTCCTTACCCGTGAAGAGGTGAGACATGCCCATGCAGCCGAGACCAATACGAGAGACGGTGAGGTCGCGGAGGTTGGTGTATTTCATGAGAATCCTGAGTCTTAGGGGTGAGTCATCGACAGCACATCAAGTGCAGTGTCGAGCTGTTCAAGGGTGAGCTTCTTGCCATCGACGTAACCCAGCTCAATGGTGGCTTCTCGGATGGTCTTGCCGGTGGCGACCGCATGCTTGGCAATCTTGGCGGCAGCTTCGTAGCCAATGTATTTGTTGAGCGGCGTCACGATGGACGGGCTGGACTCTGCCATGGCACGAGCCCGCTTCACATTTGCTTCAAGACCGTTGATGGTCTTGTCGGCCAGGATGCGCGAAGACGAGGAAAGCAAGCGGATGGACTCCAGCACGGAGCTGCCCATCACAGGGATCGCCACGTTGAGCTCGAACAAACCAGAAGCTCCACCCATCACCACAGCAGCATCGTTGCCGATGACCTTCATGCAGACCATGAGGACAGCTTCAGGAACAACAGGGTTGACCTTGCCGGGCATAATCGATGAACCTGGCTGCAGGTCCGGGATGTGAATCTCTGCCAAGCCCGTGTTGGGGCCAGAACCCATCCAGCGAATGTCATTACAGATCTTGGTGAGTGACACCGCGATGGTGCGCAGGACACCCGATGCTTCAACCAAACCATCCCGGTTGGCCTGCGCCTCAAAGTGGTCGCGGGCTTCAGTGATGGGCAGCTTGGTTTCTTTAGCCAGCTTCTTGATCACGAGTTGGGGGAATCCCTTGGGGGTGTTGATTCCTGTTCCCACGGCCGTGCCACCCAGAGGAACCTCGGCAATACGAGGCAATGCAGCCTTGATGCGTTCAATACCGAGACGAATCTGGGCTGCATAGCCACCGAATTCCTGACCCAGGGTGACCGGGGTGGCATCCATGAGGTGGGTGCGACCGGACTTCACCACGGTGGCCCACTTCTTCGCCTTCTTCTCGAGTGATTTCGCGAGATAGTCGAGAGAAGGAATGAGATCTTTCAGTAGCGCACTGGTCACAGCCACGTGAACAGAGGTGGGGAACACGTCGTTCGAGGACTGTGAGCAGTTCACGTGGTCGTTGGGGTGAACGGGTTTCTTGAGCTTGCCTGAGGCGAGGGTGGCCAACACCTCGTTCATGTTCATGTTCGAGCTGGTGCCTGAACCTGTTTGATAGATATCAATGGGGAACTGGTCGTCATACTTACCCGTAATGACCTGATCTGCAGCCCAGGCGATGGAGTCCGCAATCTTCTGATTGAGAACACCCAGCTCTGCATTAGCGAGAGCCGCCGACTTCTTGATTTGGGCTAGTGCAGCGATATGGGCAGGCTCAAGAGTTGTTCCCGAAATGGGGAAGTTCTCGACTGCGCGCTGGGTTTGAGCGCCGTAGAGCGCGTTGATAGGCACCAGCACCTCACCCATCGTGTCGTGCTCAATGCGGAAATCTGTGTTCTGAGCCATGAGCGTCCTTGCTGTGGTGGTGAGATGGAGCGAAGGTTCTTAGATGCCGATGTCGCCGACCACGACGTCAGGCTGCACACGACCCTGACCGAGTCGGTAGTTCGCGCCCACGATGGCGAGGTTTCCCTCGGCAATGGCCTGTGTGATGAGTTCTGAACTTTCCATGAGCTCCGCGATGGTGTCGCGCAGGTGTTCGCGACCAACCTCGAGAGCATCAACTGCTTGGGGATCTAGCGAGCCATCAGGTGCAAAGAGTCCTGCTTTGCCCGCAACGCGTCGGATGGCCGGAACGATGCGAGAAACAAGGGATTCAATGTGGGGTGGAAGCGGATTGGCATCCGGTCCCAACATGTTGATGGCACCGTTGACCGCACCACAGTTGTCGTGACCGAGGACAACGATGAGGGGAACCTCTAGAACGCTGACGGCATATTCCAACGAACCAACCACTGAATCAGAGATGATCTGACCTGCGTTACGAACCACGAACAGGTCGCCGAGTCCCTTATCGAAGATGATTTCAGCAGCGAGACGGGAGTCAGAGCATCCAAAAAGTGCTGACATGGGGCGCTGGGCGGCTACGAGTTCTGCGCGACGGTCAACGTCCTGACGAGGGTGAGCGGGAGCGCCTGTAACGAAGCGTTCGTTACCACGGGTCATCTCTTCCCAGGCCTTAGCGGGGGTGGTCTTGGTCATTGCGCGCTCCTCAGGTCTGCCGTGATCGAAGTAGCTAGTTGGAGAAATTCTGCGTTGTCTGCGGTGCCAAAGAGAACAACAGTCGAACGCCCAGAAGAAGTTACCAATGCATACTGGACGTTTCCTGCGTCATTCATGGAGCGATTGTCATACTCGGTCCAGACCTGGCCATCAATGGTGATTTCACCGGTGGCGGGGTAATCCTTAAGTTCGTTCGAAACCCAGGTTTCGTTCGCGTCGAAAGCTTCGTTGAACGCAATGAACTTATCGCTGGGGGTAATGAAGCCGATATACCAGCTGGTGACCTGACCGTTGGTGGCGTTACGCAGCTCCGCTGCGTTCGCACGCCACTGCTCAGGCATGGCGGGAACCAGAAGTTCTTCACCCAGAGATTTTGAGGCGATCTCAGACTGTGAAACGTAGTCGACTTGCCAGTTGGGTTCACCCTCTGCGCGGGGGACCGCGAAGTAAATCACTGCGACCAAACCAACCGTCACCAAAAGTGAATAGACCAGGTTGTTGATGGTCTTGCGAGATTTATAGAGCCTGGAGTTTTCTGCCCTGCGAGCAGCAGTTTCTGCTGGTGTCTCAGGACGACCTAGCTCGGCAACAATCTTGGGCTTTTTGCTCATTCGGCGGCAGCGCCTGTGTCTAGTCCGGCACGCGCAGCGTTAAGGCGCTCTTTGGCGCCAACAAGCCATTCTTCACAGCGCTTGGCTAGTGCTTCGCCACGTTCCCAGAGAGCCAGAGTCTCTTCCAGAGTGGGGCTTCCCTGCTCTAGCTGAGAAACAACAGCAACGAGTTCATTACGTGCGTCTTCGTAGCTGAGCTTCGAGACATCTACTGGTGCTGCCATAGTTACGATTCTACCTTCCGTGGACCGGCCGAAACCGCGTCGATAGTGCCCTTCGCGAGGGTGAGAGCAAATTCTGTTTTCGCAGGCGCATCCTTGGCGGAGCGTGCAACCTTGCCATTTGGCAATACAGCAATCGCATAGCCTCGATCGAGGGTCTGCTGGGGTGAGAGCGCTCGCAGTTGGGTCTTCAGCGACAAGGTTTCCTGAGCTGCGTTGTGCAGGGCGCGTTCAACCAGGTCAGAGCCTCGTTGAACGTTCCGCACGATCTCTTCAGCACGAGTTGTGATGATCCAGTCCGCATCTGCCAGGACGGGCCTTGAACGCAATGTCTCGAGGCGGTCGAGCTCGCCGGTGAGGAATGACGTCACGCGGTTGTTGATGCGACTGCGCGCATCGGCAACGCGTGCCAACTCTTCTCCCACATCAGGGACTACTCGCTTGGCGGCATCGGTCGGCGTGGAGGCACGAAGGTCGGCCACGTTATCCAGAAGCGGTGCATCGGCCTCATGGCCGATGGCACTGACCAGGGGAGTGACACAGGCTGCGGCAACGCGAACCAGCTTTTCATCGCTGAAGGGGAGCAGGTTCTGGAAGTCACCACCACCACGGGCCACGATGATGACATCCACTTCAGGGTCTGCATCGAGCTTCTGAATAGCGGCAATGACCTCTGGGACGGTTTGGTCCCCCTGCACCTTGGTGTGGATGACCTTGAACTCAACCTGAGGCCAGCGCAAATGCGCGTTCTTGAGAACGTCCTTCTCGGCGTCCGAGTCTTGCCCGGTAATCAGACCAATGCACTGGGGGAGGAACGGGAGCGGAACCTTGCGATCCGCATCGAAGAGACCTTCTTTGGCGAGCTGCGCGCGCAAGCGCTCCAGTTTCTCAAGAAGGTCACCCAGACCAACATGACGCAGCTCCAAGATGTTGAGGCCAAGGTTTCCGTTCTTCTTCCAGAAGTCGACCTTTACCAGCGCGATGACGCGGTCACCCTGCTTGATGTCATCTGGCATCTTGGTGCGGGCATTGGACCAGATAGTGAAGCCCATGGTGGAGTCTTCAGTGAGGTCTTTGAGCTTGCCAAAGATGCCAGAGGAGCGTTGATCCCACTGAGTAATTTCACCCTCAACCCAGACCAAACCGAGGCGATCTAGATACGCCTTGAGCTTGCTGGTGAGGGCAGCAATGGGCCACGGATCTTCCGGGGTCGATGCCTCTTCACTCATACCTTCTACGGTAGTCGAGACTCCGGACAAACCTCACCTTCAGTCGCCTACACTTGAAGCTGTGAGCGCAACGAATATTGGTCTGGGCATGCCCCGCGTCCCCCGCCCCAAGATGACTCTGGTGGAACTTCCTTCCCCCGAGCCCAAGCGCGTCCTTCTCGCTTCTCCTCGCGGCTACTGCGCTGGTGTTGACCGCGCGGTCATCACCGTGGAAAAGGCTCTCGAGTCTTTTGGTGCACCTGTGTATGTGCGCAAGGAAATTGTTCACAACAAGCACGTCGTGACCACCCTCGAAGAAGCAGGTGCGATCTTCGTCGACGAGGTTGACGAAGTCCCCGAAGGTTCACACCTCGTTTTCTCTGCTCACGGTGTTTCACCAGCGGTGGTGGCCGAAGCTGAAGCTCGCAACATGCAGGCCATCGATGCCACCTGTCCGCTGGTGACCAAGGTTCACCGTGAAGCCGTGCGTTTTGCTCGTGACGACTTTGAAATTTTGCTCATTGGGCACGAAGGCCACGAAGAAGTCGAAGGAACCGCGGGCGAAGCCCCGGACCACGTCACCATCGTGGATGGTCCTCACGCCGTTCCTCACATCGAGGTCAAGGACCCCAACAAGGTTGTCTGGTTGTCTCAGACCACGCTCAGCGTGGACGAGACCATGGAAACCGTTCGCCTGCTGCGTGAGCGCTTCCCCAACCTGCAAGATCCCCCCAGCGATGACATTTGCTATGCCACTCAGAACCGCCAGGTTGCTATCAAGAAGGTCGCTGCTGATTCGGATCTCGTGATTGTGGTCGGATCTGCGAACTCCTCGAACTCGGTGCGCTTGGTTGAAGTTGCCCTCGAATACGGCGCCAAGGCTTCTTACCGCGTGGATTTCGCTGATGAAATCAAGCAGGAATGGTTCGAAGGCGTCTCTTCGGTTGGAGTCACCAGCGGCGCTTCTGTTCCGGAAGAACTCGTTCAGGACGTGCTTGAAGTACTTGCTTCTGGTGGATTCACGGACATCCAAGAAGTGAAGACCGCTGAAGAAGACCTCATCTTCTCGCTGCCGAAAGAACTGCGCCCGAAGCGCGCTTCTTAGTAAGAAGTCGGAGCTTTTGTTCCCAGGCTCAACACCTTGGCTCCGGGACGATCGGCTTCATCGAGGTTGCGATATTCACGCGGAGTCATGCCGACTTCAGTTAAGAACTGCTTGTTGAAATTTGCCAAGTTGGTATAGCCGGAGTCTTCCGCTATGGCAGAGACAGCCTTGTCTGTCTGTTCGAGCAGGCGACAGGCGTGGGCAATTCTAAGCTTTTTCACCATGTCACTAAAAGTCAGGCCGCTGACTTTGCGGAAGTATTTCGAAAAAGTTGGCTCTGACATTGAAGCAAGTCGCGCCGCCTCAGACATGCGGATATTCGAACGCAAGTTCTCGAAGATGTAGGCGATGCCGGCATCTGCTGCTGTTGCTTCGTCGCGGCTACTGGGTTCGGTATACCACTCGTTAGCGATGAGTTCTTTTTCCTCCGAGGGGGCGTTTGCCATCAAAGCCAAGATATTCATGAGGTGTGCGATGCGGGCAATGCCCTCGGTCTCACCCACAGCTTCAATCTCTACGGCAGCCTTTTCGGCGGTTTCGCCCTTGAAGAGAATTCCGCGGCTGGACTCTTGCAACAGATGGCGGGTGTCGGCAATTTCGGGGATGGTTTCGGCGCACTTTGCAAGCCATTCACGTTCGAATTGGATCACTGCATCACGATTGCGGATGACTTGGCCAGGTTCAAGGTCACTCATCCAGTCGTGGGGGAGACCTGATCCCATCAAATAAACCTGACCAGCGGTGAAGGCGCCAACCGTATCTCCGATGATGAAGCTTCCTGTGCCCTCACGGATGAGGTGGATTTCAAACTCTGGGTGATATTGCCAGCGAGCAATTTCGCTGGGGTAGTCATGATTGAGGAATCGAAAAGACTCGTTTGGCTGACGCGGTATGACTTCGCGATAAGGGCTGAGGGTGAGGATTTCCTCAGCGATTGTGGCTGGACGAGTGTCTCCAGAAAGTAACGGTTTTATAACACGCTCACTCAAGGGGGCCTCCATTGGCTTCTCGTTGACAACCAATCTACCCCCGTTTTGCCCAGTAAACAAGCGGAAGTTCGACGGTGCGCTGTGGGGGCATAGCTGGGGTGCAAAAAAGCATTAGTTCGTTTTGGCAAAAAAGTATCAGAAGTCCATGTCAGTGGGGGTGGATTTCGGTTTGCGTTCAGCTCTTTGTTACGTACATTCAAGACAGGAAAATTTGTCTTCACTCTTTCACTTCTTTGGTGTGATGGCTTCCAACTCTCTCCCTTTCGGGGTGAAGGCAACTTTTCTTAGCCGGGACGGTCCGGCGAACACCAAGTAAGTAATAAGCAACGACAACAAAGGAGTATCAATGCTTTTGACTAAAAAGCGTGCACTTGCTTTGAGCGCGATCCTCGCCACCTCGGCACTCGCACTCACAGGCTGTTCAGGTGCTGGTGGAGCTAAGCAGGACGTCACTCTGACGCTCGCAACTGTAAGCAACCCACAGATGAAGGACATGGAAGAGCTCAAGGGCGAATTCGAGTCTGCTAACCCAAGCATCAAGGTTAACTTCGTTCAGATGGAAGAGGGCGACCTTCGTGCCGCTGTCACCGCTGACGTCGCTTCCGGTGCTGGTCAGTACGACATCGTCACCGTTGGTGCATACGAAGTTCCACAGTGGGGCGCAAACGGCTGGCTGCAGGACCTCACTCCTGCGCTCAAGGCTGACGCGACTTATGACGTAGAGGACATTCTTCCTCCCGTTCGTGACGCTCTCTCGGTAGATGGCAAGCAGTACGCAGTGCCTTTCTACGGTGAGTCCTCCATCCTGATGTATAACAAGGAAATGCTTGCTGCTGCAGGCGTAACCATCTCTAACAACCCAACCTGGCAGGAAGTTGCAACCGCAGCTCAGGCTGTCAAGGATCAGGGCATCGCTGACTCGGGCATCTGCCTCCGCGGCAAGCCCGGCTGGGGTGACCTGTTCGCTCCACTGACCACTGTCGTCCAGACCTTCGGTGGTTCTTGGTATGACATGGACTGGAACGCACAAGTTAACTCTCCTGAGTTCACCGAGGCAGTTACCTTCTACAAGGACCTCCTCGCAAACGCAGGTCAGGCTGACCCTGTTTCCTACTCGTTCACTGAGTGCCTGAACCTCCTCCAGGAGGGTAAGACCGCTATGTGGTACGACGCATCTGTAGCTGCATCGATCCTCGAGGACGCTAAGACCTCGAAGGTTGCCGGCAAGATGGGTTACGCTCACGCTCCTACCTACAAGACCGCTGAGTCCGGATGGCTTTGGTCGTGGAACCTCGCAGTTCCCGAGTCCTCCAAGAACAAGGAAGCTGCAGACAAGTTCGTTCTGTGGGCAACTTCTAAGGACTACCAGCAGCTCGTTGGTAAGACTCTCGGCTGGACCCGCGTACCTCCAGGGGCTCGTATCTCAACCTACGAAATCCCTGAGTACAAGGAAGCTGCTGCTGCATTCGCGCCCATTACCCTTGAGGTCATGAGCTCGGTCAACCCATCGCAGCCTGGTGTTAACCCACAGCCATGGGTTGGTATCCAGTACGTAACCATTCCTGAGTTCCAGGATGTTGGAAACCAGGTTGCTCAGCTTGTAGCTGACGCAATCGCAGGCCGCATCTCGGTCGCTGACGCTCTGAACAAGGGCCAGGAGATCGCTCAGAAGGCTGGAGACGCGCACAAGAAGTAATACTTCTTAGGCAACTCAGCCCGGGGTCGGTCTACTTGTAGGCCGGCCCTGGGTTCCCACCACTCAACGACGAGAAAGAAAATCCATGACGACCATCGTTCAGAAGCCAGGCGCACAAGCAGTGCCACCGGTTGGACAAGCAGAGAAGAAGAAAGTTCGACTTTCGCGTTCGCTCATCCTCCCCGCACTGATCTTCGCCTTGGTCCTGACCCAGATCCCCTTCTTGGTCACGATCTACTTCTCGATGCTCAATTGGAACCAGCTCTACCCCAACGAGGTTGGCTTCAACTGGTTCGCCAACTACGTGACGGTGTTCACTGGCCCAGACTTCCTCTCTTCCCTTGGCGCAACAGTGCTCATTACAGGATCCTCTGTCGTCCTGTCACTGTTGTTTGGTCTGGGATTCGCCATTCTTCTCGACCGCAAATTCCCCGGTCAGGCAATTGCCCGCACACTTCTCATTACCCCCTTCTTGATCATGCCTGCCGCGGCAGCGCTGATCTGGAAGTGGTCCATGCTGGATGCCAACGTCGGTATGGTCAACTTCGCGTTGACAACCCTCGGCCTTCCTCCAGTGGCATGGAACACAGATCTTCCTGCCGTCACCATCATCATGCTGTTGACCTGGCAGTTCACCCCCTTCATGATGCTGATTCTGTTGGCTGGTCTGCAGAGCCAGAGTAAAGATGTCCTCGAAGCAGCTTCAGTTGATGGCTCAGGCCCCATTCGCACCTTCCAGTGGATTACCTTGCCCCACATGCGCCAATACATCGAGATTGCAACCCTGTTGGGCTCCATCATGTTGCTTCAAGTCTTCGACCCCATTGCGATTATGACTAAGGGAACAGGTGGAACAAAGACGCTGTCCTACCTGCTCTATGAACGCGCTTTTATTGGTCTAGATGTGGGCCAGGCGGCTGCCTTCGGTGTTGTTACCGTGTTCATCACGATTCTTGTTGCCACAATCGCCCTTCGAACTCTGTTCAAGGTATTCATGAACGGAGGAGACCGCTGATGCGTCGTTTCAAGAGTGGGCTGACTACCACCATCACCTGGATCTTGGTCCTGCTGTTCTTCTTCCCCATTGCGTGGATGTTTATGACGGCATTCAAGTCTGAAGCTGATGCAGCATCGATTCCGCCGAAGTTCTTTTTCACGCCCACACTGGATCAGTTTCAGATTGTGTTTGACCGTGGCATGGGTTCCTTCCTTCTGAACTCCTTTACTTCCAGCATCGCTTCGACACTCATTGTCTTGTTACTAGCTATCCCCGCGGCATATGCCTTGAGTATTCGCCCGGTGAAAAAGGTTCAAGACTCCCTGTTCTTCTTTATCTCCACACGCTTCATGCCTGTGGCAGCATCGATTCTTCCTATCTTCTTTATTCTGAAGTTCATGGGTCTGCTGGATAACATCACAGCTCTCACCTTCCTCTATGCCGCAATGAACCTCCCCATTGCTGTCTGGATGATGCGTTCCTTCTTCAATGAAGTACCCATGGAAATAATTGAAGCGGCACAGATTGATGGTGCGAACTTCCGCACTGAGTTGGTTAAGGTTGTCTTGCCCATCGTGGTCCCCGGTATTGCGGCAGTGGCCCTGATTTGTTTCATCTTCTCCTGGAACGAATACTTCATGGCACTGCTGTTGACCACGGACACTGCTCGCACAACCCCACCATTCTTGGCCAGCTTCGTAGATGGTCGCGGACAGTTCCTCGCTGTTCTTTCCGCGGCTTCCACCATCGCTGTTCTCCCCGTGATCATCGCTGGATGGGCTGCTCAAAAGCAGCTCGTTCGCGGTCTTGCTATGGGCGCTGTGAAGTAACACGAGACTAGAAAACACGAACAGATCATGACGACCCTCAATAAGCGAACCCTCTCCTTAATTAAGGCAGGGGTCCCAATTCCTGGATACGACCTTGATGCTGTCAAGACTGGAATCGTTCACTTTGGTGTGGGTGGATTCCATCGCTCACACATGGCGATGACACTCGATCGGTTGATGAATGAGAACAAGGCGCTTGACTGGGGCATTTGCGGGGTCGGCCTACTTGATGGAGACAAGAAACTCCGCGATGTCTTCGCCGAACAAGATTGCCTCTACACACTCGTTCTCAAGCACCCTGATGGTGTCCGAGAGCCCTCCATTATTGGCTCCATTCGTGAGTACATGTTTGCTCCCGATGACCCAGAAGCCGTTATCGAAAAGATGGCAGACCCTGAGACGCGAATCGTCTCACTGACCATCACCGAGGGTGGATACAACTTTGATCGCGTAACGGGCGAATTTATGGCCTCCACGCCTGCCGTTGCATCCGATCTCCTCGATGGCGCAATTCCCTCCACCGCATTCGGTTTTGTGACCGAAGCTCTGCGTCGTCGGCGTGAACGTGGGATACCCGCGTTCACCGTTCTTTCCTGTGACAACATCCAGGGCAATGGTCATGTGGCTCAAGAGATGTTCGTTGCTTTTGCCAAGCTCAAAGACGCTGAATTGGGTGAGTGGATCGAGCAAAATGTCGCATTCCCCAACTCCATGGTCGACCGCATTACTCCAGTAACTGCTCCGGAGGACATTGCTGAAGTGGCAGAACTCACCGGTCTGAGTGACTCCTGGCCTGTTGTCGCTGAGCCTTTCTTCCAGTGGGTTATTGAAGACCACTTCACCATGGGCCGACCACCATTTGAGGATGCGGGCGTTCAGCTCGTCGAAGATGTTGAGCCCTACGAGCTGATGAAGCTACGTTTACTCAATGCCAGCCACCAAGGCCTCACCTATTTTGGATACCTCAGTGGTTATCGCTTTGCTCATGAAGCGCTTGCCGACCCTGCCATTGCAAAATTCCTCCTGGCCTACATGGATAACGAAGCGACTCCAACCCTTCGCCCTGTACCCGGGATCGACCTCACTGCCTACAAGCACATGCTCATTGAGCGCTTCTCAAACCCTGAGGTGCGCGACACATTAGTTCGCTTGTGTGCTGAGTCTTCTGACCGCATCCCTAAGTGGCTTGTTCCTGTGATCCACGATCAGCTTGCTCAGGACGGAGACGTCACTCTCTCTGCTGCCATTGTGGCCAGCTGGGCTCGCTATGCCGAAGGTGTTGACGAACAGGGGGAGCCCATCAACGTGGTTGACCCACTCAAGGACGAGCTCATCCCTATTGCGCTCTCGCAGCGTGAGAATCCACTTGCATTCATCCAGAACAAACACCTCTTTGGCAACTTGAGCGAGAACGAGAAGTTCACTGTTCCCTATCTCGCAGCACTTGAATCGCTCTTCACTCGCGGGGCACACGAGACCGTTTCCAGCTACACCCGCTAATTCAGTTCGACCTCACCATCCACACCAACAAGTAAGAGAACATCATGACTACCCAGATGAAGGCATCGTTTCTGAAGAAGCAGGGCGAATTAGCTGTTGAGACGATTCCGGTGCCTGAGGTTCGTGCTGATGAAGTACTTGTTCGGGTGGAAGCAGTCGGCGTCTGCGGGAGCGATGTTCACTACTACGCTCACGGCAAGATTGGCCCCTACGTTGTCGAGAAGCCTCTGATCTTGGGACACGAGCTTTCCGGTGTCATCGCAGCTGTGGGCTCAGATGTAAATCCTTCTCGTGTTGGCCAGCGAGTAGCTGTTGAACCACAGCGACCCTGCGGCGACTGCTTCCAGTGCAACGCTGGCCGTTACAACCTCTGCCCCGATATCGAGTTCTATGCAACCCCTCCCATCGATGGCGCTTTCTGTGAATACGTCACTATCCAGTCGAAGTTTGCCTTCGAGATCCCTGACAGCGTCTCCTTTGAGGCAGCTGCGTTGATGGAGCCCCTCTCGGTGGGTATTTGGGCGTGTGAACGTGCTGAAGTAGGCAAGGGTAGCCGAGTTCTTATTGCCGGTGCTGGTCCTATCGGTGTCATTGTTGCTCAGACTGCTCGTGCACTCGGCGCTGCAGAAGTCATCATCACTGATGTGGCAGAAGACCGTCGTGAGTTTGCGCTTCAGCACGGTGCAACGCAGGCATTAGATCCTCGTGTCGATGAGCTCGCTGGGCTTGAAGTAGATGCTTTCATTGATGCTTCCGGTGCTCCTGCTGCCGTACAGGGTGGCATCTTGGCAGTGCGCCCAGCAGGTCGTGTCATCTTGGTCGGTGGCGGACACGACGAATACAGCCTCCCCATCTCCTTCATTCAAAACCGCGAGATCTGGATCAGCGGTGTCTTCCGTTACACCAACACCTGGCCGACCGCTATTGAGATGGTGTCCAGTGGCAAGGTGGACTTGGACATTCTCGTCACAGGTAAGTTCGGGCTCGACGAAGTTGAGGAAGCCCTGAATGCAGGCAAGACAGCCGGTCAGCTCAAAGCGATTGTCTACCCAGGAAAGTAAGTACCTTTTCTGCGAACGACGCTGAATTACTTTCCGGCGTTGATGAGGGAATTGATTCCCTCTTGGAAGCCAGGGTCTGAGAACAGCGCAATAAAGATGCAGGCTGTGGACAGTGCGTTAGAGATAACGGCACCCAATACTGGAATCCACCAGGAGAACTTCTTCGCCTTCATGCGCTGACGAGAAACCCAGACCACCATAGCCAGAACAATGGCTTGAATGGTGACGGCAACCCAGCCCATTTGAACAGCAAAGGTGATGTTCTCGAACGTGCCCAGGTTGAAGTCAGGGTTCAGGGTGTTCAGCTCGTCATAGAGCAGGTTCATCGAGGCGCGAGGGTTGATGTAGTCGCCAAGGCCGGAGAAGACCGAGAACACAGCAACAAAGATCAAACCCCAGGTGATGAAACGATCGAGAGCAAGGCTCCGCTCCTTCTTCTCCTCAGGAGTGAGGGGAGTCGGAGCCTGCTTCGATTCGTTGTTGTCGTTCTTGTTCTTTGCGGCAGGGGACACCGAAGTCGCCTTGTCTTCCTTGTCGGAAGCAGGCGTGGTCTCAGGTGTTTCTGCCATGGAGAGGGTTCTTACTTTCCGGAGTGACCAGCAGAACCGAGCTGCTGAGTAGCCTGGCCAACGCGAGCTGCCATAGCGGTCTCAGCGAGCTTGCCCCATGCGCGGGGGTCATAGATCTTCTTGTTACCCATTTCGCCATCAACCTTGAGCACACCGTCGTAGTTGCGGAACATGGTGTCTGCAACAGAACGGGTGAAGGCGTACTGGGTGTCGGTGTCGACGTTCATCTTGATAACACCATTGGCAACAGCTTCAGCGATCTCTGCGTCAGTTGAACCAGAACCACCGTGGAATACGAGGTCGAAAGGCTTTGCTGCGGTACCGAACTTAGCTGCAACGCCTTCCTGGATCTCCTTGAGGAGTTCGGGGCGAAGCTTGACGTTACCGGGCTTGTAAACACCGTGCACGTTACCGAAGGTCATGGCTGCCATGTAGCGGCCGTTCTCGCCGAGGCCCAGAGCCTCCACGGTCTTGATGCCGTCTTCGATGGTGGTGTACAGGCTGTCGTTGATGTCGTGAGAGACGCCGTCTTCCTCGCCACCGACAACACCGATTTCAACCTCGAGGATGGCGTTGATGTTCTTGGTCTTGGCCAACATCATCTGAGCGATCTCAAGGTTCTCAGCCAGAGGAACAGCAGAACCGTCCCACATGTGTGACTGGAAGATGGGGTTGCGGCCGGCCTTGACCTCTTCTTCGCTTGCGGCGATGAGGGGAAGAACGAAGTCATCGAGAGCGTTCTTGGGGCAGTGGTCGGTGTGAAGTGCCACGGTGATGGGGTAGCTCTTTGCTACTTCGTGAGCAAACTTCGCGAATGCGAGTGCACCGGTTGCACGTGCCTTGACGGTGTGACCTGCAAAGTAGTCAGCACCACCAGTGGTGACCTGGATGATGCCGTCAGAACCGGCCTCGGTCAGTCCCTGAAGAACAGCGTTGAGCGTCTGTGAGCTCGAAACGTTGAACGCGGGGTATGCAAAGCCCTTGGCCTTTGCCTTGTCGAGCATTTCTGCATACTGTTCCGGGGTTGCGACGGGCATGACATCTCCTAGATTTGTGGCGCGAATGTAAAGGGAAAGCGCTCTTCTAGTCTAACCAGCCCTCTGGTGAGCGTGATTCGGGTATGAACGAAACGAATACGTGAGTATTACGCCCGTCGACTGGGGAGTGACGCGCGTCGACGCCTAGGCTGAGAGCGTGACTACGACAAACACCGGAATCCTGAACCTTCACCCTGATCGCAACCTTGGTATGGAGCTGGTGCGTGCCACCGAAGCTGCTGCTATCCGCGCAGTGCCTTTCATCGGCCATGGCGACAAGAACGCAGCTGACAAGGCTGCTGTTGACGCCATGCGCGCATTCCTTGCCACCGTGAACTTTGACGGCGTCATCGTCATCGGTGAGGGCGAGAAGGACGAAGCTCCCATGCTGTTCAACGGGGAGCACGTTGGTAACGGTCGTGGCCCTGCCTGTGACATCGCCGTAGACCCCATCGACGGCACCAGCCTGACGGCTGCAGGCCGCCAGAATGCGGTCTCCGTCATTGCGGTCTCGGACCGCGGCACCATGCTGGATGCCTCCTCTGTCTTTTACATGAACAAGATTGCCACCGGCCCTGAGGGCATCGGTGTTGTCGACATCCGTAAGCCCATTGGTGAGAACATCCGTGCGCTCGCCAAGGCAACCGGTCGCAATGTCGGAGATATCCGCGTTGCCGTGCTGGACCGTCCCCGTCACATGGACCTGATCCAGGAGATCCGTGACGCCGGTGCTGGTACTCGTCTTCTTCTCGATGGTGACGTCGCAGGTGGCATCAACGCTGCACGTTACGAATCACGCATCGACATGTGTGTGGGAATCGGTGGCAGCCCTGAAGGTGTGGTCACCGCGTGTGCCATGAAGGCACTCGGCGGCATGATCCAGACCATCTTGGCTCCTAAGGATGATGACGAGAAGCAGAAGGGTCTCGACGCAGGCCTCAAGTTTGACCACGTTTATGACCAGGACTCACTCGTCACCAGCGACAACACCTTCTTTGTTGCCACCGGTGTGACTGATGGCGGTCTGGTGGAGGGTGTTCGCCGCAAGGGTCCGATCATCCGCACCGACAGCATCATTCTTCGTGGCCGCTCCGGCACCATCCGCCGCGTTCAGGCCGACTACCGCGCTGACCGCTGGCTCGAGGTCTAAGACTTCAGAGCAAGTTCTGCGTCAACCATGCGGTTTCGACGCAGAATCAGTGCGGCAGGAATATTTGCTGCAACAGAGACGATCATGAGGGTCGTCAGAACGACGGTCCAGTCATTGGTGCTGCTGTAAAGCATGCCCATCAGGGGCGGTGCCATTGCTGCGCACAGATACGCCACGATCTGAGCAAATCCACTGAGCGCCATGGAGCTCCGCACGCTTTCGGTGCGCAGGTTCACCAAAACCAGCGCCAGTGGGAATTCCAAACATCCCGTTCCCACGATGGCAACCCAAATCCAGGTGCCGTGTGTGGGGGAAAGCAAAAGCCCGAGATAGCCCACAACAAAAAAGGCACTGCCCAAGGTGACAAGCCAGTGCACATGCTTTCCCATGCGCTTAGCTAAGCCTGGGGTCACGAAGGCCAGCGGCAAACCAATGCCGGCAAAGAGCGCCAATAGGGCTCCACTTTGTGCCGGGGTAACCCCGGCAATATCAATGAGAATGACCGGCATCCATGCATACATGGCATAGCCGGTGATGGAAGAGACCGCGAGGACGGTTCCCACTGCCCAGGCAGTGGGGGAGCGCCAGGGATGAATCTTGCGCACCTGCGGAGATTCCTCGGGGGCATCAAACGAGGAGTCCTTGCGATGAGAACGGTATTCCAGAATCCAGGGAATCAGAGCGATGGTGGCAATGACGGCCCATTGCAAGAGGGAACCTCGCCAACCAATGGCATCCGCCACAGGAACAGCCACCAGCGCCGGAAGGAAAGCGCTGATCGACATGATGGACATGTATACCGAGGTCATCATGCTGACGCGATCTGGGAAGTATTTGCGCACAACCGGAGGCATGGCCACATTGGCAAAGCCCATGCCCACCAGCGCTGAAAGCGTTCCCACAGCCAAGGTCTGCCAGTTGACTGATGCAGCACGAATGACGTGCCCCAGAATCATGAGAACTAAAGCCAAGATCAGTGTGCGCTCAAGGCCTATGCGCTTCTCAATGCGTGGGGTGAAGACCCCGCCAGCGGCGAAGCTCAAGGGGGCAATGGATCCCAGCAACGCAATGGCGGCCGTGTTTAGCTCGTAGGTCTGGCCAATGATCGGAATCAGCGGGGACAGACCAGCAACAGCGGCACGCATGCTGAAGGCCACGAGTGCGATACCCGCAAACGCTAAAACGCGCCCTGCCAATAAGGCACGGGGCGCGTTAGCTGATGGTGAACTCACGTTCCCATCATGTCATTAGCTGGAGAGGGTGTTGTTCTCAGGATCAACGAGTTCCCCGGCAGTGAGTGGTTTGGGGGCATCGTGAACTTCAATTCCTTCAGGAAGGATCTTGGTGGGGTCAATACCAGGGAACTTACGAGCCGTGGAGAGCACACGCGTCTCGAGCGAGGAGATGAAACCGTTGTAGTGCTTGACGGTGTTCTCTATCGCCTTACGCAGGTCCTCGGTGTGCTTGGTCATGGTGCTGAGGCGTGAGTAGAGCTCGATTCCCAAGTCGAAGAGCTTCTTAGCTTCGTCAGTAACGACCTGCTGTTGCCAGGTGTAGGACACGGTCTTGAGCACTGCCCACAGGTTCACAGGAGAGGCCAGCGCAACGCGCTTGCCAAAGGCATAGTCCAGAAGAGTGGGGTCTGCCTCGAGTGCGGAAGCAAGGAGCGATTCGCTGGGAATGAAAGCCAGAACAAATTCTGGGCTGAAATCGAAGCCGCTCCAGTAGCTCTTGGAGCTCAGAGCGTCCACGTGGGAGCGGACAGCTTTCACGTGAGCGTCCATCAGGGTCTTGCGACGAGCTGCCTCTTCACCAGTTGCGGTGATAGGGATCTGGCTTGCCTCGAGATAGGAGTTGAAGGGCACCTTGGCGTCAATGACAATGGTCTTGCCGCCGGGAAGGTTTATCACCATGTCAGGGCGGATGGTTCCACCATCTGTCTTCATAGTGGTTTGAGTATCAAAGTCCACGTGGGCGGTCAGGCCGGCAACTTCGACCAAGCGGCGAAGCTGTGCTTCACCCCAGGTGCCACGAACACTGTTGGAGCTCAGAGCTGAGGCGAGTGACTGGGTGGTTGCGCGCAATTCTTCGCCAAACTGGCGTGACTGGGTTAGCTGCTGGGCAATCTGGCCATACTGTTCCTGGCGCTGATTTTCTAGGTCGTTGACCTTGGTTTGCATCGCCTGCAGGGTTTCTTTGACAGGGGCTAGGGCTTCAAGAACTTTGTGCTCTTCTCGAGCACGTGCTGCTTCGTCTTCCTGCTTGCGCTCGCTGACTTCGCGCAGTTCGCTGAGCATGCGCTCCAGAGTCTGGATCTGCTCCTCTTTACCGGTGACGCGAGCTTCGGCAGTAGCAGCGCGCACAGCGAGGTCACCTGCATCGCTGGGGAGAGATTTGCGTGCACGCAAGCCCCAGCCAATTGCAATTCCGGCAACAATTCCGGCAATCAAACCGAGGATGAGAAACAGTGAAGACTCCATCCTCACAGTGTCTCAGTACCGGGGGACATTTCTGTGTTGCGCTCGCGTTTAAGCCCGCGTAATGTCAGACTTGTCAATATGTCCTAACATATGTACGTTAGAGCTAACAGATTTATTTCCAGCCCTCTTGAGAAAGTTGTACATCGCAGTATGACCGCCGCATCTAAAACCCCGTTCGATGTCATCACCATCGGTCGCGTAGGTATTGACATATACCCACTCCAAGATGGCGTTGGCCTCGAGAAGGTTGAAACCTTCGGCAAATACCTCGGTGGCTCTGCTACCAACGTTGCTGTAGCTGCTGCTCGTCACGGCCTCAAGTCTGCTGTGATTACCCGCACCGGTAACGACCCCTTTGGTAAGTACGTTCACGAAGAGCTGCGCCGCCTTGGCGTGAGTGACGAATTCGTCTCTGGCGTTGAGGGTCTCAACACCCCCGTTGTGTTCTGCGAAATCTTCCCACCAGATGACTTCCCCCTTTACTTCTACCGCGATCCCATCGCTCCTGACCTCGTGATCAAGGCCAATGAGCTGGACCTGGACGCTATTGCGAACGCCAAGATCTACTGGTCTACAGTGACTGGTCTGTCTGAAGAGCCCAGCCGCACGGCACACTTTGCTGCCTGGGAGGCACGTGGCCGCAAGCCATTGACCATCCTCGACTTGGACTACCGGCCCATGTTCTGGAAAAACCCCGAAAACGCATCCGTTCAGGTCGCTAAGGCACTTGAGAACGTCACAGTTGCTGTGGGCAACAAGGAAGAGTGCGAAGTTGCTGTCGGCGAGACCGAGCCACACCGCGCTGCAGATGCTCTGCTTGAGCGCGGCATTGAGCTCGCCATTGTGAAGCAAGGCCCCAAGGGTGTACTGGCTAAGACCAAGGATGAGACGGTAGAGGTTCCTCCCTATTTCGTTGACGTGATCAACGGTCTCGGTGCTGGGGACAGCTTCGGTGGTGCACTCTGTTACGGCCTGCTCCAAGGTTGGGGCCTCGAGAAGATCTTGCGCTTTGCCAACGTGGCAGGCGCTGTGGTGGCGAGCCGCCGCGAATGTTCAACCGCCATGCCAACGACGGCAGAGGTGGAAGCAATTCTGAAGGAGATTGGCGCATGAGCACCATCGATTTAGACTCACTGCGCAAGGTTCGTGCAGAAAACCCTGGCAAAATTGCCGAAGTTCTGGCTAACCGTCAGCGTCGTGAACTCCTGCGTGGCGACGGAAAGCTCTTCATTGTTGCTGCTGACCACCCTGCACGTGGTGCCCTCGGTGTTGGCAAGAATGACACCGCCATGGCAGACCGCAACGTTTTGCTCGAGCGCTTGGCACTCGCACTTTCTCGCCCAGGTGTAGACGGAGTTCTTGGCACCCCCGACATCATTGAAGACCTCGCTCTGCTGGGCCTTCTTGATGACAAGATCGTGGTCGGTTCCATGAACCGTGGTGGGCTCAAGGGCGCATCCTTCGAGATGGATGACCGTTACACCGCCTATGACGTGGACGGCATTGTTGAATCTGGTCTCGACTTCGCAAAGAACCTAGTTCGAATCAATCTCCAGGATTCTGGTTCTGTCGACACACTCGAAGCAACTGCATTAGCAGTGTCTGATGCTGCAGACGCAGAGCTCCCCATCATGCTCGAACCCTTTATGAGCGAGTGGGTAGATGGCAAGATTGTGAATGACCTCTCACCCGATGCGGTCATCCTGTCGATTGCCATTGCGTCAGGTCTGGGTAACTCCAGCGCTTACTCATGGCTCAAGCTTCCCGTTGTTCCGGAAATGGAACGCGTGATGGCTTCGACAACACTTCCAACACTCCTTCTCGGAGGAGATCCCAATGGCGATGCAGAAGAAACCTTCGCCGCATGGGCGGCAGCCCTTGCACTCCCCGGAGTGCGCGGACTGGTTGTTGGTCGTAGCCTGCTTTACCCCGCCGACGGAGACGTAGCCTCCGCCATCGACACCGCTGCCGCACTGGTTCACGGTTCTTAAGTTCTTTTAGAAAACCCCTCACGAAAGAAGATCAATGTCTACTCTTCCCGTAGTTGGCCACTGGATTGATGGCGCTGAAGTTGTCAGCACCTCTGGTCGCACCGCACCTGTTTATGACCCCGCTCTTGGTGAAATCACCAAGGAGGTAGCCCTCGCTAACCAAGCAGAAATCAAGGCAGCAATTGAATCTGCTGCTGCGGCTTTCCCCGCATGGCGTGACCAGTCACTGGCAAAGCGACAGCAGATCATCTTCAAGTTCCGTGAGCTGCTCAATGAGCGCAAGGGTGAACTTGCAGAGATCATCACCTCCGAGCACGGCAAGGTTCTCTCTGACGCAATGGGTGAAATCACTCGTGGCCAGGAAGTTGTTGAATTTGCCTGTGGTTTGAACCAGATGCTCAAGGGTGAGTATTCCGAAAACGCCTCCACCGGTGTTGACGTCTACTCCACTCGCCAGCCTCTGGGCGTTGTTGGTGTGATTTCTCCCTTCAACTTCCCCGCCATGGTTCCTATGTGGTTCTTCCCTGTTGCGATTGCTGCAGGTAACACTGTTGTGCTGAAGCCTTCGGAGAAGGACCCCACTGCCGCGATCTGGATGGCCAAGCTGTTCAAGGAAGCCGGTCTTCCTGATGGTGTCTTCAACGTTTTGAACGGTGACAAGGAATCCGTTGACGGTCTGCTCGAGCACTCTGCAGTTCAGGCGATCTCCTTCGTGGGGTCGACTCCTATTGCTCAGTACATTTACGAAACCGCAGCCAAGAACGGCAAGCGCGTTCAGGCTCTTGGTGGAGCGAAGAACCACATGTTGGTTCTGCCCGATGCTGACCTCGAGCTGGTTGCTGACTCCGCTATCAACGCAGGTTTCGGTTCTGCTGGTGAGCGTTGCATGGCCATCTCCGTAATTGTCGCTGTGGAGCCTGTGGCTGATGCACTGATTGAGAAGATCATGGCTCGTATGGGCAAGCTCACCACCGGTGATGGCCGTCGCAACTGTGACATGGGTCCCTTGGTTACCAAGGTTCACCGTGACAAGGTCGCTTCCTACATCGATATCGCTATCGAAGATGGTGCAACTGTTGTTCACGACGGCCGCAACGACACTTTCGATGGTGCTGACAACGGTTTCTGGCTCGGCCCCACCCTGATCGACAACGTTCCTACCTCGTCCAAGGTTTACACCGAGGAAATCTTCGGACCCGTCCTCTCTGTCGTTCGCGTCAAGAGCTACGACGAGGGTGTTGAACTGATCAACAACGGTGCTTTCGGTAATGGAACCGCGATCTTCACAAACGATGGTGGTGCTGCTCGTCGCTTCCAGAACGAAATCGAAGTCGGCATGATCGGCATCAACGTGCCCATCCCCGTTCCTGTGGCGTACTTCTCCTTCGGTGGGTGGAAGAACTCACTGTTTGGAGACACTAAGGCTCACGGTGCTGAAGGCGTTCACTTCTTCACTCGTGGCAAGGCCATCACTAGTCGCTGGCTTGACCCCAGCCACGGTGGCATCAACCTGGGCTTCCCCCAGAACTAGTTAGACAACCCTGGCCGGGCGTCGTCTCCGCCCGGCCAGGAACTTTACTCAACGAGGAGCTTGAAGAACATGACACACACAAACAGTGGTGACTGGTTCTTTGAGCGCACCTCGCTGGCCCGCGATGGCTGGGAATCAGTCGTCGACAAGACTATTGACGGTTGGAAATACACCGGCATTCGCGTGGCAGAACTTGCCAGTACTTCCGTTCCGTTGGAAGCAGCTGCAGTGGAACGCATCATCGTTCCACTGTCTGGTTCCTTTACCGTGACCTACCAGCTCTCTGATGACCCTGGTTCTCACACCCAGGTCCTCGCTGGACGAAAGTCCGTATTCCACGGTCCAACTGACGTTCTTTACCTGCCTACGGGCACTGATGCTGAAATCTCCGGCACTGGCCGCGTCGCCGTTGCTGAAGCGCCCACAGAGAAGTATTTTCCTGTGGCCTACATCTCTGCTGAGGGGGTGCCAGTTGAACTCCGTGGGGCCGGTCGGTCGAGTCGCCAGGTTCACAACTTTGGCACCCCCCAAGCATTGGCAGCTGACCGCCTGATTGTCTGCGAAGTCATTACTCCCGCAGAGAACTGGTCCAGCTACCCTCCTCACAAGCACGACGAGCACATCCCCGGTCACGAGTCTCACCTCGAAGAGATCTACTACTTCGAAACGGCAACTGCCAAGGGACTGGATGCACCTGCCGCCGCAGAGCCTTTCGGTTACATGCGCACCTATGCTTCCGCAGCTGGTCCCATCGACACTCTCGAAGAGGTTCACTCAGGCGACATTGCTTTGGTTCCCCACGGTTGGCACGGACCTTGCGTGGCAGCACCGGGATATGACCTCTACTACCTCAACGTGATGGCTGGCCCAGACCCTGATCGGGTCTGGCAGATCAGGGATGACCCCGCTCATGCGTGGATCCGCGAGACCTGGAACGGTCAAGAGATCGACACCCGACTTCCCTACACGGCTTAAAGCACCACCCGAAAGGAACCGCAATGACTACCCGTCGCATGACCGTCAGCCAGGCACTGGTTGAATTCTTAGGTCACCAGTTCACCGTTGATGGTGACTACCGTGAGCGCACCATCGCGGGCACTTTTGGCATCTTCGGTCACGGCAACGTGGCAGGTATTGGCCAGGCACTCAAGCAGTTCTCCGTCGACGAGCCAGAACTCATGCCCTATTACCAAGCTCGTAACGAGCAGGGCATGGTTCACGAATCTATTGCCTACTCGCGTATGACTCGTCGTCGTTCTACCTTCGCGTGTGCAGCCTCTGTGGGCCCCGGTGCCACCAACATGCTCACCGGCGCTGCCGTGGCAACGACCAACCGACTTCCTGTGCTCTTGCTTCCTTCGGACACCTTCGCCACACGCGTCTCTGACCCTGTACTGCAGCAGCTTGAGCTTCCTCACGACGCCAGCATGAGTGTGAACGATGCGTTCAAGCCGCTCTCTCGTTTCTTTGACCGTGTTCACCGTCCCGAGCAGCTGTTCTCTGCTGCCCTCGGCGCGATGCGTGTGCTGACAGACCCTGTGGAGACCGGTGCGGTCACCATTGCTCTTCCTGAGGATGTTCAGGCTGAAGTCATCGATGTTCCTGCCGAGTTCTTGGCAGACCGTGAATGGCACATTCGCCGTCCACGTCCAGATGCAGGTCTGATGGCAGAAGTTGCACGTCAGATTGCGTCTGCCCAGCGTCCATTCATCGTTGCCGGTGGTGGTGTCATCTACTCCAGCGCTGCAGATGCTCTGCGTGAATTCGTCGAAGCAACCGGTATTCCTGTGGGCATGAGCCAGGCAGGCGTAGGTTCGCTCAACTGGGATCACCCCCAGAACATGGGTGCTGTGGGGGCAACAGGCACCACCGCAGCCAACCGCCTTGCGGCAGAGGCCGACCTCATCATCGGTATTGGTACGCGCTACAGCGACTTCACTGCTGCCAGCCGCACCGCATTCCAGAACCCTGATGTTCGCTTCATCAACATCAACGTGGCTTCCTTCGATGCCTTCAAGCACGGTAGTGTTCTTCCCGTTGTGGCAGATGCTCGTGAATCTCTGATTGAGCTCTCTTCTGTTATTTCTGGCTTCCACATTTCCGCTGACTACGCAGCTGAGGCTGCACGTCAGAAGGAAACATGGGACTTTGAGGTCGACAAGGCCTTCGTAGACCGCGGTTTGGTGCTTCCAAGTCAGACCGAGATCATTGGCGCCGTTCAGGAAGCCTCTGATCCACGCGACGTCGTGGTTTGTGCAGCTGGTTCGCTTCCGGGCGACCTGCACAAACTATGGCGCGTGCGTGACGACCTGGGTTACCACGTCGAATATGCCTTCTCCTGCATGGGCTATGAAATCGCTGGTGGTATCGGTGTTGCCCGAGCAGACAAGACTCGTGACTCCATCGTCATGGTCGGTGACGGTTCTTACCTCATGATGAACTCTGAGATCGTCTCTGCTGTTGCCGAAGGCATCAAGTTCATCATCGTTCTGATTCAGAACCACGGTTACGCCTCTATTGGTCACCTTTCCGAAGACGTGGGTTCACAGCGTTATGGAACGCTGTACCGCACCCACGACAAGGACGGTAACAACTTTGAGCAGGGCGAAATTCTCCCCATTGACCTCGCAACCAACGCAGAGTCCTACGGCATGAACGTGATTCGCGTTGAGCCCACGACCAATGCCATTGCTGACCTCTCCGCTGCCGTGAAGGCAGCTAAGGCCAGCAATGTCGCCACCTTGATTCACATCAACAGTGATCCACTTTTGTACGCACCCGACGGTGAAGGTTGGTGGGATGTTCCTGTTGCAGCTACCTCCACCCTGGCTTCAACCAAGAAGGCACGTGCTGAGTACGAAGAAATCCAAAAAACCCAGAAGCACTACCTTGGTCGTGGCGCATCCGAGAGGAACTAGCAATAATGGCAAATGATCAAATCCGTATCGGAACAGCACCTGATTCATGGGGCGTCTGGTTCCCCGATGACCCCAACCAGGTTCCCTGGGAGCGTTTCCTCGATGAGGTTCAGGCTTCTGGCTACCACTGGATCGAACTCGGACCCTTCGGTTACCTTCCCACTGACCCCAACCAACTTCAGGATGAGCTCGCAAAGCGCGACCTCAAGCTCTCTGCGGGTACCGTCTTCACCGGATTCCACAAGGGCGATGACCAGTGGAAACGTGCCTGGGATCAAGCACTCGATGTTGCTGGTTTGGTATCCAAGTTGGGGGCAGAGCACTTGGTTGTTATCCCTGACCTGTGGCGCTCAGATGCAACCTCAGAAGTTCTTGAGTCTCGTGTTCTCGATAATGACCAATGGAAGAAGCTCGCTGCCGGCCACGACAAGCTTGGCAAGGCGTTGCTTGAGGAATACGGCATCAAGCAGCAGTTCCACTCCCACGCAGATAGCCACATTGGTACCTATCAGGAAGTAGAACGCTTCCTGCAGGAGACCAACAAGGAATACACAAACCTGTGCCTCGACACCGGCCACTTCGCGTACTACCTCGGTGACAACGTCAAGCTGATGAACGCTTACCCAGACCGCATCGGTTACCTCCACCTCAAGCAGGTTGAGCCCGACATCCTGGCCGAGACCCTCAAGAACGACCTTCCCTTCGCTGAGGCTGTTGCCAAGGGCGTGATGACCGAGCCTGGTGGCAAGGGTGTTCCTGAGTTCGCTCCCATCATTGAGAATGCAGCAGAAATCAACCCTGAGATGTTCGCCATCGTTGAACAGGACATGTATGGCTGTTCGGTGGACTTCCCCTTCCCGATTGCCAAGCGCACGCGCGACCACATCCACAGCTGCACTCACGCAGCACGTTTTCAGTAAGAATCTTTAGGTAAAGGAGTCATCTCATGGTGAAAATTGCCCTCGACCCCACCCCGTTCCACCACTCGCACGGGCTCATGGAGTTCCCGCGGGTAGCTGCGGACTTGGGCTATGAATGGTTGCAGCTCACCCCGCACCCCGACATGATTCCTTTCTTCAACCACCCCAAAGCAGACGACGACTACGTCAAGGCGTTTTCCAAGGCGTGCAAGGACGCAGGAGTGGGAATTGCCTCCACACTTCCCGTGCTTCGCTGGTCTGGCCCCGATGAAGATGCGCGTGAAGCAGCAGTTCGCTACTGGAAGCGCGTCATCCGCATCACCGCTGAGCTAGGCGTGGACACCATCGGTACCGAGTTCTCGGGTCGCCCCGAGAAGGCTGAAGAGTCTGAGCGCATGTTCTACCGCTCGATGGAGGAAATCGTTCCTCTCGTCGAGAAAGAGGGAATCAAGATCTTCATCGATCCTCACCCAGATGACTTCGTTGAGAACGGTCTTGCTGCCTGGCGCGTGATTCGCGGAATCAACTCCAAGAACTTTGGAATGGTTTACGTGGCCTCACACACCTTCCACATGCAAGAGGCTCCTCTGGAGATCATGCGTGCGGCGGGCGACCGTCTAGGTATCGTTCACGTCTCAGACACCATGGATCACAACCGCTCACACGGCCTGCGTTACATCTCGAACCCTCCTGGGAACGCTGTGCGCGTTCACCAGCACCTCAAGATGGGCGATGGCGACGTGAACTTCGATGAGTTCTTCGGTGGGCTCAAGGAGATTGGCTTCCTCGACAACCCCAACTCGGTGGTCTGCTCGAGTGTCTTTGCAGAGAACGAAAACGCAGCTGAGGTGGCCAAGTTCCAGCTCGAGACCATCAAGAGCTACATCGCCAAGCAGAACTCGTAGTTCGCTACTTCTTCACTTTTGACGTGCTGCCTCGCGCAATCAGCGTGGGGACGAGATCCAGATCATGAGGTGCAGTTTGCGCTGCTTTGATGCGGCGCAACAGCAGCTTTGCTGCTTGGCGTCCAATTTCGGCACCTGAGTCACTGACGGTGGTCAGGTCTAGAAACTTTGGACCTGCAATCACCGTGTCGTCATATCCTGCGACAGAAACGTCCTGAGGGACACGTTTCTTGAGCTTCTTGAGAGCAGCAATAGCCCCAGCTGCCATGAAGTCGTTCGCAGCAAAGATAGCGGTGATCTCGGGGTGGACTTTCATTAATTCCAGTGTGCAGTCGTACCCGGTTTCTTCATCAGTTGCCCTGCCTTCACCAGCAAAATAACCGTGACACCCGCGTGCTTTGGTTTGCGAAAGGAAACCATCAAGACGTTTGTGGGCAGCTCCATCACGTCCGGTGATGTGACCAATGTATTTGTGGCCTAAGTCTGCGAGATGATCGACAACAAGTTCTGCGCCAAGCTCATCGCTTCCGGTGACCACGTCAGCGCGTTGAGGGCGGGTTTGACGGCTCCCAATGATGACGTAGGGGATTTCCTTTGAGCGATCGCTCAGGTTAGAAGGTTCTGCTGCAACGACGAGACCGTCCACCTTCATCGCCAACAGGGCGGAGGCGGCGTCGGAGTGCCTGCTGCGCACTTCATGCAGGTCGCTCACAGCGAGGTGGTAGCCCGCTTCATCGAAGATTTCACGAAGTCCTTTGAGTGTCTCAATAAACCAGGTGTTGCTGTAGTCATCTATGACCACACCAATCAGACCGGAACTTTTTCCGGCCAAGTTAGAGGCTGCAGCATTGGGCTCGTAGTTGAGCTTCTTAATCGCGGTGAGAACTGCTTCGCGCCGGGCGGGGCTGACTTGCGGGGAGTCGCGCAGGACGAGAGAGACCAGTGATTTAGAAACACCAGCTAACGCCGCCACTTCATAAATGGTGGGGCGTTTGGTGGATTTCTGAGCGGTCACTTGTTAACTCTCTCACTTTAGGAAATGATTGGCGAAGAGAAGTTACTTTCTCATATTGACTTAACAAAGTCTGAGCGTATAGTTTGTATCCAGGATCAGTTGGAGCGGTCCATGCCTCCAGGCCGACGCTCAACTTATATCCGCAAGTTCCAACGGAGTTTTGAGTCAAAACTCCTGAGGGAGGGAACAACAAAACCCGAGCATTTGCTCGGGTTTTGTTGCTTAATCCCCTTATCTTTCGCGTGCTCTTGCCTGGGTGGAAACATTAAGACTTTGAGAGTATGTTGTAACAAACATCTTCATGACAGGAACTCAACGATGACTTCTCCCATCCGCATTGGTTTGATTGGCACCGGCCGTATTGGCCAGGTCCACGCAGCAACAATTGATCGCTCGAATGATTTTGAGTTGACCTACACGTGTGACACCTTCATTGCGGGTGCAGAGAACATCCAGAGCCTTTATGGTGGCAAGATCACCGATGACCCCGAAGTTCTCCTCAACAGTGGGGAAGTGGATGCCATTCTGGTCGCCGCTCCCACTCCGACTCACTTGGGTTTGATTGAGCGTGCTATCGACCTGGGACTCCACGTTCTGTGCGAGAAGCCCATTGACCTCGACATCGAGCGCGTCGATGCGCTTCGCGAGAAAGCATCCAAAGCCAAAACTCTTATTGCCATCGGTTTCAACCGTCGTTTCGACCCCGGTTTCAACCAAATCCAAGCCCGTGTTGCTGCAGGCGAAATCGGTACCCTCGAGCAGCTCATCATCATCAGCCGCGACCCAGCACCCGCGCCTCAGGAATACATCCATGTCAGTGGCGGTATTTTCCGCGATATGACCATTCACGACTTCGACATGGCCCGTTTCTTCGTCCCCAACATTGTTGAGGTCAGTGCAACGGGCACGAACGCCTTCTGCGACTACATCGCTGAAGAAGGCGACTACGACAGCGTTGCCGTTACGCTTCGTGGGGCTAACAACGAGCTGGTCACTATTGTGAACTCACGTCACGCATCCTTCGGCTATGACCAGCGTCTTGAAGCTTTCGGAAGCCTCGGCATGCTCACGGCTTCCAACCTCACCCCCACCTCAGTTCAACTTCACACAGCAGAGGCCGTTGAGGTGCGCGAGCCCTACTTCAACTTCTTCCTGGAGCGTTATGCGTTGAGCTACCAGAACGAGTTAGCAGACTTCGCCACCAGCATTCGTTCAGGTAAGGCCATTAACCCGAACTATGAAGACGGCCGCGCCGCTCTCGTGCTGGCTAACGCTGCTCTGGAATCAGCTCAGACAGGTAAAGCAGTCAAGCTCTAAATCACGCGAAGAAATCAGCGAAAGCATCGAGGGCCGCGTCAGAATCTCCTGACGACCAGCCCTCGAGGCCGACAACGCCGGTGTAGCCCAGAGCCTTGAGTTCTGCAGCTATGCGGCGGTAGTTGATTTCGCCTGTGCCAGGTTCGCAACGTCCAGGAACGTCTGCGACCTGGATTTCCCCGATCAGGGGGAATGCTCTCCGCACGAGCTCGACGAGATTACCTTCGCCAATTTGAGCGTGATACAGATCAAGGTTCAATGCCAAGTGGGGGCTGTTCACTGCTTCGACTAAGGCAATGGTGTCTTCAGCTCGAGCGAATGGTGTCCCGGGGTGATCCACAGCAAGGTTGAGGTTTTCAAGGGTGAACTGCTTGCCGTGCTTCTCGCCAAGTTCTGCCAACTTGGCCAAGGTGTCACGAGCGGTTGACCATTCAGCCGCAGTCACACTTTCACGCTTGCGAATACTTTGTCCATTGGAATCAAGACCGGTGCCATGGAGATTCAGGCGAGGCGCGTCAATGATGGTCGATGCCTCCAGCGACAGCAATGCTGTCTCCAGGAGACGAGCGATGCCATCCTCTTCGAGAAGGTCGCCCTCGATATAGCCCGTCATGCTGGAGAACGTGGCTCCCGTCGCGGCAAGCGCGGGGAGGTCCTTGGTGGTCCAATCCCAGATCTCTACTTCAAAACCACGGTTGTGGATGTGCTGCACGCGCTCATCAAAGGGAAGCTCGGTGAAGAGCATTTCGGCAGAGGCAGCGAGGCGGTAGCTCGTCATAACAGGTCCTTAGAAGTATTTAGTGAGGGTTAGCGCCAATGATGTCGATGATTTCTTCTGCAACAGCGATGTTGGTGACGACGTCATCGTGGGTGTGGAGCGGAGATTCAAGGAAACCTTCACCCACGTACTGTGCGAAGTAGTTCACCTGGTAACACAGGCCTTGGTGGCCCACGATGCCGGTGTTGTCAGTCCATGTCACTCCGGTGTCGTTGAACTCAGTGTTGAGCAGAGTAATAGAAGAGGGAACAACGAAGGGAGTACCGAAGTTCAATGCGCCCTTGGAGCCTGATACAGCGCCGGTATGGGGGAGCGCTGTGCGGCCAGAGACAATGAAGTTGGTGCGCGCTGGAGTGTCGTCGTAACTCATCAACACATGCGCTTCTTCTTCGATGAGGTCTTCGCGCACAACGCCAAACGCCGTGATGTTCGTGGGGTTCCCGAGGAACATCTGGGCAAAAGCGATGGGGTAAATGCCCATATCGAAGACCGGTGAACCGCCGCCTTTAGTCCACATTCTTTCGAGGTGACGATTGTCCTGACAGAAAGTGGCTACCAATAAATCAAGCTCTCCAAGAGCACCATCGGCAAGTAGCTGACGTGCGATGTCGAACTGGGGGAGGTACCTGGTCCACATGGCTTCCATGGCAAAAACACCTGCCGCTGTGGACGCCTCAAAGATTGCTGCCGCATCTCTGGAGTTCATAGTGGTGGGCTTCTCAATGAGGACGTGCTTGCCTGCGGCAATAGCAAGTAATGCGTGTTCCTTGTGGTCAGAAGGATACGAGGCGATGTAGATCGCATCAATGTCTGCTTGACCAACGAGTTCGTCGTAGGTGTTATAAGCGCGCTGTACGCCCAGATCGTGGGCGAATTCTTCAGCTTTACCCGGGGTGCGCGAGGCAACAGCGACAATCTGCTGTGACGTGTTGGTGAGGACAGTTCCTGCCCAGGTGCGAGCAATCCCACCTGCTCCCAAGATTCCCCAGCGCAGGCTGGGCACGGAGGTGGGGTCGATGATGTTGGGCTGGGGGAGAACGCTCATGAGAATTAGCCTAGTGAACAGGTAAGGACATTAGAACAAATTTCTCAACAGTGATTACTATGTAAACAAGCTCCGGCAATTGCACGAGGTCAATGAAGACACCCTGTCCACATTCCTGATTGCCTTTTTTCAAGGACATCTCATGACAACATCACAGCGTCTCGGCGTAGGACTTATCTCTGTTGGCTGGATGGGCAAGGTACATACGCGCGCGTATCAAGCACTTCCTGTGTTCTATCCCGAGCTGGGTATTAAGCCTGAGCTCGTCATTGCAGCAGATCCTGTGCCAGACCGCCAAGATTACGCTCGTGATGTGCTCGGCTTCGCTGAGGCTACCGGTGATTATCACGAGGTGCTTGCTCGCACTGACGTGGATGTTGTCTCCATTTGTGCGCCCAACTTCCTGCACGCAGAGATTGGCATCGCGGCAGCAAAGGCTGGTAAGTCATTCTGGATCGAAAAGCCTGTGGGTCGTCATGCCGCAGACACTGAATCTGTTGAAGCGGCAGTCCAGGAAACTGGCGTAACCACATCTATCGGGTTCAACTACCGGCATGCCCCTGCGTTGGAGTATGCCAAGCAGATCATTGCTTCCGGAGAACTCGGTCGAATTACAAACTTCCGTGGCACATTCTTTGCCGACTACTCTTCTGACCCCCGCGGAGCTCTATCGTGGCGCTTTATCAAAGAGATGGCGGGTAGTGGTGTTTCCGGAGACCTCGTAGGGCACTTGGTTGATCTCGTTCACTACATCTTGGGCCCCATCGATCGGGTCAGTGCTGCTACGTCAACGGTGCACCCCCAGCGCCCCATCCCAGCACCGGGTGGGGGTACCCACTTTGACCTCGTTGAAGGGGGAGAACTCGGCGACGTGGAGAATGAAGACTACGTTGCCATGCTGGTTCAGCTCCGTACAGACGCAGTTGCCTCTGGTGCGCTGGGCACTTTGGAAGCTTCACGAGTGACCGTTGGAAAGCGTGCGTCCTATGACCTAGAAATCTATGGCACTAACGGATCGCTCAAGTGGGACTTTGAACGTCTGAACGAACTCGAGCTTGCTATCGGGGGAGACCCTGTCCGAGTTGGCTACCAGCGCATCATGGCAGGGCCCTCGTTTGGTGACTTTGGACATTTCCAGCCAGGTGCAGGGACATCGATGGGCTTTGACGATCTCAAAATCATTGAAGCTAAGAAGTTTGTTCAAAGCTATCTCGGGCGTGAACATCTCAATTCGAACATCCACGATGCTGTAGCTGCTTCACGTGTTGTGGACGCTGCTTTGGCTTCTGCCGAAGACGAGCGCTGGCACAAGGTTGCACCTGTTTCTGGATCCACTGCTGCGGTGTCAAAGTAACAATTCAGCAAACAAAGTCGGACAACTTAACATTTTCTGTTTCAGAAAGAGCAATCACAATTGCAGTGATTTCAGTCGAAAATCCTTGTTAATTCAACGATTTCTGTCGAAATCTGAATTCAAAATGCCGAAATTTCGTACGCACTTGACATTGTGACTTTGTAAGGACAAAATAACAATACGATAAACAACGGGTCGAAATTCATTTTTGACTGGTAGTTTTTGGAGCGTTCTAATATTCGATCTTTTTCAGGAAGATCAGCTCATAACTCAGAGCACAAATCAAAGGAGATTTAGTCAGATGACAATCGGTGTCGCAGTAATCGGTGCAGGAATGGCAGGACGTGCTCACGCAGCCGCTTACCGTGCAGCAACTTCTCTTTACGGTTCAGACCTTCCTGAAATCAAGCTTGTCTCCATCGGTGATGTAAACCCCACCTTTGGCAAGATGGCTGCAGACCGCTTCGGTTACGAGCGCACTGACACTGACTGGCGTGCCATTGCAGATGACCCCAACATCAACGCTGTGAGCGTTGTTGTGGCAAACCACCTGCACCGCGAAATCGTTGAAGGTCTCCTCGACGCGGGCAAGCACGTTCTGTGTGAGAAGCCATTGAGTGACACCCTCGAAGACGCCCAGGCCATGATCGCTGCTGCAAACCGCGCATCGACCACCGCACGTGTTGGTCTCACCTTCCTGCGCAACCCTGCAATCGCAGCTATCCGCAACCTGATCCAGTCCGGCAAGCTCGGCAAGGTCCTCCACTTCAGTGGCCAGTACTGGGCTGACTACTCCTCAGACCCCAACGCACCTATCTCATGGCGCTATAAGGGTGCTCAGGGAACTGGTGCACTCGCTGACGTCGGAAGCCACATCTCCTACGTCTCCGAATTCATCGTAGGCAAGCCCTTCAAGGCAGTTTCCGGTGCACGTTTCGTCACCTCCATCACCGAGCGCCCCGTCGCAACTGGTGCAGTCATGGGTCACGGCCTCGCAGCTGTGACCGGTGAGATGGATGCAGTCGAAAACGATGACTACGCAGGCTTCTCCGTCGACTTTGGTGGCGTACCCGGTGTAATCGAGGTTTCTCGTGTTGCTGCTGGTCACCCCACCAGCCTCAAGTTCGAGGTTTTCTGCGAAAAGGGCGCTGCAGTTTTCGACCAGCGTCGTAATGGTGAGTTCCAGCTCATGTTCAACGAAGGCCCCTACGGCGAGCGCGGTTACCGCACAGTCCAGGTTGGTCCTGATCACCCCTACATCGCTGGCGGTGTCCCCGTTGACGCTCCCGGTGTTGGTGTTGGCCAGAACGATCAGTTCTTCTTCCAGAACCGCGCATTCCTTCAGGAAGTTGCTGGCTTGCCTTCGACTCCTGCTCTGCCTTACTGCCCCAGCTTCGAAGATGGCCTCCACAACATGGAAGTTATTGGCTCGGTCATTGAGTCCTACAACCTTAATGGTTCGTCAGTAGACGTTCCAGCGGCTGACCCCTCCTACCTGCACTACTAAGAAGAGAGAACTACGTTGAAACTCGGCGTCTACAACGCGATCCTCCACGATCGCTCACTTCCCGAAGCACTCAAGGTCATCTCTGACCTCGGTCTCGGAGCAATTGAGATCAACACTGGTGGATTCTTGCCAGCAACTCACGTACCCACTATGGATGACATCCTGGTCAGCGATGCTGCCCGTGATGATTTCCTGGCTCTGTTCGAAGGCACCGGCGTTGTTATCGGTGGTTTGAACTGCAACGGTAACCCTCTTCACCCCAACGCCGTCATTGGTGACAAGCACGGTGAAGACGTTAAGCGTTCTATCCGTCTGGCTCACCGTCTCGGCCAGAACCGCGTTGTCACTATGTCGGGTCTTCCCGGCGGTGAAGCAGGTTCCAAGCACGCGAACTGGATTGTCAACGCTTGGAACTCAGATGCACTTGACGTGCTCGAGTACCAGTGGGGCGTCGCTGGCGCCTACTGGACCGAGGTCGACAAGCTTGCTCGTGAGCTTGATGTGAAGGTAGCTCTTGAGCTGCACCCACAGAACTTGGTTTTCAACCCCGCAAGCATGCGTGAACTCGTCAAGCGCACTGGTGTGACCAACATCGGTGTTGAGCTGGACGCTTCTCACCTGTTCTGGCAGCAGATGGATCCCGTAGCTGTTGTTCGCAACCTCGGTCCTCTCGTATTCCACTCGGCAGCTAAGGACGTTCGCGTCAACCCCCACGCAGCAATCGAAGGTGTTCTCGACAACAGCTTCCGCCGTTTGGGCGCTGACGAGCCTCGCACCAACCTGGGTGGCGACGAATGGGCTAACGAATGGCCCAAGCCTGCTGCTTGGGACTTCGTTGCTGTGGGCAAGGGGCACGACGCTCAGTATTGGGCAGAGTTCCTCAAGGCACTCTACGAAGTTGACCCCAACATGTTCGTGATTATCGAGCACGAAGATACTTCCCTCGGACGCATCGAGGGTCTGGAATTTGCAGCCAAGGTTCTTCTCGAAGCTGCAGATATCGCCGGTATCAAGCCGGAATAACTCAACAAAGAATTGACTCGGTACTTGTATCGGGCCAACCTGACAACCAGTACACCATTGGTTTTTAGGAGCGTCTCAGTCACCGTGACGGGGAACGCAATCACAAAGAAGGAAAGGAAATGGAAAAGATGATCTCTTCCATCACAGGCGCAAAGAAGCGTCGCGTGTCGGGCCTTGTTAAGGCTCTTCCAGTAGCAATTGCAGCATCACTGCTGTTCGCTGGCTGTGCAGCTCCTGCAGCTGACGACAGCAGCAGCTCAAGCGAAACCAAGACTGGTGGAGCAAAGGTTGCTGTTATCGGTGGTATGGCTAGCGATGGCTTCTGGACCACTGTCAAGAACGGTGTAGAGGCTGCTGGCCTTGCTGTTCAGGGCGCTGGTGGCGAAGTTACCTGGTTGCCTCTCAAGAGCTACGAAAACCTCGGCCCTGACGCAGCTGACCTGGTTCGTAACGCAATCGGCCTGGGTGTTGACGCAATCGTTATCGCTGACTGGGTTCCTGAGGCTGAAGATCCCGCAATCAAGGATGCAGTTGCAGCCGGTATTGCTGTCTTCATCTACAACGCTGGTGGCGTAACCGCTATGGAGAACACTGGTGCACAGATGTACATCGGCTCTGACGAACTCATCGCTGGTACCGCCGGTGGCGAGTACTTCGCTGAGCAGGGTGCAAAGAACGTTATCTGTGTCAACACCACTCCAGGTTCTGTAAACCAGGAAACCCGTTGCCAGGGTCTTGCTGAAGGTATGGCTGCAAACGGTGGCGTAGGAACTCAGCTTCCTCTCCCCGCATCCTCCTTCGGTGACCCTGCTGCAATTGCACAGGCAGTCAAGGGTGCACTTGTTGCAGACCCCACCATCGATGGTGTTCTCACCATTGGTGCTCAGGACTCTGACGCAGCTGCATCCGGTATCGAGCAGGCTGGCCAGACCGGCAAGGTCCTCCTCGGCACCTTCGACCTCTCGGAGAACGTGCTTGCACGTATCGCTGACGGAACTCAGCTGTTCGGTATTGACCAGCAGCCATTCCTCCAGGGATACATGGCAACCTCGATGGCATGGCAGTACGTTCAGTACGGCATCCTGCCAGCTGAGCGCGTCTTCCTGACCGGTCCTGCACTGGTAACCGAAGCAAACATCGCCTCTGTACAGGCTGGTGTTTCGGCAGGCGCACGCTAGTAATACCCCTTGCTACCCCCGGGGAAACCCGGGGGTAGCAACCCCAACTTTCACTCTCAAGGACGAGGAAATCTATGTCTTCCACCAAACAGGCTGAGCTCGCAATGCCGCGTCGAACTCTCGGCGGCGCACTGCGATCCTTCACCCGCCGCCCTGAAATGGGCGCCCTGATCGGCGCTATCGCCGTCTATCTCTTCTTCGCCGTCGCCGGTGGTGACAAGTTCACCTCCTCCTACGGTGCCGCAAGCTGGCTCAACATCTTCGCTGACCTCGTCATCGTCGCATTGCCAGTGTCGCTCATTATGATTGCCGGCGAACTGGACCTTTCTGTCGGTTCCGTTATTGCCGGTAGCTCCATGGTTACCGCGCTGATGGCAACCACCTTCGGTCTCCCACTGTGGCTCGCCATGGTTGGTGGAGTGCTGTTCGGTGCAATCATCGGTTTCCTCAACGGTTGGATCATTGTTCGAACCGGGCTACCGTCATTTATCGTGACGTTGGCCATGATGTATATCGTGATGGGTCTGACCCTTGGTCTCACCCGTGCCCTCGCGGGAACAGTAAACATTGCAGTTGAGGGTGACCCCGTTGCGAAGATGCTGTTTGGAACATTTATTGACGGTAAGTTCTCCGTCGTCATCTTCTGGGCCATTGCCATCGCCATTGTGGTCTGGTGGGTTCAGTCCTTCTCACGCTTTGGTAACTGGGTATACGCAATCGGTGGCGACGCCATCAGCGCACGTGCACAGGGTATCCAGGTAGGTAAGGTCAAGATCTGGCTCTTCGTTGCTAGCGGTACCGCCGCTGCATTCGTGGGCATGATGCAGACCATCACCTACAACGGTGCAGGTGTATCGAAGGGTCAGTCCTTCGTGTTCAACGCCATCATCGCTGTAGTTATCGGTGGTGTTCTCCTTACCGGTGGATACGGATCTGTATTCGGTGTCATCCTCGGAACCATCACCTTTGCTGTCGTTCAGCAGGGTATCTACTACACCCCTTGGGACTCTGACTGGGCTTCGCTCATCATCGGTATCCTCGTTCTCGCTGCGGTATTGACCAACAACCTGTTCAGACGGTTAGCTCTCACTACTGGGACTAAGAAGAAAGGCGGTAAGTAATGTCTAAGCCCATTCTTTCGCTCAAGCACGTTTCCAAGATTTATCCTGGAAACAAAGCTTTGGTTGACGTTTCGCTCAACGTCTACGCGGGCCAGGTTCTGTGTCTCCTTGGAGATAACGGTGCTGGTAAGTCGACTCTCATCAAAATCCTCTCCGGTTTCCACGAGCCAACCTCGGGAAAGATCGAGATGGATGGCCAAGAGGTCGTCTTCAAGTCCCCTAAGGATGCAAGCGCACGAGGCATCGCGACGGTTCACCAGTTCGGTGGAACCTTCCCGCTGATGACCATCGGCCGTTCCTTCTTCGTTGGTGCAGAGCCAATGAAGGGTTGGGGCCCATTCCGCCGCTTCGACAAGAAGTTCGCAAACGACGTTGCTGTTACCGAGATGCAGGGCCTCGGCCTTACCCGCATCACCGATGGTGACCGTCTCGTTGGTAGCCTCTCCGGTGGTGAGCGTCAGGCCTCGGCTATCGCTCGCGCTGTGTACTTCGGTGCAAACGTTCTCATCCTCGATGAGCCAACTGCTGCACTCGGTGTGAAGGAAGCTGCACACGTACTTCGTATCATCATGCAGGCTAAGCACCGCGGTGTTGCTGTAGTTCTGGTTACCCACTCCGTTGCTCACGCAATGACGGTGGGAGACCACTTCGCAGTTCTCATTCGTGGTGAGAAGGCAGATGACTTTGCTAAGGGTGAGCGCACCCGCGAGCAGATCACTGACCTGATGGCCGGTGGTGAAGCTATGCACGAGCTCGAAGCAGAACTCGCGTTGCTGACGGGAACTATTCCAACCATCAACTAACGCAATTCAACTCCCAGTCCTTGGGATAATTGGTGGGCGTCCTAACCTTCGCGGATAGGGCGCCTACCTTTTTCTTTACAGAAAGATCGCCCTCATGATTGATCCACTCGACGGTTTGTTGCCCATGGATGGCACGCCAGGCAGCATCATCTTGTTTGGTGTTGGAATCCTCATTGTTGGCGCGTGGTACGTCCTCAACAAGAAGAAAAACAAGGACGAATAAGCTCAGAGTATGAGCACCCCAGAACGTGTGGTTCCTCAGTGGAGCGTGTCCGCTGTGTTGTGGATTTGTGTCCTGAGCATCATGGCTGGTTTTCAAACCTGGCGCGGGGCCTATGTGGATGGCATCTTGTTCTTCTCGCTGGTTGCGATGCTCATTCTTGACCGCCTGACCGGTGGTCGCATCCTGATAATGAAGAAGCCCATCGCGGCTACCAAATTAATCACTCTTGCGATCACAGGAACGCTGGGGGCCGTCTTGGTCCTTGCCCCACGTCACAGTTGGGTTGATTTAGTAGTATTCGTTGCCATTGGCGTCACGGTGTTGTTGGTCGCCTGGGAACCAGCTCCCGACCGCGAACAGCGACCCCATGCAGCATTACTTCGTTCTATGTGGATGTGGTCCATGCTCGCAGTGGCTATCTGTGTGTGGGAAGCTGCTGCCTTTGTGCTCAGCGTCACAATGCCAGGCGGAAACGAGAATTACCCCACCATCTCCGTTCTCCTCGATCCATTCGTGGAGAACGTGTGGGGCAGGCTTGTGTTCGTGGGTCTCTGGCTAGCTGCAGGCTATGGCCTGCTCAGGTTCTGGAGGCGCTCATGATTCGCACCATTGTGATCGCAGGTTACCTCGTAGTGGTGGCTGTGGCCATAATTAGCGAGATCTATGCACAACGCAAGCCCAACAACTTTGCCCCCATCGGGGACATGCTCGAACACGTGATGACTTCACGCACGACTCGAATCGGCGTGATTGCTGCCTGGTGGTGGTTCGGGTGGCACTTTGCCTTTGCGGACACCGTGCAATTAGAGCTCTAAGGCTTACTTCTCCACCAAGGTGACCGAGAAGGAGTAGAGGTCTGGGCGGTAGCAGTGGTGACCAAACTCAACAGCACGGCCAGAGTTATCAAAAGCTGTGCGGTCCATGGTTAGCAAGGCTGCGTGCTTCTCAACATCCAGTAGATCACTTTCCTGATTGGTGGACTTTCGTGCACCAATACGCTGCTTTGCTACGCGCATGGTGACACCACGTGAGCGCAGGACGGCATAGAGACCGTGCTCGGCGATATCTGCAGGGTTCAAGTCAGTGAAGTCTTCAGGGAGCCAGTTTTCGAGCACAGAAACGGGAACGTTGTCTGCTTTACGCACGCGCTTGAGGTGAAGAGTGGGTGCACCGACGGCAACGGCGAGTTCTTCAGCAATCTTGGCGTCGGCAGGGATGACCTCGCAGGTCAGCATCGTGGTGGAGGGCTTCTGACCTGTTCGATTGAGGTCATCGTTCAAGCTGGTGAGTTCAACGCCTCGGGTGACCTGTCCGTGCACGACTTGCGTACCAATGCCACGTCGACGAACAAGAAGTCCCTTGTCCACAAGATCTTGAATTGCGCGACGAATCGTGGGGCGGCTGAGGCCTAGGCGCTCGCCGAGGGCAACTTCGTTTTCTAAGCGCGAACCTGCGGGGAGAGTGCCATCTAGAATCGACTTCTCAATACGGGTTGCCACCTGGAAGTAGAGAGGGATGGGGCCGGTGCGTTCCAGGTCCATAAATAACGACAGAGGCAGAATTTGCTCGGTGGGATTCATGGTGTGTTCCTATTCATCGTGCTTACATGGCGTCATCTTTGACACCATGTCATGACATTAGCACCACAGAACGGTAGAATTAGTGAAATTAGACCGATATTTCACACCATTTATATCGTCATGTCAGACAACAGCGAGGTCGTCAGATGGATCAGATTGAGTTCACCACCCGCAAGTGGGTGCGCCCCGAAGATCTCAATGCCAATGGCACGCTCTTTGGTGGCTCTCTGCTCAAGTGGATTGATGAAGAAGCCACGATCTATGCCATCTTGCAGCTGGGTAATCGCCGTGTGGTGACCAAGATCATCTCTGAGATCAACTTCGTTGCCTCCGCTATTGAAGGCGACCTCATCGAGATGGGTCTGGTTGCCACCAAGTTCGGCACAACCTCCATCACCATGCGCGCTGAGGTTCGGAACATGATTACTCGGAAGTCCATCCTCACGGTCGATCACATCGTCTTTGTGGGCTTGGATGAGAATGGCAAGCCGTTCCCACATGGTTTCACCGAAGCCACCTCTGAGCGGGACCGGATTCCGACGAATTAATATTCCAATTTTGTATCAGAACTGATACAATTTGTACATGATTACGCCGGAACACAACCCCTTGCTTGTGCGCCTCTTAGAGGACGCAGCCCTCCTGCAAGAAAAAGTACCCGATGCGGTTTTGGTTGGTGGCTCTGTTGCTGCGCTCTATGCCGGACACCGACTTTCGTTTGACCACGACCATGTTCTTGTCGACTTACAAGATCGCTTCACTGTCATTTTGGAAGCGTTAGAAGCTGATCCTGAATATGTGGTCAATCGAGTTACACCGGGAAAGATCATCCTCGGTGAGCATGACGGTATTGAATATGGAATCCGCCAGCTCATTCGGCAACGACCTCTCGAGATGGTGGAAGAGACGTTGCCCTCGGGGCGGCAATTACGAGTGCCGACAATCGAGGAAGCACTGCGCATCAAGGCGTATTTGTTGGTGAAAAGAAATCAGACACGTGATTATCTGGACGTTGCTGCGTTGGCCCATAAATTGGGGGTCTCATTAGCTGCCGCGATTCTCAGCAAAATCGATGAATACTATGCAGACCAGGACCAAGACAACGGTGCCGTGGCAACACAAGTAGCAATAATGCTTCTCAATCCGTTGCCTCGGGATAAATCTGTCACTCGTAACTTGAAGAATTACAAAAACCTCTCCAGCACCTGGCATAACTGGACAGACGTAACCAACCTTCTTCGGGCCGTTGCGTTAGAGATGGTTTAGGAAGGAGCTGACTAAACATGCTGAAATTTCGCAATATCAACGCAACCCCCAATGACCCCGTGGCCATGTGGGGCACTGAGGGTATTCTCACTGCGCTAGAGCGTGGCACCCTGCGCCATTGGCGCATGGTTGCGGAAGCGGCAGTTGATGCGGACTCTTCGGTTGCTGAAGAGCTGGAGGAAGCACTAGAGCTGTGTTCTCGACCTGCGGCGGTCGACTGGGTTCGTGCGCGTTTGCGTATGCTTCGCGCCTCAGATGAACAACGCGTTGCCCATCGACTACGCCTACTGATCCTTCAGTCAGGTTTAACCCAAACTGAGTTCGCTCAGCGTCTAGGTACAAGCCACTCGCGACTATCGACCTACCTTTCTGCCAAGGTCAGCCCGAATGCCACGCTGCTTATACGGGCAGAGGATGTGCTCGAAGCTCTGCAGCTGAGCCGTTAGTTCTCTATTACCTCAAGGATCCAAAACCTAGGTGGGTAAGTAAAGACTTTTCTATTGCTCTCATCTCCGGCAGCGATAGTGACCCAATGCGTTTACCGACATTGGCGGCCTTGACGGTCGTTATTTTGTCTACCTGAGCGAAACTTTGAATACTGTCACCGTCAGGTGTGGGGATCAAGATAGGAATCCTAATCCTGCCACTGTCACTTTCCTGAGATGTGAGAGGAATAATTGTCACGCTGTGGAGGTCATTAAGGCTGTCGTCTTGAATGATGATTCCTGGTCTGGGTTTGCTCAAATAGTTTCCACCTGTGCTAACCCAGATTTCCCCGCGTCTCACTCTGATTCGTCCCAGATCCAGCCAGAAACGTCATCGAGCCATTCCATGATGTCGTCCTGTTCATCGGCTCTGTTGATACTGGCGCATTCGAGCTTCATGTCAGCCAAGTATTTTTCGTTTGCCCGGTCGGGGACCCAGATTTGGAGTAGGCGCATGCCCTGCTCTTTCATCTGCTTGCGGTGTTGTGCAACTCTCATGCGACTAGACATACCTGAAATTGTTACATGTAACACTTCGTATTGGCAAGAGTGTGGATAACCAAACCGGTACGATTAACCCTTGTGGCTCTAACTATCGCAATCGTGGGACTGCCCAATGTCGGCAAGTCAACCCTGTTCAACGCTCTGACCAAGAGCACCGTTCTCGCAGCGAACTATCCGTTCGCCACGATTGAGCCCAACTTGGGAGTAGTCAACCTCCCCGATGAGCGCCTCGGCATTCTCGCGGGCATCTTCGGCTCCGAACGTCTGCTGCCTGCAGCAGTGTCGTTCGTCGACATTGCCGGCATTGTGAAGGGTGCTTCCGAAGGGGAAGGCCTCGGTAACAAGTTCTTGGCCAACATCCGTGAAGCTGACGCTATTGCGCAGGTTGTCCGCGGATTCTCTGACCCTGACGTTGTTCACGTTGATGGCAAGGTCAACCCTGCCTCGGACATGGACACCATCAACACCGAGTTGATCTTGGCTGACCTCCAGACTCTGGAGAAGGCTGTTCCTCGCATTGAGAAGGAAGTCAAGGGCAAGAAGGCGGAGCCCATCGCTCTGGAGACTGCTCACGAAGCACAAAAGGTGCTCAACGATGGCAAGCCATTGTCTTCCACCTCTATTGACCTCACTCCTATCAAGGAACTCGGTCTGCTCACCGCAAAGCCCTTTATCTATGTGTTCAACGTGGATGAGGATGTCCTCGGTGATGACGCCAAGCGCAAGGAACTCGAAGCTCTCGTGGCACCAGCCAAGGCAGTTCTCCTCGACGCCAAGCTCGAATCAGAACTCATTGACCTCGACGCAGCAGATGCTGCTGAGTTGCTGGCCTCTACGGGCCAAGATGAGTCCGGTCTTGACCAGCTCGCACGTATTGGCTTCGACACACTCGGACTCCAGACTTACCTCACCGCAGGTCCTAAGGAAGCACGCGCCTGGACAATTGGTAAGGGCTGGAAGGCTCCTCAGGCAGCAGGGGTGATTCACACCGACTTTGAGCGTGGCTTTATCAAGGCAGAAATCATTTCTTTCCGGGACCTGGTTGACACCGGTTCTGTTGCAGAGGCACGTGCCAAGGGCAAAGCCCGCATGGAAGGTAAGGACTACGTCATGCAAGATGGCGACGTAGTCGAATTCCGCTTCAACGTCTAGGTTTCACGCTATTGTCACAACAATACCGATAATGGTAGAGTTGTGACATGTTGAATAAGCAGTCATACCGAGATCTCGTTCGGGAAATTGCCCTGGATAACTTTGGCTTTGTTACCACTTCGGCAGCTTTAAAAGCAGGTGTTCCGGGGGTTGAGCTTCCCAAGCTCGCTTCTCGGGGTGGACTTGAGAACGTGGCCTATGGTCTCTACCGCGTTACCGACGTTCCCTCGACTCGATTTGACCAGCTTGCAGAAGCATTACTTCGTGTGGGCAACGATGCATATCTCTTTGGGGAAACTGTATTGGCATTATTTGGTCTGGCTGATCTCAATCCGCGAACTATCAAAGTTGCCGTCCACAAGCGCACAAGGCCTCAGCTGCCCACACATATTGAGCTCATTCACGTGAGTGGTGAGTCAATGACGGCACTCTATGAGGGGCTGAGGTCGCAAACGGTTGCTGAAGCAATTCTCGAATGTCGGGGAAGAGTTGAAAGCGCCCGTTTGACACAAGCAGCTCAGCAAGCTCGCGCACAGGGGTTGCTGACCACAGAAGAATTCACCAACGTCATGAAAGCTCTCCATTAGTGATCTATAGCTCTCCGCCCAACAGTGTTCGCTCGCTCGAACAGCGTCTCAGGAACCTTGAGCTGTCAGATGGTCTTGTGCAGCGCCGCAGAGTTGCAATGGCCTTGGTTGTGGTCGGTCAGTTGCTTCCAGAAGGTGTTATCAAAGGTGGCAGTGCCATGGCGCTTCGCTACGGTCAAGCTACGAGGTTTACTCAGGATTTGGATGCTGCCCGTATCGCAGACCTTCAACACTTCCGAAGCGATTTTGAAGAGCAACTTCGAAACGGCTGGTCGGGATTTACGGGCAGACTCCTTGAGAAGGTAGCACCCCGGCCATTGTCCATACCTCCGGCCTATGTCATGCAGCCATTTGAAGTGAAACTTGAATATTTGGGAAGACCCTGGTGCACCGTGAGCTTTGAGCTCGGTCACAACGAGCTCGGTGACGCCGAGAACCCAGAGTTCCATCTCTCTAGTCATCTCATTGAACTGTTTAACCAGGTTGGCCTGGAAACTCCGAGGCCGGTTGCCGTAATGCGAATCGACTTTCAAATTGCGCAGAAGCTGCACGCAGTTTCTGCGTGGGGAAGCGAGCGAGCCCGAGACCTGGTTGATCTTCAGCTCCTTGCAGCGGACAGTGTTCTCGTCAGGGAGCAAACAAGAGAAACATGTGTGCGTCTTTTTGACTACCGCCAGCAACAATCCTGGCCACCAGTTATTCAGCTAGGACAACAGTGGAGCTCACTTTATGTTGCGGCGGCAGATGGTCTGGACGTAATCCCTACGGTTGAAGAAGCCGTGTTATGGGTAAACGGCTTTATTCGGACACTGGCTACAGTTGAGTCATAGTTAGAGCACTCATTCCCAAGGAGCCAGCATGTGTGGAGGTTACGCGCTCGCGGAACCCACTGAAGTGCTGGAAGACGTCTTCAATGTTGATCTGGTGGGGGAGAACCTTCCCGGCCCCAGCTGGAACATTAGGCCCACCAACCAGGTACCTGTTGTGGTTGACACCATTGACTCATCAGGTGACCAGCTCCGGCGCTTAGAGAGCGCTCGCTGGTCTCTGATTCCTTCATGGGTAAAAGACGCACCACCCAAGTTCTCCACCTTCAATGCTCGAAGTGAAGACGCAGCGTCGAAGGCATCATGGCGTGATGCGGTGAAGTCCAAGCGGTGCTTGGTTCCCGCCTCGGGGTATTACGAGTGGGTAGTCGAAGACGGAGTGAAGGTTCCGCACTACATCCACTCGACTGAAACCCTTGCGTTTGCTGGTCTATATTCGTGGTGGCGAGCCCAAGAGAGCGATCCTTGGATGCTTACCGCCACCATCTTGACTATGCCTACTGTGCCTGAATTAGCATCTATTCACGACCGGAATCCTGTGCCACTGCCGAAGGATTTCTGGGCAACCTGGCTCGATCCCAAGGAAGTGGGAACGCAGGAGCTTGTGGACTTGGCGGTTGCTCAAGCTATGCCAGTTGCTTCAGGTTTGAGCGAGTACAGAGTGAACCCCATTAAAGGCAACGGCCCTGAACTTATTTCCCCTGCTTGATCTTCACTGTCTTCAAGATCAGCCCGGCACCGTTTCGCATAATGAGCTTGGTATCTGGCGCAATCTTGCTCAGGAGCGGATAGACGGCAGTCGCGAGCATCATTCCAACGGCCATAGCGAAGAATGTCAGAACAGCTGTGTTGGCGACGTCGCTGAGGTTCTTTGCTGACTCTAGTTCTCCAGTTAATGCGACGAACCCTGTGGAACCAGGAACGATCAGCCAGAACGTGGGCAAGAAGATAGCTAAGTCACCAGGGCCACCACCCAGGCGTGCGTTAATAGCCCACGAGGTAATGAGGCCTAGTGCAGTTGCTATGCCCGCTGATAAGGGAACGCCCAGGCTAGGTACCGCCAATACTGAAATGGCAAAGCTCAACATCATGACAAACAAACTGGGTAGCCATAACCGCAGGGGGGTGCAGAAGTAGAGGAAAGTTCCAACCCCATAGATAGCAGCACCAGCCCAAGCAACCCATTCAGGAGTCAGTCTTGCAGTGACATCTACAAGCCTTGTGGAGGGGATGCCACTGACCCCGATAGCTAGGGCGCCACCGAAGGCCATACTGCCGAGGATCATTAATGCATACATCAGCCGAGATGCACCTGAAACCATATAGCCACTGACTAGTTCAATAATCCCCGAAGTCAGCGTTGCACCAGGCAAGAGCACCACAATAAGCATGGCAACCATACGAACCGGGTCCGGCTTATCAATGATCAGAGCCAACCCGGCAACCATCATCCCTGCAACAAAGGTCGCCATGAGGGGAAGCAGCGCAGCAAAGCGTGTGCTGCGACTGAGATTCAGCACCATGACGCCGATAAGCAACCCCATGACAGTGACTGCGATAAGCGCTGGAAGATCAAGACGGAACGCCGCACCAAAACCCAGTGCGGAAAGTGAATAGCCCACCACGCGAAGCCACGAAGGATAAATGGGCTTTTTGTGTGAAATTGCACGAAGACTCTCGGCGACATCATGCGCATTGTCTTTGTTGTGACGAGCCTGGGCAAGAACAGATTGCACCTGTGTCATCTGGTCAAATCGATAGCTCGTTTTGACCACGCGAAGCTGGGGCACTCCATGCTTATGAGTTTCGGTCAAAACAAGGGTAGGTAACAGAACAATTTCTGCATCCGCATCGTAGGCATCTGCAAGACCTCGAAGAACTTCTTCTGCTTGTGGCGCAGGATAAGTGGAACTCACCATCGCTGCCGCAGCTTCTGTGAGCATGTCTGTCACATCAGGTCGTGTTGCAGGCGCAGGTGTTTGCTCAGTCATGAGTCAACGCTAACAAACACTAAGTTCTTTAGACTGTCTGTAACTTTTTTCTGTGATCGGAGTTCGACATGCAGCACAACTTTCTCTACTCGGTAGAGCGTGAGTACTCCCAGCCCATGACCCGTATCTGGGAAGCATGGACCGATGCGGCTCAACTCGAGGCGTGGTATCACCCCACTGTGTTGGCAAACGTTCCTGGTTCTTCGGTGTCCGAACCTGTCGTTGGTGGCGCCTGGGCTATCGCTGTGGATGTGCCGGAAGCAGGCTTTCAATCCTGCTTTTGGGGCACCTACACCGCTCTCGAACCCGGCAAGTTGATCGAGCACACCATGTTCTACTCCCAGGACCCCGCAGAGTTTGCGGCCAAAGATCTCACTGGTGAATTTGCCAAGATTGTGGTCAACTTCGAAGAGCGTCCCTCTGGCACTTGGGTGAAGTTCAGCCAGTATGGCGAGCTCCCGGAAGAGCACATCCCTTTGGCTAAAGCTGGGATGGACAGCTACTTCCAGTCGCTCGCTGATTACCTGGGCTAACTAGCCAAGCAGAGACTTCATCTGCTTATAAATGAGTTCCGCTGCCTTCTCGGGCATCAAGCGGGTGAGCTTGTCCATAGTTTTGGCATCTGAGCCGATGAAAACTTTGTAGGAGTTCTTCTCGATCGCACCAATGATGGTGCTCGCTGCCACGTTCACTGAGGTCATCTTGAACTTATTGGCTTCGTGCACGTCAGTACCTGCAGGAATTTCCATGCCAGAGTTCTGGGCAATGTTCGTCTCGATTGCACCGGGATAAATCGCGGTGACGTGCACGTTGGTGCCCTTGAGCTCAGAATGCAGACCTTCGGTTAGAAGCTTCACTGCTGCCTTCGTTGCGCCATAGATGGTCTGGCCAGGAACGGGGGCATAGCCGCCCATGCTGGAGACATTCGCGATGTAGCCTTCTGGGCGCTTGAGAAGCTCAGGCAGGAATGCCTTCACGGTGTTGATGGTGCCATAAAGGTTCACGTTGATGACGCGCTCAATCGCATCGAATTCAAGGTCATTGACCCGGACGAAGGGCTGGATGATTCCAGCCACGTTGACGAGAGCGTCAACCTGGCCGTGCTTGGTGATCACTGCCTTGGGCAGCGCCATTACTTTGGCGCGGTCCGTGATGTTGAGTGTGTGCGTGGAGAGCTTGGCGTTCTTGCCCGCGAGCTTGGCTGTCTCCTTGAGGCCTTCAGCGCTGAGGTCAACGGCAGCAACTGTTGCGCCCCTGGCGAGGAGTTGCAGAACGAGTTCACGAGCGATGCCGTTACCGCCGCCGGTGACGACGAATACTTTGCCTGAGATGTCCATGATGTGTTCCTTTATCTGGATGTTTATCTTCATCCAATTTCAGTATCCTCCTGACGCTCCAGAACACAACATGGGTTTGACCGCTCAGCGGTCCTAACATGGAAACAATTCGCGTAAGGAATGAATCATGACTGAAGCACCACTCTTTGCCCCAGTGTGGGTATTTACTCAACTCAACTGGCTTGCAATTTTCGTTGCTTTTGTCGCAGCATTCATCGCCGGTGCCATCTGGTTTGGGCCTAAGACCTTCTTTCCTATGTGGTGGCGGGCCATGGGTAAAGACCCTAACAATATGGAAGTCACCGGCAACATGGCGGTTACCTTCGGCGCCACCGCCATCGCTGCTTTCGTGGAAGCTATTGCTGTTGCCACAGTTATTTATTTTGTTGCGGCAGTATCTCCACACTTCGGAGTCCTCGAAGGCGGCCTTGTAGGTCTGCTGTTAGGTATCGGACTGGCCGCGGCGTCATCGCTGTCTCATCGTCTTTTTGCTGGCCAGGGATTCAAAGTCTGGCTCATTGAGGTCTCCAGTGATGTGGTGAACCTCACCATCATGGGCCTCATTATTGGTGCTTGGCGCTAATCTAGAACTACCCAAGGAACAGGAGTCATCATGGGTTTCACCGCATTAATGTCATCGACCTTCGGTCGCTGGGCTCGCATCGTTGTTGGTCTCGTTCTCGCTTTTGCCGCACTGACCTGGGGTCCTGTCGGCGGAATCTTCGTGTTTGTTGGCCTCATGCTGATCGCTGCCGGGGCTTCTGACACCTGCTACTTTGCGCCACTGTTTGGTCGCAACTTCAATGGCAACGACAACCGTCGCTAGTAAGAACCTCACGAAGGCCTCCGAAATTCTTCGGAGTCCTTCGTCTTTAACCTTGTGTTGACTACTCTGAAAAGCATGAGTGAAAAAGTGACCGGACCTGCCTCCTACTTCCCCTCGATTGAGAAAAAGTATGGTCAGCCCATTGATCACTGGATGGCCCAGCTTGACGCTGTCAAAGGTGAGAAGCACATGGACCAGGTCAACTACCTCAAGACTGAACACGGCATGGGCCACGGTCACGCCAACGCAATTGTTGCGGTCTATCGAGTGAACAACGGTCTCTAATGTCTGTCGCTGAAATCGATGCCTATATCCAAGCCCAGCCTGAGCCACAGCGCTCCACGCTCGAGGCGCTGCGAGTGCAGATCTTGAACGTTGTCCCAGATGCAGAGCAGTGCATCTCCTATGCCATGCCTGGGTTCCGCGTGAACGGCAAGGTCGTTGCCGGCTTCGCTTCCTATAAGAAGCACATTGGCTACTACCCGCACTCTGGACAGGTTTTCAGAGTCATGATGGATGACTTGGCTGGCTATGAGGTTTCGGAGAAAGGCGGCGGGGTCAAGTTCCCCATTGACCGCACTGTGCCGGACGCCTTGATTGAGAAGCTCATCGCAGTGCGCATGAGCCAGGCATTCCCTGACGCCTAAGGAACGTGAATGATCCCCGTAGTGGGGTCATCGGGCAGTTCTTCGGGAATGAAGTGCTTATCGGCTACGGCCTGCCACCGAATGCGTCGTTCACGCCAGCTGAAGAAGAACACTTTGAAGAACTCTTCAATCGTGCGACCAATGAAGAGGCCATAGATGCCCAGGGGCGTGAAGAAGGCTAAGGCAATAGTGATGGGGACGCCCACTATGAAGGGCGCAATAAAGTCCCCAACCACCACACCCTTGACGTCATCTCCACTGGGAAGAATGGCAGCCCCCAGAAGTGCAATGCGCACTTTCACGAACTGAATGGTCGCGTTGAGGAGAATGGCAAAGGTCACGGGAATGAGCACCGCTGGCCCGATCTCTGGAAAAAGCGTGGGCACGGCAAGTGCACTAGCTGCGAACAAAACACCAAAGGCAATGCCGGTATAAACGCCCACACGTTTGATCTTGGCAATCCAGGCCTGAGCTAGTGCTCCATCTCCTGCACCAACCGCGCGGCCAGCAAGCGCGGTGACCGCGCTCATCAAGCCCAAGCTGGCAACAAAGAAAACAGCCTCGAGTGAGCCAAAGATCTGCAGAACAGCCAAGGCATCATTGCTAATTTGCTGGGCAATGATGTTGTAGATGAAGTTTCCGGACGTCCAGAAGACAGTGGTCAGCGCGAGTGGAATGCCCAAAACAAACAGGGGAACCAGTACATGCTTCCAGCTGGCCCAGCTGCCCGGTGTTTCCCACCCGGCAATGCGATACAAACCGTAGGTCTGATACGCCATCACGGCAGCTTTGATGATCGAGATGATCAGTGTTGCCCAAGCAGCACCCACGATTCCCATGGCGGGGAAGCCAAACCAGCCAAAAACCAAGATGATGGCGATGGGGGTATTGAGCACGGTCGTGATGATGGTGGCGGCCATGGGGGAACGGGCATGGTCGGCGGAACGCAGGATGCCGCTGAATATTTCAGAGAGAACAGCGAAGGGCAGGCTCAGAGACAAAACCGCAAGGTAGGCGGGGCCTTCTCGGAGCACATCTTCAGATGCGCCAAAAGCTCGCAGGATTTCAGTGGGAAACGCAATAAGTGGGATTGCCACGACAAGTGAGATGACGAAACCAGTGATGAGAGCAGAGGACACAACGGTGCTGAGTTCCTTTTCGCGCTTAGCGCCGTAAGCCCTCGCGACCAGGATCGCTGCGCTGGCGCCGAGAGCACCGAGCGTGAAGGTGGGAATCAGGTTGAGGCTGTTGACCAGTCCTACGGATGCAACGGCGACTGCCCCCAGTGCGCCCACAACAATCTGGTTAATGAAGTTCAGTAACAGAATGAAGACAAACTCCAGGCTGACCGGAATCGCAATATTGGCGATTTCCCGTCCGGGGGTAGCGGTTGCTGGAGTCGACATAACTTCACAAGCCTATTCCCGGCTGACACACCTCTCCGGCCTACACTCAGGTCATGACTGAAGAGCAGCCCTACACCGTCTTGAGGAAGTATGACGGTTTCGAGGTGCGCCACTACCCGGACTATGTCTTGGTCCAAGTTGATGTCACCGGTGACTTTATGCGTGCAGGAAACGTGGCCTTCGGCCCCCTCGTGAGTTACATCTCTGGCAACAACGTGGTGGGCAAGAAGTTCGCCATGACGGCGCCAGTGCTGCAGGAAACCCGTGGTGAGGAAACCCACACTGTTTCTTTTGTTCTTCCTGCAGGTATGACCATCGCAGATGTTCCGCTGCCCTCTAACGCCCGCGTCTCAACCAAACACGTGTCAGCCCATGACGCAGCTGTGATGAAATTCGGTGGTGGTTGGAACGGTGACCGTTTCCAAGAAAATGGGGAACTCTTGCAGAAGAAGGTTCACGAAGCAGGTCTCAATCCCGTGGGCAATGTCTACTACGCCCGCTTTGATCCTCCCTGGAAACCTTGGTTTTTGAAGCGCAATGAAGTTCTCCTCGCGCTGGAGCCTACCCAGAGCTAAACGCCTAAACTTGTCAGCATGCCCAAGCCTTACAGCCTGCAAGTTTCTGAAGACATCAACGCCCCTATCGACACGGTCTTCGACGTGCTCAATGACCTCAACCAGCTCGAAGCATGGTCTCCCTTTAGCGCCATGGACCCCAGCCTGGTCAGCACTATCTCTACCCCTGCTTCTGGTGTGGGCTCGGTCTATTCCTGGAAGGGCAAGCGCATTGGCTCTGGTTCTATGACCATGACCGTGTGCACCAAGCCCTACAAGATCGCATTCGACATGGACTTCAATGGCAAGGACAAGGCACTCAGCGAATACCTCATCACCGAGGCCGATGGTGTCACCACCGTGACCTGGTTCCTGGGTGGCGAGCGTGGCTTCGGCGGTCAGCTCATGAACGCTCTGTTCAAGTTCGACAAGATGATGAGCAAGAACTTCGCCGATGGTCTCGGTTCGCTCAAGGCTCTCATCGAAGCCCAGGCTCAGAAGTAACTAACGCCCCAAGCCACTTACGCTGGCAACAGCGTCAGTGAGAGCGCTCGCAGCAACGTTGAGCTCTTCTGCCGTGGTGCTGTGGCTGAAGCTAAATCGCACAGAAGCCTGAGCAATATCAGGCACTATTCCGCATGCAATGAGCACGTGGGACGGGTCATTGCTCCCTGCTGCGCAGGCTGAACCGCTGGAAACGATCACACCACGCTGTTCCAGCTCAAGCAGCAAGGTTTCTCCGTTGAGGCCAGCGAAAGTGAAACTGGCAATAGCGGGGTGGCGGTCAACAGGGTTACCAGTGAGTACTGCCTGTGGGACAGTAGTCAACACCTGCGAAATGAATTCATCTCGCAGTGCGCTGATACGTAGTGCTTCAGAGTCACTCTCACTAAGAGCATCCACTGCGGTAGCCAAAGCAGCAGCCCAAGCGACATTCTCAGTACCTGAACGGCGACCGAATTCTTGGCCGCCCCCGTGGAGCACTGGCTCCACGGCCAGGCGCCCACGAATGTAGGTCACGCCTGAACCTTTGGGGGCTCCGAGCTTGTGGCCGGAGATCGTGAGTGCATCAACACTAGAAACCAGAGTGCCGTTCTTCCCCACTCGGAGGTCGAACCAGCCAGCTGCCTGGACGGCATCGGTGTGCACGAGAGCACCCACGGCATGAGCCGCCTCGATAATCTGGGGAAGCGGGTGTGTGGTGCCAATCTCGTTATTCGCCAGCATCAGGGTGACGAGTGTGGTGTCGGAGCGCAGGGCAGAGTTCAACTCTGCAAGGTCGATGTTGCCGTGGTAATCAACAGTGAGCCACGTGATCTCGAAACCGTGCACGCGCTCTAGGAAACCTAAGGTTTCGAGTACTGCCTCATGTTCTGTTCTGGCGGAAATGATGTGCTTGCCCCGTGGGTTCGCCATGGCCAGCCCCGTAATGGCTAGGTTGTCTCCTTCGGTGCCACCGGACGTGAAAATAAGGTCACTGGCTGGGCAATCCAGCCAGGCAGCAATGCGCGAGCGGGCACCCTCGAGCGCGTTCTTCGCTCTCAGGCCCAATTCGTGAGTGCTGGACGGGTTTCCAAACTCTGCAGTAAGCCAGGGCCAGGCAGCCTCGAGTGCAGCAGGAACAACGGGAGTGGTCGCGGCGTTGTCGAGGTAAATCATGATGTTTGCTTAGGCGTCAATCGTGACGTCGAGACCGAGATCCAGAGCGCGAGCGGAGTGCGTCAACGCTCCAACTGAGATGACATCCACGCCGGTCTCAGCAATAGCTCGCACTGTGTCTAAGTTCACACCACCACTGGCTTCAACCACTGCACGGCCAGCAACCTGAGCAACACCAGTCTTGAGATCGGCAAGAGAGAAGTTATCCAGCATGATGATGTCCACGCCACCGGCAATGACGGGTTCAATCTGGTCGAGGCGATCCACTTCCACCTCAAAGTTCACACCTGCAGGAAGTTCGTTCTTCACCCGCTGAAGTTCGGTGGTGAGGTCCTTGCCTCCAGCTAACAACACCGCAAGGTGGTTGTCTTTGGCCATGAACGCGGTGGAGAGGTTGAGGCGGTGGTTTGTTCCGCCACCGCACACAACGGCGTGGCGCTCGAAAGCACGCAGGTTGGGGGTGGTCTTGCGGGTGTCGAGGATAGTTGCGCCGGTTCCCTTGATGGCGTCCACGTAGGTCGCGGTCAAGGTGGCAATGCCACTCATACGCTGAGTGAAGTTCAAGCCAATGCGCTCTGCCGTGAGGATGCCCCGGGCAGGGCCAGAGACACGGGCAAGCTCATCCCCAGGAACAAAACGGTCGCCGTCTTTCTTGAGAAGCTCAACAGTGATGCGGTGATCAGTCAGGTGGAAGGCTGCCTCGAATACCTCAGCACCTGAGAAGGTCCCTGGTTCACGCGCTGCCAACACCGCAGTCGCAGTGGCATCTTCCGTGATAGCCAGCAAGGACGTGATGTCGCCAGTGGGAGCATCTTCGTGCAGGGCTTCAGTGACAACCCGGTCAATGGTTTCTTTATCCAGCATGGATTACGCCTTTCGAACCAGCGTGATGGGGCGAGCTTTCGCCGGGTCGGTATCGGGGAAGTCCAGGCGGTAGTGCCCTCCGCGTGATTCTTCACGGGCCAGTGCCGCTTCGGTCACCGTGCGGGCAAGCAACAACAAGTTGGCATCTTCCCAGTCGGGGAAGAGGCGGTGGGCTGGGTCCGCAGGACGCCACGAGTGGAGTTGGGTCAGGGCACTATCCAACTCTGACTTGGTGCGGGCAAGTCCGACGCTGTCCCACATCAATGTCTGCAGCTCCACGCGGTCCACAACCTGAGCAGTGGAGGTGTGATCAGGTTCGAGAAGTTCAAGCTCAGCCAAAGGAGCTGCATTCGCCCAGCGCACGCTCGGTGCATTGGTGGGCCATGGTTCACCGAGCGCTTCAACGGCGCGGTGAGCAAAGACAATGCTTTCCAGCAGGGAGTTTGAAGCCAGGCGGTTAGCGCCGTGAGCACCGGTGCAGGCAACTTCCCCCACGGCATAGAGGCCGGGGATGGAGGTGCGACCGAATGTGTCGGTCGCAATGCCGCCCATCCAGTAGTGCGCAGCCGGGGTTACGGGAATGGGGTCACGACCCCAGTTCAGGCCATAAGAGCGGCAGGCCTTGGTAATGCTGGGGAAGCGCTGCGCCAAGAAGTCACTACCCAAAGCTGTGGCATCCAGAAGAACAGGTTGACCACCCTGCTCAATCATGGTGCGCTGAATACCGCGGGCAACCACATCTCTCGGAGCAAGTTCTGCAAGTGGGTGGATCTTCTGCATAAAGCGCTCGCCGTTGGCGTCAATCAACACGGCACCTTCACCACGCACAGCTTCAGAGATGAGGAAAGAGCCGGGAACGGCCAGGGCTGTGGGGTGGAATTGGTAGAACTCCACATCAGCTAATTCAGCTCCTGCGCGGAATGCTGCCGCAACACCGTCACCCGTGGTGACGGTGGGGTTGGTGGTGTGGCGATAGAGCTGACCTGCTCCACCGCTGGCCAGGATGACGGCGTCGGCGGCAATAAAGTGCATGCCGTCGGCATCCAGCACCTGGACTCCAGTGACATGTTCGTTGTCCACGACGATTTCGGCCACGAACGTGTATTCACGAATTTCTGTTGCGGTTTGGCGAACAGTTTCCACCAGGGTGTTACTTGTGATGGCGCCGGTGGCGTCGCCGCCGGCGTGAAGAATTCTTGCGTGCGAGTGGGCTGCTTCTAAGCCCATAGCAAAGTCGGCACCCTTGCGGTCGAATTCCACACCGAAGTTCACCAGGTCGTTGATGCGACCTGGACCTTCGGCGCAGAGGACCTCCACGGCAGGTTCCCAGCACATGCCGGCTCCCGCAAAGATCGTGTCGGCGACATGTTCTGCAACAGTGTCGTCGTTTGCCACCACGGCAGCAATGCCACCTTGGGCATAGTGTGTGTTGCTTTCGGCCAGGTTCGCCTTCGTCACGAGAATGACCTCGTGATTTCGGCTCGCCTCAACAGCGGCGACAAGTCCTGCGACGCCGCTGCCGATCACAACAATTTTGGCCATGGTTAGTTCGCTGGCTTGGCAGCCAACATCCTCTCCAGTGCTACGCGCGCAGGTTCAGCGACTGACTCGTCCACGGTGATCTGGTTCACTACTTCACCGGCGACAAGACGCTCAAGAACCCAGGCGAGGTAGCCGGGGTGGATTCGATACATCGTCGAGCACGGGCAGACCACAGGGTCCAGGCAGAAGATGGTGTGTTCAGGGTGCTGAGCAGCTAGGCGTTGCACCATGTTGATCTCGGTACCGATAGCGAAAGTGGTTGGCTCGGTTGCGGCTTCCACTGCCTTGCGGATGTAGTCGGTGGAACCATATTCGTCTGAAGCGTCCACGACAGCCATAGGGCTTTCGGGGTGGACGATGACGCGCACGCCAGGGTGCTCGGCACGAGCCTTGTCGATCTGCTCTACCGTGAAGCGCTTGTGAACTGAGCAGAAGCCGTTCCAGAGAATGACCTTGGCGTCGGTGAGATCTTCTTCCGAGTTTCCACCGAGAGGCTTACGTCCCCACCACAGGGGCATTTGCTCAACCGGGATACCCATGGCCTTCGCGGTGTTGCGGCCCAAGTGCTGGTCGGGGAAGAACAGGACGCGCTGACCGCGCTCGAAAGCCCACTCCAGCACTGTTGCTGCGTTAGATGACGTGCAGACAATGCCGCCGTGTTCACCGCAGAAGCCCTTGAGAGCTGCAGAGGAGTTCATATAGGTGACAGGGATGACAGGAACGCGTCCGTGTTCATCAGGTTCTGTGCCATAAAGCTCTTCGAGCTGTTCCCAGCACTGGGTCACCGAGTCAATGTCCGCCATGTCTGCCATGGAGCAGCCTGCTGCAAGGTTAGGCAGGATCACCTTCTGGTTATCGTTCGAGAGAATGTCAGCCGTCTCAGCCATGAAGTGAACGCCGCAGAACACAATGGCTTCTGCTTCGGGGCGACCCTTCGCGGCAACGGCCAGTTGGAAGGAGTCACCCAGGTAGTCGGCGTGCTGCACGATTTCATCGCGCTGATAGAAGTGACCCAAAATCACGACGCGGTCCCCGAGCGTTTCCTTCGCGGCGCGGATGCGCGCGTGGAGCTCGTCGTTGGTCGCGGTCTTGTATTCCTCGGGCAGACCACCCTGCACGGGAGAGCCCGTAGGAATGACGTCCCCCATGGAGGCACCCGGGCCATAGCCCGGGGTGCCCTTGTCGAATTCCCACGGACCCTTGGCTAGTGCGGGGGAGCAGGTGCTCTCGTCACTCTTGCCGGAAGCAATGAGTTGAATACGGTCGTTGACCGAGGCGGTCGTTTTCATCTGTGTTCTCCTCGGGTGGAGGCCAGGGTGCGGGGCGCACTCAAGCGGGAAAGCGGACCGTGGTCCGTGAGGTCAATGGAGGTGTTGTAGCGATAGAGCTGGGGTGGACGGTGGGGTGTTCCGGCCAGGCGCTCGCCGGTGGCAACCACGGTGCCGGAAGCTTCCACCATCCGGCGGAAGTTGCCGGGGTCGACGGGTTTGCGAAGCACCACTTCGTAGACCTCACGCAGCTGAGCCAGGGTGAACGTTTCACCCAGGAAGCCGTGCGCAATGCGGGAGTACTCGAGCTTGGTGCGAAGCCGCCAGAGCGCGTAGTCCACGATGAGGTTGTGGTCGAAGGCAAGCTCGGGAAGATCGTCGGCGGTGAACCACTGCACGTTCTCACTCTGAATGGCGCGGTCTGCTTCGTCGCCAGCAACAAGCGCCCAATACACAATCGAGACCACGCGGTCATCGGGGGAGCGGTCAAGCTGGCCGAAGGCGTAGAGCTGCTCGAGATAGCGGGGCTCAAGGGCCGTGGTTTCCAGCAGAGTACGTGATGCAGCTTCAGCGAGATCTTCGTGGAGGTTGAGAGGGCCGCCGGGGAGGGCCCACTGTCCTTCATAAGGTTCACGGATACGGCGAACGAGGGGGAGGACAAGTTCGGGCTCACCAGATGCTGAGGGGCGCAGCGCAAAGATCACCGTGGATACGGCGAGTGCGACCTGACTTTCAGCTGTTGACATTGCCCCTACTTTGTAAGAGTCAGAATGACTCTAAGTTGTCATTATCTTAGTGTCAGTCTGACTCGAAGTGCAATGACAGTTTTCTACCTTCAACCCCGACTTGAAGTAACTTTTCAGAAAGCGCCCATTCACAGGTAATACCGTGATGAATATGGGTGCTCTCGCCCGTAGACTTGTCGTACTAACTGAATATCGAGGTCTAGCGATCGATGCGGGAGAGTTCACTTTCGAGGTGAACACCGAAGGAGCAATCCTCCCCGACAATCTCTCAGGTACGCGTACCGCATCGGACGGACCACTCTGAAAAGAAGATGTTGAATAAAAACATCTCGCCCACGGTGAAAGCTGCAACTGCAGTGAAGCTCTCAGGCACCAATGACAGAGGGGGAGTTCCCACTCAAAGGTTTCTTGACCGAAGGAGAACTCAATGTCTGACTCACCTCGATACTCACCCCTGCACGCGGTGCATGAAGCACTCGGCGCCAGCTTCACCGACTTCGCTGGCTTCATGATGCCCGTGCGCTACGACAGCGATCTGGCTGAGCACCACGCAGTGCGCACCGCCGCCGGGATCTTCGACATCTCCCACATGGCTGAGATCTCCGTCACCGGCCCAGAAGCTGGTGCCTTCCTTGACTACGCGCTGGCAGGCAAGCTCTCTGCCATCAACATCGGCCAGGCCAAGTACTCTCTACTTCTCAATGAAGCCGGCGGCATCATTGATGACCTCGTGGTGTACCGCCTCGGTGAGCAGCACTGGTTGGTCGTTGCTAACGCAGGTAACCGTTTCCCCGCTGTTGAGGCACTCAACCACCGCACCACCGGCTTTGACGTCAACGTCAAGGACGAGAGCGACGCCACTGCACTGATTGCTGTGCAGGGTCCCAACGCTCTCGAGATTCTCAAGCACACCGTAGGGCTGGAGCTCGCCGCAGAAGCTGCCGAACGCCCCGAGCCCACTCTTGAGGCCCTCAAGTACTACTGGTCGCTTCCCGCCACTTTCTTAGGTAACCCCGCGCTGATTGGTCGCACCGGCTACACCGGTGAAGACGGCTTCGAACTCTATGTAGATGTTCAGCACGCTGCAGTTCTGTGGAATTCACTCATGGCTGCCGGTGAAAGCCGTGGACTGGTTCCTACCGGTCTGGCTTGCCGCGACACTCTGCGCCTCGAAGCGGGAATGCCTCTCTACGGCCACGAGCTTAACCTCACCACCGCACCTGTTCAGGCTGGCCTGGGCAAGGTTGTTGCTCTCTCCAAGGAAGGCGACTTCGTCGGACGCGCAGCGTCTGAGAAGGGCGTCTCTGCAGATGCTCCCGTTCTGGTTGGTCTCGTCGGCGAAGGCAAGCGTGCTGCCCGTGCTGACTACGAGATTTACTCCGGCGAGAACAAGGTGGGTGTGGTCACCTCTGGTGCCCTGTCGCCCACACTGGAATACCCCATTGCCATGGCATTCGTTGACCCTTCGGTCTCCGAGCTGGGCACCGTCGTGGATGTCGACATCCGCGGAACCCGTCTTCCCTATACCGTCACCGCTCTCCCCTTATACAGCAGAAAGAAGAACTAACCATGGCTAACCCCACCAACCTGAAGTACACCGAAGAACACGAGTGGCTGCTTGTCGACGGCGACAACGCAACCGTGGGCATCACCGCCTACGCCGCTGAGAAGCTCGGCGATGTTGTCTATGTTGAGCTGCCCAAGGTCGGCGCTGCCATCACCGCAGGCACCGTTGTCGGCGAGATCGAGTCCACCAAGTCGGTTGGTGAGCTCTACGCTCCCGTCACCGGAACCGTGACCGAAGTCAACGACGCTGTTGTCTCGAGCCCTGAGCTCGTCAACGAGGATCCTTTCGGTGCCGGCTGGCTCATCAAGGTGAGCTTTGCTGACGTTCCAGCACTGCTGGACGCTGACGCCTACACCGCACTCACAGGCGAGTAGTTCTCTACAACCCTCGTCGCTACCGTGAGGTAGCTCCTGCCCCACCCCTTTTAGTAATGCCCCCAACCCGTCAAGGAAACAAGCATGTCGAACGCGTTCGTCAACCGTCACATCGGAACTGACTCTGCCGCCCAAGCCCAGATGCTGAAGCAGCTGGGATATGACAGCATCGAGCACCTCATCGAGGCTGCGATCCCTGAGTCGATTCACGTCGACCAGTTCCGTGCTGCTGGCTCATCTCTGCTCCCTGAGCCCGCTACTGAGCGCGAGACGATTGCGGAACTTCGTGAACTGGCATCGAAGAACACTCTGCGTCGCTCTCTCATTGGTCAGGGCTACTACGACACCATCACTCCTGCGGTGATCAAGCGCAACGTGCTGGAGAACCCCAGCTGGTACACGGCATACACGCCCTACCAGCCTGAGATTTCCCAGGGTCGTCTGGAAGCAATCATTAACTTCCAAACCATGGTCACCGACCTCACCGGTCTCTCCACCGCGAACGGTTCGATGCTCGATGAGAGCACCTCTGCAGTGGAAGCCATGCTGTTGGCTCGTCGCTCCTCCAAAGTGGACTCCAATGTGTTCGTCGTGGACACCAACACGCTTGCTCAGACCAAGAGCCTCATTGCGGGCCGTGTCCAGGCTGTCGGCATCGAGGTTGTGGAACTCGATCTCGCTGCTGGAGCTGAGCTTCCTAATGCTTTCGGTGTGCTCATCCAATACCCCGGCGCCAACGGTCAGATCTGGGACCCCAGCGCTGTTATCGAAAAGGCTAAGGCAGCTGGTGCGATTACTATCGTGGCTGCTGACCTGCTTGCCCTCACTCTGATTACTTCTCCTGCTGAGCTTGGTGCTGATGTTGCGGTGGGCTCCTCACAGCGCTTCGGTGTTCCCATGGGCTTTGGTGGTCCACACGCGGGCTACCTTGCCGTGCGCGCAGGACTTGAGCGCAGCATGCCTGGCCGACTGGTCGGCGTCTCGCTCGATGCCAATGGTGAGCCTGCTTACCGTCTGACTCTGCAGGCACGTGAGCAGCACATTCGTCGTGACAAGGCGACGTCGAACATCTGTACTGCCCAGGTACTGCTTGCAGTGATGGCCGGTATGTATGCGGTTTACCACGGCCCTGAGGGTCTGAAAGAAATCGCCACTGAGGTCCACGAACGTGCCACCGCACTGGCAGCGATTCTTCGCGCCGGCGGTGTCACTGTCACCCACGACAACTTCTTCGACACCATCCATGTCAGCGTTCCCGGCAAGGCAGCGGCTATTACTGCGGCAGCTAAGGCAGGTGGCTTCCTGCTCAACCAGGTAGATGCCGACAGCATCACCATCTCGGTCGATGAGACCACCACCCCTGGTGAGGTTGAAGCCGTCGCTGGCTTCTTCGGCGCAGATGCTGCTTACCAGGTAGTGGCCTCTGCAGTTCCTGCCACGCTGGTGCGCACCTCGGCCTACCTTGAGCACCCCGTGTTCAACACGCACCGCAGTGAAACCAGCATGATGCGCTACCTCAAGCGCCTTGCTGACTTTGACTACGCACTCGACCGCGGCATGATCCCACTGGGCTCCTGCACCATGAAGCTCAACGCTGCTACCGAGATGGAAGCAGTGACCTGGCCTGAGTTTGGTGGCCTGCACCCATTCGCGCCTAAAGAAGACGTCGGCGGTTACATCGAACTGATCGCTCAGCTCGAGAAGTGGCTTGTTGACCTCACCGGCTACAACACCGTTTCTCTCCAGCCCAACGCAGGTAGCCAGGGTGAGCTTGCTGGTCTGATGGCTATTCGTGGTTACCACTTGGCTAACGGTGACACTCAGCGCACCGTCTGCTTGATCCCTTCCAGTGCTCACGGCACCAACGCAGCTTCTGCCGTTCTTGCCGGCATGAGCGTTGTCGTCATCGCCTGTGACGAGGTCGGAAACGTGGACCTCGATGACCTGCGTGCCAAGATTGCTGAGCACGGTGACACTCTTGCTGCTCTCATGATCACCTACCCCTCTACTCACGGTGTCTACGAGCACGCAGTACCCGACATCACCGCTGCAGTTCACGCTGCGGGTGGTCAGGTTTACGTTGATGGTGCCAACCTCAACGCCATGACTGGCTTTGCGCGCTTCGGTGACTTCGGCGGCGACGTCTCCCACCTGAACCTGCACAAGACCTTCTGCATCCCTCACGGTGGTGGCGGTCCCGGTGTGGGCCCCGTCGCAGCCAAGGCACACCTTGCTCCTTACCTGCCTGGACACTTTGCTATCCAGAACCCTCACCACGTGTTGGTCGAAGGCGACACCGTGTCCACCGTGACTCACGACGGCGCTCAGATCTCAGCTGCTCCGTATGGTTCGCCCAGCATTCTTCCTATCTCTTGGGCTTATGTCCGCATGATGGGTGAGCAGGGTATTCGCGACGCGACAGCTTCTGCTGTTCTCGCTGCGAACTACATTTCCAAGCGTCTCGCTGAGTACTACCCCACCCTCTACACCGGAGAGAACGGCCTGGTTGCACACGAGTGCATCCTTGACCTGCGTCCCCTCACTGACCTCACCGGTGTGAGTGTGGATGACGTGGCTAAGCGTCTGGTGGACTTCGGTTTCCACGCGCCCACCATGAGCTTCCCTGTTGCAGGAACGCTCATGATTGAGCCCACTGAGTCTGAAGACCTCGATGAGATTGAGCGTTTCATCAACGCCATGATCACCATCAAGGCTGAAGCGGACGCGGTGCTTGCTGGCGAGTGGCCTGCTGAGGACAACCCTCTGCACAATGCTCCTCACACCGCAGCATCCATCGCAGGGGAGTGGAACCACCCATACTCTCGCGAGAAGGCTGCCTACCCCTATGCAGATGGCCTCGATGCTGCTACCCGCACCATGCGCGTGCGCAGCAAGTACTGGCCACCTGTTCGTCGTATTGACAATGCTTATGGTGACCGTAACCTGGTGTGCTCGTGCCCTCCGCCCGAGGCGTTTGAGAACTAACATTTCTCAATCTTGAATTGATAAGCCCTTCAAAGCAGTATGAAGCTGTTTGAGAGGCTTATCTAATGTTTCCCAAATCATTCCCGCATCTACGGTGAAGTAGTGGTGCCCAATGAGGTCGCGCTGACGCATTATTTTGCTCCAGGGAACCTCTGGCAACGTCTCTCTTTGAATAGCGCTGAGAGACTTCACCGCTTCACCAATGATGAATAGTTGAAAAGTGACGGCGGCCAACACTGTCTCTTCAATTTCATGATCCTCAGAATGTTTCTCAAGTAATGCTTTGCTTCTGTGGATCGACTGGATGGCTTTCAGGATGTCGCGAATACGTTGTTCGTCGCTTCGGGTCATAAGGGAACTGCCTCTCGGTGAGCGTGTAAAGCTACATGCTCAGCGAGGACAGAACGGGGGGCAACGTCAATCTGTTGAAAAAGGATTTCTTGAAGGGCATCGGAAGCTTCAAGCAAGGGCATCAAGCCATACTTTCTCGCGTCAAAATCAACCATGATGTCGATGTCAGAGGTTTCTGTTTCTTCACCGCGGGCAACGGAACCAAATACCGCCGGGTTGAACATGTCAAAACCGGCGAGGATCTCGATAATCTGCTTTCTTTTGGCCTGAACCAGGGCCATCACTCCTCGGCGAACATCAAGGTGGCGGGGAGAACTGGTTGTTGTGAGCTCAAGCGTGGCACCAGCTGCTGCCAGGATTCTTTCCAATGTCACCAGAGTGGGGACTGCTTCGCCTGACTCGTATTTACTCAAGGTCGCTTGTGATGTGCCCGCGCGCATAGCTAACTCTGATTGTGTGAGTCCGCTCTGCAGCCGAGCTTCGGAAATGAGTGCGGAAACGGCCATATTGAATTATATCAAAATTGATATATATCGGGGTAGTAACCTGTGTGTATGACCAAGAACGCACTTATCGTGATTGATGTCCAGCAAGGTTTTGACCAGCTGGATTACTGGGGACCGCGAAACAACCTCGCCTGCGAAGACAACATTCGTGCGCTTCTGACGAAGTGGCGTTCGGAAGGCCAGCCTGTTGTGTTGGTTCGTCACGATTCCGTGGGACCCAACTCGCCGTTGCGGCCCGGGCAGTTGGGCAATGACTTCAAGCCGGGTATTGACGGAGCCCATGACCTCCTGATTTCAAAGCAGGTGAACTCTGCGTTCTATGGCACACCAGATCTGAATGCGTGGCTGAAGAAATCTGGCATCGACGCCGTCACCATCTGCGGCATTACAACCAATCACTGCTGCGAAACGACAGCTCGTATGGCTGGAAACTTAGGTTACGACGTCACGTTCGTCCTCGACGCAACTCACTGCAATGACAAAAAAGATGTTGAGGGGAATGTCATCCCCGCTGCAGAGATAGCGCGGGTAACCGGCGCAAACCTGCACGGTGAATTTGCCACGGTTCGTTCAACCGCAGAGGTGCTGGCCAACTAGTTCAGAATGGCCTTGTCAACAACGTGCATGACGAGGTTAATCCATGCAGTGGGATCAACCTTCTCAGGCGCGATATCGTCGACAACGCGGCCGACGGTGTAAGCCTGAACAAAGACGGCTGCGGCACGAGCATCCACTCCGGTGGACATCCAGCCCTTGTTTTGGGCTTCGATGAACAAGTCCGTGAAAGCGTCTGTGAGGCGTTGCTGTTCTGCGCCCAGTGCATCATGGAAACGAGGGCTGCTAAAGGTCAATCCGGCAGCGCGAGCACGTTCAAGGCGGAAGCTCGAACGAGCTTGGTCTTGGTTATAGACGTTGATTTCACGAAGAGCTGCCAGTAAATCATCGCGTGAGTTGACGGTTGCCAACATCTGAGAAAGTGCATCGATGGTGGCATCGACATTGACGCTAAAGCGCGCAATCAGTGCTGCTTCGAGAAGATCTTCAAAGTCTTCGAAGTGGTGGTAGAGCGAACCCTTAGAAACGCCAGAAGCGGAGAGGACTTGGTCGGCAGTGATGTGCTCAGGATCGGACCCATCAAGCAGTTCCACCATGGTCGCGATGAGGCGATCACGGGTGGGGTGTGAGGATTTGGCCATAGCTAATTCTATTGATTTTTATGCCGAGAAATTACTGGACTAAAGGTATTTACTACTGAGCTGGAGCAGCTTCAACGGCAGATTCAAAGAGCTTCTTTGCTTCCGCGCTGAGGCCGTATGAGCTCACCACAATTTGGGGAACATTGATGCCGGTTGCCTTGCCAGAAATCACCGAGGTCATGACCAAGTCATCCTTGGTGTGAAGCTCAATGGTGAAGTTATTTCCGGTGATTTTGAAAATGTTGTCGCTGAGTTTGAACTCGGCGTCAGCAAAAGTTTCAGAGCCTAAAAGCTTCTGCAACGCAATGATGGAAATGGACTTTGCGTCATCGAAAGTAGGGGTTGTCTTATCGGCCAGGTTCGAGGTGACGACCTGCTTGCCCTTGGGCGCACTGGGGTCAAAGATCAGAACGAACTCTTTTTCTGCAACAGAGAGGGTTTCGGTGCCACCCTCAGTGTCAAACTTCTTCACGGAATTTTCCACTACGGCAGTCGCTGCATTTCTTGCAGCGTTACCTGAGAGGTTTTTGTTATCAGTGATGCTGCAGGCAGAAAGCACTGCCGTGATCAGAAGGGCGACCAAAGTCGCACCAATAAAGCGCTTAGACATAGCTACAACCCTACCGAGAGTTTGTTATGTGAACGCTGTGAATGGCTTAGGTGCCGGGGAGGAATCCGGGAGCCACTGTTTTCACCACGGCATAGCCGGTGAAAGAGACGATATCCAAGATCCAGTGAGCAATGACCAGCGGCATCGTGCGGCCCCAGCGTTGATAGGCAAGCCCAAAGACAACTCCCATCACAAAGTTGCCCACAAATGGTCCGAAGCCTTGATAGAGGTGGTAACTGCCTCGTAATGCGGCTGAGGTGAGGATGATGTGCCAGGTCTTCCAGCCGAACTCACGCAGGCGGGTGAACAGGTAACCCACCACAATGAGCTCTTCCACCAGTGCCGCACGTAATGCAGCCAGCACCAACACCGGAATTGTCCACCAGTGTGTGTCCAGTGCGGTGGGCACGATCGTGACGGTAATGCCAAGGGCATTGCCCACGAGGTAAAGACCCAGTCCAGGTATGCCAATGAGTGCTGCAAGGCCGAAGCCGCGGAGAAGATCTTTTCCTGGTTTTGTGAAGTCAAAGCCCAGCTGGGTGAACGCACTCTTTCCCGGCTTTGCCAAGAGCCAGAAAACCAACACAACGGGAACTAGTCCAAAGAAGATGCCCAGCAGCTGATAGATCAGGTCGAACACGGGCTGGTCAGCCAGGGGCTGATTGATCACGGCCTTCTGTGCGTTGAGTGCTTCGGTCTGGGAGAGCTTGCGGATCAGAGAAACCATGGAGTACACCGCGGAAGACCCTAGGGAGAGCCCCAACACAATGGCGATCTCTAGCCAGCTGCGGGCACGCTGTTGTTTCTGAGTCCACTCGGTCACGCCGATAAGCCTAGTTAGAGATGCCTACGGTATGCTTAGAATGCTCGATTTACCCGGCATTGCACACCTGTGGTGCCGCTGGTTTTACTTTGTCGGGCAATCACTTCTAACCAACGATGACCATGTTCGGTCATCGAGAGGATTTTTCATGGCGCACGCCCTCCGCTCAGACCGTCGCAACGTTGCAATCGTTGCCCACGTTGACCACGGTAAGACCACGCTCGTTGACGCGATGCTCAAGCAGACCAACTCGTTCGACGCCCACTTTGCTGGCGAAGACCGCATGATGGACTCCAATGACCTCGAACGCGAAAAGGGCATCACCATCCTCGCGAAGAACACATCTGTTTCTTACGAGGGCAAGCACGCCACTGACGGTCCCATCATCATCAACGTGATTGACACCCCTGGCCACGCCGACTTCGGTGGCGAGGTTGAGCGCGGTCTATCCATGGTGGACGGCGTTGTTCTTCTCGTTGACGCATCTGAGGGTCCTCTTCCTCAGACCCGCTTCGTTCTGCGTAAGGCACTGGAAGCAAAGCTTCCCGTTATTCTTCTCGTCAACAAGACCGACCGTCCCGATGCGCGCATCGACGAGGTTGTCGGCGAAAGCCAGGACCTGCTGTTGGGTCTTGCTTCTGACATGGCTGATGACGTTCCTGACCTCGACCTGGACTCGATCCTCGACGTTCCTGTTGTCTATGCTTCGGGCCGTGCCGGTGCTGCCAGCCACAACAAGCCTGAAAATGGCTCACTGCCAGATAACGATGACCTCGAACCTTTATTCGAAGCCATTCTCAAGCACGTTCCTGCTCCTTCTTTCGATGACGAGCACCCCCTGCAGGCTCACGTGACCAACTTGGATGCGTCGCCATTCCTCGGTCGTCTTGCACTCCTGCGTATCTTCAACGGAAACATCAAGAAGGGCCAGCAGGTTGCCTGGGTCAAGAACGATGGCACCGTTGCCAACGTGAAGATCACTGAGCTCCTCATCACCAAGGCTCTTGAGCGCTTCCCCACTGACACTGCAGGCCCTGGTGACATCGTCGCTATCGCCGGTATTGAAGACATCACCATTGGTGAAACCATTGCTGACCCCAATGATGTTCGCCCCTTGCCCACCATCACCGTGGACGACCCTGCGATCTCGATGACCATTGGTACCAACACCTCGCCCATCATCGGCAAGGTCAAGGGCCACAAGCTCACCGCCCGTATGGTCAAGGACCGTCTGGACCGCGAGCTCGTCGGTAACGTCTCCATCAAGCTGGTCGACATCGGTCGCCCCGACGCCTGGGAAATCCAGGGCCGTGGTGAACTTGCTCTGGCCATCCTGGTTGAGAACATGCGTCGCGAAGGCTTCGAGCTCACCGTGGGTAAGCCACAGGTAGTGACCAAGAAGGTCGACGGCAAGGTTCACGAGCCTTTCGAGCACCTCACCATTGACGCACCTGAGGAATACCTCGGTGCTGTTACTCAGCTTCTTGCCGCTCGCAAGGGTCGCATGGAGTCCATGACTAACCACGGCACCGGCTGGGTTCGTATGGAATTCATCGTTCCTTCACGTGGTCTGATTGGTTTCCGCACCGAGTTCATGACCATCACCCGTGGTGCTGGTATTGCTAACGCTGTCTCTCACGGTTACGAAGCATGGGCTGGTTCGATTGTGACCCGCACCAACGGTTCGATCGTTGCTGACCGCGCTGGTGTTGCCACCCCATTCGCCATGGTTGCCCTGCAGGAGCGTATGAGCTTCTTCGTGGAGCCAACCCAGGAAGTGTATGAAGGCATGGTTGTCGGCGAGAACTCACGCGCCGAGGACATGGACGTCAACATCACCAAGGAAAAGCAGCTGACCAACATGCGTCAGTCCACTTCTGACAGCTTCGAGCGCATGACCCCGTCACGCAAGCTCACCCTGGAAGAGTGCCTCGAGTTCGCTCGTGAAGATGAGTGTGTTGAGGTTACCCCTGAGCACGTTCGTATTCGCAAGGTGGAGCTGGACTCCAATGCTCGTGCACGTACGACCAGCCGCTTGAAGAAGCAGAACGAGTAATCGTTCTCTTCTACAGAAGAACTACTTCGAAAACCCTCGCCTTACTTGGCGGGGGTTTTCGCTTTCATCTGGCGCAGGAACAGCGTCAAGACGATGGCAGCAAAGCCGATCCAGCCTGCGACCTGTAGCCACGACATTTCGGGGGTGAAGCCGATGGTTCCGCGGAGGATGACGCCGTACCAGCTATCGGCAGGGATAGCAGCGGACACATTGAATGCCTTGTCGGCATCTCCGAGAAGAAGGCCCGCTTCTTGCCATTCGTGAATGCCGTAGCTGAGGACACCTGCAGCCACGATGATGAGGAATGCACCGGACCAGGTGAAGAACTTGGAGAGGTTCAAGCGAACCATGCCCTTGAAGATGAGCCAGCCCAGAAGGGCGGCAACACCCAAGCCCACAACTGCACCGATGGTGGGCAGGATGCGCTCACCAGTTGCGGTCGCAGCAGCCCAAATGAACAGTGCGGTTTCAATACCTTCGCGGCCCACAGCCAGGAATGCAACGAACATCAAGCCCCAGCCGTTGCCAGCGAGGTTCTTGTCGATGTCGGACTCAAGGTGGCCTTTGAGGTTACGGGCAGTTTTGGCCATCCAGAACACCATCCAGGTGACCAGGGCGACGGCCAGGAAGGACAGCGATCCTGCGAGGATTTCTTCAGGCGGACCCTCGAGCTGAGCGACTCCCGTGCCGAGCATGATGCCGACGATGGTGGAGATCAGTGCGGCTATTCCCACACCCAGCCACATCTTGGGGAGTGCATCGCGACGATCAATCTTGATCAAGTACGCGGCGAGGATGCCGATAATGAGTGCAGCTTCGAGGCCTTCGCGGAGACCGATGAGCAAGTTTGCAAGCATGAAGCGCACTTTTCTTTCTTGTGGAAGATTTAGTTAGGGTTGCCTAACTTAGGTTTACCTTAGTAAGGATTACCTAACCTCGTCAAGGTGAAGTGATTCACCCAGTGGAAATAATCATACGGATACAAACGATTTATGGCTAGATACACTGGGGGAATGCCCGAATCAGCAGAACGCCGAACCGTTTCCACTCGCTTGCTCTTGAGTGCTGGAGCTCTCCTGATGGGGCTGTTAGTCGGATCGATTACCACCGTGGTTCACCAAAGTGTGGTCACTATCGCCGGAGTTGATGTGCCATGGGGTTTGATCCTCAGCATTATCGTGGTGACCGGATTCTTGGTGGGGCTACGCATGGTTGTTGAAGACCGCCTTGTAGTTCTTGCCGCCGCTCTGGGACTCGTCGCCATGGTCTTTGTGCTCAGCCAGCAGAGCACCGGTGGTTCCGTGCTGATTCCCAACAATCTTTGGGGCATGATCTGGGCCATTGCGCCCACCTTGATCGCCACGATTGTGGTGGCATGGCCACGCTTGCCCCAGCGAAGCCGTGGCGCGGACAAAGGCACTGCCGTAACCGCATAAACTTGTGTGAGTAAAGCCCGTTCCTTGAAGGAGTACCAAGTTGACCTACGTCATTGCCCTGCCATGTGTAGACGTCAAGGACCGTGCATGCATTGACGAATGCCCCGTGGACTGCATCTACGAAGGCGACCGCATGCTCTACATCCACCCCGACGAGTGTGTCGACTGCGGTGCATGTGAACCTGTCTGCCCCGTCGAAGCCATTTACTACGAAGATGACCTTCCTGAACAGTGGGCTGACTACTACAAGGCCAACGTCGAGTTCTTCCAGGAAATTGGTTCTCCCGGTGGAGCGGCCAAGGTCGGCGTCATCAAGGGTGACCACCCCGTTGTCTCCGTTCTTCCTCCCCAGGCCTAAGTTTCATGCTCACTGAGCTGCCCGAATATCCCTGGGACGCCATGGCGCCCTATGTGGCGAAGGCGAAAGCTCACCCTGGCGGTGCCATTGATCTCTCTATTGGTTCACCGGTAGATCCCACCCCCGCGGTTATCCGTGATGCGTTGGCCAAGGCCACAGACTCTCACGCCTATCCCACCACCATGGGAACCCCTGCACTGCGCGATGCCGTCGTTGAATGGTTTGCTCGTCGCCGCGGTGTGGCAGGGCTTGGCGTGGAGAACGTCTTGCCCACCATCGGGTCCAAAGAATTCGTGGCGTGGCTGCCCTTCATGCTGCGCCTGGGCCCAGGCGATGTCGTGGTTCACCCCACCGCTGCCTACCCCACCTATGACATCGGGGCACGGATGGCCGAAGCCACCCCGTTCCCTTCTGATGATCCCGCCGAATGGCCAGAGAACACCAAGCTGGTGTGGCTCAACAGCCCGGGAAACCCCGATGGACGTGTGCTGGACAAGGCAGAGCTCAAAGCACGAGTCGATCGTGCACGTGAACTCGGCGCCTACATCGTGGGCGACGAATGCTACGCCGAACTCGGATGGACAGGTCGTTGGGAAAACGAACCTATTCCCTCGCTGCTCGATCCAGAAGTTACTGGGGGAGACCTCACGGGAATCCTTACTGCGTACTCGTTGAGCAAGCAGTCCAACCTGGCTGGATACCGTGCCGCGTTTGTGGCTGGAGATCCTGCGCTGATTGCTCAGCTCACCAACATTCGTAAGCATGCCGGCATGATGCAACCAGGCCCCGTCCAGGCCGCCATGGTTGCAGCCTTGGCTGATGACTCCCACGTCGCTGCCCAGAAGGAGCTTTACCGCGCTCGCCGTGAACTACTCATCCCTGCACTGAATTCTGCAGGCTACCGCCTCGACCACAGCGAAGCAGGTTTATATCTGTGGGTTACTGAAGGCGTAGATGCATGGGCGTCGATTGACAAGCTCGCAGGTCTCGGAATCATTGCAGGTCCAGGTGTTTTCTATGGTGATTTCTATCCCCAGCATGTTCGCCTGTCATTGACAGAGACGGACGAGCGTATCGCTGAGGCTGCTCGCCGACTTTTGAGTGTGTAATAACTCCACTTTTTGCCAATAGGCTTGAAGAAATCGGGGAATTCCGACTTTTCGGAGCTTTTCGTAACCCGTTCACCCAGACAGTTTCCATAAGGAGTCTTCGTGACTGAAGCCACTAATTCAGTGCCCACAGGCGACGTCGTATCGCTGACCTATGGCGGAAAGACAATCGATCTTCCGGTATTACGTGGCACCGAGGGTGCTCCTGCTATCGACCTGTCATCCCTGACTAAGCAGACTGGCCTGACGGCACTCGACTATGGCTTCGTAAATACTGCTTCCACCAAGTCGAAAATCACCTACATCGACGGTGAGCAGGGAATTCTGCGTTATCGCGGCTATCCCATCGACCAGGTGGCCACAAACCTCAACTTCTTGCAGACCGCATACCTCTTGATTCACGGTGAAGTCCCTACTCAGAACGAGTACGAAAACTTCGAAGACAAGATCCGTATGCACACCCTGCTGCACGAGGATCTCAAGGACTTCTTCTCCGGCTTCCCTCGCCGTGCACACCCCATGCCTGTGCTTTCAGCCGGTGTCTCTGCGCTGTCGACCTACTACGAAGACTCGCTCGACCCCAACAATGCTGAACAGGTCGAGACTTCGACCTACCGCCTCTTGGCCAAGCTTCCCGTCATGGCTGCTTACGCGCACAAGAAGAGCATCGGTCAGGCTCGTCTTTACCCAGACAACTCTCTCTCCTATGTGGAGAACTTCCTGCGCCTGACCTTCGGTAACAAGGCTGAGCCCTACGTTCAGAACCCTGTCGTGGTCAACGCTCTTGAGCGCTTGCTCATCCTGCACGCAGACCACGAACAGAATGCGTCCACTTCGACCGTTCGTTTGGTTGGTTCAACCGACGCAAACATGTTTGCTTCTGTCTCTGCGGGCATCAACGCCCTCTTCGGCCCACTTCACGGTGGGGCAAACGAAGCAGTCCTCACGATGCTGGGTGAAATCCAGGAATCTGGAGACTCCGTTTCGAAGTATGTTGAGCGCGTCAAGAACAAGGAAGACGGCGTCCGCCTCATGGGCTTCGGACACCGCGTTTACAAGAACTACGACCCTCGTGCACGTCTGGTCAAGGACACCGCAGACGAGGTTCTCGCAGCACTCGGTGTGAACGACCCACTGCTCGGTATTGCCAAGGAGCTCGAGGGTATTGCTCTCGAGGATGACTACTTCAAGGAGCGCAAGCTCTACCCCAACGTCGACTTCTACACCGGCGTCATCTACAAGGCAATGGGTTTCCCCACCCGTATGTTCACGGTGCTCTTCGCGCTGGGACGTCTGCCTGGTTGGATCGGTCACTGGCGCGAGATGAACCTCGACCCACAGACCAAGATTGGTCGCCCACAGCAGCTCTACATTGGCGAGCAGCAGCGTAACCTTCCTGGCTTCGACTAACACCAAAAAAGGTGGCCTCTCTATTGGGTGGCCACCTTTTTGGAATTAGAACCAAAGTTTGAGTTTCAAATTAAACAATTCTCCAACTTCTTCTTTCAGCTCGTTGTAGAGCGAAACCCCTTCGAGGTCAAACCATTTCCTATAGCTTTCAGAGCCAAACATGCCTGTTTCCTCGTTTGCATACTGATTGAAATATACGGACCAAGCCACAAGCCTCGAATATAGCTCAGGTGAAATCAGATGTTCCCATGCAGGCTTTTCTGAGTTGTCCCAATAAATATCCGAGAGAGGCCAAAATTGTCCGTAATCAACACAGAGCAGCAATTCTCTTTTCATCATTTGTCCTTATGAGGCGTTACACGACGGCGCCGAAGTTGTGGGGAAAGCTGTAATTACCTTCTGGTTATTCGCACTTATGACAATCGTAGGGTTTAGATTCTTTACTAGTTGTCCGCGGGAATTGTAAACAGAAATTGGAGTCGTATAACAGTACTTGCCGCTTCCTAGATTTTGCGGATAGCCAGGAGCAGGCGCTGCCAAAGACTGCTTAACAGCAAAGTTCATCAAATCGTCCCAATCACCACCTTCTCCAACAGCGTCAATAATCTGTTGCCACTGACCCGCATGCCCTGTTCTGATGTGAACGTAACCGGATGCAGAATCACCGCACAGCAATTTAATTTGTCCAAAAGCACTCGTGGTGTAAGCGGCAACTACGGTGTCCCCTAGCCCCATGTTGCAAGCTGCAATTACTGCTGGATTGAATCCACTTACGTTTTCGTTGATTTCTGAAGATTCAATATTGATTGAAGGCTCAGTTTGCTCTGTTGCAAAGGCAGGTGAAGCAACAAAACCTGCGACTAGTGCTCCTGCGATTATCCCGGCAGATACTTTGCTCGCCATGAACTGTTTTGATACGTTTTTCATTTCATTTCCCCTCAAGTAGTTTTAGACTTTTCGTCTAATATGATAATTTCTTACATTCCTGAACTTTTTCTGTAAGTATCCTGAGCTTTATCTCCGAGCCATTTTGCTTCCTATTGGACACTACGAACACAGTGCGAAAACGTGTGGATAATTTTGAGTTTGGTTTCAGAGGTTTCCAACATGAACATCGACCCACAGACCAAGATTGGTCGCCCACAGCAGCTCTACATTGGCGAGCAGCAGCGTAACCTTCCTGGCTTCAACTAGTCAGATAAGAAAACCCCTCAACTGTGCACTGAACCCCAAAAGTTGGAGTGCTAATAGGGAGTCGTTTCTAAGTCTGTAAGGGATTGAGTCCGGTAGTCAACCGGACTCAATCCCTTCAGCTTTTCTTGCGTGCGTTCATAGTTGAACCAGTAAATCCAGTGATCTAGTTTCATCGTGAACTCGGCCATGCTTGAAAACGTGTTCCGCCTTAAGAATTCTTCTTTGAAGTGACTGAAGAAGTTCTCTGCAACAGCATTGTCATGACAGTTGCCCTTGCGAGACATCGACTGAATAATTCCCCTCGAAGCCAGAGCGTGTTGATAGGAACGGTGGCGGTAATGCCATCCCTGATCCGAATGCATCACCAACCCGCTGCCCGGCTCAAGACGTGTGAAGGCCCTCTCCAGCATTGCCGTGACTAACCCCATCGTTGGCGTGGAGGCAAGGGCGTAAGAGATGACTTCACGGTTGAATAAATCAACCACGGGAGACAAATACTGCTTCTGCCCCAACACATAAAACTCTGTCACGTCCGTGACCCACTTGCGTTGAGGCAGAGAAGCTTCAAAGTTCCTCGCGACAACATTCTCTGCCGTGTGTCCCTGCTCGCCCCGGTGAGAAGAATACGGCTTCTTCTTCCGAATTAGACTCAGACGTCCCTCTTCATGCATCAACTTCAACACTGTCTTGTGACTAATACGTATGCCATATTTATTCACCAAATCATTACGAATACGGCGATAACCATAAACACGAAAGAAGCCGTCCGAATACTTCCCCGTAATCAGTGAACGTGCCTGACTGTAGTGATCAACCCGGCCAGGTTTGCTGCGGTGATAGTAGAAAGAAGACGCAGATAACCCCACTGCTTCTAGCAACAATATGCGCGGAAACTCATGCTCTAATGATTCGACGATGGCGGCTTTTCCCAAAACCGTGGATCGCCCTCGATCATTAGAGCCTCCTGTTTTTTTAGAACAGCAACCTCCAGACGCAGTCTAAGAACTTCTTCCTCCAGCGTCTCCGGGCCAATAGTAACGACCTTCGCTCGACGGCCCTTTGGCTTTGGTTGTAATCCGGCCGGGCCATCAACACGATAAATCGCCACCCATTTATTGAAAATACTTCGATTCGAAATATTGAAACGGGCAACAACTTCCGTCGTTGACAACCCAGCAAGAAACGCCTCAACCGCATCGACCTTCAACTCGACTGGATACGTGTTGTTTCCCATAACACCCAAGCCTAGGAGCGTTCCTGCGGCATGTTTATCTCGCCAAACCCGAGATGTTGTGACAGAAATACGAAGCTTAGAGGCAACAGATTTATAGCCAAAGCCAGAACTGAAAAGATCAGCAGCCTGACGTCGAATATCTGACGTATGTGGTGATTGTTGGCCCATATGACTGAACCCCTCCTGTTAAGGACTCTCTATTACGAGTCCAACATTTGGGGTTCAGTGCACTGAGGGGCTTTCTTTTTCTCGCCGGTAGTGTGGTGGCTATGAAGGCAGTGCAGTTTGATGGCTTTGGTGAGCCTCTTTACGTTGCAGAACTAGAGACCCCAAAAGCCCCTGTTGACGGAGTAGTTATTCAGGTCAAAGCAGCAGGCCTCTGCCGTTCCGACTGGCACGCGTGGCAAGGACATGATCCCGACATCACTGTGTTCCCACACGTCCCAGGGCATGAGTTTGCTGGTGTTGTGCACGAGGTGGGCTCTGGAGTTTCGTCCCTCAAGGTGGGTGATCGTGTTGTCTTTCCGTTTGTCTGTGGCTGCGGAGAATGTGCGTGGTGTGAGTCTGGGAATGCTCAGGTGTGCCCTGATCAGTGGCAGCCAGGTTTCAGTGGTCCGGGAACCTATGCCGAGTATGTAGCTATTCCTCGCGCGGACTTTAACGCTGTTGTTCTCCCTGACAAGGTTTCTTTTGATGTGGCAGCTAGCTTGGGCTGTCGCTTTGCCACAAGCTACCGCGCCATCAAGCACGTTGCTGAGGTTCAATCTGGTGAAACCGTTGCTGTCTTTGGCTGCGGCGGAATAGGTCTGGCCGCAATCATGATTGCCGCCGCATCAGGTGCAACCGTAGTTGCAGTTGACGTGAACAACGAGGCACTTGCTCTTGCATCGCAGGTGGGAGCTACGCATGTGTTCAATGCTGCAGAAGTGGACGTCGTCGAAGCGATTCACCGTGTGATTCCTGGCGGCGTGGATGTCTCTATTGATGCTCTGGGAAGTATTTTCACAGCCAAGTCAGCGGTTGAGAGCCTACGCGTTCAGGGCCGTCACGTTCAGATTGGCTTGCTCTTGCCCGCCAAGATCGGCGACAAGGCAACGGTGCCCATGCACGTGGTTATTGCTAAAGAACTCCAGGTACTGGGCTCTCACGGAATGGCAGCAGCTGCCTACCCCGAGATGTTGGCAGATATTGCTGCCGGAATCATTGATCCCGGCACCTTCATCACCCACAGAATCCCTCTGGACGCTGTGCCAGAAGCCCTTGCTCAGATGAGCACAGGAACTGAGCCTGGTGTCACCATCATTCAGCCGTAGTGCTGAAAATTTTCGTTGATTAGTGAAGTGCTGAGTTCAGCACGATGCCCACGCCCGTGCGTGAGGTGACTTCAACGGCACCGGTGAGGGAGTTGCGGCGGAACAAGAGATTGTTCACACCTGAGAGCTCCTTGGCCTTGAGTACCGTAGTGTTCTCACCGTCTATTACGTTCACCTTGGTGCCAGCGGTCACATAAAGCCCTGCCTCAACCACACAGTCATCTCCAATGGAGATACCAATGCCAGAGTTTGCTCCCAACAGTGAACGTTGACCAATGCTGACCTTCTCGGTGCCACCACCGGAAAGAGTGCCCATAATGGAGGCACCACCGCCGATGTCTGAACCATCGCCGACGACGACACCTTGAGAAATACGGCCCTCAACCATAGAGGTGCCGAGTGTGCCTGCGTTGAAGTTCACAAAGCCTTCGTGCATGATGACGGTGCCAGGGGCGAGGTAAGCACCCAAGCGCACGCGTGATGCGTCTGCGATGCGCACGCGCTCAGGCATGACGTAGTCGGTCAGGCGGGGGAATCGATCGATTCCCTGAGCCTGAATGCCTGCACGCAGAAGCAGAGGACGCAGTTTGCTGAAGTCTTCGGGGTGGACGGGGCCTGCATTTGTCCAGACCACGTTAGGGAGCTGGCCAAAGATGCCATCTAAGTTGATGGTGTTGGGCTGAACCAAAAGGTGGGAAAGCAGGTGGAGGCGCAGATAAGCATCAGAAGTACCGTTGGCAGCCTCGGTGAGGTTGATCTCAATGGTGACGGCTTCGAGGGTGACATTACGACGAGGGTCTGCCCCGACCAGGTCTTCGATTTGTGCAGGAACGATCCACTTGTCGCGACCTTCTGGCAGCTGTCCCAGCTGGGGAGCGGGATACCAGGTGTCAAGAACCGTGCCATCGCCGGCAATTGTTGCCAGGCCATAACCCCAAGCGTGCGTGTTCGTCTGCATAGAAACCATGCCTCTAGGTTACCGGCGATAAACTTGGGGCATGTCTTCCACCCCGATGCTTGATCTCTCGCGCTCAAGCGTGGAGCTCACCGCCGACATCTGCAACATTGAGTCGGTTTCAGGTAATGAGAAGACGTTGGCTGATGCCATTGAATCGGCGCTGTCGAATCTGCCTCACCTGGAGATCATTCGCAATGGCAATGCTCTGGTGGCAAAGACCAACCTCGGCCGTGCGCAGCGTGTGGTTATTGCAGGTCACCTCGACACTGTTCCGGTCAATAACAACCTTCCTGTTCGCTACAGCGAAGATGAAGGCGCCGAGTGGCTGTGGGGCCGCGGAACAGTCGACATGAAGGCAGGTGTGGCTGTGGCAGTGAAACTCGCTGCAGAGCTCACTGAACCCGCCTACGACATCACCTGGATCTGGTACGACAACGAAGAGGTAGCTTCTGAGCTCAACGGCTTGGGTCGTCTCGCGGCACAGTCCCCTGAACTTCTGCATGGAGACTTCGCCATCTTGGGTGAACCCAGTAATTCCACCGTGGAAGGTGGCTGCAATGGCACCCTCCGCGTGGAGGTGCGCACGCAGGGCGTGCGCGCACACTCAGCACGTGCCTGGAAGGGCGAGAACGCCATTCATAAGCTTGCACCTGCTCTTGCCTCTCTCGCGTCTTACAGCCCTGCCACCGTGACCGTGGACGGCCTCGACTACCGCGAAGGCCTTAGTGCTGTGGGAGTCTCTGGTGGGGTTGCCGGCAATGTCATTCCTGATGAGGCAGCGCTAACCGTGAACTACCGCTTCGCACCCGATAAGAACGTTGCCCAGGCGCTTGCTCATGTCGAAGAAGTCTTTGCCGGATTTGATGTCGTTGTCACTGATAGCGCCGAGGGTGCTCGTCCTGGACTGACCGCCACGTTGGCACAGGACTTTGTTGCAGCGGTGGGCGCTGAACCCAGCCCTAAGTATGGCTGGACAGATGTGGCACGCTTCTCGGCGCTGGGTATTCCTGCTGTGAACTTTGGCCCCGGTGATCCTTCCCTGGCCCACACCGATGACGAGCGTGTGCTCACTTCCCAGATTCTGGAGTGCGAACGCGCTCTCCGGAGCTGGCTGACCACGTAAATGGTCTTCGGGGGATGACAAAAACTCGACTTCCGTGGTGGCTCCAAGTCACTTTGGTGTTCATGCTCGGCCGAGCTATCTCCACCGGCATGTTGCTGGTGCTGGCGAGCCAGCAAGCAGAGAACGCGTGGACCGGTGCGCAACCTTCACTATGGGATTTCTCCACCATGTGGGATGGCCGATGGTACAACATCATTGCCGAGGTTGGCTATCCACATGAGATTCCCTATACCGAGGATGGCCACATAGCCGAGAACGCCTGGGCGTTCTTGCCTGCCTACCCGGCCATCGTTCGTGGGTTGATGGTCCTGACGGGACTTCCCTGGAGCATCTCAGGTGTCGTCATCTCGGTGTTGTTTGCATGGGCAGCTTCGCTTGTCTTTTACAAAGTCTTGATCAAGTACGTGCCTGCACAGCAGGCACTCTTTGCCATCGTGCTGTTCGCCGTTTCCCCGGTCTCTCCGCTGTTCCAGCTGGCCTATGCCGAGTCCATGCAATTGTTCTTGATTGCTCTAGTGATTCTGCTCATGCAGCGCAGGCTCTATGGCTGGGTCATCCCTGTAGTGATTGTGTTGGCACTGACGAGACCTGGTGCTTTAGCCGTGGCATTGGCTATTGGCCTGCACTGGATCTATCGCTTTGCAAAGAGAAAGCGCTCACGCTTCCCCACGCGAGAGCGTGTGCTGCTGGCATTCGTCGCTTTTGTTTCTGCTGTGGCAGGGTTTGCCTGGATGTTCATTGCGGGTTGGGCAACAGGAGTGCCAAACACCTATCTCGACACAGAATTAGCATGGCGCTCTGCCTACATCGGGTACCAAGAACTCGTCCCCTTCACGCCGTGGATTCATGCTGCTCAGTGGTGGACTACGAGCTTTGGCTATCCCGAAGTTGGTGGATACATTCTGCTCGGTGTTCTCGTGGTGGGTTTCTTTGTATTCCTCTTCACTCCTGCGGTGAAAAAGCTGGGCGTGGACGTGCGATTCTGGTTGGCCAGCTACGCGCTCTATGTCTTGGCAGTGTTCTTCCCTCAGTCCAGCACCTTCCGACTCCTGGCCCCTTTATTCCCGGCTTTAGGAGCTCTCGCAGCACCGAAGTCCAAGGTCTATCGCGTAATCATGGTGGTGCTGTTCATCGTGCTCCAGTGGGGCTGGCTCTTGATCTGCTGGCGTATTGACGGATACGACTGGAGTCCGCCCTAAAACCTGTCCGAAACAACGGATTTCGTAGCTGTTTGAGCCCTTCATGTGGTTTTTGGGCACCAAACAATACGGGATAATAGAAGGACACAAAGTAAGTGAAAGGGGTGGCCTAAATGGCTGCAATGAAGCCACGGACCGGCGACGGACCCATGGAGGCTGTCAAGGAAGGTCGCCTCATTATTGTGCGCGTTCCTCTCGAAGGTGGTGGCCGTCTGGTCGTCTCCGTCAACGACGCTGAAGCGAAGGAGCTTCACGACGTTTTGGCCAAGGTAGTTCCTGCCTAGCAAACAACTTCTTCGGGAAACCGAATAAGAAAACCCCCGCTCACAAGAGCGGGGGTTTTCTTATGAAATCAGGAGCTATGCAATCTTGGTGAACTGCAGCAGACCATCTCCGGCGGGGGAGAGAGCAACCACGATGTTTTCAGACTCGGTTGCCTCGGTGAGCACGCTTCGGAAGCCAGCAATGACGCCCGCGCGCTTAGCGGGGTTCGCGATGTCGCCGTCCTGCAAGATGTGAGGGACGAGAACAGTTCCACCCACACGGACCAAGCGCAGAGCGTGTTCAACGTTCTGCGCAACCTGTGCAGGGTCGCCATCCACGAGAACGATGTCGTAGCTGTTCTCGTTCATGCGAGGAAGAACGTCCAAAGCCTTACCCGTGATCAAGCGCACGCGGCTTGCAGGGTAGCCAGCTTCGGTGAACAGCTCACGAGCTTGCTCGTGGTATTCAAACTCAGGGTCGATCGAGGTCAACGTTGCCTCAGGAGCGCCAGCCAAGAGCCACAGACCGGAAAGACCGAGACCTGTGCCGATCTCGATGATGTTGGTCGCGTTGGTTGCTGCAGCTACGAGCGCAAGCTGTGCTCCGACAGCAGGTGAAATCACGTTCACGCCGTGCTCAAGTGAAATAGAGCGGGCTTTAGCCTGGGTGCTCGACTCAACATCAAATTCGTTGAGGAACTTCCACGTTAGTTCGTTGTGTGTCACGTCAGTCTCCTTGCTTCCCAAGCGTAGAGCTATCCCTGTGTTTAGGCGCGGTAGTCTCGTAGTGTGTTTGGTTTGACCTTCGAGAAATTACTCCTGATTGGAGTGATTGCTGTCTTCGTTATTGGTCCCGAACGCCTGCCTGCTTACTCGGCAAAATTTGGACAATTCGTGCGCAAGCTCAAAGAGATGAGCTCGGGAGCGAAAGATCGCATCAAAGAAGAACTCGGTGACGATTTTGATGAGGACGAGTGGAAGAAACTCGACCCTCGCCAATACGACCCACGCCGCATCATTCGTGAGGCGCTTCTCGACGATGCCCCTGCTGCCAAGGTACCTGCCGCAGCTGCACCTGTCGTGAAGAAGCCTGTGGTGCGAGACACCAATGCCTCCACGCCTTTTGACCTGGAGTCGACCTAAAGCCTCATTGGCGTGCGGATTCTGCTTTATCTGCTGGCAAGAAAGTCATTTTCAGTCCCAAAGCGTGAGTCAGTCGAAACAGGGTTGTAGCTGTGGGATTCCCCACTCCTCGTTCAATACGGCTGATTTCGGCTTGCTGAATGTCTGCTTTGAGAGCTAGTTGGGGTTGGGTTAGCGCAAGTTCTTTTCGAGCCGCGTTGAGGGTGGCTCCCAGTTCCTTGCGGTCGTGGACTTCCTTCTGAAAATCAGCAGAAACTGCTTCGTAGAGTTCCCATTCAGCTTCTGTCCAGGATTTTTGGCTCTCCTGCATCAAGACATCAAATGAAATGGTCTGTGTTTTTCTTTTGCCCATACTCATAATTATGTGATTAAACACTTTTTTACTCAACTCCTTTTCCAACGTTCATGAATTTTTCTAGCTTTGGCAATTTCACGCTGCTGGCGTTTATGGGAGGGATCTCGTTTTTTGTCATATCCATGGTGAATGACGATCATTTTGTCGCCATAGAAAGTGCAAAATATGCGAATCAATACTTGAATATGCGCTTGAGGTTCTGTTCGAATGTGAGACATTTTTTGAGCATGCTGTGAAATTGCGTTGAGAGATTTCCCTATCCTAAATTCGTAAAGACCACCTCCTAACGGTTTCCCCCATTCGCTGGCGCAAATTCCAATACCTTCTTTACTCAGGATCTGGGTAATTGCTGAGGTGATGACAACACGTTCGTATTCGGGAAGTGAGAGATAAAATTTACTGAATTCTCCGTTCTCAATTTCAACAGACCAATCTGACATAGAGGTTTCCTTTGATGTTGAGCTGGAAAGAGAAAGCTCAACATTGGCAGGTAATGAATATCCTCATCACTGCATTCGAAATGCAGTGGGCAGATTATGCAGAAAGCAAATGTGCAGGACTAGTGCGCTCGGTGACAACCAGCTAGATGGTCATCGACCAGTCCCGCTGATTGCATCAATGCATACATCGTGGTGGCGCCCACGAACTTGAAGCCCAGTTTCTTCAGCGCTTTGCTGAGCTGTTCAGACTCGGTCGTCACAGCAGGCACTTCTGCGAGTGTTTCATAGCGCGCCTGATCATCACCGGCGCAGGCATTGGCGCGCTGCCTCGACATCGGCTGGAATGACCAAATCAGGTCATGTAAGGCGCCAGGGGACTGAGCAAGCATTGACTGAGCCACCTTGGCATTCTCAATCGTCGCCACAATCTTGGCTCGATTACGAATGATGCGCTCATCTTGCATCAAGCGCTCCACGTCGTCATCTGAGTAACCAGCAACCGTTGAGATGTCGAAGTTGGAGAAGGCTTCGCGGAACCCGGGGCGACGCTTGAGAATGGTGATCCAGCTGAGTCCTGCTTGGAAAGCTTCTAGAGAAAGCTTTTCAAAGAGCTTCTGGTCGCCCAGGAGCTTCACGCCCCACTCTTCATCGTGATAGCGGATGTATTCGGGATCAGTGCCCACCCAACCGCAGCGAGCGAGACCGTCTTCGCCAATCTCGAGATTGTTGTAGGCCATTACTTGTAGTTGATGCCCTCGATGTCCAAGAGCTGAATCTTGGTCGGAACACCTGAACCACCGGAGTAGCCGGTGAGCTTGCTGTTGCCAGCCAGGATGCGGTGGCACGGAACAATAATCGGCACAGGGTTGGCTCCCACGGCACCTCCCACAGCACGCGCGGCTTTGGGATTACCGGCCCGGGCTGCAAGGTCACCATAGGAGGCATGTCCGCCATAGGGGATTGCAAGAAGCTCATGCCAGATGGCCTGCTGGAAAGGTGTTCCCACCAACTTCACCGGAACGTCAAAGTCGTGACGCTTACCTGCGCAGTATTCGCCGAGTTCTTTGGTGGCCTGCTTAATCACCTTGTCGGGCTCACCAGGGCGTCCACCGTGCTGCAAGCGCCCGTGGGGAGAACCCTCGACGCCTTCAATGCTGAGAAAGGTGATGGCTTCGCCATCGCTGGTTAGCTCAATGCGACCCAGCGGTGACTCAATCGTGGCAAAGGTGGAGGTCATACCTACAAAGATAATGGGGCTGCCACCGCAAGCGGTAGCAGCCCCATTGGGATACTGACATCAGGTAGTGGCGACGAAACCCTACCGAGCCAGAGTGTTAGACGATCTTTGCGCCTTCCTTGAGGACACCCTCAAGAATTTCGCGGATCTCAGTGAACTCCTTGGGTCCAATAGTCAGCGGTGGAGCAAGCTGAACTACGGGGTCTCCACGGTCATCTGCACGGCAGAACAGACCTGCGTCATAGAGAGCCTTGGAGAGGAAGCCACGCAGCAGACGCTCGGACTCGGCGTCGTTGAAGGTCTCCTTGGTGGCCTTGTCCTTGACGAGTTCGATTGCGAAGAAGTAACCGTCACCACGCACGTCACCGACGATGGGGATGTCGAGCAGCTTCTCCAGCTCTGCACGGAACAATGGCGAGTTGGTGCGCACGTTCTCGTTGAGCTTCTCTTCTTCGAAGATGTTGAGGTTCTCGATGGCAACAGCTGCCGACACGGGGTGACCTGCGAAGGTGTAACCGTGAGGGAAGTAGCTGGTTCCCTTGGAGAAGGGCTCGTAGATCTTGTCGGAGATGATGGTTGCACCGATAGGGGAGTAACCGCTGGTCATACCCTTGGCGCAGGTGATCATGTCGGGAATGTAGCCATAGGCGTTGCAGGCAAACATTTCACCGATTCGACCGAATGCACAGATAACCTCATCGGAAACCATGAGGACGTCGTGCTTGTCGCAGATCTCGCGCACGCGCTCCATGTATCCGGGAGGTGGTGCGAACGCGCCACCGGAGTTCTGAACGGGCTCAAGGAAGACAGCTGCAACAGTGTCGGGACCTTCGAACTCAATCATCTCTTCGATGCGGTTTGCTGCCCACTGACCGAATGCGTAGAGGTCGTCAGCGTGCTGTTCAGCGCGATAGAAGTTGGTGTTGGGAACGCGGAAGGTTGAGGGAACCAGTGGCTCGAACATTTCCTTCATCGCAGGGATACCGGTGATCGACAGAGCACCCTGAGGGGTTCCGTGATACGCAACAGAGCGAGAAATCACCTTGTGCTTGGTGGGCTTGCCCATCTTCTTCCAGTACTGCTTAGCCAGCTTGAAAGCGGTTTCAACAGCTTCACCACCACCGGTGGAGAAGAAGACCTTGTTCAAATCACCAGGTGCGTAGTCAGCGAGGCGGTCAGCCAGCTCAATAGCGGAAGGGTGTGCGTAAGACCAGATGGGGAAGAAGGCGAGCTCTTCAGCCTGCTTGGCAGCAGCCTGAGCCAGACGCTTACGTCCGTGGCCAGCGTTCACAACGAACAGACCGGAGAGGCCATCGATGTAGCTCTTGCCCTGGATGTCGGTGATCATGTGACCGTCACCCTTGACGATGATGGGCACACCGTTCTCGTGCATGACCGACTGACGTGTGAAGTGCATCCACAGGTGGTCGTTGGCCTTCTTCTGAAGGTCCTTGTTGTCATAAACAGGTGCTACATAAGGCTTCTCTGCCTCAGTTGCAGCTGCGGGTGTTGCAGCAGGAGTGGACGATGCAGCGTGAGCTGCATTCTTGGTTTTCCGAGAGGTGAATAACGGCATTTTTTATCGCGTTCCCCAGTTATATAACTGTTTGTGGAGCTTGAGGTATACGAAGGTTTCGGTTGAAACCACTCCCTCAAGCTTTCGGATCTGTTCGTTGAGAAGATTGATGAGATCTTCATCTGACTCACAGACAACTTCAGCCATGATGTCGAATGACCCGGCGGTGAGCACCACGTAATCGACGGCTTCTAATGCAGCCAGCTTGTCGGCGATGGCGCGGGTGTCTCCCGAGCAGCGCAGGCCGATCATTGCTTGGCGGTAGAACCCGAGTTGCATGGGGTCGGTTACGGCGACCACCTGCATCACGCCAGCTTCGGTCAGCTTCTGCACGCGCTGGCGCACAGCAGCCTCAGAAAGACCCACCGCCTTGCCGATTTCGGCATAGGAGCGGCGACCGTCTTCTTGCAACTGTTCAATGATGGCCTTGGACACATCATCGAGCTGCGCGGCGCGAGTCTTAGAGTTCATGCGCTTGATTCTGGCAGGAAAAAACACCCGAAGCAAGTGAAACCGCACTTTTTTGTGGATAAAACTACGAATTCCTCAGAAAACCCCTTCATTTACTATCGGTTTTCGCTTTATGCTGAGTTCATGAGTACTCACGCATTGAAGAACTTCGTCAACGGCCAGTTTGTGGAATCCAGCTCGGATGAACGTCTGGACATTCTCAACCCCGCCACTGAAGAGGTTTATGCCACCAGCCCCATCTCTAATGAGAAGGATGTTGCCGACGCCTATGGCGCCGCGGCAACAGCATTCGAAGCGTGGGGAGACACCACCCCCAGTGAGCGCTCCTTGGCACTGTTCCGCATTGCAGATGCGATGGAATCCCGTGCTCGTGAGTTTGCCGAAGTGGAGTCCAAAGACACCGGTAAGCCGCTTGAGACACTCGTGGAATACGAAATCATGCCTTCGGTAGACCAGATTCGTTTCTTCGCCACCGCAGCACGACACCTCGAAGGCAAGTCCGCCGGCGAATACATGGCAGACCACACCTCGATGATCCGCCGCGAACCTATCGGTGTTATTGGCCAGGTCACCCCCTGGAACTATCCACTGAACATGGCGGTGTGGAAGTTCGCTCCCGCTATTGCTGCGGGTAACACCATCGTTCTCAAGCCTTCTGACACCACTCCTGCCTCCACCATGCTTCTGGCAGAGATGGCTTCTGAGTTCCTGCCTGCAGGTGTATTCAACGCTGTCATGGGTAACCGAGACACTGGCAAGGCCATGGTGGAGAACAAGACTCCGCAGATGATTTCCATTACGGGTTCTGTTCGTGCCGGTATGGAAGTGGCCAAGAGCGCCGCAACCGACCTCAAGCGCGTCCACCTCGAACTGGGAGGCAAGGCGCCCGTCATCGTCTTCGACGATGCAGATATTCCTTCTGCCGTAGAAGGCATTGTCGGCGCTGGTTACTTCAACGCTGGCCAAGACTGCACCGCAGCAACGCGTCTGCTCGTGCAGGCAGGCATCTATGACGAATTCATGGCTGAGCTTGTGAAGTATGCACGTGCGAACGCCATCACCGGTTCGCCGCTGGATGCCAGCACCATGTTTGGCCCCGTCAACAACGTGAACCAGATGGCTCAAGTCCAAGGCTTCATTGAGCGTCTTCCTGACAACGCCACCATTGAACTCGGTGGTAACCGAGTGGATTCTCGTGGCTACTTCCACGAAGCAACCATCATCTCCGGTCTCAAGCAGACCGATGAGGCTATCCAGAACGAAATCTTCGGACCTGTGATGACCGTACAGAAGTTCACCGATGAAGCACAGGCGCTGACATGGGCAAACGACGTGAACTACGCACTGGCGTCATCGGTGTGGACTCAGAACCACGGCCGCGCGATGCGCATGGCGAAGAAACTGGACTTTGGTGTCGTGTGGATCAACACCCACATCCCCATCGTTGCGGAGATGCCTCACGGTGGCTTCAAGCACTCCGGTTACGGCAAGGACCTCTCCGGATACGGCTTTGATGACTACACGCGCATCAAGCACGTGATGAGCTACATCGGGAACTAAGCCGGAGTAATTCCGAGGTTTATTCCTGCACGACTGGGCCCGCTGTGAGCAATCACGCGGGCCAGTTCTGTAATGGCCTGAGCTGCAGGATCTGCAGGGTTGGACAGCACGATGGGGGTTCCCTCGTCGCCGCCTTCACGAAGGCCTAAGCTCAACGGAATCTTGGCTAGAACGTCAACCGCCTTGTCTTGGCCAATGCTGAGTTCATTAGCAACCGTCTCAGCGCCACCCTCACCAAACAGAGCAAGTGCTGAACCATCAGGCAAGACCAGAGGCCCCATGTTCTCCACCACGCCCAAGATGCGCTGGCCGGTCTGGCGTGCAACGACGCCGGCCCGAACAGCAACCTCGCTGGCTGCAGTCTGACCCGTGGTCACAACGAGTACTTCAGCATTGGGTAGTTGCTGACCCACGGTGATCGCCACGTCACCAGTGCCAGGAGGCAAGTCAAGCAGGAGGAAGTCGAGGTCACCGAAGTAAACGTCGGTCAGGAACTGGGTGATCGTTCGCTGCAACATGGGGCCACGCCACGCAACAGCTGCATTGGTGTTTTCCACGAACATGCCAATGCTGATGACCTTCACATCATGACCCACAGGCGGCACGATCATGTCATCCAGTCGTGTGGGCTTGGCGGCTACTCCGCCAGGAGCAAGACCCATGAGGGCAGGAATAGAGAAGCCGTAGACATCGGCATCCAAGATGCCCACGCGGAAACCTTGCTTAGCTATTGCTGCAGCAAGGTTTGCGGTCATGGTGGACTTTCCCACGCCGCCCTTGCCGCTGGTGACGGCAATAACACGAGTGAGCGTGCCAGGGCCGAAGGGGTTCTGCTTGGCACCGCCGGGTCGCAGGCGACCCAGAAGCTCAGCACGTTCTTCTGCCGTCATCACCTGAACATCAACAGTGACATCTTCAATGCCTGAAACACTCTCAGCTGCAGCGCGAACATCACTTTCAATCTTCTGTGCTGCTGGGCAGCCGGCAATTGTCAGGCGAACCTCGATTGATGCAGTGCTGTTCTCAACAGAGACAGCACCGATCATGCCGAGATCAGCCAGGCTGCGGCGAAGCTCGGGGTCGATTACTGCCCCCGCAGCCTCACGCACTAACTCGGTGTGATTGCTCACGTGTTACTTGGCAGAACGATTTGCTGGACGCGTGGCGGGCTTCTTGGCGACGGGCTTGGCTGGTTCGTCGTCCTTCTCGAGTTCCTCAAGCAGGGCACGAAGTTCAGCCTTGATGAAGTCCTTGGTGGCCATGTCCTTCATCGCCAGGCGCAGTGCAACAACTTCACGTGCAAGGTATTCAGTATCAGCAAGGTTGCGCTCAGCACGCTGGCGGTCTTGCTCAAACTGAACACGGTCACGGTCATCCTGGCGGTTCTGCGCCAGCAGGATCATGGGTGCTGCATAAGACGCCTGCAAGGACAGAATCAGGGTTAGAGCTGTGAAGCCAATTGCATAGGAGTCAAAACGCCAAGGCTCTGGAGCAAAGGTGTTGAACAACATCCACACCACAGCAAAGATGCTGAGGCCCAACAGGAACCAAGGAGTACCCATACCTCGAGCAATGGTTTCAGTGAATCGACCAAAGCGGTCCCTCGAGCGTGAGGGACGTGGGTTCAGCGCGCTGAAACCTTTGGGGGAGTCGAAGCTTTCATCGTGACGGTTGCTTCGTGCCATGTCAGCCCCTCCTTCCTCGGGTTGCGGGCTTTGCTGCAGCTGCAGCACTCTTTGTTGCCGGACGCTTCTTCGGCGCACGTTTACTCATCGCTGCCGAGGCAGGAGTGTCTTCGTCGTCGTGGCTGCGCCAGTCATCAGGGAGCAAGTAGTCGAGCACGTCATCGACGGTGACCACGCCAACAAGGCGGTGGTTTTCATCGATGACAGGAACAGAAACCAGGTTGTAGCTGGCAAGAATACGAGAAACTTCAGCAGCAGGAGTGTCCACCGAGATGGGCTCAAGACCGGGGTCAATAAGAGCACCCAAGCGCTCGTGTGGTGGGTAACGCAACATGCGCTGGAAGTGGACCATTCCCAAGAATCGTCCTGTGGGGGATTCGTAGGGAGGCAGCGTAATGCAGACTGCTGCTGCCAAGGCAGGTGCGGTCTCATTACGGCGAATCATGGCCAAACCCTCGGCAACGGTTGATTCTGCCGACAAGATGATGGGCTCGGGGGTCATCAAACCACCGGCAGTGTCAGCGCCGAAGCTCAACAGCAAACGAACGTCGTCTGCTTCCTCAGGCTCCATCAGCTCAAGAAGGTGTTCACCACGTTCTTCAGGCAGCTGGGCGATGAGGTCGGCCGCGTCATCGGGCTCCATCTCATCGAGAACGTCCGCAGCACGCTCGTCGTCGAGCTGCGCCATGATCTCAATCTGGTCGCTCTCGTCCATCTCCTCGAGCACGTCAGCGAGACGGTCATCGGGAAGTTCTTCGGCAACCTCGAGCATGCGCTCCTGTGGCAGATCCAACAGGGTATTTGCCAGGTCAGCAGGGCGAAGTTCGGAGTAGGACGCAATGAGGGCTTCAGCAGATTGAGATTCACCCTCGGTTGTCTTCTCGGTGATGAGAGACCAGGGAACAAGAGCGGTGGGGCCCTTCGCGAAGGGAGCGCCTGCTTGGCGGGGGCGGCGCACAAAGAGCTGGCTGATGGCCCATTCGCCGGGACCGGTCTCTTCAATAGCAGCGTCTTCGATTTCGGCTTCGCCGGAACCGTCGTTGAAGGTGACCTTGCGGCCTAGGAATTCTGCGAGCAGGCGGACTTCGCCACCGCGCTGATCAAACTTTCGGTCAGAAATTGGGCCAGTTGTGATGACCTGACCGCTGCCAATGCTGGAGACGCGACCAATGGAGATAAAGACGCGACGCTTGCCAGGAAGCTCAGCCAAGAGACCAACAACGCGAGGAGCATTGTCCTTGCGATAGACCACGAGGACATCACGAATACGACCCAGGCGGTCACCCGCGGGGTCGAATACGCCGCTGCCGGTCAGGCGCGCTACAAATACTCGTGTTCCAGTCACGTCTCTAACCTACCCTTTAAGCACTGTTTGCGCCCCTCGTGGGGGCGCAAACAGTCTGTGAACAACGATGTTTAGATCAGGGCGTCGCTGAGGTGGTTGGGGGTTCCAAAGCGGTGTGCTGTGATGCTCACGGCCTGTTCGCGAAGGAAGGGGAGCATCTCAATGCGACCTGCCAGCAACACGGGACCTGCATAGACGGCAACATCAGGGCGACCGTCAGTAGCTGCGGTGACCTGAGCTGCAGTTCCACCAATGAGGCGAATGCGCGAGTTGGTCAGATCCAGCTCGTTCAAACTCGAGAGCCAGGATCCATCCGAGCGCTGGTCAACACGAATTCCGGTTGCTTGCAGAGCCCACAGGTAACGCTCACCCAGAGTTGCGGGGACCGAGACCGTGAAGTTAGATTCTGCGCGCATAGCTGCCAGGACCACGCGGAAGAGTTCAACAGGGTTTCCGGCTTCCATCAGGCGAATCTGGGTGGGTACAGAGCGGTAACGGAACACGTTGCGCTCCACACCGAGCTGAGAGACATCCAGTGCCTGACCAAACTCAGTGGACCAGGCGAACTGGTCCAGACTGCTTGCCTGACGAATCCATGCCAGCTCGCCACCGTTGACGGTCTCCGAACGCTCAATGGCATCCAGCAACGTCAATACGTGCTTGGAAATGGGAGCCTGGCCGATGTCTGCAGTGGGAGCAATGTTCCAGTTGCCCAGTCCAAAGAGGTAGTTGGGGCCACCTGCCTTGGTTCCAGCGCCCACAGCGGACTTCTTCCAGCCGCCGAAGGGCTGGCGCTGCACGATGGCACCGGTGGTGCCGCGGTTGACGTAGAGGTTACCTGCCTGGATCGTGTCCAACCAGAGGCCAACTTCGTCAGCATCCAGGGAGTGGATGCCCGAAGTGAGGCCATAGTCAATGGCGTTGACCAGTGCGATGGCTTCTTCCAAGGTGCGCGCAGTCATGATGCCCAACACAGGACCGAAGTATTCGGTGAGGTGGTATTCGCTGCCAGCCTTGACGCCGTCGCGTACACCGGGAGACCAGAGCTTTCCGGTTTCATCGAGCTGCTTGGGCTCAACGAGCCACTTCTCACCCTTGCCAACCGAGGTCAGTGCGGAGAGGAGCTTGCCCTTGGCAGGCTCAATGATGGGACCCATCTGGGTGGTAGCGTCCTGGGGGTAGCCAACCTTGAGGCTGGAGACACCATCAATGAGCTGGTTGCGGAAACGTTGCGAGGTAGCAACAGATCCCACCAGGACAACGAGCGATGCGGCCGAGCACTTCTGGCCCGCGTGACCAAAGGCGGAGTAAATAACATCCTTCGCGGCCAAATCGAGGTCAGCGCTGGGGGTCACGATGATGGCGTTCTTGCCACTTGTTTCTGCCAGAAGAGGCAGGTCGTGGCGAAGCGAGCGGAACAGCTCTGCTGTTTCGTAGCCGCCGGTCAAGATCACACGGTCAACACAAGGGTCAGAGACGAGCTTGCTGCCCAGGGCGCGGTCGCCCATATTGACCAGCTGGAGTGCATCGCGAGGAACGCCTGCCTCCCAGAGTGCCTCCACCATGACAGCACCACATCGACGTGCCTGTGCTGCAGGCTTGATGATCACAGGGGAGCCAGCAGCAAGTGCGGCCAGAGTCGAGCCAGCAGGAATCGCAACGGGGAAGTTCCACGGGGGAGTGACCACGGTCAAACCGGCAGGTACAAACTCAGCACCGGAGATGCGGCCAAGTTTCTTGGCCTGCTCGGCGTAGTAGTGAGCAAAGTCGATAGCTTCGGTGACCTCAGGGTCTGACTGGTCGAGAGTCTTACCTGTTTCACTACCTGCTACTTCCATCAAGTCAGCACGACGTGCTTCGAGGATCTCGCCTGCACGGTGAAGGATCGCTGCGCGCTCCTCGGCAGAACGCTCACGCCATGAGGCTCCAGAACCAGTTGCGGTTGCAAAGACCTTCTCTAGCTCTGCCTCAGTGTTGATGGTGTGCTTGGCAACGGTGTCGTCACCGAGCTTCGAGGTTGCAATACGGGAGAGGATGCCATCGCCCCAGGTGCGGTTTGCGGCAATAGCGGGGTCGGTGTCGGCCGCGTTCTCAAAGCGGTCGGTGGGCATGGGCTGCGCTGCCTTAGTGCGATCCTGCACGCGGTGAGATGCAGGGACTTTGTCGTCCAGCTCAGCGAGAGAGTTCAAGAAACGAGTCTGCTCGCGCTCAAAGAGAGCTTCATTGGCAGAAAGCTCGAATACGGCAGACATGAAGTTGTCCTGAGATGCACCTTCTTCAAGGCGACGGATCAAGTACGCAATAGCCACGTCAAACTCTGCAGGGTGAACCACGGGTGTGTAGAGCAGAAGTCCGCCCACATCCTTCTTCACAGCTTCTGCTTGGCCTTGAGCCATTCCCAGGAGCATTTCGAATTCAATACCGGACTGAACACCGCGCTTGCCGGCAAGAAGCCAGGCATAGGCCACGTCAAAGAGGTTGTGACCTGCAACACCGATACGAACATTGCCAATGCGGTCAGGGTGCAGGGCGTAGTTGATCACGCGCTTGTAGTTGGTGTCACTGTCCTGCTTGGTGTGCCAGGTAGCAAGTGGCCAGTCGTGCAGGGCAGCTTCCACGCGTTCCATGGGGAGGTTTGCTCCCTTGACCACACGAACCTTGATGCCAGCTCCGCCGCGGGCGCGGCGAGCAGCAGACCATTCCTGCAGGCGGATCATGGCGGCAAGGGCATCAGGCAGGTATGCCTGCAGAACGATGCCGGCTTCGAGGTTCAGGAGCTCAGGACGATCCAGGATGCGTGTGAACACGGCAATGGTGATGTCGAGATCCTTGAACTCTTCCATGTCCAAGTTGATGAACTTGGGAGTGGGGCTTTCAGCTGCCAAGTGGAACAGGGGAAGCAGACGCTCCACAACGTGCTCCACATCCTGCTCGAATGCCCAGGCAGAGTGCGGAGCAACGGTGGAAGACACCTTGATGGAGACGTAGTCGACATCATCGCGAGCGAGCAGTGCACGAGTACCTTCGAGGCGGCGAGCAGCTTCGCGCTCGCCGAGAACTGCTTCACCGAGCAGATTGACGTTCAGGCGAACACCAGGTTTGCGCAGTTTGGCGATTGCGCCGCCCAGCTTGGCATCGGTCGCGTCCACGATGAGGTGTCCCACCATGTTGCGCAGAACCTTGCGTGAGATGGGGATGACAACCCCAGGAAGTATCGGGGCAACAAGACCACCCACGCGCACAGCAGCACGCATATACCAAGGCAGGAATGCGGGAACCTTGGGAGCTAGTTCTTTCAGATTGCGGGCGGCAACGCGCAGATCTTCCGGGCGCACAACGCCATCTACGAAGCCCACGGTGAAGGCCAAACCGTTGGGGTCCTTCAAGACACCAGCCAGCATCACGGCACTCGAGTCAACAGGGAAGCCTTGAGCTTCGGTCAACCATTTGCGCACGAGCGCAATGGAATCGGTGGCAAGTTCAGGAGAGAGAGCGTCTGCGGTCATGCTTCTAGTCTGGTGCCCATAAGACTTAAGATAAAGCGCACATTAGTTACTAATACTCATTAGAATTACTTAACTTTTAAAGGAGTGCCATGCTCGACCTCAGACGCTTGCGACTACTGCGTGAAGTCAAGCTTCGTGGCACCCTCGCTGAAGTGGCAGAAGCCCTCAACTACAGCCCTTCCGCCGTGTCCCAGCAGCTTGCTCTGCTGGAAAAGGAAGTGGGTGTTCCACTCCTGCGCAAGAGTGGACGCCGCGTCACGTTGACCCCACAAGCCGAGATTCTGGTGGCTCACACGTCCACCGTTCTCGAAGTCCTTGAACAGGCTGAAGCGGAAGTCACCACCTCCCTCGAGCGTCCAGCCGGACTAGTCCGCCTGGCTGTCTTCCAATCGGCTGCACTTGCGCTTCTTCCTGATGCGCTGACACTGGTGCGTTCGGAATATCCCGAGATGCGCCTTGAAGTAACCCAGCAAGAACCTGAAGCTGCCCTCCATGCCACCTGGACTAGAGACTTCGATCTCGTGATTGCTGAGCAATACCCAGGCCATGCAGCTCCACGTCATCCGGAACTGGACCGAGTGGATCTCACGACGGATCCCATTCGCTTAGGTGTCTCCAAGAAACTCGTGGAAGAGCACAACATCAAGAACTTGGCAGATACAGCTGGATTGCCCTGGGTGATGGAACCACGTGGCACCGCCTCACGTCACTGGGCTGAACAAGCTTGCCGTCAGGCAGGGTTTGAACCTGATGTGCAATTTGAAACGGCAGATATCCAAGCGCATATTCGCCTGGTGGAGTCCGGCAATGCCGTGGCATTGCTCACGGGTCTGGCCTGGGTTGGTCGTCCCGTGACGGTGGAACTCATTGACCTCACAGGAAACCCTCGCAGAACCGTGTTCACAGCTGCGAGGCGAGCAAGTGCACAGAGCCCAGCAATTGTGGTGTGCCGCGATGTGCTGACTCGTACTGCGGAGTTGATTACGTCGAGCTAGTTACTCGGGTAGGTGACTTCCACGCCCACCAGAGCAAAGGAATCTGCAGGGGGAGACGTACCCAGGCTGTGACAGTAAGGGCGGTGTTTTCTGATCCCAGTTGGTCGAAGGCGTACCAAATATTTGCTGGCCACACTGCGAGCAAGGTCAGCACCGTGAGCAGAGGCGCCCAGCGCCAGCGCATCAGCAGACCCAGTGCACACGCAAGCTCAACAACACCGCTGACATAGACCAGCGCGAGGTTGGTGCTTTCACCCAGATCTGGTGGCATCAACCACAGGAAGCCACCGGGTGAGACCAGGTGGAGCACGCCACTGACCGTGAACAGCGCAATGACAATCCAACTACCGACACTGCGCTTGGTCATGATTACTTCCGCTTCTTCTTGGCGAGTGCGTCTGCTTTGATCTGAGCAGCCTTCTGTGCTTTTGCGGCAGCTGCGTGAGGAGCAAGCCAGGCTTCCACGTCATCAGCGGTGCGAGGCAAGGCAATAGTGAGGTTCTCAGCGCCTGTGGCAGTGACCAGAATGTCATCCTCAATACGAACGCCGATGCCACGGTATTCCTCTGGAACCGTCATGTCATCGGGCTGGAAGTAGAGACCGGGCTCAATCGTGAAGATCATGCCTTCCTTCACGATGCCATCCATATACATCTCACGACGTGCTTGAGCACAGTCGTGAACATCAATACCTAGGTGGTGGCTCGTGCCATGAACCATGTAGCGACGGTGGTGACCGTTTTCAGGCAGAAGGGCCTCTTCAGCCGTGACGGGAAGCAAGCCCCATTCAGCCGTCTTCTTTGCAATCACGCCCATGGCGGTGTTGTGAACATCGCGGAAGGTAATCCCGGGCTTCACCATGGCGAACGCTGCGTCAGCTGCTTCTCGCACTGCTTCGTAAACCTTGCGCTGAATAGGAGTAAAGGTTCCATTCACGGGAAGGGTGCGGGTGACATCTGCGGTGTAGTAGCTATCTCGCTCCACGCCCGCATCAATCAAGATGAGGTCGCCGTCATTGACCACCCCATCGTTGGTCACCCAGTGCAGGATGCACGCATGGGCACCGCTGGCAGCAATGGTGTTGTAACCCACGCCATTGCCTTCCAAGCGAGCGCGGGAGGCAAATGCGCCTTCCACCAAACGTTCACCGCGTTTATTGCCCGCAATCGCAGGCAGCACGCGAGCAATGTCGGCAAAGCCTCGGATGCTTGCTGCAACCGCTTCGCGCATCTCATTGATTTCAAACTCATCCTTGACCAAACGCATCTCAGAGAGATCTTGAGCAAGGTCTTCAGCAAGTTCTGAAACTTCTGCATCCTTGGCAGGAAGTTCATCCAGGTGTCGAGTGGCAATGCCGAGATCCCCAGCAACCTGAGTCAATGAAGGGCGAGGTCCAATCCAGAACTCACCAATGTCACTGTTGGCATAAAACTCGTCGGAGTCGCGGCCTGCGCGCTCGCGGAAATACAGGGTTGACTCATGACCCGATGCGGTCGGTTCCATTACAAGAACCGAGTCGGGTTCGCTGTCCGAACCCCACCCCGTCAACCAACTAAAGGCAGAGTCGGCACGGAAGTGAAAGAACGTGTCATTGCTACGGCGCTTCATCGCGCCGGCAGGAATGACCAGGCGCTTGCCTGGATATTTCTTGCTCAGCTCGGCTCGGCGAGCTGCGGCAAAGGAAGCTTGTTCGCGAGGTTCTGGAATCTCCTCAGCACGATCAGCCCACTGGCTGGAGATGTAATGCTTGAAGGCGTCAGAACCAGGCGTGGTGGATCGGTTCTCTGTGCCTTTGGGGACCTCGTGGGTGGCTTCCTCGGCGTTCATGCATCCAGTCTGGCACTGCTCGCTGAAGAAAGTGTTCGCTTGTCCCCAGTCAGGCATAGAGTGAAAGGGTGGAAGCATTCTTAAGAGCCCAAGGTCCCATCGACCTTCACCTCCACAGCAATGTTTCTGATGGCACGGGATCTCCCACGGACGTGGTCCGAGAAGCTCACGCCGCCGGTATTCGCACGATGGCGCTCACGGATCACGACACTGCAGCTGGCTGGGATGAAGCCCGCGAAGAGTGCCTGCGCCTCGGGATGTCCTTTATCCCCGGCATGGAATTCAGCGCCCGTATTGAACAGGGCAGCATCCACATCCTGGCTTATCTCGTTGACCCCAACTTTGCTCCTCTCGCGGAAGAGCTGGACAAGCTCCAGAATGACCGCGAGAACCGCCTCCGTCAGATGACCGAGAACGTGGGCGCGGACTATGACATCACGTGGGACCACGTGATGGAACAGGTATCTGCCTCAGGTAAATCTCTGGGTCGGCCACACTTAGCTGATGCTCTTGTGGCGCAAGGAATCATTGCGGAACGCGGGGAAGCTTTTGATGGCATCCTGTCCAAGAATGGCCCCTATTACGTCTCGCAATATGCCTTAGGCCCAGTAGATGCCGTGAAGCTCATTCGTGCAGCTGGCGGAGTTCCTGTGATTGCGCACCCCACCACCAAGGGACGTGTTGCTCCGATGGAATACATCGACCGTTTGATTGACGCAGGTCTCGGCGGATACGAGATTGACCACCGCGAGAACATGGAGCCAGGAAAGACATTCTTGCGGGAGCTATGTATTGAACGTGGTCTCATCATCACCGGCTCAAGCGATTATCACGGCACAGGCAAGCCCAATCAGCCAGGTGAGAACACCACCGAGCCTGAGATGCTGGCCAAGATCATTGAGCAGGGAACAGGTTCTTCGCCGAGTTATCCAGCGTAGAAGGAACCCTTGCCTTTGACTCCAGAGGCAATGCTAGGAATCTTCCCGTCGCCATAGGCGGCAACAACTTCAGAAATGACAACTTCGTAGCCGTCATACCAGCGCTGAACTCCCGCCTTGGCAGTGAGGTGATCGGGGAAGCGAGAGAACTCCTTCAGAGTCTCTTTATCCGCAAAGTAGTAAATGGAATTCTTCACGCCGCCTTCTGGGGCAAGCCAACGCTCAACGCCGAGATAGCCAGGCATCGCCTGCACGAATTCTTCAATGGCGTCATCAAGACGATAGAACTCGTCGTCATAGGTGCCGGGCTTGAAGATGAACTGTGCTGAATACATGAGTCTCTACTTTCAGCCGATCAATGCGAACTCGTTGGGGCCAATGGCAATCAATGCGCAATACAGGGCAAAGATGGCGGCAATGACTCCAAGGATCTGAAATTGGTGATCCATTGTGTAGCGGAACATCCTGGTGAGTTGAACGTTGCCCTTTTCGCCACGAATAAGACGCCAGACCGGAGGAAGCAACACTGGCACCATGGCCAAGATGTAAACCAAAAGAATCGTAGGAAGTTGTAACCACCACGGGATGCGAGCAGCTGTCACATCATGGATAGCAGGGACAAGCATGGCAAAGCTGGTGATGTCCTTGATGCTCAACGCAAAGGCGAAAGCAAAGAAGGTAACTGTCTTGGCCTTTGCAATGCGCTTTGTGAGCCCCTGTTCTGCTTTCCTCGCCAAATCAGGATGCGGAATAAAAAGCCAGATGGCCACACCGAGAAGAACAACTGCTGCCAAGGACCACACAATCCCACCGACGATGTCGGGGGAGTGCAGCGCAGGCTTGGGTAACGTGGCAAAGCCAGCGGTGAGCAAAATACACGCCAGTAGGAATGCGCTACCCGAACCGGTTGCCACAGCAATGCTGCGGCGAATCCACTTCGATGAGCTTGTTGAAAGCAGCTGGAGACCCAGCAACGACGGAGTGAAGGAAGCACCGATGGCAAGCGGGATAACCCGCACCAACAGCGCTATTTCATCTTCGCCGATGTTCATGAACGAACTACTTATGCTCCGCCGAGACCTGGGCCGCGACGACGGTTACGCGTGCGTGTGCGCGAGGGGTTGTTGCCGTCGTGGTGTTCTTCACCGCGACCATCGTGAGCTCCACCAGCAACGCCGTGAGTGCCCTCAGGGCTCACGTGCTTGGGTGGGTTGTTCACGCGGCGACGGTTACGGTCACCTGAACCTGAACCTGCGGGCTTCTGGCCTTCACGCTGGCGACCAGTGTGAGTTCCGTCAGCATCCTTGGTGGGAGGAGTGGACTTGAGGCGCCCCTTGGCATCGCTGGGGATGTTGAGGTCAGTGAAAAGGTGAGGTGACGAGGAGTAAGTCTCGGTGGGTTCAGGCTGACCGAACTCGAGAGCCTTGTTGATCAGTGCCCACTTGTGCAGGTCTTCCCAGTCCACGAAGGTCACCGCAATACCGGTCTTACCAGCACGGCCGGTACGACCTGCGCGGTGAAGGTAGGTCTGGTCTTCGTCAGGAATGGTGTGGTTGATCACGTGCGTGACGTCATCAACGTCAATACCTCGAGCAGCAACATCCGTAGCAATGAGGATTTCCTTCTTGCCTGACTTGAACTGGGCCATGCCACGTTCACGTTGTTCCTGGTTGAGGTCACCGTGCACGGCAACAGCGGGGAAGCCGCGGTCAGTAAGTTCTTCAACCAGACGTGACGCTGCACGCTTGGTGCGGGTGAAGATCACGGTCTTGCCGCGACCCTCTGCCTGAAGGATGCGAGCAATCACCTCGTCCTTGTCCATGTTGTGTGCTCGGTAGACCAAGTGCTTGATGTTGGCCTGTGTCAGACCCTCATCAGGGTCGGTCGCACGAATGTGGATGGGGTTGTTCATGAAGCGACGAGCCAAAGCCACGATGGGGCCAGGCATGGTTGCGGAGAACAACATGGTGTGACGCTTGGGAGGAGTCTGCGAGAAGATCTTCTCGATGTCGGCTAAGAAGCCGAGGTCGAGCATCTTGTCTGCCTCATCGAGAACGATTTCTTCGATCTCAGCAAGGGAAAGCAAACGCTGGTTGGCGAGGTCAAGAAGACGACCGGGGGTTCCGACCACAATCTGGGCGCCTGCCTTGAGCTGCTCTACCTGGCCTTCGTAGGACTTTCCACCGTAGATAGAAACAACCTTGGTTTCACGGTTGGAGGTGGCCAGTTCCATGTCTTCAGCAACCTGAACACACAGTTCACGAGTGGGGACGACAACAAGCACCTTCACGCCGGGGCCGGGGTTGGTTCCGAGGCGCTGAATGATGGGCAAACCGAAACCGAAGGTCTTGCCGGTACCGGTCTTAGCCTGGCCAATGATGTCCTGACCGCCCAAAGCGAGAGGGATGGTCTGTTCTTGAATGGGGAAGGGCTCAAGAATTCCCTTTGAAGCAAGAGCTTCAACAATGTCCGCGTCGATATTTAAATCTGCAAAAGTCACGAGGTGCCTGTCGTTATAAAAAGGTTCTACGCCTTTTTATTCGTCACACAGGCGTAGGGCTACCGATCCGATGCCGGTAGCGACGTATCAAGCCTATCTCGCCTCGCTCGTATGCCGGTTTAGGCATAGGCTTGATGCGTGGTCTTTTCTTGGTTTGGCATGCGCAAGCGCAGAGTCGTTGCGCCAACCCTGAAACCTCGTCAAGAGAAGGTTGAACGCGAAGACAAGGTCGATCTGAAGGATATGGCCCCGGATGTGGTTCCCTTCCTCGCGCAGGTTGCCTACTTCGAACTTGCTGTTTTTGAGTCCTTGACCCGTGCGGTCACTGCTGCCCCCACCCTCGAAGCAAAAGAGGGTTTGAGTGCTGCTGCGGGAGAAGTTCTTGCCAAGCACCATGGTTTGGTTGCTGAGCTGCGCAAGAAGAAGGTTGATCCCGCGGTCGAGATGGAGCCATTTGCTCCAGCCATTGACAAGTTTGAACAGCTCACAGGTGGACGCGACTGGTATGAAATGCTGCTGGGCGTCTATCTCACCGCAGGTTTCTTAGATGACTTCTTTATTCGCCTCGTGCCAGGACTTCCTAAGGCTCTTGCTGGTCGGGTAGAAATTCTGCTCGAGACAGACCGTTCTGCTGAGGTCATTGTTGTTCTTCTCAAAGAAGGCATTGAGGCAGATCCCACTTTGTCATCACGCTTAGCGGTGTGGGGACGACGCCTTGTGGGTGACACTCAGCTTGTTGCGCGTTCTGCCCTACTCATGTCTGACAACCGTGACGATGACGAAGAGCGGATTGAACCCGTATTCACGGATCTCATTGCCGCGCACTCTCGCCGCATGGATGAACTAGGCCTCACTGCCTAAAACTCAGTACCTGAGTTAGACGTTTTCGAGCGTTGAACTCGTTGCCTGGGGCGTCCCTGACAGGGACTGCAATCTGGCAACCATTTCACGAATGTGTTCGTGGGCATCAGAGTTCACGCCGGAACTCAGCATCACTGAGCCCACTTTTCGCTCTTGTTGCTGACGCGCAGCAACACTTTCACGTAATGCGGTGATGTGAGAGTAATCCTCCTGCGCAGGAGTGACTTTTTCCGCGGCAGGCACGGGAACTGTTTCCGCGAGTTCCGAGAGAGCTGCGTCTTTCGGTGCAGATCGTTTGAGAAAAAAGCCCAGGATAAGTGCAAGGGCAAGAAGGCCGAACGCGAAGTAAACGGCTTCCATCAGTGTTAGCCGACGAAACCGATGCGACGGTTCTGGTCAGAACCGACCTCGACGAAAGCAATGTTGGCGGAAGCAACGAGGTAAACCTTGCCCTTGTCGTCCGAGAGCTTCAAAACGGGAGAAGATCCGTTGAGCGCGTTCGCCACGAGAGTTTCAACCTCTGCCATGGTCTGTGAGGTCTCCAGACCAATCTCACGAGACGTGTTGATCATGCCAATGCGAATTTCCATGTGAAGACCTTTCGAAGTGCGAACAAGCCAACACTATGACAAAAAGCGGGGCCCACCATATCGGTGAGCCCCGCTTTCGCGCAGAGAGTAACTAGCCTCGGTGAGCACGCAGCTTGGCTGCGACCTCGAGAGCATCGTTTTCTGGTGCATTGGTGTTACGACCTGGTCGTGCAATGAAGAGGTACAGCGCACCTACTCCAGCCACAATGACCAAACCGATCAGCACGATGTAGTCGGTGACGAAGTCACCAGACTCACCGGGCTTGGCCAGCAGATACATCGCGAACAGGCCCCAGGCAAGAGCCAGGATGTTCACGAGCCAACCGCCAGCCTTACCCAAGCTGAACTGTCCAGCTGGCTGCCAACCCTGGAAGCGCTTACGCAGCGCAGCCAGAACAACAGCCTGGAAGGCGATGTAGATACCGAGGACGGCGAATGCTGTGACCTGCAGAAGTAGGCCAGCAGGACCGACATAGACGATCACCGCAATGATTGCAGGGATCAGGCTTGCTACCAACAACGCGTTTGCTGGAACCTGGCGAGCAGAGAGCTTGCCCATCCACTTGTGTCCGGGAAGCATCTCGTCGCGAGAGAACGAGTAGAGCAGACGGCTAGCGGCTGCCTGCAGGCTCAATACGCAGGAGAGGAATGCGGTAACAGCAATCACGAGGAATACCTTGGCGCCGAAGGTGCCCAGTGACGTCTCGAGGATTCCGGGGATGGGGTCCATGTCTTCACCGTTGACGATCGAGATCAGGTTAGGTGAAGCCATCACGTATCCAGCGAAGGAGAGCAGTGCAGAAACGCCACCAATCAGAATCGTCAGGTACATCGCGCGAGGAATGCGCTTGCCGGGGTTCTCGACTTCTTCAGCAACGTCGCCGCAGGCTTCGAAACCGTAGAAGAGGAACAGACCAGCGATAGCGGCACCAATAAATGCAGCGGTGTAGTTTCCTTCACCCGTGTTTCCCATTGCGGTGAAGAAAACGCTCCAGTCGTTGCGGCGCTGGAAGATGAGCAGGTAGAGACCGAGAACGATCACACCGGAAAGCTCAGCTGCCAAACCGATACGTGCAACGCGTGCCATGGTCTTGGTTCCTGCGAAGTTCAGCAACAGTGCAACACCGAGCAGGATCAACGTGAGAATCAACTCTGATTCACGCGAGGGCACGATATCGAGCAAGCTGGACAGGAAGAAGCTGCCATAGTCCGCAACAGCGGTGGTGGTGACAATCATGGCCCAGATGTAGACCCAGGCAGCCATCCATGCATAGCGCTTACCCCAGAGGCGACGTGCCCAAGGATAGATTCCACCGGCGATGGGGAACTGGGAGACAACTTCACCAAAGACAAGAGAGACCAGAAGCTGGCCACCGCCGACGATGAGGATCCAGAAGATGGAGGGAGGGCCGGCAACACTCAACGCCACAGCGAAGAGCGAGTACACACCGACCAGGGGGGAGAGGTAGGTGAAGCCGAGGGCAAAGTTCGCCCAGAAGGACATAGAACGCTTGAACGAGTCGTCATAACCGAGTACCGCGAGGTGCTCAGCATCACCCATATGGGTGCTGACTGAACCTTTGTCTGACATGGTGACCTTTCGTAGGGGAGATGGGCACGAGGTCAAACATGCGGAACAACGTTGTTCAACATTGCGTCTAACTTCACACCACATCGTGTGGGCCCAAACTACTCTCCGGAATGCCCCTGTGACTAGAGGTCCATAAGGTGTTTCTTCACGCCACTAATTCGGAGGCGAACGACAATAGGATTGCGTTATGGCAACACCTGCTCACGCCAATGACGGCATACTTTCTGGGATTCGAGTCCTAGATTTCTCCAGAGTTCTTGCCGGTCCCTACGCCACCATGACCTTGGCTGATTTTGGTGCCGACGTCATCAAAATTGAGAGTGCTGACGGAGATGACACGCGTGGCTGGCGTCCCCCCGTGGATGGCCAGGGTGTCTCTACCTACTTCTCGAGCGTGAACCGCAACAAACGCTCCGTCATTCTGGACCTGCGCTCGCCGGAGGGCAAGGCTCAGGCACAAGAACTTCTTGCCACGGCTGACGTGGTCATTGAGAACTTTCGTCCCGGTGTGATGACCAAGTTGGGTTTCAACTTTGAGGAAGCTAAGAAGATCAACCCCGGCATCATTTATTGCTCCATCACAGGTTTTGGTTCGGGCAAGGGGGCAGGCCTGGCAGGTTATGACCTCCTGGTTCAAGCCCTCGGTGGTCTGATGAGTGTCACCGGTCCTCAAGACGGTGGCCCCACCAAGGTGGGTGTCGCATTGATCGACATCATGACTGGGATGAACGCCGTGCAAGGCATCTTGCTCGCGTTGACTGCTCGGAAAGATGCAGACCCCGGTCAGTGGAAAGGTCAGCTCATTCAAGTTGACCTGATGACAACCCTGTTGGCTGCCATGACGAACCAGGCTTCAGCTGCACTGAATGCCGGGGTGACGCCAGTGAGATTGGGAAATGCTCATCCGAGCATTTCTCCGTATGAGCTCTATGACGCACACGATCGTCCGCTCTTGATTGCGGTGGGCAACGACAAGCAATTCCATACTTTGGTTCGTCTGATGGAGATGGAACATCTCGCTACTGACCCACGCTTTGCTGATAATCCGAGCCGTGCAACCCACCGTGAGCAGTTACGTGAACTTTTAGAAGGTGTTCTCACCACGCAACCTGGAGCGCACTGGGTTGCCCTGCTGAGTGCGGAGGGCGTGCCTGCAGGATTGGTCAATACTCTGCCTGAGGCATTTGATTTCGCTGATTCTCTCGGGCTTGATGCAGTGGTGGAGATTCCCACAGCCGATGGCGAACACCAGTTCCGACAGGTTGTGAACCCCATCCATATTCCTGGCCGAGGTGCCAGTTACAGGCTTGCTCCGCCCTCGCTGGGGGAGCATAGTGAAGATGTTCGCTGGCTCAGTCTCGATAAGGATGTCGAAGGCCGAGAAGGCGCGAGGTAAGGAAAAACAATGAGCACCAATGCATTCCCTGATGTTTCTGTGATGGACGAGGTCTTTGACCTCCACGCACTTCTTCAGCCGGACGAGATTGAGTGGGCCATGAAGGCGCGCACCTTCGCCCAGACACAGATCCGCCCGGTCATCGAGGATGACTTCGACAAGAAGTTCTTCCGCAAGGAACTCATTCCACAGATTGCTGCCGAAGGTTTCCTCGGAATGCACCTCAAGGGCTATGGCTGTGCTGGCGCCTCTGCTGTCAGCTATGGGCTGGTCTGCCTCGAGTTTGAAGCTGTCGACAGCGGTTGGCGCACGTTCATCTCTGTGATGGGTTCCTTGGCCATGTCTGCCATTTACAAATACGGCACCGAAGAACAGAAGAACCACTGGCTGCCTCAGATGGCTAAGGGCGAGAAGCTTGGCTGCTTCGGGCTGACCGAACCTCAGGGTGGAAGTGACCCTGCCAACATGCTCACCACCGCACAGAAGGTGGGTGACACCTGGGTGATCAATGGCGCGAAGCGTTGGATCGGTCTGGCAACCCTGGCAGATATCTGTATCCTGTGGGCAATGACCGATGAGGGTGTGCGCGGATTCATTGTGCCCACCGACACCCCAGGGTTCACCGCAACCGCTATTGAGGGCAAGCTCTCCATGCGCGCCTCGATTCAGTGCGACATTGAGCTCACCAACGTAGTTCTTCCCGCCGATGCGATTCTCCCCAACGCCAAGGGTCTCTCCAGCCCCTTCGGCTGCCTCAACGAAGCCCGTTACGGCATTATCTGGGGCGCCATGGGTGCAGCACGTGCATGTCTCGATGCTGCAATTAACCGCTCGAAGAGTCGTGACGTCTTTGGAAAGCCCATTGGGTCATTCCAGCTGACCCAGGCCAAGCTTGCGGACATGACCCTGGAATATGAAAAGGGTGTTCTGCTCGCCCTCCACATCGGGCGTCAGAAGGATGCCGGAACACTCAACATTGCTCAGATCAGTGTGGGCAAGCTCAACAGCGTTCGTGAAGCACTCAAGATTGCGCGCGAAGCGCGCACCATCTTGGGCGGCGATGGCATCACGGGTGAATTCCCCGTCATGCGCCACATGGCCAACCTTGAATCAGTGCGCACCTATGAGGGCACCGATGAGATTCACCAGCTGGTGATTGGTCGAGCTCTGACCGGGCTCAACGCCTTTAGCTAAAGAGCGGGTTTATAAGCCCGGGTAGTCCTCGTTATATGCGGCGAGAACTTCACCAATAGAAGCGTCCAATTTGAGGCCCCCCTTATCGAGATAGAGGCCTCGGGTGCAGAAGCGCTCGAGGTCTCTCTCGTTGTGGGAGACGAAGAAGAGGGTGCGACCTTCGGTCAGCATCTCTTCGATGCGGGAATAGCACTTGTTCTTGAAGGCCTTATCGCCCACAGCGAGAACTTCGTCCACGAGCAGGACAGGCTCTTCCAAGCTCGTGACAACCGAGAAAGCCAGGCGCACCTTCATGCCTGAGGAGAGGTGCTTGTAAGGGGTGTCGAGGAAGTCTTCGATCTCCGCGAATTCGATGATGCCATCGAACTTCGCCGCAACCTGGTCACGAGTCATGCCGTGGAGCCCGGCTGTGAGGAAGACGTTGTCGCGAACGGTGAGGTCATCAACGAATCCGCCGGTGATTTCAATCAGGGGAGCAACGCCTGCGTTGACGTTGATGGTTCCCTCATCGGGGATGAGCACGTTAGCAACCAGTTTGAGCAGCGTGGACTTACCCTGTCCATTACGTCCCACCACGCCAATTGCTTCACCGGGGTGAACGTCGAAGCTCACATGCTGCAGAGCCCAGAACTCGTTCGGCTTAGAGCGACGTGCCCGGGTGGAGAAGAGATCTTTGAAGGAGCGACGGCCCTTGTGATTGCGACGGAAACGAATTCCAGCGTCAGAAACAGTGATCACAGCAGAAGAAGTCATTAGATCTCCTTCAGTACAGAACGTTCAGCGCGCTTGAAGACCCACAAGCCCAGCGCCAAAATAACCACTGACATCGTCGCAGAAACCCCCACCACGGCCCAGTTGAGCTCTTCAGGGAAGAACGCTGCGCGATAGAGGTCAAAGATGCCAGAAAGTGGGTTGAAGGCCGCCCAGGGCTGGATTGCTGCGGGCAGGTCACCGAATGCGTAAATGATGGGGGACGCATAGAACAGGAAACGCAGCACCAGTTTGATCGCACGCTCCAGGTCTCTAAAGAACACGACCAGAGGCGCCACAATCAAGCCAATGCCAAAGGTGAGAATGGCTTGCAAAATGATTGCGAGGGGGAAGTAGACGACTTCCCAGCTGAGCTGAGCACCAGCTATAACGGCAAACAAGGCCAACACAGGCAACGCAAAGATGAACTCAATGCCTTTACCCAACACAATGCTGGCAACCCAGATGCTGCGGGGGATGGCAGTGGAGCGAACGAGTTTGGCTGACTTGAGGAATGCCCGGGTGGAGTCAGAGACAGCACCGTTGAACCACATCCAGGGAAGCAACCCTGCCAGCAGGAAGACGATGTAAGGCTCGGTGCCGGCAGCGCGCTGGAACACCTGAGTGAAGATGAACCAGTAGATGCCGCTCATGATGAGGGGATCAAGAACCGACCAGACATAGCCCAGGGCACTGGTGGAGTAGCGAACCTTAAGGTCTCGTCGAGTCAGCAGCCACAGAGCGTGACGATAGCGCGCGAAAGCAGACCGTTGATACGGTGACTGTTCCACAGATGCGCTCACGAAATACGAGCCTACGGCTAGAAAGAGCCCGAAGGACTAAACGTAGAGGTTGGCGCGCTCAAGGTCCTCAGCAAAGTCGATTTCGACTGCGTAGAGGTCAGAGATGTCGATGGGCTCAACGAGAACGCCATCCTGCTCGATAGCGAGCTCAAGGCCACGCTCGAAGTAGTCCTGATCGTTGACCTTGTTCAGCTGACGAAGCAGAACTGCCTTGTCCTTAGCGGAGATGTAGTTGATACCCACTGCCTCACCCAGGCCGCCCTTGACGGTCTTGGAGAGTTCCTTGATGTAACCCTCGGCAGTGGTGGTGTACTTGACCTCTTCGTCGGAGACAGAGGATGTGTTCACGGAGACGAAGGACTGGTCGCGCACGATCAGCTCAGACGCACGAACGAGAGCGGCGGGGTCGAAGACCACGTCACCGTTCATCCACAAAACACCACCGGTGCTGGAAGCGCGAAGTGCACGCATCAGCGACTTAGAGGTGTTGGTGGTGTCGTACTGCTCGTTGTAAACGAAGTTCACGTCAGGGAAAGCCTCGATGATGTGCTCGAGCTTGTAGCCGACAACGACAGTGATGTGTGCGTCGTCACCGAATGCGAAACGGATGTTTTCCATCTGCTGCTGCATGATGGTGCGGCCGTCGCTGAGTTCAGTCAGGGGCTTGGGCAGTGAGCGGCCCAAACGGCTACCCATGCCAGCGGCAAGAATGACAACCTGCGTAGTCACGATAAATCTCCTTGAGTGGTGTATTCGATGCACCAGGAAGAAAGCAAAACGGGCATCAGAAAATGTCGATAGAACGACACCCCGTTATGTCTCCTCTAGTTTACCCGGCGTTTACCTAAAAAATCCAGACATTAGGCGCGTTTGTTGCCTTTTCGTGACTGTTTTCACAGGGTTCACTCAGGGGCCTTCCGCCTCATAGAATTGGCATATGAGCTCGACATTCCCTGATGGCACCCCACTGGAGACCGGTGGTGGCACAGCAACCCTGGACCGCGAGCTCGAAGAACTCCTGCGCAATGAGCAATTAGAAGATGGCGACCACGATCGTTTCTCTCACTACGTGAAGAAGGACGACATCTTGAAGTCGGCCCTCTCGGGCAAGCCCGTGAAGGCGCTGTGCGGCAAGAAGTGGACTCCAGGACGCGATCCCGAGAAGTTCCCGGTCTGCCAAACCTGTAAAGACATCTACGAGAAGATGGCGAATGACTAGCGGCAAGTTCAACCGCAACGCCCCCATCGGTGTCTTTGACTCGGGTGTAGGCGGACTCACGGTAGCCAGGGCAATTCGTGACTCTCTGCCGCATGAATCAATTATTTATATCGGTGACACTGCCCACTCGCCCTATGGCACCAAGAGCATTGCTGATGTGCGCACATACTCCCTCAATGTTCTCGACAATCTGGTTGAGCAGGGTGTGAAGATGTTGGTCATCGCCTGCAACACCGCCAGTGCCGCCATGCTGCGTGATGCTCGCGAGCGTTATGACGTTCCCGTAGTGGAAGTCATCCAGCCTGCAGTGCGCGGAGCACTTGCTGCGACCCGTAACAACCGCATTGGTGTGATCGGGACCACAGCCACCATCAACTCGCGCGCCTATAACGATGCCTTCGCTGCAGCACCTCACCTCGAGCTGTTTACCCAAGCTGCTCCTCGCTTCGTGGAATTTGTGGAAGCAGGAAACACTAGCGGTGAAGAAGTTCTCCGGGTAGCACGTGACTACCTTCAGCCCCTCATCGAGGCAGAAGTCGACACTTTGGTCCTCGGCTGCACGCACTACCCCTTCCTGCGTGGAGCTATCTCCTATGTCATGGGGGACCACGTTCGCTTGGTTGCCAGTGATAACGAGACCGCCAAAGATGTCTATCGCGAACTGGTCAACCGTGAACTCGACCGCGTAATCCCCACACCACCCACCTACCGCTATGAGGCAACAGGAGATAACACGGCAGAGTTCCTGCGCCTGTCATCCCTGTTCCTCGGCCCCCAAGTTCTCACCGTGGACTACACCCCCACCGGTGCTATCGATCTTCCCCTCAACTAAAGGAAACCATGTCAGAGAACATCACTCGTGCAGACGGCCGCGCCGTTGACCAGCTTCGTGAAATCACTATTGAGCGTGGCTGGAGCGAACAGGCAGAAGGCTCCGCACTGATTTCCTTTGGCAAGACCAAGGTTCTCTGCACAGCATCTTTCACCAATGGTGTTCCTCGCTGGATGACGGGCAAAGGTAAAGGCTGGGTGACCGCTGAATACGCGATGATTCCTCGCTCCACCAACTCCCGCATGGACCGTGAAGCAGTCAAGGGCAAGATAGGTGGCCGCACCCACGAGATTTCCCGACTCATCGGCCGCTCACTGCGTGCAGTGGTCAACACCAAGGCACTCGGTGAAAACACCATCGTGATCGACTGCGATGTACTCCAGGCAGATGGTGGCACCCGCACTGCAGCAATCACCGGCGCCTATGTCGCGCTCGCCGAAGCAATCAAGTGGGGCAAGGAAAACAACTTCATCGCCAAGAGTTCAGAGCCTCTGATCGACAGCGTTGCCGCTGTATCGGTGGGCATCATTGATGGCACTCCCATGCTTGACCTCGCCTATGTCGAAGATGTCCGCGCGGAGACCGACATGAATGTCGTGGTCACCGGTCGCGGACTGTTCGTCGAAGTTCAGGGCACCGCCGAAGGAGCACCCTTCGATCGCGATGAGTTGAACTCGTTGCTTGACTTGGCTATCGCCGGATCAGCAGACCTCACCAACTTCCAGCGTCAGGCCCTTGCCTAAGTCATGAACACCTTCGTGCTCGCCACCCACAATCAACACAAGATTGAGGAATTCAACGCGATTCTGGGCGAGCTCGTTCCCGGGATTACCGTCATTGGCTATGACGGCCCCGAGCCGATTGAAGACGGTGTGAGTTTTGCCGAGAACGCGCTGATTAAAGCGCGTGCGGCGGCAGCTCACACGGGTCTTCCTTCGCTTTCGGATGACTCGGGTGTGTGCGTTGATGTGCTCGGTGGCATGCCCGGTATTTTCTCTGCCCGCTGGGCTGGTAATGCCAAAGACAACGCTGCGAACGTGAAGCTATTGCTGGAGCAGATGAGTGATGTGCGCGATGGCGACCGCGGCGCCCACTTCACCTGCCATATTGCAGTGGTCTTCCCTAAGACCAATGAAGAATTTGTCGTGGTCGGGAACTGGCCGGGCACAATCGCCCGTGAAGTTCATGGCGTGAACGGCTTTGGCTACGACCCCGTGTTTATTCCGGAAGGGTTTGAAGTCACTGCAGCAATTCTCGATCCCACAGAGAAGAACAAACTCAGTCACCGCTCTCGCGCACTGCAGGCACTTGCTGACAGACTCAGTGCATGACTGATTTAGCTGGCAAGCGCATCCTCGTTACCGGAGCATCTGGTGCTCTGGGTTCACGCATAGCTCAGCAGCTTTCTGCTGCCGGAGCACAGCTTGTCTTGACTGGCCGCGATGCTGACAAGCTCCAAGCGCTGGGTCTTCAGGCAGAGCTCTTCACGCTCGACCTCGCTCTCCCCGGCGCTGCAGCTTCACTGATGAGCACGGTGACATCTGCTGGCCAGCTCGACGGTGTCGTTATTGCCCACGGTGTGGTGGCCTTTGGTCCCGTTGCAGAACTTGACGCACAGACGTTACAGACGTTGCAGGCGCTCAATCAGACCAGCCCTATAGAACTCCTGACGTCCTCGATTCCTGCACTGCTGGCAGCTAAGGCAGCGGGCAGTGAACCTTTCGTGTTGACCATCTCAGGTGTGATTGCAGATATGCCCACTGCGGGAATGGCCGCCTATGGTGCCAGCAAGGCAGGACTTAAGTCCTTCGTTTCAGCAACACAGCGTGAACTTCGCCGCGAAGGAATTCGCGTGCTGGACACTCGTCCCCCACACACCGAGACAGGTTTAGCTTCCAAAGCTATTGCCGGTGTTGCGCCAACGATGCCTCAGGGCTTGGATCCTGATGCTGTGGCCGCTCGCATTGTTGCTGCCATCGTCAATGACGAAAAGGATGTTCCTGCGGAACTCTTTAGCTAGTACAGATCAGTTGCTGTTCCAGAAACTTTCATTCTGGAACCACCGATGGTCAGCATGATCGAGCTGGGACGCCCCATGTCATCACCCTGGAAGATGGTGACGTGGTCACCAGAGCCATAGATTCCGTTGTCGCGGAAGTAAGCGCCTAAAGCAGCCGCGGCAGAGCCTGTTGCAGGGTCTTCATAGATTCCCACTCCGGGTCCCGGATTGCGAGAGTGCCATCTGCGACCATGCGGATCGCCTTCATCTGGATACACCAGTTGAAGAGTGGTCCACCCGTGTTCTTGCATCAGTTCTTTGAGAACGTCATAGTCGTAGTCCATCGAGGCGAGGGTCTCTCGGCTGTCCAGAACCAGGATGGGGTGGGCATTGCCTACAATCCCCACGGCGGGGGTGAAGCGGGTATCCAGATCTGACTCGTCCCAATCCAGGGCGTCCAAGATGTCATAGACCAGATCAGGATCCAGAGGCTGAAGAGTTGCGGGGGGAGAGGTCAGGGTCGCCACGACTGAGCGCCCCGCGACGGTGACATCGACCTCAACAGGGCCAGCATTGGTGCTGAGTTCGTAAACTCCATCACCGAATTCGCGACCCAGCACAACACCGGATGCGATTGTGGCGTGACCACAGAAGGCAACCTCGGCTTCGGGGGTGAAGTAGCGAATCTGGTAGCTGTTCTCTCGGTCCTTGTGGGGGAAGAGGAACGCCGTTTCTGAGTAGCCGACATCGTGGGCTACAGCGTGCATCTCGGAATCTGTCATCCCCGTTGCATCGAGAACGACACCGGCAGGATTACCACCCTCTGGATCATCGCTGAAAGCGGTGAGGCGAAGAACTTCGCGAGAGGACATGTTTAGTTGGTCGAGTCTGCGTCGTGCTTGCCGTGAGGCTTCTGCACGAAGTCATCCTGCTTGAGGACGAGCTTCTCAGCTTCCTCGTGGGTGACAACGTGGCCTTCAGGAGCATGCTTGAACGCAGCTTCCTTCTTGGCGCGACGTGCCTTCATGACAGCTTGGATGTAGTGGTAGATGCTCGGAATCAAGACGACGACAACAACACCGAGAAGAACGATATCGATGTAGTCCTGAACGAATGCGGCGACGACGGGGATGTGTCCCACGCCATAGCCGAGAGCGGTCAGGCCTGTACCCCAGACGATCGCACCGATGAGGTTGTAGAGGGTGTACTTCTTGTAGTTCATGTGGCCTACGCCTGCTGCAACAGGAGCGAAGGTGCGTACGACAGGAACGAAGCGCGCGATGATGACGGCGAAGCCGCCATATCGGATGAAGAAGCTGTTAGTTCGTTCAACGTTCTTCTTGCTGAAGAAGCCACTTTCGTTCTTTTCAAAAACGCTTGGCCCAAATTTATGGCCGATGAGGTAGCCGACCTCACCACCGATGAATGCTCCGGCACTAATTGCTGCGCACACCACAAAGATGTTGGCGCCAAAAGTATCCGTCACGGTGAGGACACCGGCTGAGATCAGAAGGGTGTCACCAGGGAGCAAGAAGCCAACTAGCAGGCCAGTTTCAGCAAAGACAATGAATGCCACACCGAGCAGGGCATAAGGCCCAAAGCCGTCGATGAGGTTTGCAGGGTCAAGCCAAGGAATCAACGAAGTGTGCATAGTGGTTCAAGCTTACTGGCTCGCTTCGAGGAAGCTTTCAGCTAATTTGCAGGGTTGTTGCGACGGTCGCGGCGCTCGAGAATCCAGGTTCGAATGCTGAAGATGATGGACGCTGTGATGAAGAAACCAGCAATCACATAGGCCGCAGCTTTCACGCCGGGAATGCTGGCTGCGTAGTAGCCGACCAGCGTGAGCCCAACGCCCCAGGCAAGGGCGCCCACAAAGTTGCTGGTGAGGAATTTGAAGTAGTTCATCTTGCCAATACCGGCAACCCAGGGAACAAAGACACGAGCCCAGGGGATGAATCGGGCAATGACAACCGACCACCAGCCGTAGGAGTTATAAAACTTCTCCACCCGAGCAATGATCTTTTTCATGCGCGGACCACTCTTGCGATCCAAATAAGGACGTCCCAAGTGTCTGCCCAAAATGAAGCCAACTTGGTCGCCAATAAAGGCGGCAATACCCACACCCAGCGCCAAGATCCAGACGCTCAATTCGGGAGTGGCAGCCGTCACTAAGCCGGAAGCAAAGAGCAGAGAGTCACCGGTAATGAACGGGATAAACGCTCCCACAAACAAACCGGTTCCAGCAAAGACCAGACCCCACACAACGAGGTAGAAGACGACAACGCCGACCTGCGAAAACAGGTCAGTCATTTGCCCGTCAAGTGCGGAGGCGTGCAACATGTGTGCTCTTTCTCAAGGGAAAACCAAAGAACTATTTGTACGGGAGAAGGGACTTGAACCCTCACGCCTCTCGGCACCAGAACCTAAATCTGGCGTGTATACCAATTTCACCACTCCCGCGAGTGTTACCTGACTAGTTTATGTGTCATTCTGGTTCAACCGCTCACTCCCTCCTGAGAGGACACCTCGACGTGACCACCGCGCCCCAGCACCGCTTCCTACTGCTAGATGGCATGCGTGGCGTTGCCGCCTTGGGTGTGCTGGCCTTCCACGTCACCGTGAGTGCTTCTTCTGATTTCCAGCAGCTGGCTTCTTTTTATCTGTTCGTAGATTTCTTCTTCGTGCTCAGCGGCTTTGTGCTCTGGCCGAGCATGCCTCAGAGTTCACGCGGCTTGGGGAAAGCTTCACGGATCTTTATCGTGAAAAGAATCTTCCGCTTTTGGCCCCTGGCAGTCACCAGCTTGGTGGTGGCATTAATTGCGTTGGATTCAGAGCGCAACTCACTCCTCGCGAAAGATAACTTCACTACGCCCTATGGCAGTTTGGCGGGTTTGCCCGCGGATGAACGCGTGCACATTCTGGTCATCGCTTTCCTTCTTCTCCAAGTTCTTCTTGCCGCAGCAATTGCGATCAACGTTCCCTTGTGGTCACTCTCTGCAGAGTGGATTGCCAACGTCATCTATGCACCACTCACGGCAATCAAATGGGGTTTAGGCATCATCGCTGCTATTGCTGCGGGGTATCTGATGTTGTGGATCGGCCTCACGTTTGATGCGTCCTTCATCGAATACAGCGGACCTATCCGCGGCTTTGAAGCAGTCGGCCGGGCCTTCTTGGGATTCGGCATAGGTTTACTGCTCCGCAAGTACCTCACCCAGCTCTCTCGATTCCGAAACTGGTGGCTGCTGGCGCTCTCCATTGCATTGGTGGTCTCTCTGTTCTTCATTGAAGATGAGTGGCATTGGAACTCTTACCGCTATGCCATTACCTATTTTGCAGCCCCCGTCTTTGCGCTCTTGATCTTGCAACTCACAAAGTTCGAGGTCACCCCGGGGACGCGTAAGGCCAAAGTTTTGACATTTATGGGGGTGTATTCCTTTGGTGTCTATGTGTTCCATCAGCCGCTTATTCAATGGTCCAACGTTGTCCTGGGAACGCCATCGGGAGTATTTCCCGCCAACAAATGGATCTACTTCTTCTTGGTGCAGTCTGTGAGCATCACCATTGTGTCGATTTTGTTCACACTGACTGCCCGGACGTTGATCGAAAAACCCGTGCAGAGTTGGGGAAGAAAACTCACAGCCAAGATGGTGCAGAAATCCTCTTCGTCCTAGTCGTTTAGACTCTCTTCGTGGCTAAATTCGTCAAAACCCCCTTCACCATCGAGGTCTACGACCTGATGCACCGTCCAGGTGAGCAGCGTGAGCGTGAGCTTGATTTTGCTGCACCCGAAAAGTTGGGCGAAGGAATCATTGCTGTTCCCGAGGGTGAAAACATCCACATCGACGTGCGTCTCGAGTCTCTGGGCGATGGCATTTTGGTCTCCGCTGAGGTCGAAACAACGGCCTTCGGAGAGTGCGGAAGATGCCTCGAGCCCATCGAGCAGGACCTCGAAGTCGAATTTCAGGAACTTTTCGCGTATTCTGTAGACGAAGCTTTTGACTATGAGGTTCACGACGACCACGTGGATCTTGAACCTCTCGTCAGGGAAGCGGTTGTGCTTGCACTTCCGTTCCAGCCGGTATGCCGTCCAGATTGTGCTGGTCTCGATCCTGAGACTGGTGAACGCTTGGCAAAACCACTGGATTCCACGCTGGAAGAGACGTTAGACCCGAGATGGGCTGCGCTCAGCCAGTTGGCAGCTTCCACAGACAACGGTGACACAAGCACCGGTAAAAAGAAGTAAGTAAGAAGAGAAGAGATAGCCATGGCTGTTCCCAAGCGCAAAATGTCGCGAGCTAGCACTCGCATGCGCCGTGCCCAGTGGAAGGCAACTGCTGCCACCCTCGTGAAGAGCGTTGACGCTAACGGCAAGGTTTCCTACAGCCTTCCTCACCGCGCCAAGGTTGTTGAAGACTCTGCTGGCACCCCACTCTTCATGGAGTACAAGGGCCGCAAGGTAGCTGACGTTTAGTCACACCCTTTAGGCGAGTGAGCATGAGCTCTCCTGCTTCAGGTCATCAGACCGATATCTCGAGTCTCTCGAGTTCTCTTGGCATACCCCTTGACGGGGAGCTCTACGAGCTTGCCTTGACGCACCGTTCCTATGCCTATGAGCATGGGGGCATTGCCAACAACGAACGTCTGGAATTCCTCGGCGACTCGGTATTGGGGCAGGCCGTCACGGTCATGCTTTATAACAACAACCCTGGACTCGACGAGGGTGACCTGGCTAAGCGTCGGGCATCACTAGTCTCGACCATTGCGCTAGCTGAAGTCGCCCGCAGTATTGAACTCGGGCAGTTCATTCGTCTGGGTAACGGTGAAGAACTCACCGGTGGTCGCAATAAGGATTCGATCCTGGCAGACACGGTGGAAGCTCTGTTCGGAGCTGCTTTTCTGACTGCAGGTCCTGAAGCTGCCAACACCCTGGTGCTGCGACTGATTGAGCCATTGCTTGATAACCCAGAACGTTTTGGTGCCGCGATGGACCCTAAAACCAGTCTGCAAGAAGCTGTAGCCAAGCTGGGGACTGCTGTTCCCGTGTATTCGGTTGAAGCAGACGGTCCTGACCACGCACGTGTCTTCACGGCCACGGTTACCGTCGGCGATCTCATCTCCGCAACGGGGACTGGCACCAGCAAGAAGCATGCTGAGATGTCTGCGGCATTGACTGCATGGACATCGCTCAGCGAGAAGAACTAGTTCTTTCATGCCTGAGCTTCCCGAAGTTGAGGTAGTGCGAGCTGGTTTAGAACCAGCACTCGTGGGTGCCCGCATCGACACCGTGCAGGTCTTTGATCCCCGCTCCCTCAAACGACACGATGCCCGGCGCGGTGACTTCGTCGGCATGCTCCAAGGAGCGACTGTTCTCTCTGCCGAGCGCCGAGGAAAGTTCATGTGGTTTCCGCTGGACTCAGGTGATGCCCTCGTTACTCACTTGGGTATGAGTGGGCAAGTTCTGTTGCGGGACCTCAATGCCGGACCAGATCGACACCTACGTATTCAATACGTCATCACTCATCCCGAACATGGTCAGCTCGCGGTCAACTTTGTGGACCAACGCATCTTTGGATCCATGGCGGTTGATGAGCTCGTTGAGCAGCCGTCAGGTCTCGTTCCTTCTCAAGCATCACATATCGCGTTGGATCCGCTGAATCACTTCTTCGATGATGAACTCTTCATCATGCGTCTGCGCAAGAAGAGCGCCGGCGTGAAGCGAGCACTTCTTGATCAGACCCTGATCAGTGGCGTGGGAAACATCTATGCCGATGAGTCGCTCTGGGCGGCAAAGATTCATGGCGAGAAGTCTTCGGACTCACTCTCCAAGGCCAAAGCTCGTGAACTTTTAGACGCTGTCAGAGCAATCCTCATCAAGGCGCTGGGGGAGGGTGGCACCAGCTTTGACGAGCAATACGTCAACGTCAATGGGGAGTCTGGCTACTTCTCCCACAGCTTGAATGCCTATGGCCAGCAGGGAAAACCCTGCCCACGTTGTGGGACTCCCATTCGTCGAGTGACGTTCATGAACCGCGGTTCACACTTCTGCCCGAAGTGTCAGAGGGTGGCGTAAGACTGAGCTCATATTTCCCTGATGTGGAAGGGAAAGTGAGGAAGTTATGTACATATCTAGTCCTGAGTTGTACAATTCAGATATGTCTATTGTCAGCGTCGCAGATGCCCGGAACAACTTCTCCGAGATGATTACCCAATCTCAAACCGAAGCCGTCTTCATCGAGCGTCGTGGCCAGCAGGCTGCTGTATTGATTAGTCCTGAACAGTACGAGCGCATGCTGGACGCATTAGAAGAGGCGGAAGATGTTGCCGCATTTGACGAAGCCATGGCTGAAGAAGGTCCCAATATTCCTTGGGCTCAAGTTAAGTCTGACTTGGGCTGGGTGTGACTTACGCAATTGAACTCCGCCCGGCAGCCATCCGTGCTTTGAAAAGCATTGGCCATCAAGACCGGGATCGAGTTCGTGGAGCTATCGCTTTACTAGGCGAAGACCCCAGGCCACCTGGGGCGAGGGCATTGCAAGGGCGGCCAGGTTTACGTGTCCGGGTGGGTGACTACAGAATTCTCTACACCGTTGATGACAACGTGCTGGTCGTCGTCGTCATTACGTTGGGACATAGACGGAACGTATATGAGAAGTGAGGACAGTTTTTCTCCTCCGAAAGTAAGCTCTCACTCATGACTATCCCTGCGCCTGAGACTCCCTTCATCGCCATTGAGCTTGGAATCTTGCAGGGAAACATTGCCCGCGCTGCTGAGGCAGCGCGCACGGCGGGTATTGCACTGCGTCCTCATGTGAAAACGCACAAGATCATCGAGATAGCTCGCATGCAAGAAGCTGCTGGTGTTTTGGGCATTACGGTTGCCACCCTCGGTGAAGCAGAAGTCTTTGTGGAGGCGGGCTTCCCTGATGTGTTCATTGCGTATCCGCTCTGGCTCACGCCAGCCAAGGCGAAAAGACTCGATGCACTTCTTGACCGGGCGACCATTCGATTGGGAATTGATTCTCTCGAAGCGGGAAAGAAGCTCGCAGAACTTCTCCGAGGCCGTGCTTCTCTGGTTGAGCTATTGATTGAAGTCGACTGTGGTCACCACCGCAGCGGCATTGATCCCAGTGCCGTGGGGGAGTTGGCTACTGGCTTGAAAGTGCTTGGTCTCGAAGTATCAGGATGCTTTACCTTCCCTGGACATAGTTATTCGGTGGATGGCCGCGCTGCAGCTGCTCTCGATGAAGCTCGTGCTCTCGCCACAGCACAGCACCAGCTCACCGCGGCCGGTTTCACAGATGTTCAGATCCGCAGTGGTGGATCTACTCCTTCCCTGTCTGAAGCAGATGTTCTTGTGGTGACCGAACAGCGTCCAGGGGTCTATGTGTTCAACGATGCTCAGCAGATCGAGTTGGGCTCATGCGACTGGGAGGACGTTGCCCTCACTGTTCATGGAACTGTTGTGAGTGTTCGAGGAAATCGCGTAATTGTGGATGCAGGAAGTAAGGCCCTCGGTGCCGACAAATCACCTTATGCATCTGGCTATGGCCGTGTGCTCGGCCACCCCGATGCACGCATCGTGGCACTGTCAGAACACCACGCAACTGTTGAGTATCCCGAAGGCTCTGTCATCCCCGAACTCGGCACTGTCCTGCCGGTAATTCCGAATCATGTCTGCAACACAGTGAACCTGGCTGATGAGGTTTATGTCTTTGATCGGGGCGTTGTGGTGGACCGCTGGAAGGTCGCTGCACGGGGGAGAAATTCATAAAAAATCTATTTATCTTGATATCGAGATAAATGAGGAGTAGAGTTCCGGTCATTGGAACCTAATTTCTTAGAGCCTGAAAGGGCAGATATTTCATGAGTCCAGCACGTACTACTGCCGGTGCACCAATCTCGTCTATTGGTCGCGGTATCGCTGTTCTTGGGTGTTTCAACGAGCGTCGTCGTGCACTGACGCTGTCGGAACTCTCCGAAAAGTCTTTGCTTCCCATGTCGAGCACCCACCGCGTGGTGGCAGAGCTCGTCACCGGTGGCTTCTTGGTCCGCGGATCTGACCGCCGCTACCGCATTGGTACACGCGTGTGGTCCATCGGTCAGCTCGCTCCCGTGAGCGACCAGCTCCGACACCGTGCACTTCCCACTCTTGCTCGTCTCTATGAAGAGACCGGTGAGAACATCACCCTTGCTGTGCTCGACCGTGGTCAGGCGCTCTATGTCGACCGCATCGGTGGAGAACGTTCGGTTCACACCGCTTCACGTGCCGGTGGTCACCTCCCTCTGCACACAACGGGTGTGGGCAAGGTGCTTCTTGCGTGGCAAAGTCCTGAGGCGATTGAGAAATACCTCAGCCGTCCGCTGACGCGCACCACTCCCTACTCGATCGTGGACCCCGTCAAGCTCAAAACTGAGCTGGTGGAGACCAAGAACCGTGGCTATGCAGTGGCTCGTCAGGAGAGCACCGCCGGTAATGGTTCGGTTGCTGTTCCCATCCTTCGTGGAGGCCGCTGTGTGGCCGCAGTCGGTGTCGTTGCACACCTCACCCACATGGATATTCCTCGCCTCGTAGAGGTGCTTCAGCAAGCTGCAGATTCGATTCGTAAAGAACTCGAAGACGACCACTAAACCTGTGGTTTTGTAGGGCTTCTCTATCCACTAAATTTGTTAGTTAGTGCGCCATGCACTGCTGACCGGGGAGCCACGACGTGTATCTAAAAAGCCTGACGCTTAAAGGCTTTAAGTCGTTTGCCCAACCGACCACTTTTGCCTTTGAACCTGGTGTCACCTGCGTGGTGGGCCCCAACGGTTCCGGTAAGTCCAACGTTGTTGACGCCCTCGCCTGGGTCATGGGTGAGCAGGGAGCTAAAACTCTCCGCGGCGGCAAGATGGAAGACGTCATCTTTGCGGGAACCTCCACCCGCGGCCCACTTGGCCGCGCAGAGGTTCTGCTCACCATCGATAACGCTGACGGTGCTCTTCCGATTGAGTATTCCGAAGTCACTATTAGCCGAACCCTGTTCCGTAATGGATCGAGTGAATACGCCATCAACGGCGAGAACTGCCGACTGCTCGATGTCCAAGAACTTCTCTCTGACTCCGGCCTCGGCCGTGAGATGCACGTCATCGTGGGTCAGGGTCGTCTCGATAACGTTCTCCAGGCCAGCCCAGAAGATCGTCGTGGCTTCATTGAAGAAGCTGCCGGAATTCTCAAGCACCGTCGTCGCAAGGAAAAGACCGTGCGCAAGCTCGAAGCAATGCAGGCAAACCTCACGCGTCTGACCGACCTCGCAACAGAAGTTCGTCGTCAACTCAAGCCTCTAGGTCACCAGGCCGAGATTGCCCGTGAAGCTCAAAGCATCCAGGCAGAAGTGCGCGATGCTCGCGCACGCATTCTTGCTGATGATGTTGTTCAGCTCCGCACCACACTCGATGCTCACAACAAAACCGAATCTGAGCGTCACAGCGAACGCATCGTTTTGCAGGAACAGCTCGAGCGCACCATGCTGCGCGTGCGCCGCCTCGAAGCCGACCAGACTGCCGATGACGTTGAATCTGCCCGTAAGACCGTTTTCTCTCTGGAGTCGATCCAAGAACGCCTGCGTGGTCTCTATAACCTTGCGAACCAGCGCCTGGCCCTTCTTGGTGCTGACACTGACCAGCAGCCACTTGGTTCTGGCGTGAACCAAGCCATGATCGAAGGCGCAGAGTCTGAGGTTGAGGTCATGCGCGGCATCGTTACTGCTGCTGAGGCGGCATGGCAGGCAGCTCAGCAAGTAACAGTGGTCGCTCGCGAAAAGCTCGACTCGATTGATGAGCAGATTTCTGCCCAGTCCGCTTTGGTTTCACAGCATGACCTCGAACTGACCAGCCTGCGTGGAAAGAAAGAAGCTGCCGACTCGGCTCTTGCTGCCGTTCGAGGCGAAGTGCTGCGTCAGCAGAACGCCCTCGATGCTGCCACTGAACGGCGCACCAACGCTCAAGAGAACCTGGCTCAGGTTGAGTCTGATTCTGCGGACACCACTGCCGGTGAAACCGGTCTCAACGATGCTTACGAAGCAGCTCAAGCCGCTGTCGTTGAAGCAGATTCCACGATTGACCGTCTCCGTGATGAACTTCACACCCTCGAGCGTGAACGCGATGCACTCCAGGCTCGCACCGGCGCCCTCTCGATGGCGCTTGATCAGAAGGATGGCTCCTCTGCTCTGGTGAAAGCCAAGCTTTCGGGTATTCGTGGCCTCGTTGCCGAACACATCCAGGTGAAGTCAGGCTTCGAAGCAGCTATCGCTGCTGGCTTGGGTTCTCTCTCCGATGCTGTGCTGGCAGATGACATGGATTCTGCAATCTCTGCATTGGCAAACGTAGACCGCGATGATCTCGGTCGCGTCGAGATTGTGGTGGCAGCCAAGCCCGGCAAGAGTGCTGTTTCTTTGCCCAGTGTTTCTGGCGTTGTTCCTGCCTCTGACGTGGTCACCGCTCCTGAAGGTGTGCTGGCACTTCTTGCCTCGACAGTTATTGCAGATGATCTCGATGCTGCCCGGGCTGCCTGGAAGCAGGGGCTGGATAAATCCGACGCGAACGTCACCATCATCACCAAGGCAGGTGAAGTTCTCACTCGCTTTGTGCTTCGCGGTGGATCTGGTTCCAAGCAAAGCCGTATTGAGCTGGTCTCTGACCGCGATGCAGCACAGAAGCGCCTGGACGAAGTAGTTGGCCTGATCGACAAAGCGCGTCTTGATCTTGCTGACCAGCGCGGTGTTGCACAGGTCGCCAAGGAACGCTCGACAGCAACTCTTGCAGCCCTGCGTGAATATGATTCTCAGCTCGCTGCCCGTTCAGAAGCACTTAACCGTGCTCGTGTTCAGGTGGAAGCAGCTATTGCTGAATCTGACCGTTTGAGCGCTTCGCTTGCTCTGGCTTCTTCCTCTGTTGAAGAAGCAGAACAGAATGCTCACCGTGCCACCAGCGAACTCGAATCTGTTGAATCACGACCACGTCCCATCTTGGATGTCTCTGCCCGTGACGAACTCTTTGCTGAGCTCGAACAGGTTCGTGAAAAGGAAGTTCAGTCACGACTAGAACTTGAGACAGCGCGTGAACGTGTTCGTGCAGAAGAACTTCGTGTTGAGGGCCTGCGTCAGCAGCTCGATGCTGACCGTGCTGCGGCGGAAGAAGCAGCTCGTCGCGCTGTTGTTCGCCGCCGCCAGATTGATGCAGCTGCGGGTGTGGCAGAAGCCCTTCCAGCTGTGTTGGATTCTGTCGACCGGTCGGTTTCAGAAGCTCGTGTTCTCCTCGGTCAGCGAGAAGCTGACCGGGCAGCGCAGAACCAAGAACTGATCACGCTGCGCCAAGAGGAATCACAACTTCGTGAGCGCCTGCACTCCATCACCGAGAACGTGCACGGTCTGGAACTTCAGATCTACGAAAAGAAGATGCACCTCTCTGGTTTGCTCGAGCGTGCTGGTAATGAGCTGGGACTGGTTGAAGATGTTCTCATCGCCGAATACGGTCCTGAGGTTCCCATCGTTATTGCTCTGGACGCTGATGCAGCTGCTGATGCTGAACCAGAAACTAAGTCGTATAACCGCTCTGAACAACAGACACGTCTGGAAAAGGCCGAGCGTAAGCTCGGTCAGCTGGGCCGGGTAAACCCTCTTGCTTTGGAAGAGTTTGCTGCTCTCGAACAGCGTCACACCTTCCTCACCGAGCAACTCACAGACCTCAGCAACACTCGCAAGGACTTGATGACCATCATCGACGAGGTGGACTCCACCATGCAGTCAGTGTTCCAGGCCGCTTTCGATGACACTCAAGCCGCCTTTGCTGAAGTGTTCCCAATTCTCTTCCCTGGTGGTTCGGGAAGCATCGCACTGACCAACCCTGATGACCTCCTCACCACCGGTATTGAGGTCATGGTCAAGCCTGCGGGTAAGAAGATTGACCGCTTGAGCCTTCTCTCTGGTGGTGAGCGCTCGCTTGCTGCTGTTGCGTTGCTGGTGGCCATCTTCAAGGCTCGCCCTTCGCCGTTCTACATCATGGACGAGGTTGAAGCTGCGCTTGATGATGCCAACTTGGGTCGTCTGCTAGCCATCTTTGAAGACCTGCGCAATTCCAGCCAGCTCATCGTGATTACCCACCAGAAGCGCACCATGGAAATTGCTGATGCCCTCTATGGTGTTTCGATGCGCCAGGACGGTGTCTCGGCAGTGGTTGGTCAGCGCGTGGCAGCGAAAGAAACTGCAGAGAAGGAGAGTGTGCAGGCTTCTTAAAGCTTGCGCTTCCGGTTTGCACTCATGAGCACTCCTGACGACAACACTCGCATCAACGTGAACGACGACACAGTCATCGGCGTTGATGCCAGCGATGACACCATTATCAAGATTCCTATCGACGAAACGGTAGTGGGCTCGGTCGACGTCATCGATGACAGCACAATCATCGGTGGTGTTGTTCCATCGGAAGAAACTGTCATCACGAGTGATGACAGCGTGGTTTCAGACACTGTCATCCCTGAAGCAACCGACGAATACAACACACTGATCGGTTCATTGATGGACACCTCTCTGGGGCTCAGTGGTCTTATCGAAGCACCCGAAGAACAGGTCCCAGATGGGGGAGATACGGCCCCACAGAACGAGCTCATCTCGCGTTTTCGTCTGCGCCACATCAATGGCACCAAGCATCTGTTGAACAAGCCCATCATTCTTGGTCGCCTGCCTGCAGCACCGCTGCGCGGTGGTCAGGCAGTCAATCTCGTGATGGTTGCCTCGCCTGAGGGCCTCGTTTCTTCAACCCACGCACGCGTTGAGGTGCAGGGAGATGTGGTTGTGGTGACTGACCTGCGCTCCACTAATGGCACCCGCGTCATCATCCCGGGGCACCCCACCGTCTTACTTGCTCCTGGCGACTCGATGGCGCTCGGGGTTGGCGCGATTATCGACCTCGGTGACGGTAATAGACTTGAAGTTCTTGGTTAGCCGAACTTCTTTCGGTTGTAGCCCCATATTCTTGGAGATTTTCCTGTGACTGCCCTAGGCCAGAACTCGACCGGCACGACTGTTGTCGACACGAGCACTGGTGCGAGCGTTACCCTCTCCTGGGCTGCCGGAACTGATGTGGGAAACCACCGCGCTAACAACGAAGACTCGTATTCCATCGCCTGCCCCGTCTTTGCGGTGGCAGATGGCATGGGCGGCCACAGCGCCGGCGATATTGCCAGTGACTGTGTCGTTCAGCGCATTGCTGGCCTAGAAAAGCCAGGCTTTGCTGATCTCGATGCACTTGAGATGGCTTTGGCCATGTCGGTGGTGGACCTGAGGAACAAACTCACGGAAGACCAGCAGGGTGCTGGCACAACAGTGACCGGTGCTGCTCTCGTTCAAGAGGGCGACCAGCTGCAGTGGGCCGTATTCAACATTGGTGACTCTCGCGTATATGTGAAGCTCGATGAGACGTTCGAACAGGTCACCGTGGACCACTCGGTAGTTCAGCAGTTGGTTGATGCCGGCACCATCACCAAGGAAGAGGCTGACTACCACCCTCACGCCAACGTGATCACGCGTGCTGTGGGCATCATTGATGAGCCCATCCCTGACTATGTGGCACTTCCTGTCGTTCCCGGGATGCGTTTGTTGCTGTGTTCAGACGGTTTGACGAAAGAGCTCACCGATGTCGGAATTGAGCACTTCTTGACTACTGCTCCCACGGCCACGGATGCCGTGAGCGAGCTAATGAACGCTGCATTGACCAATAGCGGCCGTGACAACGTCACGCTGATAGTCATTGACGTTATTGCCGTCACGGTGGGGCACACCGAATCCTCAGTTTCACCTGCCTAAACTTCAAGTGCGCTGAATTTACGGCGTTATTTGCGTTGAGCTCTGCTGAGTTCAACCCAGGTTGACGAAGGTGGTGGGACATGTCGAGACGACTACCCTCAACTCCGCCTGTCCTCTCTGGTTTCACTTTCGTTCGCGTGCTGGGCTCCGGAGGTTTCGGCGACGTCTTCCTCTATGAACAGCAGCTTCCTCGCCGCAACGTGGCCGTGAAGGTTCTTCTTCCTGAGGTCGTAAACCCGCGCGTGCGGGACATGTTCCAGTCTGAAGCTCAGTTGATGTCTCAACTGAGCACGCACCCCTCGATCTTGAGTGTCTTTGAAGCAGGCGTCAGCGCTGATGGCCGCCCCTATCTCGTCACTGAGGTGTGTGTGAGTGGCTATGGCGAGCGTTTTCGTGCAGAGACTATTCCGGTAGCTGAAGCTTTGCGCACGGGTATCCGTATTGCGGCAGCGCTGGAGACAGCGCACCGTGCGAATGTTCTTCACCGCGACATCAAGCCCGGCAACATCTTGGTCACTGCGTATGGGCACCCTGTACTCAGTGACTTCGGTATTGCCTCTTCGGTGTATTTGGGAGATAACTCCACCGCGGTGGGGCTGTCCGTTCCCTGGTCTGCTCCGGAAGTCATCCGGGAAAGCACGACCGGTTCTACTGCTTCTGAGATCTGGGCACTGGGAGCGACGGTCTATTCGTTGCTTGCTGGTCGCAGTCCATTCGAGATTCCCGGCAAAGACAACTCCCCAGGTCACCTTGCTGGCCGTATCTTGAAGTCCAAGCCACAGCCGATTGGGCGCGGTGATGTTCCACCCCGTCTGGAAGAAGTCCTGAACAAGGCAATGAGTAAGAACCCCATCGATCGACCACACTCGGCTCTTGAGTTTGCTCGCCAGCTGCAGCAGGTTGAATCCTCCATGGGGCTTGCACAAACACCACTGGATGTTGTGGGAGATGAGTGGGGCTCCTCTGCAATCGTCATCAATGAGAACGATCGCACGGCACTGTCACCTTTGGATGCCCACTCCACACCCAGCTGGCGTCGTCAAGGCTATAACTCCACCCCGGCTGAGCGTGATGAGCTTGCGTACGTCGCGTCGCGACGTCGGCGCAAGCTCTTGCTCTCTGTCGTCACAGGTGTTGTGGCAGTGGTGGCAATTGTGACGCTCGTCTTGGCAACGGTGGCCGGATAATCATGATCCGCTCGTGGTTTACCCGCCTCCTGGGGGCAACTCCACGCCGTCGCACCATCATCAAGTGGACGGCGGCCACCAGTGTGCTCGCCCTGCTGGTGATTGGGTCCCTTGTTGCCACTGGCTACCAAGCGCAGCGCGTGAACCTGGATGACGGTGCCGTCTGGGTGACCAACGGCGACAAGCAAGCTATTGGTCGTGCGAATACCAAGGTTTTTGAACTCAACACTGTTCTCACTACCGACTCGAGCCAGATGGATCTGGTCCAAAACGGTCAACATGTCTTCCTGATCAACGACGCCACGCGTTCTTTAGATGTGGTGAACCAGGCCACCGGTGAAGTCTCGGAGAGTATTCCCCTTCCCCAAGATGTGACCTATGTCGCTCTTTCTGGTGAGAATGTCATCCTGCACGCCCCCAGCTCCGGAGATGTGTGGGTCATCCCGTCTGCAACAATCTCCACCTTTGATGCCCAGACTCAACCCGCCAACTTCACTGTTGGTGCAGACTCTGCCGTTGCCGTCAATGCCCAGGGCTATCTCGTCGGTGTGAGTGCCAAGCTGGGCACCCTCTCCACGATCAACACCTTGACTTCGGTCACTCCCGAATCAAACGCTCTGGACACGGAGCTGAATGAAGGAAAACTTCAGATCACTCTGGTGGGAGATCGCTGGGTGGTTCTCGACCGCCAGAGCGGGACGTTGCTCACAGCAGGACGTGTCATTCAACTCAGTGCCTCTGCGACAGAGCTTGCCCAGGCCCAGCTGCAACTACCCAGTGCTGTGGGCGTGAATGCCAGCAATAATGCAGCAACAAACATCTCTGGCGCCTCTTCGGTGTTACTGGCATTCAGTTCAGGGCTGTCCGTCATCAACCTCGACAGCGGTGATGTCTCAACCATCTCCACAGCGTCAGGACGACCTGCTGCCCCACTCATCGAGGGGGATTGCGCATTTGCAGCGTGGTCTGGCGGAACAGTCTGGTCCAAGTGTGGTGCTGCTGAAGACGGCAATGAAAACGCTGAATCGATGGCTGGTTCTGCTGAGCTGACCTTCCGTGTGAGTGACGGCGTCATTGCGCTCAACGATGCCGTGAACGGTTTGGTCTGGGCGGTGCAGGGCGGGGTTCGTCTGATCGATAACTGGGATTCCCTTCTCGCTCAGCAAGCTCAAGAACAACAGGTTGTTCAAACCAACAATGCTGATGCTCCCGAATACGACAAGACACCTGCACCACCGGTTGCTGTCGATGATGATCTGGGGGCGCGTCCAGGACGAGTGACCTCGCTTCCTGTTCTCCTCAACGACTACGACCCCAATGGTGATGCGCTGGTTATCGATTCCGTCACAGGGATTCCGGCAAATCTCGGTGAGATATATATCAACTCTGACCGCAATCAAGTCATGGTTCGCTTGGCTGCAGATGCTGCCGGTGCCACTCAGTTCGAATACACCATCTCTGACGGTCGCGGCGGGGAAGCATCCGCCACCGTCACGTTGAGCATTCGCCCCGATTTGGAGAACTCTCCTCCTGTCCAAGCTCGGGCCACTCGCACCGACGTGGCGATGGGCGGACAGGTCATTGTCAATGTCTTAGGTGACTGGGTCGACCCGGACGGCGACGCTATCTTCGTCGCGGCAGCAACGACAGAAGAACCTGACTCGCTGTCCTACTCACCAGCTGGCCGTGTGGCATTCACTGACTCGGGTCGTGGCGGTGGTGGAACTAAGCAGATTGCCCTAGAAGTCTCAGACGGCCGCGCATCTGGTTTTGGCTCCGTCCAGGTCAATGTCAAGGCTGCTGGACAAGTCCCCATCGTGGCTGAAGCCTTTGCTGTCATTGCCGTGCAAGGGCAGCCCGTCACCATCAACCCTTCGTCACATATCCGTGGTGGTTCCGGCGTTCTGAGCCTGACCGGCGTTCCAGCCGTCCCCGGTTTGGATATCGTTACTGACTTCGCTGACTTCTCTTTCTCTGTTACTGCCTCTCGCACCGGTTCCAGCTATGTCACCTATGCGGTGACAGACGGTGATGCCACTGGTTCTGGTTTGGTGCGCATCGACGTGATCGATCCACCAGAGGTCTCTGCCCAGCCCATTACTTCTGCCCATGCTGTGTATGTTCCTCTCCAACAGTCCCGCACGGTCGATGTCACTGCCACCGACCGTGATCCTGCTGGGGGAGTCCTTGTGGTCACCGGAACGATGGGCGTTCCTGTTGAGTCCGGGATTCAAGTTGAGGTTGTGGATCACCGCTTGGTTCGTGTGACGCTGACCAAGCCACTCGATGCTGCCGTGTCATTCGGATATCGCATTAGCAACGGTATTTCCCAAAGCGAGGGCACGATCACGGTCGTTCAGACTCCGGCACCACCTGTTGCGCAGGCCCCAGTTGCCGTACCTGACGTGGTTGCGGTACGCGTGGGTGACGTGATTAGCATTCCTGTATTGACCAATGACATTCACCCTGATGGCGGTGAGCTCACCCTAGCTCCCAACCTCGATCAGGATGTTCCTTCTGGAGCTGGTTTGCTCTTTGTCTCTGGTAGTCAGCTGCGCTTCCTCGCGGGGAATAACCCTGGCACCTACTCGGCTGTCTACCGCGTCAATGCAGACAACGGTCAGTGGGCCAGTGGCACAGTAACAATCTCTGTTCGAGCCATTGATGAAGACACCAACCAAGCCCCCACCCCGCGCACGGTGACTGCTCGTGCAATGTCAGGCCAGACCGTGCGGATTCCGATTCCCCTGGTAGGTATTGACCCCGATGGTGACTCGGTCCAGTTTGTGGGACTCGACACGAATCCTGAAAAGGGTTCGATTACCTCCGTGGGTGGCGATTGGATTGAGTACGAAGCATCGGCGTATGCAACCGGAACCGATTCCTTTAGCTACTCAGTGGTAGATGCTCTCGGCACTCAGGCCAGTGCCACGATTCGTGTGGGAATTGCGGAGCCACTTGCTGGAGGTCGTAACCCGATTGCGGTCGCCGATAACGTCATTGCCCGCCCTGGCTACACTGTCTATGTTCGTGCACTCCAGAACGACAGTGATCCAGATGGTCGACCTCTGTCTCTCGTCACTGTCACTCCACAAGATGACTCCGTTGTCGCTGAGATCGTTGGCGACCTCGTCAAAATCACTGCGCCCCTGACCCCTGGTCGTTACGGCCTTGTCTATGAAATCGAGAATGACATGGCAGGCTCCGCCTCCAACTTCATTACTCTCGATGTTCAGGCTCAGGCACCACTTGCCAAACCAGTGATCTCGGACGCGGTTGTGAGCTTGACGGACATTCTTGGTCAGAACAGCGTTGATGTGAACGTGATGGCTAATGCCTTCTTTGCTGACGGCCCCGTCTCTAGCCTGCGTACCACGATTGTCACCGGATATGGATCTACAGCACGCGTCATCTCCAGCAACACCGTGCGAGTTCAGGTTCTGGCACAAAGCCAAATCATTCCGTTCTCTGTGTCACACCCTGATGACCCCAGCGTTTCCTCAACTGCCTTTATCTGGGTTCCGGGCACCGATGATGCACTTCCTCAGCGCAAGCGTGGCGTTGCTCCGCTAACGGTGGTCAGTGAAGAGGCCCTGCGAATTAACCTCAACGACTATGTCATTGCTGCTTTGGGGAAGACCGTGAAGCTAACGGACTCGACCACGGTGCGCGCGACTCATTCAGATGGCTCTCGCCTGGTGGTAAACGACACTACCCTGAGTTACACCAGTGAGGACCGCTACTTTGGTCCCGCCTCCATCTCCTTCGAAGTCACCGATGGTGACTCCGCCACGGCTGCCGGTGCTCACACCGCCACCATCGTTCTTCCCATCACTGTCACTCCTCGTGAAAACATGCCTCCGGTCATGATGGGTGCCAACATCGACCTCGAGCCTGGTCAAGAAAAGACCCTCGACTTGGTCCGCGTTACCCGCTACCCCTACGTCGATGACCAAGACGAGCTCGAATACACCGTCACAGGTGCTGGCCAAGGAGTCAGCGCGACCTTGGACGGTCAAACGCTGACCCTCAAGGCCAGCGATGACGCTGTCAAGGGTCGAAACGTTCCTTTGACCGTCACTGTGAAAGACAAGGTTGCCGACGGTTCACCGGGACAGATCATTATTCGCATCGTGCCCTCCACCAGGCCACTCGCTATCCCGGCAACAGACAGCATCGTGGCCAAGCGCGGAGAAACCCAAACGGTTGATGTGCTGGCTAACGACCAAGCAACTAATCCTTTCCCTGGCCAGCCGCTCAAGGTGCTCTCTGTTCGTGGGCTTGATGGCGGGAACATTCCTGCAGGAGTCACCGTGACGCCTTCTGCAGATAAGGCCACCTTGACGGTGACCGTCTCTGGCAGTGCAGACCCCAGTGACACCACCTTGGAATATGAAGTGGCAGATGCCACCAACGATCCAGACCGTTATGTCTGGGGGGTCATCAACATCTCTGTTCAAGATGTTCCTTCTGCACCGCAGGCACCAACTCGTGCTGCAGGGTTTGTCTCGGGCACCCTGACTCTGTCCTGGCCTGCTCCTGCGGCAAATAACTCGGCCATCACCAAGTACACGGTTGAAAGCGACGGTGGCTACCGCAAGGAGTGCACCTCAACCATCTGCTCTCTCGATGGTTTGCCCACGGGTCAGCGCTTCCGCTTTACCATTAGCGCCACTAACGCCATTGGAACTTCTCAACTCAGCAGCTGGAGTGAGTCACTGAGCGCAGATGTTGTGCCTGCTGGACCGGCTCAGGTCAATATTTCATCGGCAGGCTATGACGCAGGCCACCCGGAGGGTGGTGGAATCAACGTGTCCTGGAGCGCTGTGGGAACACCTTCTGGTGGAAGCCCCGTGAATAAGTACGTCGTCACCATCATCGAAGATGGAACGACGGTCCGAGCAAGCTATGACCAGCCCGCCAATGTGACGAGTCTGCCCACACTGTGGCTCACACCAGGGCACTCCTATGTTGCTCGCGTCACACCTCAGAACAACGCTGACACTGATAACTGGAACACCACCAGTTCAGGATCTATCACTGCGATAGGTGCTCCTCAGCCTGCTGGTGGACTGCAGGCAACGCAGACGGGTGCAAATGGTGAAGCAACGCTGAGCTGGAACGCGGTAGGTGCAAACGGTTCAGGTTCTGTCACCTATTACGTCAAGGGTGGAACTTCTGCTTTCTCCGATGGTGCATGCCTAGCGGGTTACCAATCCGGTGCCACGAACGTTGGTTCTGCGACCTCGTGGAGCGACAACTCATCAAAGGCTTTGGGTAACTACAACTACGTTGTCTATGCGGACAATGGCTTTAGCTGTGTTGCACAGACCACAAGCTTGACCATCACCCAGCGCATTCCTGGGGCGGCTTCGTATGATGCGGCAATTTGTCTCGAATGGCCTTTGGCAACTCCTGCTGTGACGTGTTCGACGAATACGAATGGCCAAGAATTTGTCATTCGGGTCGAGAATCCCACCGTTGCCTCACTTCAGTCCTCGGTACAGACCTGGCAAATGCAGGTTGGCACCAACTGGGTTGATCTGATTGCCGTTACCGGCGCATCCACGCCGACCTACCAAATAGACAAAACCGCCTTTTTCCAAGCCGGAGGAAGCTCCGGCACAGGCCAGACTGTTGTTATTCGTGGCTGCACAGCTGCAGGTGACTGCGGTGCTGGCGGTTCCACATCAAGTGGAACACCTGCTCCTCTCTATATCCCAACCCAGTACTAACCGCTCCACCGAAAGGCACAACATGAGTATGAAACCCGAACAAGCAGCCGGGTTCCAGAAGGTTTTCGACAAGCTCGTCGGAAACGTGGAACAGGTACTTCTGGGCAAGAACCGCACCGTCCGCCTGGCGTTCACTGCCATGCTCAGCGGCGGCCACTTGCTCCTGGAGGACTACCCCGGAACGGGTAAGACCTCGCTCGCTCGTGCAATGGCACAGAGCGTGCAGGGAAGCCACTCACGTATTCAGTTCACTCCTGACCTTCTACCCGGTGACATTACTGGTGTGAGCATCTTTGATCAGAAGAAGGGCGCTTTCGAATTCCACAAGGGCCCCATCTTCTCCAACATTGTGCTTGCAGATGAGATCAACCGTGCCAGCCCAAAGACGCAGTCGGCTCTACTTGAGGTGATGGAAGAACACCACGTCACCGTTGACGGTGTGACTCACCCCACGGGTGAACCTTTTATGGTTATTGCAACGCAGAACCCGATTGAACAGGCGGGTACATACCGGTTGCCCGAGGCGCAGCTGGACCGCTTCCTGATGAAGGCATCGCTGGGATACCCAGACCATGCGTCAACCAGGCTCATTCTTGAAAACTCAGGCAAAACAAAAAAGGTTGAACTCGAAGGTGTAGTGCCTGCAGAAATGATTGTTAAATTGATTGAACTTGCTAAATCTGTGCACGTAGACCCAGGAATAACTGATTACGTCACCAACATTGTTGAGGCAACACGTTTTGCTCCTGAGGTGAGACTAGGAGCTTCAGTTCGAGGCGCTCTCTCACTCGTAAGCGCCTCAAGAGTTTACGCAGCGTCGCTCGGCCGCCACTTCGTCATTCCTGACGATGTGAAAGCACTTGCTGACTCTGTGCTTTCCCACCGTCTCGTGTTGGACCCAGAAGCAGAGTTTGATGGCGTCACCGCAAATAACGTTGTCGGCAAGATCTTGATTGATCTTCCTGTGGGAGCGCCTGCCGCATAATGAACTTCCGCGTTGTCACCTCGAGAGGCTGGGGCTGGGCTGTTGTAGCCCTGCTCAGCCTTGTCGTTGGTGCTGCGCAGGGATGGATTGAACTCATTGGTCTGGGTGTTGCCGGGCTGGTGACCTTTGGCATGGCAACGCTCTACGCCCTCTTCCGTCATGCCCACGACGTGTCCTTCCACCTCGCGCATGAACGCGTGGTCGTCGGTGACGAAGCACAACTTGTCGTGAGTGTGTCGAACCCGACAGGTCATTCACTGGCCTCGTTAGATGTTGTTGTTCCTGTGGGGGAGCAGCAAGTGGAAACCCAGGTGGGGCGCCTGCGCAAGGCAGCTCACGACGACATCACCTTGCCCGTTCCCACTGAACACCGTGGCATGGTCCAAGTGGGACCTGCTCGCGTGATTCGTCAAGACCCACTGGGGCTGATCTCTCGAGAAGTAGTTCATGGGGATGTTCGCACCCTGTTCATTCACCCCAGAACTATTGGCTTGCTCAGCATGAGCACCGGTTTCGTCCGTGACCTCGAGGGGAATCCCACGAGAGACCTCACCGACAGCGACCTGTCTTTCCATGCTTTGCGTGAATATGTTCCCGGAGATGACCGCCGGAATATCCACTGGAAGTCCACTGCCAAGACGGGCCAATTCATGGTTCGTCAGTTTGAGCAGACCCGTCGCAGTCATCTCATGATTGCGCTCGATACTGAACCAGAAGTATTCGCCACCGACGAGGAATTTGAACTGGCCGTCAGTGCAGCTGCTTCACTGGGTGTTCGAGCCATTCGTGACACCCGTGACCTCTCTGTTTTGGTCAGTGCAGATGCCAGGCCCGCTGCAACAGGTCGCTTGAGCGCCTTACGTGAGGCGGCCAGAGAACTAGCTTCACGCCGCCGAGCAGAGCGCGGAGCAGTTCCTGCTCGGATCCGTGCCCTGTCCACCGTTTCTCGTGACCGCCTTCTCGATGAACTCTCTGGAGTTCATCTGCAAGAAGGCAGCCCCAACATTGTGGAATTGTCGAGACTGGCCTCAGCCCAGGCGGCAGATGTTTCTATTGCCTTCTTGGTGACAGGTGCAGCAGTTGATTCCAAGACCTTGCACTCGGCGTCAGTGGCATTCCCTGCTGGTGTGGAAGTTGTCGTGGTGAGCTGTGCTCCAGAAGCCTCTCCCGTCACGCGCAGGATGGGCAGACTGACCGTGGCGACCATTGGTCGCCTCGATGACCTGCAACAACTCCTCGGTAAGCGCATGGCGGTGTCGTCGTGAGAGCCGTATTCCTTGCCTTCGCAGTCGTAGTTTCGTTGGTGCCACTCTGGCCGGTGTATCAGGACCCTGGCTTCTTTGTTGCACTTGCCGGTGGCGCAATCCTGGGTGCATTGATTGCACTGCTTTCTGCGCGGGGATCGTGGTCCGTACTGCGCACGGTGTTGACAGCCGTCGTGGCTTATCTGGTCTTCGGTGTCCCGCTGGCTGTTCCGGGCGAGGCATTCCTCGGGTTCTTGCCCAGCTTGCAGGGAGAACTGAGCTTAATAACCGGCGTTGTTCTGTCATGGAAGCAACTTGTGACCGTCATGCCTCCCGTGGGTTCATACGAGGCATTGCTCGTTCCCGTGTTGTTGCTGTCGATGGTGGGGACACTCTTTACGGTTGTGTTGAGCCTACGTTTGAGTCGTACCAAGGCACATGCAGGTTTCGCGGCGCTGGTTCCTGTCGTCACACTGAGTGTTGCTATTTGGTTGGGCCCCAGCAGAAGTTTTGCCAGTGTGTTGGTGACCGTGGGTGTCTTTGTTCTCATTGCACTGTGGTTTGTTTCGAGCCGGGTGGGAGTCGCGCGCACGGGGTTCAGAGCTCTCGGTATTTTGGTTCTCTCAGCAGTTGTCGCTTCTGCTGTGGTGCTGGTTACCCCCATTGCTGACCGCACTGTCTGGCGGACAGAAATCGACCAACCCTTCGTTCTTCAAGATGACACCAGCCCGTTGTCTGAATATCGCTCCTATGTCACCGGTGATAACAAGAACAGAGATCTCATCTCAGTGACCGGATTGAGCGCAGGCCAACGCGTCAGCATTGCCACGTTGGATAACTACACCGGCGTGCTGTATTCGGTGGGTGGCGTTGCAGCAGACTTCACTAAATTGCCAGGCTCTATCCCCACAACAGCCAAGAACGGCGACGAGGTTTCTGCCCAGATCACTATCTCAGGGCTCACGGGAGCATGGGTTCCTTTGACGGGTGAACTAGGTTCATTTAGCTTCACCGGTGCCGGTTCCCGTGCACTGACAGATGCCTTCTATTACAGTCGCCCAGCGGGAACCGGGGCGGTGACCTCTGGTCTTTCCGAGGGTGATAGCTATCGCACAACCGGTCTTGCCGCTCCCGAGGTATCCATCTCCTCGATAAGTGACCTCAAGCCAGGCGATGCCATCGTTCCAGCACCTGCTGTGATGCCGAATGGTCTCGATGCCTTTGTTTCACTGTCCTCGAAAGGCAAGACCACAGCAGGGGAGCGTCTGAACGCGACGCTCACTGCGCTGACTGACCAGGGCTATATTAGCCATGGCGGTCCCGATGAGGTGCCCAGTGCTTCTGGCCATGGCGCCAACCGAGTGGCTGCACTCTTTGCTGCAAGCCCCATGGTCGGTGACGCAGAGCAATATGCGGCAGCTGCTTCACTGATTGCCACCCAGATCGGTTTCCCTTCTCGCGTTGTGATGGGTTTCATCGCTCCAGAAGGAACTGATGCAACTACTGCTGTTACTTTCACAGGCGCAGAGATGACGGCTTGGATTGAGATTTCCACGACAGAAGGCTGGGTTGCCGTCAACCCCAACCCAGGTGAGCGCCCTATTCCAGAAGAGCAGCCTCAGGACCCCACCGAAGTGGCCTTCCCTCAAACAGCAGTGGAGCCTCCTGCTCAGGACGAACCACAACTCAACGACAGCTCAGCTCCTGAAGTTGCTGATGAAGAGCAGCCCTCAGAAGTAGATCCTGTGCTGCAGGCCATTCTTGCTGTGGTGAATGCGCTCGGCTGGACCCTTCTCTGGTTGGGCTTGTTGGCCTCACCATTCCTCGGTGTCATCGTGGCGAAGCGGCGCCGACGCCACGCGCGTCTCAGCGCCGCAGATCCCCGTGAGCGCGTTGAGGGTGCGTGGAATGAGGTCCGCGACGCTCTGCTCGATCACGGAACGGCAGCCACGGCCTCGATGACGCGTCAAGAACTCGCTGAGTTGAGTTCACTTTCTGCCGCAACCGGTGTTGCTGTTCTTGCAGACACCGCCCAGTACTCTGCTGATCCTCTCTCTGAAGCAGAAGTGATTCGTGCGTGGTCTGAAGCAGATGGTGTTGTGCGAGAAATGGGTGCGAACCTGACCCGCTGGCAAAAGTTCACAGCCAAGATCTCAGTCAAATCATTTGGTCTCTCATGGGCTCGCTTCACGGCTTGGTTGCCCAAGCGCCGGTAACATCACAACCATGTTGTGTGAGGTCTGTCAGAGCGCGCTTCCTGAGGGAGCCTTGTTCTGTGGTGAATGTGGGAGCTCTGTCGCCCGCACGCAGGCCATTCCGGTCGTGAAGGCAGAGCCTGTCGCCGAGCCAGCGCCTACGCCTGCAGAAGTTCCCCCAGCAGAATCTTTCACCACAGCTCCATCACAGGAACCTGAGACCACGTCAACAAACATTGTTGAGCAGATTGAGGGTGTTGACCTCTCTGAACTCTTTGAAGCCCCACCCAAGCGGGTCGTAGAAGCCCCTCGGTTCGCAACAGAAAACGAACTGACTTCGATGGTGTCCTTCACGATCACTCTGGGCAACGGCGACAGTGTTGAGATCACACAGAGTGGTTTGCTTGGTCGCATGCCGACCCCCGCTGAGGGTGAAGAATTCGAGCACCTCATTGTGGTCTCTGACCCAGGTCGCTCCGTGTCTAAGACGCACCTCGAGTTTGGTGTTGACGGCAATGATTTGTGGATTGCAGATCGGAACAGCGGTAATGGCACCATCGTGCGCGAGCCAGGAGTAGTTCCACGTCGTGCTCAGCCAGGCACTCGCTACACCGTCGTGCGCGGCACCCGCCTGGACTTTGGTGATCTCCACCTCACCATTAGCTAGAACGCAGTTATCCACGAACACTCACCCGTGAGTGAATTCAGTATCTAGTTTCTGGTGAAGTGCGACCATGCGCTTTCCTGTCTTTGCTCTGATCGCTCCTCTCGTCACCAGTCTTGTGTTGTGGCTGGTCACAGGCTCCGCCTACACTCTTCTCTTTGCTCTGCTAGGCCCAGTGATGGCAGTGGCACAGTTCTTTGACGGCAGGTTCCATTCCAAGAGAGAAGCACTCAAACAAGCAGAGCGTGATGACCAAGAGGAAGCAGCCCAGTCCCAGCAGCGCCAATTGGAATCCTTCGCACATCGAGAAGAAACCCTGCGCCGCAATCCACCCAGTAGCTTCTATGCACGCCCCGACACCACTCTGAGGCCTCAGTGGGCCGCGGGGGCACAGAAAGTCGGAGTTGAGCGGGTAATTCGTCTCGGCATTGCACGAACAGGTGGATTACCTGTCATTCTCGATGCCACCTCTGGGCTTGCGCTCAGGGGCTCAGAGGTGGAGACGCGCTCTGTCATGCGAGCCATTGCGTTCCAGCTGGCATGGAACTGGGGAAGCCAGGAAATCACTCGGGTGGGTCTTGATATGTCCGCAGAACCGGAACTCGTTGGCTTACTCTCCACTGAAAAGAGCTGCACAGTCTCGGTGAGCTATGTGGCTGATATGGATCCCATTCCACTGGGGTTTCGCTTTCTCCTCAAAGTGGACCGCGGACGTGCCACGCTCCTGGACACAATTGATGGCTCCGCAATCCCCATCGAGTTGTCGGTGGATCTCCTCAGCCGCGCAGAAGCGAATCTCATCCTGCCCAAGCTGCTTTCTGAAGTGCCACAAGCTGTGCAGGTTGCAGAAGTCATACCTAGCCAGGTTGAGACTGTTCTCAACACCACAGAGCAATGGCAGTCAGCCAGGGAAAGCGTGGTGGTGAATGTGGGGAGGCAGAGATCACACCCACTGTTACTTGATCTCGTTTCTGCCGGACCGCATGCTGTGGTGACAGGAATGACGGGTTCAGGCAAGACAGAGTTTGTGAAGTCCTGGATGGTGGCTTTAGCTGCGAGTTATTCACCCGATGAACTCTCCTTCCTGGTGGTTGATTTCAAAGGAGGAGCCGGGTTTAGTCAGCTCACGGGTTTGGCACATGTGGTTGGAATGCTCACAGACTTAGACCACGCAGAAGCACACCGCGCCATGACTTCTTTGCGCGCAGAAATCCACTACCGAGAACGTGCACTAGCTCACGCAGGAGTGGGGGATATTTCTGAACTCAGTGCGAACGTCGACCTTGCCCGCCTCATCGTGATCGTGGATGAGTATCGCGCTGTGCTGGAGGCGTTTCCTGAATTGACCGCTATCTTCGTTGACCTTGCCGCACGAGGACGTTCGCTGGGTATTCACCTGATTCTTTCAAGCCAGCGTGTGGGTGGGTCTCTGGGAGATGCTGTACTGGCGAACTGTGCGTTGCGTGTGGGGTTTCGTGTTTCACAAAAACAAGATTCTCAGGCCCTTCTCGGCAATGACGCTGCCTTTGCGCTGCCACATATTCCCGGGCGTGCAGTGCTCACCGGAACGGGGTTAGAACAGCGCGAGTTTCACGCAGCACAGCTTTCTGCGCAAGATATTGAGGTCGTGGAAGCCAAGACCGACCAGTGGTTGCAACAGAATCCAGGTTGGACCCCACGATCTCCTTGGTTGCCCCCTTTGTCTTCGGTTATTCACCCTGACGAGATGCCCACACGCATTGAGAGTGTTGCTTGGCTGGGAATGGCGGATATTCCCGAGCATCAAGTTCAAACCTGGGCACAGTATTCACCACGCAATGACGGCAATCTGCTCATTACCGGCCCCGCACGGTCAGGCACCAGCAATGCCTGTCACCTCATTGCGCAGCAACTCGGTGCCGCAGTCATTGCTGATGCAGAACACGCATGGGACGTCGTTGTTGGGGGAGCGCTGCCTGAAGGCGAGGTCATAGTCATCGATGACCTCGATGCCATTCTGGAAGACTTTGATCTCGAGCACCGTGAAGAGTTTCTGCTGTGCCTGACCCGCCACGTCAGACAAGCGCCGAAAACCGGCCGTGCTGTCGTGATGGGCTGCTCTGAGCATCTACGTGGGGTGACCGGGCTGCTCGCGTTGTTTCCCACAGTGCTCGGGCTGCTGTCGGGTAGTCAGCCTGGAAGGGCACGGTGGAACCGGCATGACGTTCAGCTCGTCAAGGTAGAAGGACGAGAAATGCAAGAATCTGAGACTCCTCGCCTCACTTTCCAGGCGAGTACTTCTTACCTCGTGGTCACTCATCGCAAACGAGAGTTCATGAGTGCATCGAAACCAGACAAGTCCACTAGATTCAGCGACCTTGCTACCGAGTTGTCTGTCACAACGCACAGCGAATATTCCATCGTCGTGGGCACGCCAGATGAGTGGATGTCCCGGTCGGCTCTACTGAGCTCTCTGAAGCAGTCAGCAGTTCTTGTTCTCGATGGCTGCACGAGTTCGGAGCTCAGGGGATTACGCCTCCGGTCAGGACTATTTCCTCACGCAGGGTATGGAAAAACCCTTGTGGTCGAACCTGATGGCTCGACCACAAGGGTCATCCTGTGAACTTCTTACGCGAAGATCGCGTCGAGGTCGCTGTATTCGACACCAACAGCCTGTGCAACAGGTGCGTTGGTCACAGCACCAGCGTGGGTGTTGAGGCCCAAGCGCAGTGAAGGATCAGCCTTGAGTGCTGCATGCCATCCGTTGTTCGCAATGGAGCGCAGGTAAGGCAGGGTTGCGTTGGTCAGTGCGTAGGTCGAGGTGTTAGGAACAGCACCGGGCATGTTTGCTACGCAGTAGAACAGCGAGTTGTGAACCTGGAAGGTGGGCTCTGCGTGAGTAGTGGGGTGAGTGTCTGCGAAGCAGCCACCCTGGTCCACTGCGATGTCCACGAGAACACTGCCTGGCTTCATGCGCTTGACCAAGTCGTTGCTGACCAGCTTGGGAGCCTTCGCACCAGGGATCAATACAGAACCGATCACCATGTCGGCTTCAAGACAAGCCTTCTCGATTTCGAACGAGTTCGACGCAATGGTCTTGATTCGTCCGTCATAGAGAGCGTCAAGCTCACGCAGGCGGAAGAGGTTGGTGTCGAGAACGGTTACTTCTGCACCCATACCTGCGGCAACCTGCACCGCGTTCGTACCAGCAACACCGCCACCAAGAACAACAACCTTGGCGGGGTGGGTTCCGGGAACGCCAGGAACCAGAAGACCGGGGCCACCGTTGGGCTTAAGCATGACGTTAGCGCCGAGGATTGGTGCAAGACGACCTGCAACCTCGCTCATTGGAGCGAGCAGGGGAAGCTGGCGAGTGGGGAGCTGTACAGTCTCGTAAGCAATACCTGTGACCTTGGCATCAACGAGCGCCTTGGTGAGCTCAGGCTCAGCTGCGAGGTGGAGGTAGGTGAAGAGAACGAGTCCTTCACGGAAGTACTTGTATTCGCTGGCAATAGGTTCTTTTACCTTCAGCAAAACATCTGCTGCAGCCCAAGCTTCTTCAGCGGTTGCGACAATCTTCGCACCAGCGGCTTTGTATGCCTCATCGGTGATCGAAGAGCCGAGACCTGCTCCAGCTTGAACGAGAACTTCGTGTCCGTTACCAACGAGTTCGTGCACGCCTGCGGGGGTAATTGCAACGCGGAACTCATTGTTCTTGATTTCGGTGGGGACTGCGACCTTCATGACACTCCTAGTACAGTCTCACCCCTCATTGGGTGAGTACCTCCCTACTTTATCTAGTTGTGCGACGAAATCGGAAGTTTTTTTGTAATTTAGATACGGATTTCGTAAAAATGAGAAAAAATAGTGCGGATATCCTCAGGAATCACTGAGGGCCATTGCATAGTGGCTTGGCTCACGCGCACTGCCTGTTGAGCTCAATTCGACCAGTTCGCTCTCGGGTGATAATGTTGACCTTCGGTTCGGAACACAATTTCGAACCAACTGCACCTCTAGCTCAATTGGCAGAGCAACTGACTCTTAATCAGTGGGTTCCGGGTTCAAGTCCCGGGGGGTGCACCAACACTAAGACCACCTCTCGCCAGGTGGTCTTTTTGTTTTAATAAATCGAGAACTTCACTATCCGGGATAATTGGGTTATGGCTTCCACAACAACTCCAGCTCCCAACGGGATCGTGTTGATTGATAAGCCACAGGGTTTTACTAGTCACGATGCTGTCGCACGTATTCGCCGTCTTGCTGGTACTCGTAAGGTCGGTCACGCTGGAACCTTAGACCCGATGGCAACAGGGTTGCTCATCCTGGGTTTGGGGCCCTCGACGCGTCTACTCACCTTCATTGTGGGGCTGAGCAAGGAATACGTCGCCACGATTCGCCTGGGATCCTCCAGTACTACCGGTGATGCAGAAGGTGATCTACTGGGCTTTGCCCCCCAGGCACAGCTTGATCGCGTCACAGACGGGATGATTGCCGACGGAATCGTTCCGCTCACGGGTGAGATTGAACAAGTGCCCAGCACTGTCAGTGCCATCAAAGTCGGTGGCAAACGTGCCTATGCGTTGGTTCGCGCTGGGGAGACGGTTGAGCTCAAGGCTCGTGCCGTCACAATCCACGCCTTTGAGATTCAGAGCATTACCCGCGGATCTGATGAGGACGGCAACGGGTTCATTGATGTTGAAGTTCGCGTGGAGTGCTCCTCAGGAACATACATCCGCGCACTTGCTCGAGACCTGGGCTTCAAACTGGGCGTGGGGGGACATCTCACCATGCTGCGCAGAACCCGTATTGGTTCCTTCCACGTCACTGATGCTCATGATCTGGACAAATTAGAAAGTGCTCCAGAGCTGATGTCGCCCGCCGATGTGGCTCGTGGAATCTTCAACGCTGTGGACCTCAATGAAACTCAGGCTGTAGAGCTTTCTCAAGGCAAGAAGGTTGTGTTGGAAGGGTATCCGGACAGTAAGGAGCCCGTCGCAGCTATCGGCCCAGGAGATAGGCTGGTGGGACTGGTTACGGTGAAGAAAAACCAGACTCGCGTTGTGGTGAATTTCCCCACAGAAACCGAAAGTTCGTAACTCTCATGATCGACTGGTTTACTGCCCTGCAGATTGGTGTTGCCGTTACTGGTGGCGTGCTTGCTGTTGCACTGGGGTTGATGGGACGTCGTCCAAGTGACCTCACCATGGCCTTTGCCGGTGTGGTTGCGTTGCTGTTGATTGTTCAGCTCGCCGTGACTATTGCCGGACCGTTGACAGGAAACCAGCCGACGGGAAGCCTGTTTGAGTTCTATATCTATCTCATCAGTGCCATCTTCTTGCCCGTCGGAGCAGGATTCTGGGCATTGATTGATCGTTCACGCTGGAGCACGGTGATTCTGGGTGTTGCCCAACTTGCTGTTGCCATCATGCTCTATCGCATGGGCCAGATTTGGTTCATCCAGAGCGCATAGTCTTCAGAAACTAGAATTAGCTCAACATGACTGACATCTCAGTACCTGCAACGCGCCGCTCTGGCGCTGGTCGCATCCTGATCGCGGTGTATCTGGTGTTGGCGTTGGCTGCTACTGGTCGTTCCTTCTATCAACTCGTGGCCAAGTTTGATCAAGCACCTTTGGCGTATTCTCTTTCTGCGCTCGCCGCAGTGGTTTATGTGGTGGCGACCATTGCTTTGATTGCTCGTGGTCCGGTGTGGTTCCGCATTGCGCAGATCACGATCGGTTTTGAACTTGCCGGCGTGCTCATTGTCGGGCTTCTCAGCCTTCTCGTTCCCTCGCTCTTTGCGCACCCCACTGTGTGGTCCTACTTCGGTATGGGGTATCTCTTCATTCCTCTCGTGATGCCGATTCTGGGACTTATCTGGCTCCGTCGTCACCCTGAGAAGAAGCCCGCCTAATGTTTCACTGGCGCAGTCTGGGTGAGGTTCCTGCTGGGTGGGGGCCAAGTGCGGTCACTATTGGCAAGTTTGATGGTGTCCACTTAGGTCACGTCGAGATTTTGCGCCAACTCGGTGACATCTCTGCCACCCGTGGACTGAAGTCCACGGTGGTGACGTTTGACCGTCACCCCGCTTCGTTGCTTTCTCCTGATCAGCTCCCCGCAGACATCCTCTCGACTGAAGATCGTCTGGACTTGATTGATCAAGAAAACATCGATGCCAGCTTGGTGCTGGCTTTCGATTCGGAACTTGCGAGCTTGAGTCCTCGTGACTTTGTCACCACCATCTTGCTGGGAAAACTCAATACCCAAGTGGTGTTGGTTGGCCATGACTTCCGGTTTGGGGACCACGCCTCCGGTGACGTGACAACCCTGCAGGAACTCGGTGCTGAACTTGGCTTTGACGTGGTACTCATCGATGATGTGGCACCTGTTGACGGGGTTCGTGTTTCTTCTTCACTTATCCGTCAGCTCATGGCGTCTGGTGATGTCGCCGCAGCGGCAAGACTGCTGGGGCGTCTGCCTCGCGTCAATGGCGAAGTTGTTCACGGCCACAAACGAGGCCGTGAACTCGGTTTCCCCACGGCAAACCTTTCTCAAGAGGCCACTGGGCTCGTGCCCAGTGACGGTGTCTACGCTGGGTGGTTCCTAGACGGAGAAGACCGTTTCCCAGCAGCAATCTCTGTGGGCACCAACCCCACCTTTGAAGGTGTGAACAAGCGCACTGTCGAAGCGTTCTTGATAGATCAGAATCTTGACCTCTATGGCCACGAGGTCACCATCGAGTTCGCAGCTCACATTCGTGGCATGGTTGCCTACACCGGCGTTGAGCCGTTGATTGAACAAATGCATGACGATGTTCATGTCACCCGAGTGATCCTGGGATTGGGAAAGTAATGGCTGAAGAATTCGACACCAAGAACGACGACCTCGGTGAATCCCAGGATGTGGGTGGAGTGAAGGTTGCTGTTGCCCAGTTCGGTCCGGGACCCAACCCTGCAGAGAACGTGAGCACCATCCAAGCGCTGGTTCACGCTGCTTCTCACAACGGCGCACGCATGATTGTGTTGCCTGAATACTCTTCTGTTCTGGGTGGAAAGCTCGGCGACTGGGTGTTTGAATATGCCGAGTCCATGGATGGTCCCTTCGTGGAAGCGATGACAGAGCTCGCGGACGAGTGCAACATTGCCATCGTCATTGGCATGCTCGAAAGTTCAGATAACCCCAACGATAAGCGCCCCTTCAACACCGCTATTGCGGTGTTGCCAGGCGCTGGTGTCGTGGCGAGATATCGCAAGGTTCACCTCTATGACGCCTTCGACATGCTCGAAAGCGAATGGATGCAGGCAGGTGACCCCGCTGAAGCACCGCAACTGTTCACGGTGGATGACATCACGGTGGGAATGCAGACCTGCTTTGATTTGCGCTTCCCTGAAACCACCCGCCGTTTAGTTGATGCAGGTGCGCACATGGTTGCCCTCATCGCTGAGTGGATCTCGGGTCCGAAGAAGGCTCATCACTGGGCCGCGTTGACCTCTGCTCGTGCCATTGAGAACACGGTTTACCTGGCTGCTGCAGACCAGATTCCTCCCATAGCGGTGGGGATGTCCCGAGTGATTTCTCCTCTCGGTGAAACCCTCATCGACATGGGTAATCAGATGGGTGTCTCCATCGCCACTGTCAACATTCAGGCTGTCATTGATGCGCGGAAGACGAACCCCTCGCTGGAACTTCGTCGATACAGCGTTCAACCCCGCGACTAATGAAGCCTTCAGGCGTAGGGTGAGAACTATGACCACGCTGAAGAAAAAGTCAGAAGCCGCAGCTCTTGTTGCGTCCCTCCGTGATGCCTATAACTCAGGTTTGACGGCGAAGCGTCAGTGGCGCATCAACCAGCTGAACGCTTTGCGTCAGATGGTGACAGACAATGAAGGCGTCATCGAGGCAGCACTCTTTTCGGACCTGGGCAAGAGCGCATCTGAAGCGCAGCTGACTGAGATCGGCATCATCTTGGGCGACATCGACTACGCGCTCAAGAACCTTGCTAGCTGGCTCAAGCCACAAAAGGTCAGTGTTCCTTTGGCGGCAATGCCCGCCAAGGCATTTGTTGTCAGCGAACCTGTGGGCGTGGCATTGATCATTGCGCCCTGGAACTATCCCATGCAGTTGCTGTTGGCTCCGCTGATCGGCGCTATTGCTTCCGGTAATGCAGCAGTGCTCAAGCCCAGTGAGTTAGCTCCAGCAACCTCTGCCGCTTTGGCTAAGCTCATTCCTGTCTATCTCGACCCTCGCGCCATTGCCATCGTGGAGGGTGCTGCCGAAGAAACTGGGTGGCTGCTCGAACAGCACTATGACCACATTTTCTACACCGGTAATGGTCGCGTGGGCCGCATCGTGATGGAGGCGGCAGCGAAGAATCTCACTCCTGTCTCACTTGAGCTTGGTGGAAAGTCGCCGATCTATATCGATGACACTGTTGACCTTGAAGCAGCTGCGTTACGCATTGCCTGGGCTAAATATCTCAACGCAGGTCAGACCTGCGTGGCACCGGACTACATCTTGGCCACAGCTTCTGTTCAGCATGAACTCGAAGCACATCTCGTTTCTGCCATTGCTGCGCTCTATGGGGCAGATCCTCTTCAGTCAGCGGACTATGGCCGAATCATCAACGACAACCACTTTGCTCGTCTGAATGGGTATCTGAAAGACGGACGCGTCGTCGCTGACGGCAAGCCGGTAGCGAAAACTCGCTACATCCCACCGACAGTCTTGGCAGATGTGAAGCGGGATGCTCCCGTGATGCAGGAAGAAATCTTTGGGCCCATTTTGCCCATGATTACGGTGACAGACCTCGATGACGCCATCGACTTCATCAACTCCAGGTCAAAGCCCCTGGCGCTCTATGTGTTCAGCGAGAACACTTTGGTTCGTCGTGCTTTCACCGAGCGCACCAGCTCCGGCGCTATTGGATTTAATGTGGCCATTCTGCATTTGAGTGTTCCAGGACTGCCCTTCGGTGGCGTGGGGGAGAGCGGCATTGGTGCCTACCGCGGCAAGCGCTCCTTCGATGCGTTTAGTCATGAGAAAGCCATCTTGTCGAAACCCCTCAAGCCAGAAACTCTGGCTTTGGTCTATCCGCCTTTTACGGAATCCAAGAAGAAGCTCATCAAGGGATTGCTTCGGAAACTGAGCTAACGAATTGTCCGAATAGCCGGACGCCTTCCTTGTTCGTGCCCGAATGACCGTTCTAGACTCGAGTCGACCCACAAAGTCCTTAACACAGCAATGGAGCTGATAACCAGTGTCTGAACAGACCACACCATCAACCCGTCCTATCGATACTCTCGGTCTTTCTTCCACCGATCGTGTGGGTAACTTCGCCGGTAATGCTCAGATGCCCATCGCACCTGTTGCAACGCGCACTGAAACAGACTCACTGGGAGCAATGCAAGTTCCCGCTGATGCCTACTGGGGTGTTCACACCGCTCGTGCTCTGGAAAACTTCCCTATCGCCAAGCGTCCCATCTCGGTATTCCCTGAGCTCATCGTGGGCTTGGCCTGCGTGAAGCAGGCAGCTGCTCGTGCCAACGCCGAGATTGGCGTCCTGGACCAGGCCAAGGCAGACATGATTGACCGCGTCTGCCAAGAAATCATTGACGGTGCCTGGCACGAACAGTTCGTCGTGGGTGTCATTCAAGGTGGTGCTGGAACCAGCACCAACATGAACGCTAACGAGGTCATCGCAAACCGCTGCCTCGAACTCATGGGCCACGCAAAGGGCGCGTATGAACACATGCACCCCATCGATGACGTGAACAAGTCACAGTCAACCAATGACACCTATCCCACCGCGGTGAAGCTCTCACTCGCATTCTCGCTGCCACACTTGCTCAACGAGTTGAGCTTGTTGCGAGACGCGTTCAATGCCAAGGGTGAAGAGTTCAAGCACATCCTCAAGGTGGGCCGTACCCAGATGCAGGACGCTGTTCCGATGACCTTGGGTCAGGAATTCCATGGCTTTGGCACCACCCTCGGTGAAGACTATGACCGTCTCACCGAGACTGTCTGGATGCTCAGCGAAATTAACCTGGGTGCTACTGCTATTGGCACCGGCATTACTGCAGATCCTCGTTACCGCGAGGCAGCCGTGCGCCACTTGGCCATCATCTCTGGTCTCGACATCACCAGCGCGCCTGACCTCATTGAGGCCACCAGCGACGCCGGTGGATTCATGAGCTTCTCGGGAACACTCAAGCGCTCAGCGATCAAGCTCTCCAAGATCAGCAATGACCTCCGCCTGCTCTCCTCTGGACCGCAAGCAGGTTTTGGCGAAATCAACCTTCCTGCTCAGCAGGCAGGTTCATCGATCATGCCTGGCAAGGTCAACCCGGTTATTCCTGAAGCAGTCAGTCAGGTGGCCTATGCCATCGCAGGTAATGACGTCACGGTGACTATGGCTGCCGAGGGTGGACAGCTTCAGCTCAATGCTTTCGAGCCTGTGATTGCCTACTCACTCCTGCAGGGCATTAGCTGGCTTGCCCAGGCCTGCATGACACTGCGTGTGAACTGTGTTGTGGGAATCACTGCCAACGTGGAGCGCCTCGAGGGCATGGTTGCCTCGAGTGTCGGTGTCATCACTGCACTGATTCCATTTATTGGTTACGGTCCAGCTGCAGAGCTGGCCAAGCAGGCACTCAAGACAGGTCGCCCCGTAGCTGACCTCGTCGTTGAAGCTGGCCTGATGACCAAAGAAGATGTCATGCGCGAGCTCTCGCCCGCCAAGATTTCAGGAATGGAAGCCTAGTAACCACAGCCCATTACTCTGGAAACATGAGTAACGCGACTGATGTCGTCATGCAACGCATGCTGACGGTTCCCAATTTTCCTTCCGAAGGCATTCTTTTCCGTGACTTGACACCAGTCTTTGCGCACGGAGAGTCCTTTCGTGCCGTCGTGGATGGACTGATTGAGCCATTCGTGGGTCAGTTCGATGCTGTGGCGGGCTTGGAAGCCCGCGGCTTCCTGCTGGCAGCTGCAGCTGCCATTGATGCAGGCGTGGGAGTGCTTCCTATTCGTAAGGGCGGCAAGCTCCCCGGCGACATCATTGGTGAAACGTATGACCTGGAATACGGAACAGCGACTCTTGAGGTGAACCCCATTTCTCTGCCCACTGGCTCTCGTGTTCTGGTACTCGATGACGTCCTGGCCACTGGTGGCACCATCGGTGCTTCTGTGTCGCTGATTGAGCGCGCAGGTTGGCAGGTGGCAGGTATTGCGGTCGTGCTTGAGCTTGATGCGTTAGGTGGACGTGAGCGCCTGGCGGGGCGTGAGATTCACTCTCTCGTCACGCTCTAGCTCGCTCTAAGCTGGGGAGTATGACGACTCCCACATATGAGCTCAATGACGGTCTTGTTCTGCCCCAGATTGGTCTGGGCACCTACAAGCTCACCGGTGATGACGGCATTGCATCCATCGTCAACGCCATTCATGAGGGTTATCGCCTGATCGACACAGCGACTCGGTATAACAACGAGGTTGAGGTTGGCAAGGCTATTGCGGCCTCGGGTGTTCCTCGCGAAGAAATCATCGTCACCACGAAGCTTCCAGGCGCTGCGCACGGTTTTGATGAAACCATGGCTGCGTTTGAGTTGAGCCGTCAAGCCATGAACCTCGACTACATCGACCTCTACTTGATTCACTGGCCCAACCCCAGCGTGAACCGTTACTTAGATTCCTGGCAGGCCATGATCGAACTCAAGGATGACGGTCTAGCTAAAAGCATCGGTGTGTGTAACTTCACTGAAGAGTTTCTGACCAAAATCATTGACGCCACTGGCGTCGTGCCATCTGTGAACCAGATCGAACTCCACCCCTACTTCCCCCAGGCGCAGATGCGTGCCTTCCACGCTCAGCACGGTATTCAAACCGAGAGCTGGAGCCCACTAGGTAAGACAGAAGAACTGCGGAACGAGAAGGTCATCACCGACCTCGCTCAGGCTCGTGGAGTCACCGCTGCACAGCTCATTCTCCGCTGGCACACCCAGCTCGGTGCTTTGCCGCTGCCCAAGTCAGCAGATCGTGGTCGCCAGATGTCGAACCTGCACAGCTTTGACTTTGACCTCTCTCCTGAGGAGATGGATGTCATCTCTGGCCTGGAACGGGGACGCCTCTGGGGTGGGGACCCCAATACGCACGAAGAGATGTAGTTCGAAAGAACGACAAGTTAGGCAGCGCGTGCTGCTTTCTTGGCTAATTGGCGTTTCACCAGCGTCACAATTACCGCAATGACAGCCACGCCGACGGTGAAGAGCACGTTCGGGCCATTCAAGACCAACAGCACGATGGTCATGGCCAGTGCCACAACGGCAACCCACCAGTCCCAGGTCCAGCGAGGGAAGATCAGCACTGCTGCCGTCATGCCCAGTACATAGATGGCCACCATCGAACTCAGGTGGATGGGAATCAAGCTGAGAAGTTGGAAGTCTTGGGCAAACAAGATGGCAAAGAAGATGATGGAAATTCCCAATGACAGCGCCAAGCTTCTGCGGGGGACTTCATCAGGCTCTGCACCCTTGGCGAAATAGCGGGGGAGATCTCCGTCACGTCCCAGAGAGGCACCGAGCTTGCCAATGGCTGCCAGATAGGCGTTGAGCACGCCCAGAGACACAATCGCCGCAATGCTCGCGATGATGATCGAACCAGCCTTAGGTGCGGTTTCATTCACCAGGGTCAGCAGCGGAACGCTGCCCTTGCCGGCATCTTCGCCGAGAACACCAATCGTGACCCATTGCAGAGCCAGATAGGCGGTTCCCACAATGACCAGGGCAATACCGGTGGCAATAGGGATGGTCTTGCGAGGGTTCTTGAACTCAGCTGCGATGTGGGTGCCGACTTCCCAGCCGGCGAATGCCCACACAAACAAGCTGATCGCCACCCCCACACCAACCCAACCATGGGGCATGAAGGGCTGGAAGCTGTTTTCCTGCACGGCAGGAGCGCCATAGGCAATCACGCCAACGACAACAACCACAAGAAGTGCGCTGAGGCCTAGCTGAACCCAGCCAGCAACCTTCACCCCGAACAGGTTCAAGGTGAATGGAACCAGGAAGAGAACGGCGGCAACTGCGGGCAGGAGAGAGCGGTCGGCGCCGGTGATGGCAACCACATATTCGGCTCCCATGACGGCAACCACCGGTTCACCAGCGGCAACGCCGAAGTAAAAGAGGTAGCCAGCTACCCGGGCCCAGGTGTTTCCCATGGACTTGCGCACATAGCTGGCCACACCGCCGGAATCGGGATAGCGGGCAGCTAGTGCGGCAAAGGTTCCTGCCAAGGGAATGGACAATACAAAGATGATCGCGACAGAGAGGATTGAAGCGGGTCCTGCAACCTGCGCTGCTAAGCCGGGGAGAACCAAGATGCCGGTGCCGAGCACGCTGGCGATATAGAGGGCAGTTCCCTGGGCAATGCCGAGGGTGCCTTTGTGTTCACTCACAGATTTACTCTGCCATGTTTAGCCAAGGAAGCCACGAAGCAGGGCTGCAGAGCCTGATACGTGGTCTGCCATAGCTGCACTGGCTTTGTCACCATCACCGGTGAGTATTGCTAACACGATGGCTTCGTGTTGTTCATTCGAGTGTGAAATGTTAGGTGGCAACAAGGGGATGCCGTCCAGAAGTTCATTCAGACGCATGCGTGAGGTTGCCACTTGTGACAGCAATGAAGGAGAACCGGTCAATTCCGCAATCAACAAGTGGAGTCGTGAATCGAGCATGCGGTAATTCTCTGAAGATGCTTCTGCTGTCTCTTGGAGTACTGCCCAGAGTTGTTCTCGCTCTACCGAACTCAGGCTTCGAGTTGCTGCATGTTGAGCTGCGCCGCATTCGAGGATTTCTCGCAGAATGAGGACATCTTCTAGCTCATCGTGAGTGAAATCCACGTGATGGGTCAGTTCACCATCGCGGCCCATGCGTAATGGCTTTTCGGGCAGGGTTTCAGAGACGAACGTACCGCCATAGCGTCCACGCTTCACCACAAGGTAGCCCGCATCCACGAGCGAAGAGATTGCTAAGCGAACGGTGTCCCGGCTCACATCCAGCATCGTGGCCAACTCCCGTTCTGGTGGGAACTGAACACCTGGCAGGGCTAGCCCTAAGCGGATGGTTTGGAGTAAACGCTCTACCGTTTCCTCATAGGTATTCCCGCCCCGGACAGGCCGAAGTAACAAGTCCCCATTGAGAGGGCTTGTTACCGCGGCCAGTCCGGTTTGGATGTCAGGTGACATTGGAGGTGGTGTTAGTCCAGAGGGGTGACGTAGGCAGAAGAAATGCCGCCATCAACCAAGAAGGTTGAACCGGTAATGAAGGAAGAGTCATCACTGGCGAGGAAGGCAACAGCAGCTGCAAGTTCCTCAGGCTTTGCAAAGCGACCAACTGGGATGTGCACCAGTCGACGCTGCGCGCGCTCGGGGTCCTTAGCGAAGAGCTCCTGGAGCAGAGGAGTGTTGACTGGTCCAGGGCACAAAGCGTTGACGCGGATGCCCTGGCGAGCAAACTGCACACCCAGCTCGCGGCTCATGGCAAGAACGCCACCCTTGGAAGCGGTGTAGGAGATCTGCGAGGTAGCAGAACCCATCACTGCAACGAAAGACGCCGTGTTGATGATGGAGCCACTTTGCTGCTTCACCATGTGACGCAGTGCAGCACGTGAACAGAGGTAGACCGACTTGAGGTTGACGTCTTGAACTTTGTTCCATGCAGGAAGCTCAGTGGTTTCAATCGAGTCGTCATCGGGTGGTGAGATACCAGCGTTGTTGAAGGCGATGTCGACAGAGCCATAAACCTTGAAAGCAGTGTCAAAGAGGTTGTTCACCTGATCTTCGTCTGTGACGTCAGCGCGAACATAGAGGCCACCGACTTCAGCAGCTGCCTTTTCGCCTGCTTCTTGGGGAGCGACGTCGCCAATGACGACGGTGGCACCTTCAGCTGCGAAGCGCTTAGCAGTGGCAAACCCAATACCGCTTGCGCCACCGGTAATGACAGCAACCTTGCCGGCAAGACGCTGGGTGAGGTCAATCTTTTCGATACTCATTGTTTTTCTCCTTAGTGAGGTTGTTCAGGTCTTAGTCGGCAGGAATGAAGACGTTTTTGGTTTCGGTGAAAGCCAATGCCGCATCTGGACCGAGCTCGCGGCCCAGTCCTGACTGCTTGAAGCCACCGAAGGGGGTGTTGTATCGGACGGAAGAGTGTGAGTTCACGGAAAGGTTTCCAGACTCGACGCCGCGAGAAATACGCAGTGCACGTCCCACGTCACGGGTCCAAATAGATCCTGAAAGGCCGTACTCTGTTGCATTCGCCAGTTCCATAGCGTCTGCATCGTCGTCAAACGGAAGCACGGTGACGACTGGACCAAAGATCTCGTCCGTTGCACTGATGTGGTTGCGCGAATCAGGAGTCAGCACAGTGGGGGCGAACCAGTAGCCAGCACCTTCGGGGGCAAAACCGCGGAAAGCAACGGGAGCATCGCTGGGCACGTAGGAAGAAACGCTGTCGAAGTGCTTCTTGTGAACCAAGGGACCCATCTCTGTAGCTTCATCGAGAGGGTTACCTACCTTGACGCCTTTGACGGCTGGTTCGAGGTATTCCATGAACTTGTCATAGGCACTGCGCTGAACCAAGATTCGGCTGCGGGCACAGCAGTCCTGGCCTGCATTTTCGAAGACACCATAGGGAGCGCTTGCAGCTGCTTTCTCGAGGTCTGCATCTGCGAACACAATATTGGCGCTCTTGCCACCCAATTCCAGAGTCACGCGCTTGATCTGATCAGCGGCACCCGCCATGATGCGCTTGCCCACTGCGGTGGAGCCAGTGAAGACAACCTTGCGCACGGTGGGGTTGGTAACGAAACGTTCTCCCACGACAGAACCCTGACCGGGCAGGACCTGGAATAGTCCTTCAGGAAGTCCTGATTGCAGGGCTAGCTCACCCAAGCGAATACTGGTGAGAGGAGTCCACTCAGCAGGCTTCAGGACAACGGCATTACCGGCTGCAAGGGCTGGAGCAAAACCCCAGGATGCAATAGTCATCGGGAAGTTCCACGGGGTAATCACACCGACAACACCGAGAGGTTCTTGGAAGGTGAAGTCAATGCCACCGGCAACGGGAATCTGCTTGCCAAAGAGCCGTTCGGGCGTGGCTGAGTAATACTCGAGCACGTTTCTCACATGCTCTGCTTCCCAGCGTGCCTGGCCAATGGGGTGGCCGGAGTTGCGAACCTCGAGCTGGGCGAGGTTTTCAATATCGCCATCTACGGCATCAGCGAAAAGACGAAGAGCTACAGCACGGTCAGCCGGGTTTCTTGCAGCCCATTCTTTCTGTGCACGCTTGGCAAGATCAATTGCCTCATCTGTTTGTTCCAGGCTCAGGTGCTCAATGGTTTCGCCCGCTTCTTCGGTGGCGGGGTTGATGATGGTGTAACTCACGATGAGCTCCTTTGAGTGTTGCGGGGGTGGTGGTGGGCATATTCTTTTGCTGCATCCACCAGGCCTTCAAAGAGGCCTATGTCTTCGGGGGTTTGTTCTGGGTGCCATTGCACGGCAAGGCCGAACGGAACGTCATCTAGTTGGAGTGCTTCAATCACTCCGTCCTCAGTGGAGGCAACAACGCTGAGGCCTTCGCCGAGCTCACCAATTGCTTGGTGGTGATACATGGCGCCCACGGGGGCTTCATTGCCCAGAACAGAGGCAAGGAGTGAATCTTCAGCAACCTTCACAGGAATGTGACTGAAGTTGCCTTGACCTTTTTGGTAGCGGTCATCTCCGACAACTTCGGGGAGGTGTTGAATCAGGTCGCCACCACGGATCACATTCAGCATCTGCGCACCGCGGCAAATACCAAGAAAAGGCAGTTCTCGATTAATCGCCGCCGTCAGGAGTGCATCCTCGAGAGCATCACGATCTGGCCTGGGCTCATCTGTCAATGGGTGAGGCGTCTGTCCATAACGGGCAGGATCAACGTCTTTACCGCCACAGATAATCAATCCATCTAACCCGTCCAGAATGGTCTCAGCGCTTTCCGCATCGATGGCCTGTGGGGGGAGAAGAACGGCAATGCCGCCTGCTTTGTTCACGGCGTTGAAATACACCTTCGGCAAGAAGGCAGCTTGAACATCCCAGACGCCTGACTGGGCTTGTTCTAGGTAGGTGGTGAGCCCGATAACGGGTTTGCGGTTAGAGACGCTCGAAGCCACGAACACGCTCCCAGTCAGTAATGGCAGAGTCATAGGCAGCAACTTCAATACGTGCGTAGTTGAGGTAGTGATCAACAACGTCCTGTCCGAAAGCTTCCTTGGCAATGGTTGAGTTGGCAAACAGCTCAGCTGCATCACGCAGGCTTGAGGGGACGCGTGGTGCACCTCCGGTGTAGGCGTTGCCTGTGGTGAGCGGCTCGAGTTCGAGCTCGTTTTCAATACCGTGCAATCCTGCAGCAATCAGTGCAGCTACTGCGAGGTACTGGTTCACATCTCCACCCGGTACGCGTTGCTCCACACGCATGCCGTGACCTTGTCCGACTACACGAAGTGAGCACGTGCGGTTATCTAAGCCCCACGCAACTGCGGTGGGAGCGAAGCTGCCATCGACATAGCGCTTGTACGAGTTGATGTTGGGAGCGAAGAACAGGGAGAGTTCACGCATTGCAGCAATTTGGCCAGCCAAGAAGTGGCGGAACATCTTGCTCATGCCGTGTTCTGCGTTCTTGTCTGCGAAGACAGGGTTGCCGTCTGTATCGCGCAAGCTGATGTGAATGTGGCACGAGTTACCCTCACGCTCATTGAACTTCGCCATGAAGGTCAATGACTTGCCGTGCTTATCGGCGATCACTTTGGCACCGCTCTTGTAAACGGAGTGGTTGTCACAGGTGACGAGTGCCTCGTCATAACGGAAGGCAATTTCCTGCTGGCCGAGGTTGCACTCACCCTTGACGCCCTCGCAATACATGCCGGCAGCATCCATCGAATTGCGGATGTCTCGAAGCAACGGTTCAACACGGGTTGAAGCGAGCAGGTCGTAGTCGACGTTGTAGTCGGTGGAGGGGCGCAGGTTGTCGTATCCCTTGGCCCAGGCTTCACGGTAGGTGTCGTCAAAGACGATGAATTCAAGCTCGGTGCCCACAAAGGGGACCAGGCCATGTTTGGCCAGGCGGTTGATCTGGGTGCGCAAGATTTCACGAGGAGACTGCATGACAGGGGAGTGGTCAAGCCATTGCATATCTGCCATCACCATGGCAGTGCCTTCAAGCCAGGGAGCCGTGCGCAGGGTGCTCATGTCGGGGATCATGGCCATATCTCCATAACCACGTTCCCAGCTAGAGATGGAGTAGCCATCTACGGTGTTGTTTTCGACATCTACCGCAAAGAGATAGTTACAGCACTCGGCGCCGTGCGCCATCACGTCCTCCACGAAGAGGCGAGCTGAAACACGCTTACCCACCAAGCGGCCTTGCATATCGGTGAAGGAGACGATGACAGTGTCAATCGTTCCGGCTTCAACCAGGGCTTTGAGGCCTTCTGCGGTGAGGTTCCCAGCTGCAGTGGACATTGTCACTCTCTTCCTTGAGGTAGGTATTCCAACCATTAGACCACTCTATTGAAGATTCCGTGTCAAGCGTTCTTGGGTAAATAGCAGATATTTTTCAGATTAATTATTTGTTAAAGGTAGTTACAAGAACCAATTTGAGGCATATAGTCATCTCCAAGGAATCTCACAGTGTTGTGTGCCTCACCTCGAACCTGGGGGTGCTCAACCCGAGCAGAAGGAAATCTCAATGTCCAAAGACACTTTGAACGTCTCGGGTGTGACGTACACAACCGCAGACGCCAACTATTTCAAGAAACGGACGCTCAAGCGTTCGGCTGGTTTGTGGGGTCTCTGGGGCCTTGCCGTCGCTGCCGTGGTCTCCGGAGACTTCTCCGGTTGGAACTTCGGTATCGGCTTTGCCGGCTTTGGCGGAATGCTGATCGCATTCGCCGTCCTCATCTTCATGTACTACGGAATGATGTTCAGCATTGGAGAGATGGCGGGAGCCATGCCTCACTCTGGTGGAGCATATTCATTCGCCCGATCGGCAATGGGGCCGTGGGGTGGATTTATTACCGGTCTCGCTGAAACGATTGAGTATGTCGCAACCACAGCCGTGGTTGTCTTCTTCTCGGCGTCCTATGCCAATAGTGTGACCAGTGAACTCTTAGGGCTGAACCTGCCCATGTTCGTCTGGTACATCATTCTGTACGCGGTATTCGTGCTGCTGAACTCTGCCGGCTCCGCTGTCTCCTTCAAGTTCGCCATTGTGGTGTCCATCATCTCAATCGCTATCTTGCTGGTGTTCTCTGTCATGGCTGTCTTCTCGGGCAAACTTGACTTCAACTCCCTCTGGAACATCGCGCCAGATGCAGGACAGTCCACCTTCCTTCCTCACGGCTGGGTGCCCATCCTGTTTGCACTTCCCTACGCCATGTGGTTCTTCCTGGGTATTGAGGAACTTCCTCTTGCTGCTGAAGAATCTCACGACCCCGTCAAGGACATTCCTCGTGCAGGTCTGATTGCTCGCACCACGCTGATTGTGACTGGTCTGCTGGTTCTGTTCCTCAACACCGCCCTCGTTGGCGCTGAAGGAATCAGCGCTGCAGGCGAGCCATTGCTTGATGGCTTCCGTGCCATGGTCGGTGACGGTGCTGCTGCCGTGCTCGCACTCTTCGCGTTGATTGGTCTGCTTGCTTCCCTGCAGGGAATCATGTTCGCCTACGGTCGCAACATGTACTCACTCTCCCGAGCTGGTTACTACCCCAAGGTCCTGTCTTTGACAGGCAAGCGAGAGACTCCTTACGTTGCTTTGACTGTTGGTGCAGTCATTGGTTTCTTGGCCCTTATCGCTGTTGACTCCCTGGGTGGAGCAAGTGGTGTTGCGGGAGCTATCGTGCTCAACATCGCTGTATGGGGTGCTGTTATTGCCTACATCCTGCAAATGGTCTCCTTTGTGATCCTGCGCAAGAAGTTCCCCAAGGCCAACCGTCCTTACAAGAGCCCCTGGGGAGTACCCGGTGCTGTTATTGCGGCGATTGTGTCCCTGGCAATCTTCTTCGGATTCTTCATCAATGAGCCCGCTCGCCCAGCCATCGTCGCCATTGCGGTTATTTACGCACTGATGTTGATTGGCTTTGCGCTCTGGGGCCGCAAGCGCCTCGTGCTCTCACCCGAAGAGGAATACGCCGTCTCAGGTGGTCTCCACGGAGATCCTCAGAAAGAAGGCTACGGCGGAAAGATAGAGAAGGAACTTCTCGCTTCCGACGGAGTCGACGGAGAAAAGTAACTCAGAAATACAACAGGGGCCGGTTCCTTCGGGAGCCGGCCCTTTTCTCTGCCAGAATTAACCCATGACTGAACACAACCTCACTAAGCCAGAAATCGATGCACCTATGGGCGATGCTCCATCGGAGCTCACCATCACAGACATCGTTGTCGGCGACGGCGCAGAAGCAACCGCCGGTGCAACCGTTGACGTGCACTACGTCGGTGTTGAATACGAAACCGGCGAAGAATTCGATGCTTCCTGGAACCGTGGCGAATCCATCAACTTCCCTCTCCAGGCCCTCATCTCCGGATGGCAAGAAGGTATCCCTGGAATGAAGGTAGGCGGACGCCGCATGCTCGTGTGCCCTCCCGCTAAGGCATACGGTCCAGCTGGTGGCGGTCACCGCCTCTCCGGCAAGACCCTCATCTTCGTTATCGACCTGCTGGGCGTTAGCTAAGCATGACCTTCCCTGCCATCGACAGCACCGCTGTGCGGTGGTCAGTACCACGAGAGAGTGTCGCCTCCGTTCTGGCCGAACGCCCCCTGCTCATCATGATGCATGGCTACGGCTCGAACGAGGGCGACCTCTTCTCGTTAGGGCAGTACTTGCCCGAAGAATTCGTTATAGCCTCTTTGCGAGCACCGCTCACTGCAGGACCAGGCAATGCCTGGTTCGCCATTGACTACGACGCAGAGAATGACACTCTGCGCCGAGACATCAACGAAGTCACTGCCTCCACCCACAGCCTGATCGCGTGGATCGATGCACTCGACGCTGAAGTTGGTGGACTAGGTGATGTTGCACTCTTGGGCTTCTCCCAAGGGGGAGTCATGCTCACTCAGCTCTTCCGCCGCCAGCCTGAGCGCTTTATTGCAGGCGTCTTCTTTGCCAGCTTTGCTGTGCAGGACACGACCGAGGGCGCAGCAGAGCGCGACCAAGCGCTCGCCGATGTGATGCCACCGTTGTTTTGGGGGCGTGACCCTCAAGATCCTGTGATTACGCCAGTTCTTATTGACTTCACGCGTCGCTGGTTGCCTGAACACTTCGATGTGGAAGCCAAACTTTATGCCCATGTTGGTCATAGTTTGTCGTTAGAAGAGATCGAGGACGCTGCTGCGTTCCTGCGAAAGAACGTGACAGGTTAGTCGTCAATCTCAATCTGTTTGATGCGTGCAGTGTGACCGCGAACAACTCTTACCTTGGACTTTGCCACGCCAAAGTGCTCTGCCAGTAGCTTGGTCACGCCTTCATTGGCGCCGCCATCGATGGCTTTCTCGCGCACGAAGACAACAAGGCCTTCCTCGTCAGATACGACGAGTGGCCCCTTAGAGCTTCCGGGTTTAACCCGAACAACAACGCGCATAAAGAAAAGCTAGCGCGAAGCGCTGTTACTTACCGAGGTATTGAACACCGAACTTGTTCGAACCTGGCTGGCTGGGCTGCAGCATGAAGATGATTTCCAACACTCCACCAATAGCGGGGATAAATCCGATGAAGAACATCCAGCCGGACATGCCCTGGTCGTGGTAGCGACGCACGGTCACAGTGATGCGCGTAATCCAAAGGAATACCCAGATCGAACCTGCAGCAATGAGGAAAGGAAGAATTGCCCAGACATCTTTTTGAGGGATCATCATCGCTACAAGAATGACGGGCAGGATGGTGAACATCTGAACGATGAAGGTGAACAGAACCCAGTACCAGTATTCAGAGCGAGGAGCACGGCCCTCAATTTTGGTTGCTTTGGAGAATACGGATTGGATGGCCTGAGAAAAAGTCATAATGTCCATCTTGTCTTAAAGGGGAAAAACCCCCGAATCGAAAACTGCCCCCTGTGAATGAACACAGAGGGCAGTTTCGTTGAAAGAAAGGTTATGCACCCTTGGGGTTTGCCCCAAAGCGGTTAGTGCCAGGCTCGCTGTCCTTGACATACCAAACCAGCAGGAAGATCCAGCCCACGAGAGGGATCAGTGCGAACAGAATGAACCAGCCGGACTTGTTGATGTCGTGGAGGCGGCGCACAGCGTAAGCAAGACCTGGCAGCAAGAGTGCAAGGCCAGCTAGTCCGCCGAGGATGCCGAAGAAGTTGTCGGTCTCTCCGCCGGAGAGGATATTGAAGGCTGCACTTACAAGGGCAGAGAACAGTGCCCAGTACCAGTATCCGGAACGACGAGAACGTCCCTGGAAGTTGGCGTAGTTGTTGAAGCCGAACTTGATTGCTTCACCGAAATTCATGATTACTCCTGACTTTGTGAACCACGAAACAGTTGTGGCTCAATTTCAGGCTACCCCCGAGCTGCGGAATGGGTGGTGACCTCTGGTTACGGGCGTGCCCCACACTCTGATAACCTTGTGAGGTTGCCGTCTAACGGCCGCGGATTAAGAGAGCTCAGACATAAGGTCATGGGCGCCGCGCAACGAGGTACTAAGAAAGGGGATCCCAACATGGCACTAGAAGCAGATGTCAAGAAGGCGATCATCGACGAATACGCAACTCACCCCGGTGACACTGGATCTCCTGAGGTTCAGGTTGCACTTCTCACCAAGCGCATCAAGGACCTGACCGAGCACCTCAAGGAGCACAAGCATGACCACCACTCACGTCGTGGACTGCTGCTGCTCGTTGGTCAGCGTCGCCGTCTTCTCGGTTACCTGTCCGATGTCGACATCACTCGCTACCGTCAGCTCATTGAGCGTCTCGGGCTGCGTCGATAGTCGAAAACGACACTTCACCAAGAGCCACCCTGCGGGGTGGCTCTTGTGATTTAACCTGACATTCATCTTCGAATCTCAGCCTTCATGGGCTTATTGAGGGTTTTGGGGTACTCTTAGAGAAGAGCAGGCAGACAGTTCGCTGGTCTTCGGTGGTGGTTTACCAACAGATGTTGGTGGATTTCTACTGGTGGCCAGCACGAAGTCTGATACTCGTGCGATGTATGTGCGTTGATAACGCCTTCGTTCTGTCTTGTTCTGCTCCGAACGTATGAGTCGAATCCCACACGGGGAATCGACGTAAAACAAAGGAGAAACCTTCAATGGAAGGTCCAGAAATCAAATTCGCCGAAGCCGTTATCGATAACGGTAAGTTCGGCAAGCGCGTCGTCCGCTTTGAAACCGGTCGTCTCGCACAGCAGGCTCAGGGCGCAGTTGCGGCCTACCTGGATGAAGAAACCATGTTGCTCTCTGCTACTTCGGTCAGCAAGCAGCCTAAGGATAACTTCGACTTCTTCCCTCTGACCGTAGACGTTGAAGAGCGCTCCTACGCAGCAGGCAAGATCCCCGGTTCGTTCTTCCGTCGTGAAGGCCGTCCCTCGACTGAGGCCATCCTGGTCTGCCGTCTGATCGACCGCCCATTGCGCCCATCGTTCGTTGATGGCCTGCGTAACGAGGTTCAGATCGTAATCACCGTGCTCTCTATTGCTCCTGGTGAGTTCTATGACGCACTGGCTATCAACGCGTCGTCTGCATCTACCCAGATCTCTGGTCTGCCTTTCTCTGGTCCTATCGGTGGTATCCGTATGGCCCTGATTGACGGCCAGTGGGTTGCATTCCCCAACGTTGACCAGCTCAAGACGGCAGTCTTCGACCTCGTTGTTGCAGGTCGCCTCGTTGTGGACAAGGACGGCAAGGAAGACATCGCCATCATGATGGTTGAGGCAGAAGCTACCGAAGGTAGCTGGGACCTCATCAAGGCTGGCGGCATCAAGCCAGACGAGGCAATCGTCTCTCAGGGTCTTGAAGCATCTAAGCCTTTCCTCACCTCGTTGATCAAGGCTCAGGTTGAGCTCGCACGCCAGGCAGCTAAGGAAGTTCAGGACTACCCCGTATTCCTTCCTTACTCTGACGAGCTCTACGCAGCAGTGAGCGACCTCGCTCTTGCTGACCTCGAGAAGGTTTACCTCATCGCAGACAAGATCGAGCGTCAGAATGCTGACGACGAGGTCAAGGCTCGCGTCAAGGAAGCTATCGCTGCACAGGTTGCCGAAGGCAAGCTCGAAGAGATTGCTCTCAACCAGTTCGGTGCTGCATACAAGTCAGTAACCAAGAAGGTTGTTCGCGGACGTATCCTCACCGAGGGTGTTCGTATGGACGGCCGTGGTCTGCGCGATATCCGTGCACTGGATGCTGAAGTTCAGGTCATCCCTCGCGTTCACGGTTCAGCTATCTTCCAGCGTGGAGAGACCCAGATCATGGGTATCACCACCTTGAACATGCTGAAGATGGAACAGCAGATTGACTCGCTGTCTCCAATCACTTCGAAGCGCTACATGCACCACTACAACTTCCCCCCATATTCCACCGGTGAAACCGGTCGTGTGGGAACGCCTAAGCGCCGCGAAATCGGTCACGGCTTCCTGGCAGAGCGTGCTCTCGTTCCCGTGCTTCCTGCACGTGAAGAGTTCCCTTACGCAATCCGTCAGGTATCTGAGGCTCTGGGCTCCAACGGTTCGACCTCGATGGGTTCGGTCTGTGCATCGACTCTGTCGCTGCTCAACGCTGGTGTTCCTCTGCGCGCTCCTGTTGCAGGTATCGCTATGGGTCTCGTCTCTGACGAGGTCAACGGTGAGACCCGCTACGCAGCTCTGACCGACATCCTCGGTGCAGAAGATGCTCTCGGCGACATGGACTTCAAGGTTGCAGGTACGTCTGAATTCATCACCGCGATTCAGCTCGACACCAAGCTCGACGGCATCCCTGCCTCCGTGCTCACTGGTGCGCTGACTCAGGCGAAGGAAGCTCGTACCGCGATCCTCGCAGTTATCAACGCAGCGATTGACGGTCCTGACGAGATGGCAGCTACTGCTCCTCGCGTGATCAGCGTGCAGATCCCTGTCGACAAGATCGGTGAGCTCATCGGACCCAAGGGTAAGACGATTAACACCATCCAGGACGAGACTGGTGCAACCATCTCGATCGAGGATGACGGAACCGTCTACATCGGTGCTACCGATGGTCCTTCCGCTGAAGCCGCTCGCGCACAGGTTAACGCCATTGCGAACCCCACCAACCCTGAGGTTGGCGAGCAGTTCCTCGGTACCGTCGTCAAGCTCGCGACCTTCGGTGCGTTTGTCTCCTTGCTTCCTGGCAAGGACGGCCTGCTGCACATCTCTGAGGTGCGCAAGCTCGCTGGTGGCAAGCGTGTGGAGAACGTTGAAGACGTTCTCTCCGTTGGCCAGAAGGTTCTCGTCAAGATCACCAAGATCGATGACCGTGGCAAGCTTTCGCTTGAGCCTGTTCTCGAAGGTGAAGAGGGCGAAGCAGCCGCAGCAAGCGACGCTGAGTAAAACTCAACACAACGATGACCCGTCCCACTTCGGTGGGGCGGGTTTCGTCATTCTGGGGGACACTTTAAAGCCCTGACGGGGGACATTTTCTTCCTCTGAGTGGACTGAAGGTCTGTCGTAACATTGCCGTGACATTTCTGCTCTATCGTCAGAGTTATGACCGGAGAAACAGGGGAATTCACCTCCGGAGCAGTGCGCTCCGGAGCGGATGAAACTCCTGCGCGTCGTATCGGTCAAACCGACATTGAGGTTTACCCAGTAGCACTCGGTGGTGCCGTCTTCGGTTGGACTCTTCCCAGTGGTCGCTCAACAGATTTACTGGATCGTTTTGTGGAACTTGGTGGCAACCTAGTTGACACGTCTGACTCATATTCCTCAGGGATGTCTGAGCAGATTATTGGCAAATGGATGCGTGAGCGTGGTAACCGCGACAAGGTGGTCGTGGCTACCAAGGTTGGTCGCCACCCCGAATTCCCAGGACTAGCCGCACAAAACATCATTGATTCCGTCCATGCATCCCTAGAGCGGCTGCAATCAGACCACATTGACCTGCTGTATTTTCACGCTGAAGATCCTGACGTCTCACTTGAGGAGAGTCTTTCTGCTGTTGAAACGCTCATGCAGGCAGGCAAGGTTCGTGCCCTCGGTGCATCTAACTTCAGTGCCGATCGCCTTCTCGAGGCTCGCATTGCGGCAGGCAGTGGCCTGCCCCGCTTTGAAGCAGTGGCGCTGGAATACTCTCTGCTGCGCCGAGACATCGTTGAGGGCAACATTGCCATGATGGCCATTGCTCAGCGTATGTCTGTCATGCCGTACTTTGTGCTGGCTAACGGGTTCCTTGGTCGTCACCGCAATATCAAGAGTTTCAATCCCAGTGACACGAGAGCCAGACGCGCTGCACAACATGGGGGGCGTCATGGCACGCATGTGTTGCGCATACTGGACAACATCGCCATGACCCAAGGAGTAGATATTTCCACGGTGGCGTTGGCATGGATATTGGGAAGGCCTGCTGTGGGAGTGCCCACTGCAGGGGTTGAATCACTGCGTGAACTCGAAGCTCTTATGCACGCACCTCAGGTTCAACTCACTCGTCAGCAACTTGCTGACCTCGACCGAGCATCTGCAGAGCAAGGTCGAAACTGGTTGCCTGGTCGTCAACGTTCTTAACGTCTCTGACGTGAGTCCGTGGCGTGCCCTAGGCTTGAGCACCGTATGAATAACCCCATTGCTTTTCCGCTCGATCAGCCCGAGCTTCACTTCGTTGCATCTGGTGATGCGCTTGTCCGCCGCAGTGTTCTGCCTTCGGGTGTGCGCATTCTGACCGAACGTGTGCCCGGCGCGCGTAGTGTCACTTTGGGTTACTGGGTAGCAGTGGGCTCACGAGATGAACACCCTGCCGAAGCTGCGCATGACGGTCAGAGCGCTCACCCCGCCAGTTTGGGTTCAACCCACTTCCTTGAGCACTTGCTGTTCAAGGGGACCCCATCACGCACAGCACTAGACATTGCTATTGCTTTTGATTCGGTCGGTGGTGAGCACAATGCTGCCACCGCCAAGGAATACACCTGCTATTACGCGAAGATTCGCGACAGCGATCTGCCCATGGCGATTGACGTCATGAGTGACATGCTCACCTCGAGTTTGATTGACCCTGATGAGTTCGAAACCGAACGCGATGTCATTCTGGAAGAACTCGCGATGGCCGAAGACGATCCATCAGATGTTGCCCAGGAGCGCTTCTTTGAAGGCGTGCTGGGGGAGCACCCACTGGGGCGCCCCATCGGTGGAAGCCCCGAAACTATTCGTGCGGCCACCCGCGAAGCGGTCGTGGCGCACTACCGTGCTAACTACCGTCCCAATGATCTCGTCATCACCGCAGCTGGTTCCTTAGACCACGATGAACTTGTTGCCCAAGTTCAGCGCACGCTCGAAGCTGCTGGCTGGGATCTCAGCATCGAAGCTGCGCCTGTAGAGCGTCGTCCCCGCACCCCTGCTCTGATTACTCAAGGAACAGCACTGCAGGTCATCGAACGCCCTATCGAACAGGCCAACATCATGCTGGGTGTTCCTGGCATCGTGGCTACCGATGAGCGTCGGGTTGTTCAAACCGTCATGAACGCCATCTTGGGTGGCGGGATGTCCTCGCGTTTGTTCCAGGAAATTCGTGAGAAGCGCGGGCTGGCTTATTCAGTCTTCTCTTTCGCCTCGTCGTATTCAGATGCTGGTGCGTTTGGTCTTTTTGCCGGTACTTCTCCCAAGAAGGCACCAGAAGTGGCTGAGTTGCTGCTGTCTGAATTCCACAAGCTGGCAGAACACGGTGTAACCGCCGATGAGCTCAGCCGCGCCAAAGGTCAGCTTGCCGGTGGTTCTGCCCTGGCTCTGGAAGATACTGACACCCGTATGTCGCGTTTGGGTAAGTCAGAGATTTCCTCGGGTGAATTCATTGATTATGACGCAGCTCTTTCCATGCTGAATGAGGTCACTGCTGAACGTATCCAAGATCTTGCTCAGGAACTTGCTGCAGGCAAGCTCTCGTTGGTTTCTGTGGGCCAAGCAGATGAGGCCGCGTTATCGCGTATCCTTTCTGAGGGGTAATTCATGGCACACAACATCATCTTGGTTCGTCACGGCGAACAACTCGACGCCGAGCACGGCGTTATTGACGGTCCACTCTCACCGCGCGGCATTGCGCAGGCAGAGGCAGTGGGACGTCGTTTGGCTGATGTTGAGTTCTCTCATGTCTGGCATTCGCCACTCGAGCGAGCCTGGGAAACCGTGCGCGTGATGAGCGAGCAGATGCAGGGTGTCACCACCGAACCTTCTGCTTTGTTGATGGATTGCATTCCTGCCGGAAAGAGTGAAGAAACACCGTCGGTGTTTGATCCCTTCTTTGGATCGGTCACTGAGGCAGATATTGAGGCAGGTTCTGCACAGATGGCAGATGCTGTTGCCGAGTTTTTAGCTCCTGGTCGTCAGGGAGAAACAGACCTCCTCGTCACCCACAACAACGTCATTGCGTGGTTTGTGCTGGAAGCCCTTGGAGCACCTGCGTGGAAGTGGGTCACCCTGAATCAAGCGAACTGTGGAATTACGGTTTTGCAGCAGCGTCCAGGACGTCCGTGGGCACTTGTTTCCCACAATGACCTGGGTCACCTGCCAGTTGAACTGCGTTCGGGTATTCCTGACGCCTACACAATCTAGACTTGACTTGTGTCTACATCCGTTGCCGTCGTTGGTGCCTCAGGAAAACTGGGTTCACTGGTTTGCCGTCTGATCAATGAATCAGAGGACTTTACGCTTGCTGCCCAGTTGGGTTCGCAGAGTGATCTGAGTGAGATGCTCGTGGCTGACATCGTCGTGGATGTGTCCCTGCCTTCGATCAGCCGCAAGGTTCTGGAATTTGCTGTGGAGAATGGCAAGTCCATCATGATCGGCACCTCAGGATGGTCCGCTGAGCGCATCAACCAGGTTGAGCCCCTCATAGAGTCTCACCCCGAAGTTGGCGTGATTTTCATCTCCAACTTCTCTTTGGGTTCTGCCCTCTCTGCCCACTTGGCAACACTGGCCGCCAAGCACTTTGACTCTATTGAGATCATCGAAGCGCACGGCATCCACAAGGTTGATTCCCCTTCGGGAACCGCTGTGAGCACTGCAGAGCGCATCGGTAAAGTCCGCGACCAGGATGTACAGGCTCCTCACGCAGATCAGCGTGCTCGTGGTCAGCTTGTCGCTGGTGTTCCCGTGCACTCCCTGCGCATGGAAGGCGTCGTTGCTAAGCAAGATGTCATCTTCGGCGGCAACGGTGAAACCGTCACCATTACCCACACCACGCTTTCTGACCGCTCCTATGAAGCCGGCATCATGGCTGCTATTCGCGCACTTCCTGGGCTGTCGGGCAAAATCGTCGGTCTCGACCGCGTCATTAACCTCTAAACATGCGCGCCATTTTGGGAGCAGTGCTGATGGCAGCGCTGCTTGCGCTGTATTTGTGGGCCGCGGCCTATCAGGGCATCGTCATGATTAGCACGGGTGTTCCTGTTGCGATCGTGATGGGTATTGCACTCATTGTGTTGCCGCTCGTTGGAGCCTGGGCATTGTGGCGAGAGATTGCGTTTGGCATCTCCTCCACCAAGTTGGTCAACATCCTCGAATCTGAGGGTGCATTACCCGGTGATGACCTTCCTCATCGCCCCAGTGGTCGCCCTATTCGCTCTGATGTGGATAAAGAGTTCCCCGCCTACGCAGCAGCTGTCGACGCAGAGCCTGCCAGTTGGCGCGCCTGGTGCCGTTTAGGCCTGGCTTATGACGCGTCAGGTGACCGGAAGCGCGCGCGCTTCGCTATTCGCAACGCCATTGCCCTGCACAAGTCCAACCCTGCCTAGCTAATCCCACGGCAGTAATACTGCTGCTGGGATAGATGCCAGCATGGCCAGCGGGGAGAGATAGTCCTTGCCTTGTCGCGCCCCCATATGGAGGCAGGTGCAATGAGAGCTGATGGCGACGGTGCCAATTACTTGCCCGCGAGTGACGGATTCACCTTCGGTCAGTGGTGATGTCACGGGCTCGAAGGTGGAGAGAAACTGTCCGTGATCCAGTGAGATGAGTTCACGGTCCACCACAGTGCCCACAAAGTGCACCTTGCCATCGGCAGGGGCAAGAACTTCTTGCCCCACTTCGGCTACGAGGTCTATCCCGCGATGCCCTGCGCCATAAAAAACGCTCGGTGCGTCATAGCCGTGGGAGATGGTGTGGCCGCCCACCACAGGCCACGACCAACTCCCTGCCCGAAGGGCATGGGCGGGAGCTGTGTTGAGCGTGACCACGACGGCCACACTAAACAGACTTGTTGCCAGCAGCTTGGCTAGGTTGTTCTGAAATCCCCACATGCCTCACAGCATGAGGTGAAGTGTCACACGGGAAGCGCTGTCGCTACTTTTAGGGCAGAAACTTCTCTCTAGTGAACTGTGGAGGACTGCTGTGCATACTCGGCATAGAGTTCACGCTCTTTGGTCTTCTTGGGGAAGAAGAAGAACGTGATGACCATGCCAATCAACATCACAAAGATGCCCGAGGCATATGCCCAGTTCGCGCCATCCAGGAAGGACTGCTTGGCTGCCTCAATGATGGCTTGGCTGTAGTCGGGATACTTTGAGGCGAGGTCCTCTGCGCTACCGAAAGACTTCTTCAGTGTTGCGCCAATGCTCGTGGTGATTTCTGCCTGTGTTGATGCAGGTGCAGCTGAGATCGACTTGGCAATCGCAGCGGCATAGCCGGCACCCAGAATGGCGCCCAGAAGTGACTGCATGATGGAGCCACCGAGGTCACGCTGCAGGTCACCGGTTCCGGAAGCCATGCCCACCTTGGTGACGGGAACAGAGTCGGTTAGGGCATGGCTAGCTGGGGTGCCAGCAAAGCCCACACCAGCACCAATGAGGACATAGCTGATGATCACAATGGCAATGGGGGTGTGAATGTTCCAACCAAAGAGCATGACCAAGAACCCAGCCATACAGACAATGAATCCCACCAGCAAGGTGATGCGTGAGCCGTAGTGCTCAATCATGCGGCTAGAGAAGGGGGCCACAATCACCATGGCAAGTGCGGACGGAATAATGGCGAGTCCTGCTTGCAAGGTGTTGTATCCCAGAACATTTTGCAGGAACTGCTGTCCCACAAACATGGCACCCATCAAGGATCCAAAGACGATGATGCCGGACACAGCCGCCACCCAAAAGGGTGGCCGTGCTGCATAGGTCAGGTCGAACAGTGGTTCACTGGCGCGCTTTTGGCGCCAGAAGAACAAGAAACCGGTCACTGCAGACGCGCCCAGCATGCCGATGGCAATGTCGAGCTGGCCGTCGAGTGCGATGTAGTTGATGCCCAGGACCAGTGTTCCAATGAAGATTCCCGAGAGCACACCACCGAGGTGGTCCACCTTGTCTGTAGTTTCATTGACGTGAGCAGGAACCAAGCGCCACACCAGGAAGATCGCCACAACGGCAAACGGCACAGCAATCAAGAAGGAATATCCCCAGGGCAGAATCATCAAGACTGCTCCGGCCAACAGTGTGGAAGAAGCCGACATGGCTGCGCCAATGGCGGACCACAGCGCAATCGCACGGGTGCGGGCAGGGCCAGACCACAACGCCGTAATTAAGGCCAGGGTGGTCGGATAGGCCATACCGGCGGCAAAACCCCCGATCAAGCGAGACAGGGCCAACATCTCAATGTTGGGGGATAGGGCAGACATAAACGCCGCTGGAACACCAATGATAAGACCGGCCATCAGCATGAGCTTGCGGCCATAGCGGTCGCCCAGTGCGCCCAAATAGAGCACGGTTGCAGCCAGGCCAAGGGAGAAGCCCACAGCGACAACGTTCAGCCCGGCTTGTGAAGCGCCTAAGTCGCGCCCAATGTCGGGAAGGCCTACGTTTGCCACGGCCAAGTTCATGTTGGCCACACCAGCACCCAGAATCAGTGCCGTCAGCACCAAACCTGCGTTCTTGGGGGAGATGCTGGGCGGGAGAGCGACCGGTGCTGAAGATGCCATACCCCTATCTTGCCTGTTATGCTGGTGATGCACTCCATTTATGGGGTGACTTCGCGTGCCCAACACGTATGTCAAAACCCTTCGGTCGAATCTGAGCAATCAGAATCGCGGGAATTGCATCGGGCACTAGGGCAGGAACCAACCGGTTACCTGCGACAAAACCGCAAGCGGTATGAGTTGTGCTGTGCACAAAACATGCCAAGAAAAGGAGATGGCCATGGCCGTCGTCACAATCCGCCAGCTGCTCGACAGCGGCGTTCACTTTGGTCACCAGACCCGCCGTTGGAACCCGAAAGTAAAGCGTTTCGTTCTTGCTGAGCGTTCCGGTATCCACATCATCGACCTGCAGCAGTCTCTGCAGCACATCGACAACGCATACGAGTTCGTCAAGGAAACCGTTGCACACGGTGGAACCGTCCTCTTCGTCGGTACCAAGAAGCAGGCTCAGGAAGCAATCCTCGAGCAGGCAACCCGCGTAGGTCAGCCTTACGTCAACCAGCGTTGGCTCGGTGGCCTCCTCACCAACTTCAACACTGTTGGTCAGCGCCTCGCACGTATGAAGGAGCTCGAAGAGCTCGACTTCGAAGACACCGCAAAGAGTGGCTTCACCAAGAAGGAACTCCTGATCAAGAAGCGTGAACTCGACAAGCTCCACAAGAGCCTCGGTGGTATCCGCAACCTGACCAAGACCCCTTCCGCTATCTGGGTAGTAGACACCAAGAAGGAGCACCTGGCAATCCAGGAGGCAAAGAAGCTTGGTATCCCCGTCATTGGTATCCTCGACACCAACTGCGACCCCGACGAGATGACTTACCCCATCCCCGGTAACGACGACGCAATCCGCTCTGTCGGTCTGCTGACCCGTGTTATCGCTGATGCAGTAGCTGAGGGCCTGATCCAGCGCCACCAGAAGCCTGCTGAGGGCGAAGCTGCAGAGCCTATGGCTGAGTGGGAGCGCGAACTCCTCGAAGCTGGCGCACCTGCTGCTGAGGTAGCTGTTGAAGCTGCTGTCGTTGAGGCAGTTGCTGAAGTTGTTGCTGAAGAAGTAGTCGCTGAGGCTGCTGCTGAGAAGAAGCCTGCTGCAAAGAAGGCTGCTGCTCCCAAGGCTGACGCTGCAGAAAAGAAGCCTGCCGCTAAGAAGCCTGCTGCCAAGAAGCCCGCAGCAGAATAAATTCCCTTTCAAGCCTTAATTAGGAGCTAGAACTATGGCATCTTTCAGCATGGAAGACCTCAAGACTCTGCGCGAGCGCCTCGGCACCGGCATGGTCGACACAAAGAACGCACTCACCGAAGCAAACGGTGACTTGGAGAAGGCAACCGAGATTCTTCGTCTCAAGGGAGCAAAGGGTAACGCGAAGCGTGCCGACCGCTCTACCAGCGAAGGCCTCGTTGCTGCCAAGGAAGAGAACGGCTCTGCAACCATGATCGAGCTCGCTTGCGAGACCGACTTCGTGGCTAAGGGTGACAAGTTCGTTGCACTCGCAGCGAAGGTTCTCGACGCAGTTTCCGCAGCTGGCGCAACTTCGGTTGACGCAGGCCTCGCAGCAGCTGCAGGTTCGCAGAGCGTTGCAGAACTCATCGCAGATGAGGCAGCAATCCTCGGCGAGAAGATCGAACTTCGTCGTCTCGCTGCATTCAGCGGTGACAAGTTCTCCATCTACCTGCACCAGACCAGCCAGGACCTTCCTCCTCAGGTTGGTGTTGTGGTTGCTTACACCGGTGACGACGCAGAGACTGCTCGTGCAATTGCACAGCACATCTCCTTCGCTGACCCTGTGTACCTGAGCCGCGCAGATGTTCCTGCAGAGGACATCGAGAAGGAGCGCGCAATCGTTACTGAGATCAGCCGTAACGAGGGCAAGCCCGAAGCTCAGCTGGAGAAGATCGTTGACGGTCGTATCTCTGCCTACATCAAGCAGATTGCTCTGCTCGAGCAGGAATACTCTCGCGACAACAAGTTCAAGGTCCAGCAGGTCCTCGACAACGCTGGCATCACTGTCACGGGCTTCGCTCGTTTCAAGGTTGGCGCATAGTCGTTAGAAATACTCGTAAAGAAGCCCGGTCCGATAAGGATCGGGCTTCTTTCATGTGTGCCGGCGTATTTCTTGAGAGCTTGCCAGTGTAAATTGGTCTCTAGCGCCACTGCTTTTAGATAAGGATTCTCATGCCGACACACACCCGCCGTCGAGTTCTACTCAAGCTTTCGGGTGAGGCATTCGGTGGTGGCGGTCTGGGTGTAAACCCTGACGTGGTCAGCGCTATTGCGCGCGAAATCGCTGCAGCCTCAGAACACGTTGATATTGCCGTAGTTGTCGGTGGTGGTAACTTCTTTCGCGGTGCTGAGCTTTCTCAGCGCGGAATGGACCGTGCACGTGCGGACTACATGGGCATGCTCGGTACCGTGATGAACGCTCTGGCACTGCAGGACTTCTTAGAGCAGGCAGGAGCTGCCACTCGTGTGCAGTCTGCAATCGCGATGAGCCAGGTTGCAGAGCCTTACCTACCCTTGCGCGCTATTCGTCACCTGGAAAAGGGGCGCGTTGTCGTCTTTGGTGCCGGTGCTGGTCTTCCCTTCTTCTCCACCGACACTGTTTCTGCACAGCGTGCACTCGAAATTCACGCCGATGAGGTTCTCGTGGCCAAGAATGGTGTCGACGGTGTCTATACCGCAGATCCCAAGACAGACCCCAGTGCCGAGAAGCTGGAGTCCGTCACGTTCCGTGACGCCCTCAAGCGTGGCCTCAAGGTCGTCGACTCCACAGCTTTCAGCCTCTGCATGGATAACAAGATGCCTATGCGTGTCTTCGGCATGGAGCCTTCAGGCAACATCACCAAAGCCATTCTGGGTGAAAAGATCGGCACGCTGGTCACCAACTAGACTGGCTCTATCGCACCAAATTTCAAGGAGTTACCGTGATTGCGGAAGTACTGTCAGATGCCTCAGAGCGCATGGCCAAGGCTGTTGACGTAGCCAAAGAAGATTTCTCGAGCGTGCGCACCGGCCGCGCCAACCCCGCCATGTTCCAGAAGGTCATGGTTACCTACTACGGCAGCCCCACGCCGTTGGCGCAGCTAGCTTCGATGCAGAACCCAGAAGCTCGCACCCTGCTCATTACCCCTTTCGATAAGACTGCACTTCGCGACATCGAGCAGGCACTGCGTGACGTTCCCAACCTGGACGCAAACCCTACTAACGATGGCAACGTGATCCGTCTGACCATGCCTGAGCTCACTGAAGAGCGTCGTAAGGAATACGTCAAAATCGTCAAGACCAAGGCCGAAGATGCCAAGGTTTCCTTGCGTAACATCCGTCGCAGTGCCAAGGATGGCATCGACGCACTCAAGGGCGAGCTCGGCGATGACGAACGTGCTCGTGGTGAGAAGGAACTCGAAGCTCTCACCAAGAAGTATGTTGACGCTATCGATGACGCGCTCAAGCACAAGGAAGCTGAACTCCTCAAGGTTTAGTCCTTGCTCTGGCCACTGCCATGAACGAGAATCCCAACCGCGATGAACACAGCAGGAGAAATCCTGCTGGAGAGTTGCATGCCCAATTGAGGGCTACTCGTGCAGACTTCGAGCGTCAGCTGGAAGCTCGCCGGATGCAGTTTGAAAAGACAAACGAACGCATCAAGGCCAAGTCTGGGCGCAATTTACTCGGCGCTATAGGCATCGGCATTGTGCTGGGTGGACTTCTCCTCCTGAGTTTGTTGGTGGATAAGAACCTGTTCATGCTCTTTGCTGCCGTTCTGCTGGGCATCTCAGCTGTTGAGCTGGCAACCGCGTTGCATGCCATGGGTCGTCGTGTTCCACGCATTCCCACAGCAATCACAACAGTTGCCGCTGTTCCTATCGCGTATTTCTTCGGAATCTTCGCTGCGCTCGGTGTTGCCCTCGTGGGTGTGTTCTTTGTTACTGCGTGGCGCCTGATTGAAATCAAGCGTAATTATCACGCCACAGCAGACGTCAGCCTGCGTAAAGACTTCCTGGCGGCTACCTTCGTGCAGGCCTATGTCACTGTGCTGGGTAGTTTTGCCGTTGCCTTAGTGGCGAAACCCGATGGTCAGTGGTGGACACTGGCATTCCTCATCGTTGTGGTTTCGGTGGATACCGGTGCTTATGCCAGCGGATTGAACTTTGGAAAGCACTTGATGGCTCCCAAGATCAGTCCTAAGAAGACGTGGGAAGGCTTTGCAGGGGCAGCACTTGCGGCCATCATTGCTGCGGTATTGCTCAGCATCTTCATGATTGGCCAGCCCTGGTGGTTTGGTTTGATCCTGGGCCCCATCATCTTGGTTACCGCCACGTTGGGCGACCTAGGGGAGTCCCACATTAAGCGCACTATCGGCGTGAAGGACATGAGCTCGTGGTTGGCAGGCCATGGTGGTTTCTTGGACCGTTTGGACTCCATCTTGCCGTCCGCCCTCGTTACTTTCGTTATCTATTCACTTGTTGTGCACTAACGCACAGAATTCTCTGAAACAATAAGTCTTGTGAGTATGACTTTTCCCCGCGTGAAGCGTGGCACGCGCGGTTACAACACTGCTGAAGTGGACGCCTTCATTGCTGAAGCTCGAGTTGCCTATGACAGCAACATCGCAGGGGCCTCCACTCTGACCTCTCACGCAATTCGCGACATGTCTTTCGCTCTGCATAAGGGTGGTTATTCCACCCGTCACGTAGACGGAGCACTCGAGCGCCTCGAAACTGCCTTTGCTGAACGTGAGCGAGCAGTTGCCCTGGCCACCATGGGTGAAGCTGCGTGGCTAGAACAAGCTAGCCAAACCTCGGCTGTTCTCACTGCACGCTTCTCGAGAAGCCCCAAGCACCGCTTCACTCGTGTGGGAATTTTCACACAGGGGTATGCCGTCAAGGATGTGGATGCTTTTGCAGAGCGCGTCACCGCTTATCTCCTTCAGGGTGAGCCACTTTCTGTTGCAGATGTTCGCTCGGTGACCTTCCGCGCCGCACGTGGTGGTTACGACGAGGGTCAAGTCGATGCCGTGCTCGACGCTCTGGTTGACCTTCTACTTTCCCTCGGAAACAACTAAAACCCCTGTTCAGAGCCACTGTGCTGGCTGATTCACAGCCTTCTGGGCTAAAATCGGATAACTGTGGGTAGGCATTCAGAAGTAGCGCGCGCGTCAGACCATTCGGTCGTCCGCTCGTTACGTGACTCCGCGAACAAGTCAAAGGTGCGTTTGGCATCTGTTTCTGTTGTTCGTCCTCGCTTAGTCATGCCCACTCTTTTTCCCTCACAACGCTCGGTTGGTCTGTTTTCGGCCGCGTTCATGATCACTATCGGTTTGCTCTTGGTCAACGTTGTGGATCCCTACTCAGGTGCTGTGGCATCTCCGTATTACATTCCTGCTGTCTCTGTCATGAAAGATGGCCAAGAGGTCAGCATTGACGGAACCTACACAACTGCAGCAGGCCGTGATGCCGTTTCCGTCACTGGACGCGCAGCAGCCAAGGCATCAGCAACCGCTCCTGCAGCAGGAATTCCAGATCCTGACACTGCACAAGCCATGGGCTTGGTTGCAGTGAAGGCACGTGGCTGGGGCATGGAGCAATATGACTGCCTCGTTGCACTCTGGAACCGCGAATCTCGCTGGAATGTGTATGCACACAACACCAGCAGCGGTGCCTACGGCATCCCTCAGTCTCTCCCCGGGGAGAAAATGGCCACTGTGGCTGATGACTGGCAGACAAACCCCGCTACTCAGATTGAGTGGGGCCTGCGTTACATCGAAGGCCGCTATGGCTCACCCTGTGGTGCATGGGCACACTCTGAAGCCGTTCACTGGTACTAATGGCGCGCAACAATCGTTCGCGCAAGCGTGAGGCTGAATACGAGCCTCTTGACGTGGAACGTCTGACTACTGGCTGGCGTCGCACGGAAGTGCGTTCAGGCCGTCAGTGGACTGTGCAGCCGATTTCTGCGGTGAATGCCACCAAGAGCTACACCTGTCCTGGTTGCTCTCTCGAGATCGCTCCAGGCGTTTCTCACCTCGTTGCCTGGCGTAACGATGGCATTCTGGGAGACCAGGCTGATTTAGAAGCTCGTCGCCACTGGCACGAGGCCTGCTGGAAAGTGAGCTAACAGTTGTCTACAGAAATTCGTGGCGGGATCAACCTGCCGGCACACCGTGAAGAAATCGAACTTCACACCAGCGATGGCCTCACGTTGGTGGGGGAGCTGGCGATGCCAGTCGGCGGTTCACCTGTTGCCACGCTCGTTACTTTGCACCCGTTGCCAACGGCCGGCGGTTTCATGGACTCGCATATCCTGCGCAAGGCATCTGGTCGTCTTCCAGCACTGGCCAACATTGCTGTTTTGCGTTTCAACACCCGCGGGACCAAGTCCGCTCGGGGGCAAAGCCATGGCGAGTTTGGTCATGGTATTGATGAGCAAGCAGATGTTGCTGCTGCAATGGCTTTTGTGACCGAGCGAGGACTTCCTCACCCCTGGTTGGTGGGCTGGTCTTTCGGAACCGAGTTAGCGTTGAAGTATGGCCGAGAGCACGCCATTGATGGTGCGATTCTTCTCTCGCCACCGCTGCACCGTGCAACGGCAGACGAGGTGGCAGCCTGGAATGGCGATTACCGCCAGCTCATTGCACTCGTTCCCGAGCTGGATGACTATTTACAAGGCCCTGAAGCGCGTGAACGTTTTTCCTCCGTGTCCCACATCGACATCGTCGAAGTGGAAGGTGGCAAGCACCTGTGGGTGGGGGAGAACCAAACTAAGCGTGTGCTCAACGAAATCGTTAAACGAGTCAACCCTGCTGCAGCCCCCCTGCCTGAATGGTGGGATGGCGATGTCGCTGGTTCTAGCGACTAGCTGAAAGAAGTACTACGCCTCGTTTTGGGCGGGGATAACGACTTCTTTAATAATCAGCACAATGGATGCCGCGATGGGGATAGCCACCAGCGCACCCAGGATGCCCATCAGTGTTCCACCAGCTAGCGCGGCAATCACCACGATGGAGCCGGGGATAGAAATCGCTTTGTTCATGATCTTCGGGCTGAACACATACGCCTCTACCTGCATATAGATCAGGAAGTAGATGCCAATGATCAGGGCAACCTGACCATCTGCCAGAACGAGCTGACCTAGGGTCACGATGATGGATGCCATCACCGTACCAATAAGAGGAATCAGGGCGAAGAGGAAGGCGAGGAAGGCAAACAGCAGTGCTTGCTTTCCACCAATGAGGTTTAGCATGATGAACGCCAGGATGCCGTTGAGAGCTGCCAATGCAATCTGGCCGACGACGTACTTGCCCACACCGCCAGTGATTTCTTCACTCATCTCGATGAACTTCTCACGCTTGCTCTGAGGAACGAGGGAGTAAGCAGTGTTCTTGATGGTCTGAAGAGAAGCGGTGAAGTACAAGGTCAAGATCACAACAATCAGCGTGCCAGTGAGAGCGTTGGCTACGCCCACGCCCACTGCCAGTGCGCCACCGGCGATCTTGCTGATGTTAGAAGGATCTCCAAAGAACTTTCCAACCTCAGTGATGACCTGGTTGACATCGATGAAGCTTCCAAACTGGGTGTTGATCAGAGCAATCCAGTCTTTGGTCTTCAATGAGGTAATTTCTGCCGGGAGAGTGTTCCACAGCGAAATAATTTGATCCACCATCATGGGGACAATTGCAATAAGAATTCCAGCAACAGCACCGACTACGACGATGACGACCGTTAAAATAGCGGCCCACTTGGGAAGTTTCTTACTCGTGAGCCACTTCACAGCGGGGTCGAGACCCAGTGACAGGAAGAGGGCAATGAAGATGTAAGTGAGGACTGTAGCCAGAGACTGAACTGCCGTCATCAGCACAATGCCGAGGCCTACGCCCAAGCTGCCGATTAATCCAGCGCGGAAAGCATTCTGAATGCGCATCGGGAGGGCTCCTTTTAGTTCTCTAGTTTCTTCGTCGAGTCAGCATCACCGAGTGATTGCTGTAACTCCAACCGTAGTGCGTCAAAGTACGCTGCGACGGCTTCCCGCTCCACACGAATTCCTTCGAGTTGCGCATAGATTGAGGTCAGAACCGCAGCCACATACTTCTCTGCGTCAGCAATCTTCTTACGAGCAAGCTTGTCTGCACTTGCCTGCTCAGTTTCCGCTTTCACACGGGCCTGCTCGACGAGCGCGTGGGCACTCTGAGTTGCATCGACCTGAACTGTGTCTATTTCTGCTTCGACAGCGCGAAGACGAGTTCGTGCGGTGGCAAGCTGCGCTTCTGCCGCACCGATGTATTTTTCGGTCTGCATGACAGATTCTTGGTGGCGGACCTGCAGCTCTGCTTCCATCTCTGCACGCACAGCGGCGCCGTCAGCATTGAGCTTCAAGATACTCAAGATCTCATCGTTGACAGTGGAATTGCTGTTGGTGGCAAGGACGAGCTTGAGCTCTTCAACTTCACGTTGGGCTTCAGCCATGAACCGAGCAACATCGTTGCGACTCTCTGCACGAAGATTGGCGGCAATAGTCGAAGCTTCACCACGCATGCGTTGTGCTTCTTCCTGCCCTGCTGCGATGATTTCCGCAGACTCTTGCTGAGCTTCTGTCACAATCTGCTCTGCGAGTGCACGAGCGTCAGCTTCCATTGACTGAGCTAACGCTTGTGCGGAGGTGCGTGCCTGTTCAAAGCCATCCCGAGCAGCTTCAATGAACTGACTCGAGGTTTTTTCTGCAGCAGAGCGAATAAACAGCGCATCACTTTCAGCGCGACGCACAATCTCAGCAGCCATCTTGTCTGCTTTTTTGAGTTTGTTGTTGAGCTTGGTGCTCAAGCCCTCAATGGTGGGAGTGCTCTTCACACCTATCTCAAGTTCGAGTTCGGCATACCGAGCTTCGAGATCTTTGAGTTGTGCAGTGGTCTCATCGTGAAGTGTCTTCGCGCTGAGCAATTCACGACGAAGCTTCTGGACGAGAGGGTCAACCTCAGCGGGGTCGTATCCGCGCAGTACGCGTGAAAACGATTCTTCCGTTGCCACCGGTGACCTCCATAGCCCCGTATTTCGGGGAAATTCCAACTGTGTGAGTCTACCCAGCTCTTGAGGTCGACGCTCTCTGCAGAGGGGGCTTAAGCCCCCTCACAGGTTTGGCTCGGGCATTTCCGGTATCTTTGACAGTGACTTAACGTGACGCACCTGACCGGTTCTGGTGTCATGCGTACATGCGTGGAGGAGACAAATCGTGCGGTTCCTTATTGCCATTGGTGTGTTCACCGTGGCTGCTGTGTTGCTGGGCGTGGGTGTCGTTCAAAAAGTATTCTTTGCGGGCGACGAATACACCACTCTCACCACCACTGTGGAACCCAACGCTCCTTATCTCGTGATCGACGGTAAGACTCTGACGCTGCACGGCACCAATCCTGTCATCACGGTCTCAGGGGCCAAGGAAACTTTTGTTGGTTTCGGCCGAACTGAAGATGTTGCTGCGTGGATTGGCACTGACGACTATGACGTTCTGAAGTACTCGACCAAAAAGAGCGACTTTGTTTTTGGTGAAGGTAAGTCGAAGGTTGTTGAACCCGCCAACCTAGAAACTCCTGCACTGACCGAACAGCCCATTCTGACTCCCGCGGGTAGCGACCTGTGGCTTGGCGAGATGGTGGGAAAGTCCACCGCAACCTTGCCTACGTTCTTGGACAACGGAATGTCGGCCATCATCGCTTCTAACGGCACGGCAGATGCGCCAGGTAATGTCACCATTGCGTGGCCGCTGCCCAGCCGGATTCCTTTTGCTACCGGATTCATCATTGGCGGTGGCGCCCTCGCCTTGGTTGGACTTGTTCTGTACCTGTGGGCATTGCGTCATGACCGTAACTCTCAGGGTCCTCGTCGCCGTGGAAAGCTTCCCAAGCCACCTAAGCCACGCGCGCTGCGGATGCCCACACCAAAATCTTTGGTGAGTGCAGCACCTAAGGGTCGTCGCGGTATTTCACGCGGCTCGAGCTTTATTGCTCTTGGTCTCGCTGGTGTCCTGACCGTCGGATTGAGCTCGTGTAGCCCATACAACTCAGGTCAGGGTGTTGTTCAACCAACACCGACCGCCACTCAATCAGTCGAGATCGACGGTCAGCCTCCTGCCGTTACCGAACGTCAGTTGCAACGCATTCTCAGCAAAATTTCTGAGACTGTCACCGCGGCAGACGTTGCACTCGATCCTGCACTGTCCGCAACTCGATTGATTGGTCCAGCACAGGAAATTCGCGCTGCCAATTACTCCATCCGGAAGACGGATTCCAGTGTTGCAGCATTGCCAGAACTTGCTGCTTCGCCCATTACTTTCACCATGCCTCAAGCAACTGCTACCTGGCCACGTCAGGTGATTGCGGTCGTTCAGAATGAGCAAGACCCCTCGGTTCCCACCATGGGAATCATGATGATTCAGAACTCACCTCGTGAGAATTATCACGTGGAGTACATGGTGACTCTGGAGCCCAATGCGCAGGTCCCCACCGTCGCTCCAGCCAATGTGGGTTCAGCTTTGGTTCCGGCAGATTCCAAGCTGCTGCTCATCTCACCTGACCAGCTTTCAGCTGCCTATGGTTCTGTGCTGACTCAAGGGGCCGAAAGTCCTTACTACGGTCTCTTTGATTTCACTTCGGATACCTTGGTCACTCAAGTTGGTAAGGATTACAAGTCACAGAAGGCTGCTTCTGTTGCAGAAAATGCCTCTCTCGAGTTCAGTCAGAACTCCGGTTCTGGTCAACCCTTGGGTCTTGCCACGATGGACTCTGGTGCCATTGTGACGGTTGGTCTCAACGAGGTTGAGACCGTGCGTCCGACACAGACAGGTGCCTCGGTCAGCCCTGAGGGTCTGGCAAAGATTCTCAGTGGTGTGAGCACCTCAACCACAGGCATTGAGTCGACCTACGGTTTGGAATTGGCTTTCTATGTGCCACCACTGGGCAGCAAGGACAAGATTCGTCTCCTCGGATACACCCAAGGTCTTATCTCGGCTAGGGGGCTCTAATGTCATTACCGTCACTTCCCAACCTTCGTGGTGCCGTTGATCTCAGTTCCCTCGTGAACAAACCCAAGCAGGGTTCTGTCAACACTGCCGGGGGCACCCGTCCTCCGGGTGAAGAGTCTGGTCCTGTCTCTGCCGGTGCTCAGGTTCCGGTGCCTCAGCTCGTGCTCGAAGGTACCGATGCCAACTTCACGGCGATTCTGGATTTGTCTAACCAGGTTCCGGTCATTGTGGACCTCTGGGCGGAGGAAGCGCCTCAGTGTGCTGAACTTTCGCCCATCCTGGAAAAACTCGTCATCGGTTTCGAAGGTCGTCTGATTCTGGTTCGCGTCAACGCGGTAGAAAACCCAGGACTGACTCAGGCATTCCAAGCAGAGACAGTTCCCACCACAGCTGCTGTATTAGCTGGGCGTCCACTTCCTCTCTTCGCAGGTGTGGCCGGCGAAGCCGACATTTTCAACCTGTTCGAGCAGGTGCTCGAACTTGCTGCACAAAATGGCGTCGTCGGTATTGCCAAGCCTGCAGGAATTTCTTCCGGGGAAACGGGTGCCCCTGTTGCACCGCCTGCACCGGCACTTCCTCCGCTGCACCAAGAAGCCTTTGATGCTGCAGAGCGCGCGGATTACCCCGCAGCTATTGCTGCGTGGGAGAAGGCACTGAAGCAGAACCCCAATGATGCTGAAGCAAAGGCAGGTCTGGCGCAGATTTCCCTGCTCCACCGTCTCCAGGGCAAGGCAATGGCAGATATTCGTGCAGCTGCTGCTGCCCACCCTGACGGGTTAGAGCAGCAGCTTGACGTTGCTGACCTTGATGTTTCTGGCGGTCATGTTGATGACGCCTTTGATCGCTTGCTTGTGTTGTTCCCCAAGATTGATCAGGACGGCAAGAATGCCGTTCGTGCGCGACTGTTAGACCTCTTTGAGGTTGTGGGTCTGACCGACCCTGCCGTCAACACTGCACGCATGCGGTTGACGAACCTGCTCTACTAAGCCTTACTTCGCGCTTTTGTAGAAGAACAGAACACCCAAGGGTGGAACGGTGATTCGAGCGGAGTGCTCGAAGTTGTTCCACTGTTCCTTGACTGCAGTTACTTTGCCCATGTTGCCCACTCCGGAACCTCCGAAGTCGGCTGCATCTGAGTTGAACAACTCTGTCCAGACGCCACCGGAAGGCAGGCCTAACTGGAAGTCGTTGTGAGGGTTGCCGGCAAAGTTTGCAACGACAGCCAGGGCGTTGCCCTTTTTGTCGTAACGGACAAAAGAGACCACATTGCGAGCATTGTCTGCGCCATCAATCCATTGGAAACCCTCGGGGTCGCTGTCGCGCTCCCAGAGCGCAGGGGTTTCTTTGTAGACAGTGTTGAGTTGCTTCACCATGCGCTGCAAACCTTGGTGGGCTGGCTGATCCAGAATCCACCAGTCGAGTGAGCGTTCTTGGCTCCACTCGGAAGGCTGTCCAAATTCTTGGCCCATGAACAACAACTGCTTGCCAGGGTGGCCCCACATAAATGCGAGAAAGGCACGCATATTGGCAAGCTTCTGCCAATGATCTCCGGGCATCTTGGCAAGGAGGGATCCCTTGCCGTGGACAACCTCATCGTGAGAGATGGGTAGCACAAAATTCTCGCTAAACGCATACTGGAACGAGAATGTGATGTCCCAGTGGTGGTGTTCGCGATACATCGGGTCGGTGTGGATGTATTCCAAGCTGTCGTGCATCCAGCCCATGTTCCACTTGAAACCGAAGCCCAATCCGCCGCCTTCAGTGGGCGCAGTAACACCGCCCCACGACGTGGATTCTTCGGCAGCCATGGTCACGCCCGGGTGGTGCTTATAAACCGTGGCATTGGCTTCCTGGAGGAAGTTGATTGCCTCGAGGTTCTCTCGCCCTCCGAATTGGTTAGGCAGCCACTGGCCATCTTCGCGGCTGTAATCGAGATAGAGCATGGATGCGACTGCATCCACACGCAGACCATCAATATGGAATTCTTCAATCCAATACAGCGCGTTAGCAACGAGGAAGTTGCGCACTTCATTGCGACCAAAGTCAAAGATGTAGGTTCCCCAGTCGGGGTGCTCACCCTTGCGGGGATCTGCATGCTCATAGAGCGGCTGACCATCGAAACGAGCCAGTGCCCATTCATCCTTGGGGAAGTGGCCAGGAACCCAGTCCAGCAGAACGCCAATACCGGCATCGTGGAGACGGTCAACCAAATACTTGAGGTCTTCAGGGTTTCCAAAACGCGCGGTGGGGGCGTAGTAACCGGTGACTTGGTATCCCCAGGAGGGTCCATAAGGGTGCTCAGCAAGGGGCATGAACTCCACGTGCGTAAAGCCCGTCTCCAGGACGTGACCAATGAGGTCGTCTGCCAGCTCGCGATACGAGAGCCCTTGACGCCACGAGCCCACGTGGAGCTCGTAGATACTCATCGGAGCTTCGTGCGCCTTAGTCTTGTCGCGCTTGGTAATCCACTTCTTGTCACCCCACTTGTACGCAGAGTGAGCAATGATGGAGCCGGTCAGGGGTGGGCACTCGGTTTGGCGGGCCATCGGGTCTGCACGCTCAACCCAGCTGCCGGCTTGGGTGAGGATTTCGAACTTGTAGGTCTCTCCTGGGTGTACATCAGGAACAAAGAGTTCCCACACGCCGCTGGCGCCCAGAGAGCGCATGGAATGAGCTTCGCCATTCCAACTGTTGAAGGTTCCCTTGACCCGAACTGCCTTGGCGTTGGGAGCCCACACAGCGAACGCTGTGCCTTGAACGTTGCCCTTGACCCCGCCGTGGCCAATGTAACGCGCACCGAGAACTTCCCAGAGACGCTCGTGGCGACCTTCGCGGATCAGGTGCAGGTCCAGTTCACCCACGGTAGGGGCAAAGCGGTAGCCATCTTCAGCAATCCACTGCGCACCATCGGGGTAACGAGTCTCGATGACGTAGTCGGTGAGTCCCAGAGTGTGTGCACCTTCCCAGATGCCGTGACCTGCATGCGCGAGCTCAATACGTGCCTTGCTGCCCAGAATGGCAATTACCTCTGTTGCCAGAGGGCGACGGGTGCGAATCACAGTGACAGAGTCCTTGGAGCCCTCAACAGGGATGAGATGCTGGCCCAACACGCTGTGAGGGTCGTAGTGGCTGCCTTGGGCAACCCAGGCAAGCAGACCGTCGTCCAGTGAAGGGGTGTGCCACTCAGTGGCGCCCTTGGTCTTTGTGACTGTCTTCTTCACAGGTGTTGTCTTCTCTGCAGCGTGTTTGGGCGCTGCTTTCTTTGTTGGCTTCTTCTCGGTCATCAATTCACCTTGCTCACGTGCAAGATGTGAACAGGCTCGGTGAAGGGATCGAGGCGGACGTAGTTGTCAGCGCCCCACACCCATTCCACGCCGGTAACCAGGTTGGTCACGGTGATGGCATCTCCGTGTGTGGCACCCAGAGTGGTGAGGTCTAAGTGAATTGTGGTCTCGCGCACCGAGTGCGGGTCCGTATTGACCACCATGATCAAAGTGTCGTTCTTACCGGTGCCAGTGAACTGTGCATCAAGGTGCTTGCTATAAGCCAAGATTGCGTCATCGTCGGTGTGCTGAATCGTGATGTTACGCAGTTGACCGAGAGCGGGATGCTCTGCTCGGATCTTGTTCAGTGTGGTGAGGAAGGGCGCGAGAGAAGTACCTTCCTTCTCAATAGCTGCCCAGTCTCGGTTCTTGTATTCGAACTTCTCGTTGTCGATGTATTCCTCAGCACCAGGGCGGGCAACTGATTCGAACAGTTCGAACCCGGTGTAGACGCCCCAGAGGGGAGCTGCTGTGGCAGCCAGGGTTGCACGAATCGTGAACGCGGCAGGGCCACCGAATTGCAAGTATTCGGTGAGGATGTCGGGGGTGTTCACGAAGAGGTTCGGGCGCATGAAGTCGGCGGTGTCGCCGGAGATGCTTCGGAAGAACTCTTCCAGCTCCCACTTAGTGTTGCGCCAGGTGAAGTAGGAATAGGACTGTTGGAACCCCACCTTGGCCAGGGCCTGCATCATGGCAGGACGAGTGAAGGCTTCAGCCAGGAAAACAACATCAGGGTGTTGAGCGTTGACGGTCCTGATCAGCCATTCCCAGAAATGCACGGGCTTGGTGTGGGGATTGTCCACGCGGAAGATGTTGATGCCTTTGGAAATCCAGAACAGCACCACACGGAGTACTTCAGCACGAATACCTTCAGGTTCGTTATCGAAGTTGACCGGGTAGATGTCCTGGTATTTTTTGGGAGGGTTCTCTGCGTAGGCAATCGTGCCATCGGGGAGGGTAGTGAAGAACTCGGGGTTTGTGGTGACCCAAGGGTGGTCAGGAGCTGCCTGGAGGGCTAAGTCGAGAGCAACCTCGATGCCGTTCTTCTTTGCTTCCTTGACGAAGAAAGCAAAGTCCTTGAAGTCACCCAGGTCAGGGTGAATAGCGTCATGGCCACCATCGGCAGAGCCGATAGCCCAGGGGGAACCAGGATCTCCTGGCTTGGTTACCAGGGTGTTGTTGGGTCCCTTACGGTTCAGCGTTCCAATGGGGTGAATTGGTGGCATGTACAAAACGTTGAAGCCCATCTTGGCCACGGCAGGCAGGCGCTGTGCGGCAGTGCGGAAAGTCCCTGAAACCCAGCTGCCATCAGCATTCTGCGTGGCACCCTCGGAACGTGGGAAGAATTCATACCAGTTGGCATTTCCGGCAACGGTGCGCTCAACCAGGAGCTGGTACTCAGTAGAGAAGGTTTCCAAGCTTGAGATAGGTGCTCCAGCCAGCAACTTGTCTACTGCGTCGCCCTCTGCCTGAGAGAAGCGGATGAGGGGATCAACAGAAGTGTCGGCAAGTGTTTCAGCAAGTGCAGCAAGCTTCTTCCGGGTTGCAGCGGTGCGTGAAGCTTCTTTCGACGCGCGGGCAAAGAGCTGCGATCCGATAGTGAGCATGAGCTCCACATCGAGTCCCAAAGGAATCTTGACCTCGGCATTGTGATGCCAGGTGGCGTAGTCATCGGAATAGGACTCGATGGTAAATGTCCACATACCCGCTTTATCTGGCTGTGCTTGGGCGCTCCAGCGGTCAGTGCCGGGAGCAACCGAGGTCATCTCAATGCGGCTGGATTTCCCATCCGGTGCACGCAGATGAAGTGCAACTCCAATGACGTCATGGCCCTCACGGAAGCAACTGGCACCGAAGGGCACAACCTCTCCCACGTAGGCCTTGGGAGTGAGCTCAGGCACGCCCAAATCAGGGGTGACATCGAGAATGGGCAAGCGTCCGATGGAGGAGGGTTCCATAAACGAAAACTAGCGCATATTTATGACGCTGAGGTAACGACTAATTCGCTGCGTTGAACAACAAAATCGAGGTGCCGGTGAGCTTGAAGGTCTCACCGGGACGCAGGACGCCAGGAACCTCACGAGGAGTGTGGTGTGGGCTGAACCACAGGGGCTCATAGAACTGCACGCCGTCGTGCTTGGGAACGACCACCGAGGTGGGCTGTTCCGTACCGTGAATGATCATCAGAATGCGGTTGAAAGGCTCATTCTCAGGAGTGCTGGCGGCCACATACTGGAGCGTACGGTTGTGAGGATCTTCCCAATCCTCGTTCTCCATCATCTCGCCCTGAGTGTTGTACCAATCAACTTGGCTGGCACTGGGAATGCGCTCGCCGAAGACACCGAACTTGGTGGGACGCAAAGCAGGATGCTCGCGGCGCATCTTGGCCAAGTGCTTGGTGGTGGCCAGCATGTCCTGCTGCCACTCCTGAAGTTCCCAATTGACCCAGGTCAGGGGAGAGTCGTGGCAGTAGGCATTGTTGTTGCCGTGCTGGGTGCGACCAAACTCATCACCAGCGGTAATCATCGGAATGCCAGCTGACAGCATCAGTGTGCCCATCAGGTTGCGCATGGTGCGACGTCGTGCAGCGATGATGTCAGGGTTATCGGTGGGACCTTCTACGCCGTGGTTGAACGAACGGTTGTCGTTAACTCCATCACGGTTGTCTTCACCGTTACCAATGTTGTGCTTGTAGTTGTACATCGTGAGGTCGTTGAGCGTGAAGCCATCGTGTGCGGTGATGAAGTTCACCGAAGCAACGGGGCCGCGCTCAGCGGAGAAAGTGTTGCTGGAACCCGCCAGGCGAGTGGCAAAACCACCCACGCCTGTCGGAGCAATGCCCGTCTCACGCGCCTGTGCAATGTCAGGAAGCCAAAAGTTGCGAATGCGGTCCCGGTAGCGGTCGTTCCATTCGTGCCAGCCATCAGCGAAGTTTCCGGTCTGCCAGCCACCCATGCCCACATCCCAGGGCTCAGCAATGAGCTTGGTGGTGGACAGGATGGGGTCAGTGCGGATTGCTTCGAGAAGGGGGTGGTCTTTCTGGTACTCGGCCTTATCGTCGCGGCCCAGGGTCACAGCGAGGTCAAAGCGGAAGCCGTCCACGTGAGTCTCTTCAGCCCAGTAGCGCAGAGAATCCAGGATGAGCTGCTGAACAGCAGGGACAGAGGCATTGAGAGAGTTACCGCACCCTGTGGTGTCGATGTAGTTACCCTCTTCGTCCTGACGGTAGTACGAAGCGTTATCGAGGCCCCGGAAGCTCAGGCGTGGTCCGCCCTTACCTTCCTCTGCAGTGTGGTTGTAGACCACGTCCAGAATGACTTCAAGGCCAGCTTCGTGCAGGTCTTTGACCATCTGCTTGAACTCTCGAAGGATCGCGGATGGTCCTTCAGCTCGTGCTGCCTGTGTGGCGTAGGACGCGTGAGGGGTAAAGAAGTTGAGGGTGTTGTAACCCCAGTAGTTGGTCACGCCCTGGCTGAGTAGATGCTCTTCCGAAAGGTAAGCGTGCACAGGAAGAAGCTCTACAGCAGTGACGCCGAGGTCCTTGAGGTAGGTCGTCATGGCTTCGTGGCCGAGACCGGCATACGTTCCACGCAGCTCGAGAGGAACACCGGGGTGCATCTTGGTCAAGCCACGAACATGAGCTTCGTAAATCACGGACTGGTCAAGCGGAGTGTGTGGCTTAGTGGAGGTGCCCCAGTCAAAGGTGGTGTCAACAACGACAGACCGCCAGGTGTTGCCCACACGGCTCAGCCCCTTGGCATAGGGGTCAATCAAAAGTTCTTCAGCGGAGAAGGAATCCTGCGGACCAGCTGGACCCCACGCCTGCAAGGAATACTCCGCGCCAGGGACGAGCTTCGTGCTCGAAGTTGTCCAGACGCCATCTTTGCCCTTGGTCAGGGAGTGACGTTCTGCAATGTGGTTACTACCCGCAGCGTCATAGATCAGAACGTCAATACCCTCAGCGCTGTCGCTGAATACCTTGAGCTCGCCACCGCTACGGGTTATGCGCACGCCAAGGTTCTTGAGTGAGGGAGGGATAGACACTCGAAATAGACTAGCCAGATAGATTGCATCCGTGTTTCGCTCACGTAGGTGAGCCGTTAATCAGTTGTTCAGACGAAAGGGGAGAACCTATGGTCGCGTACCTCGACCACGCAGCGTCCACCCCTGTTCGTCCCGAAGCTACCAAAGCTTTCACTGACGCCTTGGTGCATGCCGGTAACCCTTCTTCTGTACACCGTCATGGCCAAGCAGCCCGCGCACTGGTTGAAGACGCTCGTGAATACCTCGCCACTGTGGTTGGTTGCCAACCCATTGAAGTCATCTTTACCTCCGGGGGAACAGAGTCCATCAACTTAGCCCTTGTGGGCTTGTTCCGTGCTGCAGTAGAGAAGGACGCCAAGCGCAATCGCATTGTTGTTCCAGAGGCAGAACACCATGCCACCCTCGACACCGTGCTCTGGCTGCAAGAGCACGAAGGTGCCGTACTCGAGTGGATTCCTGTTGACAAGCAAGGCCGCATCGATGTTGTCGAGCTCCAGGACACTCTCGAGCGCGCTGGCACAGCAGTGGCACTTGTCACCATGCTCTGGGCAAACAACGAAGTGGGCACCATTCAGCCCGTGACTGAAATCGCCGCGCTCGCCGCGGAACACCAGGTCCCGCTCCATATCGATGCTGTCTCTGCTTTTGGTCACATCCCCATCAACTTTGCTCAGATCAGAACCGAGTCAGGTGCCACCGGAAATGCGGGGCTCGTAGCCCTGAGCATTTCCGGCCACAAGTTCGGTTCTGTGCCAGGTGTTGGTGCTCTGGTGGTGAGCCGTGAAGCTTTGCTTGAACCTCTCATTCATGGTGGCGGTCAGCAGCGTGGACTCCGCAGCGGAACACTAGATGCCCCTGCTATCTCCTCGATGGCCATCGCGGCACTGGTCACCGACAAGGCCTTCGAGCAAGAACATGCTCGTTTGTTATCCCTGCGCGATGCCACCATCGGGAAGATTCAGGCATTAGTTCCAAGCGCTGTCTTGAGTGGTGATCCACAAAACCGCCTTGATAACAACGTGAACTTCACGTTCCCCGGTTGCCAGAGCGATTCTTTGCTGTTTTTACTCGATGCCATGGGTGTCTCTGTTTCCACGGGTTCAGCCTGTCAGGCAGGAGTTGCGCAGCCATCACATGTACTTCTTGCCATGGGGCATGACGAACGCGAAGCGTCGTCTGCACTGCGTATTTCCTTAGGTCACACCACAACTCAAGAAGAACTTGATGAGTTCCTAGACGCGTTGCCTGACGCCGTGGAGCGGGCACTCCAAGCGGGAACGACTGTTTAGCTACTTTCTAATAACGAACTGGGGACTCAATGCATTGTGTAAATTGTGGAACTTACGTAGAACGAGGCGGGTATTGCTTTGAGTGCGGTTATTCACTCAAACAAGAAAAATCCCTTGAAGCTTCAGGGAAAAAATCTAGAAATAGAATTTCCGTTGGTATTTTTTGGCTCGCCATTTCTTATGGAGCTCTCTCGGTTTTATATTCAGCAACTTTGGCAACTCTTTTCGGTATTGACCAAACCGAAGATGCTTATCCCTACAATTATTGGTTTCAGACACTGGCGGTATTTTTTGCAGCACTTGCAGCTGTATTTTCAAAGAAAGCTCAATTTGAAAAAGTTCCGTGGATGCTGTTTTTCGCATTATTGTTTGAACTACTTTTCAGGATTTACCAATTTAATTTCATAGTTCCCGTAATTGGAGCTCTCTCGGATTTCAGTTCAATGACTTTGGATGGCTACCTTGGCCTAGCTTTTTTCCGATTGGTTTACCATTTTTCAATAGTTGGCCTTTTGGTCGCCTTTGTAATGAGCTGGTTCTTGAATATCAAACAAAGTAAGTAATCAATCTAAGTTCGGTTCACGTAGTTCCGGTACTTGTCAGTCAACGGCTTAAACTTGAATCATGCGAGTACTAGCGGCAATGAGCGGTGGAGTTGACTCCGCTGTTGCTGCTGCGCGAGCAGTTGAAGCGGGTCACGACGTTGTAGGTGTGCACTTAGCCCTCAGTCGGATGCCTGGCACCCTCCGCACAGGAGCCCGAGGCTGCTGCACCATCGAAGACTCGATGGATGCGCAGCGTGCAGCCACCATGCTGGGTATTCCCTATTACGTGTGGGACTTCTCTGAGCGGTTCAAGTCCGACGTGGTCGATGACTTCATTGCTGAATATCAGGCCGGTCGCACGCCGAACCCCTGCATGCGCTGCAACGAGAAAATCAAGTTTGCTGCTCTGATGGAAAAAGCTATTGCTCTCGGCTTTGATGCTGTCTGCACAGGTCACTACGCCAACGTTGTTCCTGATGTCAATGGCAACCTCGAGCTTCACCGCGCTAGTGCGTGGGCAAAGGATCAGTCTTATGTGCTGGGTGTGCTCACCTCGGATCAGCTCGCGCATGCCATGTTCCCTCTTGGCGACACCCCCTCTAAGGACCTCATTCGTGCGGAAGCAGCAGAGCGTGGTCTGAGCGTTGCTCAGAAGCCCGATAGTCACGACATATGTTTCATCCCTGATGGTGATACTCGTGGCTGGCTCGCTGATCGCGTCGGCATCACCGAAGGTGACATTGTCGACACCGAAGGTAACAAGCTCGGAACCCACGAAGGAACACCTGGCTTCACCATTGGTCAGCGCAAGGGACTCCACATCGGAACCCCAGCTCCAGATGGTCTACCTCGCTTTGTTCTCGAGATTCGTCCTAAGACCAACACGGTCGTGGTCGGCCCCAAGGAAGCACTCGACATTATCGAGATTGCTGGAACGAGCTTCACTTGGTGCGGAGAACCACAAGAAAACCCTGAGAACGAGTTTGATGTGGAAGTGCAGATTCGTGCACACGCTGACCCTGTTCCTGCAGTTGCTCTGCTGGTTGGTGGCGAACTCGTGGTTCGCCCCGCCAACCCGCTCAACTCAGTGGCAGCAGGCCAGACCGCTGTGATTTATGTCGGCACCCGAGTCCTGGGGCAATTCACGATTGCCCGAACCGTGAGTGATCTGAATGTCGTGGCCACCGCATGAGCGAAGATGCGCTCTTCGGCGATGACCTCGCACTTGAGAAAGAACTGACCGACTTCGAAAAAGCACAACACGAAGTCGAAGAACTCACCAGCAAAATACTTGAAGCACGCGATGCTTACTATGAGCGTGATGAGAGCCTGATTGCTGACCTTGAATATGACGCTCTGATACAGCGCCTCGAAGCAATCGAACGAACCTACCCAGAACTTCAGGGACAAGACAGCCCCACCCTTTCTGTGGGTGGCAAGGCAACTGAACTTTTTGCACCAGTGACCCACGCAGCTCGGATGATGAGCCTGGATAACGTCTTCTCGCAAGAACAGTTCATGGACTGGGCTGCGCGCATCAAGAAAGACACTGGGCGAGAAGTCAACTACCTCTGCGAGTTGAAGATTGATGGCCTTGCCATCAATCTGCGCTACGAAAATGGAACGCTGGTCTCTGCTGCAACTCGTGGCGATGGCGTTGTCGGTGAAGATGTCACAGCGAATGTGCTCACCATCAAAACCATCCCCACGAAACTTGCTGGCACAGGACATCCTGCCCTTGTTGAAGTACGCGGAGAGATTTTCTTTCCCGTTGATGCATTTCGAAAGTTGAATGTGGAACTGGCGCAGGCAGGGGAGAAAGTTTTCGCTAACCCCCGCAATGCCGCTAGTGGCTCTTTGCGCCAAAAAGACCCAGAGAAGACGGCCACCAGACCACTTGCCATGTTGGTGCACGGTATTGGTGCTTGGGAAGACGCTCCCGTTCCTACGCAGTCCGAAGTGTATGGACTGCTCAAGAGCTGGGGACTGCCCACCTCAACCCACTACCGAGTTGTCAGCTCAGCAGCAGATGCAGCCACTTTCATTCGTGAGATGGGTGCGGCCAGAGATTCTGTTGAACACGAAATCGATGGCATTGTCATCAAAGTTGATGACATGGCCACCCAGCGAGAGCTGGGTGCCACCTCACGAGCACCTCGCTGGGCTATTGCCTACAAATACCCACCCGAGCAGGTCAACACCAAGCTGGTAGATATTCGTGTCAGTGTGGGGCGCACCGGTCGGGCCACGCCCTATGCGGTCGTTGAGCCCGTCAAGGTTGCCGGCTCCACTGTGGAGTTCGCTACCCTTCACAATCAAGATGTCGTCAAAGCCAAGGGCGTGCTGATCGGTGACACCATCGTCATCCGCAAAGCCGGAGATGTCATCCCGGAAGTTCTTGGACCCGTGCTTGAACTACGTGATGGCACAGAACGAGCCTTCGTCATGCCCGAAGGCTGTCCTGAATGCGGGGCAAAGCTCGCACCGGCTTCTGAGGGTGACATCGACCTGCGTTGCCCTAACCAAAAGAGCTGTCCGGCTCAGGTTCGTGGCCGCGTGGAGCACATTGGTTCACGTGGCGGTCTTGATATCGAAGGCCTCGGCGAAGTCGCTGCCACTGCTCTGACCAATCACAAAGATGGTGAAGAACCACCACTGGCTACCGAAGCACATTTGTTTGCATTGACACTGGAGGAACTCAAGCAGGTTCCTTACTTTGTCAACGCCGATGGCACCGAGTCCAAGAACGCAGTCGAACTCATTGCCAATCTTGAACTAGCTAAGACCAAGCCACTGTGGCGATTGCTGGTTTCGCTCAACATTCGCCACGTGGGCCCCGTCGCAGCGCGCGCATTGGCAAACCACTTTGGTTCGCTGGATGCTATTCGTGCCGCCAGCCTTGACGAGTTGGCTGCTGTCGATGGCGTTGGCGCAATCATTGCTGAGTCACTGACCAATTGGTTCCAGGTTGATTGGCATCAGGACATCATTGAGCAATGGAAGGCCGCGGGCGTTCAGTTCGAGATCCTAGGCCACGAAGGCCCAGGTGCTGTTGTCGAAATCGAGGGACCCTGTTCAGGTCTGACCATCGTAGCCACCGGATCCCTTGAAGGATTTACCCGTGATGGTGCGCAAGAAGCCATCATCGCTGCTGGAGGCAAGCCCGCATCGAGTGTGTCCAAGAAGACCGACTTTGTTGCGGCCGGTCCAGGTGCTGGATCCAAGCTCACTAAGGCTGAAGAACTAGGTATTCCGGTTCTGGATGCAGAGGGCTTCACGAAGCTACTTGCCGAAGGCCCTAGCGCCGTTCGCTAGGTAGACTAAAGACCAAATCACACGTACTTTCACGTTCGTTTGTAGTGCACGGAGAATCATGTCTGACATTTCTGCCGAGCAAGTCCGCCACCTGGCTAACTTGGCTCGCATTGACCTTTCTGACGCGGAAATCGCGACAATGACCACTGAGCTGGGCCAGATCATGGAAGCAGTTGCTTCCGTGCAGGCCGTTGCCACACCTGATGTGCCAGCAACCAGCCACCCCATCCCGCTCAAGAACGTCTACCGTCCCGACGTTGTCGCTGATGTGATTCCGACTGACAAGGCATTGGCTTCTGCTCCCGAGCACGATGGTTCGCGCTTTAAGGTGTCTGCAATTCTGGGGGAGGAGCAGTAATCATGTCTGACCTCATTCACAAGACTGCTGCCCAGCTCGCTGAGATGCTCGCAGCCGGAACCACTACTTCAGTCGAGATCACTCAGGCTCACCTAGACCGCATTGCAGCAGTCGACGGTGATCTCAACGCTTTCTTGCACGTGAACGCTGCTGTTTCTCTCGAAGCTGCGAAGGCTTCTGACGCACGCCGTGCTGCGGGTGCACCGCTCAGCCCACTTGATGGCGTTCCGATCGCTATCAAGGACGTGCTTGTCACCACAGACATGCCTTCTACTTCAGGTTCCAAGATTCTCGAAGGCTGGATGTCTCCGTATGACGCCACCGTCGTGACCAAGGTCCGCGAAGCAGGACTTGTCCCACTCGGCAAGACCAACATGGACGAATTCGCCATGGGATCGTCAACTGAGCACTCCGCTTATGGTCCTACTCGTAACCCCTGGGACCTCGACCGCATCCCTGGTGGTTCTGGTGGTGGCTCTGCTGCCGCTGTTGCTGCTTTTGAAGCTCCTCTTGCTCTCGGTTCTGACACGGGTGGATCTATCCGTCAGCCAGCCCACATCACCGGCACCGTGGGCGTGAAGCCCACCTATGGTGGTGTTTCTCGCTATGGCGCGATTGCCTTGGCTTCCAGCTTTGACCAGATTGGTCCCGTGACTCGCACGGTCATGGACTCAGCGCTCCTGCATGACGTGATCAAGGGTCACGACGTGCACGACAGCACCTCGCTCAAGGATGAATGGCCTTCGTTCGCAGAAGCTGCGAAGAATGCCAACGTCAAGGGCCTCAAGATTGGTGTTATCGAGCAGTTGGATGGCGAAGGCTTCCAGCCTGGCGTTCTTGCTCGTTTCCACGAGTCGCTTGAACTGCTCAAGGCCAACGGTGCTGAGATTGTGAATGTCTCACTGCCCAGTCTCGAACACGCTGTTGCCGCTTACTACTTGATCCTTCCTGCAGAAGCTTCCAGTAACTTGGCCAAGTTTGACTCGGTTCGCTTTGGTTTGCGCGTGCAGCCAGAAGGTGGTGGAACGGTAGAGCAGGTCATGTCGGCAACCCGTGAAGCAGGTTTCGGCGCTGAAGTGAAGCGCCGCATCATCTTGGGAACCTACGCACTCTCTGCTGGCTACTACGACGCATATTACGGTTCTGCTCAGAAGGTGCGCACCCTCGTGCAGCGCGACTTTGCAGATGCGTTTAGCAAGGTTGATGTGTTGGCTTCGCCCACTGCTCCCACGACTGCGTGGAAGCTCGGCGAACAGCTTGATGACCCTGTGGCAATGTGGCGCGGAGATATTGCGACCATTCCTGCCAACATGGCTGGTATTCCTGGAATCAGCGTTCCTGCTGGTCTCGCAGACGAGGACGGATTGCCTGTCGGCATCCAGTTCCTCGCACCCGCTCGTGAAGATGCGCGCCTCTACAACGTCGGTGCAGCACTGGAAACGCTGCTGGAGCAGAAGTGGGGCCACACCCTGCTGAGCCAAGCACCAGAACTCAAGGGAGGGGCGCTCTAATGGCTAAAGCAAAGCTCATGGATTACGACAAGGCGCTCGAACTCTTCGAACCCGTGCTCGGTTTCGAAGTTCACGTTGAACTCTCCACCAAGACCAAGATGTTCTCGGCAGCTCCCAACAACTTCGGTAGCGAGCCCAACACCAACATCACACCTACCTGCTTAGGCCTTCCTGGTTCCTTGCCTGTGGTGAATGAAGAAGCAGTGCGCTACTCAATAAGCCTGGGCCTTGCTTTGGACTGCGAGATCGCAGAATCCTCCTCTTTTGCTCGTAAGAACTACTTTTACCCTGACCTGGCAAAGAACTACCAGATCTCCCAGTTCGATGAGCCCATCGCGATCAACGGAAATGTAGAAGTAGAGCTGCCCAACGGTCGCGTCTTCCAGATCGACATTGAGCGCGCTCACATGGAAGAAGACGCCGGAAAGCTCACCCACGTGGGTGGTTCCACCGGACGTATTCAAGGTGCTGAGTATTCCCTCGTGGACTACAACCGCGCTGGTGTTCCCCTGGTTGAGATTGTGACCCGCATGATTGAGGGCGCCGAACACGACGCTCCTGAACTTGCCAAGGCCTATGTCGCAACTATTCGTGACATTGTTCTGGCTCTGGGTATCTCTGATGCCAAGATGGAGCGCGGAAACTTGCGTTGTGATGCAAACGTGTCGCTTCGCCCCCGTGGTTCCGACAAGCTCGGTACTCGCACCGAAACCAAGAACGTGAACTCTCTGCGTTCGGTTGAGCGTGCTGTGCGCTACGAAATCCAGCGCCAGGCACAGATTCTTGCTGATGGGGGAACCATCATCCAAGAAACTCGCCACTGGCACGAAGACACCGGTGCCACCAGTGCCGGTCGTCCCAAGTCGGACGCGGATGACTACCGCTACTTCCCTGAGCCTGACCTGCTTCCCGTTGTGCCAGACCCAGCTCTCATTGAAGACCTGCGTGCTGCATTGCCAGAGAAGCCAGCTGAACGTCGTCGTCGCCTCAAGGCTGACTGGGGCTTCACTGACCTGGAATTCCAGGACGTGGTCAACTCTGGTCTGCTCAACGAGATCACCGAGACCGTTGCCGCTGGTGCAACCCCACAGGCTGCCCGTAAGTGGTGGACAGGTGAGATTGCTCGTTTGGCTAATGCTGCTGAGGGTGATGCCGGTATCGACATCACTCCAGCACAGGTTGCAGAACTTCAGCAACTGGTCAATGAAGGAACCTTGACCGACCGTTTGGCACGCCAGGTTCTTGAAGCTGTTGCTGCCGGTGAAGGTTCACCTCGCAAGATCGTGGAGACCAAGGGTCTTGCTGTGGTCAGCGATGACGGCGCATTGATCGCCGCCATCGACGAGGCTCTTTCCGCTCAGCCGGATGTCCTTGAGAAGATCAAGGATGGCAAGGTTCAGGCTGCTGGAGCCGTCATTGGTGCTGTTATGAAGGCAATGCAGGGCAAAGCAGACGCGGCACGCGTTCGTGAACTCGTGCTAGAACGAGCCGCTGCGCTCTAAACTGTCATTATGCGTATCGTTGAATTCATCGTTTCCTTCGCTTTGCTCGTAGTTGGTTTCTGGCTCATGGCTGCCGCATTCACTTCTGAATTCGTTGGCTACGAAGTACTGACCTTCACTGCAGGCATCGTCGCGTTCTCTGTGTCGTTCGGTCTGCCCATGCGTCGCTACCTGAAGGCATAATTACCTCCTCGATTCTTCATGTCGACATGGACGCGTTCTTCGCGTCCGTGGAGGTATTAGACCGACCCGACGTGGTTGGCAAACCTGCCGTTGTGGCACATGATTCAGCGCGGTCAGTAGTGACCAGCGCAACCTATGAGGCCCGTGCTATGGGTATTCGCTCCGCTATGCCGTTGAGCAATGCCAAGCGTCTTGTCCCAGATGTGATTGTGTTGGAACCGCATTTTGAGAAGTATCGCCATTACTCACAGCTGGTGATGAAGATTTTCCATGACTTCACACCGCTAGTGGAACAGCTGTCTATCGATGAGGCATTTCTTGATGTCTCGGGTGCTCAAAAGATCTTTGGATCTCCCGAGGAGATAGCTGCGCAGATCAAGCAGCGGGTCTTTGAAGAAACCGGCCTGCCCTGTTCAGTCGGTGTTGCCAGCACCAAGTTTGTGGCCAAGCTCGCGTCAACCAAGTCCAAGCCCAATGGTTTGCTGGTGATTCCTGAAGAGGACACTCTGAAGTTCCTGCACCCACTTCCCATTGACGCACTCTGGGGTGTGGGGAAGAAGACGGCGGAGATTCTTCACAAGCGAGGACTTCACACCGTGGCTGACGTTGCCCACTCGCCCGAGCAAAGTTTGATTACTGCACTCGGGCAAGCTGCGGGGGCTCATCTTTATGCCTTGTCCTGGGCTCGTGACAATCGCCCCGTCACTACCGAGCGGGTAGATAAGTCGATTGGAAAAGAGCACACCTTCAACGAAGATGTGACAGACCTCGAGAAACTCAAAGCCACGCTGTTGTTCCAAGCCGACCATGTTGGAGCCCAGCTGCGCAAAGCACAGCTCGAGGCTCGAACAATCGGCCTCAAGGTGACCTTCTCCGACTTTGAATCGTTGACGCGTTCGCGCACATTGCCCGAGGGGACAAGTGTGGGAAGAGAGATTCACAAGATTGTCTGTGAACTCTTGGATGATCTCCGCATTGGTGGGCGTGCAGTCCGCCTGATTGGTGTTCGTGCTGCGGGACTTGTTGAAGCAGGCGGACAGCAATTGTCATTGTGGGAAGACGATGTTGACCCGTGGAAAGATGCTGAGATTGTGATTGACCAGGTTGATCAAAAGTTTGGCCCCGCTAGTGTCCGTCCAGCCTCGTTACTGCGTAAGATAGAGCCCACACGGGAGTCCGGTACACCGGGCTGAGAGGGAAGTTTCGTAACTTCCGACCGTCGAACCTGATCTGGATCATGCCAGCGCAGGGAGGCATTCTCAACGAATAATCCCGTGCCCTCATTTCAACTGAAAGGGGCACGAAAGTGCACGCAACAACTGTTAACAAGTACCGCTGGCGCACCGTCGACATTGTCGTGGCAAGTGTCATTGGAGTCGCTTCAGGAATCATCTTCTGGGCATGGGGATTGGCCTATGGGCCACTCTCTGCCGCGCTGGCAGCAACGCCAGGCCTGACCGCCCTGTTGGGCGGTGGCTGGCTGTTTGCGGCTGTTCTGGGTGCGCTCATTGTGCGCAAGCCCGGTGCTGCCATCTACACCGAGCTCATTGCTGCCACTGTCTCTGCCTTGATCGGCAGCCAGTGGGGATTCGGAACACTCATGTCGGGATTGATTCAGGGCCTCGGCGCTGAGTTGGTCTTCGCTCTCTTCCTCTATGTCAATTGGAACGTCTTCACCGCTGTTCTTGCTGGCGCGGGTGCTGGCGTGGCCATGAGTATCAATGACTTGGTCGTCTGGTATCCCGGCGTGGACTCTGGTTTCCAGAGCATCTATGTCATCTGTGGTGTCATTTCAGGCGCCGTGCTGGGTGGTCTCGTGCCCTGGTTCATTGTGCGCGGGCTTGCCCGTGCCGGTGCGCTGAGTAGATTCGCTGCGGGACGCCAGAACTAAGTGGCAACTCTTTCAGCTCAGGAGTGGGGTTGGCAGTTCGCTGCCCGCCCTGCTCCTGCGTTGAATAACGTCTCCTTCGAGATCGCACTGGGGGAGCGTGTGCTTCTTCTCGGTGCTTCCGGTGTGGGCAAGAGCACGCTGCTGAGAGCTCTTGCTGGAGTTCTGGGTGAAGACGAGGGAACAGCTCGGGGAGAACTGCTCCTTGATGGGAGAAGCCCCGAAGCATCTCGTGGAAAAGTTGGCCTCGTTCTGCAAGATCCTGAGAACCAGGTCATTCTCGAGCGCGTAGGCGACGATGTGGCATTCGGGTGTGAAAACCTCGGTGTTCATCGCGAGGAAATCTGGCATCGAGTGAATGAAGCTCTTGCTCTGGTTGGTCTCAACGTGCCTCTCACTCACTCCACATCAGCGCTCTCAGGCGGCCAGAAGCAGCGCCTGGCGCTTGCAGGCGTATTGGCTATGAAACCGGAAATCATTGCCTTAGATGAGCCCACAGCTAACCTCGACCCCGCGGGGGCGCAAGCACTGAAGCAAGCCCTCACATCAGTGGCTGACTCCACCGGTGCCACCATCGTGATGGTCGAGCACCGGGTGGATATCTGGTGGGACTTTGCTACCAGAATTATCGTTCTGGGGGCTGACGGAGTGCTCTGGGATGGAGCGCCTGGCACTCTTCCCGAAGAAACAGCACACGTGTTGGAATCCGCTGGGGTGTGGTTACCGCATCGAACTGTTGCTGCTGGCCCGCAACATTCAGGTTCAACTGTCTTACTGAGTACTCAGAGCCTTCGTGCTGGCTATCCCGGCAGTAGTGAGCTCAGTCCAGAGGTGAACCTCACCATTCGTGCGGGGGAAGTCCTTGCAATTACGGGCCTTAATGGTGTGGGGAAGACAGCTCTTGCACTGACCCTGGGTGGATTGATTCCTGCGAAGCGGGGTCAAGTATCTGCTTCGACAGAATTACAAGAATCAGCAAAGTCATCTGGTCCTCTTCATTGGCGTTCTAGGGAACTCCTCACTCGCATCGGAAGTGTGTTCCAAGCACCTGAGCAACAGTTCATCGCCGCAACAGTCCGGGAAGAACTAGCTGCTGGTCCCAGAGCATTGGGGCTTTCAAAAGAAGAAATAGATGCTCAGGTTGATGAACTTCTCGAGCGACTTCACCTGCAGGAACTTGCTGATGCTCACCCCTTCACTCTGTCTGGCGGGCAACAGCGCAGACTTTCTGTGGGAACAGCACTGGCCACCAAGCCCAGGTTGCTGATTCTGGATGAACCTACCTTTGGCCAGGACGCCGTGACCTGGACAGAGATGGTCTCGCTGCTCAGTGAACTCCGTGCAGAAGGTCACGGCATTGTGGCCATCACCCACGATGAAGCCTTTGTAAAGGCGATTGCGGACAACGTGCTCGTGTTGGGTGGTGAGAAATGAAAACCATCAGTCCTCTGGCCAAGTTGTGTGCGGCCGGAATCCTCGGAATTGTTCTCTTACTGTCCATGGATCCTGTTTCAGCTGTGGTTGCTTTGGTCTTCGAGCTGGCATTGCTGCCGTGGGCAGGTGTGCCTGCACGTCGACTGCTCAGGCTATTGACCCCTCTGTTGATTGCAGCTCCTTTTGCTGGGCTCGCCACGCTGCTCTATGGCCGCGGCGGGGGAGTGGTCCTAGCGGAATTGGGGCCCTGGGTCATCACCTCTGATGAGGCTGGTCTTGCACTGGCCATCACGCTGCGCGTGTTGGCCGTGGCTCTTCCAGCAGTTGTTCTTTTTGCCACCACTGACCCCACCGATTTGGCAGATGGACTTGCTCAAATCTGGAAACTACCTGCTCGTTTTGTCCTGGGATCTTTGGCAGCGATTCGCATGTTGGGCTTGATGCGTCAGGACTGGCAGATGCTGCGCCTTGCCCGACGGGCACGTGGTGTTGGCAATAGTGGTGGGCCTCTTGCCGCTCTGCGCCGATGGGGAAATCAAGCAATGGCATTGCTGACCATTGCTGTGCGCAGAGGAAGTTTGCTGGCCACGGCGATGGAAGCTCGGGCATTTGATGCGCCAGTGACGAGGACGTGGGCACGGGAAGCGACTTTCACCACTCGGGACGGTTTGTTCATCGTTGGAGCAGCCCTCATTGCAGCGATAGCTGTCATGATGGCTGTTATGACGGGAGCGTGGAACTTTGTTATCTCCTGATCTTTCACAGATCACGGCTCATATTCATGCTCGTGCAGTTGCATATGACGCTGCGATCAAAAATGACCGCCACGCTCCTGCACCTACTTTCTTGATTGATGGTCCCAGCGGCTCTGGAAAGACCACCTTGGCCGCTGAGATTGAAAAGCATTGGAACTCGGCAGTGAAATTGCAGGTTGTTCACATGGACGACCTCTATCCCGGTTGGGATGGCCTGGCCGAAGGGTCTGCCACAGCTCTTGCCCTGTTGCACGAACGTGCCACAGGTGTAGACACACATTGGCAGCGCTATGACTGGGCAACAGAGAAGTTCACCCAATGGCACTCCGTTGATGCCCGTGAGCCTCTCCTTATTGAAGGTTGTGGCTCGATGGCTTTGGGGAGTGAATCGTTGTCGCAAGTGCGAATCTGGCTCGATGCTGAAACGGAACTGCGCAGAGAACGAGCGTTATCTCGCGCGGGGGAGAACTTTGCTGAGCACTGGACGCAGTGGGATGTGCAATATGAGAACTTTGTCACTCTCCACAACCCACAGGCCCTCGCGACCTTAGAAGTGTCCGCAAGCGAGTAGCCTAGAAGTATGACTACACCAGATCACACCGACGTCTACTTCACCGCCGAGTTCATTGACGGCCCTCTTGCAGGAACCGCTGAAGAGCGCGTCCTCGTTCGTGGTACCCACGACGAAAAGCTCAGCGAGGTTGCCCTCGTCGACGGTATCGAATCCATCTTCCGATACTTCGCGGTAGACACCCGCGAGGTTGCAGGCAAGCTCCACGTTCGTTACACCTTCAACGAACCAGCAAGCGACACCTTCACTTCTGAAGACGAGAACGAGTAATCGTTCACCCAATCAAAAAGTAAAGCCCGGAGCTGTAGCTCCGGGCTTTTCTTATGGGGCAAGGAGGTTATGAAGTTTCTTCTGGCTTTGTCAGAGCAGCAGCAATCTGGTGAATCTCATGAGCCTGGGCGGTAGAGGTTCGGCTCATCACAATGAATACGCCTGCAACGATAGCAATGGCAATACCAGCCAAGATGTAGCCAGCGAATGCGGAGAATGTGATCACAGCAACAAACAGAATGACGCCAGCGAGTATTCCAAATACGCGACCACTCAGAAGTTTCTTGCGAGCATTCTTGTCATAGTTCTCTGCGAGAAGGATGAGCCCAGAGTTGGTTTCTGGTTCTGTCTCTGGCTCAAGAGCTTCCTCAGGATCTTCCATATCGGGGAAGGTAAGGGAGGAGTCTCGCAGGATTTTGACGAAGCGATCTGGGATAGGAGTGCTGAAATCCACAGGCTCGAGAACGTAGTGGGGATCTGCACGATATTCATTGCGCGACTTGAAGCCAACAAGGAGTTGATCCAGGTTGTCACCGTTGTCAACGGTGTCGTCAGGATTGACGGAATTACGTGCCACGGTGGTTGCCCCCTATTTAACAAGTACTCCAAAACTATACAGGTGAAAATACCTGTCATTTGAGGGGCAACTACCTTTAATGACCTGTTTTGGGGCTTGCGAAGAGCAAAACAAAAGCCCGGAGCTAAGTGCTCCGGGCTTTCATTTACTTGGGGTGAGTAACGGGCATCGATTCATCTTCTTGAGTAAAGGGCAGTAGGACATATACCCATGAAAAACCGCGTACTTATGCGGAAAAGTGCCGTTTTGAGCCTTTATCCGTTTAGATAATTTAAGGGCTGATAATGACCCTTTTTGTTGGCGCGCCAACATCTTTGCCAACACAAGTCAGTGGGATCAGTGGGGAACATCATGCACCACTTGACGGGGGGGGGGGGCTATAACGTCCGTGGTAAGGAATAGGCTTACATTCGAAGATATATTCGAATTACATTGGGGGAGATAAACATGAGCGCGACGAACATCACGGTCACACAGATTCGTGAGATGGGGATTGCGCACAGCATGACCCCCAGTGAGGCATGGGGGGCTTTTATCTACCCAGCGTTATCGGCTTCATCAAGTACAGAGCCAGGCGATGTGCCAAATACTTCACAAAGCTTGTGAAGGTAGTAGGCGGTAGCTTCGCGCTTGCCGTTGATAACGCGTTCCACGGTGGCAATACCTAGCCCGGTCCGTTCGGCAATGATCCGAAAGCTTAGGCCGCTTGCTTCGTAGTCGCGTCGAAGAATGGCTGCTACAGCTTGGCTGTACTTGTCCCCCTGCATGTTACTCATAACGCCCATTCTACATTCGACACGCCGAAATAGCTTGCCTGTTTGATATCCGTTTGGATAGTGCCTAGTGTTATCCGTATGGATAGTAAAAGCTTCGACAAAGCACTTACCCAGTCAATCAGAGAAGCCCGTGAATCAGCTGGGATTAGTCTGAACACACTCTCAGGTAAGTCTGGTATTCCCTACGCGACTCTTTATCGCAAGGTTGAACAAGACTCCGGTTCACTCACAGCCCGTGATGTTCACGCGATAGCTAAAGTCCTCAACATCTCAGCTCGGGATCTATTCCCTAAGGCATGCGCATGAGCGAGTTTGAGAAGCTCATCGACATCAACGAGCTTGCAGAAATGCTCGGGGTATCGAGAGACACCGCTTACAAGTACGCCCGTGAAGGTGTAATCCCTTCTCTTCGAATCCGTCGTACCTGGCGTTTCTCTCCTCAGGCCGTCCGTGACCAAATGGCTGCACCGCGTGACCTATGGGCGTACCCGGCAACAGCCAAAGCCTTACGTAAGAAGGCTTCCTAATCTCCGGGGCTGGCTGATTCCCCCCATTGTCTGCCAGCTCCGGTCTTTCATAACTGAATACAGAACTGGTGGGGGCTGCTCGATTTGGAACGGTCAGCTCCCACCACACACAAAGAGAAAACCCCCAGCGGTAACTGGGGGCTTGATACAGAAAGGCACTACATGTCTACTGCAACACCAACTGTAACACCGGTACAGCATTTGTACCGTTCTAACGCATCGGATACGTCTATTGCGGCTGCTGAGTCGTTGGATGTGTCTGGTTTGGAGTCTCTTGTTTTGGAGGCTATTCGTGACGGCGGTTTTACGGGCATGACTCAGGGTGAGTTGCTTGCGAAGTTCCCTGGTCATTCTTATTCGTCGATTACTGCCCGTCCTGCTGCTTTGAAGCGTAAGGGTTTGGTGGTTGATTCGGGGCTTCGTCGTCTGGGGCCGAATGGGAAGGCTCAGGCTGTGTTGATTGCGAAGGAGTTCTCGCTGTGAATGATTTCGATTTGAGTCGTCAGTTTCCTCCTGTGAAGGCTCCTTCTTTTTATGACGGTGACTATTCGTTTTCTCAAACGAAACCGAACACTGGGTTTGTTTCTGGTGTTGCGGTTGGCTGCGGTGTCGTAGCTGTCCTTGTCTTGTTTCTTGCTGTTGTGGCTCTTGTGGCGGTGATGATCTAGTGGCTCGTTTGACTGCTCAGGAGAAGCGTGACCGTGAGTTTATGGCGCTACTTGATAATGCGTTGCTTGACCAGAAGGCCGAACTTGGCGTTCTTCATGCTCGTGAAAAGTCTGCTGCTCGTAATGAGTCGTTTGAGCGTGGCTGGGGTCAGGGGTATGAGCGTGCTGTGAAGGAGTTTGCACAGCTGTCTTGGCTAGACCGCCTTTTCTGGAGGGCTGAGCGTTGAGCCTGACGTTTATTGCAGGGTTTGTTGTTGCTGCTGTTCCTGCCTTGTTTATGGGCGTGAATAACGGGGCAACGATGCTTGGTGTCATTGTTATGGCTTTCGCTGGTACACGCCTTTTGCGAGGTGCCAAATGAGTGGCCTAGCTAATGGCGAACTGATTCAGCGTGAGTTTCGTATGTGGCGTTCACGCCAAAAGTGGGGGGGGGGGGGTCTCCGTTTTGGATGCTCTGAACTCTGCCGAGGATGCACTGGTGGACATTGTTCACGGCCGTATCGATTCAACGAAGCTCTCTGCCAAGGAAGCGATTGCGTTGAAGGAACGGGGCGAGCTGTGATCCACGAAACCGGTTCCTTATCGAGTTACTTCCGTAATGGTTGCCGTTGCGTGACATGTAAGACGTTTGTGCGCGAATACCGCATTGAGCGCTTGTCTCGCATGTCTGCTGAGGAAGTCGCTGCTAAGCGTGCATTGAAAAATGAGCGCCAACGTATCCGTCGGGCGGTGTCCGCATGAGTGTGAAGCAGTCCTGGCTAATCAACTTCCCTTATGAACGTCCACCGTTGACTTCTAATCAACGTATGCATTGGGGGCAGAAAATGACTCTGACCCGAAAGGTTCGACGGGTCGCTGCTAAAGAATCTGCCCATATACCTGCATTGGGAAAGTGCAGAGTTCAACTCGTTTGGCTGGTGCTCGATAACCGTCGGCGTGATGTTGACAACGTGGTGCCAACTCTCAAGGCGATGTGTGACGGCCTCGTAGATGCCGGGCTGGTGCCTGATGATACGCCGGAATACATGATGAAGCTCATGCCGGTCATTCACAAAGTAGATCGTGAGTTTGGTCCAGCCAAGCTCCAACTAATTATTGAGGAAATGTAAATGTCGTACACAGTTTTGGAGGCTGTTCCTAACTCTGTGGAGTGGTTACAGGCTCGTAAGTCGTTCATTGGGGCTTCTGAGGTTGCGTGCATCCTTGGTTTGTCTAAGTGGTCAACTCCGTTGGGTATTTATACCGACAAGCTCACCCCGGAAGTTTCTAGCGAAATGACGGAGTGGCAGGAGTGGGGTCACCGTTTAGAGGATGCGATTGCTCAGTGGGTTGAGGATACGCAAGGCCATGCAGTGCTGCCTTCTCCTGGTCTTTTACAGTCGGTCGAATATCCGTGGCTTGGTGCTACGCCTGACCGTGTGAACGCGAATGGTGAACCTATTGAGCTAAAGACTTCTTCAACCTATATGAAGGATTCGTGGGCTGATGGGGTGCCTTTGAACTATCAGGTGCAGGTACTTGTCCAAATGATTGTTCTAGGCGCTAAGCGTGGCTATCTCGCTGTTCTTCACGGCGGGAATCAGCCCGAGTTTTACGTCATCGAATGGAATCAGGCAGCTGTTGACCAGATCATCGAGATTACGGGCGATTTCTGGAAGAACAATGTCCTTGCATTGACTCCACCAGAGCCGACGACCATTTCGGAAGTGACTGAAGTATTCAAGGATTCAGGGAACTCTCTGAGCGTTGATGAGCGCATCCTGAACGTGTGGTGGCTTGACGGCCAGGCACGTTCAACGTTGAAGCAGGCAAAGGAAGATTCCGACAAGGTTGCTGATGCTCTCAAGGAGCTATTGAACGCTACTGACAACTCTGAGATTCAGTTTGAGGGTAAGTCGCTTTATACGTGGAAGCGCCCGAAGCCTTCTGTGTCGTTTGATATGGCCCTTTTCAAGGCTGAACATCCCGATACTCACGCGCAGTACATGCGTGAACATCCCTCTACGCCTCGTTTTTTGCGTAAGACCCTCAAGGAATTTGAGGCAGACCCTCCCGAGTCGTGGGAGGCCGGAATGACTGTTGAGGACATTCTTGCCGGTTACGACGAACTCACTATTTGGAAATCAACTTTGAAGGAAGAAAACTAATGACTGATATTTCTCAGGCTATTGCTGAAAAGCAGGTCGAACAGAAGAAAAACCCGACAGTTCGGGATCTCGTGCAGGCTCAACAGTCCGCTATTGAGGTGCAACTTGCTGGGGCGATGAACTCGGGCGCGTTTGTGCGTGCAGCGATTTCAACGATTGCTCAATCTGCTGATTTGCAGCAGGCCACTCCGTCGAGTGTGTTGGGCGGAATCATGTTGGCGGCTCAACTCAAGTTGGAGATTGGTCCAGCTTTGGGGCACTTCTACCTGACTCCACGTAAGCAGGGTGGTCAGCAGATTTGCCTCCCCATTATTGGGTATCAGGGATACATCGAGTTGGCTTACCGTTCTGGACGTATCGAGAAGATTGAAACGTTCCTGGTACGTGAGGGTGACAAGTTCGACCACGGCGCGAACAGTGAACGTGGCCGATTCTTTGATTGGTTGCCTGCCGATTATGACGAGAAGCGTGCCTGGACTGGTGTTGTCGCTATGGCGAAGCTCAAGGGTGCCGGAACAGTGTGGGCTTATCTTCCTCAGGACAAGGTGCTTGCTCGCCGTCCTTCTTATTGGCAGTCAACTCCTTGGAAAACTAATGAGGAAGAAATGGCGCGTAAGACCGCTATTCGTGCGTTGGCTCCTTACCTGCCGAAGTCAACTGAGCTGGGTAAGGCTATTCAGGCTGATGAGCAGAAGGTTGAGGCTATCGCTGGCGTTCACGATCTCGTTATTACTCGTGACGATGCCTCTACTGACGTTATTGAGGTTGAGACTCCGGTTGAGGCTTGGCCTGCTGTGGAGGTTCCAGCATGAGTTGGGTGAAGGGTGACCGTCTCAGGGTAACGCTGGAGGTTATTGCTGAGGAACCTAGTGACGAAACGGGTGATGTTTGGTTCCGTGAAGGCGTTGGCCGTTCATATTTGAACCTGCCAGATATCAAGCTGGCTGGCGGTGAATACACGCTGGAAGTCGTCCGTGAAGTTGTGAAACTACCTAGAAAGAAGTGGGCGCAAGTTGTCTACAAAGATGCTTTCGGTGTCGAGATATTGGCCACTACTTGCATAGATGGACTCTGCTGGCATGACATTTTCGGCAAAGAAGTTTCTATTGATTACATTCGGCAGCAATACGTCCGCACTCTCTCTGAGGGGGTTGACGAATGAACGTTTCTAAGAAGGTTGCTCTGTCTGTATATGAGCGTGATTCGTACCGATGTGCTGCATGTAGCTCTGATTCGCTCTCTATCCAGCACCGCACTAACCGTGGCATGGGTGGCGACCCTAAGGGCTACAAGAACGTCTTATCGAACCTTATGGCGCTGTGTGGACTGTGTAACGGCGCTTTAGAGGTCGATACGAAGTTCCGCGACACCGGTATCCGTAACGGGTGGAAAACCTTTGAGTGGGATGACACCGAACGGGTCGCTGTTTTCTACATCTGGGCGCGTGAATGGCGCTTACTGAGCAACGACGGAACATTCCGAGTCGTTGACGTTTCAGAAATAACCAGGGGAAAGAACGACGCCCCTCTCGTAATTGGAAAGGCTGCGTAATGGGCTGGGTACGTGTCTCTGATGATTTCTATGATCAGAGGAAGTTTTATGGCGTTACTGCTCTTGGTGATGCGTTGTGGATTCGTGGTTTGGCTTTCGCTAACCGCAACCTAACTGACGGATTCATCCCTAAACGGGCTGTGAAGGGGCTTATTGATACGACTGGCCTGTCAATCTCGGTTGATAACTTTACGGGCCGTGATGCTTCTCCTGAGGATGCTGTAACGGAGTTACTAACGGCTGATATTTGGCATGAGTCTGGGCATGATTGTGAGTCTTGTCCTGATGTTCCTCGTGGCGTGTATCTGATTCACGATTACCTCGATTTTCAGCCTTCACGGGAGAAAGTGCTTGAAGAGCGTGACCGAGTACGTGGCCGTGTGCAAAATCACCGTGAAAAGAAGCGCAAAAGCGGTGTAACGGATGATGTAACAGCAGGTGTAACGGATGATGTACGGGCGATGTACGACCGCCCCCAACCCCAACCCCAACCCCAGTTAAGACTTAATAAAGTCAGTCAAGTTCTTAACCGCGAAACATGCGAAATTGACTCAGAAATTAGTGTCATCAATTCAAGCCTCAAAGGGTTAGGTGTCTCAAACTTTACGAAGCTTCATGCAGAGCTAGTGAACGTTACTGGTAGGTCTGTCACTGTCCAGCAGGCGTACGAGATTGTTTTGGATCTCTTATCTCGTGCTTCGGGGATTGTGGAGAAACCTCAGGCGTATTTGTTGACGGCGATTAAGAACTCTTGGGCTGAGTTGCAGCAGTCAATCGATGAGGGGGCTGTCGCATGAGCCAGTTGTCTTTCTTTGATGAGCTTGAACGGGCAGAGGCTGAGCGTTTAGCAGCTTTGCAGGTGGAGCGTTCTAAGCCTGTGGTGTGTTCGCATTGTGGCGAGGAGTCTCCTAACCGATATTTGGGTGATACCAATCACGGGATTATCTTCAACGGTTGGTGTTCTAAGCGCCTGTGGTTGAACTCGTGGGCTAAGCCAGGTACTTGGGCTGAACAACATGAAGAACGGTTCGAGACTTCTTCAGCATGGCTTTTAGCGCGTGGCTGGGTGGCTTGTGATGAGCATGACCGCGCTAACTGGGTAGATGGTCACATTCCTTACTGGGAGGTGCAGAAGTGATTGATGCAACTGTTCGGGATTTCCGAACTGTTCCTTGTGTGCGTTGCCGGAACCTTATCCGCGTACCTAACGATCCATGTATCGATGTGGTGGCTTGTGTATGTGGCTGGTATGCGGAGGTTCCTCATGTCTAGCTTCGGCAATGCTTTACCTGCATCAGGTGAACGTGAGACACGTTGGCTAACTCCAAATCACATTGTTGATTCATTGGGCGAGTTTGACCTAGACCCTTGCGGCGCACCAAACCACTACCTTGCAAAGTCGACCTATCTACTCGAAAGAGGCGAGGACGGCCTAACTCTCGCCTGGAGTGGTCGCATCTGGTGTAACCCACCATACGGCCGTGAGTCTGAACCGTTCCTGAAAAGGCTTGCAGATCACGGAACAGGAACAGCACTGATATTCGCCCGAACTGAAACCAGAGTGTTTTTTGAACAAGTTTGGCAACGAGCAACAGCACTCTTATTTGTTCGTGGGCGTATCAAATTCCTTCGCGCCGATTTAAGCGGGGGGGGTCTGCAAATGCTCCATCAGTACTTATCGCCTATGGGGAAGAGGATGCTGACCAACTCGAAAAATCAGGAGTCAAGGGCTATTTCGTCAGATTGGAGCGTGCCTCATGAATGATTTCGTCCTGTGGATGAATGGCCTCGACCCAGTGAAGGTTGCTGCTGAGGAGTCCTTTCATTCAGCTCGGCATCGTGAGGCGATGCGTATTCATGAGTTTGAGAAGATGCGCCGGGTTTTACGCCCGAATCTTCTCCAGGCACATGATGAACGCCTCTACAAGGTTGGTGAGCAGTGGCGGTTGAAAGATGCCCAAAAGTCTCGCCAACGTAAATACGAATTTTCTGAGAAACAACTTGAACTAGCAATGAAAGCAGAACAGCAATGAGCAACAAAGACCGTGAAGAAATCACAGTCACCGGAACTATCTCAAGAGTTTTCTTCTATAAAGAAACTTTCATGGGAGCAAACCTTGAAGTGATGCGTGAAAAGTCTAGCTATCCAGACAAATACACGATTTGGGAAGTGAAGAACCGAATCCTGTCAGTAGGTGACCGGGTGAAGGTTCGTGGAGTGTATTCCGACCGTGCCAAGTCCTACGAAAAGAAAGACGGCACGACCGGTTACAACGTAGAGCGATCCATCAACTTCCCTGAGTTCCTAAAACAGGATGACCAGGCAGAGCCGGTTGAGGAAATTCCTTACAGTGACGTTCCACCTGCTGATGACTGGGCTACCGCAGCTCTCGGAGAGGACACGCCTTTCTAATGGCTTCATATTCATTCCCACAAGCACCCAAACCTGAACCGCAACCCGAAGTCCGCCCTAACCCATGCTGTTCCAAATGCCGAAGAGGAACCAAAGCACACGGCCTGTTTCCTTGTGGCCTGAAATATGCCTGCCCATGCCACGACCGGAAGGAAAACTCTTGAAAACCGCTTTAGAACAACTCCGTGAAGTAATCGATGAACTCACCACCATCACAAGTGTGGATATTCGCCAAGAATCAGAGCATGAGATAGTCATCACGAAGGTGGCTGTCCAGCCCCTCATCGGTCAGCTACGTACCGCTATAGCTTCAAGTGTTGCTGGGGGAGGGCAAGGGTCAAATCTGGCCTCAGAACGCAACGTACTCAATGCGGAAGCACTCGACTTGTATGACCGTATCGAGGAAGGGGCAGTGAAACTTCTCACCATTTACAGTCCAGGTGCCGTTCCCTACCTGCTTCCCGAGCAGAACATTCGGCAGGCTTCCGTCGGGATCTATAAGCAACTACTTGACGGAACTCTTGATGAGGCGCGTATTCCGGGAATTATTCGCAGCGTAGAGGGGTGGTCGAGAGCTATCAACCGCATCCTGAACCCACCGGTCACGCTCGAACTGATGGGGTCATGTCCTGAATGTGGGGAAACTCACGCAAAGGTCAACGAGTCAGAATCAGGCCGTGCATTGATTATCGAATGGCACAACCCAGACCACGGATTCAGTAACGCCCTACAGAACTGCCTCGCTAGGTGCAGGTCATGCCGAAACGTGTGGCTAGGCGACCTACAACTGAGAGAACTCGCATACGTCCTAGAAGCAAAGGAACCCGTATGACCAGGCAGGAACTTGATGCCCATGTCGCATCACTCAAATCAGTCGGTGGAGTCTACGACTACGTAGCCCTAGCCGTCGAACACTTGAACGCACCACATTTAGAAAGAGAAACCGCATGAGTGCCGAAACAGTCCGCAACCACTACAGGCGACAAGGCGCAGAAGCCGAGCAGGAACGCATCGTCAAAGTAATCAACACAGCTAAAGGATCTGACTGTGGCTGTGAATACTGCAAGGAACATGTTTCCTATCTAGACCAACTAATCGACCTCATCAAAGGAGAAGTGAAATGAGTGAGTTGTCCGGAAATCCCGAACAAGTTCCTTACACACCTACAACAGAAGAAGTACGGAAGGTAGAAGAAATCCATTTAGGGCGCGATAAGCCTCTAACAAAGTGGAAGTGGAAGGTTACTTTCACAGACGGCACTTATCTTCACGGTAAGGCTTGGTCTTTCCAGAAGGCACGTTTGCGGATGCTCGCAGTGCTGAAATCGTTTGGAGGAAAAAATGAGTAACAACACGCTAACAACTGAGAGAGTACGTTCCTCATTTATTTGGGCAGAGGAAGAAAGCCCTGCTCATATATTGCCAAGTGTTCTTCGTGAAGAGTTTGACCGTTGGCTTGCTGGAGTAAAAGCGCAAGAACGACAGATTGAGCGTCAGCGCATTATGAAGTTAGTTCAGGAGCAGCTAAAGGCTGACCCCTACAACTCTGTGCTGAGGGCACTAGAGGCAGGTATTTCTCAAATGCCAGTAAAGGGAGAAACAGAATGAGTGATTACACACCTACAACAGAAGAAGTAGTACTACTACCACCACTCAACGAGGAAGTGATTAAAGAACTTGCACTTCTTGGTCTTGACCAGATGGTTGTTGACGTAGATGACGAGAAGGCTGAGCAGTTCCTAGCTCACGTTGACCGTTGGTTTACTGAAGTAAAAGCTCAGGTCTGGGAAGAGGCTTACATGACTGGCGTTAGTGATGTCATTGCAGACAAAGGGGCAACTATGAACCCTTACCGACAGGGAGAAACAGAATGAGTACACAAAATGTTCCATGTGCTGAGGGAGTGACACGTAGAGAAGCATTTCAGCCATGCGATAAGCCAGCAGTTGCATATCGCCGTGACCCTGAATCAAAAGACCCGTACCCAGTGTGTGCTTACCACTGCCGTGGCGACATGGTTCCGTTGGTTGTTCCATTCTGGGAAGGAAGCTAGATAGTGGATTACACCCCTACAACAGAAGAAATACGTCATGGCTGGAAATGGCGTGATGATGACGAGTTTGACCGTTGGCTTGCTGAAGTAAAAGCCGAAGCGGTAGCTCAGTTCATTGACGCTACAGGGATTTCTTTAGATGCCGCTAAATCTCTCATGGCAAAAGCATGGGAAGAAGGCTATAACGCCAAGTGGGTTGAAACGTATTTTGAGGACAACCCATACAAGCAAGGAGCAGAACATGTTTGATCTAGACAAGTAGACGACACGCCAAACCTCTAACCAAACCCTCAACAAAAGATGTAAACTAGAGCCACGGCGTATAACTATGCCAAAAACCCTCACCAAGCGTGGGGGTTTCTGCATTTAACCCCCAGATCATAAGCATCATGGAGGACGCAAAGACTGCACTACCCAAGGAAGTGTGGCCGTCTAGGGCTTGGCTGTTGTCCCCGTGTATACGAAACAACTACTAATTGAAGGTCTGTCCCCTGTTACACACCGACGCTAAGTCACCGTGTACTCATGACAGGCCGACCTATCGCTCAAGTGTTACGGCAGCACAACAGATTCCAAACCTGTTGGACGGGGTTCAATTCCTCGGAGCGGTGCAAACAAGGAGCCTCAAGTGTCTGGACAATGGGAAGGCTCCAAACGGGGCGAATCAGTACCCCATAACTGGAAAGCTATCCGTCAGCTCGTCATGGAACGAGACAACGGACAATGCCAAGAACTCATGCTTAACGGCACTCAATGCCCAGATCCCGGCACTGAATGTGACCACATCATCAACGTCGCATCCGGCGGAACACACTCACTCGACAATCTCCGCATGCTCTGCAAATGGCACCACGGCAAGAAATCATCAGCCGAAGGACGCGCAGCACGTAAGCACTTGACCGAACAAAAGCCCAAAGAGAAACATCCCGGCTTTATCTAACTCAATAAGAGACTCCCACGACTGCGTCAACAGCCTGGGAGCATGACCAACCCGAGAAGGGGGTTGATATGTCTAAGCGTACCTGCACCATCTGCCAAACAGAACTGACTGGTAAGCAACAAAACGCCTGCTCAGCTGTATGCGCAAACAAGGTTTACACCAACCGCAGAAGAGAATCGGGCAAGCTCAAAGGCCCTAAGCCACTCAAGTATCCATTCATCTGCATAATGTGCGACAGGCCAGGCACAGCGACAAAAACAGGCGTCCAACGACACCCATATTGTGCAAGAGTCTCCACGCTAACCCCTGAACGCAAGCTCAGCTCAAGCACTGAACTAGTACATGTTCCAAAAAGCATCCCTGAATACCCTGCTTCACATGCCAGAGGTTCTTTTTGGTGGGCATGCAAATGCAAAGGATGTGGAGAGAAGTTCACTTCAAAGCACGGCTACGCATACTGTAGTGACACCTGCACGAATAAGTACCGTGGCGCAGACAAACGCAAGTATTCCAAGCGTAAGAGACTTTTCATCATCCACAGAGACAACTACAAGTGCCAACTTTGCTACACAGAGGTAAACACAAACCTTCCATCCTGGAATGAGTTAGCACCTGAGATTGACCACATCATCCCAGTACATCTAGGTGGCGACAATACCCGCAACAACCTTCGGCTTACTCACAGAGTCTGTAATCGATCACGCAACGTCACCGATGACTACGACGAAGAATCTCAGTGGCAGTCATACAGATACGCTGCTTGATACCTGGGGGTGGGCAAGCTCCCCCGTGGGTGTCCTAAAGCACGGGGAGATGCTGTTGTTCGCGGTGTGTACTATTTCGAAACCTTTGTCACGCGTGAGGCTGTGTGGGGCTGGGTGGCTTTGTGACTGGCTTTTGCTGTCTTGGTGGGCTGTTTGGTTGTCTGCTTGGTTGTTGTGGGCTTAGGTTGAGTCGTTGTTCTGACTGGCTTTATTTCCAGTATTTATATGGGTTTAGCCGTAACACTTTGATATGATTGAGTCATGTCTTTCCGCACTTGTCAGCTTTGTGGCGTTGAGTTTCGTCTTGCCCGTGCTGATGCGAAGTTTTGCTCGGCCAAGTGCCGCGTCTATTTCGCTCGGGGTAAACGTCCACTTCCTCATGCTCTTATGAGCCGTGATCGTTGGATTCGGTACTCGTCGAAGAAAGTGCCGTTGAGGGTTTCTGGCGGTAACGCTTCCAGTACCGATTCAGGCTCTTGGTCTTCTTATGCTGAGGCGTCTAAGTCGAATGTTGGTATTGGTCTTGGGTTTGTGCTCAACGGTGACGGCATTGGCTGTTATGACTTGGATCATTGCTTTGTTGATGGTGTGCCTTCTTTGCAGGCTGTGGAGTTTGTCCGGTCTGTGAATCCGTTCTATGTGGAAGTTTCTCCTTCTGGTGAGGGCTTGCATGCGTGGGTTTATGCCGAGAAGGCTGATGGTTTCCGTCGACGTATCGACGGTTTGAATGTTGAGTTTTACACGCACGGCCGTTATTTGACTGTGACGGGTAGACACATTCTCATTTGATGCACCCGAAATGGGTGTGTATTCACCCGAAACGGGAGGCAAATCATGGCGTTACCTGGTCGCGCTCCGAGTGAAAAGTCTGTGAATCGTAATCCTTCACGGGTTGAAACACGGGAATTTCTTGATGTTCCGTTTGAAGGCCCGTGGCCTTTGGAGCTTCCGGTTTATCGGACGATTGTGACTAAGGACGGTCAGGTCACTGTTCCTCTTCAGGATGCGACTTTTCGCTGGTTTGAGGAAGTGAAGCGTTTGCCTCATGCTGTTGCGTGGGATGAAGCTATGTGGGGTTTCGTTGTTGATACTGCGGTCAACGTGGTGGATAGTGCGAACTGTGGCATTGCGTCGGCTATGACTGAGCAACGTCAGCGTGAAGCTGGCGAGATTCTTAAGACTGCCGAGTCTCGTTTCAAGTCGCGCATGGTTTACGTCCCTGTTGAGCAGTCTTCACCGGTTGATGTGCCTGCTGGCGTGACTGATATTGGTACGCGTAGACGCCGACTGTTGGACAATGCGTGAGCTGATTCGCTCAACTGAGCATGATCGTGCCCGTTCGCTCGGATTTTTTCTGTGTTCGTGGATGGAACATCACTGTGTCCATGGTCCGGGTGACGTTGCCGGTCAGCCTGTTGAGCTTGATGACGAATTTTCTGGCTTCATTGTTGACTGTTATGCGGTCAGCGAGGATGGGCGTAGGTTTTACGATTCGGCTTTCATGTCACGGCCTAAGGGTCGTGCGAAGTCGGAACTTGCCGGCTTTGTTGTTCTTGCTGAGGTTTTAGCTCCGGTCAGGTTTGACCATTGGGCTGAACTGGGCGAAATCTATTCGTGTGCTGCGCATGGTTGCCTGATTGCGAATTGTGATTTTACGTATCAGTTCGAAGAGGGTGAGCCTGTAGGTCGCCCTGTTGTTGAGCCTGTAGTTCGCTGTCTGGCGACCGAAGAAGGTCAGGCTGGCAACACGTACGACAACGTACATTTCAACCTCACTATGGGGCCGTTAGCTGCTGGTATGCCTCGTGATGGTGCCGGGCTGACTCGAACGTTCCTTCCTGCTGGTGGCGAGATTGTTCCGTCTACTGCTTCGAACTCTTCGAAAGATGGTGGAAAAGAGACTTTCGTCGTCTTCGATGAGACACATCTTTACATTCGTCCTGAACTCAAGCGCATGTATGCCACTGTTCGACGTAACCTTGCCAAGCGTAAACAGTCGGAACCTTGGTCGCTTGAGACTTCCACGATGTATATGCCGGGGGAGAAGAGCGTTGCTGAGGAAACTCACGACCTTGCGAAGGCTATTGCTGAGGGTAAGACGAAGCGTCAAAGGCTTCTGTTTGACCATCGTGAAGCTGATGCCGATATTGATTTGACGGATGAAGACCAGGTGCGTGCCGGGTTGCGTGACGTGTATGGCCCGTTTGCGGAGGTCATGGACATTGAACGTATTTTGTCTGAAATTTATGATCCACGTAATGACCCGCAGGATATGCGTCGTTATTACTTCAATCAGCCGACTTCTTCGCGTGATGCGTGGCTTTCTGCTGTGGAGTGGAACGCTTGCATGAAACCTGTTGAGGTGTCGAAGCGTGATGAAATTACGCTCGGCTTTGACGGTTCTAGGAAGCGTTCTCGTGGTGTTGCGGATGCTACGGCACTTATTGGGTGTCGGGTATCTGACGGGCATCTCTTCGAGATTCGTGTGTGGGAACAGCCCGACGGTCCTGCTGGGGATGATTGGGAAGTCCCCGCTGCTGAGGTTGATTTCGAGGTGCGTAAAGCGTTCGAGGATTACACCGTTGTTGGCATGTTCGCTGACCCGGCTAAGTGGGAATCTTATGTCGCAGGTTGGGAAGCTTCTTTCGGTAAGAAGCTGAAGGTCAAGTCCACGATGAACCACCCCATCGAGTGGTGGATGACTGGTAACCGCTCTTATCTCGTTGTTCGTGCATTGGAACAGTTCCAAAGCGCAGTTGTTGAAGGTGACCTCACCCACAACGGCGACCGTGCCCTAACCAGGCATGTACTGAACGCCCGTCGACGTATCAGCCGAAGTGGTCTTTCTATTGCGAAAGAACACCCCGATTCAAGAAACAAGATTGACGCCGCAGTTGCGGCGACTCTCGCATATCAAGCAAGGCTTCAAGCCCTTTCGAAGGGAGAAGCAACGCGAAGCACTTTCGTGCCCCGTCGTATTCGTTAAGGAGAACTCATGGCGACCGAACTAAACATGCGTCAGCAGCGTCTAGTCCGCGATATCGCTCGAGGTCAGGCTCGTTACAACTTGCTTGAACGATATGTCGATGGTGATGCGCCACTGCCTGAGGGGGCAGAAGGTGCCTCTAAGGCGTATAAGCGTTTTCAGAAGAAAGCGCGGATGAACATTGCTTCGCTTGCTGTCGCTGCAACTCGTGAACGCATGATCATTGGCGGTTTCCGCACCGGTGCCGATGGTGATGAGAACGGCGATATTGAAGCACGTCGACTGTGGAAAGCAAATGATTTGGATGTTCGCTCTGCCGACATCCACAACAAGATGCTGACGTTCGGTGAGTGTTACGCCATTGTTGGCCCTCCACTGATTCCTGGCGGTAAGCCTGTAGTTACGGTTGAGGACCCTCGCCAAATGGAGGCAAAGCATCACCAGTCAGATCCACGTCTGATTACTGAGGCTGCAAAGGTTTTCCGTGATGACGACTCCGGTATGGACTTTGCATACTTCTACTACCCAACTCGGGTGGAGGTTTATGTCAAACCTTCTGAGCGTTCACTGTTTGAAATTGACGGCTGGATTTGGCGCGAAGACCTTTCTGGCGATAACCCTCTGGGTGAAGTTCCTGTGGTCAAGTTTGAGAACCTAGATGAGAAGGGCGAATTTGAACCTTTCCTAGATCTCATCGACCGCATCAATCACATGATTTTGCAACGCCTAGTCATTGTGACTACTCAGGCGTTCAAGCAACGTGCCATTAAAGGCGACCTTCCTCAGTATGACGAAGACGGAAATGAAGTCGATTATGACGGCATTTTCCAGCCCGGACCCGGTGCATTGTGGATGCTCCCTGAGGGTGCAGACATTTGGGAATCTGGCCAGACAGACATTCAAGGAATCATTGCCGGAGTTCGTGCAGATATTCAGGACTTCGCTGCGCTGACCCGCACACCCATGCACTATCTCTCACCAGACGGCGCGAACCAATCTGCTGAAGGTGCAGCTCTCGCACGTGAAGGCCTTGTGTTCAAAGCTGAAGACCGTATGGCTCGAGTTACTGCTTCTTGGTCGAAGGTCATGTCTTTGATGTTCCGCATTATTGGCGATGAAGCTCGGGCAAGTCTTCTGGATCTTGAACCTATTTGGAAGCCAGCGGAGCGTTATTCCATTTCGGAGCGGGGCAGTGCCAACGCAATGTTCCAGGACATTCCGTTCCGTTCTCGCATGGCGCTTGTTGGGCAGTTCTCACCGGCGGAGATTGCAGAGATGGAAGCTGAACGCGCAGGCGAAGCTATTCTCACGCAGGCGATGCTAGGTGGTCAGGTTGCCCAGCCGTAGCGAACTCTCAGACGCTTACCAGACGCTCTCTGGACGGCTCATTGACGTGGCAGGTACGCAGGCTAAGGAACGCTTTCTAAACCTTGGTTCTTGGCGTGATGATGACGTGCCGATGTATATCGACGCAACGATTCGCGACATGACTGCGGTGAAAAGTCAGGCTGCGAAACTCGCAACTGGTTTCTATCGGGAGATAGCGAAGCTTGACGGTGAGAAGTTCATAGCTCCTGCCATTACGGCTGAGCAGTTGACTACTTCGGCTTTACGTAATGGTGCCGACGTTGTGCAGGTTTATAGTCGTCCGTTCGTCACGTTGCGGACTGCTTTGTCGCAGGACAAAACAATGACTCAAGCCCTTGAGCAGGCAGCTCTGAGGGTTGAAGACATTATGCGTACTGAGGTTCAGCTGGCTAGGCGTTCAGCTGGGTTGCTTTCCCGTGGCCGTAATTCGAACATTGTCGGCTATGTGCGGGTGCTTTCAGGTGCTGAGAACTGCGCTCTGTGTTATGTCGCTTCTACTCAGCGTTATCACTCGGGCGAGTTACAGCCGATACATAACAACTGTGATTGTGGCGAGATGCCTATCTATGGCTCAACAGATGTTGGTCAAGTCATTGACGAAGAACGCCTAGACGCAGTTCACGCGTCAATTGCTGACCGTTTCGGGGTCACTGACCGCGCTGCGAGAGCCATTGACTATTCAAAAATTTCCATCCATGAACACGGCGAACTAGGACCGGTTCTCACGGTGGAAGGCCAAAAATTCACTGGCCCTAACGATTTGCCCCCAACCCGCACATGGGGTGCATAAGTTTCGACAATCCCTGTCGAATAGCTCGCAATGAGCGCACATTATCCGAAACGGAGACATGACCCATGTTGCCAAAGGTGCAGCCACCCGAATCAAAAGATGCAGCAGATACTGATGAATCTGCTGATGCTCAAACTGATGAAGCTTCCAACACTGACGAATCTGAAACGGATTTGAAAGCAGAGCTTGAAAAGTGGAAAGCAATGAGTCGCAAAAATGAGGCTCAAGCAAAAGCCAACGCTTCCGCTACCAAAGAACTTGAAGCTATCAAGCAGGCATCCCTGACCGATCAGGAGCGACTTATCGAGTCGACTCGTGAAGAGACGCGTCAGGCCGTGCGACTTGAGTATGCAGCAAAGCTCGTAGATGCGGAATTGAAGTCAGCATTGACCGGTAAAACCCTTCAGGGGAACGCCCTCCTTGATTTCAACAAGTCGGCTTTCATCGACGATTCAGGCGACATCGACACCGACGCCATTCAGGCATGGGTCGAAGCGCACACCAAACCTGCCGAACCTTCTTTCCCCGACTTGGGGCAGGGAGAACGTGGCAAACCCAATTCAGGTTCTGCACAGATTCGCTCTCGTGAAGAACTTTCAAACATGACCCCTCAGGACATTTTGGCGGCTCGTAAAGACGGACGCCTTGATGCGCTGATGGGCAAACAATAATCGAAAGGAGATAGCTCATGGCTATCGACAACTTCATCCCCGAACTCTGGGAAGCTGGAGTCCAGAAGGACTACTTCGCAAACCAGATCGTTATCCCAACCCTGAACGCAGACTTTGCTGGTACTGCATCCAAGGGCAACACTGTTCACATCATCAACGCGGTAACCCCCACCACTGTTGACTACAAGGCAGCTGGCCGAGTTATCTCGCCTGAGGCTCTTGCAGACACCAAGGTTGACCTGCTCATTGACCAGGAGCGTGCATGGGCACTCGACATCGACGATGTTGACGCTGTTCAGGCTGCTGGCTCGTTTGAGGCATGGACTTCCGGTGCTGGCATGTCTACCGCTGAGGACGCTGAGTCTTACGCTGTAGCTCAGCTTCTCGCTGGTGCAACCAACGGTCAGGAATCAACTCCTGTAGCTGTTGACACCTACGAAGAGGCTAAGGCTGCTCTGCGCAAGATTCGTCTTGTCATGGCTAAGGCTAAGGTTCCAACCGCTGGCCGTTTCGTAGCAGTCAACCCTGCGTTCGCTGACCTGCTTATCTCGGGCCTGTCGGATGTTGCTCTCGCTGGTGGTTCGAACGAACTCCGTAACGGTCAGGTAGCACGCCTGTTCGGTATGGACATTCTTGAAACCCCCGCATTTGCTGAGGCTACCAAGCCTGTGGCTGTGGGTTACCACGAGAAGGCAGCTGCGTTCGTTTCGCAGATTGACAAGACCGAGGCTCTTCGCAACCCTGCGAAGTTTGGCGACATTGTTCGTGGCCTCAACGTCTACGGCTCGAAGGTCACCCTTCCTGCTGGCGTCGTCAAGTACGTTTCGGCCTAACTCGAATCGTGCAGGTGGGGGTCGGCTTCGGTCGGCTCCCACCCTCCTAACCACACCTTGTGAACGAAAGGCGTCCGAATGGCTCTCGCAACCATTGCCGATGTTGAAGCACGTCTTGGACGTGAACTCACCACTGCTGAAGAGGCAAAAGCAACCGCCTGGCTTGAAGATGCTTCCGCGCTTTTCGTCAACAAGTCTGAACAAAAGTTTGAGCTTGGCGAATCTACTGTTCGAGTATTCGCTAAGGATGGTGTTGTTCGCCTCCTCCAACGTCCCGTAATAGCCATTGTTTCTGTTGAAGATGTCAACGGGGCCGCTGTCGATTACACGTGGGACGGCTTTCAGGCGCTTTTCAACGTATATTCCAACCTTCCACTTAAGGTCGTCTATGAACACGGCTCTGCGACGATTCCTGAAGCCGTCGTGGCAGTCGTTGCTGGAATGGTTGCACGCACTCTTTCAATCGCCCCTGATGCTGCCTCAGGAATAACAAAGCAGACCACTGGCCCTTTCACTCAGGAATACGCTTCTTGGGCTGTCGGATCACAGGTCATGCTGTCACCGGCTGAACTCGCAGTCGCCATGTCTTACCGCAAGAAACAAATCGGGACGGCCTCCATTCTTGGCAACAAGCGTTACTCCCGCATGCTCGGTGACGCTACACACTTTGGAAACTAATCATGGGTGAAACAGTCACGATTATCCGACGCACCTTAGGTGTTGCTGATGACTACGGAAATCCCACTTTCACAACTGCAAATGTTGAAGTTCCCGGCTGTCTTGTCGGTTGGGGTGCCACTTCTGAACCTGTAACTACTGAGGGTTCACCCATTGATACTCAAATGACTTTGTACATGCCTGCCGGTTCCAACATTCAGGATGAAGATGTATTCGTTGTCCGTGGTGACCAGTATGTGAAAGATGGTTCCGCACAGGCTTGGTCTTCCATGCTGAACGTCTCAAAAGGTGTCGTCGTTTCACTGAGGCGTCGAGATGGGTAGGGCACGCATCAAGCTTGATAAGAACGGCATCATCGCTCTCATGCACGAACAGGGCGTTGTAAACGCTATAGATCAGGCAGCTGAAGTCTTTGCAGCAAGTGCCGGTTCAGACTTCGAGGCTCAGCCTTGGATGCGTCGAACTAAATATGTTGCGAATGTCGTTGATACCCGCCCTAATGGCTTATTTCGAGAAGCAGTTACAGGGAACCTTGCTCGCACACTTTCACGTTTGGAGAAGTAATGGCAACGATTTTCCCTGATGTGGAGAAGTTAGTTGTTGCGCGGCTTAAGTCTTCGCTTTCCGCGTCGACCCTGCCCTACGCCTCAGGCGTGACTGTAGCGACGAAGAAGCCTGCCCCGGATGTTTCTCCTACCCCGTCCAGAGTTGTCACTGTGCGTGCAGATGGTGGCTCTTCCATAGTTACGGGTATTACTAAGGCTGAGCGTATTGGGATCAACGTTTACGCCAACAAATACGCTGACGCCTCTGACCTTGCCCGTTTCGTGGAATCCCTTATGCGGACTTTCAACTGGGGAGATATCAAACTGGTCCGCACTGTCATGTTCCCAATTCGTGTCGATAACGAAGGAACAGAAGAACAGCGTTACATGAGTTTTGAACTTGTCGTCAAAGCTTCCGACATCTAGTTTCTGACCGCACTCAGATAGGGCTATGCCCACCTCAACACTCTCGACCGAGGGTGTTTTTCGTTTAACCCTTTGGAGAAAACATGGCTCTCTCAGCCGATTCAGTTGTGGTGGGTATTACAGGCAAGTGCTATGTAGGCGCCACCACAGCAACCGCCCCAACAGCTTCTGATTCCGTACTCACCGGATTCACAGACCTTGGATACGTTTCCGAGGACGGAATCGCACACACTATCGATAAGTCCACCAACCAGATTCGTGCATGGCAGAACGCTGACCTTGTCCGTGAGGTTATTACCGAAGCAACTGAAACATTCGCGTTCTCTCTTCTTGAGACGAATGAGGCTGTCCTCGAGCTTTACTTCGGCGCAACCATGGTCGGCGGAAAGATTGCCGTCAACCCTGCTGCTACCGGTGGACGAAAGTCATTCGTTATCGATGTAGTTGACGGTGCCAAGGTTGTTCGTCACTACATCCCTTCAGGTGAAGTTCTCTCTGTTGAAGCTCAGACGATTGCAAACGGTGAGGCTGTTTCTTACGGCATCACCATTACCGCTTATGCAACCGAAGGCCGCACTTCAGACACGTTCTTCAGCGAGTTCGAGGCGTAAACCTCTCAATATCCGGGGTCGGCGTTGTGCGGACTCGTCGGCCCCGGTTTCTCACACTTCCGCACATTCCGCATAACCGCACAAGGAGACATTCATGTCCACTGAAAAATTCCACTTTGAACACAAAGGCAAAGACTTCTCAATCCCCAAGTTTGAGAACATTCCTTCCGGTGTAGTTCGCCGATCTCGCAAAGCGCAGAACGATGTAGATGCAGCCTTCCTCGTATTAGAGCTGACTCTAGGTGAAGACTCGAAAGAGATGAAAGCCCTCGATGAGAAGTCACTTACAGAGATTGGCGAAATCATCAAGGCTTGGACTAACGGTGTAACCATGGGGGAATCTTCCGACTCCTAGAGATTGCAGAGTCTCACCCGAGTGAGATTCGAGCAGACTTTCGGAGTCGATTTCATCTTTCGTGGGATGACGTGGGGGAGAGCGTCACCTGGTTAGAAGCTTTACACCTCACCGCGATACTCCTGCGTGACCCTACCTCTTGGCTTCAAGCAGTAATGAATGACTGGAAGTATCCGGTCACTCATGAATGGATTCTTCTTGCTGAACTTTTTGACCTGAATCATCAGGCAAATTCGAAGAAGAAAATCAAGCCACTTCAACGTCCGTGGCCGGATGCCAACACGAAACGGTCTGGCAGGACCAAACATTCAAGAGCTGATGTAATTCGGAACCTTGAACGCATGAACCCTAAGGAGTCTTGATGACGTCTCGTATAGCTGAGGCATACGTTCAAATCGTTCCCTCGATGACAGGGGCGCAGTCAACCCTTGAAAATGAGTTCAGCAACATTGGTGGCCCTGTAGGTCAGTCAATGGGGCAGGGCATGATGGGGAGCCTCAAGTCTCTCGCTGGCCCTATGGCTGCCATTGTTGGCGGTGTCGCTATTGCTAGTTTCACGAAGGACATTGTTGGCGCTGCACAAGCTGAGGTCGAGCAGAACGCTCGTATCAATCAAATTGCTTCTTCAATGGGGCTTTTTGGCAACAAGGCTGGCGAGGTTTCTCAGCGACTCATCGATTTGGCTCAGGCTCAGGCTCTCAATTCTGGTCTTGATGAAGATGCGATTAAGAACACTCAGGCTAAGTTACTGACGTTCAAGGAGCTTGCTTCTACTGCTGATGACATGGGTGGCATGTTTGACCGTGCCACTATGGCAGCGATGGACTTGGCTGCTGCCGGGTTTGGTTCAGCTGAAGGTAATGCTGTCGCACTTGGTAAGGCGTTCAATGACCCTATTCAGGGGTTAGCTTCACTTGGCCGGATGGGTGTTCAGTTCACTGAAGAACAGAAAGCCATGATTGAGTCGATGGTTGGTGCTGGGGATATGGCTGGCGCTCAGGCTCTGATGATGAAGGAGCTTGAGACACAAGTTGGCGGTACTGCTGAGGCTACGGCCACCGGTGCTGACCGTATGGATCAGGCTTTTGGGAACTTTCAAGAAACTCTGGGTCTTCTTGTTCTTCCTATGGTTGAACAGCTTGCTGTTGCTGGTGCAGATTTGATGAATTGGATGTCTGAAAACCCTGTTGTTGTTCAGGCTCTTGCGATTGCTTTGGGTGTTCTTGGTGTGGCTTTCCTTGCGGTTACTGTCGCAACGTGGGCTATGAATACTGCACTGTTAGCAAACCCCATTACTTGGATAATTATCGGCATCATGGCGCTAATTGGCGTCATCATCCTCCTGGCGATGAACTGGGATTCAGTAGTGAAGTGGATTACGTCTGTATGGGCTGGATTCATTGGCTGGATTACTCCTGGTATCAATGCAATTGGGCAAGTATTTTCAAACGTATTTAACGGTATTGGTCAAGTAATCAGTGGCGTTTTTGAAGGCATTGTCTGGGTTATCAAGACGTACATCAACACAATTTTGAAACTTGTAAACGGCGTCATTGACGGACTCAACGCTGTTGGAAGTTTCATCAGTAAAGCTACTGGCGGAACTATCGGTTTCAAGCTGGGCAAGATTCCACTTCTAGCTAATGGTGGAACGATTACTGGTTCTGGAACTGTCCTCGTAGGCGAGAAAGGCCCCGAGCTGTTGAACCTAAACCGGGGCGCTTCTGTCGTGCCACTTGATAAGTCGAATGGTGTTACTCAACAGTTCACAATCAATAGCAACGCTACGGATACCACTGCGGCTTCTCTTGAGTTTGCTCGAGCAATGCGCTTCGGCCTTGAAAGCGAGATGGGTAACTAATGACATATTCAGTAACGCTCGCGGATAAGACTTTCTATGGTTCCGCTAATGAGTCAAATCATTGGTGGGTAGGTTCTGGTCTTGTTGGCTGGTATGACGGGGTAGCGAACCGTGTTGATTCTGTAGATGTTCCCGGTCAGCATGGGTCATTTACTCCACAACAGGTTTTGCTTTCTGGCCGTCACATGACTTTTGAATGTGCGATTGAGTTTTCTACTTCTGCGGAAGCTGAGGCGTCAGGTGTTGACTGGTTGGCTTCGTTGTCGGCTATGGAGGGTTTTGACTTCTCTGTCACTGATGCCGGGTCAACTAAGTCAGCCCGATGCTGGATTGAACCTGGTCAGGTTGTGCTGTCTAAACGGATTTCTGAGAAAGTTTGGAAGTATTCCATTCCTCTGTTTGCGCCTGACCCTTTGAAGTATGGCGCTTTGGAAACTGTTCGTAAGGGTGCTTCTTACGTTGTTTCGGGTGGTCTTCAATACTCGTTGCAATACCCACTTACTTATGGGGATGTTGCAGCTGCCGCGTTGTCTGGTTATGTGCAGCTGTTCAACTCGGGTACAGCTGATGTGTATCCGATGTGGCGCGTTGGTGGCCCTATTACTCTTGGGTTCCAGATTCTTTCTGATGACTATGTTGTCCGTTTTGACCGGGCACTTCTTGTCAATGAGGAAGTTTATTTGGGGCCTGAGGCTGGCGGTCGTGCACTTTTGCGCGATGAGTCAGGCGCAATTACTGATGTGTCTGTCTCGTTGACGCAGGCCAACTGGGCTTCGGTACCTAAACAGGGTCAGCGCGGTTATATTTTCTCTCCCATCGGTGTTGCCACTGGTGGTTCTTTCGTTGAAGCAACAATTCGGGATGGATGGTTCTAATGGCTGTAACAGTTGAAAACGGTTTAGGTACGGCTTCGGCTACTGCCGGTAACCGTGTAGATCAGGTCGGGCATCGTCGTGCTCAGGCTTTCTTTGTTCAGAACACAGCTGGTGTGGCTCTTCCTGGCGTATTGGGGGCAAACCCTCTGACTGGGTATGCGTCTCAAATGAAGTACAAGATTGCTGCTTCTGGATTCGTCTTGACTCGTTCTCCTGATACTGGTGCCGTCATTTTGCCTGTTCCTACAGCTATTGATGTGCCGACTACTGCCGCACCGACGGCCAACCCTCGTATCGACATCATTTATGTCAAGCAACCTCTGGAGGAGCTTTCAGAAACAGGCAAGGCTTTTATTGAGGTTGCGAACGGCACTCCGGCAGCTTCTCCAACTGCCCCGACTTTGCCTGCTGGTGCGCTCGAAATCGGTCGCCACTTGGTAAAGGTTGGCGATACAGGCACAGCGACAACTGAGGGCTTCACTAACCTTGCAGCAGATGTCTCGTTGCAGACACTCATCACAGTCTTACAGTCCCGCACCACAACAGTGGAGGGTAGGGCAACCGCGCTCGAGGCTGCGGTAACTGCCCTCACTGTTCGTGTCGCTGCACTCGAGGCGCTCCCTCGTGCCTATGTACAAACGACTGAACCTGCCGGTGCTCGTAACCTTGACTTCTGGATTAATACGTAATCATGGGCTGGTTTGTTGCTGAACTACGAACGGGCAATGTAGTTGTCCGCTCTTTACCTGTGAAGTCGGGATCTATCAATCCTGTCTTGAATAAGGCTGGCGTTATTTCGGCGACCGTGAAACTTCCTCTTGCTGTGACGTTGGGTGGTTTCAATACAGCGATAGACGTGGCCTTGCTCACTCCTGGTCGTTACGTGTTGGGGCTGGAACTAAACGGCGTCATATTGGATGCTGGCCCTATCTGGCAGCATGATTACGACTTAGACAAGCGTGAGTTGAAAATTACTGGTGCTGGTGTCCGTTCATATTTTGAGGGACGCTATGTTCTTCCAGTGGGCACTACAGACCCTTATGGAGCTAACTCAACATTTACTGCCTTGTCTCTTCGCACGATTGCTAAGCGCGTTTTGCAGCAGGCTCAAGCGTGGACAGCTGGTTCTATTCCTCTCACTTTCGAGGGTGATGTTGCGGGTACTGCCGAACGCACCTTTTTAGGCGAGGACTTACAGGTTGTTGATGAAGTCCTGGCAAAACTTTCAGGTGTTGATGGTGGCCCTGATATCGACTTCCGTCCTGTATTTATCAACAACGGCTCTCAGATTCAATGGCAGGTAGTCACTGGTGCGCCAGAGCTAAAGCAAGCTGGTGCTGATTGGGTTTGGGATGCGTCTTTACCTTCCTCCCCTGTAAGGGCTGCGTCTATCCGTATCTCGGCTAAAGAGCTGGTTACTCAGGATTGGGAAATAGGTGGTACTCCTACTGGCGCAACTCGCCCGGTGACCGCCCGTGCTGTTTCGACTGTGTTGACGGATGCCGGTTTCCCCATCATGGAAGCTTCTATGAGCCGTAACAGTGTGACTACTCAGTCAGTTTTGGACGGCCATGCTTCTGCTGCTGTTCGTGTGGGCACAAAACCTGTTTCCCAGTTCAGCTTTTCGGTGTCTAGTGATCCGACGATTGTTCTTGCAGGTAAGACTGTGTCGACTGCTCCACGTTTAGGGGAGTATCGCCCTGGTGATTACGGCATTTTGGGCTTACCTAAGGACCCGTATCTTGGGGCTGCTTCTCGGAAGCGGATTCGTGTTTTGGGTTATTCCTACGATTACGGCTCTGAGGTTGTGAAGTTTACGTGTGCAGAAAGTAGGAGCTAACTGTGAGTGACTATCCTGAATATTCCTCTGATGTTGCTTGGTTTAAGGACACGATTAAGGGTTTGCAGGCTCAGGTTGATGAGCTGAGCCGGGGTCGTAATGTTCCTTCTCTGGCTGGTATCCCTACGGGTACTTATCTGTATTGCGCTGGACGTAATGCTCCTGCTGGGACGCTTAAGACTGATGGTGCTTCGTATGCGGTAGCAAACTACCCTGACTTGGCTGCTTATTTGCGTCCGAAGATTGGCACGGTGACGGTTTCTGTCGCTAACCCTGCTGTGTTTACGTGTGCGGGCCATGCTTTGGTGCCGGGGGATAGGGTTTACCTGACTACTTCTGGCGCTTTGCCTAGCGGTTTGGCTTCTTACACGGTGTATTACGTGATTGCTTCAGGGCTGACGGCTGATGCTTTTCGACTGTCGGCTTCGTCGGGTGGTGCTGCTATTGTTACCTCTGGAACCCAGTCGGGAACGCACTCAGTGTACTTTTCCCCTTACGAGGCTGGAGCTGTATCCAGTGTAAATTTCAAGGTGCCCGATAATGGTGATTATGTTTTGGTCGGCACTCGTGCTGGCAGTGCAGAGTTTGGGTCTGTTGGGGCTACTTTCGGGGCGAAAACACACACGCTAACTTCTGACCAGATGCCTACTCATACGCATCGAGCTGGGTATGCAGACAACAACTGGAAGATAAATTACAACCCCGGAGCTTCCACTCAAGTTTTGCTGAACTATGACGTTTTTACCCCTACAACTACTGCGCTAGATACAACACCTTCAGGAGGCTCTCAGGCGCATAACAACATTCAGCCGTCGCGTAGCGCAACCCTTGTAATCAAGACTTAGCCGATAGTGGTGATTATGTTCTCTCAGCAGTCAAGTCAGGGAGTGTAGAGTTCGGCAATATTGGCGCGAAATATGGGGCAAAAACTCACACGTTGAGTGTCACGGAAATACCCAGCCACACCCACACGCAAAACTCTCACAACCACACGCAAGATGCTCACAGTCACGTAGTTTCTGCTAACTCATTTGCTGGGGACCGACAAGTTGCGGTTGGACCGCTTGGTGGAGATGGTGACAAGTACTCTTTCACTGACTCAGGTAATGATGCCAGCACAAACACGGCTAACCTCTATGCCAGAAATACCACTGCAACAAACCAAGCTACAACAGCTACAAACCAATCAACAGGCGGTGGCGGAGCACACAACAATATTCAGCCCACAGTGGCGGCTTTGCTTGTTATAAAAACATGACCGAATAATGGTGATTATGTAATGTCGGGCTATAAGCCGGGCAGTGCACAATTTGGCAGTATTGGCGCGGTTTTTGGCGAGAAATCACACACCCAGACGGTGGCTGAAATGCCTAGTCACAACCACTCAATCTATGACCCTGGACATAATCACTACATGGATCAAGGGCCTTACACGGGTGGTGGAAACTACACTCCCCCGGGGTCTGATAATCGCTATCTAGGCAATGCTGGAACACGAATGAACACGACGGGTATAAGTGTGAATTACTCTGGAAGTGGTCAGGCTTTCAATGTGATTCAGCCGACACGTGCCGTTCTCGTTGTCATTAAGACGTAGTGGATATTGGTGATTATGTCATCTCCGGACAGAAAAACGGCAGCCTAGAATTTGGGTCAATCGGTAAGACATACGGTGAGAAAACACATCTGCAAACCGTTGCAGAAATGGCCTCACACACCCATATACAAGATTCGCATAGCCACTCCTTAGGGCTTCCTGTAATGCCTAATGAGTGGGAAGCTGCTAACTATGGCGCTCAATATGGTGGTGGTTTCGCTAACAGAATTGTTGTCCGCGGTGGAACATGGGGCGCTGGAACAGCCTACGGATCTACTGCTACTAACCAGTATTCAGGCGGAAATACGCCTTTCAACGTGATCCAACCCACACGGACGGCACTCATAGTAATCAAGACCTAAGTTTTGATTACAAGCAGAGCTGCAACTGTCGGCTGGACGTTATTGTGCGCGCCACCGCCACCCTGAACACTGATTGAGTGCGAGTGAATTGTTTTCGCTTGGTAACTAGAGTCACCACCCACGAAGGCCCCAGCCCATGTATGCGGAACAAAGTTCGTACCACCGCCGGGCGCATAAATTCCAACATCGTTATACGCGTTATTTGCCGATGTCATCCCGCCGTGATTGTGGAGAGGCATTTGAGAAACGTCTAAAGTATGCGTTTTAGCCCCGTATTTACTGCCCACAGAGCCAAATTCAGCCGAGCCAGATTTCAGTGCAGAGATGACATAATCACCACTATCGGATTATCCGAAAAGCCACCCCTCCCAGTAAGCCACAAAATCAATTCCCCTCATAGTAGGGGATTTTCTAGTTAAAGGAGTCCCCATGGCAAGTGCATCAGGTGCGTTCAGTTCCTACCCGTCACTCCTGGCACTTCGCATCGAATGTTACGTAATAGCAACAGATGCAGCCAATAACCGCTCCCTCGTTCGCGCAGACGCATATATCGACTTCTCCGGCGGCAGTGCAACGTCCTACAACAACACCGTCTCAATCAACGTAAACGGTAACGCCAACTCTTGGAACATTGGCACACAGTCATACTCCGGCGCTGGTGCCCGTCTAGTCGTTAGCGGATTTGATACATGGGTTGGGCACGACACAAACGGATATCTCGGAAGTATCGGATTCTCAGCGAGCGCCTCCACCGGTGGTTGGGGTTCAGCCGGTGCAAGCAGCAGTCTCGGTGGGTTCACCGACTACGACCGCAAACCATCAAATCCCGGATCATGTACCGGATTTCTTAACTCTGACAAATCCGTCACTGTAAATGCTGGAAGCGTTTCCTCCCCAGCAGGAACACCCACGTTCTATGTGCAATATGCCTCAAGCACCGACGGCGGAGCAACATACGGCGCATGGACAGCACAAAACACCATGTCCAGCCAAGCCTTCACCTATACCGGTCTAACGTTCGGACGTAACTACAAGTTCCGCGTGTGGGCTACCAACAGTGACGGCACATCCGGATACACCGAATCAGCAGCGATATTCATACCCGTCGGAGTGAAAGCAAAAGTAAACAACGTATTCGTGAACTCGACGTCACTCAAAGCAAAAGAGAACGGCGTGATGGTTGAGAAGCGAACGCTCAAAGTCAAGACAGCCTCAGGCTGGGTAAACCCGGTATAGGAGAACAAATGTTATTGCCAGCAAACCCGGCAGCTGAACAAATCCAACGCCTAACCGAAATCAACACTGATATCGATAAGCAGATTCAACAGCTTCAAGAAACCCAGACGAAGAACACAGGAATTATTGAGGCGTTCACTCCTTCAGCGGAATGGGTCGAGATTCCAGACCCAGAGCCAGAAACTGTGCCGGAGGTTCCATCCCCTCTTGATGTCCCTGAGACGATAACTGATCCATACGCTGACGTACCAGAAATACTGAAAGCGCCTGCCAAGAAAAGCAAGAAACAGTAACGATTTAGTTAGCCCTTAGGGGCTTTCCGTATTTAAGGAGCAATTTTGGCTATCCTCAACAGTCCTCCAATGAGTTGGCAAGAGTTTAAGAACATTCCCAATGGCACAACTGTTTTCAATCACCTTGCAAGTGAGTGTGTGGCGTTAGCTAACCAATACACGGAGGGTGTTTTGGGTGCCGGGTTTGTGAACGTGAAGTTTGCACGGCATTGGATTGATAACCCGAATGTGCAGTCTGTTCACGGCTTCACACTCGTTCCTGTTACGGACGCTCGTGAGGGCGATATCTTCGTTGGTGTCGGTGGCCCTTATGACGGCTATTACGGACACATTGGTGTTGTTGTGCGTGGCTGGGATGGTTCCACATTCGGCACGATGGAACAAAACGTTGAAGGTCAGTATGTGTCGCGCCATAACCGTGGCGCTAACAACATTCTGGGTATTCTCCGCCCCGTAAACGCACCCGTATCAACTCCTGCATACACGACGCCTTCCGTTGGTTCACAGGGGGAGGGTATCCGTGCAGAAGGTGCCGACTGGACGTATTGGGTTCCTGGCACAAGCGACCAAATGACGGTACAGACCCGACTTGCAGAGCGTGGCTACTACACAGGCCCCATTGACGGGAACCTCGCTAGTGAAGCCTCAGTGCTCGCTATCAAGCTTGTCTGTGGAGACTTTGGATTCTTTGACCTGACCTATTGGAATAGCGAGATGAATAAGAATCTCTGCCACGGCATCCTCCTCATGGCGCAAGCGTATGGCGGATATTCAGGCCGTATGGATTGGCAGATTGACGGTCACGTGTGGGCTGCGTTCGATGGTGCAGTTGCGGCCGTTGTGCCTATTCCTACACCGCCAGCACCCACAGCTGAACCTGCCCCGGCACCTATCCCTGAGGTTGTTCCAGAGCCTACGAAAACCAAACCAACTGTGAAGCCAGAGAAGGCAGAACACAAACCCAAACCAGAGGAGAACAAAGTGGCAGAGACAACGCTCACCCCAGAGCAGATAACAGTAATCAACACCCGAAAAATGGCTACCGATGCCCAAATTCAGACGTTGATTGCTACCGCGAAAGAAATCCCCCTGGATGACCCCAACGCGCCAGTAATCCCAGACCACATCGCTAAGCCTCTCTGGCTGATTCTCGCCCTCGTATCCTCTTCAACCCCTTACGCTTTCGCCCTGACCGTCATCGACTGGGGAAACTGGGATGCAACAGTAGCAACGCAAGCAGCTGCGCTCATCGTTGCATGGTCTGGAACACTCGCATCCGTTCTTGGCCTGTCACGTTTCAGTAAATCAACTCCGAAGTAAACCGTGTCGGAAGATATAACGGTTGCACTCATAGCCGTCATGGGTTCTCTCGGAGTATCCATCATTGGCTTATTTGCTACCAGATCCAATGGCAAGAAAATCAACGCTATCCAAGCCGATACGAGAGCCTCACGTGCACAAGTCGAAAACTCTCACACAACAAACTTGCGTGTAGAGCAAGATGAACGCCACAGCGAAATGATGCTCCGTTTCGACGGAGTAGAGAACCGTTTCGATGGAGTTGAAAAACGTTTAGGGAACGTCGAATCAGATATTCGCGGAATCCGCAAAGATGTTGGACGGCTCGACAACAAAGGCGAAAAACTCGACGACCGAATCCATGACCTCGAAAACCGAGGTAATTAATGGACGATATTGAAACAGTTGGCGGTTACACAATTCCGTTAGACCCTATGGATCAGCTCCAGTGTGATTCCTGCCAGTAAAGAAACTAGCTCCCCCTATTCAGACATGTTCTGGGTAGGGGGCTTTCTTTCGTTTAACCTGTATCTATGACGCCACGAGAAATCCTTGCTTTCGCTGTCGAAGAATTGAAGGCTGAGTATGTACGTACAAGACGTGACCCTAGGCAGGAAGGCTTCAACAAGATTCGTGGCTACCACATCACACTTTTTGAAACGGTGCTGCAAACCGGGGGAGAAGTATCCGAGGAACACCGCAAACTAGCTATCGCCCTACTTGACGACTTGAAACGCGGCTGGAACCGAATTAGCCAATAACTGAAAGCTGGCAGGTTTCACACCACCACGCACCGAGCCGTGGCTTGCAACGAGTTCCACAGCTAGGACAGTCAGGGTCTGTAGCGAAATCATCAAGAAACGTCATAGCCAGACGATACAGACACCCACAAAATGATGCAGAAGTTATCCACAACCCACAGAAGTAAGTAACTCCACAGACTTCTCAGAACCCGGAACAGTCGGCAAAACACCTTTATCAGTCAAAGCCGAGACGGTAATCAACACAGACCAACCTTCACCGGCAGCTAGAAAATCACCAGGAAGAAGTTCTCCACTGCTACTTCTCGCATAAGTGAACTCTGCATCGCCAAGCTTCTCGAAGCAGTCTCCATAACGTTCTGATACTAGATCTATTACTTCAGCATCTGTTTGTGGTGCTGGCTGCCCTCCGTAAAGAGTTGGCGCTGGCTCTGGAGAAGCAGAACACCCTGCTAGAACGAGTGTGGAAACAGAAATGAGCACAATCTTCTTGAGCATGAAATTCCCCCTTGTTTAGAACATTATGCTTCAAGTTCACCCTGTAAGGGAAGAACGCCTGACATTGTTTGAGACATCATGTCTGCCATTTGAATATGGGCATCAGGCAAGAGGTGACCATAAACACCAATCGTTGTTGTGATGGACTCGTGCCCCATGCGTGCCTGAACGAACGGCAGAGGCGCTCCAGAGGCCACTAGCCACGACGCGTGAGTGTGGCGTAGGTCGTGCACTGTAGGGCGCTTAGTGAGGGGTTTCGCGCCAATAGTGGCACATTCCTCTTCATCCATCGCTTTAGCGACAGCAGGTAGCCAAACTCGTGAACGGAAAGTACCTGGCCAAAGATGAGTACCCGACTCTGGGCTAGGGAAAACAAGTTCATCACTGTTCCCCGGCTCTCCTAAAGCCGTAACAAGTTCATCCCACAGGGAAATAGTTCTAACAGCACGAGAGGACTTAGGGTGCTTCAACACAGGCGCACCTGTAGCTGACTTCTTCCACGCCTTATCAATACGGATTGTTGGAGGCTGAACATCAAAGTTGATATCACCCCATGTCACGGCAGTAGCTTCACCCCAACGGCAACCCGTACCGGCAAGGAATAGCAGGAACCGCTTGTAACGGTCGTCTGTGAAGTGTAGGAGCGTTGCAAAGTCTGTACGAGACAGAAACACGCCCTCATGCTTTATCCCTTTAGAAAGGCGCGTACGGAAAGCCACATTGTTTGGGATGATTCCCTCTTCAACAGCAGACTTCAAAACCGCACTCAACCCCGAATGATAATTCTTCATCGTCTTGGCAGAAATCGTCTTTCCCTTGTTGATTGTGGAATCTTGAGACTCCTGCCACGCAACCCACTTACCCACATCAGCCTTAGTAATAGCGCTGAGAGGATAGTCACCAAGAACCTGCAAGAAAGAACGCTCAGCGTTAGACATGTACCCGGCACGAGTACCTGGCTCAATACCGGTAATCAGACCAGACTCAGGGTCAAGATATTTCTCTGTGTACTCACGAAGAGTAGGCATGTCATCTGGGCGGCCAGAACGATGCTTACGAACATTACGTGCAGCATCACCGCCGACCTTCTCCACAAGTGAAGCGAACTGGTAAGCGCCAGTCTCATTATCGAAATTTTCTTGGCATTGCTTGTTCCCAATACGGAAACTAACGCGCCAAGTGATTGATCCACTGCGATTAGTACGGGGGCTTACGGAAGCCATTTAAACCAACAATCTGCCAACACGGTAGGCGTTCAATTCCTACTATGTTGGCAGATATGTTGGCTCGTAGCTAGTAAATCCGCTACTTTCCTTTATTTACTTGGGGTGAGTAACGGGCATCGATCCCGCGACCTCCTGAACCACAATCAGGCGCTCTACCAACTGAGCTATACCCACCATGTTGTGCTTCCGACGAATCAGCAACTCAATAATCTTACACGTTTCGCTCGGAGGCAAAAACTGAAGAATGAAGCTTAAGAGGTGTGCTTGGTGACGATGTCTGCAGAGATCTTCGCTGCTTCGTCACTGTTGGGTCCTGGTGCTGCGACCAGAAGAGCCTGACGGTAGTAGTCGAGTTCACGAATCGACTCTTGAATGTCTGCAAGAGCACGGTGGCCGCCATCCTTGCTGGGGGAGTTGAAGTAAACGCGGGGATACCAGCGACGAGCGAGTTCCTTCAAGGAGGAGACATCGATGTTGCGGTAGTGCAGGCGTGCATCGACAAGCGGCATGTAGCGCACAACGAAAGCACGGTCAGTACCGATCGAGTTGCCACACATCGGAGGCTTCTGCCCTTCAGGGACGTGCTCGTTGATGTAGGCCAGGACCTGAGCTTCAGCTTCCTCGAGGGAGACACCATGGGGGATTTCCTCAATCAAGCCTGAACTGGTGTGCATATTGGTGACGAACTCACCCATGTTCTCCAGTGCGGCCTGGCTGGGGTTGATCACGATGTCGAAACCTTCGTGAACTGCCTTGAGCTCGGAGTCCGTGATGATCACGGCTACTTCAACAAGCTCGTCAACATCGAGGTTGAGACCGGTCATTTCGCAGTCGATCCAGACCATGTACTCATTCGGTGTTCCCATGCCTCAATTCTAGGCGAGCCCACAGACAAAGATTCCCTGGCCGTATTGAACTGTCCCCCGAAAGTTGGACAGGTTAAATCCTAGGCGGCTCTTAACTGAAGGGCATGGTTCCGATATTGCATCGGGGTCATGCCCTTCAGT
>NZ_JARXVT010000002.1 GCF_029892845.1 Aurantimicrobium minutum
CGTGTCCACTATGTCGTGGAACATCAGGGCGGGTTGGTCGGGGGTGTCCACTATGTCTGGGGACAGGTGTCCACTATGTGTTGGAACCAGACACCCCATCTTCCGCCAAAGAAAATGACCGCCCATCGTGGCGGTCATTTTTGTTTGTCTGAGTTACCAAGGCTTTGGTCGATCCCAATCCACGGTTGCGTCACTGGGCTTGACGCCGAGTTCGCTGCCCCCGGCACGAACACAGATAAATCTGAGCTGATCTGGGCTCTCTGACAGGCAGCGATATGTGCGCATAACATTCTGTCCAACCTTGACCACAGTTCCTGGACCCACTTCAACGACGTCTTCGTCGAGCGCCATCTGGCCACGACCGGTGAGGAAGATGTAAACCTCCTCAACCTCTGCATGGTCATGCCAATAGGCATCTTCTTGGCCTGGAATGAGGGCATTGACAGTGAGGCCGATGTATTGGTTATCGAACTCGTGATCAACCACACGGCGACCTTCCCGAGTGTTGTGATCACTCCACCCGCCAGTGTGGTCACGCCACTGTTCGAGTGCTCCAACATTGACTACTTCGTAGTTGACCATCGACTCCCCTTGAGCTCAAAAGCTAGTAGCGCGAATGTACTCTGCGAGTTGAGAATACTTAACTACCTGGAACATCTTCGCAAAACTAGTCTAAGTAAATGGTTAATTCCCTGTTTGTGAACCTTCCAATTGCCAACCTCAAGAAGTCGGTTGAGTTCTTTACTGAACTGGGGTTCACCTTCAATCCTCAGTTCACCGATGAGCAGTCCACCTGCATGATCATCAACGAGAACATCTTTGTCATGCTGCTCGAGCACGCCAAGTTTGAAAGCTTTATTCAGAAGAAAATTGCTTCCAAGGACACCACCGAAGCAATCCTTGCTTTGTCTTTAGATTCAACTGAAGAAGTGAAGACTCTCACCGAGAAAGCTTTCGCGATGGGTGCCCGCCGATTGAATGAACCCGAAGACATGGGCTTCATGTTCAGCTGGGGCTTCGAAGACCTGGACGGTCACTTGTGGGACGTGTTCTGGATGAACCCTGACCACGTGATGTAGCAAATATCTAGGTGCAACACTCTGCCTTAAGTGTTACACTTACGCTATGCCCACAGCACGCCAGCGTCACATGATTACCGAGACCGAGGAACTTACTCGTGCCCTTGACGCTGCCGCTGCGCTCTGGCCTGCCGACAAAAACAAGCGTGCTGAACTGCTCCGCCACATCATCGACCAAGGGGTAGGGGTTGTGGAATCTCTTGCAGACAAGAAGACAGAGAAGCGTCATGCCGCAATTCATGCCGTTGCTGGATCCATGACAGGAATCTGGCCAGCTAACTGGCGGGAGCATCTGCGCGAAGAGTGGCCTGAGTGATTGTCCTCGACGCCAACGTTCTCATCGCAGCTTTCGATAGTTCTGACCTGCACCACGAGTGGGCAATCACATTCTTGAGAGACACTGCTGCTGAAGAGCTGATGATCTCCACTCTCACCTATGCAGAGATACTCGTTGCGCCTATTCGCGCTGATCGCTTGAAGGAATTCAGGAAGGGTATCGATTCTTTGGGTTTCATCATCGATGACATTGCCTCAGAGGATGCGGAAGATATCGCCAGGCTCCGGTCAGAAACGGGGCTCAAGATGCCCGATGTGATTGTCCTTCACACGGCGCTCAAGCATGCTGCTTCACTTGCTACTGCTGACTCTTCACTGACACGAAAAGCAGCTGCTCTTGGCACCACAGTATTTTCTCCCTCGATCTAGTTCAGATGCAGAGCAGTTCAAACCGTGAGAGGGTACTTAGATGAGTACACCCGTCGACTTCGTCACCGTCTCCTCCGCTGGACTTGAGTCCTCCCCGTGGGCTGACGCACTAGCTGGCCTCCGAGCCAACGAAGCACGCTACTTCAAGAACAAGTACGACCTCGTCTTTGAAACCACTCCCGCCAGCGAAGCACCAGAGCTCGTGGACTATGTGGCCAAGGTCCTGCTTGAGCGCGACATCGTGGTTTCTTCGAAGCCACTTGAGGTCACAGAGATGATGATCGAAGCTGCTGAGGGTCTCACTCGATGGACATACGTGTTCTATGAAAGCGGCCTTGCCATCAACGTTCTCTACACCGTCAACGACAACAAGAAACGTGCCGTGGGCTTCAAGCTCTCAGATGGCATGGAGATCCCTGAAGAGCTGGGCAAGTTCAAGTTCGCTCGAATGAAGTCCAAGCTTGCAGGCACTATTCGTGGCAGCTACTTCGTGGTCAAGGGCGAGTACTAAAGAGCTTTACCAGGGCGCAGCGCGCTCTTCATCCCTTGTTGCATCATGGGGGTAGTTGGTGAGTTCGCTTGCTCCTGCGCGAATGCAGAGCCAGCGAAGCTGGCCATCACTCTCGGGCATTGCTCGCCAGGTTCGCCAGACCCCTTGGCCAACGCGAACAACCGATCCAGGTCCCACGTCCACGATGTCTCCGTCCAGACCCATCTGACCTGTGCCCTCCAGGAAGACATAGAGTTCTTCGATCTCCGAGTGGGTATGCCAATACCCTGCTTGTTCGCCAGGTTCATAGGCGTTGGCTGTCATACCGATGAACTGGTTTGTCATTTCGTGATCGACGACGCGACGACCTTGCCGGGATGTCTGTGGCACAAAGCCACCATAGAACTCACGCCAGCTATCTGGGGAACCAATGTTGTTGACTTCGTATCCGCTCATGGCAACACGTTAGCAATCTCGCTCCCCCAGCAACAGAGAAGGGCACTGGATTCCTCCAGTGCCCTTCTTCTTGTTCTGTTGACTATGCAGTCAGGTCGAAACGATCTGCGTTCATGACCTTGGTCCAGGCAGCGACGAAGTCGCTGACGAACTTCTCTTTCGAGTCGTCCTGAGCATAAAGCTCAGAGTAGGCACGAAGGATGGAGTTCGAACCGAACACGAGGTCAACTCGTGATGCGGTGAACTTCACCTGACCGTTGTTGCGGTCACGCACGTTGTAAAGGTTGCTACCGGCAGGCTCCCAGGCGTAGTTCATGTCAGTCAGGTTGACGAAGAAGTCATTCGTCAGCTGGCCTTCACGCTCGGTGAGAACACCGACCTTGGAACCACCATGGTTGGTGCCGAGGGCACGCATGCCACCGACCAGCACAGTCATCTCAGGAGCGGTGAGGCCCATGAGCTGTGTGCGGTCAAGCATGAGCTCTTCTGCACTAACGGTGTAGTCCTTCTTGAGCCAGTTACGGTAACCATCGTGGATGGGCTCGAGGGGCTCGAAGGATTCAGCATCCGTCATGTCCTGGGTTGCGTCACCGCGACCAGCTGCGAAAGGAACCGTGATGTTGTGGCCGGCTGCCTTGGCGGCTTGCTCAACTCCGAGGTTTCCAGCAAGAACGATGACGTCAGCAACGCTGGCGCCGGTTTCGGCTGCGATGGGCTCGAGAACAGAGAGAACACGTGCCAAACGTTCTGGCTCGTTACCTTCCCAGTTCTTCTGAGGCTCCAGGCGGATGCGTGCACCGTTGGCACCACCACGCATGTCAGAACCACGGTAGGTGCGTGCAGAATCCCATGCAGTGGAGACCATGTCCGAGATAGACAGGCCTGCTGCAGCGATCTTTGCTTTCACAGCATCAACGTCATAGCTGGTGTTTCCTGCAGGAACAGGGTCCTGCCAGATGAGGTCTTCGGCTGGAACTTCTGGGCCAATGTAACGAACCTTGGGACCCATGTCACGGTGAGTGAGCTTGAACCAGGCACGAGCGAATACTTCAGAGAAGTATGCGGGGTCGTTGTAGAAGCGCTCAGAGATGACGCGGTAGGCAGGATCCTTGATCATGGCCATGTCAGCATCGGTCATGATGGGGTTGTATCGGATCGAGGGATCCTCAACATCGACAGGCTTGTCTTCTTCCTTGATGTTGATGGGCTCCCACTGCTGTGCACCCGCTGGCGACTTCTTGAGCTCCCAGTCGTAGGTGAACAGCAGGTAGAAGTAACCGTTGTCCCACTTTGTGGGGTGTGTGGTCCATGCACCTTCAATACCGGAGCTGACGGTGTCGCGACCAATTCCACGGGTGGTGTGGTTCATCCAACCCATGCCCTGCTCAGTGACGTCAGCACCTTCTGGTGAAGGGCCGAGGTTTGCAGCATCACCGTTACCATGCGTCTTTCCGACGGTGTGGCCACCCGCGGTCAGTGCAACGGTTTCTTCGTCGTTCATCGCCATGCGAGCGAAAGTTTCACGAACCTGCTGAGCAGTCTTGAGGGGGTCAGGCTTACCGTTGACACCCTCAGGGTTCACATAGATCAGACCCATCTGAACAGCAGCCAGAGGGTTTTCCATGGTGGAGGGGTCTTCGAGGTTGCCGTAACGAGAATCAGAAGGCGCAAGCCATTCCTTCTCTGAGCCCCAGTAGGTGTCGAGCTCAGGGTGCCAGATGTCTTCACGGCCAAAGCCGAAACCGAAGGTCTTCAAACCCATGGATTCGTAGGCCACGTTTCCAGCGAGGATAAACAGGTCAGCCCAGCTGAGCTTGTTGCCATACTTACGCTTGATGGGCCAGAGCAGACGACGTGCCTTGTCCAGGTTCACGTTGTCAGGCCAGGAGTTCAGAGGTGCGAAGCGCTGGTTACCGGTTCCTCCGCCACCACGACCGTCAGCGGTGCGGTAAGAACCTGCGGAGTGCCATGCCATACGGATCATCAGACCGCCGTAGTGGCCCCAGTCAGCGGGCCACCAGGACTGGCTGTCCGTCATGAGGTTGGTGAGGTCCTTCTTCAAGGCGGCAACGTCAAGCTGCTTCACCTGTGCGCGGTAGTCAAAGCCTGCACCCAGAGGGTTGGTCTTGGTGTCCTGCTGAGACAAGATGTCCAAGTTGAGGGCGTTAGGCCACCAGTCCATGTTCGACTTGCCGGTGGTTGTCTGTGCTCCGTGCATTACGGGGCATTTTCCTGCGGTGTCCACAATTTCTCCTTTGACGTAATGTTTTTCCAGCGTCAGCTGGCATCACTCGCGTAGTCACAAACTACCAAAGAAGAAAGCTCGAAATACAGATTCTTATCAGGCTTCTCTCAGGGTGAACACTGAATTACAGACAGATACCGCCTCTGCCCGGAAGAACTATTTTGCTGAGTACTCAGCCAGTGAAAATCTCGAAGAGACTCAGTACTAGTCCGCTTGGAGAAAGAGCATGTATTGCCCGCCACCTGAGGTGATCTGAGTAGAGACCTTGAGATCAGGCGCGTAACGAGAAAGGCGATCAAGCAACCACTCAGATGCCTGATCAGCATCTTCTTGGCTAGGGCAACGAGCAATAACTTCACGGCCACCCTTGCGTTCCAAACGGTCCACCGTGGCGACGATAGGGGAAGGATCAACGACTAGAAGTTCAGGAGACCAAGCCACTACAGGAGGCTTCTTGCCCTTCATGGTGTTGCAATCACGGTGAGCTAAACGCTCCACCGTGATGACGTTCTTCTTGGACTTCGCAACCGAGAAGCTATCAACGCTGGGACCGCGGTCAGAGTTCACGGAGGCATCGGGATCAACAGGGGTGTCACACAACCAGCAGATCCAGTTGTCGCGGTCGCCTACTTCGTTTAAATCACTCATGGTTTCAGGCTACGCGATGCCAGCATTTCACGAGGAATCTTCAGGTCTGCGCTATAAACTCAAGCCAACCTTCCCTCCAGTAAAGACAGCATCACCATGAGCGAATATCCCATTGATCACCTCGACGACGAAGAGTCGTGGGCGATTATTCAGGCCAACCAGATTGGCCGGATCGCCAGCGCTCGTGAGGGTTCGCCAGATATCTATCCGGTGTCATACCTCGTGCACAACTGGAAGATTTACTTCAGAACCGGTGCTGAATCACGCCTGCGTAAAGAAACTGACGGAAGAGTTGTCGCCTTCGAAGCTGACATACAGATATTGCGACATTTCTCCAGCACAGTCGCTTTAGGCATGGCACGGACCTTGACCAGTGATGAGGCAGCCAAAGTGCTGGACCAACTTCCCATCGTCGAATTTGCTCCCGATAGTGACTACGTCTGGATGGAGATAGAGCCCAGTGAAGTCCGTGGGCGACGTCTCAACGTGATTGACACTAGCCGCTAATTCTTTGGTGCTCACCGAAGACTTGACGATTGCGTGAGGGTTAACTCAGAAAAGCTCCTGCCGAAGCAGAAGCCTTTCTGAAATATCTCTGGGCTAGAAAACCATGTAGCTCGCGAGCAGCACGAGAAGCACTGCGAGCACGATGCTGGGGATTGCGCCCTTAGCGTCGTTGTGACGGAAGTGCCACACAGCTGCACCCACCATGAGCACTGCCAAGCAGATTGCCGCAGTGAGCTGCAGAATACCCAGGCCAACGAGGCCAGGAAGAATCAGGCCAACACCACCGAGGAGTTCGGCCCAACCAATGAGCTTGACGGCGCGAGGGGTGTAGTCCTTGACCCAGGCCATCTTGGGCTCGAGCTTCTCAACGGGCTGGAATGCCTTAGTCGAACCGGCAAAGACGAAAACGATTGCTAACAGCAGATCGAGAATTGAAAGAACAATGGCCATGATTTACCTCCAGTAGTGCGGGTAAATGAGTATTTCCCCCTGCCTCAAGAATAGCGGCGGTAGAACTCTGCAGATTACTCAGAGGCGGTGTTGTTTTCTGGTGAACGGTTATTCGTCTTCAGCTAGATTGAAGCCATGCGTTTACATGTGGCTAACCATCCCCTCATCACCCACAAGCTCACTGTGTTGCGAGACAAAACCACCCCTTCTTCGGTGTTCCGTTCTCTCGCCACTGAGTTGGTAACTCTGCTGGCCTATGAGGCCACCCGTGATGTGCGCGTGGAAGAAGTCACCATTGAGACTCCCGTCACCACCACGCAGGGCGTGATGCTGAGCCAGCCACGACCTTTGGTCGTGCCCATTCTTCGTGCGGGCCTCGGCATGCTTGATGGCATGGTCACCTTGGTTCCTTCTGCTGAAGTTGGCTTCCTCGGCATGGTTCGTGATGAAGAAACCCTGCAGCCCAGCACCTATGCCGAACGCCTGCCTGATGACCTCACCGGTCGTCAGTGCTTCGTGCTCGACCCCATGCTGGCAACCGGTGGTTCGCTGATTGCCGCTATTGAATTCCTGTTCAAGCGCGGGGCAACAGACGTAACCTGTGTCTGTCTTCTTGGCGCGCCTGAGGGAGTTGCAGCTGTTGAAGCAGCAACCGAAGGCAAGAATGTCACCTTGGTTTTAGGTGCACTGGATGAGCGTCTCAACGAGCATGGATATATCGTGCCCGGTCTTGGTGACGCCGGTGACCGCCTGTATGGAACGGTCTAAACAGCCTCTAAATCAGGCTCTTGGTGTGCCAGACGGACTTCACTTCTGTGAAGGCTGTGATCCTGTTGAGGGACGACGCGGGGATTCCCTCAACCGGCGCGAGTGTGCGCATGAGGGTTTCTGCTGCGGCAATCTGAAGCGACGCCCAATCAAGGTTTCCAGCGCCTGCAAGATCGAGAGCATTGATATCTGCGTGAGAGGCCATCCACGGAGCCAACTCTGCTGGACTTCCGGTGATCACATTCACCACACCGCCGGGAACATCACTGGTGGCCATCACTTCAGCGAAGCTGATGGCTGTCAATGGCGCATCCTCTCGGGGAACGACCACAACAGTGTTTCCAGAAACCAGGATGGGGGCAATGGTGGCAACAAGTCCAAGCAATGAACCCGAGGATTGTGGCGCAATTGCTCCTACAACACCGGTGGGTTCTGGAACAGACAGGTTGAAGTAGGGACCAGAGACAGGGTTGGCCTGTCCGGCAACCTGGGTGTATTTATCTGCCCAGCCGGCATACCAAATCCAGGTGTCGATGGCGGCATCGACCTGAGCGGCTGCTTCCTTTGCGGAGGAGCCTTCAACCAGCATGATCTCTTCAACGAACTGTGCTTTGCGGCCTTCGAGCACTTCCGCGATGCGGTAGAGAACCTGACCGCGGTTATACGCGGTAGCACCGCTCCAGCCTGGCTGCGCGGTGCGAGCGGCAACAACCGCGTCACGCATGTCTTTGCGTGAGCCTTGTGCAGCGTTGGCAACGAATTCTCCGGCGACAGAGTTCACTTCGTACACACGACCTGATTCACTGCGGGGGAACTTTCCGCCAATGAAGAGCTTGTAGGTCTTGGGGACAGCGAGACGGCTCATGCTGCACCACCTTCCAGATAAGCAGCCAATCCGGAAAGGCCGCCTTCGCGGCCGTAGCCAGATTCTTTGTACCCACCGAAGGGGCTTGCTGGGTCGAACTTGTTGAACGTGTTGGCCCAGATCACGCCGGCGCGGAGCTTGTCAGCAACAGCCAAGACGCGGCTGCCCTTTTCGCTCCAGATACCTGCAGAGAGTCCATAAGGAGTGTTGTTGGCCTTAGTGATTGCTTCGGCTGGGGTGCGGAAGGTCATCACCGACAACACGGGTCCAAAGATTTCCTCGCGAGCAATGGTGTTACTGGGGGAAACACCAGTAAAGACTGTAGGTGCGAACCAGAAACCCTTGGCTGGGATGTCACACACAGGACTCCAGCGCTCTCCGCCTTCGCTTTCGCCTTGGGCGGCGAGCGCGGTGATGCGATCCAGCTGTTCGCGAGAGTTGATGGCACCGATGTCGGTGTTCTTATCTAGAGGGTCACCCAGGCGCAGAGTGGACAGACGTGTCTTGAGACGGTCCATCACTTCGTCGTGAATGTTCTCTTGAACGAGCAAACGACTACCGGCACAGCAGACGTGGCCCTGGTTGAAGAAGATGCCGCTGACAATTCCTTCAACTGCCTGGTCCAGGGCGGCATCGTCGAAGACGATGTTGGCGCCCTTGCCACCGAGCTCAAGAGTGAGCTTGGTGTTTGTTCCCGCAACGGCGCGAGCAATCTCGCGTCCCACAGCGGTTGAACCGGTGAAGGCAATCTTGTTGATGTCGGTGTGGTTGACAAGAGACTTACCTGTTTCTCCAGCACCGGTGATGATGTTGACCACACCTGCTGGAAGATCTGCCTGCTGGCAGATTTCTGCAAACAGCATGGCGGTCAATGGAGTGGTCTCAGCAGGTTTCAGAACCACCGTGTTTCCTGCGGCGAGCGCGGGAGCAATCTTCCAAGCCAACATGAGCAGGGGGAAGTTCCAGGGGATGACCTGTGCTGCAACACCGAGGGACTTGGGGTTTGCTCCCAAGCCAGCGAAGTCGAGCTTGTCTGCCCAACCTGCATAGTAGAAGAACCAGGCAGCGACCAGAGGAATGTCCACGTCGCGGGTTTCCTTGATGGGCTTTCCGTTGTCGAGTGTTTCCGCAACCGCAAGCTCACGTGAGCGCTCCTGGATCAGGCGTGCAATGCGGAAAAGGTACTTTCCACGATCAGCACCGGACATCTTTGACCAGACTGAGTCATAGGCAGAACGTGCTGCACGGACAGCCACGTCAACATCTGCCTCGGTGGTGGTGCTGAAGGTTGCAATGGGTGCCTCAGTAGCTGGAGAGATGCTGGTGAAGTTCTCGCCTCTGCCCGCAACGAACTTTCCGTTGATAAAGAGGCCGTAGTGCTCATTGAGGTTCAGAATCCCGGTGGATTCTGGCGCTGGTGCGTAGTCCATGAATGACATGTGATTCCTAATCGAGAGTGACGTAATCGGCACTCGAGTAGTGACCCGAGGCAAGTTTTTGGCGTTGGAGGAGAACATCGTTGAGCAGGCTTGAGGCGCCGAAGCGGAACAGGTGTGGCACGAGCCACTCTTCCCCGACGGTCTCTGCAACCACGACGAGATACTTGATGGCGTCCTTCGTGGTCTTGATTCCACCGGCAGGCTTCACGCCAATACGTTGACCTGTTGCGGCATACCAGTCACGCACAGCTTCCAGCATGAGCAAGGTAACCGGCAAGGTGGCGGCAGGTGCAACCTTGCCCGTTGAAGTCTTGATGAAGTCTCCCCCAGCAAGCATGGCGAGCCAGGAAGCTTTGCGCACGTTGTCATAGGTGACCAGTTCACCGGTCTCCAGGATGACTTTGAGGTGAGCGTGAGTTCCGTCGGCACGACGGCAGGCCTCTTTCACCGCCACAATCTGCTGGAAGACGGTCCACCAGTCCCCTGATAAGAAAGCTCCGCGGTCAATGACCATGTCGATCTCATCTGCACCAGCAGCAACTGCTTCTTGGGTGTCAGCGATCTTGATGGCCAGAGACGAGCGTCCGCTGGGGAATGCGGTTGCAACGGCAGCAACAGAAACTTTGCCCTGGTCGGGGTCGCCATGCATGTCACCGAGTGCCTCAACAGCGGTGGCAACCATATCCCCATAGACACAGACTGCGGCAACTGTGGGTGTGGAAAGGTCCCCCGCATCGGGAACGAGTGCTTTGGCCACCAAAGTGCGCACCTTGCCTGGAGTATCAGCACCCTCAAGCGTGGTGAGGTCAATCAGCTTGATAATGGTGTCGATTGCCCACGCTTTAGATGACGTCTTGATGCTGCGAGTGCCCAAATCGGCTGCTCGGGCTTCGAGGCCAACAGCGTCAACACCGGGCAGAGCTCGAAGAAAGTCCGCAAGTGATTCTGCGGTGAGATCTGACACTGCTGGGATAGAACGCATCTCTCCACACTACTGGGAGAAACCCCAGTTCGAGCCGGATGTTTACTCATATCTGGTGGCTAGGATGAGTCAATGGATTCAACGCTGAACAACCCAGACGAACTTCTCAACCCCCTCTCCAACCCTGTCGTGGACCCGTTCGAGATAGCCCGCGAAGCAGCAGCTCAGATTGCAGATAAAACAGGCGTAGCCAAGCACGATATTGGTCTGACCTTGGGTTCTGGCTGGGGCAAAGCAGCAGATTTGATGGGCGAAACCACAGCCACCATTGACGCTGCCGAGATTACTGGTTTCAGTGCTTCCGCCGTCGTGGGCCACTCCGGAACCTTACGCAGCATCTTGCTTCCTAGCGGAAAGCGTGCATTGGTTATTGGTGCTCGCACGCACTACTACGAAGGCCACGGCGTGCGCCGCGTGGCCCACAGCGTGCGCACGGCAGCTGCGTGTGGTGCCACCACCATGGTGCTGACAAACGGTGCCGGTGGCATCAAGCCCACCTGGAAGCCAGGAACCCCCGTACTCATCAGCGACCATATTAACTTGACCGCGGATTCTCCACTTGAGGGCGCGACCTTCATTGACCTCACTGACCTGTATTCATCCAGACTGCGCGAGCTTGCTCGCACGGTGGACAGCAGCCTCGATGACGGTGTCTACGTCCAGTTCCGTGGACCACACTATGAAACTCCTGCCGAAGTGCAGATGGCCAAGGTTCTCGGCGGCCACATCGTGGGAATGTCCACGGCGTTAGAGGCGATTGCTGCCCGCCAGGCAGGAATGGAAGTTCTGGGACTCTCCCTCATTACGAACCTTGCTGCCGGAATTTCAGAGAACCCTCTTTCTCACAAAGAGGTCCTCGAAGCGGGCGCAGCTGCAGAAGGTCGCATCAGCGAGCTACTCGCCCGCATCGTGGACAAGCTCTAGAAAGTCCCACCATGACAACGGTGCACGAGTATCACTCCGAGGTTCTGGCTTGGCTGGAGCAAGACCCTGATCCCGAAACAGTGGCGGAACTGCGAGCGCTTCTGGATGCTGCTCAAGCTGGCGACGAACATGCACATGCTGAGATCACTGATCGCTTTTCTACTCGCTTGAGCTTTGGAACTGCTGGTCTTCGTGGTGCCATTGCTGCAGGTCCGAACCGAATGAACCGGGTTGTGGTGATTCAAGCAGCAGCCGGCTTGGCCCGCTATCTGCTTGCGAATGCACGCGAAGGAAAGACTCCCAGTGTGGTCATCGGTTTTGATGGCCGAAAGAACTCTGAAGTATTTGCTCGCGACACAGCAGAGATTATGTCGGGTTTGGGAGTTGAGGCATTGTTGATGCCCCGCATGCTTCCCACCCCTGTTCTCGCCTTTAGCGTTCGTGAACTGAATGCCAGCGCTGGCGTCATGGTTACCGCTAGCCACAACCCTGCTGCAGACAATGGCTACAAGGTCTACCTCGGCGGAGATGACCAGGGTTCACAGATTGTCTCCCCCGCCGATGCTCATATTGCCGAGCAGATAGACATCGTTGCTGCCCAGTTGAACGTGGGCGAGCTTGCTCGTGGACCCTTCAGCACCATTGCTGAGTCAGTCATTGAGAACTACATCTCCCAGACCGCTCTGGTTACAGAGACTTCTGCGCCATCAGCACAGCCCCACTTTGTCTACACCGCCATGCACGGCGTGGGCTATGAAACCTTTGCCGCAGTAATCTCCCGTGCTGGTTTTGCAGCACCTGAAGTAGTTGCTGAACAAAACATTCCAGATGCCACCTTCCCCACAGTGGAGTTCCCTAACCCGGAGGAACCCGGCGCACTGGACCTGGCCTATGCATTAGCTCGAAAGACCAATGCTGAGCTCATCGTGGCTAACGACCCGGATGCGGATCGTTTGGCTGTGGCCATCCCTGACGAAACAGCAGTCGAAGGCTATCGACGCCTCACCGGTAATGAACTCGGCGCTCTGCTGGGATGGCGAACAGCCCGTGAGCTTTCCATCACGAACAAGCTAGGAACCCTGGCCTGCTCCATTGTCTCCAGCCCCGCACTCTCAGCAGTTGCTGAACACTACGGCCTGGACTTTAGATGGACCCTCACCGGTTTCAAGTGGGTTTCCCGTGTTGAGAACTTGGCCTTCGGCTACGAAGAAGCCCTGGGCTATCTGGTCAACCCCGGCACTATTCGAGACAAAGACGGCATCTCTGCTGCCGTTGCTCTCTTGAGCATTGTGAGCGAACTGAAATCACACGGGTCAACCTTGAGTGACCACCTCGATGAGTTCAGCATGACCTTTGGTCACTTTGCGAGTGACCAGATTTCACTCCGAGTTTCTGACCTGTCAGAGATTCCTCGCCTGATGACGAGTCTGCGTTCTTCGCATCCAGTGAGTATTGGTGGGATTGCAGTAGCAACCGTCGATGACCTTCTCGAAGGAAACTCCGATTTCCCACCCAGTGATGTGCTGAGATTCTGGCTGGAAGACGGTTCCCGCATTATGGTTCGCCCCAGCGGAACCGAACCAAAGCTCAAGGTCTATATCGACGTGGTTTCTCGCGAGGGTGAATTAGCCCAACGCAGAAATGACGCAGCACAGAGGCTCACTGCCCTCGCTCTCGGGATGAAAGAGCTTCTCGGGCTCTAAGTTCTATTCAGCTGTGATGCGCTCAGCAATGAGTGAGGTGCGGGGCACGAAAGAGCTGGCATCACCAATGACATAGGCGCCTTCAACTGCTTCCAACGCACGCTCAAAGCGTGCGGCGTCGTTGGCATAGAGGGTAAACAAGGGGTCGCCCTTGCGAACCATGTCGCCAGGCTTGGCGTGGAGATCAATACCTGCTGCGTGGATCACCGCATCTTCTGCACGAGCACGGCCGGCACCCAAACGCCAGGCAGCAATGCCGAACGGAAGTGCTTCTTGGTGAACCAGCATGCCATCACTTTCAGCACGAACCACGTGTGATTCAGAAGCGGTGGGCAGTGCTGCATCAGGGTCTCCACCCTGAGCAGCAATCGTGGCTCGCCACGAATCCATCGCTTTGCCGTTGCGGAGATTCTCCGCGACGTCCACATCATGCATGCCAGCCATGTTGAGCATTTCTGTGGCCAGGGCCACGGTCAGCTCGATGACGTCAGCGGGACCACCACCTGCCAATACCTCAACAGATTCACGAACTTCATTGGCGTTACCAATGGTGAGACCGAGAGGAATATTCATATCGGTCAGCAATGCTGTGGTGTTCACGCCGGCATCTGTGCCGAGGGCAACCATGGTGCGGGCAAGTTCACGAGATCGTTCTATGTCTTTGAGGAATGCGCCAGAACCGAACTTCACATCGAGCACGAGGCTGTCTGTTCCTTCAGCAATCTTCTTGCTCATGATGCTCGAAGCAATCAAAGGAATTGCTTCGACGGTTGCGGTGATGTCACGCAGGGCATAGAGCTTGCCGTCGGCAGGAGCCAGGCCAGAACCAGCAGCACAGATCACACCGTTGAGCTCCGCTAGCTGGTTGAACATCTCTTCGTTAGAGAGGTGAGCACGCCAGCCAGGAATGGATTCCAGTTTGTCTAAGGTGCCACCGGTGTGACCGAGGCCACGGCCAGAGAGCTGTGGCACTGCCACACCAAAAGAGGCAACAAGCGGCATCAGTGGCAGGGTGATCTTGTCTCCCACGCCACCAGTGGAGTGCTTATCTGCTGTGGGACGGTTCAGCGCTGAGAAGTCCATGCGCTCACCCGAGGCAATCATAGCCATGGTCATGTCTTTGATTTCTCGACGGTTCATCCCGTTGAGAAAGATAGCCATGGTCATTGCAGACATCTGTTCTTGAGCGATGAAGCCTCGGGTATAGGCATCAATCATCCACTGGATTTGCTCTGTGCTGAGTTCACCTTTGTCTCGTTTGATTGAGATGAGTTGAACGGCATCGAAGGGCTCGATTGTGGGGGTACTCATGACTTGTCCTTGGATTGTGCGTTGTAGGCATCGAGCTGGCGAGGACCGAAAGCATCGGGCAAGACCTCATCGATGGTCTTGAAACCGGACACGGTTTCTAGGACCATGCCTTCGGTCGAGTGTTCGAACAGGAGCTGACGGCAACGACCACAGGGCATCAGGATCTCCCCGTTGCCATCAACACACGTGAAGGCGACGAGCTTGCCACCTCCGGTGGCATGCAGCTGGGAAACCAGGCTGCACTCAGCACACAGGGTGAGGCCGTAAGAAGCGTTCTCCACATTGCAACCAGAGATGATGCGGCCGTCATCAACAAGTGCCGCTGCTCCCACCGGGAAGGTGGAGTAGGGAACATAGGCATTGCCCATGGCGGCTGTGGCAGCACTGCGCAGCGCAGCCCAGTCAATGGCTGTGTTGTGTGAACTCATCTGTGTTCCTAGCTCTTGGTATACGGCTTGCCCGCAGCTGCAGGGCCGCGAACGCGTCCCACAAAACCGGCAACGGCGAAGATGGTGACCACGTAGGGCAACATCAGCATGAACTCGCTAGGAACGGGCGAGCCAATAATGGACAGAACGTTCTGTAGGTTGCTGGCAAAGCCGAAGAGTAAGGCGGCCAAGGTTGCTCGGATGGGATCCCAGCGACCAAAGATGACGGCGGCGAGGGCGATAAAGCCGGCACCTGCCGTCATCTCTTTCTGGAAGGCACCCACAGAGCCGAGGGTGAAGTAGGCACCACCAATACCGGCGATAGCGCCTGCGAGCGCAACGTTCCAGAACCTGGTTGCTGCCACGTTGATACCGACAGTGTCGGCAGCCATGGGGTGCTCACCCACTGAACGCAAGCGCAGACCCCACTTGGTCTTGAACAGGGCATAGGCGACAACGGCCACGATGATGTACATCAAATACACAATCAGGGTCTGTCTAAACAGCACAGGACCAATGATCGGGATCTGGCTCAAGACGGGAATGTCGATGCGATCAAAGCGAGGTGGGGAGTTCAATACCGCAGTGTTTTTGCTCAGCACCTGGGAATACAAGAAGCTGGTGAGGCCCAGGACAAGAACGTTGAGAACCACACCCACAATGACTTGGTCCACCAAGTACTTGACCGAGAAAGTGGCGAGGACGAAGGACACCAGCATGCCGGCAACCATCGCAGAGACGAGACCCAGGTAGGGCGATCCGGTCAAGGTGGCAACCATCGCCGACACGAAGGCTCCAGCTAAAAGCTGGCCTTCGATGGCGATGTTGATCACACCGACGCGCTCAGAGATGATGCCACCCAGCGCACCAAAGATCAGAGGAATACTCAGGCCGACAGTGCCCAGCAAGAGACCAGGAATCAGGATGGAGCCATCAGCACCTGCCCAGGTGAGGAAGCCCACCATGAAGAAGAAGCCGAAAGCACTGATCATCCAGATCGGGGATGACTTTCCTTTATTGGAGAAGAAGAAGCTGAGAACCGTCATTGCAAATAACAGGGCCGTGACAAAGATTCCGGTTCCCAGTGCAGGAAGGTCAATGGCTGGGAGCTGAATGAAGTCAGATTCAGTTGAGAGTCGGAAGTTGGTACTTGCTCCCGTGTTCAACAGAATGAAAATCACAAAAGAAACAACGGTGAAGATACCGAAGGCAATGGGAGCCTTCCAGCTCTTGAGTACCACGGTGGAGGTGACGGGAGTCGTTGTCTGGCTCATCGTGTCACCGCCTTTACTCGAGGGCGTCGTAAGGAGACAGGCTTGGGTTCCCCGGCAGGAACGGGAAGCCTAAACAGCGCGCGAATAAGCGGTGGTGCCGCAATGAAGAGCACGATCAGCGACTGCACAACAAGCACGATGTCAATGGGGATTCCTTCAGCGGCTTGCATGGCAAAACCACCAGCTTTGAATGCTCCGAAAAGAATTCCGGCAAAGAACACGCCCCAAGGCTTGGCTCGACCCAGCAACGCAACGGTAATGGCATCGAAGCCGATACCCGCGTCAATACCGGAGCTGAAGCCAGCAGGCACAACACCGAGTACTTGAATAACGCCGGCAACAGCAATGAGGCCGCCCGAGAAAAGCATCGCGTAGATATACATGCGGTCCACACGAATACCCGCAAAACGTGCTGCATTCGGGTTCTCACCGACAGCGCGGAACTGGAAGCCCAGGCTGGATCGAGAAAGAAGCCAGGCAACAAAAATGGTGAGAGCAATGACCAGCAGGAAGCCTGTGTTGAGGTTATAACTTGGGCCCAACAATTTTGGCATCACTGCTGTTTCCAAAATTGGTGCCGTCTTGGGGTTATTGGAACCTGGAGCCTGAAGGAATCCTTGGGTGCGCAGCATCCAAGAGACCAGATAGAAGGCAATGTAGTTGAGCATGATGGTCACGATGACCTCGTGCGCACCTGTACGCGCCTTGAGCACACCGACGATTCCGGCCCAGAGAGCTCCACCAATGATGCCGGCAAGGACAGCAACGATGAGGTGAATCACAGGAGGAAGCTGCCAGGTGAAGCCGACATATCCGGCACAGGCGGCAGCAATGAGCATCTGGCCACGGCCACCGATGTTGAACAGACCAACCCGGAATGCCAGAGCAACACCGAGACCGGCCACGATCAATGGCGTAGCAAAGGTGAGGGTCTCCGTCAGAGGCTTGATGCCGGTGGCGAATTCAGGGCGACGGAAGTTATACACCGAGCCTTGGAACAACGAAGAATACGCACCAAAGATGGAATCCCAGATTGCTTGGAATGTTGAGGTGGGGCGGGCTGCGAAGTACCCCACGGCCTTGTGAACGCCGGGGTCCGTCACGGCAATCAAGATTGCTCCAACCACGAGCGCACTGAGCACAGAAAGAATCGAGATGACGACGCTGCCGCCGAGCATTTCTTTGAGGGCAATGTTCCAGCGAGAAGGTGGAGCAATCTCTGTGGTGGCAGTATCTAGTGCGTCAGGGGTCTTCTTGCTCATGCTGCTACTCCTGCAGGTACTTCGCCAGCCATCATCAAACCAAGAACAGCACGGGGAGTGTCAGCGGGCACGATCCCCACAATGCGTCCCCGATACATCACAGCAATACGGTCTGCCAGTGCAACAACTTCATCGAGTTCACTTGAGACAACCAAAACCGGGATGCCGCTGTCGCGGGTCTGAACAATGCGCTTGTGAACAAACTCAATCGATCCCACGTCAATACCGCGAGTGGGCTGAGCCGCAACAAACAACTTCAAGTCACGGCTGAGCTCACGGGCCAACACAATCTTCTGCTGGTTACCACCAGAAAGCTGTGATGCCTTCGAGGTGATGCCTTGAGAACGAACATCGAACTCTTTCGAGGTTTCAGTCGCAAATTCTGTCAGCGTCTTCAGCTGCAGTGCCCCTGCTCGAACAAACGGTGCCCCGTGTGAACGGTCAAGCATGAGGTTCTCTGCGATGGTGAAACTTCCAACAAGTCCGTCTTCAGTTCTGTCTTCTGGAACGAAGCCAACGCCTGCGTCAAGGATGTGGCGAACGGACTTGCCCACGAGCGATTCACCGTCGAGAGAAATAGATCCCGAGACGTGGTGTGCCAAGCCCATGATTGCTTCAGTGAGTTCTGTTTGGCCGTTTCCTTGAACGCCAGCGATACAGACAATCTCACCCGCACGGATAGTAAAGCTGACGTCGTTGACGACTGCCATGCCTGTGGGATCAAGAACAGTCAACGACTCAACGACAAGTGCATCCGCACCGAGTTTGGCTGGACCCTTGTCAACCTTGAGCTGAACTGCACGGCCCACCATCATTTCGGCAAGCTCGGTGTTGGTGGCTGTTGGGGACGCCTCACCCACTACTTTGCCCAAACGAATGACAGTAATCTCATCTGCAACTTCACGGACCTCACGAAGTTTGTGAGTGATGAAAATGATGGCGGTTCCTGAATCACGCAACTGTTTCATGATGACCATGAGCTCATCGGTTTCTTGCGGAGTCAGAACAGCGGTTGGTTCGTCGAAGATAAGGACTTGCGCATCACGAGCAAGTGCTTTGATGATTTCCACACGCTGCTGAACACCCACGGGAAGATCTCCCACAAGAGCGTCAGGGTCAATATCAAAACCGAAGCGAGAGCTGACGTCAAGGACGAGTTGGCGGGCAGCTTCAATATCTAAGCGCCCACCGCGAGTGGTCTGTTCGTGGCCAAGCATCACATTCTCGGCAACGGTAAATACGGGGATCAGCATGAAGTGCTGGTGAACCATTCCGATACCGGCCGCCATTGCGTCGCCAGGTCCGGAGAATTGTTGGACAACATCGTCCAGAAGAATCTCACCCTCATCTGCTTGATACAAACCGAAGAGGACGTTCATGAGGGTCGACTTACCTGCACCGTTTTCACCCACGAGGGCGTGAATCTTGCCTGGCTTGGCAACAAGGCTGATGTGGTCGTTCGCAGTCAGTTGGCCAAAACGCTTGGTGATGTTGCGCAGTTCGAGCTTCATTGATCTCACAACTTCGTGAAGGACTAAAGGGTGGTCTTTGATTCTAAATGACCACTGTGGGAAAGAGTGGGTGAAACAGTTTGGGGAGGCACCGCCGAAGCGGGCCTCCCCAAACCTGTGGTGAATTACTTAGGTGATGAAGGAGAAGTTACCTTGATCGAACCGTCGTTGATTCCCTTGGTGATGGCATCCAGCTGGCTCTGCAGGTCAGGGTTTACCTTCGATGCGTAGTCGTGGAATGGTGCCAGGCCAACGCCGCCGTTGGCAAGGGTGCCAACGAATGGTGCGCTGCTGAACTTGCCGTCAGCAGCTGCGATGGTGACGTCAGCAACACCAACACCGACCTGCTTGAGAACAGAGGTCAGGAACATGCTCTTGATATCAGGTGCAGTGACGTATGCGTCAGAGTCAACACCGATGAGAGGAATGTTCTTGCCGGAGTCCTTGATTGCCTCAGCTGCGCTCAGGAAGATAGGACCACCAACGGGGAAGATAACGTCAGCGTTCTGGTCGATAAGACCCTGTGCTGCGGTCTTAGCCTCAACACCTGCTGCGAATCCACCGGTGAAAGAACCGGTCTGTGCTGCAACGTCCCAACCGACAACCTTGACGGAAGCCGAGTTCTGCTCGTTGTAGTAAGCAACACCATCAGCGAAACCATCCATGAAGATGGTGACGGGTGGAATCTGCATACCACCGAAGGTTCCTACAACACCAGTGGTGCTGTAGCTAGCTGCGGTGTAACCAGCAAGGAATGCTGCCTGAGCAGTGTCGAACAGAATGGGCTTGACGTTGTCAGCGGTGATGCTGCCATCGTCAACAATGGCGAAGTTGATCTCAGGGTTTGCTTCAGCAGCAGACTTGGTTGCGTCTGCAAGGAGGAAGCCAACGGTGGTGATCAAGGTGCAACCCTGGTCAACGAGGCTCTGGATGTTGGGAGCGAAGTCAGTCTCTGCAGCTGACTCGACGGTGATGGGGGTTACACCCAGTTCGTCAGAAGCTGAGGTCAGACCCTCAAAACCTGACTGGTTGAACGACTTGTCGTCGAATCCACCGGAGTCAGAAACCATACAAGGCAGTGCGAGGCTGCCGCCGTCGGCTGCTTCGTCTGCGGGTGCGCTTGCGCAACCGGCCAAAAGGGCAACAACACCCAGCGCTGCTGCGCTGCTGATGGCTACCTTACGAGAAAAAATTCCCAATGTGTCCTCCAAATACGAGTCCCCATACAGGTCGCATGAGGTAGTGACTACGTTACTTGAAACGACGAAAATCGCTACCGATCAGGTTCTTCAGACCGGATAAGTTACACAAAAGAAATATTGAGATACGGAATCAGTCGTTTATACCCAAACGAACGACGATTTACTTCCGTTTCTACTTCTTCTTTTCGAGCGCAGCAGCCTTGAGGTCACCCATCAGAACAGCAGCGCCACCTTCAACAATGCCCTGAGCAGCGTATTGCTCAAGACGCTCACGTGAGTCAGCGATGTCGAGGTTGCGCATGGTCAGCTGACCAATACGGTCTTCAGGACCGAAGGCCGCGTCTTCGACGCGTTCCATCGAGAGCTTGTCGGGGTGGTAGCTCAAGGCAGGACCTGCGGTGTTGAGGATTGTGTAGTCGTCACCTCGGCGCAGGCGCAGGGTCACTTCACCGGTGACGGCAGAGCCAACCCAGCGAACAATGGATTCACGCAGCATGAGTGCCTGAGGGTCGAACCAGCGACCTTCATACATCAAGCGACCCAAGCGACGACCCTCAGCGGCGTAGTTAGCCAGTGTGTCTTCGTTGTGGATGGCGTTGAGCAAGCGTTCGTAGACGATGTGAAGCAAGGCCATTCCAGGAGCTTCATAGATGCCGCGGCTCTTGGCTTCGATGATGCGGTTCTCCACCTGGTCAGAAATACCCAGACCGTGGCGACCACCAATAGCGTTGGCTTCCATCACGAGTGCGACGGGGTCGTCGTAACGCTTCCCGTTGATCGAGACGGGACGACCTGCTTCAAAAGCAATGGTGACCTCTTCGGTCTTGACCTCGACATCGTCGCGCCAGGCAGCAACACCCATGATGGGTTCCACCAGATCAAGGCCCTGGTCGAGGTGCTCGAGCAATTTAGCTTCGTGCGAAGCACCCCAGATGTTGGCGTCAGTTGAATAGGCCTTCTCTTTGGAAGCGCGGTAAGGGAGGTCGCGCGCAAGCAGCCATTCGCTCATCTCGTGACGACCACCGAGTTCGTTGACGAAGTCAGCGTCGAGCCATGGCTTGTAAATACGCAGGGCAGGGTTTGCCATCAGGCCATAGCGATAGAAACGCTCGATGTCGTTGCCCTTATAGGTCGACCCGTCACCCCAGATGTCGACGCCGTCTTCGTGCATCGCACGAACCAGCATGGTGCCGGTGACGGCACGGCCCAAAGGAGTGGTGTTGAAGTAGGTCTTGCCCGCGGTGCGAATGTGGAATGCACCACACTGCAGTGCAACCAGGCCCTCTTCCACGAGAGGTCCGCGGCAATCGATCAGGCGAGCAATCTCTGCACCATATTCGAGTGCACGACCGGGAACGCTGTCGATGTCTGGCTCATCTGCCTGACCGAGGTTGGCGGTGTAGGTGCAGGGAATGGCGCCCTTTTCACGCATCCAGGCAACAGCAACAGAGGTGTCGAGACCTCCAGAGAAAGCAATACCGACGCGCTCGCCAACGGGCAAAGAAGAAAGAACCTTAGACATGCCTCAATTCTAGTTGTGCCTACACAACCCCACGTTGTTCGCCTAGCATGAGCTACACCCCCGACTTCAAGGACCAATGATGCTTCCTTCTTCTCTCCCTGCGCCCCGCCTGATTGACCCCGCTTCGGTTACCCCGCTGCGCTGGGGAATCATCGGCCCTGGTGGCATTGCAGAAACCTTTGCGGATTCTGTTCACAAGCACACCACCCAGCGCATCGTTGCCGTGGCATCGCAAACACCTGGCAAAGCAGAAGCCTTCGCCACTCCTCGCGGCATCCCCCATGCACTGACCTCCTATGACGCTTTGGTCAACCACCCTGAGGTGGACGTTGTGTATGTGGCAACGACTCATCAGTTCCACAAGGCTCACGCCCTGCTCGCAATTGCCGCTGGCAAGCACGTGCTGGTGGAGAAGCCCCTTGCCACCAACCCCACCGATGCCAAGGTGATTGCAGATGCTGCCAAGGCAGCTGGCGTTCTCGCCATGGAAGCCATGTGGACTCGTTACATCCCCCAGTCAGATGTGATGCGTCAGATCTTTGCCGACGGCATCTTGGGAGACATCTCCTTCGTGCTCTCTGACTTTGGTCAAGACCTCCGTCACGTTCCCCGCTTGATGGATCCTGAAGCAGGTGGCGGTCTTCTCGACCTCGGTATTTATAACTTTGCGTTCAGCTCATTTGTCCTCGGAAATGCCTCGAGCATCCAGACATCGGGTTCGCTCACCTCAACCGGTGTTGATGAAACCACCACCTCTGTCTTGAGCTACGCCAATGGAGCACAAGCTGTCGTCACCGTCACGATGGCTGCCTTCACCCCAACCGCAGCCTCTATCTCTGGTTCTGTAGGGCGCCTCAACATTCACGAGCCCTTCTTCACGCCCAGCGGGCTGAGCCTGTTTGCTTCTGAGTTCAACCCCACTCCCGTTGCCACCTGGCGTGATGAGACCGGAGTTCCTGCCCACGAAGGCCTCAGCTATCAGGCAACGGCGTTCTCGTCATTCCTGGATCAAGGCTTGACTGATTCGCCACTGCGTCCTCTGGCTGAAGCCATCAGTGACAATGCGTTGATCTTTCAGGCACGCCACCAGATTGGTGCCGTGCTGACAGGAGAGTAGTTCTTACTTTCCTCGCGCAGGGAAGAGCTGCGTAATCGCAGGCTCTGCCAGCAAGGGCGCAATAGGTAATCCAGCTGCACCAATCATCAACAGGTTGGGACCGAGCTCAGCAGGCTTCACCAAGAGACGATCTTGTGGTGCTGTCAGGGTGCTCCAGCGGAAACGGCTGAGCAGTCGATCACGGTCATAGGAATACAGGACACCTAGATACCCAGCGAGAAGAACGATCTCCGGGTTAAAGATGTTGACGTAGTTGCCGATTGCAATGGCTAGTGCATCAATCTGAGATTCCAGAAGCTTTTGCACCTTCGCTGTTACAGGCTTTGAAAGCACTTCTTCTAGCTCAGCATCATCTGCGCTTGAAATCTTGAGCGCTGCGAGAAGATCATCGCGCTGGACCAAAGACTCCAGTGTTCCCTGAAGACCGGAATAGTCTTCCCGGGGTGAGTCAGAGATCCGAACGTGTCCGAGTTCTCCGGCATATCCTGCAGCACCGCGCAACAGAAGTCCGCCGTGAATCACGCCGCCACCAATACCGCCGGCACCACCGAAGAGATACACAATCTCGCTGAAGCCACGGCCTGCACCCAGATCGCGTTCGGCGATGGAACCCAAGCTGGCGTCGTTATCGATGAAGACAGACAGGCCGGTCTGTTGGTGCAGCATGCGGGCGAAAGGAACCTCGACCCAGTTGAGGTGGGGGGCGAGGCGAACAACGCCGTCCTCGACTCGGATCTGTCCTGGGATGGCAACACCGATGCCCGCAATACGGAATTCAACTGGCAATTGGGTTCGCAGCTCGGCAATGAGCTTGGTGGTTGTTTCCACCGAGACGCTGGCACTGGGCACTGTGGAGTGAGGGTGTCGAACCTTGGTGATGACTTTGCCCGAGAGCGTGACGACACCGACGGTGGTGGCATCTGTCTCAGGGTTGACGGCAAAAACAACAACTTCGTCAGAGAAGGACACCATGAGTGAGGGTCGACCAACACCCTGCGTGGCACTGGCTTCCGACTCCACAATGAGCCCAAGTTCTTGGAGTTCGGTCACCAGGTCAGAAATCGTAGAACGGTTCAAACCGGTTCGCTGAGTCAGGGCAGAACGGGACATCGTGCCGAACTGGCGCAGCAATCTCAAAATCGCCGACAAATTGTGCTGGCGTACTTGTTCCCTGTTGCTGCCAACGGTTGAGGCACCACTGTGCGGTTTTGCTGTGGGTGGTGTCATCGGCCTTTTCTCTCCGTGTGAAGTATCTCCAACATATTCTGCCCTCTAAACAACAAATTCGTAACACCGAGTGTTTTCGAGTTGACAAAGGAATGTGGTCGGGGTCTATATTGTTCCCTAAGGCAACAAATACACAACCCCACTTTCTTAAGGACTACCGACAATGTCGTCATTGACTCCCACCCGCGAAGACAAATTCTCATTCGGCCTCTGGACCATTGGCTGGTCAGCACAGGACCAGTTCGGTGGCCCCACTCGCCACAACCTCGACGTTGTCGAAGCTGTAGAGAAGCTCGCTGAGCTCGGCGCTTACGGTCTCACCTTCCATGATGATGACCTCTTCCCCTTCGGCAGCACCGACGCTGAGCGTCAGAAGCAGATCGACCGCCTTAAGCAGGCCCTCGCCGACACCGGCATCATCATCCCGATGATCACCACCAACTTGTTCAGCCACCCCGTCTTCAAGGACGGCGGCTTCACCAGCAACGACCGTGGCGTTCGCCGCTTCGCTTTGCGTAAGGCGTTGCGCAACCTTGACCTCGCTGCCGAGATGGGCGCCAAGACCTTCGTCATGTGGGGTGGTCGCGAAGGTGCTGAGTACGACAGCGCCAAGGACATCCAGGGCGCACTTCAGCGTTACCGCGAAGGCGTCAACCTGATGACTGCCTATGTCAAGGACAAGGGCTACGACATTCGCTTCGCGATTGAGCCCAAGCCCAACGAGCCTCGTGGAGACATTCTTCTTCCCACCGTGGGTCACGCCATGGCGTTCATCAACACTCTGGAGCACCCTGACCTCGTGGGTCTGAACCCCGAGGTTGGCCACGAGCAGATGGCTGGTTTGAACTTCACTGCAGGTATTGCTCAGGCAATCGAGCACGGCAAGCTCTACCACATCGACCTCAACGGCCAGAAGGGCGTCAAGTTCGACCAGGACCTCGTCTTCGGTCACGGCGACATCCTCAATGCCTTCTCTCTCGTTGACCTCCTTGAGTTCGGTGGCCCTAACGGTGGACGTTCCTACAACGGTCCTCGCCACTTCGACTACAAGCCCAGCCGCACCGAAGACTTCACCGGTGTTTGGGATTCTGCCGCTGCAAACATGCGCATGTATCTCCTCCTCAAGGAGCGTGCAGCTGCATTCCGTGCCGACCCCGAGGTCAAGGCAGCACTGGAAGCATCGCGTGTGGCAGAAATCCACACCACCACCTTGGCTCCCGGAGAGACCTATAACGATCTCCTCGCAGACAACGCGTCCTATGAGAACTTCGATGCAGACTCCTACTTCGACGGCCGTGGCTTTGGTTTCGTGAAGTTGAACCAGCTCGCTATTGAACACCTCATGGGTGCCCGCTAACCCATGGCACTCGTAGCTGGAGTTGACTCGTCAACTCAAAGTTGCAAAGTAGTTATTAAAGATGCCGTCACGGGTGAACTGGTTCGCGAAGGGCGAGCCAGTCACCCCGACGGCACCGAGGTCAATCCTTCTCACTGGTGGACTGCGCTGGGTGAAGCACTGACCCAGGCAGGTGGACTCGACGACGTCGAGGCCATCTCTATCGGCGGACAACAGCACGGCATGGTTGTCCTCGATAACGATGGTCGCGTCATTCGTGACGCCCTGCTCTGGAATGACACCCGTAGTGCGGGAGATGCCACCGAGCTCATCGAGCACTTTGGTGCTGAGTATCTCTCCGACCTCACTGGCTCCGTTCCGGTTGCCTCCTTCACCTCGAGCAAACTTCTCTGGCTCAAAAACAATGAACCAGAGAACGCTGCCAAAGTTGCCGCGGTCGCTCTCCCCCATGACTGGCTGACCTGGCGCTTGGCTGGTTACGGTCCAGCCGGGGAAAGCGAAAAGGGTCCCGTTCTGGAAGCGCTGGCAACAGATCGCTCTGATGCCAGTGGCACAGGGTATTTCAACTCTGCAACCAATACCTATTGCGACGACATCTTGACCTATGCCTTAGGTCATGTTCCTGTTCTGCCACGCATCGTGCTTCCCGGAGAAGAAGTGGGTGTCACTCCCGCAGGAGTCAAGATCGGGTGCGGTGCTGGCGATAACGCTGCTGCTGCTTTTGGTCTGGGTGCGTCAGAAGGTGACGTTGTTGTTTCCCTGGGCACCAGCGGAACTGTGTTTGCTGTCTCCAGCTCGTCCACACATGACACCACCGGAATCATCGCTGGCTTTGCCAGTGCGTCCAACTCTTCTCTTCCACTGGTCTGCACTCTCAACGCTGCTCGGGTCATGGATTCCTTTGCCAAGCTCCTAGAGGTCAGTCACGATGAACTGGGCCAGCTTGCACTTCGTGCCGAGTCAGGTTCAGGCGGAGTTGTGCTTGTCCCCTACTTCGAGGGTGAGCGCACACCTAACCTTCCCGACGCAACAGCTGAGCTAGTTGGATTGACCTTGGCAAACAACACACGGGAGAACATCGCGCGTGCTGCTATCGAGGGAATGCTGTGCGGACTCAACGCAGGTCTCGATGCACTGGTAGATGCCGGTGTGGCATGCAAGCGAATCTTCTTTGTAGGCGGCGCAGCAGCAAATCCTGCCGTGCAATCTATTGCTGCCGAGATCTTTGGCGTTCCGATCGTGATTGCTGAACCGGGTGAATATGTTGCCAACGGTGCAGCACGTCAAGCGGCACAGCTTCTATTAGGACAGACCCCGTCGTGGGAAATTGCCACGATTGCCACTGTTTCTGCTCCTGCAGCCACGAAAGTGGTTGAGAATTACCGAAAAGCAGCACTTTTCGCCGCTTCTCGCTAAAGCTTCTATTTGGCGCCTAAAACAACAAATAGGCAACTTTCCTTTATTTGTTACCACTTTGTGACCAAATGGAGTTGTTACTTATTTGTTGGATACGGCAACATATAGGGACAGGGCTCACCGTCGAGCCCGACTCGGAGTTAATCCGAGAAACCAAGAGAAAATTGAAGGGAGAGAAATGAAGAAGTCTTCATTGATCTCAATCGCAGCTCTAGCAGCTGTGTCCGCACTTGCCCTCTCGGGTTGTGCTGGTGCATCTAACGATGCAGCTGCAAGCACCCGTGCTTGTGTAATCCTCCCCGACACCGAGTCTTCGCCTCGTTGGGAAGCTGGCGACAAGCCTGCTCTCGAAAAGGCACTGACCGACGCTGGTTACTCCGTTGACATCCAGAACGCTCAGGGTGACACCGCTAAGTACGCAACCATTGCTGACCAGATGCTCTCAAAGGGCTGTGGCGTAATGATCCTCACCGACCACCAGGGTGCTGCTATCCAGGTTGCCGAGAAGGCTAAGGCTGCTGGCGTTCCAGTTATCGCTTACGACCGTCCCGTTGCAGGAGCTGACTACTACGTCTCCTTCGACAACGAGGGTGTTGGCGCAATCGAGGGCGAGTGCATCGTTGATGGACTGACCGCTGCTGGCAAGGACCCCAAGACAGCATCTGTTGTTTACGTAGGTGGAGACCCCGCTGACGGTAACGCAAAGATGTTCTACGACGGTGCTGTATCCGTCATGTCGGCTGCTGGCATCAAGCCTGCTGCTGAGACTCCTGGTACCTGGGATGGCACCAAGGCTGGCACCGCATTCGAGCAGGCATACACCTCGCTCGGTGGTGCAGTTGACGCTGTTTGGGTAGCAAACGACACCAACGCTGCTGCAGTTATCACCATCCTTGACAAGAACGGCAAGACCGTTCCCGTTTCGGGTCAGGACGCATCTGTTGCTGGTCTTCAGAACGTTCTCCTCGGCAAGCAGACCTGCACGGTCTACAAGCCTTTCTCTGTAGAAGCTGCTGCTGCTTCGGACCTGGCTATCCAGATCCTCGGTGGCAAGGCTCCTTCTGTATCGAAGAAGCTCGCTGACGGAACTCCTTTCGTCGCAGTTACCCCCATCAAGGTCGGTCCTGAACAGGTCATCGACGTTGTTGCAGCTGGCGACGCATCTGCCAAGGACCTCTGCACCGCAGAGCTCGCTGAGGCATGTGCAAAGTACGGCGTAAAGTAACTAACCAATAGTTGAGACTTTGCGCCGGTCGTTCCGGCCGGCGCAAAGTCTCTCTTATTTCACCCCCCCCCAATTTTTTGTCATTGAATTGACAGCCCGGCACATAAGCCGGATGACACATCAAAGGAGATGGGCATGGATGTGCCACTGATCGAACTCTCTGGAGTTAAGAAAAGCTTCGGTCCCGTAGATGTCCTCAAAGGAATCGACTTCAAGGCTTACGCAGGCCAGGTCACCGCACTCGTCGGTGACAACGGTGCAGGTAAGTCAACGCTCATCAAGGGCCTCTCCGGAGTTCAGCCCTACGACGAGGGCGTAGTGAAGTTCGCAGGCGAAGAAGCTCACCTTCACTCCCCCCGCCACAGTGGCGCTTTGGGTATCGAAGTTGTGTACCAGGACCTCGCACTCTGCGACAACCTCGACATCGTCCAGAACATGTTCCTCGGCCGTGAAGAAGTAACCCAGGGAACCCTGGATGAAGGCTCCATGGAATTCCAGGCCACCAAGGCACTGCAGAGCCTCTCGGTACGTACCGTGAAGTCTGTTCGCCAGAAGGTCTCCTCCCTCTCCGGTGGTCAGCGTCAGACTGTTGCGATCGCACGTTCTGTTCTCCGTAACGCCAAGCTGGTCATCCTTGATGAGCCAACTGCTGCCCTCGGTGTTGCACAGACCGAGCAGGTATTGAACCTGGTTCGTCGTCTTGCTGACAACGGCATCGGTGTCATCATCATTAGCCACAACCTCGCTGACGTATTCCAGGTGTGCGACTCCATCAACGTCCTGTACCTAGGCCGCATGGTTGCATCGCTGAAGACCTCAGAGACAAACCAAGCCGACGTGGTGGGTTACATCACCGGCACCAAGACCATGGAAGGAGTGGCGTAATGGCAACACTTACTCCCACTGAAATTGGAAGTGGCCACGAAGGCAACATCCGTGACCAGATCACTGCGTATGGCCAGCGACTCAAGAACGGTGAAATGGGCGCACTGCCTGCTGTCATCGCTCTCCTCGCTTTGGTTGTGCTCTTTGCATCACTGAGCCCCTTCTTCCTCACCACCATGAACTTTGCCAACCTGTTCGTTCAGGCAGCACAGCTCACGGTTCTGGCTTCTGCTCTGGTCTTCGTTCTGCTCCTTGCAGAAATCGACCTTTCCGCTGGTGTCACCGCCGGTGTGGGTATGGCGCTGTTCGTTGTTCTCCATCAGATGATGGGCCTCAACTGGATCATCTCGATCATTGCGGCACTGGCACTGGGTTCTCTCGTTGGTTGGACCATCGGTATCTTCGTTGCGAAGATCGGTGTCCCTTCCTTCGTTGTGACACTGGGTCTGTTCCTCGGCTTCCAGGGCCTCATGCTCGTCATGCTTGGCGACGGTGGCCTCTTCCGCCTCGACGTTCCTGAGCTCAAGGCCATCATGAACTCCAACATGCCCGTCTGGGGCGGTTGGCTCATGCTTGCCATCATGGTTGTCGTTTCCCTCGGGCTCGGCTTCTATGACCGCGCACGTCGCAACAAGGCTGGCGTGGCAAACCGACCGGTCGCTCTGATGCTCTCCCGTGTGGCATTGATTGCCGTTCTGGGTGGAGTTGCTGTTGCCGCCATGAGCGTCAACCGCAGCGTTTCAGTAGTGCCCATCGATGGTGTACCGATCGTTATCCCCATCGTGATTGCGATTCTCTTCATCGGTACTTTCGTGCTCGACCGCACTACCTTCGGTCGTCACCTCTACGCCGTGGGTGGTAACCCTGAGGCTGCACGTCGTGCAGGTATCAAGGTCGCCAAGATTCGCATCACTGCGTTCATCATCTGTTCCACACTCGCTGTGGTATCGGGCATCCTCGCAGCTAGCCGTATCGGTGCTATCGAGTCGACCGCTGGTCGTTCGATCGTTCTCTCCGGTGTTGCTGCAGCCGTCGTGGGTGGCGTCAGCCTCTTCGGTGGTCGTGGTCGCTTGATCCACGCAGCTATCGGTGCTCTCGTAATTGCGATCATCGACAACGGTCTGGGCCTCATCGGCCTTCCTGCCGGTGTGAACTTCCTCGTTACCGGTGCAGTTCTGATTGCCGCCGCAACCATCGACGCTCTGTCGCGCAAGCGCTCAGGCGGCGGGGTTCGCGTCTAACCTTCCAGGTTATGAATGCCCCTGACACTGAAAATGTGTCGGGGGCATTCCTGATTAAGTGAGAATACGTTTATGAGTATCGAGCGCGAACTTTCAGGCTTCACCCGCCTGACCACGAGCACCGGCATCTCCATGGTGGTCTCCACCTTCGGTGCGCGTCTTGTGGAACTCTGGGTTCCTGATCGTAATGGTGTCCTGGGCAACGTCGTGGTTGGCTTGCCCACCCCCCAGCACTATGACGATCGTGCCAATCTCTATCTCGGCTGCACGGTGGGCCGGGTTGCCGGACGAATACCTGCAGCCCACTTCACTGGCGGTGGCCTGTCGTTCTCGCTGGAACCCAATGAAGGCCCCAACCAGCTCCACGGTGGTGGCACACGGAGCTTTGACCGGATTGAATGGGAACTGGTCACCTTTGAGTCCGACGACTCCGTCGTTGCAGAGTTCCACTACGTCAGCCCGGCAGGAGAAGAAGAGTATCCCGGTGAACTCACCGTGGTCTCTCGCTATGAACTCACTACGCAGGGCATTCTCACGTCAACGCTCACTGCAGAGACCACTTCTGCCTGCCCCGTAAACCTCACCACACATAGCTACTGGAATCTCTCAGGTGTGGCGGGCAGCACGATCCATGACCACAAGCTGGACGCTGACGTGGCCTGGCACGTGGAAACCGGAGAAGGCCAGCTCCCCACCGGAGAACTCACCCCCACACCCCACCAGCTTTCTTTAGCAGCCCCCGGCTGGGATGACACTTTCGTCCTAGAAGAAACTGATCACACCCTGACCCCCGCAGCAACGCTGTCGCACCCAGGCTCAGGCAGAATTCTCACGCTCTACACAACTGAGCCTGCGCTCCAGGTTTATACCGCCGGTTACCTCCCGCAGGAGGCATTGGATGACGTGCATGTGCTGACACCATTCGGTGGAGTCTGCTTAGAACCCCAGCGCATCAATGACAATGCACTTTTGCCTCATTTCCCCAGCATTGTGCTGCAGCCGAGTGACACATACTCACACGTGACTCAGCACGTGTTCTCAAGCATCTAGAAGCGTTTAGCGCTCTTCCAGGCCCCAGGCCTGTCCATAACCACCCTCGGCTTCTGGCTTAGCCATCAGCTCGAGGAAGGGCACAGCGTCAAAAGCTTCAGGTCCGAGAACACCAGCACCTGCCCAGGTTCCGTGAGCCATCAGTTCGAGAGCAATCACGGGATTGAGCGCGGTCTGCCAGACCACGCACTGGCTGTCGTATTCAGCCATCGTCCACTCGTTATCACTGACGTGGTAGAGGTAGACCTCACGAGGCTTGCCGTCCTTACCCAGACCCGTGACCCACACGCCTGCACAGGTCTTGCCCGTCATGCGGGGACCAATCGTGGCGGGGTCGGGCAGCGCAGCTGCCACCACGTCACGAGGAGCAACCATGGCAGGACCTTGTGCAGTGCGAACCTTGAGCGGTTCAATCGAGTCCAGACCCAACTGGTGCAGAGTCTTGAGAATGCCGATGAACTCATCGCCCAGGCCGTATTTGAACGTCACGCGCTTGGCATCGAGCCAGCGAGGCATCATGAGAACTTCTTCGTGCTCCACGTTCACACACTCAACAGGGCCAATCCCCTCGGGGAAGGTGAAGACTTCTGGCTCACTAAAGGGTGGGGTGGTGAACCACCCCTTGTCCTTCTCCCAGATCACGGGAGGGTTGAGGCATTCCTCAATCGTGGTCCAGATGCTGAACGAGGGAGCAAAGATCTCGTTGCCTTCGTCGTCCCGCACAACCAGGTTCGCACCGTCACGGGTGCCCAATTCATCGATGGAGCTAAACAGGTGGTCCTGCGCATAGCGGGCAAAGACGTTTGACATTCCTGGCTCCACACCAATACCGACCAAAGCTAGGCGGTTGGCCTTCTCCCAGTCTCCTGCGGCAGCGAACTGCTCGTCACCGAGCTTCACACCAGTTTCGGAATACGGATTGGTGGGGTGGGGCAAAGACAGGGTCATCGCCATGTCGAGATAGTCAGCATCAGCTGCGAGCGCGCCAGCAAAGATGGTCTGCACGAACTTGGGCTCCACCGCGTTCATCACGTGAGTGGCACCGTGGCGCTTTGCGACCTCAGTCACGCTCTCCGGCTTAGATGCATCGATCTGGTCAGCGATGAAGCGACCTTCGATGGCGGCAGCACCGTGCTTGGCCTTGAGCCATTCGATGGTGCGCTCGGCACGAGTGATGTCATAGTCCGTCACCACCATGAGTTCAAAGAAGGACCGACGTGCGGAAATCTTGGCAATGGCGTCTCCGACGCCACCAGCGCCAACAAGCAGAATTCTCATGCTTCTGAAGTTACTCCTGGAATAGGCAAATGTGTCTGAGTGTGTGCCGACAAGTAGTCTGGTGGGGAAGACGTAGCAGCGTCCATCCCAGCGAAATTGAGTAGCGATGACAACCCCTTCCCCTGTACCCTCGGCACAGCGTCGAGTGCGAGCACTGCGGGTTGTTCCTTTGCTAGGTCCTGCACTTGTGGCCGGTGTTGCTTATCTAGATCCCGGCAACGTGGCCAGCAATATGACCGCAGGTGCCCAGTTCGGCTATCTGCTGGTCTGGGTTGTAGTGGTGGGCAACCTGGTTGCCTGGTTGGTGCAATACCTCTCAGCAAAACTCGGTCTTGCTACCGGTAAATCCTTGACTCAGATTCTGGGTGAGCGGATTAAGAACAAATGGCTGCGTCGGGGTTTCTGGGTGCAGGCGGAGATTGTCGCCATGGCGACGGACCTCGCCGAGGTCGTCGGTGGCGCCATCGCCTTCAACTTGTTGTTTGGGTTCCCCCTCCTTGCCGGCGGCATGGTGATGGGTTTGCTCTCGTTGCTTCTGCTGTCCTTGCGTGATCGCTCAGGAGCAAAGGCATTTGAGCGCATCATCATTGCCCTGCTGTTGGTTATTGCGGTGGGCTTTGGCATGGGGCTTGTGGTGGCACCGCCAGACCCAGGATCTTTGCTCGGTGGTCTGATGCCTCGCTTTGATGGTGCCGCCTCCATCTTGTTGGCAGCCTCCATCTTGGGTGCCACGATCATGCCGCATGCCATTTATGCGCACTCTGCGCTGACTCGTGACCGCTTCGGCCTGGTCTTGGCTGGTGTTGAGCGCAGCAAGATCCTCAAGGCCACTCGGGTCGATGTCACCGTGGCTTTGATCATTGCTGGTGGCGTGAACCTGGCCATCTTGCTCACTGCTGCAGTGAGCTTGCAGGGCGTTCCCGGCACGGACACTCTCGAGGGTGTCTATGCAGCCCTGAGCGCCAACCTAGGCCCTGTTATTGCCGTGCTTTTCGCCGTGGGCCTGTTGGCCTCTGGTTTGGCCTCAACCTCTGTCGGCGCTTATGCCGGGGCGGAGATAATGAGTGGTCTGACCGATATTCAGATTCCACTGCTCTGGCGCCGTGTCATCACCCTGATCCCTGCCTTCATCATCTTGAGCATCGGTGCTGACCCCACCTGGGCATTGATCATTAGCCAGGTTGTGCTCTCCTTCGGCATCCCCTTTGCACTCATTCCTCTGGTGATCTTCACCCGAGACAAGTCCATCTTGGGTGTGGACACCAACACAGGATTGATTACTGCTCTGGCCGTGCTGGCATCCGTGTTCATCATTGGCTTGAACGCGGTGCTGCTCTGGATTACCTTCGCTGGCTAAGCGAAGAAGTTAAAGCGAAAGGGCGCCAACTCCGAAAAGTTGACGCCCTGAAGCGTGTAGTAGCTGAGACTACTTGAGGACGACGGTTGCGCCAGCCTCGGTAAGTGCAGCCTTTGCCTTCTCAGCAGCGTCCTTGTTGGCGCCTTCGAGAACGGTTGCAGGTGCTCCATCAACGAGTGCCTTAGCCTCACCCAGACCGAGGTTGGTGATGGTACGCACCTCCTTGATGACAGCAATCTTGTTTGCGCCAGCAGCCTCGAGAACGACGTCAAAAGAGTCCTTCTCTTCAGCAGCTTCAGCAGCTGCAGGTGCAGCGCCGCCAGCGGCAGCAACAGCTACGGGAGCTGCAGCGGTGACCTCGAAGGTCTCCTCGAATGCCTTAACGAACTCGCTGAGCTCGATGAGCGAGAGCTCCTTGAAAGCCTCGATGAGCTGCTCAGTTGAGAGCTTTGCCATGATTTTCTCCTTGTTGTTATTTCGTCTAAACCGGAACTAGTAAGTGACTAGTTGCCGGACTCTTGCTTTGCACGCAGTGCGTCGACTGTACGAACAGCCTTCGACAGAGGTGCGGTGAACAGGTATGCGGCACCGAAGAGAGAGGCCTTTGCAGCTCCGGCAAACTTTGCCAGGAGTACTTCGCGGGACTCGAGATCGGCGAGCTTTCCAACCTCAGCAGCGTCGAGAGGCTTACCGTCAAAGTAGCCGCCCTTCAAAATGAGCTGAGGGTTTGCCTTGGCAAAGGTACGCAGGGCCTTCGCAACAGCGACAGCGTCGCCGTGCACGAATGCGATAGCCGATGGGCCAGCAAGCTGGTCATCGAGACCGGTGATGCCAGCCTTAGCGGCGGCAATCTTGGTCAGCGTGTTCTTTACCACGGCGTAAGTCGCGTGCTCACTGATGGACTTGCGCAGCTCCTTGAGCTGAGCAACAGTGAGGCCGCGGTACTCGGTGAGCAGAACTGCATTCGAACCAGAGAAATTCTTCTCAAGTTCGGAGAGCATTGCTTCCTTGTTCGCCATGGCGCTCCTTGTGGTTTCTCACACCCCACTTGTGTGGAGTGATTAGCCTCGGGCCGCTAAAACTAAAAAAGCTCCAGCGCAGGGCTGGAGCGAAAGAAAACACGCGAACGTATTTTTCACTTACAGGTTCCTGCGCGGGTCTTCGTCGAAACGAAACTTCGATTGGATGCTTACTTTCGAGAGCATTCCAATAACCAGCGGTCTTTGGTTACCTTTAGGTTACGTGAGAGGCACCACCTCTGGCAAATCGGTAGACTAAAGACTTCCCTCCCCTGTTAGCGCTGATGCTCACATCGGATGCCAGTGAGACCGGCATCACAAAGTGAGTTTTGGCTTGTCACGAAGATTTGAGGCCTCGTGAACGCTGTAGTTACATTGACCCCCGCTCCCGTGCTGGACCGCACCTACCTTGCCGAGGATCTCACCGTCGGCAAAGTAAACCGTGCCTACGAAGTCCACGAATACATGAGCGGTAAGGGCCTGAACGTGGCCCGCACCTTGCACCTGTCCAAGCACCCCGTCTCGGCTGTGCTTCCCATTGGTATGCAGGACCAGTACCTTCTCTTCTCCACTCCGTTCCCCCAGATCTTGCGCATCATGCCCGTTCAGGGTCGTGTTCGCGTGAACACCACTGTGGTCGAGCGTGGCGGTCGCACCACCAACATCAACCAGCAGGCCATCCCCTTCACCACTGAAGACTGGCGCAATGTTGTCGAGACCACGCTCGAGCAGGTCTCCGACATGAACGCAGACTGGCTTGTTGTTTCCGGCATGCACCCCAAGATGATCGACACCGGTCTTCCAATTGACCTCAGCGAACTGTTCTCTCGTGCCCGCGACTTGGGTGCTCGTGTTGGTCTGGACACCTCTGGTCCAGAACTCAAGCACTGGGCTCGCAGCGGCGAGGTCAACTTGATCAAGCCCAACGCGGACGAACTGGCCTCACTCGTTGGCCACGAACTCAACACTCTCGGCGACGTTATCGAAGCAGGTCGTGAGCTCATCTCGACTGGTCTCGAGATCGCCCTGGTCAGCCTCGGCCCTGATGGCGCTATCGCCATCACCGCTGATGACGTTGTCTGGGCTTCTGCTGTTGCCCCTGAGGTCATCAACACCACCGGTGCCGGCGACGCATTCTTGGCAGGATTCCTCAGCCAGGTCGTCAGCCCTGAAGCATCTGCTGCAGGCCGCGAAGCTGGAACCCTTCCGGTGCTCAGCCCTGAAGCAGCGTTGACCACTGGTTGCTCCTGGGGTGCTCTGGCAGTATCCCTGCCCACCACCTTGATCAGCTCCTTCGGAGATGCACCCGAGGCACGTCTGCGTGAGGTTGACCCCGAGTATGCACTTCTCGAGAAGGCAACCGTTCGCTACTAAAGCGCACAGTCTTCTCAAGAAGCCTCAAAGCTCACAAGAAAAGCCCCGCATTGTGCGGGGCTTTTCTGTTGTGTGAGCTACTTAAGCTGACGGCAGGCTCACGGTGAACATGGTCTTGCCGGGTTCACTCGTGACGGTGACAGATCCGTGGTGGGCCTGAACAACAGCGTTGACAATGGCGAGCCCCAAACCGGTGCTTCCAGTGGCCCTGGTGCGCGAAGCATCTCCACGGGTGAAGCGTTCGAACAACTCCGGCATCTGCTCCTGCGGAATACCCGGACCGTTATCAATCACGCGCAAGAGCACGTTGTCGTCTTGCTTCTCCAGCACGACCTGAACCGTGGAGCCTGCGGGAGTGTGAACCCTGGCATTTGCCAACAAGTTCACCACAACCTGGTGCAGACGAGGCTGGTCACCAATTACTTCGAGAGGTTCCTCTGGCAATTCCATGTCCCAGGTGTGGTCAGGACCGGCCGCGTGAGCATCGCTCACCGCGTCCACAATAATGCGAGAAAGATCCACCGGCTTCTGCTGAAGCTCACGACCTTCATCCAGTCGTGCCAAAAGCAGCAGGTCTTCCACCAGTGCGGTCATGCGGGTGGCCTCTGACTCAATCCGGCTGAGTGAATGACGAACATCCTCAGGGAGTTCGGCACCACCGCGACGAGTGAGCTCGGCATAGCCACGGATAGAAGCCAATGGCGTGCGGAGCTCATGGCTGGCGTCCGCCACGAAGCGGCGCACCTTCTCCTCGCTGGCCTGACGGGCAGCGAAGGCACGAGAGATGTGGCCGAGCATGTGGTTGAAGGCAGAGCCTACGCGGCCAACCTCGGTGCGAGGGTCCGTGTCTTCTTCACTGACGCGTTCCGCCAGCTGAACATCACCCTTATCCAGGGGAAGCTCAGCAACGCGTGACGCAGAGTCAGCTACTCGGTCCAGCGGACGCAGCTCGTAACGAATCAGCAGACGACCGGCAATGATGACCGCTCCGACACCAAAGGCCGTCACGAACAAGATGATGGTGATCAAGCGAACGCTGGCCGCATTGACCTCGGTCATGGGCAACGCAATGACGAGTTTGGCGTTTTCAGTGGTGTTCACCGCAATAGCGCGGTAGTCCTGAGACCCCTTGACGTGAATAGTGCTGGGCTCACGACTGATCTCGACAGAAGTGAAGTTGGTGATGTCTCCGACATCCACCAAACGCACTTCACCTCGCTCGTTGAGGATTCCTGCCGTGGTGGAACCATCAGCAGCAATAACAGCAACCAAGGTTCCTGCAGCCTGTCCAGGAGCAAGGAGCGCGTTGTTGGGACGGTCATCGTGGTCGTTGTCACCATCGTTATGGCCAGGACGAACAGGGATGCCGTCGGTGACGGCTTCGGTGGTTCGAATCACGGCGCTGTTGAGCTGAGTATCCAACCGGTCAATCAAGAACGAGCGAAGCGACAGCACACTCACCACCCCGATCAGGGCGGCAGCCACGACCAGAAGCCCTGCCATGGTCACCGTGAGGCGACGACGCAGGGTCCAGGGAGCGCGGGAGACTTTCGACATTATTCAGCCGGCTTGATCATGTATCCCGCACCGCGCACGGTGTGCAGCATGGGAGCACCTTCGGCGTCTATCTTCTTGCGCAGGTAAGAAATGTAGATCTCGACAACGGAGCTCTTGCCACCGAAGTCGTAATCCCAGACGCGGTCCAGGATCTGACTCTTGCTCACCACGCGGCGAGGGTTACGCATGAGGTAACGCAGCAGTTCAAACTCGGTGGCGGTCAGTTCAATCAAGCGGCCAGCACGGCGCACTTCGTGGCTGTCTTCATCCAGTTCGAGGTCGCCCACAACCAGCACGGGGCTTTCATTGGCATCTGCTGTCAGGGTCGAGCGACGAATGAGGCCACGCAGACGTGCCACAACTTCTTCCAAGCTAAAGGGCTTGGTCACGTAGTCATCGCCACCGGCGGTGAGACCAGCAATGCGGTCATCAAGAGAGTCTTTTGCGGTGAGGAACAGCACGGGAACATCGTTGCCGTCAGCGCGCATGCGCTGCAGCACCTGCAGACCGTCGATGTCCGGAAGCATGATGTCGAGCACAACCGCATCGGGACGGAAATCACGCGCAGTGGCGATGGCGGATGAGCCATCGGCTGCGGTCTTGATTTCCCAGCCTTCATAACGCAGGGCCATTTGAAGCAGGTCAGTCAGCGAGGCTTCGTCGTCCACGACGAGCACGCGGATGGGCGAACCATCGGCACGGGTCAGGCGGACGGGAGCAGCGGCAGTTGTTTCGTTCACATGATGAGTATGTCGAAGTTTCCTATGAGAATCCTATGAACTGCCTAAGAAAGCTATGAGAGTGCCCGTCTGCGGCGAGCGCACTGGGCGTTGTCAGCAGGACAAGACAGAATAGAGCTCGTGAGTTCAGCAGCTAACGTGGCACAAATGCCCGAGACGAAGCCTCAGGCACAGCAACCCCACGTTGCCTATCTCACACGCATGGTCACCGATGGTTCTGATGAAGCTGCCTGGCTTCGTGCGCGCTCTCGTGGCATTACAGCTACAGACGTGGCCAAGCTCAACAGCGTGAACGCCATCCCCACGGCAGCGCTCGAAAAACTGCGTGGATCAAGCTTCACTGGCAATGTCTACACCGAGCACGGCAAGACCCGGGAACCGGTGATTGCCGCTTGGGTGAAAGAGAACTTCTCTATCGAGCCCAGCTCTGCGCTGTTCCACTCTGAAGCTGAGTCTCGCCACCTGGCCACGCCAGATGGCATTGGTGTTGTCGATGAGACACTCATCCTCGCTGAGATCAAGACCAGCCAGAAACCTTTCGAAGGGGTTCCTGCCGGATACCTGCGCCAGGTCTACTGGCAGCAGTACGTTCTTGGTGCTGAGCGCACCTTGTTTGTCTGGGAACAGCACGTGAACTTCGTCCCTGTATCTGATACTCCCAAGCACTTATGGATTGAGCGCGATGAACGCGCCATCCGCGACCTCGTCTTCTTGGCAAACGGACTCATTGGTGAGCTCCACCGCCTCACCAACTAAGGAACGAACATGGCTCTCCCCGAGATTCCCATTCTTGAAGGCGACTACGTTCGCTTAGAACCTCTCAGCCATGAACGTGCTGAAGAACTTTCTGCAGCCTGCGAAGACGGCAATGTCCACGAGCTCTGGTACACCGTGGTTCCCAACCGTGAGGGTATGAACGCGGAGATTGACCGCCGTCTGGGACTCTATGGTCAAGGCACCATGATGCCCTTCGCCACCATTGACGTGGCCACGAATAAAGCCATTGGTATGACCACCTTCATGAACATGAAGCTGGAGAACCTCAAGGTAGAGATTGGCTCCACCTGGATGGCCAGCAGCTCTCAAGGCACCGCGATCAACCCTGAAGCCAAGCTCCTCATGCTCAGCTACGCCTTCGATGTCTTGGGATGCAACGCAGTAGAGCTGCGCACCCACGAGAAGAACGAGCAATCCCGTGCAGCCATTGAGAAGCTCGGCGCAAAGCTCGACGGCATGCTTCGCAACGACATGGTGATGGCTAATGGCACTTTGCGGAACACAGCGGTCTACTCCATCACCAAGGATGAGTGGCCTGCAGTTCACGACGGTCTTGTTGCCCGCCTCGATGACCTCGAGCAGGCAGAAGAAGCCTAAGTGCTAGTTGCGGTTGTAAGAACTGAGCGCATCCACCAAAGCCTCATTGGCTTCGGGGGAACCGATCGAGATGCGGATACCGTTACCGGTGAAGGCGCGGCCAATAATGCCGCGGCTCATCAGGTGAGCCTGCAGGGCATCGGTTTCTTCCCCCGCAGCAAGCCAGACAAAGTTAGCCTGTGACGCAGGGGCATCCCAGTCTGTGGTTGCCAGATATGCCTCGAGCTTGTTGCGCTCTTCCAGCAAGACATCAATACGGGCCTGGAGTTCAGGCTCTGCAGCTAGAGAGGCAACACCGGCAGCCTGAGCGATGTCGGTCACGCCAAAGGGCAATGCGACTTTGGCGAGACCTTCCATGACCTCAGGCTTGGCCACGGTGTATCCCAGGCGCAGAGCAGCTAAACCGTAGGCCTTGGAGAAGGTGTGCAGCACAGCCACGTTGGGAAACTCACGGTAGAGCTCGAGGCCACGAGCTGCGTCCGGATCGTTCTGGAAGTGAACATACGCTTCGTCGATCACCACGAGAACATGGGCGGGAACCTGAGCCAAGAAGTCACGCAGCTCCTCATGCCCCACGGCTGTGCCGGTGGGGTTATTGGGTGTGCAAATGAAGATGACCTTGGTGGCAGGAGTTATGGCAGCCAGCATGGCAGGAAGATCATGACGGTGATCAGCAGTGAGCGGAACCTCCACTGGAGTCGCTTCAGCACCACGAACAAGGATGGGATACGCCTCAAAAGAACGCCAGGCATAAATGACTTCGTCGCCGTGACCGGCAAAAGCACGAATCAACTGGCCAGCAACCTCAACAGAACCAGTACCAAAAGCCAGTTCGGATTCTGAGACACCGAGGCGCTTGGCCAGAGCAGCGGTCAACTCAGGGGCAGCCATGTTGGGGTAGCGGTGCATGGTGGAGGCAGCATCGGTGATGGCTTGAATCACCGAAGGAAGTGGCGGGTAAGGGTTCTCGTTTGAGGAGAGCTTATAAACCGGACCATCCCAGCCATCCACGGTGGACTTCCCGGGCTTATAGGCCGGGATGCTCTCAATGTGGGCGGGCTGCTTAATCACCCTTCAACGATACCGGTGCAAGACCCAGCTATAAACAGAACAGGGACCCAGTTATCTGGGTCCCTGTTCAAATAATGCAGTCCTTAGCGCAGACGTACCGAGAGGCAGGTCACGCAACCTTCGAGCTTCTCGAATTCGGTGATGTCCACGGTGATGACGCGGTAACCAAGTTCACGGAACAGCTCTGCAGACTTAGGTGCTGATGCAGACATCAACACGGTGTCAGGAGCGAGCACCACAACAGCAGTGCCGTGTGCCTCGGGCACAGGCAGGAAGCGGTCGAAGACTGCTGGGTCATCCACCAGAGGTGGGTAACCAATAACGGTGCCATCTGGCAGTGCGGTCACCGCAGTCTTGAGGTGCAGTGCCTTGGTCACTGGAACAGCAACAACGGTGTAACCCTGCTTGGCAGCAATGGCACGCAGCTGGCGAATACCTTCACCGTTGGTGCGACCACCACGGCCAACATAAACGGTCTTGCCCACCTTGAGCACGTCACCACCATCGAGAGCACCGGGGCTCACGATGCGGTCGCACTCAACACCGAGGTCGCGCAACGTCGCCTCGGTAGCTTCGATTTCAGGCTTGCGGCTGTCAGCGCCAGGGTTGGAGATGACGGCAAGCTTGCCCAGCATGACAACGGTGTCTTCAATGAAGACGCTGTCTGCGAGGTCATCACGGGGTTCAACTTCAACGGTCATCCAGCCCGCAGCGTTGAGTGCAGCAACGTAGCCATCCCATTGCTTGTCAGCGAGTTCGAGGTCAACCTTCTTGCGCTTGATGTGGGTCACGAGGCCGTCAGCAAGAGTAGATGCAGGTGCGCGCACGAGTGCAACCTTGGTGGGAGCGGTGTTCGCGCCGCGAGCCACCACCCAGTTCCACACAGTAGTTCCCGCGGTCACAGTTGACACGGTTCCAGCAACAACGAAGATGAGGTTCACACCAAGCAGTGATGCAAAGACACCAGCAATGACGTCAGCTGTGAGTCCAGCTCCCTGCGAAGCAGCCTGAATGAACATGTTCACGATCGTGGCAATGACCGAGGAAACCAGGCCAACTACCCAGGCGTAGCGGCGCTTAGCAACGAAGCCAAACGCGCCCTTGAGAAAGACCAAGACGAAGAAGATGACGGTCGCACCGGTGAAGAACGAACCCGCCTGCCACAAAATGGCTTCTTCGAAGTTGTTGCCGATGAAGAAGGCAAGTTCGGTGACAGTCTGCGTGATCACTGCTGCGGTAAGTGCAGCAAGAGCAGCAGCGATAAGACGACGTGGTGTGAACATTTATTTATCCTTTAGTGGAAGAAGTGGCGTTCGCCGGTGAAATACATGGTGACTCCAGCCTTCTGAGCCGCTGCGATGACTTCTTCATCACGCACTGACCCACCGGGCTGAACAACTGCTTTGATTCCTGCAGTGAGGAGAACTTCGAGACCGTCTGCGAAGGGGAAGAACGCATCGGAGGCAGCAACGGAGCCCGCAGCACGGTCTCCTGCACGGTTGACGGCCAGGTGACAGGAATCAACACGGTTGACCTGTCCCATGCCCACACCCACAGAAGCACCGTTGTGAGCCAGGAGGATGGCGTTGGACTTCACCGAACGGCAGGCCTTCCACGCGAACTCGAGATCAACAAGTGTCTCTTCGTCTGCGGCTTCGCCGGAGACGAGCTGCCATTCGCTGATGAGTGCTCCTACGCGGGAACCACTATCGAAGAGGTCGGCATCTTGAACCAGGAAGCCGCCTGAGATCTGGCGGATTTCCTGAGGCTCACGGCCGAAGTCCTCGGGCAGTTGGAGCAGACGCAGGTTCTTCTTGGTCTTGAGAAGAGTCAATGCATCGGGCTCGAAGCCAGGAGCAACGAGAACCTCAGTGAAGACTTCGCTGACCTGCTCCGCCATCTTGAGCGTGACGGGACGGTTAGCCGCAATCACGCCACCGAAGGCAGAAACTGGGTCGCATTCGTGTGCCAGGCGGTGAGCAGAGGCGATCTGGTCTACGGCCTTGTCGCGGCCCACTGCAATACCGCAGGGGTTGGCGTGCTTGATAATCGCCACGGCAGGGTTGATGAAGTCATAGGCAGCACGGACGGCAGCATCGGCATCAACGAAGTTGTTGTAAGACATTTCCTTGCCGCCCAAGAGTGTGGACTGGGCAATGCCGTGGCCACCCTGCTCCAAATACAGCGCAGCTTCCTGGTGTGAGTTCTCGCCGTATCGCAAGATAGATCCGCGCTGTGCAGAAACCGCATAGGTGTCAGGGAACTTCTCGTCACGAACAAACCAGGCAGACACTGCTGCGTCATACGCAGCAGTGTGAGCGAAAGCTTCAGCAGCGAGTGAGCGGCGCTGATCTAGAGTGGTGCCGCCCTTGGCTACAGCTTCCATGATCTCGCCATAGCGGGCTGGAGAAACGACAATGGCCACGTTGGGGTGGTTCTTAGCTGACGCACGAACCATGGCAGGACCGCCGATGTCGATCTGCTCGATGACATCTGCATCAGCAGCGCCCGAAGCAACGGTCTCGCGGAAGGGGTAGAGGTTGACCACGACGAGGTCAAAGGCCTTGATACCGAGCTCGTCGAGTTGGTCGGCGTGAGCCTGAAGGCGAAGGTCAGCCAAGATACCTGCGTGCACCGAGGGGTGCAGGGTCTTCACACGGCCATCGAGAGATTCGGGGAAGCCGGTGACTTCACTGACATCCTTAACCGCGTGACCTGCGTCACGGATGGTCTGCGCAGTGGAACCAGTGGACACCAGCTCAACACCGGCAGCACTGAGGGCGCTAGCCAGCTCAAGCAGTCCGGTCTTGTCGCTGACCGAGATCAGGGCGCGACGAACAGGGACCACGTCGCGGTGGTTGTAAAGGCTGGGGTCGTGTGAGGGGCCGCTCATCAGCGTGCTAACTCCTGAAGGTTGACGTGGGCGTGGGCGATATTGCGAACTGTGTGAACAATGAGTTCACGCTCGACAATCTTGATGCGCTCGTGCAGAGAAGATTCGGTGTCATCAGCATTGATGGACACTTCCACTTGCTCAATCACGGGGCCAGTGTCGACGCCCTCGTCGACAATGTGAACCGTTGCACCAGTAACCGTGGCTCCGTCTGCCAAGGCGTCACGCACCGCGTGAGCGCCGGGGTAGAGAGGCAACAATGCGGGGTGCATGTTGATGAGGTTGGGCGAGAACGCGGCAACCACGTTGGCAGGAAGAATGCGCATGAATCCAGCACACACCACCAGGTCAGGTGAGTAGTCAGCGATCTCACCAATGAGGGCTTCGCCCCAGCTGACACGGTTCGCGTAGTCAGCAGGTGAGACCACGAAGGTGGGAACACCGAACTCGCGAGCGTGAGCCAAACCAGAAGCCTGGTTATCAGCACCGACAGCCACGATCTGTGCAGGGAACGAGTCGTCGTTCGTGGCCTCTAACAAGGCACGAAGATTAGAGCCCGATCCAGAGATCAGGACGACGAGTTTCAGCACCCCTCAAGCCTACCGGCTAGAACTGGGGCTGTTTTCGGGAGTTTTGGCCTGTGTGGGTGCAGAAGAACGCCCGGAGGAACGCGATCCGGCATACATCCCCAGCGAAGCAGCAATGAGGAACTCCACCGCAGCGACTCCACCGGTGCGCAGCGCATTCGGTCCTACGTCAACAAGGCGGCCAGGGCCGGCGGCTCCACCGCTTGCCCAGGCCATGAAACCAATGAGTGCTCCGCCAACAAGTGCAATGCCCAGAACAGTGAAGAGAAGCCAGCGGAAGGAGACATCAGAACCGAGTGAGCGAACTAAGCCGGGGCGAATAAAGAACGCAGCAATAAAGCCAGCAGCGACAGGAACCAAGATGCCCAGGAAGCCAAAGGCCAGGTCAGCGGTCGGCATTGCGCCCAAGATGGGCAGTGCAGGAAGCAATCCCACGTCTGTGCCCACAGGAGAGATGGAAGAACCTGTGCCAATGGCAAAGCCCGTGCCCACAAACCATGACGCCACCCACATGACGAAGTTCGGCATGAACATCAGCTGCGCTGCAGTAAGGATGAGGCTTCCCCCACCACCACCTTGCAGGCCTTCATAGAGGCCCAGGATGGTGGAGAAGTTCGCAATGACTAGAACTGAGAGCACCACGGCAGAAATACCCACCACCATCGCGGCAGCGGCCAGGCCGCCGCGAAGCGATGATGCCAGGACAGCACGAACCTGAGTGGGCAAACCGAAGGCCCACGCGGTGACTTTCTGTTGGACACGTTCGGCGCGGCCACCGGAGTGACCGATTTCCCCACGAGCACCAATCAACAGCCCCACGCCAAAGATGGCAGTGGGGAACGACAGTGCCATCCACACCGTGGGCATGGCATTGGCGTTGATAGAAGAAAGTGCAATGAGCACCGTCAATCCACCGAAGGTGCTGATTGCAGCAACAGGGCCAATAAAGCGAGCGCCAGACTCCAGCGATTTCCGGCCCAAGCGAACACCCAACAGGATGGTCAGCAGGGAGAAGAACAGCGGAGCAATAGAAATAAGGAAGGGCTTCTCAGCACCAGGCAGGGCAACGTTAGCTGCCAGCACAGGGTCCAAGGTGACGGTCAGGTCAACACCGTGACCCACTAACCAAATGTCTGCTGCGGCGCGATAGAACACGTCCCAGCCCACACCAGAATCCAGTTGCACGGCCCACATCAAGCTGAGCGGAACCAGGGTAATACCCAAGCCAATACCCACTGCCAGGAGAGACTCCAGGGCAGCAAGCAGTGCAATGAGGGTGCGGTTCACCCCTTGATGCTATGACTTTTTGGTGGCTGGCTTCTTCGCGACAGGCTTAGTTGAGCCAGTTGCGCTCTTCTTGGCCACAGGCTTCTTAGCTACTGCCTTTTTCACAGGAGCCTTCTGGGCTGCTGTTGCCTTGGCCGCTGGCGCAGCAGCGGCAGGAGCCGCAGCTGGCTTGGCAGCCACCTTCACAACTGGGCGCTGAAGAACTTCATACGCGAACAAGAGAACAAGACCTGCAATGGTCCAGCCAAAGACATCCCCAGCAGTCAAAGGGACAATGGCACTGAGGATCAGTGCAATGCCACCAATGATGACTACGCGGGCAACTACGCGGTACTGGTGCATGACCACACTTGAACCAGCGAAGACCTTGTCTCCAGGGTCCACGCTCTTGCGCAGGGCAACAATCTGCTTGTTGGAGAAACCACGGAACTTCTCCGCGCTTTCACTGAGACCAAATGCCCAGCCGGCAACGATGGCCACGACGGAGGCCACAGCCAACGCAATAACCACATTGAGGACGAAGGCGACGAGAGCGTCATAAACAGCGCCCACGATGGGTGAGTAGTTCGGATCAATGACGGTGGTGGCCACGATGCGACCGGTGGTGAAAGCGAAGGCGAGCAGAGCCATCACAGCCAGCATGACGCTACCGGTGGCAGCAAGTGCACGGGGGCGACGACGAGCGGCAGCAATGCCCACCACGAAGAGGGCTGCAACTACCCAGGGCAGCCAGGTTCCGACTCCCACGCCGACCTGGTAGATCACGCGAGCTGCAGCAAGCTCAGGAACCTTGCCCAGAGTGATGTCGGTGTTGACCTCAGGGATTGCGGAGGCGAAGCCCACGCCCTGGCTGATCAGTTCCTTCTTGATCTCCACGATGATGGGCTTCAGGGGAAGGGTCAGGGTTCCATCGTTGGCCAGCTTGATTACAGAGTCAGGGTTTCCGGAGAGCAGGGCAACAGTCTGTTCCTGGGTCAGGGTGAGGGTCTTGTCCCAGGCCTGAGCGAAGGCATCAGACTTAACCACGTCGCTGACGAGGGTCTGAACCATGGACTCAATACCGCTTGCGGCGGGAGCAGCAAGAAGGCCAAGGGCCTTCTTGGCAGCGTCAGGAAGGTCGAGGGCATTGCCCAAGCCTTCAAAGAGCGAGGAGGTGACTTCCTTGATGTCGACCTGCTTCTCAATGATGCCGGTGACCTCGGTGATGATGGTCTCCTGCACAGCAGGGTTCTTGGCCAGTGGGGACAGCGTGGCAACAAAGCGCTGCGTGTTGGTGACTTCACTAGTTGCCCAGTGCGTAATGATCGCAGCGGGTGTGAGAGAAACGGCAAGAATCAACGCAATCGCGGACAACCATGAGCGGCCAGCGCTCTTCTTCACAGCAGTAGACATGTTTGTTTTCAATCCCCAGAGGTTAGACAGTTCTCCTAGTCTGCCAGCTCGACCATGATTTTGGACCAGATGTGGACAGTTGGGGTTAAACGAACTCGGCGCTCCCCCGAAGGGAAGCGCCGAGTGAAAGCAGCCTGAATTAGAGGCTTGCCATGATTTCGCGCATCAGGCGAGCAGCCTCGGAAGGAGTCTTTCCAACCTTGACGCCGGCAGCCTCGAGGGCTTCCTTCTTTGCCTGAGCGGTTCCAGCGGAACCAGAAACGATTGCACCAGCGTGACCCATGGTCTTACCTTCGGGAGCGGTGAAGCCAGCAACATAGCCAACAACTGGCTTGGTTACGTTCGCCTTGATGAAGTCTGCAGCGCGCTCTTCAGCGTCACCACCGATTTCACCGATCATGACGATGGCTTTGGTCTCGGGGTCAGCCTCGAATGCAGCAAGTGCATCGATGTGAGTGGTGCCGATGATGGGGTCTCCACCAATACCAATAGCGGTTGAGAAGCCGAGGTCGCGCAGCTCGAACATCATCTGGTAGGTCAGGGTTCCAGACTTGGAAACCAGACCGATGGGGCCCTTGCCGGTGATGTTCGCAGGGGTAATACCTACGAGTGCCTCACCAGGGGTGATGATGCCGGGGCAGTTAGGACCAATGATGCGAGTCTTCGCACCCTTCTCCTTGGCGTATGCCCAGAACTCAGCAGAGTCCTGAACGGGAACGCCCTCGGTGATGATGACGAGCAGAGGAATCTCTGCGTCGATTGCTTCGACAACGGCATCCTTGGTGAATGCAGGAGGAACGAATGCGATCGAGACATCAGCGCCGGTTGCTGCCATTGCTTCTGCAACGGTGGCGAAAACGGGAAGCTCAACGTCACCGTGAGTCACAGTGGTGCCTGCCTTGCGAGCGTTCACACCACCGACGATCTGGGTGCCAGCTGCGAGCATACGAGCGGTGTGCTTGGAGCCCTCACCACCGGTGATGCCCTGCACGATGACCTTGGAGTCTTTGTTCAGAAAGATTGACATTTCTTATCCTTGAATATTCGTGAGGGCTTAGCGGGCAGCGAGTTCAGCGGCCTTGTCGGCGCCGTCATCCATGCTGTCTGCGATGGTTACGAGTGGGTGGTTAGCCTCGGCGAGGATACGACGACCCTCGTCGACGTTGTTGCCGTCAAGGCGAACAACGAGAGGCTTGTTAGCAGCGGAACCGAGAGTTGCCAATGCCTGGACGATACCGTTTGCCACAGCGTCACATGCGGTGATACCACCGAAGACGTTGACGAAAACGCTCTTGACCTGGGCGTCACCGAGGATGACATCGAGACCAGCAGCCATAACCTCAGCAGAAGCTCCACCACCGATGTCGAGGAAGTTAGCGGGCTTGACCCCACCGTGCTTCTCACCAGCGTAAGCAACAACGTCGAGGGTGCTCATCACGAGACCTGCACCGTTACCGATGATGCCAACCTCACCGTCAAGCTTGACGTAGTTGAGGTCTGCAGCCTTAGCCTTGGCCTCGAGAGGGTCAGCAGCTGCCTTGTCTTCGAGTGCTGCGTGGTTCTCGTGACGGAACTCAGCGTTCTCATCGAGGGAGACCTTGCCGTCGAGAGCGATGATGTCGCCTTCTTCGGTGAGAACCAATGGGTTGACCTCAACGAGAGTGGCGTCTTCGCCGGTGTAAACCTCGTAGAGCTTGACGAAGACAGGAGCAACCTTGTCTACGAGCTCTGCAGGGAACTTAGCTGCAACAGCAATGCGCTTGGCTTCAGCCAGGTCGATGCCCTTGATGGGGTTGACCTCGATGCGAGCAAGAGCCTCGGGACGCTCGACTGCGAGCTGCTCGATCTCCATGCCACCTTCGTAGGAAGTCAGCGAGAGGTAAGAGCGGTTTGCACGGTCCAGCAGTACGGAGAAGTAGAACTCTTCAGCAATGCGAGCACCAGCGGCAACCATGACGCGCTTGACGACGTGGCCCTTGATGTCGAGACCAAGAATGGCCTTTGCTGCTTCTTCAGCTTCCTCAGGGGTCTTAGCGACCTTGACGCCGCCAGCCTTACCGCGGCCGCCAACCTTGACCTGAGCCTTGACGACGACAACGCCGCCCAGCTTTTCTGCTGCAGCACGAGCTTCAGCAGGGGTGTCTGCGATGATGCCAGCGAGCACGGGAACACCGTAGCTCTCGAATAGGTCCCTGGCTTGGTATTCGTAAAGATCCACGTGATTTCCTAATCCGCGTTGAGCGATAAAGAGGGGAGTGTAAATAAATCTGAATAGTTAAAAGTAACTTGATATCAAGATAAATTGACTGGTTCGACTTTACCTGTTTTTTTCGCGAATTACACCTCCTATTAGGTATGGCTAACCAAAGTGGCAGCAACAAGACAGAGCTGACAGAGTAGAGGTATGCCTGAAACAGTCCACGCACAAGGTTTTGAACCCCACGACGCCGCTTCAAACAGCAAGTTGAACTGGCTCCGTGCCGGTGTTCTTGGTGCAAACGACGGCATTGTCTCCATCGCCGCCCTGATGGTCGGTGTTGCCGCAGCAACACAGGATCCAGCAGCGCTGCTGCTCACCGGTGTCGCCGGTCTGTCCGCAGGTGCCATCTCGATGGCTCTGGGTGAATATGTTTCTGTTTCCAGCCAGCGTGACTCTGAGAAGGCCTGGATCAACAAAGAACGTCGCGAACTCGAAGAATTCCCTGAAGAAGAACTCGAAGAACTCGTGGCTCTTTATGAAGCACAGGGCCTCAAGCCGGCAACAGCACGCCAGGTTGCGGTTGAAATGACCGAAGTAGACGCCCTCAAGACCCACCTCGACATTGAGCTTGGTATCAACCAGGAAGAACTCACCAACCCGATGGCAGCTGCCATCTCGTCGGCGATCTCCTTCTTTGCAGGTGCCATCCTGCCTTTGCTCGCAGTTCTGCTGGTTCCCGGCGCTGCAAAGATTCCAGCAACTGTTGCTGCTTCACTGATTGCTTTAGCCCTCACCGGCGGCGTGGGCGCATTCATTGGTGGGGCACCAGTCCCCCGCGCAATCCTGCGCGTGACCATTGGTGGCGCAGCTGCTCTCGCTGTGACCTACTTCATTGGTTCGCTGCTGGGTGGCAACGCAGGTATCTAGAGCTTCTCAATCGGAGCGATCTTGATCAGGAGCTTCTTCGCTCCTGCAGAATCAAACTTCACGTGGGCAACGCGCTTCGCGCCTTCGCCCGTGACTTGGTTTACCGTTCCCTCACCAAAGTCGGCGTGAGAAATACGGTCCCCGGCAACCAGCTCTAAGTCGCCGTTGTCACGAATCTTGTTCGTGACGCGGTTAGCCCATTCGGTCTTGGGTTTCGGAGTTGCCTCGAGAGAGTTCCAACCACCCTCGGTTGAACCCCAGCCACCAAGTTCACTTGAGCCAAAGCCACCGTCATAGCGAGAACCGCGAGCATTGAGTGCACGTGACTGGTAACCGTCACGGCCATTGGCCATGCCGGGTGACTGGCGCCATTCAATGAGCTCAGAGGGAATCTCTTGCAGATAGCGCGAAGGCATTGCCACGTTGGTCTGACCAAACTGGGCACGGCTCATCGCTAGAGAGAGGAACAAGCGTTTGCGAGCACGGGTAATACCCACATAGAACAGACGGCGCTCTTCGGCAGGTCCACCAGGTTCACCAGCGGACATTCGGTGAGGGAGAAGTTCTTCCTCCACGCCGGTAATAAACACTGCGTTGTATTCCAAGCCCTTGGCGGTGTGGAGGGTCATCAGGGAGACCGTTCCACTGGCGTCATCGAGTTCGTCCGCTGCTGCAACGAGAGAAACCTCAGTGAGGAAGTCAATGAGTGTGCCACCAGGGTTGTTTTTGTCGAATTCCTTGGTCACCGCCAAGAGTTCTTCCACGTTCTCGGCACGAGCTTCATCTTGAGGGTCTCGTGTTGCACGCAGCAGATCCACATACCCGGTCTCTTCCAAGATGCGAGTCAGCACATCACCGACTGGACCAGACTCCGCCAATGCTGTGGCCTCATCAATGAGGCCTGACAGCTTGGCGATCGCACCAGAAACTTTGGGGCCTAATCCAAGAGAGTCCGCAGAGCGCAGTGCTTCGCGCAGCGTGATCTGGTTGGTGTCGGCATAGTTCTGCAGACCTGTTTCGGTTGCAGGGCCAATACCGCGCTTGGGAACGTTCAAGATTCTGCGCACAGCGAGAGAATCAGCAGGGTTGGCAATGGTGACTAGGTAACCCAGGATGTCTTTGATTTCCGCACGCTCATAGAACTTCGTGCCGCCCAAGATTCGGTAGGGCACAGCAGAGCGAATGAAGATTTCTTCCAACGCACGGGTCTGAGAGTTGGTGCGATAGAACACAGCCATCTCGTTGTAACCCATACCTGCACCGTGGAGAGTACTGATCTCATCAACGACGAACTGAGCTTCATCGTGTGCGGAGTAACCGGTGAAGCCCACAATGAGCTCACCGTCTCCCACATCACTCCAGAGCTTCTTGTCCTTGCGGTCAAAGTTGTTGGAGATCACTGAGTTAGCTGCAGAAAGAATGGTCTGGGTAGAGCGGTAGTTCTGCTCCAGCATCACCACGTGAGCGCCCGTGAAGTCACGCTCGAACTCGGCAATATTGCGCATGTCTGCGCCACGGAAGGCATAGATGGACTGGTCGGAGTCACCGACCACGGTCAGTGATCCGCCAGGCATGCCATCAGCGGTCTCTCGGGTGAGCTCGTGGATGAGCGCATACTGAGCGTGGTTCGTGTCCTGGTACTCATCGACCAGGACGTGACGAAACTGCTTGCGGTAGTGATCTGCCACGTGCGGGAACGCACGGAACAAGAACACGGTCTGCGCAATCAAGTCATCGAAGTCGAAAGCATTCGCTGCCTGCAACGCACGGGTATACCCGCGGAAGACCTCAAGGAACTTCACTTCGGTGGGGTCGTTGAGGTTGGCATTGCGTGAATAGCTGTCCACGTCAGAGAGCTCGTTCTTCAAACGAGAAATCTTGCCGGCAACACCGGAGACAGAAAGCCCATAGGTGTCTGCTTCGTATTCCTTGATCAAACGCTTGATCAGGGTGCGAGAGTCGTGAGAGTCATAGATGGTAAACGCTTTGGTGAAACCAAAGTTCTCTGCCTCCCGGCGGAGAATGCGCACGCAAGACGAGTGGAAGGTGGAGATCCACATTCCCTCGGTGGCGATGCCCAGCATCTTCTCTGCGCGTTCGCGCATTTCAGCAGCTGCCTTATTAGTAAAGGTGATGGCCAAGATCTGGCTAGGCCATGCTTCGCGGTTACGAATAAGTGAAGCAATACGGCGGGTGAGCACACTCGTTTTCCCCGAGCCCGCACCAGCAACAATGAGCAATGCAGGGCCCCGGTATTGCACAGCTTCTAGCTGTTGGGGGTTCAGGCCATCCAGTAACGGATCGGCAGAAGAAAGCTCACTCATAGCCCGTCAAGTCTACGGGCGAGTACGGACAGCCAAGTCGGGGTGGTCGGCGAAGGCGCCGTCCACACCCAGCTTCCAGATCATCTCGTAGAAGTCCTGCCAGTTCCCCCGAGAACCAGGACCTTCTGCCGTTCTGAACATGGGTGGCAAGAACTCATTCTCTGGGCGCAGTGTCCAGGTAAAGATTTTCAACCCCAAGTCATGAGCCTTCTGAACAATGGCTTGGCCATTCTTCAGTTCTTCTTCAGTGCCATCAAAAAGCAGAGAGGAAGCAAGGGCCAAGCCATCAAGACGGCCAGCGAATGCTTCCAAGCCCGCATCAGAGAGTTCATCGTTATTGCTAATAGAGGGCACACCTTCTGAACGAGCCCAGACCAGCTCATCAAAAGCCGTGTGGAGATTGTCCATGATGTAAAAGTGCTGCGAACCTATGCCAAGTTCACGCAAGCGCACCATGATGCTCTTCTCAAAACTCTCAATGATTAGGCGAGGATCATCCGTGCGCCAGCCAGCTAAGAAAAGATCCTGGGTCAGCAATGCTTCAAAGCTGTAACCCAGCCCAGCAAAATACGTGGGGTGCTTCAGCTCCACCACCAGGCTCAAACCACCTGGGGCTTCATCTGCGATCTCGAGCAAATCAATGAAGCGCAGAATGCCGTGCTTGTCGTCGTGTTCACGATTAGCCGGACGCAGTTCCGGCAATCGTTCACGACACATCAGTGTCGAGAGCTCAGCCCAGGTGAAGTCTTCGGTGAACCAGCCGGTGAGTTCTTCCCCGTCAACTACCTTGGTGGTCATGCGGTCCGCAAACTCTGGCTTTTCTGCCACGTTCGTGGTGCCCGAGATTTCGTTCTCGTGGCGAATAATCAAGACACCGTCTTTGGAGACAACGAGGTCCGGCTCAATAGCGTCTGAACCCAGCTGAATAGCCAATTCGTAGGCGCCGAGGGTGTGCTCGGGGTGATAGCCACTGGCGCCTCGGTGGGCGATGACGAGAGGGCGAGCAGTCATGTTTCTAGGATGCCATGGGGGTGGACGAATACGAGTCGTCACCAAGGCAAATTTCAAATGAAGTACCCAGGGCCTCAGCAATTTTCATCAAAGTAGTGAGCTGTGGCATACGAGAACCGCTCTCGAGAGAAGAGATAACGGTCTGGCTGGTTCCTACACGCTGCGCTAATTGCGCTTGGCTAAGTCCTGCCCTCTGCCGAAGAACATAAATCATTTCAGCAATATTGGTTCGCACTAATGCCGCGTCACGTGCTCGTTGATATGCCTGAAGCTCAACAGGTGAGGCTTCAGCGAGTAGAGATTCCTTGACCGCTTCGTACTCTGTCATCTCCTGCGTGCTATCCATTGACTCTCGCTCCAATCCTGCGATTGAGTTCTTCAAGTTCTGCCATGACCTCAGATACAACCCATACCCGGTTGCGCTGGCGCCCGGTTATCTCAGTCACGATGCCAGCTTCCTCGAGTTCGTCTATTCCCCCTAGAGCTGATCGTGGGGTGAGCTCTAATTCTTTCTCAACCCACTGACTAGTCAAGGTTTGGACGTCTAACAAAACATCGATCAATCTTCGAGATGCGGAACCTTCGCGAGTTTCTAACCTGTCATGCCACATCGCTGGCATGCCCACGAGTGTTCCGGCAGCAACTTGTGTTTCCTCTGCAGCAATACGGGTTCCAGAAACAAACTCCCTGAGCAAGGGGGCAAGGTCTCCCCTGCGATATGCGCCGAGTGCAGCGAAATACCGTTCGGTATTCGCTACCAACGCGCTGGCCAAAGGAACAATCGTTCTCGACGTCACTGCGCGATAACGAAGCACAGCATTAATCAGCGCCCTTCCGATACGGCCATTTCCATCTGTAAATGGGTGAATTGACTCAAATTGAGCATGAACAAGCGTGGCTTGGACAAGAGGATCTAAGTCTTGACGGTGAGCAAAGGCCAATAGATCAGACATATACATTTCGACTGTCTCGGCCGGTGGTGGAACATACAGCGCATTGCGGGGAGCGTAATTACTTCCCCCAATCCAGTTCTGCATGGTTCGCCATTTACCCGCAAAGTTAACTTCTGTTGGGTCGGATTTCATCAAAGTTTGATGTGCGGCCAAGATAGCTTTTCCCGTAATTCCTGTGCCACAGGTCGAGCCTGAAACAAGCTGATTAATCGCGCTACCAGCATCAACCATGGCAATGGCAGAGGCATTGCCATGCTTTCCAGCTAATGCCAGGGCATAGTCCATCGCTGATGCCTCAACCTGCTCGATCTTGGACGAAGCAACCCCTTCAGTTCGAATAAGAAAAGTATTCAAAGCAGTGAGTGCATGCCCATACCGGGCATCGGTTTCCACCACGGCATTGTGAGCTTGGCGCAGCTCCTCTGTCATGCCATCCGGCACAGGCAAGGTGATCTGCGCCAATAATGGGGGCAGGCTGACCGTTACTTCTCTCGTCATGCGGTCTTCTTTTGTTCCCGCACGTTGGCTTTGCTGCCACGAAACAGTGCGGTTGCCATGCGGAGACACAGGGAACGTTGGGGGCTTCTTGCGTGATGTCATGTTGCCTCCTAACCTCCAATAAAGCTGTTCTTATTATACTTTATGGTCATAAAGTAAAATAAGTAAGCACTATTTATACTTTATCCGCTTGATTGGAGGTTGCAGAGCCCGGAGGCTCTTTCTGTGGAAAGTCAGATAAACACAGCGAATTCTCAAGAAACACAGGGGTAGCACTCGGTATCGTTGTTGTTGCGCCCAGAAAGCGCACAACTTCCTGAAAGGAACTGACAACCATCATGGCTGTTAACAACCCCGCCTTCACCGGCAACAAGGCCTTCTCGCCTAACGCGACTGCTGCAGAGCTCCAGGCTCTCTATGACGCACCGTCGGCCAACCGCGCTCCTGAGCGCGCCATGACCTACGAAGACACCATTGCGAAGTCCTTCATCTCTTTCATGGTCCTCATCGTCGGCGCTGTCGCCGGATGGGTCATCACCAGCATGAACCCCGCCCTCGGCATGGGAATGATCACCGTCGCCGGTATTGGTGCTTTCGTCTTGGCTATGGTCAACATCTTCAAGAAGGAGCCAGTGCCCGCACTGATCCTTGCCTATGCCGCACTTGAGGGTGTTCTCCTCGGTGGTATCTCCCTCGTCTTCGACGCTCAGTGGAGCGGCATTGTTGCTCAGGCTGTCATTGCCACCATCGTGGTCGTGGGTGTCACCCTCGCCCTTTTTGCGAACGGCAAGATCCGCGCTTCGGCTCGTGCTACCAAGATCTTCTTCATCGCGATTATTGCGTATCTGATCTTCTCCGTGGTCAGCATGCTGATGCAGGCCTTCGGTGCCACCAGTGGCACCTTCGGCCTCAACAGCGTTGAGATCTTCGGTATCCCTCTAGGTCTGATCATTGGCCCTCTGGTTATCCTCTTGGCTGCCTACTCACTTGTCCTGGACTTCGACATGGTTCAGCGCGGAGTGCAGAACAAGGCTCCTGCGAAGTTCGCATGGACCGGTGCCTTCAGCATCATGGTCACCGTGGTCTGGCTCTACATGCAGATTCTGCAGTTCCTGGCTATCGCCCGCGACTAAGCCACAAAAACAAACAAAGAGAAATGGCCTCCCAACCGGGAGGCCATTTCTCATTTCTAGTTGAATATTATGAAGCTGCCTCGAGATACGCAGGAAGGCTACGCAGCTGTTCTGTAATGACCTCACGTTCGAGGTCTGTTTGATCTTCGAGAGGAAGAATCTTCTCTTCGAAGATGGGCGGAAGCCAGATATTGAAATGCTGAGCAATTCCGAGCCCTGTGATGATGGCTGATACCGGCTCGCCACAATTGAGCTCGATATCCATAAGACGAACTTCCTGTTCGCCCACGAAGGGTCGCAAGAAGTCACGTAGTGCATGAACAACAAATTCGCTTTCTTCCATAGCGGTCATTTTATGCCTCCAATACTGACAAATCGAGGGGAAGGCTCACTTTGAGTCCTCTCACGTTGCGAAACACTCCATCTCCACACACTGGGTAAGAAGTTGAAATTCTCATTCCCTTGGAGGTCGTCACCAACTTAACCAGCACAATGATGTTTCCGATTTGCTTCAGACACACGGTGTTTGATTGACGGCCACTGATTAATTGAGGCGAGCTCAACACATTTTCGATAGCCATTCTCACCATGGAAAGGTCCCAGCCCTCTGGGAACTCTGACTTCCTCTCGCGGCCAAGTCCATAGCGATGGCCGCCTTTAGATGGATCTTCTTCCCCCTCCCACACGTGCCGAAGGAGTTCCTCCGTAATGGGGACATGCGCAAAGGATTCAAACAACATCCGTAAAGAGTATGAAGACAGGTATTGCCTAGTAGCAACAGTTCCCACTTCCGTGGATAGGACCCCTGTTACCCAGATTGTGGACGAGAGCTTGAGCTGATTCCTAGACTGAAGCCATGAACGTTGTTACCGTTGCGTCCCTGATTGTGGTTGTTATCTCTCTAGGAGTGTTCGCATTCCAGATAGCACTCGTTGCCGGAGCACCCTGGGGTGAATACACAATGGGTGGCCAGAAGAAGGGCCCCCTCCCCACGCAGCTTCGAGTAGGCGCAGCAGTATCTGTCGTCATCATGCTTGCCCAAGCAGGTCACTACCTTGCTCAGGCCGGGGTGCTTCCCACATTGTTAGACCCCAGCTGGAACACCGTGGTCAACTGGATTTGGTTTGGCTTCACCGTGGCAGGGCTCATCATGAATTCCATCTCACGCAGCAAGAAGGAAAGGAACACCTGGGTTCCTGTCTTGCTGATCAGCACCATCTGCACATTGCTGGTGGCACTGAACTAAAGGGTTATGAAGCCTGCTGCCAAAAGGCTGGCAAGGCATCAAAGTCTTCGAGAAGCATGACGTCCCAATTCAGGGGCAACTTTCCCAGTTCGACAATCTTTTCGCGAAAAATCGGTGGAAGTGCAATTCCAAAGTGCTGAGCAATGCTGATTCCAGTGAAGATTCCTGCATCCGGTTCACCTGCATTGATATCACTATCAATGTGCGTGACCTCTGCTTCGCCCACCAATGGGCGCAGGTAATCTCTAAGCGCCCGGGCCACGAATTCACTATTGTCCATAAATCTCATACTAAAACTCCAAAACAGATAAATCGAGTGGACAAGGAATTGCCTTCCCTTTCTGGTTGATAATCACCCCGTGTCCTGAAACCGGATACGCAGTGAAGATGAACAGCCCCGCCGAATTACTCCGAAGAATTACTTTCAGTAGTACGTCTCCAACTTGACGGAAACAGATGAGCTCCGGCCCTCTGACCCGGATGCTCTCCGGAAGACTCAGAACTGCACGAATAGAGGCATCCACCATCGCGAGATCCCAATGTGCAGGAAATTCAGTCTTTCCTTCGCGTCTAAGCCCGTGACGATGGCCGCCCTTGATGGAGTCTTTCTCTCCTTCCCATACGTGCCGAAGGAGTTCCTCAGTAACCGGAACATGCGCAAAGGATTCGAAGGCCATGCGCCACAGAGTAGAAAAGCTCAGCGAGCAAAAACCCGGCTAACTCATTACTGTGCGCACGGACCTCGCAGCTCCTCCTGTGGAGGAGCTGGCGCAGCCAACATCACGGGTTAAGTAGATGTGGGTGGAGCGTCAGCTCCACCCACAAATTAGATTCACTTATGCCGCTTGGAGCGGGATGTGTTCGAGTAGGTCCATGACATCTTTGAGTTCTGCTTCTGGCCAAGCGAATTCATGAATGATGAGTTGGCGAATGTTCTCTGCAATGGGGGCCTCTGCCTGGCGTGCTGCTGCAACACCGTAATAAACCGCGCTCCGAGGATAGCCATAATCGAGTGATTCATGAGCAAGAGTCAGGTCTTCCTCGTCAACTGTTTGGCTGATGAGAGTAAGAATTCCTCGTGCAGCAATCATGGGGTCGGTCATGACAGTCATATTATCTTCCGTTCCTAAGATTGTGGAAGGGCTTCGGCACCTGAACGCCCATCACATTTTGGATAACTCCTGGTCCGCGGAGCGGGTAGGCAGCAAAAGGAATAAGCGCTGACTTATATGGAGCAAGTTCAACTCTGATCTCAACGCCTGCAACGATGCGCTTCAAGAAAACTCTGGCGCCTACCAGCTCAACGAAGTCCGGCTGTTTCAGCACGCTCTGAAGAGCAGTCACAATGTGTACTTGTGACCAATCTGGTGGGAACTCCGTCTTATTTTCATGTTTCATCCCAGAGAGGTGTCCTCCCTTTCCTGGGTCTCCCTCTTCACCGAACAAAACATGAGCAATGAACTCGTCTGTGAGCGTCACATGGGAGTAATCGAGAAAGGTCATCCCGCGATTGTTGCTGTTGTGCTGACCACACCTCGTTGAGGAATTCAGAGTGTGGAGAGGGAAGAACATCCTCTGGATGTGGAGGGAATGTCCGTACCCCCTTCTACAGTCACAACTGGAGGGAACAACTATGGAATTTATTGCAGGCTTTCTGCTTATTGCTGGTATTGGTGCCGCTGCATGGGGAGTGATCTACTTCTTCGTTGCGATCGTGAAAGCAATGTTTACACCGCCCCCACCGGGCAGCACCCAGGTGACGCCGTCGAACGACGGCGACAACATTGATGGCATGAACAATGGGGACTACTACAGCGGTCCCCATGGCTACTCAGCCATGACCGGGTATCCCGAGACCCAATACGGGTCAGGGTTTGATCCAGACGCTGAGTGGAACCACGAAGAAGAGTACTAACTTCACATATTCATTGAGGGGAAAGAACAACACCATGGATACATCAGTCAAGAAAACACAACGAACCACAGCACGCTTACGTTCAGTAACGGGAGGGCGCGCATCGCGCGCCGAGGTATACGGCCTCTTTATCGCAGCCGTCGTGCTCGTTGGCGGCGGCGTCACCGGTGCTATTGCCTATAGCAATGGAGACATCACACTGCCCACAGTGACGGCAACAGAAACACCGTCACCCACCGACTCCAACACAACAGGACCTGCAGAACTCACACCCGAAACTGCAGCAGGAACAGAAAGCGATACCTCTGCTCCAGGGAACACCACCACCGTGACTCCACGTTCAACGCTGAGCGTGGAAACCTGCGCCTACACCCCAGCAGAACTTGCCTACTACGACAGCATTCGTGCAACGAAACAGCAAGCAGTTGACTATGCCCAAATGGAGGTCAACGGAACACATGCAGCCATCGCTAGTAACACCGCTCATCTCGAGGAACTCCTGGCAGCCCCCTACCGTCCTATTGAAGTATTCCAATGGCACCCAGACGGAACACCTGCCGCTTACCGCGTTGACTCGAACGAGGAAATAGCGTTCGAGCGTCAACGCATTCTGGACAACCAGTCACAATTAGCCAGAGCAGAAGAGAACCTTCGCAGAGCAATCGCAGATCGGGATCTCATCCCTGGTTGCTCATAATTTGTGTTTAGTCATCAGTGAAGGCCTGGAACATTCTTATGGCCCCAACACGGAAATAGGGATGACAAGTACACCGTCAGGGCGACGATAGGTATACCTTCCAGCGTTAATGACGATCAAAGCAACAGGCTTGCCATGTCGTGCTGTGTCAACCTTTTCTGCAAAAGATAGAAGTGATGCTGCAGCCGCGTCTGTTGCGTTTTCTCCTAATTTCACTTCTACTGCAGCCCATGATCCGTTGGGAAGTTCAATGATGAGGTCAACTTCTTTGTTGAGCTTTGTGTCCCGCCACGAGGAGAGTGAGGCATCAAGAGCCTGGCTATAGACGCGAATATCTCTCATGACCAGAGCTTCAAAGTGGAACCCTGCAGCCGGCAAATCTGCTAACAGCTCAGAAGTTCCTATCCCCAGAGCCGCAGGTCCAATGGAAGGGTCAACAAAGTAATGCACTGCTGATGTGCGCAATTGCGATGGTGAACGCATATGAGGCCGCCATGCGGGGAGAGTCTCGATCAGGAACAGTCTTTCAAGAGCATCGAGATAGTTGTTGAGCGTTTCAGATGCGATTGGTCCACTTTCGCCACCGGCCTCAACCTCAAGTGGTGCTCGTTTGAGTGGAGTTCCCACTCCTCGCGCAAGGGCAGATAGCAGGCGCTTCAGATTTGCTGGTTGGCGACGCGGGCCCATAGCGGGGATGTCGACCTCAGCAACGTTCTTGAGATAGTTTCCCATCCATCGCCGTGCCAAATTCTCATCTAGTTCTACTGCTTCGGGCCATCCGCCAATGACAATTCGTTCAATAATTTCGCGCACACTCATTGTGCTCGGAGTAGCTTGTGGGGTGTGTCCAGCTAGTACTGAAGCAAGACTGACTTCTCCCGTTGAGTGTCCAGATTCAAACAAACTCATTGGTCTCATCATGATGCGACTAATACGTCCAGCCCCAGGATGCAATCTTGCGTTATCACGAGGAGTTGCAGACCCTGTGAGGAGATAAAGCCCTCTCTCGCTGTGTTCATCCACTGCACGGCGAACCGCATTCCAAAGTTCAGGAAGTTCTTGCCATTCGTCAAAAAGAATGGGAGTCGGAGCGTCAAAGAGCAGTCCTGGGTCTGCGTCAAACATGGTCCGAGCCGCCCGATCCATATCAAGTCGATATGTGGTCTGGGCTACCTGGGAAGCGGACTGGGTCTTTCCAACTGCCTTGGGCCCCTCTAGCAGCACAGCGCCCATGACTGTGAGCTCTGTATGTAGCTCAGAGTCGATCACTCTGGAACGGTGCGCTTTCATGTTATTAATCTACACTTTATCTAAATTGAAATCTACATTTTATCTAATCTGAAATCTACGCTATATCTATCGCTGCAAACCCAGCTGAGATAGCCACAGCCGCGCACATTTTGACGGTGCCGTTAACGCCACAGTAATAAAGCAGCACCGTCTGGTGCCCGCTAGATACCAATTGCGTGAAAAGTAGCGTCTGCGAAAACGTGTGGAGGGAATGTCCGTACCCCCTGCAATACTTAATCCCACGTTCCAGAGCGATAGCGCCAAGTACCTAGCTAGCTATCCGGCAACCCCCAACCATTGAGTGGGGTGCCCTAGGGGAAGAACGGATCCGAACTGCAACTGCAGTTCGGATAAGTCAATGGAGTGCAGAGACATCTGCCTCCACAACAACAAGGAGGCAGCAATGTCCGCACCCGAAAACCGCCTAGGCAGAGTCTCAGGAGAGAAAGAACCCCTTTCCAGAGATCTCCGCCAACACAGAGAACAACTCTGGGGACCAATCCCGCCACATGAGCGCAGGCTGTGGAGCAATGCTCTCTTGGATAACCCACCCACAGACTTGAACAACATTGGCAAGCAACAAAACATGCAGCTCTATGGCCGTGATGGCATTGTCATGAATAGGCTCTGGGTTGCTGTGGCCAGACACTGGGACGACCAGGGGCTCAGCGCCTACGAGTGGTTACTGCAGCGCAACACCTTGGTGGACATTGTGGAATACAAGAGAAACCTTGAACGCGAAAGCGAGGCCACTAAGGATCACTGGGGTGATTGCACCGAACATGAACGCAGAGAATGGACCGCAGCCACGCTGCGGTTCCCTCCCATGTTCTTGGGTGCAACCATCATGGCTCTGCATGACAACCATGCCAGGAAGACCGGCATCACCAACAGTAAGACCTGGATTGAGTTAGCCCTCGAGTTCAGAGCTTCAGGGTTCACCCCTGAAGAGTTTGTTGTTCTCAACACTCAGGTGAGGAAGTTCCACAAGAGGGGACAAGTGAACAGTCTCATCACCACAACTTGGGGCCTGAACAATATCCAGTTCGTACGGCTGGGTGCCCAGCAGTGGACGAACTGGCTAGAGCGTTACCAGGCTGGTGAAGAGCCTCATGCCTTGGCTGAAGAGATCCTCGCACCTCACTGGATTGAGCAAGACCTCGGTGTTAATAATGAGTAGCGTCTAGCCCTGAATCTATGTGGAGAACCCACAGGTTCAACTCCTCAATTGCGTCAGCCAGGCTGAGGTCAAATTCTGCAGAAGCAGCAGCATGCGAGTAATCCTGCGCCCAGTGGTCGTGTGCTGTAACCACAGGCGGCCATTGACGCACGGGTAGCCCCGACAGTGCAGCTTCTGTAGAACGGGCTGTAAATACTGAAACTGCAGCTTCGCGAAGCTCGTCGAGTGTCGGATGTCCTGTTACATCAACCAAGTCACGCAGAAGCAGTAAATCTATGACATCTCTGGGGCGGTCATTTATATAGCCTGGGGGTTCGTGTGGATCGCTGACGGCATGCAGCTTTTGAGCGATCTGGTATTTCAGGGCTATTCCGACTAAAACTTCAGAATCTGGAAGACCAAAGCCGGAGAGGGGCGGGGCAATGACGTGTTCGTGCTCTTCCCCAATCCGAGCTTCATCAGGAGAGACTTCGAAAACAACTTTTCGCCAAGTCACACCCCGAATTTCCAAATAGATATTGAATCTCCGTGGATTGATAAGTTTTGTCGGCACATGAATTTCTTCTACTTCCCCACGACGCAAGGAAATGGGCCCCCATGGCAGTGCAAGTGCGCCTTCAAGCGCGACAAAGAACGCATCCAAGTCACCTCGGATGAGCCCATCGATGTCTTTGGTCGCTCGTGCTACCGAATTCAGTCGATGTTGCAGGAGCGTTCCCCCCTTGAGGAGGAAGAGATGACGCCCGTCACTATCTAACGCACGTTGAACCGCAGCAATTGCGACGGAAGATGCAATCAACCAGCCAAGTCTCCCGCCTTGTGCTTCGATACCGAGCTGACCTTGCGCGTGAGAGATCCAGGCATCTAAAACCTTTGCCGAAGCGGGTTGCTTATCTTTGGCTGGCAATACCTCCAGCATCTCGGCCACTCTTGAGGGGAGAACATCCTCACTCATGACGCGCCTCTAACTTGAGTTGCAATGCCTCTCGCTGGCCAGTGGTGAGATAGCCCTGCTTCTGGCCATTCTCTAGTGCTTGTCGCAAAAGGTAGGTCGGTGTACCGCCTTCGATGCACTGCTCTATTGCCTTCGAAGCTAGCACTATGGGGACCTCCTCCCACCACCCCTTCTCGGCGGCATCAACATCTTCATAATGCACAACATAAGCTTCGCCCCCCGTGCGGCGAATCCTGCGTTGTGGAGATACCGTCAGGTGTATCACGTGAGGATTGATATCTGTCAGCCCATAAGCATCAAGAGCGGTTTCATGGGAAAGCACTGCTTCAGGTACTCCTGTCCACAGAACAGCAAGTATTTTCTGACCATGTTCACTAACGGGATACTTTGGAAAGCGATACACGCCATGTGCCTGGCGAACTAGTGTCCCCCGGTGCACGAGCATTTGCAGTCCCGGCGTGGAGATTCCCGCCTCAACCGCTTGCTGAGCAGTCACAAACCCGTGCTGCAACTCTGCAATGTTCCACAGCACATCCCGTGCTAACTGCTTCGATTTCATGTCAATAGTATAACGGAAACGTAATACTATTGACAGTCCAACAGCCATCGAGATGAATACCTCCACGCTCGTGAGGCTGTGCGAGGAAGCCATCTTGAAGGAAATCTACAGAGGATTGTTCGAGACAAGATTCGACTATCGTCATCACCTGAGACTAGAGACCGAAACTATTCCTCACGCACGAGTTGAGCACCGATGTGGATAACAACTCTGACCGCATCATTGGGGAGGGTTATGGGTGGCTGGTGCTTTCCGAGAAACAGGACGTAGCTTTCATCTCGTGCCTGAGATGAACAACACAGCTCCTAGAGCGACAACCTGGGGCCTGAACAATGTCCAGTTCGTCCGGCTGGATGCCCAGCAGTGGACGAACTGGTTAGAGCGTTACAGGGCTGGTGAAGAGCCAGAGCTGCTGACCAAAGAGCTCTTGGAACCGCACTGGGTGACCCCAGATCTGAACCCCTAGACAGTGAGAAAGTACTGTGGGCGGGATGTTCCCCGCCCACAGTACTCCACAGTTATGCCGCACGAAGCGGAATGTGTTCCAGTTCATTGAGAACATCTGCCAGCTCATCTTCAGGCCACGAGAACTCATGGATAACGAGATGACGAATATCTTCAGAAACCGAGGCATTGGCCTGGTGAGCTGCGGATATGCCGCAAGAGACTGCCAGCCGCGGATAGCCGAACTCGAGTGTCTCTCTGGCAAGAGTGAGATCACTCTCGGGCACAGTTTCACTCAGCAGGGTTAAGATTCCCCGAGCTGCGGTCATAGGGTCGGTCATGACAGTCATTTTATCTTCCGTTCCTGGGATTGTGGAGGGGCAGTGGGTGTTGAACACCCATGATGTTTTGAATAACTCCGGGACCACCTGTTGGGTATGCCGCGAAAGGCATCAGTGCCGATTGGCGAGAAATCAAAACAACCTGAATATTGACTCCAGCAACGATCCGACTCAACACCACTTTGTACCCCACAATCTCCACATATTGAGGAGATGCCAACACACTTTCCAGTGCGTGACGTATGTGCTCTTCATCCCACTCGGGTGGGAATTCAGTCTTGTTTTCTCGGCGCAGCCCTGAAAGATGACCACCCTTCTCAGCATTACCCTCCTCACCTGTGAGGACGTGAGCAAGGAATTCCTCAAAGATACGCACGTGAGAAAAATTGAGGAAGGTCATCACGAGAGTGTGCCGAGGGGATGCCACAGAACAGGCATGACAGAACCTCAGTGTGGATAAGCAATGGCTAAACCTGCTTGGGGAGGAAATGTCAGTGGGTCATGCGAGTCTGGAATTACCGGAGGGTAAGGAGGCATCAATGCCTGCACTGGGAACGTCGCTAGTCGTGAGAGACGTCAACGACAAAAATCTCTTCTCGAGAGAGCTGTGGTGGTGGAACCCACGGCCTCTAACCGGGAACCCACTTTTTACTCGAGTAGATGAACCCAGTTACACCGACTGGATTGCCAAGCTCACTCTGAAGCAATTCGTTGATCTCAACCGAGAACAGATCCAGAGCTACGGTTTGGAGCTCTGGAGATTCAAAGAAGACATCGAAGCAATAACTGCACAAATACGAAGTGGCGTGTGGGATGACGCAGCCATCACCGTGACCCTCTACGAATGGGAATCGGGTTACGCATAACTATTCATCCCATGAAGGAGGGGAACAATGACTGTTTGGTCAGATGAAGAACTGTATGGATTGAAAGACTTCACTTTTGGAGTCAGCACCGGCTGGAGAATCGCTCCTCATAAGACGCTCCTGCGCCGTTTTGAATCACCCTCGATCATTGCGGAAGCCGTAGCTTTTCCACCTGTACACACAGGTCGTGGAGCACGGACCGAGATTCTCTTTGAGGCAGACCAGATTCTTCCTGAGATGCTGGCAGCCCAGGACATGATGGAAGAATTGGGCTGGCCTAGCCGCAAGAAAGACAAAGCCAGCTATGTCATCTGGGACAAGGCCCGCAGCGCTTAAGCCAAGATCTTCAAAGGCTTGGTCAAGCAACTGCAAGAAGAAAGCCCCGAGTTCGAGACTGTTCTGGACGGCATGGGTGGTTGGCTACAAGCTCGAGGGCTTACAGATCCACAACTGTGGCGAGAGCCACTTGTGATACCTATTGAGGTGATGAACAAAGTTCACCCTATGTGGGTCAGGAGCATCAAAATCCACAAACGCCCTGGGGAACTCGACCAAGGGAATATTGCAGGTTAAGTAAGAAAGAACTTGTCCGCAACAGATGTTTCTGTCACGGACAAGTTCTTAGCTAGATGCCGAAGACTCGTTATTTCTGAGTTTGGATAGAGATAGGGATTTCGTTGTAGTCGGCGTCATAGAATTTCAATTCCAGCGCACCACCAAATGATGCCCCAATGAAGTTATAAGCAACATTGCCGACTCGTCCTGCTGCTAGTTCTCCAGGGCCGTCCGTGAAGGAAACAGAAACCTGGCGGCCATTTGTTCCTAGGTAAGTTGCATCCCAAGGAAGCGAGAGATCACCAGCTGTAGAAGTAATTTCAACAACAATGACGAGGTCCCCTGCAATGGTGATGTACGAAGAGATGTAGCGTGCTGTACCAATTTCACCAATTGGAGTGAGCTCCCCGCTACCTAGAGCGAGACGGCCGTTGAGAGATTTTCCACCTGCACTAAAGTCAGATAGCTTTCCGTCTTTGAAAATAAGATCCGTATATGTGGCGCAAAAATCGTCTTTCTTAACCTCAGGCTCGTCGTAACCCTCCACGCACAGCAAGACTTTGTCCTGCTCAAAGACAGTGACAGTTTTTGTCTGATCAAGCGAGCCGCCATCTAATTGTGCTTGTTTATGGGCGCTTTGTTCAATCACATAAGCATCTGCATTGGAACCTTGAGCAGCGAACTCTTGAGCAGCAAGAACAGCTGCTGGGTCATTTTCATTGATAGCTGAGAAGTATCCTTCTACAACTTCTTTGGGATAAGAAGGTCCCGTCGAACAGGCAGACAACCCTGTAACCAGTCCGAGAATTGCAAATAGCGCGACAAATCGCTTAGTCATAATATTTCCCCCATTTGTTTGACTAATACAAGACTACCCCCGCGCAATAAGGCTTGAAGAATCAAGAGAAACATTGAAACCCACAAGTAAAACTTTGTTGGGGTAGTTTCTATGCAAGGGGGGATTTACTTGGTCACCATGATTCCACCTGGCGCGAAGCCAGGAACTAATAGGTCAGAGCGTGAAGTTTTCACAGCATTTGAGGGCATTCCCGACCGCCCTGATTGGATTGTGATTCATTCCCTCCAGTTGGCCCATAACTTGTTCTCCTTAGAAGGTGAAGCAGACTTCATTGTCTTCGTCCCGGGTAAAGGCATCGTGGCTATCGAGACTAAGAGCCCCAAGTATGTCGAATACACCGATGGCAATTGGTACCTAGATAAACTCCCCAACCCCACCAAGGATCCCCTCCAACAGGTTTCTCGAGCACGGTCCAACATCAGAGGTTTCCTCAAGCAGCACGATGAGAACATCAACGACATCCCCTTTGCCCGCATGCTGTGGTTCACATCCATCGCCCGCCACCAGTTCGTCAACAACTCTGTGGGAGACATGCAGTTCTTTGAGTGGGAGCTCGGGCTCTCAGAAGACAAAGACAAGCCAGTTCAAGCCATAGAAAAGCTCTTAGAAAACCACATCAGTTTCTTCGCAGACAACGGCGAGGTCAATTACGACCCCGCAGCGTTCACGGCAGAACGTGCTGAAGCCATGGCTTCAGCACTACTGTCTAACTTTCGCGGTTATGAAAGCGCCGAAGAGCTAGCTAAGACCCGCTACAAAGTCGAGCAGAAGATGCTCGATGAGCAGCTGGCCATCATGGAACTCGTCGAATACAACAACCACATCTACTTTGATGGCGGGGCAGGCACAGGAAAGAGCTTCCTTCTCGCAGAGGCGGCCAGGAAATATGCCAAGCAAGGCAAGCGAACCCTCGTAACCTGCTGGAACTACATGATGGCGGAAGAACTCGCTCTGACCCTCAACCGGCCCAACATCACCGTGAAGGACCTAAACACCCTCATGTTGGAGATGTGTGGGCTAGATACCAACCCCGAAGGTGCTGACACGGATTGGTTTGAAGTGGAGCTCCCCCAGAAAGCACTTGAGGCACTGGAGAAGAATCCTGCACTAGGTGGCTATGAAGCGCTTTGCGTGGATGAGTTCCAAGACATAGCTGCCAACCTCAAACTCATTGAGTTAGTTCTTGCTTTGTGCAATGTGAAGAAGTTGGCAGACACCTCTATCGTCTGGGCTGGTGACCGCAATCAACAGATCATGCGCGAAGGTCAACAGACGATTGACCCTGCCACCCGCATGAAGCTCATCATGCCGGATACGGTTCATGTGAGACTTCGCACCAACTGCAGAACAGTCCCCGAACTTGCCAAGATGATTCCTCGAATCATCAACATCGACACCGACATTGCCCGCCACCGAATCCCAGAAGGATTCGAAGGCGGCCTGAACATTGTCACCAGCTCAGATGACAAACAAACTCAACACCTGGCAACGACAATCAGAAAACTCCTTGAGCGTTACAACACCAGGGACATCGTGATTCTGAGCCCATTCGGAGAGACGAACTCCACCGTCGGCCAACTGCTTGAGCGTGGGGCTAGTAATGCCGACGAGCGCACACTCCTGTCACAGCTCGATATCGAGGGCACTGAAGGAAAAATTCGCTGGCGCTCGATTGCCAAGTTCAAGGGCTTGGAGTCACCTGTAGTTGTCATTACAGATGTGAATGAAAAAGCGAAAGTATTTGCCTCAAGCCTTCACAAACAACTCGATGAGTTGCTTTATGTGGGGATTACGAGAGCTAAGTATGAGTGCGTACTAATTGGAAATTCTGTAGACCCAGCCCGCTTGGATTAATACTGCTCGACCCACAATGTCAGTGGGTATCCGTATCCTCCTTCTTGTAGCAATTCCTGAGGGGGAAACATGGCCGGAGCACTACCCGAGATCGATCTCAAACGACTATCAGAGCCAATTGGCAACGTTGAGACCTCGCCAATCATCCTTAACTCTTCACACGGCATTCGCGTCATCTCTGGTGCCCAGAACAAAGGCACGCTCCGTTAACCGGTAATCATGCCCGGTTACGACGTGATGAACGGGCTGGCTTCAGCCGGCCCCATCACCTTCACATTAGGAGTTGGACTCCTCTACCTGATTGGCACATGGATCAATCGGGAATAAACAACATCAGTATTCCGTTACAACCAGACCCTGTAACGTTCCGAAAGGTCACCGCTATTACTCACACTCCAGAATCTATTCAGCACAAGTCCAAAAGCTCTATTGCTCCACTTCACGTGGCCTACTCCCCCGACTACCTGCAATGGCAGCTCGGTTCTGGAGATGGTTCCCACCCCACCAACCCCATTCGTGCTGAATTGGCTACGGAGATGCTCGTTGAAGAGCTCGGTAATGCCGTCAGCGTGATTGATCCTGCAACCGCGGACATGAAGCATGTCCGCGCTGCCATTGAGTCAATCCATGACCTGGATTATGTCTCCGCCGTCATCGATGACGGCGTGAGCGATGAATGGATACGTAACAAAACCTGGATGGGTCAAACCGCAGCCACAATGTTTGCAGGAACCCAAATGTTGGTCGAGGGCATGATCAATGGTGCTTTCAATGTGGGCTTCAACCCCCAGGGCGCTAAGCACCATGCTCAATATGCCAACAGCTCTGGGTTCTGCGTGTTCAACGACATGGCATGGGCCGCAGTTGAGTTTCACAACGCTGGCTTGAAGCCTCTCTACCTGGACTGGGATATTCATGCTGGCGATGGCGTTCAGCACCTCTTGGAAGGCACCAGCATTCCCACCTTAAGCATCCACAACCACTCGATCTACCCTGGTGATCCAGAAACCATCAATCGTGAGTTGTCCCGTGCGGGTAAGAACCACTCTGCCCACGATGAAGAACGCCACATATATAACTGGGGCATTAACAATGGTGCTGGGGACGAAGTACTGCTTGAGCTCCTCAATGACGAGATTGAAGAAGTAGTTAAGCGCTACAAGCCTGACGTGATCCTTCTTGCAGCAGGTGCAGATGGACACGGCGGGACAAGCAACCTCGGTTCATCCAACAACTACACCTATGAGGGCTTCACCCAGGCAGCCAAGAAGGTTGCTGAGTGGGCTAACGCCTACTCCCAAGGCCGAGTCCTTATCGGAGGAGCCGGTGGCTACCAGCCTCTCGACCACACGCCCAGAATCTGGGCAAATGTGGTCAAGACAATCTTTAGAGAAATAGGGCAGTGACTACTCTTCAATTAGCTCGTCAGATTCTGAAGAACCAAACTCTGAAGCTACTTGAAGTGACTCAAAATAGGTCTCCCTAAGATCGATGAAAGATCGATCTCCCTCAGGATCTACTAGCCAGAACCACCAGCCCGCTTCTGAGGAAGACCCAGTCACTGCTTTTGCAGCGGCACTGAGAGTTTCAAATCTTTTGCCATCAACGAAAATTCCACCGTCCTCGCTGATCTGAGCCTCTCTGCCGAAATGGGAAGAGACACGAGCGCGGATAACGGTGCCAGGCGAGATCAATCCAGCGTTAACAAGGTCAGCAACTTTGATTGAGTAGATTGTTTTTTCTCGCTTTCCAACAATCTCACCCTTATGGCCAGCTGGAACTGGCCAAATTCTGAGAATGTCGTTAGCGAGTGAAGTGGTTCTTTCATGAACATCGTTAGCCGTCCAATCAGAGACACCGTTGTTGATTACATCTTGAGTGGTCAACAATGTCGCAGAGGCAATAAAAGATTCTCGTTTTCCATTTTCACCAAGCCAAGGCCCATTAGAAACTTTGCTATTAAGTGTTTGTGTAAGCAGAACTAGATTTCCAAGGGTGTGAACAAGGTCATCGCGGTGTACCCCGTATTCATCAACTTCATCTTCATCCCAGTTCGCTCGCCAATCCTGAGGGATTACGTGCTCAATGGAGCAGAAGCCTCTAATCATTGGCTGTTCGCTAGCTGGATTTTTTCCTGAAACCGTAAACCATCCCCGTCGTTCATCCTCAATTGCTTCAAGAATCATTCGCAGACGAGCTCGGGCCATTCTATTATATATGGGAGACGTAAGAAGCTCATTCTTTAATTCTTCATCGCCAGGCCAATAGGAATTGACGCTCGTTTGACGGGCAAAGAAAGCTTCTGCGATAACACCAGCATCATCACGTGAATGAGATGCAAGCTCATTAAGTAAGTCAACAATGACTTTGTTGTAGTTATTGGTTGAAGCGCGGACGATTGTTCTTCTTACGAGCCAGCTTTCAACCGTAACTAAAACTTTGTCGAGTTGGACTTGAGGAATTTCTGATTTTTCAGGATCTACAAGCCATAACAAAATTGGTCGCACTACTTGCGAGTCCATAGAGAGCGTTCTATATACAAATAGTTCTAAACGAGAAAGCGATCCAGAAGGGTTTGATGCAGCATCAGAGAAGTTTTTATAAAGTTCAGATGACTTGTGAAGGGTTGGTAATAAGTCTTCAACCGGAAGTTCGCTGTCTGTTACAAACCTTTTGAACTGTCCAAATACTTCTCTAGCTGGAACATCTACCAAGGTTTGGGCAATTAACCATTGGGTTAGAAATAACGAACTTCGTGTGTAATTGATGCGACCGGCTGAAACTTCTTTTTCCCAAAAAGGAGTTTCAAACTGTTGCCAGTATTGGTGGTAGGCAGCTTCCGCACCTTTTGGTGTTGTTTCTAGACGCTGAAATACAAAATTCTTGATGAGGTCTGCTGCCGTAAGGGGGGTTCCTCGCGCATTTAGGGTTTCGAAAATCTCCTGAGCGTCTTCATCAGCGAGCAGATCGATAACTACGATTTGCAAAAGTGTCCTGATGGTCAAAACCAGAGCATTTGCTCGAACTTCTAAAGTGTCGTCCGTTCCGAGCCAATCATTGATTTGTCCGTAGAAGAATGAATGAGCTTCCACCATTCTGCTATTGACATTGCTCAATGAGGAATAATCAATTGGCAGCTCAGCAGACATCACTTCATTGAATGCAGCTCTGTCACGATTAGTCGGCCAAACCTTGAATTTTTCTTCGGGTTCTTGGGTGAAATATTCAGCGTTTTCCACCAAGGCTTCCAACTGCTTTGCAATGGCTTCAAAACCTTTAACTTGAACGCTGGCATGGGCGGCATCGATAAGCAGTTGGAGGGTAGTTAACCGCTGTTGACCATCAATGACAGTTCGAACAGCCAAGTTGCCAATTACTGAAGGCTGCTGTTGAAGGACAACTGCACCCAGGAAGTGTGGAACGGGTTGCTGACCGAGCACAACCTTGTCAGCTACCCGCTTTACGTCTTCCCACAAAGGTGCCCACTGACCCTCTTTCGACCACACATAGGGCCGCTGAAAAAGGGGCACCAACAGCCTTTGTGGGGTGAAAAAGATGTCATGAGGAGTTCTTACATCAGTAAGCATAAGCAAAACCTAATTTCAGTCGAATCAGCTCTCATACAAGCTGACTAATTTGCCTCTACTGCAATGACAGTGTCATAGAGACCGTATTGACGCAGTCCGTCATGGGATTCGATACCCGTATATGAAAGAGAAGCATCTTCATAACGGCGGAAAGCGAACACAGCATTGTTCATGTGTGCTGAGTTAAACACTCCTAATGTCACAAGAAGATTGAAATCTTCGACAGTGAGACCTGTGACTGTTTTGAATAGATCAGGCTCCAACTTAGTAATGACGTCTTGAAGAGTATTTTCACGAAAATCAGTCAAATACATAAATGCAGGGATTCGTGTAGCAAATTTGATCAATTTTTCTTGAATCAATTTACGGTTTGACTTATATTCCTTCTCTTCTGCAGAGAGTTCCTTCTTTTCCTTATCTGTAAGGGAATCGCCCTCTTTGGCTTTAGTGGCCTTCACCTTTTCACTCTGGTTGATCACGGTTTCGATGATGTTGTCACCGAGTGATCTGAAGCCCTCAATGTTTTGAATTGCTTCAAGTGCCTTTGCATTAGACAAGATCTTCTTCAAAGTTGCGTTGTCGACATTGACCAACAAAGCAGACTCCCATTTACGGGCGAGCAAAGTGGCAGAAGTTCCAGCCATAGCCATATCTAAAACACCACCTGCGTCGATCTGGGTCATATGTGACCCGTCGTAAGCAAGAACGGGAAGGAATTCAATCAATTCCTTGACTGAGACTTCTGGATTTGGTTCTTGTGGTGCCAGTCCAATTCCGTAATCAGAGATCTGTCGAAGTGCACGAGTCGGTGCGAAGTCGAAAACAAAACAAACAGGTTTTTTAATTTCTTCAAGGTTGGGATCATCACCGTTGGGGTTATTTATTGACCAAGAGGACTGAACCCGGAAAGCAGCTTGGAAATATGATTCTGGAGACTTTAAGTTTCTCAGCATCAGGATTGAAGACCACTGCGGAACTGTAACTCCGGTTGTCAACTTTCCACATGACAAAGTAATAGTCTTCGAGTCGTTGCCACTTCCGATGGCTTTACGCACAGGAGGAAGCGCTTCAAGGCCAATACCTGCTTTGGTTCCTGAAACATTCAGGACGGTATAACCATGCCAAAACACATTGTGATTTTCTGAAAGTAGATTCGCCATTGCATCGCACGCTGCAACATCTGGCATAAACCAGAATGAATGTTGCAGGTATGGAAGCAACCTGACATCAGAGTATGGGAATGGTGGTTTCTTACTTCCTTGCTGGAGGTTCTCTGCAATGTGTGGGGTATAGGAACCTCGAATAATTTCAAGCCACTTTTGAACTTCGGTCTTATATTTGAACTCTGCTTGGTCACCCTTTCCGCTCGCCTTGAAGAATTCGTTGAGATCAAACTCATCAAACTCCCCCTGGCTAGCGATGGAGAGTACTTCATCAGGCATTTGATAGGTGAACAAGCGCATCTCAGGAAGTGATGCGTAAGGGTTGAGCTTGTCGGGGTGTTTCTCCGAAAACTTTTTCTTTGCTTTTTGTTCGTCTGTGTAAGTCCAGTTAAAGATTTGCTCTTCTATGAATTCGCCAGAGGAAAGAGCCCTGAAGGGAGTTCCTGAAAGATAGAGATAGGCACGCGTAGTGATGGGGAGGAAGTCTGCTTCTTTTCCACCCAGTTCTTCGAGTTCTTCCTCAAAAGTTTCTTGGTCATCGCCATACTCTTGCTTAAGCTCTGCCTTCACAACTGTTGCTTCTTCACCTTCGAAGAGCTCCTTGGCGCTGTCCCTCCAAGCACCAAAGTGATATTCATCGAATACAACTAGGTCCCACTTTGTTTCGTGGATCCAGTTGTTTTTTGGCTTCATCAGGCCAGTTTCTTTATCTTTTCCAAGTAGGTCTTGAAAAGATCCAAAGTAAACGACGGGGCGTTGTGGGTCTGCTTGTGTTGGGTCCTGCCCTACATTTTTTGAGAAGTACTGCCAGTCGTCAAAATCTTTGTGATTTTCTAGATCCGCTTGCCACGCATCTTCAACTGCAGGCTTGAATGTGAGAACAAGAATTTTCCTTGCACCGATCTTTTCGGCAAGTTTGTAAGTTGTGAATGTCTTTCCAAAACGCATTTTTGCGTTCCACAAAAATCTAGGGACTGCATTCATGTTTTCAGCCCACACTGAATTGAAATACGCGTGGGTTGCATCGACAGCTTGTGCTTGCTCTTCTCGCATGTCAAAAGTGAGGTGATGGGTGCCAGTGAGCTTGACACCTTCTCGGAGCTCTGTAATCGCAGTCTTGACGTCTTCAACAGAACAGCGCATCCACTCCAGCTGAACGTTTTCAAAGCCTTTTCTCTTCAGATGTGCACGAACATCATGATCTGTGAAAAGGGAGCCATCTCGACGCTCTCCCAGCTCATCTATTTCAATCGTGTAGTTCTGGATTGCTGCAGTCTTGGTCTGCTGTTCTACACGAGTCTTTACGTCTTGAGTGGTTTGACCAACTTTGATCTGGCCCTTATGGTGCTCGTCTTGGATTGTGTAACCGTAGATACGAAGGCGAGATTCGACTTTCTCGGGGAAAAGTTCAAGCTCAGTTTTACTCATTGTCCAACTCCATCGGGCGAATGAGTGCCTCTATAAACTCGATCTCATCCTTTGATAAATCGAATTTTTTATAAAGAATATCATCAGTCCATTTAATCTCGAGTGGGACATCAGGCACAAAACTAAAGCGGTTACTGTATATGTCTTGAGTATTTTTGCGAAGAGAAACTAAAAATCTAACAAACCTTGTCCGTAAATAATTATCATAATTTTTTGCGCTTAAGACGTCTTCAAATTGACCAGCTATAAGGTATGTTTCCGTGCATGCGGAGTAATCAGGTGCAACGATAGGTGAGTTGTATATCTGGTGAGGGGGTGAACCAGCCATTCCATATGCGCGCCCAATATAAACGTTGTGTCTTTGAACCCAAGCTGAATTTTTTGGAATTGCAGCCTTAGAGATAAATGAACTACCTCCATTCTCAAAGAGAATTATTGGGTCAGGAATTCCTTTCGGATTTGAACTACCTTTGAAGTTTGTTCGAAGACCAAATGGTTGAATGGGTGAAAAACGGGTGCTTAAGTTACCCCATCCAAGTTCTTCTGACTTTTGTAGAACTTTTTCAACGATTGGGATTGCTTCATTTCTTCTAACGAGGATGTCATACGCATTCAAAAAACGAGACTGAATTGGCGCAGTTAATTCTTTACCGATAATCGTTCCGACATCACATTTGCCTTTCCACGAGGCGTCCCAAAGGAAATATGAAACCCCACCTTCGATACGCGTGCCTGGAAAGACTTCAGAAGGGTCAGGGAAATCAATCAAAACTCGTAACCGGCGATCAGACAACATTTGAGCCCGAAAATCGTCAAGTCCTCTGCCGCCTGCAAACCAGCGGGACGGAGTAACCATGGTTATGAAATGAGGATCAAGTGACTTTGCGGCATCCACGAATTTTTGATAGATAGGCATAGCAAAACCTCCAACGGAATCGCCGCCGCTTTGCCCAAGTTGATAGGGAGGGTTGCCAATAACAACGTCAAATTTCACTTCAGCTCCGAATTCTTTCTTCAGTAAGTCGTTAGGATTTTCAGTATGAAGAAATGGGTATGCGTAAGATTCCATTGACTCACGGTCATAATCACGCTGATTCGCTGCGCAATATTTACATTTACCGTCAATAGTGGTTGTTTCTTCAACCCCATCTGCATTGACAACAATGATCTTGTCTTTACCGCCAACCCACGTGTGTTCTGTTCTCTCAAACCAGATATTTCCATCTGGATTATCAAAGGCAGTAGCGATGGAATGTTCACCATTAGCCCATTTAGAGCAATACACACTTCTTCTAGCTAGGAGCGCTGTCAACTGAGTAATTCCTATGCCAAAAACCTGTTTGGTCAGAATGTGATTTACACGTTCTTGAAGGTCAGGAATCTCTTTGGCAAGACCGTGTGTGAGTCGCTCAGTAATTTCTCGGAGAAATACACCTGACTTAGTAAAGGGGTCCAGAAAGGTGACAGAACTGTCTTCCCAGATGTTTGCTCCGCCATTTGAGTTAGCCCAAGTTTCCTCAAGCGTGTCCAGCATTCGGTTGGCGAACTCTGGTGGCGTGAATACTTCATCGTTAGAGAGATTCGCAATGCTGGTTAGGACGTCTGGGTTTCCCCGACGGAACTTAAATTCTGCTTGAGTCAATTCCCCAACTCCTCAATGCTCATGGGTGGATAAGTCTGGATTGGTGTGAAGATCTCGTGCTCTTCAAAGTTTTCAAAAAGCGAACCTTCAACAGAAGACCGTTGAGTCAAACTGTCGAATCGGAAATCACGACGTTGAAACTTCCCCTTGGTTAAGTAAGCCCATTCGGGAAAGACCAGGGGCTCTCCGGCTGGATGAGTCATGCTGAGGGCATCCCCTTGCAAGATATTTACTTCAAGCACATTTGACGCTGCTTTATACAAGTCAGACTCTTTGGCGATTTTCAGCGTTGAGGAAAAAACCTCTAGCAGATTTTCGCGGCACTCGATTGTGTTGTCTTCTAACAGTTCGATTCCATAAATGCACATCAGCCCAAGGAGTGCGTGGTGGCGCTTTTCGAAATCGTTCTTTTCGTATTTCGTCTCAACCGTGCTGAGTTTGCGTTTAAGAACTGCAACTAAAAAGTTCCCTGAGCCGCATGCAGGCTCTAGAAAGCGAGAATCAATGCGCTCGGACTCGTGCTTAACGAGGTCGAGCATGTCTTCGACCATCCATTGAGGCGTGAAGACTTCACCATGGTCTGCAACACGTTGCTTAGATTTTACTAAGTCCATATTCCCCTCGCCTCCAGGAATAAGGTTATCGGCTACTACGGACATCCCCAGTGGGATTTCATGTCTGGACATTATTCGAATGAATAATTGAAGTTCAAAACCAAGCTCAATCTAGCCAGGTCACACCTCACTGCTGAGATAAGTTGAAGATGTAATAGCGGCGCGCGTGAGGGGCTTTCCCAAGCATTGAGCTTGAGAGGATGCCCGCCAAACAGCTTTAATGGGGGAATCTACGGTGGACAATAAAGAAACACCATCATGGGAAGGGTTTTTCCCTTGGTTATCTGAATTACTTCCCACTCAGGATTCACCTGAGTCGCAGTTAGCCAACTATTCAAAATGGCTCGAACCTATTGATCAGACTCCTCAGAACATTGATGCTCGCGTTGAACAACTCTGCGGACTGATCGAAGTACGATTCGGAAACCGTTCACTTGAACAAATCTTTCCGATGCTTGACCATTGGTCGAATATCTCTGTCGTAACAGTTACAGGATTTGGCGAGGACATTACCTTCAACGAAACGAACTATCCCTTTGGGATGATCGCCCACACGAATTTTGAAGACTTATATTCAATCGACAATCTTGCAATCGCGAACTCACGATCACTCCTATTCGATTTGATCCAGAAGTGTCTCAAACAAATCGGGATTGAAAGTAACAATAGAGAAGCGCATAAGCAACATTCTTCTAAATTGACTATTCCTTTTTCGGAAGCAATATATGAGCTTTTAGGTTCTTTAGACGACCGAGAAAAGCTCATCCTGGTTGATCGGATTTCAAGCAGTAAGCCAAGAACTCTTGATGATGTAGGGGCTGTATTCGACATCACGCGCGAAAGAGTGCGTCAAATTGAAAAGAAGTTGTTCCAAAAAATCAAAGACTGGGTTAAGAATTCTGAAGATATGAAGATTTTCTTGCCCCAGGTCAGGTTATTCATTGGAGAAATTTCAGCGAGTAGCAACCTGATTGAAGCTTTTCCTGGCCTAGAAGTAAGGCTAGAACCATTCAATTTAAGAGGTTGGGGACTTCTCCCGGCTCTAATCAACGGTTTAGAAATTGAAGATAATTGGATTTTTGGATCCGGAGCAGAGAAAGTACAGCAGGGTTTTGATGAAATATTCGAATCTAATTCAGAAGGAATTGGATTCATAAAACTTGCTGACTTTGCCACTATTTATAGTTCATGGGGATCAAGCAGTTCTAAAGAACTACTTCAGTGGGCAATCACAAGGAAATACAAAACCTTTGAGGGCCTGCTGCTTTCTCCAAAGATTCAAAGCCAGACTGAATTAGCAATCGCATACCTGCAAAACAAGAATTCGCCTGCCCCAATCGAAGTTCTTTGCGGAGCAATTACACCAGGGAAGCCAAAAAGAAATCTCGCAACTCGTCTCGCAGAAGACAGTCGGATTGTCCGCGTAGGTCCAGAATCTTGGGGGCTCCCTGATTGGGAGCTCGATGTATATGACGGTATCCAAAATGTAATAAAGCGGCGTGTGGAGGCAGAAGGAACAGTTTCACTTTTGCAGTTGTTAGAGGAACTCCCAAAGCAATACGGGGTAGCTGAAAATAGCATTCGCACATACGCCGCTACGTTCCCCTTTCAACTTCATGGGGATGAAGTCAGCTTGGCTGAAGAGCGCAAAGGTGTTAACCGAAACGTAAACCGTGTTCGCAACCTCTATTTTGTTGACGAGAAGTTGGCATTTCGAATCTGTGTAAATAGTGAACATCTACGCGGTAGTGGGATAATGCTCTCTGGCGCATTTGCTCAGGCAATTGGTGTTCAACCCGGGGAAAGTAGACAGTGGGACGTTGAAGGTCACACAGCTCAATTTGCTGTCAATTGGGGTGGCGGCCAGCCACGTGCATCAAGTATCCGAGTACTCCTTAACGACATCTACGCGAAGACTGGCGATCAAATTGTCTTAATTTTTGATCGCGATACCGTCTCAATATCTAAAGTCCTTGTCGACGATTCATCACTTGAAAAAAAAATTGCTGCTCTCTGCTTACTCCCAGAAGGCAGTGAAGTATCTCGAAAGAGTATTGCTCCTGCAATTGGTCTTCCAACGAACAGCGTATGGAATCAAATCATGGAACTGATGCGTCTTAGAAAAGATACAGAACTCCTTGAACTGCTTGAGAAGTACATAACGACACTTACTTAAGGGCATCTCTAGTTTTAGAAGTAACTTGATCACGTTTTCAAACTGTGATCAACTTAGCTACAGCCAACAGGTTTTCTAGGGGGAAACATGCAAATTGACGCCAGTGAAAAATCACTTCACAACATACTGAGTGGAAATGTCACTCTGACAATCCCCCCATTTCAGCGTAATTACGCTTGGAAGACCGACCAGATTGATGCATATCTCGAGGATGTATTCAACCTTGCTTTGGATCCAGGTAGCGAGCACTTTTTCGGCCCTGTAGTTCTTCTTGAAGACAAGAAAGACCTCAGCATTATTGATGGCCAGCAGCGTCTGACTACCACCATTATTTTGTTGTGCATTATTCGAGACCAGCTTGAATCCTTTACAAACTCGAACTTTGTAAAAGAAGGACACAATTTTCCTCTGGACATGCTGTTGACCCAGATGTTGAAGCATGACGACTTCATCCATGACAGTTACATTGCCAATTATCAGATCCAGGATGTTTTCAAGACTCACATCTTGGCGCCAATGAACTCAGTCAATCGGAAAGTATTTAATCCTGGCGGCAAGGGCCTGACAACTGATGAAAAGCGCGCAACAACCGAACTTCGGTCTGCATATTCGCGAATTCAAAAAAGGCTAAATGACTGGCTCAAGCCCAACGCTGGGGATGAAGATGCTATGAAGAGCCAGCTTTTCTCTTTGATCAATGCCTTGAGAAATGGTTTCCGACTTCTTGAAATCCGAATGTACACAGCAGATGATGCCTACATTTTGTTTGAAACACTCAACGAACGCGGTCTTCGACTCACCCCAAGCGATTTGCTGAAAAACTTTACTCTCAGAAATGTTGCAGCCAAAGATTCAGACAAAATCACTAAGGTTCTCAAGCAATGGGATGACTCCATTTCAACCCTCGGCGACTACCCCTTTACAAAGTTTTTACGTCACTTCTTGCTCTCTTCGCAGGTATCCAAAGTTCAAGCGCAAAAGATCTTCAAGCTCTTTAGCGACCGGGTTGCTAAATACGGTGATGGTGGCGCTATGCGTAACCTCAACGAAATTGAAAGCGCTGCAAACGTCTACGCAAAGCTTTTGGGAGATTCCTCAAACTTCGGTGATTCGGCAATTGATGACGCTAATGCTCGTCTGAATCTCTTCTCAGAGACCCACAGAGTTTTCCTCTTACGCGTCATGCTCGGAAGCTTCACTAACAAAGCGAAGCTCAAAGCGACATTAGCCACAGAAATCATGGCATTTAGGTGGATCCTCACAGGTCGTAACGCTCAAGAACTTGAAACCCTGTACCAGAAGGCAAGCGACCTGCTTTTCACTGACAATCAGGGAACAATGGCAGCCGAAGATTCAGCCATTGATGCAGCCATCAGCTTCCTCATGTCCTCATTGCCCAGCGATGATGCTGTTCGTTCCTACATGATTGAAAACCCAGCACGACGTGATCTTGTCTTCTATGCACTCAAGCGTGCAAACTTCGCAATCCAGCCCGTAGGGTTCAACTACCAACAGTCCAAACTGCATGTTGAACATCTAGCACCCCAGAACCCAGCGATTGGTTCCAGCTGGTTCACCAAGGTTGCTGAAAGAACTCCTAGCGACCCCAACGCACCCACATATGACGACTTCGTACAGAAGTGGGGAAACCTCAGCATCCTGGAATTCGAAGTAAATATCTCTATCAGCAATGCCGATTGGACAGACAAGGTTAACGGTAAAAATGACGGCCTTCTGAATGGGCTTAAGAACTCACTTATTCAAATGAATAAGGATCTCTCAGTTCTTCCCGACTGGACAGCAGATCTTATTGATAAGCGGACTGCTTGGTTGGCTGATGCAATGGTTGCATTGACTCGTCCTGAAAATATCGAAGGAACTCCCGGATCAGTCAGTTCCTATACCGGCAATTAATTGATCAGTTCACTCTGAATCAAGAGATAAATCTGCTTCCTCAGCAAATTTCGCTGCCATCGTGGGGTTTCCTCGAGTGAGCTTCTTGATTGTGATGTCCTGAGCCTTGTTGTTGGCTAGGCGAAGGTTGTTCTCTGAACCCTTGAGTTCTTCCTTGACCTTCTCAAGTGCCTTGATGGACTTATCTATCTCTTCGATGGCTTTGCCAAACTTGCCAGCGGCAAGTTCGTAGTTCCGGAAGAAGCCCGACTTGAATGCTTCAAGGTCGTCCTCGAAGGTCGTGATGTCAATGTTCTGTGCTTTGATGCGGGCAAGCTCTGTGCGGTCTTCCACGGACTTCATTGCTGCATTGCGTAGCAATGTAATGATCGGGATAAAGAACTGTGGTCGGACCACATACATCTTGGGATAGCGGTGAGAAACATCCACAATGCCAGTGTTGTAGAGCTCACTGTCTGCTTCGAGCATGGAAACCATGACGGCATATTCACAACCCTTGAGGTTGCGGTCCTTATCTAGTTCCTTGAAGAAGTCTTCGTTCTTCTTCTTGGTGGCCGTGGTGTCAGCTTCATTCTTCATCTCGAACATGATGGACGTGACTTCCACGTTCTCATCGGTGAGTTCTCGGAATATGAAGTCACCCTTGCTGCCTTCTTTAACTTCGTTGTCTTTCTCGAAGTAGGCATTGGGGAAAGCGCTGGGGCGAATGGTATTGAAGGCAACTTCACAGTGTTGTTCGAGAGTTTCACCGAGCATCTTGGTGGAGAGCTGCGTCTTGAGATCTCTCAGACGCTCAATTTGATCTTCACGATCCTTGAGTTGGGTTTCATATTTGTCTTTAAGAGCGGTCTCAACCATTTGCTTTTCCAGCTCGGCGCGCTCAACCGCGTGCTTGAAGTCGTCACGCTCCTTCTCGACCTTGGAAAGGGCTTGAGTGACAGCCAACTTCTTTTCTGTCTCTGCAGAACCGAGCTCTGCGGCAAGGCGTTGGATCTCGTTCTCTTTTTCGGCGACCTTAGCTTTGAGCTTTTCAGCTACTTTGGCTTCCGCGAGCGCGATCTCTGTTTCTTTGGCTTCTGCTGCAAGCTGGAGGCGCTTTTCTATCTCTTCCTCAAACTCGTGAGTTCTAACTTGGGTGAGAATGTCTGCATAGTTCGCCTCGTCGATGGTGAACGCAGTCTTGCAGTGTGGACACACGATTTCATGCATGTGAATCATTTCCTCCCAATAAATCACGCAAGCTCACAATGTGGTGTGAGTTCCCCTTTGAACCTTCCACCAGCTTAGGGTTCAGAGCATGATGTGTATGAAACCAAATAGAGCAGCAGTCTCCTTCCCCCAGGAGGTGCTGCTCTATTTGGAACTTACTAGCTCGCTACTGCGTCAGGGCCTTGCTGGTCATCTGCGCGACGAGCCTGCTCTTCTGCTTCTTTGCGGCGCTGTTCATCTGCTTCGGCTTCAAGGGCTGCAATGCGCTCTTCCGCAAGGAAGAGCTTCTTCTGCTTGCGACGAACGTCCGTCATATAACGGGACATGCTCTTAGCTGATGCATCAACGCCGCCAGCACCAGGTGCGAAGGTGAGTGCGCTACCGGCATCAAAGCCAAGATCCATGCCGTTCAGGACGGCGTCCTGGTTAGCCCCGAGGAAGACAAAGTCCCACTTATAGTCGTCCTTCTGGGACTGGACCAGTTTCTTGATGGCAGAAGCCTTGTATTCGACCGAAGAGTTCTCTTCACCATCGGTGACAACAATGACCTGCACTGTTTCTGGGCGAGCATGTTCAGGCATAGCTGCAAGTGAGCGCCCAAACTCTGTCACCCCAATACCGATGGCGTCATAGAGAGCAGTGCCACCACGTGGTTCAATCTTGATCTGGAGATCTTTAGGGTCGGTCAACGAACACTCGTGCTTCACCTCAGTGTCGAAGGTGAAGAGATCAACAGTCAGCAAACCTGGTTCAGCAAGCTGGTCCGCGATCAGTGCGTTGAGGCCGCCCTCCATGTCTAGCTTGATGGACTCCATGGAACCACTGCGGTCAACAATAAGGAGCAGTGCGGTGTAATTCGGATCGGTCAAGATGTTCCCCTCTACACATTCAGCCCGGCGCTGTCTGTGTAGAGATGAGTATGCAGGGACCCACTGACATTGAAGTCATTAACATGACCTCCAAGAAAATTAAGAGGCTAATTCCCCATCAAATGAACATAATGTGACCCGGTGTACCACAGGCCTGTTTGTTCAGAGAATCGAAAGTCCCCCATGAATCCAATCGATTTCACGTAAACGCTCAATTCATCTAGCTGCATCGTGACACCGACATCACACAATGCGTCATACCAGCCCCATGCGTTGTCAATAATCACTGTGGCTTTATTTCTTTGCTCGTTAGTTACAACAGAGTAAGTTGCAACAGTTTCATGTTCGTTCCTGAGGAAGTAATGCCAGCCCTGTGGCTCTAAGTGCAGCCCCGCTGGGGAGCGGCTCAGGAACACTGATGACTCCTCATCGGAAATCGAATAGATACTGTTGGTCGATTCCTCAGAGCTTGTCGAAAGATATGACTGGTTGATGCCTCCCGACCAGGCGATGTAGTTCTCTAGATAACCGTCCTTGAACCACACATCCCTAATCAAGATGAGGGTGTCATCCATCTGACCAATCACTTTGAGTATGTCCAGCTCTGAATGTGGCATGCAGAGGTAGAGATACAACTCAGACATCCCTTTACCTGGGTTTGCCCAGCCCAATCGATAAATCAGAAGCCATTGAAGGCTATGCCAATATGCAATAGCCCCAGATATGTCTTTCCGTGAATCTGGCTTCCTCGGAAGAGAAACAGGTGCAAGCGGATTTGCTAAGGCTCGAAATGCGGAAGGCAACGCCCAGCCAAAATCGAGCTGATCCCCAAGAAGTTTTTTGGACAAAGCTACATTCTCAAGAAGTTCTTGGTTTTCTGCAGACTCAAAACTTGGCGTGGCCACTCGGACTACATTGAAAGATTTCCCCATGTTTTCACTCTACCTCTGGTGTTTTGAACACGTGCTTTGAGAAATCTTGTTATTCAGCATCGTTTCCTGGAAACGCCCTTTTTCTTACCCGAGCTTTAGTTTCTTCATCTGGCTCGGTCTGACTGAGTTCATGGAACCCCTTCAGCGCGAATGCCCATCCTTGAATATCAAACGGGCCATTCCACACTCCCCAATCAAAGAGATCCTCATCAAGTGCACCTCTGATCATCAGGCCCTCAGGTTTGAAGATGTCCTGTGCAGTGACCTTGAAGACTGTAGTCATGGCTTGCAACGCCACCTGTAACGCATACTTTGGGTTCCAGCCAGGTTCCAGGACCTTGAAGTGAAGCGGGAGGCCATCTTTTGGTTCTGTCCACCCGCTAAAAGCGAGATAGTCGAGTGCCTTCTGATTGCCCGAGACCGTGATGTCTTTTGTTCCCAGCTCGAGGTGGAGGGAACCATCACCTTCGTTGATGGCTTGGAGAAACTCGATCTCTCCCCCAGGTTCGTTATAGCCCCAGTTATAGGGAGCAGTCACGATGTTGAGCCCCCACCTGCGGCCCACGCCATCTCGTGTGATGCGTGGAGCAAGTGCATCAACGATGGGAAGCCATTCCGAGCCCAGGAAGGGGTTGGCCAAGATGTCGAGATCAACAACCTCGTCTATCTCAAATCCAGAAAGCTCACGGGCTTCCATCAATAGAACAGAGCTGTAGCCAGCTTTTTCAACCTTCAACATCGCATGTTCGAAGCTGTCAGCAACGCACCCGAATGTGAGACATTCGGGGTCTTTGTCTTGCACCTGAAATGAATAAACCTTCATTGTTCCCTCCGCGAGAAACAATATGCGGAACTACGGACAATCTCCCCGCTGAATATTCTTTGACAACGACGCATTCTCACGACAGCCTAAGAACAGGAAATGTAATGGGGGAATTATGCAAATAATCAATGGCGAGGTGATCTACTCACCCAGTGACATCACATCTTGGGTGAAATGCCAATGGGGTTATGTCCGAAAGCTCGATAGCAAGCTGGGCAAAGGAAACATCGTTCCTCCCGAAACTGATGCCATGATGCAATACAGCGCAAGGCAAGGTAACCGCCATGAGCGGTACTTTCTCACCACACTGCAGGAGCACTATGGCAAAGAGAATGTTTTTATCGTCTCTGATGAAGACCTTCCCAAAGATCTCCCTCGTTTAGAGAAGCTCACCACCATGGATGCGCGGACCGCGGATGCCCTCAAAGAGCAATGGCCCGTTGTGTTCCAAGCATCCTTCTTTGATGGCAAATACACCGGCTTTGCAGACTTCCTCGAGTTTGTTGAAATCGACGGGGTCTGGGCGTATCAAGTGCTAGATACAAAACTTGCCCTCAGCGACAAATTGCACGTGTACGACCTCCAGTTAGCTTCCTACGCGCGCCACTTGAAGAGGCTTGGCATTCCGGTGCATGACACCGCCAGCTTGGTGCATGGGAACCTTAAAGAAAGCACCTACTTTCTTCCTGACATATATTCACGTCTCGACCTGAATTTGGATCGTCTCAACAAGGTAGAAGCTGAACGCAGAGCAGACCCTCTTCCCATCGCTTGGTTGTCAGATGCCTACAAAGTGTGTGGCGAGTGTGCGTCATGTGTGGAACAAAAAGAATTAGATCCAGGAGACCTGCTTTATGTTGCAGGTTTAGGCCCCTCTAAGCGCAACGTCCTTGTGGCTGCAGGGATCAATCGAATTCCTGAATTAGCCCAACTCGCTTCATCAGAGAATGTGGACATCACTCCCAGCACATTGCAGAAACTCACCACACAAGCTCAGCGGCAGTGGCGGGCAATCGAAACTAATGACCCCCAGATTTCGGTTGAGAACCCTGCAGCGATTTCTGCCCTTCCTCCTGAGAACGAAGGGGATCTCTATTTCGACTTTGAAACTGATCCGATTTTTTATGTTGAAGGCAGCAACCGTTTAGGTATCGCGTATCTCTATGGGCTGTATTCGAAGATTCCCTTAGATTTCAAGGCCTTCAGGAAATCAGAAGATGGGCTTTTTCAATACCTGTGGGCAGATTCCCGAGATGACGAAGAAAACATGCTGTATCTGTTCATGATGAATCTCATGGACCACCTTCGGGAATACCCAGATGCTCACATCTACCACTATTCGCCGTTTGAAATTACGACCTTGAAGCAGCTTGTATTTCAGGAAAACAAGTTCATCATGGAGCTTCAGGATATTTTCTATCTTGGAAAGTTTGTTGATCTGAAGTCCACTGTTACGTCTGCGGTTTCACACGGGCTTGCAGGTTTCTCGATCAAGCAGCTCGAGCCTTTGTATATGGGCAAAGAGTTGCGAACTGGAACAAAGAACGCAACTGCTTCCATCACTCGATATGACGACTACCACCGGACACTCAATGGTGAAGTGCTTGAACTCGGTGAAACGGCAGATGAGATCAGAGAAGACGTTCTGCAATACAACCGCTATGACTGTTACTCAATGTTGAAATTGCGAAATTGGCTAGATTCCTTGAGTGCATAATGAGCTTCTCAATTACACCGAGCTAAGCCATCCTCATCATGTCATTTCATCTTCACCAAATGAACGCTGTCTGTGCCTCCAGCTAGCTTTGAACTAAAGTTCTTATGGGGGAATCATGATTCAGTTTTCAATACCAGCTGCACTCAGCATCTTTGCCGCAACGAGTGCAGTTGCCGTCACATCAGTCGCTGTGGCCCTTCCAGCCTTGCAGCAGTCGGAACCTGTGGCGGCCACAGCCTCTGCGACTCCCACCTCAAAGCCAACAGTTGCGCCCAGCACCGGTGACTCGCCTGCCAACGTGATGAGTGACCATGACCTCGGTAATGGAGTAACACTCCAAGATGTGGCTCCTGGTCTCACGGCAAACGTGAGATCCACAGGTGTCACCTTTGTTTATGTGGGCCCCTGCACCGGCAACGGTTCCGGAGCAGGTGCTGCCATGACTATTTGGGGAAACAACGGCCAACAAAAGTCCTCTGGTAGTGCCGGCTACTGCAATGGTGGCCAGACCTTTGGATCTATCGGCATGGTGTGGAGCGAGGATACTCGTAACTCATATTGCTACTCCCCACTTGGAGGAGCTTCTGCCTACAGAGCAGAAGTGTTTGGCCAGTTCAGTGAGTGGGTTTCTATCCCTGCTGAATACATGCAGTGCGTCAACGGTCAGACACCAGAAGGTCCAACGCCTCCAGTTCAGCCAGCTCCTGTAACACCCGCAGAACCAGCACCAAGTGAGACCTCAGATTCGTCAAATACATCTGAAACTCCGAGCCCGAGTTCAACGCCTTAGGTATCACTTTGCACAAACACTGCAACACATTGGACAAGCAGAGAATTCTTTCTGCTGCTGAAAACGGGGAGAAGTCGTGACTGACGAACATGAATTTGACATCGTCAGCGATGGACAAGGAATTGCACTTTTTGGCGAGGGCAAGGAACTAGACCTCTTTCTCAAGAGGGAAGGCCTGGTCGCGCGTCCGCTTGAGATGGCTCGTGTGGCAGGGGCTGCTGGAAAGGCCTCATCGGCAGTAAACGGGATTGCTCAGGCTTCACTCAACGCAGGCAGATGGGTCAAACTCTCTGAAAAATCTGCCAAAGCAATGAAAACTTCCGGCATGATGAAAGGCTCCACGGACAAGCTTGTCCGTGGCATCTTCACCGGCGACAAGAGCAAAATCACAGGCATAGCTGAGTTCGTCAAACCAGGTGCAGCTTTTGCGAATCCTATGGTGCTGGCCAACGTCTCCGGCATGATGACCCAGATGGCTCTTCAGCAATCCATTGATGAGATTGCTGAATATCTGGCCGTCATCGATGCCAAGATCGATGACATCATTCGTGTGCAGAAGGATTCTGTCATTGCGGACATGATCGGTGTGGGTTTTGTCATTGACGAGGCCATGACCATCCGTGCTCAGATGGGCAAGGTCTCTGATGTGACCTGGTCCAAGGTTCAGGCAACCTCGTTCCAGCTGGCTCGCACCCAGGCCTATGTTCTTCTTCAACTCGATGACATCTCCACGAAGCTCGGGAAAGAGAAGAGCATTGCTGCTCTGGTGAAGGCATCCCAAGATGCGCAGCAGCCCATTGCGGAATGGTTGGCTGTATTGGCTCGCTGCTCACAGCTCAATGACGCTGTGGGAGTCCTGGAACTCGACCGAGTGCTAGATTCCAACCCAGAAGACGTTGAAGGCCACAGGACAGCGTTGAATACAGCTCGTCAGCAACGGCTGGACCTCATTACCTCGAGCACGGCTGGACTGATTACCCGCGTGGAAGCCCTTGGCGCCTACGCCAACGGCAAGTTATTACTCAATCCCTTTGAATCCCCCGCTGTCATCAAAGCAAGCAACACAATTGGTTCTCGTGTTGAGGACTTCCAGCGGGTTATGGAGATTGGTGAGAATCGAGAAGAACTCACAGCACGTCTGTGGGGGGAAGCTGCATTAGAGCTTCGTGACGACGTTGTCGAAACGTCAAAGCGTATAGGTACTGCAACCGTTGACGGCACCAAAAAGACCGTTGAGGCCTCTAAGAAAGCGCTGGAGCAGTCCAAGAAAGCTCTCAGTTCCGCCAAAGATGCTGTTCAGAACTCTAAAGAAGTCCACGAGGCATCCAAGCAAGCTCTCGATGCCTCTAAGCAGGCTCTCGAAGAATCAAAGAAAGCCTTAGGTAAAGGCTCTAAGTGGATTGCTGAGCGCGCAGCCAAGCTCAAAAGATCTGAGTAAATCCAGTTGCACTGAATGCCTCACACAGAATCGCTGCTGTGAGCCAAGAGCTCAGCTCGCTTCTCAGCAGCTTCTGCCGGAGTGAGCCTGAGGGCCTCTGCTTCGCTCACCCCTAGTCGCATGAGTTCTCTGAGCAGGAAGAGCGGCAGGCTCTGTGGCGGTGCCTCCATGGGAGCAAAGCCACGGTCAGGAAGAGTTTTATCCCGAACGCAGTTCCAAAATTCTTCCTGAGTGACTTCGAGTTGTTGCTTGAGAATATGGGACCACATGTGTGGTCCATATTCTGAAGTGTTGATGGGCCTGGAAATACGCGTCCGCAGTACTCTGCCGTCCCACAGTGTTATTTCATAGGTCCTGTGGTGTGAGACGGGTTTCCCCGTGGCACCGCGAACAAGAGTCCACCCTTCGGTCCGACAGAAAGCATCGTGGCTTTCTCGATCTGCGGGTGGGTAGGTGTTACTCGCCACCTGTCTCGAACCATTCGCGTAGCTGTTCGTCTGTTGAATACTTCACGAGTTGAACGAGCGCCCAGTATTGCTGGTGGTTGGGGGCATCCTTCAATCGGGTATCCCAGTCAGCTGCATACTCCCGTAATACCAGGATGAGATCAGTTAATGCACTGTCTAGGTCAACTCCTTCAGCAGCGAAGGGACTATCTACCATCAGGGCGACGGTGAGAGTGTTCTCCGTGAAGATGGAAATACGTGGGCTGACTGTTCGGAAGAAATAGTCACGCAAACGGTCCAAAGGCAGCACCACAGAGACGTTGCCCTGCCTGGAAACAGAGACAGAAATCCCGTGCTCGGTCGCATCAAGAACTTCTTTGAGGTTTTCTCGAGCGCTACTGAAGCTGGGGTAGTCGGCAACGATCGACATTGGCTATCTCCACGTTTCTGTAATTTACGTACGTGACGTACATCGAGTACCTAACTAACTCATTTTATGTCTATGACTACTGGGAGTCAATGACAACTATCAGCGTTACAGTTTCCCAACTAAAGCTTCTAGTGCTTCCTTCGCCAGAGATTGAACGAGTTGAGTGTGGTTTACCCAAGGCAATGTGCTCTGGTTCAACACTGTTGCAATTGCTTTGACCCGCTTGCGACTCTCGCTACTCAACCCACTCAGAACGTGATCTGTATCTGTGAGGCATGCCAGTAACAACACTGCGTCCTCAGCATGACGCATCTTGTCACGTGAGTCTTCCAGGTATGCGGCACCCTTGAGGACTAGCGCTCCTCTCACGCTGGGAATGACAAGTGAAACAGTCCCGTCTCCCGTCTCGAGCTCAACATTGATTGTCTCTTTAAGCGCCCGGGTTCCCCCAGCAACCCCGAATAGGGGCCTGCCCAGATAAGCAGGCTTGTTCTTCGCTACATACCTATCAGCACAAAGAACATCAACTTTGTCCGGCTGTAGTTCATCTCCGATGTTTCGTTCAAATTGGTACGCGAATTTAGTTTCTTCATTCAGGATGAATCCTGCGCTCTGCAGCAACGCTGCAGTCTGAGCAAATGAAATAACTCCTGTTTCAAGATGCAATGCACTGTCGACATCTGTCGTTGTTCGTGGTTGAGGCAACCCTGCCAGCTGTGCGTGGAGAGAAACCATGAGACCACCGACAAGTGTCCACGACCTCTGTGGAAGAAGACGTGCAAGTTCAAACGCAACAGGCCAGGGTGGTTCTAGCCATTCACTCCCCGTTGCATCAAGATGCACAGTCTCACGTTCCGTCACAGTTTTCCCCGAAGCTCCTCTAACCAGGTTTGCGCTGCAGAATGCTCTCTCACATCTCCGAAGATATAGAGGGCACATGCTTCGAGTACTTTACGGTGTGCTTGAGTTCCTTCGACAACAACAATGTCACCTGTGGAGTCTTGTGCCAGTCGTAGCTCACGTGCACGACTAGATGCGTTTTCAGCAATGAGGACAGCGTTTCCCCCTTTGGCTGAAAGTCCCAGCTCAGGAAGTACAGCCATATCAAGATCATTGAGAGTAGTTGAGGTAGCCGATCTCCTCAGCGCATATCGCCCTCTCATGATCTGACCAATAAGCGCGTGTAGCGCCATGGTCGCTACCCGCTTCTTCAGCCTGCTCTTCTCTGTGCTGTCAAGGTCTTCCACATTGGTTCCAGAAAGGAGAGATAGTGCTGCATTCTGAGTTTCTGCACTCCAGTTGCGTCCTCGGTGATTGATCCTAGAGAACGCCTGTAACTGTCGGGATTGAATAATGTAGCTCGCGCCTACTCGATCAGCCGAGAGAATGCCTTCTTCAATTGCTCTGCGCACTTGCCTAGCTGAGATGCCCGCTTGTTGGGCAGCTTGTGAAACAGTGAGAGACATACATATATTGTCTGATATCGGACTATATATGTCAATTATTTTCTCGGCGTTAAACAACTCGCCCTCTGCACGTGTGCAGAGGGCGAGTAATGAGTTTCTTTGTGACTACTTCGCGTCAACATCCTTTGCCAGGGTGCCGAGGTAGAGCTCGATGACCTTAGGGTCATCGGCCAGCTCGCGGCCGGTGCCGGTATAGGCATCGCGTCCCTGGTCGAGAACATATCCACGGTCAGCAATCTGGAGGCAACGACGAGCGTTCTGCTCCACCATGATGACCGAGACGCCAGCCTTGTTAATGCGGCGTGTGCGAATGAAGGTCTCATCCTGACGAACTGGAGACAGACCAGCAGATGGCTCGTCCAGAAGAAGGACCTTAGGGTCCATCATCAGGGCGCGAGCCATAGCGACGGACTGACGCTCACCACCGGACAGCGATCCTGCGCTCTGCTGACGACGGTCAGCGAGCACGGGGAAGATGTCGAAGATGGCGTCGAGACGCTCGCTTAGACGCTTGGGCTGCAGGAACAGACCCATCTGGAGGTTCTCCTGGATGGTCAGGCTGGGGAAGACGTTGTTGGTCTGAGGCACGAAGCCCACACCCATCTGAACCAGCTTGTTGGTCTTGAAGCCTGTGATGTCTTCACCGTTGAGGGTGACAGAACCTTCACGGATCTTGACCAGACCGAAGAGTGCCTTGAGGAGTGTCGACTTACCGGCACCGTTAGGGCCGATGATGCCGATGAGCTCACCAGGGTAAGCCTCGATGGAACAACCGTTGAGGATGTTCACACCGGGGAGGTAACCAGCAACAAGGTTGTCGGCGCGCAGTACTGGCTCGACGCCAGTCTTCTTTGCTTCAGCCATTACTTCTTCTCCTTCTTGGGAGCATCCATTGCGCCTTCTTCGAGCAATGCGTCATCGCCGAGGTCGGTATCGTGGTGGGCTCCGAGGTAAGCATCGATAACAGCCTGGTCGCTCATCACGGTGTCCGCTGGACCTTCCGCAACTACGCGACCTTCTGCCATGACGACAACCCAGTCTGAGATGTGGCGAACCATGTGCATGTCGTGCTCAACAAAGAGAACGGTAGTTCCTTCGTCGCGCAGCGACTGGATGTGGCCAAGCAGTGACTGAGTCAGTGCAGGGTTCACACCAGCCATGGGCTCGTCGAGCATGATCATGACAGGGTCGCTCATGAGAGCGCGGGCCATTTCGAGGAGCTTCTTCTGACCACCAGAGAGGCTACCGGCAAGGTCTTCCTTCTTCTCATAAAGCTTGAAGCGCTTGAGAAGATCTTCGGCCTTGGCGATGTTTGCCTTCTCTTGTGCTGCCCAGAGAGGCTTCACAAAAGCAGCAAGGAAGGATTCTCCACGCTGATCCTTGGCACCGAGAAGCATGTTCTGCATCACGGTGAGGCGCGACAGCGCCTTGGTCAGCTGGAAGGTGCGAACCATTCCGCTCTTCGCAACGGAGGCTGCTGCGGTGTTACCGAGCAGCTTGCCGTTGAAGGACCACTTTGCAGCCTTGTCAGCGGAGGGTCCACCAAACATCTTCTTTGCAGAGGATGGCTGGTCGAATCCGGTGATGAGGTTGAAGAAGGTTGTCTTACCGGCACCGTTGGGGCCGATCAGTGCGGTGATCACACCGCGCTGGACTTCTAAGTGATCAACATCAACAGCACGGTTACCACCGAAGTCACGGACGACGTTGTCGACCACGAGGATGGCATCGGGCTTTGAGGCTCCAGGAGTTTGCTTGACAGTCTTTAGCTCTGCACGAGCTTCTGTTGCTGTCTTCTTGGTCGCATTAGACATTGAAGTTCAGCTCCTTCTTGTCGCCCAAGATTCCTTGAGGCCTGAAGATCACCAGCAGCATCAGTGCGACACCAACCATGATCCATGAGAACTGCTCGGTCTGCTGAGTGTTCAAGATGGCATCGGGGATGAGGATATCCACGGTGCCCTGAATGAAGATACGCAGAGCGAAGAACAGCGCCGATCCGAGGACGGGGCCCCAGATGGTGGCAGCACCACCCAAGAGCATCGCGGTCCAGATGAGGAAGGTCATGTTACGACCAAGAGCATCTGGCTGGACCGAGGTGGGCAGGACGTAGAACATACCGCCGATAGCGCCGAGGACACCACCGATGATGAGGGCCTGCATCTTGAAGGCGAAGACGTTCTTGCCGAGGCTGCGAACAGCATCTTCGTCTTCACGGATGCCCTTGATAACACGGCCCCAAGGGGAGCGCATCAGAAGCCATACGAGAACAGCGAAGATAACAACCAGGCTCCACGCGACGATACGGATGAACCATCCGTTAACGCCGGTGTTGTCGAAGTCGAACCACAGGAATGCTGTCTTTCCATCAGGGAAGGGAGACAGGGCACTGAAGGTGTTGCGGTAGGTCTCACCGGGGAGACCGTTAGAACCACCAGTGACGGAGTTCAGTACCGAAGCACGACCGATCATGCGGACGATTTCCGCCGCGGCAATCGTCACGATGGCCAGATAGTCACCTCGCAGTTTCAGGGTTGGAATACCCAGAAGCAAAGCGAAGATGGTACCGGCTGCAATGGTGACCAGTGTGGCTGCCCAGAAGGGAAGACCAGCAATGGTGGCAACGGAGAATCCGTAAGCACCAATGAGCATGAAGCCCGCTTGACCCATGTTCAACAGACCGGTGAAACCGAAGTGAACGTTCAGACCAATTGCTGCGATAGCAAAGGCAGCGGTGGTCGGCAGAATCATGTTCGCCGACATGTCATAGAGAACTTTAATCCACATATCCATGACTGTCCTCCTTAACCAATCCGCTCTTTGCGACCGAAGATACCCTGCGGACGAACCAGCAAGATAACAATCAGAAGCACAAGGGCTGTTGCGTACTTGAAGTCACCAGGTACAACGAAGTTGGCGAGCTCTACGGTCATACCGATGATGAGCGAACCGACCAGCGCACCGAAGGCGGTACCGAGACCACCGAGGGTAACTGCGGCAAACATGAGCAGCAGCAGCTGCATACCTGTCTGCCAGTTAATGCCGTTGAGGACCAGGCCGAGCATGACACCGGAAAGACCAGCGAGTGCGGTGGCGATGACCCAGACCAGACGGATGATGCGGTCTACGTCGATACCGGAAGCCGCAGCAAGCGAAGGGTTGTCCGATACGGCGCGGGTTGCGCGTCCCGTGCGGGTCTTGAGAAGGAAGAGACCAACCAAGATGAGAACGATAACCGAGAGGCCCATTGCCCACAGTGACTCGAAGGTCAAGGTGACGGGGCCGATGGTGAAGGTCTCAGGGTTCTTCATGAGGATACGGACCGTGGAGGCACCGTAGAACATCTGGAAGGTGTACTGCAGGGCGAGTGCCAGACCGATGGTCACAATGATCATCTGGGTCAGGGAAAGGCCCTTCTTACGTAGTGGCTTCCAGATCACCGCATCTTGGATGTATCCGGTGGCACCGGTCAGGATGACCACGATCACGATGGTGAGGAAGATGTTCAGACCCAGCACGTTGGCGAAGGTGTAACCCAGCAAACCACCGAGGGTGACCTGCTCAGCGTGGGAGAAGCTGGAGAGACCAGTAGTTCCGTAGATGAGCGAGAGACCAATAGAGGCCAGTGCAAGGAGGAGACCGAGTCGAAGACCGGAAACAACCTGCTGTGCGAGGCGGTCCCAGTTGAAGCCTTCTGCTGCAATCTGTTCCTGTGATTGGCCGTTGTCGGCACCCTCACCAGTTGCACCATCTACCGCGAAGATGGCGCCCTTGACGAAGCCAAGGGTAATCTCGCGCTCCTGGACAGCGTCACCCTTGACGGTGACGCCTGCAGGCAGGGTCTTCTCATCGAGGGTAATTGTGTACGTTCCAGCGGTGGTAACCGCAGCGTTCCATTTACCGTCTTTGTCGGTCTCAACGACAATGCTTTCGCCATTGCCGTCAATAGTTAGTTTGACGCCTTCTCCAACACCCTTGATGGTTCCGTTGAAGCACGCAGTTGCTGTGTCAGCGACGCAAACGTCGCTAGCAGCGTGAGCAGCGGGAGCACCCGTACCCAGCGTGAACGAGAGAACCAACAGACCCAGGAGTACACCAAAGATGACTCGCAGGCTTTTTGGGCTGGAGCGGCGCGCTAAAGCTGTGTTTACCACTGCACCTCCATAGGGAGAGCAACCGAACTGTTGGTCACGCGTTACCCTCCATTTACTTACACCGTATGTCGACTTTGACAGACGATACGTGTCGATTATGTCGCACTTGTTAACCATGCGCGATATTGACGACCGCATAAGACTTTAGTAGGGGAATGACACCTTGCGCCAACACGTTAAGCTTGAGGGGAGTTGCATTACTGTAACGGCGCGGAAAATTGCCCGGCATATCAGACAAATAGATTAAGAAACTAGAGGGATCCATGGCCCAGAACGATCCATTCGGATTTGTTGGACTTACCTACGACGACGTGCTGCTTCTTCCTGGGCACACCGACGTGATTCCCAGCGAGGCAAATACTGCCTCTCGCTTCACCCGCCGCATCACCCTTTCTAAGCCTTTGATCTCTTCAGCCATGGACACCGTGACTGAGGCCCGCATGGCTATCGCCATGGCCCGCCAGGGCGGTATTGGCATTTTGCACCGCAACCTTTCTATTGAGGACCAGGCTGACCAGGTAGATAAGGTCAAGCGCTCTGAGTCCGGCATGATCACTAACCCGGTCACCACCACAGCTGAGGCAACTGTTGCTGAGGTTGATGGCCTGTGTGGTCAGTTCCGCGTGAGCGGCCTTCCTGTTGTGGATGCTGACGGCACTCTGGTTGGCATTATTACCAACCGCGATATGCGCTTTGTTTCTGATGCAGATAAGCAGCGCCTTACCGTGCGTGAAGTGATGACCCCGATGCCATTGGTTACAGCCCCCGTGGGTGTCTCTGCAGACGACGCTATTGCACTGCTGGGTAAGCACAAGATTGAGAAGCTGCCCATTGTCGATGGTGCCGGCAAGCTCACTGGTTTGATCACCACCAAAGACTTTGACAAGTCCGAGAAGTACCCTGACGCCACCAAGGACGAAGCTGGACGCTTGCGCGTCGGTGCCGCTATTGGTTTCTTCGGAGACGCCTGGCAGCGTGCGGAGGCACTCCGCGATGCCGGCGTGGACGTCCTTGTTGTCGATACCGCCAACGGTGACTCCGCTGGTGTGCTGGACATTATTAAGAAGCTCAAGACTGACCCTTCCTTTGCTCACATCGATGTGATCGGTGGCAACGTGGCAACCCGTTCCGGTGCACAGGCACTGGTGGACGCCGGTGCTGACGGCATCAAGGTCGGTGTTGGTCCTGGTTCTATCTGCACCACTCGTGTTGTTGCTGGTGTTGGTGTTCCTCAGGTCACCGCGATCTGGGAGGCCTACCAGGCTGCTGGTCCTGCTGGTGTTCCTGTTATTGCCGATGGTGGCTTGCAGTACTCAGGCGACATTGCCAAGGCACTTGTTGCCGGTGCTGAGTCCGTGATGCTGGGTTCCTTGTTTGCCGGTTGCGACGAAAGCCCTGGCGACCTGGTCTTCGACAACGGCAAGCAGTACAAGAGCTACCGCGGAATGGGCTCCTTGGGTGCCCTGCAGACCCGCGGCGAGCGCACCTCTTATTCCAAGGACCGCTACTTCCAGTCGGACGTCCCCAGCGATGACAAGCTCATTGCCGAAGGTATTGAAGGCCGTGTGGCCTACCGTGGGCCTCTCTCTGCTGTGGCACACCAACTTGTTGGTGGCCTGCGCCAGTCCATGTTCTATGTGGGCGCTCGCACCATTGCTGAACTCCGCTCGAACGGTAAGTTCGTGCGCATCACCGCGGCGGGCTTGAAAGAGTCCCACCCGCACGACATCCAGATGGTTGTCGAAGCACCGAACTACCGTAAGTAATACAGAAAGAACGTCTGGGGAACCACAGTGACTGAAATTGAGATCGGGCGCTCAAAGCGTGCTCGTCGCGCCTTTGCCTTCGATGACATCGCTGTTGTCCCTAGCCGTCGCACCCGTGACCCACAGGATGTGTCTGTCAGCTGGGGCATTGATGCCTACCAGTTCGAGATTCCTATCCTTGCTGCCCCCATGGACTCCGTGGTCTCCCCCGAGACCGCTATTGCCATGGGCAAGCTCGGTGGTGTGGGTGTCCTGAACCTTGAGGGTCTCTGGACTCGTTACGAGAACCCCCTTCCCGTTCTGTCTGAGATTCGTTCACTCCCTGCTGCAACCGCAACTAAGCGCATGCAGGAGCTCTACGCCGAGCCCATCAAGGCTGAGCTCATCACAGCGCGTCTGGCCGAGGTTCGCGCCTCGGGCGTGACCGTGGCCGCTGCGCTGTCTCCTCAGCGCACCCAGGAGTTCTACCAAACCGTGGTCAGCGCCGGCGTTGACCTCTTTGTGATCCGTGGCACCACGGTTTCAGCTGAGCACGTCTCCAAGGAGACCGAAGCTCTCAACCTCAAGAAGTTCATTTATGAACTCGACGTTCCTGTCATTGTTGGTGGCGCAGCCACCTACACCGCAGCCCTGCACTTGATGCGCACCGGTGCTGCTGGTGTTCTAGTTGGCTTTGGTGGCGGTGCTGCCACGACCACACGTGCTTCTTTGGGTATTCACGCACCGATGGCTACCGCCATTGCAGATATTGCGGGTGCTCGTCGCGACTATATGGATGAGTCCGGTGGACGCTATGTCCACGTCATCGCAGATGGTGGCCTGGGCACATCTGGGGATGTGGTGAAGGCAATCGCCTGCGGTGCTGACGCCGTCATGCTGGGTTCTGCTCTTGCTCGAGCAACAGACGCTCCTGGTGGCGGATGGCACTGGGGCCACGAAGCACACCACGGTGAGCTTCCTCGCGGTAACCGCGTGCACGTGGGTCAGGTTGCTCCGCTGTCTGAACTTCTCTTTGGTCCTGCAGCTGTTGCTGATGGCACCTCCAACATCGTGGGCGCTCTGCGCCGCTCGATGGCGACCACCGGATACTCCGATCTCAAAGAGTTCCAGCGCGTTGAGGTTGTTGTTGCTCCCTACAGTGCAGCTGGTAGCTCCGCTGCCACTGCACCTGCTGCCGACGTGACGCTCTAGTCATGACAGACACCGCTTCAACGCAGGCCACAGGCCAGGGTGTGCTCAATGCGCACACCCGCGCTGAAGCGCTCGCTGCTATGGCAGCTGAAGAACTCGACATTCTTGTCATTGGTGGCGGCATTGTGGGTGCTGGCTGTGCTCTTGATGCAGCAACCCGTGGTCTGAACGTCGGTGTTGTTGAAGCACAGGACTGGGCGGCGGGAACCTCCAGCCGTTCCTCCAAGCTGGTGCACGGAGGTATTCGCTACCTCGAGCAGCTCGACTTCCACCTGGTTCAGGAAGCACTCACCGAGCGCGGTCTGCTTCTGCAGCAGTTGGCCCCCCACTTGGTCAAGCCCATCCGTTTTCTCTACCCCGTGGAGCACAGGATCTGGGAACGTGCCTATGTAGGTGCAGGCATGCTGCTCTATGACCTCTTCTCCTATGCCGGTGGCCGTCGCCCTGGCGTCGGACACCACCGTCACCTGAGCAAGCGTCAGATTGGCTTGGCTGCACCCAGCCTGCGCGCCTCCGGCATCATCGGTGGCATGAGCTACTACGACGGTCGCGTCGATGATGCTCGCTATGTAGTGAACCTGGTTCGCACTGCGGTCGCCAACGGCGCTCACGCGGCGAACCGCACCGAAGTGGTCGGCTTCTTGCAGAAGAAGGGCCAGGTCATTGGCGTCACCGTGCGCGACCTGGAGACCGGTAAAGAATTCCCCATCCGTGCCAAGCAGGTTATTAACTCCACGGGTGTCTGGACCGGAACAACCCAGGAGCTTGTCCACGATGGTGGAACGCTGCGCGTGCGGGCATCAAAGGGAATCCACATTGTGGTTCCGCGTGATCGCTTCAAGTCGGTCATGGGTCTGTTGCTGCGCACAGAGAAGTCCGTTCTCTTTGTTATTCCCTGGGGACGCCACTGGATCATTGGCACCACCGATACCGACTGGACCTTTGACAAGGCACATCCTTCGGCGACCGCCACTGATATTCAATATGTGCTCGACCACGTGAACGCCGTGCTCGATGACCCCATCACCCACGATGACATCGAGGGTGTGTATGTGGGCCTGCGACCATTGCTGGCTGGCAACTCTGAGTCCACCACCAAGCTCAGCCGTGAACACGTTGTGGTCAAGCCCAAGCCTGGCCTGGTGCTCATTGCTGGCGGTAAGTGGACCACCTACCGCGTGATGGCCAATGACGCCGTGGATGCTGCTGTCTCTGAGCTGAATGCATTGGCTGGTGAAGGTTCCATCCCCGCCAGTGTGACCGCATCTGTGCCCCTGTTAGGTGCAGCCGGTTACAAGGCCTCGTGGAATCGTCGCACCCGCACTGCTGCGCGTGCGGGCTTGCCCAAGTCTGTCGTGGAACACCTGCTCAACCGCTACGGCTCGATGGCTGACGACCTGCTCGACATCATCGCAGCTGACTCCAAGCAAGCAGAGTCTCTTCCTGGCAACCCTGACTACCTCTTAGCCGAGGTTACCTATGCCGTGACCCACGAAGGTGCTCTACACATCGAAGACGTGCTGACCCGTCGCACGCGTTTCAACATTGAAACGCGTGATCGGGGCATCGAAGCCGCTGCTGTGGTGGGCAAGATCATGGGCAAACTACTTGGCTGGAATGCTGCTGCTGAGAAAGCAGAAGTGAAGAACTACCGCCTAGGTATTGAAGCTGAGTTCGCTGCCGAGCAGCAGACCACGGATGAAGCGGCCAACACTATTCGCACAGCCGTGCCCACCATTACGGAGATGCCTTCCTAATGCTGCGCACTGCACTGAAAGTCCGCTGGATTGCCTTCCTGCTCTTGGTCATGGGAGCTGCAGCTGCTTTTGCGTGGCTGGGTCAATGGCAGCTCGAACGCGCCATCATTGCCTCTCAGCCCGTTGATGCTGAATCCGAGACGATCATTCCTTTGGTGGAACTGCAAGAACCAGGGATTGCACCCTCCGAGATTGCTTCTGGTCACATGACTGAAGTCACCGGCTACCTCTACCCCGATTCCTACACCGTGCTGACCGGTCGTCTGAACTACGGCGAAGCAGGGTACTGGTTAGTGGGACGCTTCCTCACCGAAGAAGGCTCACTCCCTATTGCTTTGGGCTGGGCTGCTGACGAGGCAACTGTTCTTGCTGTGCAGGACGAGCTCAATGCCGCTCCAAGCAGCGAGCCTGCTGTGGTGACCGGACGCTTCATGCCCACCGAAGCACCTGTGGTTCCCGAAGGGGAACAAGGACCCTTTGTGGAGAGCACGCTGTCTGTGGCCTCTCTGGTGAACCTGTGGCCAGACTTTGCTGGACCGGTTTATGAGGGTTACCTCGTGGCTGATGATGCTCCCGCTGGGTTGGACGTCATTGAGTCCATCCCGCCCATGAATGAGGGCTCGGTCAACTGGCTGAATATCTTCTATGCCGTCGAGTGGGTTGTCTTCGCTGGCTTCGCGTTCTTCATCTGGTGGCGTCTGGTGAAAGACGCCTACGAGCGGGAACTCGAAGAAAAAGCACTCCTCGAGGCAAAGTAAACTAGAGCCATGCCTTTAGCCCCTCGCGCCGCAGATATTCCTCGCATTCCGAAGGCTCTGAAGTTCTACAAGGTGATGTCCTACATCACCGGTACTTTCCTTCTTCTGCTGGTGGCAGAGATGATCTTGAAGTACTGCATTGACTACCGCAGCAATACTTTTGTTGCCCCCAACGGCATGATTGATCCCGCCACCGGCGACTTCATCTTCCTTGAGCCCGGCTATGAGATTGAACTCTTTGGCCCACAAGGCTTCTTGGCTCTTGTTCCCAACGACAGCGTTGAGGCCATCAACCTCTCTATTGGCATCTTGGTTATTCACGGCTGGCTCTATGTTGCCTACCTCTTCGCCGGCTTCCGCATCTGGTCCATGATGCGCTGGAACGCCGCCAAGCTGTTCATCATTGCCCTCGGTGGAATCATCCCCGGACTGTCCTTTGTCGTTGAACACTTCTATGCCAAGAAGGTCGTGGCATTCCTGGCAACTCAAGATGCCCCATCTTCTTCAACCCCCACCCCAGCAAAAGGAGAGGCCGCGTGACGCAGCCCCAGCCCGTACTCGTCGTTGACTTCGGCGCCCAGTACGCACAACTCATTGCCCGCCGCGTTCGCGAAGCTGGTGTGTATTCCGAGATTGTTCCTCACTCCATCTCTGCTGCTGAGGTAGCTGCCAAGAACCCTGTGGGCATTGTGCTCTCCGGTGGGCCTTCCAGCGTCTATGAGCCTGGCTCCCCTTCTCTGGACCCTGCCATCCTTGAACTCGGCATTCCCGTCTTTGGTATTTGCTACGGCTTCCAGGTGATGGCTCAGGCTCTCGGTGGAACAGTGGCCCAGACGGGGGGACGTGAATACGGTGCCACCGACATGGCCATCAAGGCAGACCACGCCCTCGTGGGCGGTCAGCCCACGACTCAGACTGTCTGGATGAGCCACGGCGACCAGGTCGCCACCGCTCCTGCTGGCTTCACTGTCGTTGCCTCGACGGAAGCAACCCCGGTTGCTGCCTTCGCCAACGACGAACGCCGTCTTTACGGCGTTCAGTGGCACCCTGAGGTCAAGCACTCTGAGTGTGGTCAGGATCTACTGGAGAACTTCCTGCACAAGTGTGCTGGGCTTCCTGCGGACTGGAACAGCGAAAGCGTTATTGAGACCCAAGTCGCTTCTATCCGTGCTCAGGTGGGCACCAGCCGTGTCATCTGCGGCCTTTCTGGTGGAGTTGACTCAGCTGTGGCAGCAGCCATTGTTCACAAGGCTGTGGGAGACCAGCTGGTCTGTGTCTTTGTGGATCACGGTCTGCTGCGTCAGGACGAACGCCGCCAGGTTGAAGAAGACTACGTCAAGGCCACCGGCATTCGCCTGGTGACCGTGGACGTGCGCGAGCAGTTCTTGAATGCTCTGGCCGGGGTCAGTGACCCTGAGACCAAGCGCAAGATTATTGGCCGCGAATTTATTCGCACCTTCGAGCAGGCAGAACGCGACCTCATGGCCGAAGCTGCTGCCGATGGTGAACCCATCAAGTTCTTGGTTCAAGGAACCCTCTACCCCGACGTGGTGGAATCTGGTGGCGGTAGTGGAACTGCCAACATCAAGAGCCACCACAACGTGGGCGGTCTTCCTGATGACCTGCAGTTCGAACTTGTTGAGCCACTGCGTGCCCTGTTCAAGGATGAAGTCCGCGCCATTGGTCGCGAGCTAGGTCTGCCCCACGAAATCGTGGGACGCCAGCCCTTCCCTGGTCCTGGCCTCGGTATTCGTATCGTGGGTGAGATCACTCAGGAACGTTTGGACCTACTTCGTGAAGCAGACGCCATCGTGCGTCACGAGCTGACCGCTGCGGGCTTAGATGATGAGATCTGGCAGTGCCCAGTTGTTCTGCTGGCTGACGTGCGCTCTGTGGGCGTCATGGGAGATGGTCGCACCTACGGTCACCCCATCGTCTTGCGTCCGGTGTCCTCTGAGGACGCCATGACCGCAGACTGGACCCGTCTTCCCTATGACCTGCTTGCCAAGATCTCTAACCGCATTACCAATGAGGTTGCTGGCGTGAACCGCGTCGTGCTGGATGTCACCAGCAAGCCACCCGGAACTATTGAGTGGGAGTAAGCGCAGGCTTATCCAATTGACACAGCTCCGAGCCTTCAAGCTCGGAGCTGTATCTGTCATTAGCCTGACGAACCTTCGTAAGCCTCTGTTTCAGCGGATACATAACCCGCCGATCCTCCCAAAGAAATTCCGGAAGTGCTCATCTGTTCTGAAGTGTCTCCAACTTCGCGGACAGACTTGTCAAAAATTCTTTGAAGTGGCTTGAGGTTCTTCTGTTCTGAAGCGACGCGACATGCAATGTCATTTTCAGAACCTGTAATGCAGAGCCAATTTATTTCCCAACCTGCATTCAGGGCAATTCGTGTCCAATACACTCGCTGCGTGCGACCGTTTCCCTCTCGGAATGGATGAATAAAGTTCAGTTCGTCATAAAACTTTGCAAGCTCTTCAACAAAAGACCTGCGGTTGAGGTCTCTGAGTTGCTGTGCATCTCGAAGATTGGATTCGAGATATCCAAGTGCATGTGGAATTTGATTAGCTGCTAAGAATGGCTCAGCCCCCTCGATATTTTTTCGAATATCGACAGTTCTTAATTTTCCAGCCCAGTCATAAATATCTTGAAATAGTTGTCGATGTATTTGCTGTATCTCAGAACCTGCATCATTTGATAGCTCATCCATCGAGAACAGTTCTAGCTCACGAAGAGGAACTAGGTTTGCTTCAGCCTGATCCAAGGCGGCTTTTGTTCTCGCACCAACAAGGTTGTTTAGGGTCCCTGTCTCAGGATCTTTGTAAGGGTCTACAAAGTTATTTAAGCCCAAACTGTGCCCGGCCTCGCTGAATAAGTTCAGTCACTGAGATTCGGCCGAGGGCATACTCATTCATATCCTTGCGGGTACGCTCGTTCACTGTGAGATTTTCCATCTCGCCATTGTGAATGGCTCGTGCAATGACAAGCTTGCGCCTCGATTGCTCTCGGACTTTTGCATTAGAAATTGTTGTCATTACAGAACCTCCCGTCAGATTCAATTTTACTCGCTCATCAGTATTTCAACCAGCACTTGACTGACAAGAGGAAATCTTTCATGCTCGCTTTTCCCGAGAAAGCTGTGGCGAGCCAACGTCGATCGGCTGAACTTCTAAGGTCACTGAGTAACCCAATGCTCTCAGATAACGGGCAAACGTTGTGAGCTTCACATTCCCGTCGCCATTGACGACTTGAGACACTCTGCTTTCTCCTATGCCCAATTTCTCAGCAAGTTGTTTCTGTGTGACTCCAGTACTTGAAAGCGCTGTCTGAAGCAGAACAAGTGCATCATTTGTCAGTTGAGAAGCGGCAAGTTCCCGAGAGCCTGCTGGTGATAGCTCAACATCTTCAAAGAAAGAAACCCGGACTTCTTTGGCATTGTGTGTTCCCACATAAATCATGGTACGGGAAACTTTACCTATTTGTAAAGTATTTAATTCATCCATCTGCTGACGATAGAGCTATAGGTGCCCTCAATAACTACATGGTCTCCTTATTGTGGAAATTTTTTCCCTCATCCCACCTGTGGTGTGACAGATGTCACCAGCAAGCCACCAGGAACTATTGAGTGGGAATAATCTCCCCCCCGTTAAACAGTGATGCTCCGAGAATTGCTTCTCGGAGCATCACTATTTATCACCGCACAATCACCAAGTGCGAGGAACTCGTGGCGTGAACTGAGACGTGTTCACGCCACGGGGTGGAACAGTGTTAGGACTTGCCCTCAACTGCGGATGCCCACAGTGGAACGTTGACATCGTTGAACTTGTAGATTCCAACGAATGCCGAGGAGGGGTCATTCAGTGCGTTGAAGGGACCAACTGCAGATGGGCCCTGGTACTGAATGTCACTTCCTGCCTTGATCAGATCAACACAGGCAGCGAACGTGGTGCACTTTTCGCCACCGTTAGCACCGGAAACTGCAGCCAGGTTAGCCTGGATGGTTGCGGGCTTGTTGTCGCCACCCTTGGTTGCAGCGAGAGCTGCAAGCACGGTTGCGTCGTAAGACTCAGCACCGTAGATGAAGTCAGTGAGCTCTTCACCTTCGACGTCAGACCAGTACTTGCCAAGGAGAGCCTTGAGCTCGTCCGAAGGCTCTGCACCAGGAATGGTTCCCTGAGCACCTTCGAGAGTGCCTGCTTCGAAGTCCTTCTCAAAAGAGCTGGTGTTGCCATCCACGAAGTAGGTGTTCTTCATGTCCCAACCCTGAGCTACGAGCTCGGGGATGATTGCCTTGGTCTCATCGAACGCGATGACAACAAGTGCATCAGGCTTCTCAGCAAGTGCTGCAGTTACCTCAGAAGAGAAAGTGGTCTGCGATGGAGGGAACTCCTGGCCGGCACCTGCGGCACCGTAGACAACTTCTCCACCTGCCTCAACGATTGCTGCTTCGGTCGAGTCACGAAGACCGGTTCCGTAGGAGTCGTTGAAGACGAGGAATGCAACGCTTGCGTTACCGTCACCAGTAATCAGCTGACCGAGAGCGTCACCCTGAACGGTGTCTGGTGGTGCAACACGGAAGTAGAAGGGGCTGTAGCCAGAAAGAGTTGCTGCAGTATTCGCAGGAGAGATCTGGACTATGCCTGCTTCAGTGATGGCGTCAACAACGTTGAGTGACACGCTCGAGGATGCAGCACCCAGCACGAAGGAAACCTTCTGAGCAATGAGGTCTTCTGCAGATGCAGTGGAAACAGACATATCGCTGGAGTCACCGGAGTCGGTGTTGTAGATACATGCGTCGGTGCCATTTACGCCACCAGCAGCGTTGATGTCTGCAACCGCAAGACCAACACCAGCAATTTCGGGTGGGCCGAGGAAGGCGAGGTTACCGGTGGTGGGCAGGAGAGTTCCTACCTTGAAGGTGTTATCGCTCGTTGCGTCTGCAGCACAGTTAGCTGCAACGTATGCAGATGCATCTGCGTTGCTATCGGTTGATCCGCTCGTGCATCCGGCCAGCACCAATGCTGACGTGGCTGCAAGAGCAATCCCACCGAGGGCACGAGTGCGAAGAGAAAGATCGCGCATGTTGCTCCTTTATATGTAGTTCGGTTTACAGTCCGTAAGCCTCCCTCACGGTAATTCAGCTCTATGCTGTTCTTTATTCTTTGCTGTGCTTTGTTTGAGCCCAAACAAAAGACATCCCCGTAAAGACAGGGATGTTGGATGTTGTAACGCAAGGACTTATTCCAAAGAGTGAAAAAGAACAGCACCCCCGGGCCGAAGCCCGGGGGTGCTGTTTAGTGCATTTACTGTTTAGGACTTACCCTCAACAGCGGATGCCCATACTGGAACGTTGACATCGTTGTACTTGTAGATACCGATGAACGCGGAGGATGGGTCATTCTTTGCGTTGAAAGGACCAACTGCGGATGGACCCTGGTACTGAATTTCGTCGCCGGCCTTGATCAGGTCAACGCACTCAGCGTAGGTGGTGCACTTGGTACCACCGTTAGCACCGGAAACAGCAGCCAGGTTAGCCTGGATGGTTGCGGGCTTGTTGTCGCCACCCTTGGTTGCAGCGAGAGCTGCAAGCACGGTTGCGTCGTAGGACTCTGCAGCGTAGCTGAAGTCAGTGAGATCTTCGCCCTGAACGTCAGACCAGTACTTGCCGAGGAGAGCCTTGAGCTCGTCCGAAGCAGCTGCACCAGGAATGGTTCCCTGAGCACCTTCGAGGGTACCTGCTTCAAAGTCCTTCTCGAAGGATCCGGTGTTGCCGTCTACGAAGTAGGTCTTGGACATGTCCCAACCCTGAGCTACGAGCTCGGGGATGATTGCCTTGGTCTCGTCGAATGCGACAACTACGAGTGCATCTGGCTGCTGAGCCAGTGCTGCAGTTACCTCAGAAGAGAAGGTGGTCTGTGCAGGAGGGAACTCCTGGCCAGCGCCTGCGGCACCGTATACAACAGATCCACCAGCTTCAACGATGGAAGCTTCGGTCGAGTCACGAAGACCGGTACCGTAAGCGTCGTTGAAGACGAGGAATGCAACCTTCGAGTTTCCGTCACCGGTGATCAGCTGACCGAGAGCAGAGCCCTGTACGGTGTCTGGTGGTGCAACACGGAAGTAGAAGGGGCTGTAACCCGAAAGAGTTGCTGCAGTGTTCGCAGGAGAGATCTGGACAACGCCAGCCTCAGTGAACGAGTCAACAACGTTGAGGGATACGGAAGATGAAGCTGCACCAAGTACAACCGATACCTTCTGCTTGATCAGGTCTTCTGCCGAAGCGGTAGAAACTGACATGTCGCTCGAGTCACCGGAGTCGGTGTCGTACTGGCAAGCGTCAGTTCCGTTAACTCCACCAGCTGCGTTGATGTCTGCTACTGCAAGACCAACACCAGCGATTTCGGGTGGGCCGAGGAAGGCGAGGTTACCGGTGATGGGCAGGAGGGTTCCTACCTTGAAGGTGTTGTCGCTAGTTGCGTCGGCTGCACAAGTTGCTGCAGCGTATGCTGCGTCGCTTGAGCCACCGTCGGTTGATCCGCTAGCACAACCTGCCAGCACGAGTGCTGACGAAGCTGCAATAGCAAGACCACCGAGTGCACGAGTGCGAAGAGAAAATTCTCGCATGGTACTCCTTGGTGATAAATGTGATCAGAGCACGACGACGTGCTCTGTTGTATTACCAAACTAGGCGTTAGATGTTTCTCCAGACAACATATTCCGGTTACAACTAGGTAACAAACTGTTCGATACCGAAAGATTGTGCGTGAAAACGGCCTCTTTTGGCCTATTTATTGCGTTAAACAGCACAAAGGAGCGCGAAGCTCCTTCGTGCTGAGAGTTAGTGCAGAGAGTTTGTGTAGAGAAGGACTACTTCTTGGCAACCTCGATGGTCTTGCCGAAGTAGGCAACACCGGTGGTGGCGTCATAGTTGATCTGGCCTGCGGGGCCCATGAAGTTGATGGGCTGCTTGTCCTTGACTGCCGAAACACACATGCCGTAGCTGGTGCAGGGGAAGCCGGTCTGCAGAGTGACAGCGAGCAGACCCTGAGTAATGGAGGCGCCGCCGTCATCTTTGCTCACAGTGGCAGCCAGGATTGAAGCGATAGCCAAGTCGTAGGCTTCTGCACCGTAGGTCAGTTCACCCAAACTGGGGTCTGAAACCTTGAGGCGAGAAGAGAGAGTCTCGTCAGGGGTGATGGCGTCCACAGCCGCACCCTTGGGTGCGTTCTTCTTGGTCGCAATAGAGACGATCGCGACATTGCTGTCGTTCTTGGCAACCAGTTCTTCCAAGGTGGCAACAACAGAAGCTGACGCGGGAGCAATAATGACGTCCACACCACGGGAGACCAAGTCGTTGAAGCTTGCTTCGGTCGCGGTGGGGTCACCGTCACCTGCGTTACGGTGCAAGACCTCAACAGGAACCTCGTTGTACCCACCCTGCTCGTTGACTTCCTGAGCAGCCAGGTCAACACCAGCAGCCTGAGCAGCTGAGTATGCAGCGAGATCACCAGAGACGGGGGTCATGTCACCGATGCGAAGGATGCCGTCTCCGGAAGGCTTCACAGGAGTGGGGGTCGCGGTGGGAACCACTGCTGAACCACCTGAACAGGCAGCCATACCGAGCACTACTGCACCGGCAACAAACACGGTTGCAATCTTGTTGAATCCCACGGTAACCCTTTTCGTCAAAGCAACTTACCGCTCCACAGTACCCACCACAGGGGCAGTTCCTGCTGATGGCACGCGCTCTATTCGATTGTGAGCTCTTCGGCTGCGCGAGCAAGCCTGTTTGCTTTACCGTTGCGCAGCATGTCAGTGGTGAGCACGATCAGTGCCACCCAAATGATGAAGAAGCCCACCCAGCGAACCGGAGGCATGGGTTCGTGCAAGACAAAGACGGCCATGCAGAAGGAGAAGACCGGGGTGGAGTACTGGATCAAACCAATGGCGGTCAAGGGCAAGCGACGAGCACCAGCCCCAAACATGATCAGGGGAACTGCCGTCACGATTCCTGCTGAAGCAAGAAGCAAGGTGTGGGGAATGCCGTAACCAAAGAAGGTCAGGCCCACCACATTAGAGACGATGATCAACTGGATGATCGCCACCGGCGTCATCCAGATGGTTTCAATGGTCAGACCGCTTATGGCGTCCACGGCGCCACCCGTGCGCTTCTTAATGAGGCCATAAAGACCAAAGGATGCGGCCAAAGTCAGCGAGATCCAGGGGATGGTTCCGTAGCTGATGGTGAGGACGATGACAGCAATAAAGCTGATGCCCACCGCTACCCACTGCAGGGGACGGAGCTTCTCGCGCAGGACCAGCACACCCAAGACCACCGTGACGATGGGGTTGATGAAGTAGCCCAGGGAGGATTCCACAATCTGGTTGCTCAGCACCGCAATGATGAAGACCTGCCAGTTGATGTAGATCAACACTGCGGCCACACCGAGAGTGAGCATGAGCTTGCGCTGAGCCATGATGGCGAACAGCTTCTTCCAGTTCCTGGTCACTGCAATGAGGAAAGCGCAGAAGATCAGGGAGAAGAGAATGCGGTAACCCACAACCTCAAAGGGGGTGGCGGGCTCGAGCATGAGGAAGTACAGCGGGAACAAACCCCACAGGCCATAGGCGCCAAAGGCATAGAGCAGGCCTGGGCGAGATAACTTCTCGGGCACAAGAGAGGCACCGGAAGAAGTCATAGTTCGAGACTACTCCTGTGTATAAATGCCGACCGCTTGAGTTCAGAAACCACAGATTGAGATGAACAGTCGAAAAGTTTTCTCTGTTCAGCTATTATTTAGGTAGTGGCGGGCAGTAGCCCTTAGAGCTTGGCAGTGTTCCGGACGGTTCGCGAGCCAGGCTCACACTTTTTTAAGTCAGATAAATTACCTCATCCACAATGGGGCTGCTCCTTCGAAGCCAGTCACCCCCACTGTTGAATGACCACGCCACAGCGTCACTTACCCACAAGAGTGGGTGCTCGTGAGGACCTACAAGCGAATACGGCAGTGACGTTTCTTGCGCCAGGAGTATCCCGGCAATCACTCGCCGATCAGCCTGCACGATGGACTCATCACGCTCAATAACTAACGAGAAAATTTCCGAATCAACCGCCATACCAATTAAAGCCTTGAGACATAGGGCTCGAGCCTCTTTTTCAGAAAGCCCCTGGCAAACAAAAACGGTCACGCTCAAGTCCAGTCTGGACATTAATGACAAAATTTCACGTCTGCGGCTGTCGCTCTCACTTTTGAAATGAAGACGTCGCTGGCTAGGCTTCAGCAGTTTCTTCAAGGCCTTATCTGAATGTCGAAGTGTGCTGATTTCTGAACTTGTAGCCACTAGGAAATAGCCACGCTCTTTCGATTCGTCAACAAATACTTTGTCTGCTCTTTTGAATGCCATGGTCAGAATTTAGTTCCAACCACTGACCTCTCCGCGAGGAATTCACAACGTTGTGGATAGGTCAGGTGCGCATGGTTAAACAACTGTGGCCCCGGAAAACCGGAGCCACAGTTAGAGCTAAACGAATTTAGCGAACAACAATTGCGAGAACGTCGCGAGCAGAGAGAACGAGGAATTCCTCGCCTGCGTACTTCACTTCGGTTCCGCCGTACTTGGAGTAGATAACCTTGTCGCCTTCTGCGATGTCCAGAGGAACACGGTTACCGTTGTCGTCAATGCGGCCGGGGCCTACTGCAACGACAACGCCCTCCTGGGGCTTTTCCTTGGCAGTGTCAGGAATGACGAGACCGGAAGCAGTGGTCTGCTCGGCTTCAACCTGCTTGATAACAATGCGATCTTCGAGCGGCTTGATGGCGACCGACACGGTTGACCTCTTTCTTGAACTAAGTATGGGATTAGCACCCGAACGTATCGAGTGCTAACTACGAGTGTACGTCGTGAACTAGCACTCGCGCAATGTGAGTGCCAGCTCAAGGATTGGTAGGTTTACAACCATGGAGAGCGCAGAACTTCGCGAATTACTCACCCCTGAAGGGGTGGCGTTGCTGGACTCTCTCCCCGCCTACACCTCCAGCACGGATGTGCTGAAGATGGTGGCCAACCTGCGCAAGGACGGGAATTCCCCGTCTTTAGTGGCCACCGTGCTCACCCAGGCCAAACTTCGCGGCAAGGCAGTAGCCAAGTTTGGAGACTTTGCCCAGCGCATGCTCTTCACCGAGGCAGGACTTGAGCAGGCCACCCGGCTTCCAGTGGCCGCCCTGCATGCCGGACGTTATGTTCGCGCAGGGCTCACAAGTGTGGCCGACCTCGGCTGCGGTATTGGTGCAGATGCCCTCGCATTTGCCGGGGCAGGCCTGAACGTTCATGCCGTGGACGCCGATGAAGTCACCGCTGCCATCACCACCTATAACTTGGCGCCCTTCCCCGAAGCAAGAGTGAGCCATGACACAGCAGAAGAGACTGACCTCTCTGATGTGGAGTCCGTGTATCTCGATCCAGCACGACGAACCTCCGGTCACACCAACACCAGCCGTCTTTCCAGCTCAGAGGACTACTCCCCCTCGCTCGACTTTGCTTTCGGCCTTGCCACGAAGCTCCCGACCGGGATTAAGCTCGGCCCTGGGTTTGATCGTGATCTGATTCCAGAGGACTGCGAAGCACAATGGATCTCAGTCAACGGTGATGTGGTTGAGGTGGGTCTGTGGTTTGGCCCGCTCAAGCGCGAGGGCATTACCCGTGCTGCACTCGTAATGAACTCCGATGGTCTCCACGAACTTACTTCTGCTGCCGACTCGGCAGATGCCGAAGTCGGCGAACTGGGGAAGTACCTCTATGAACCAGATGGTGCTGTCATCCGAGCACGCCTCATTGGTGACCTAGCCCGCAGCATTGGTGCTCACATGCTGGATGAACACATTGCCTATATGAGCAGTGACGTTGAGGTGAGCACACCCTTTGCTAGCACCTTCGAAGTCGTTGAAGAGTTGGCCCTCGATGTGAAGGTGCTGGCCAAAGAACTCAAGGCCCGAGGCATTGGCACGCTCGAGATCAAGAAGCGGGGCGTCGACATTGACCCTGCAGAGTTCCGCAAGCGGCTGAGCCTGTCAGGAAAGAACAGCGCGACGCTGTTCTTGACCAGGCTCGGCGAGCGCAGAGTCGCTCTTCTTGCCCAGCGCGTGACGAGCTAGCTACTACCAGCCGGTCTCCAAGACATGCTCCAGCATGTCCACGAAATAGTCAGCAGACTCCTGAGTAACCACCAGTGGCGGTTTGATCTTGAGCACGTTCTGGTAATCCCCGGTGGGCTGCATGATGACACCGAGTTCCAGCAGGCGATTACAGATGGCTTCTGTTTCTTCCGTTGCCGGTTCCAGAGTCTGGGTGTCTCGAATGAATTCGAGACCGAGGTAGAGACCCGAGCCATGCACTCTGCCCACGATGGGGTACTGAGCTGACAGGCTTTGTAAGCGCTGCTTGAGGTGGGTTCCCACCTTCAATGCGTTCTCTTGCAGGCCCTCATCCTTGATGATGCCGAGGATTGCTTTGCCGATCTCACTCGACACGGGTGAACCACCGGTGGACGAGAAGAAGTAGCCCTGGGTGCGATAACGGTTGGCAATCTCACGGCTGGTAATCACGGCACCGAGTGGGTGACCGCCACCAATGGACTTTGCCACTGCAACGATGTCGGGAATGACTCCTTGCTGGTGGAAACCCCAGAACCATTCACCCAAGCGTCCGAAGCCAACCTGGACTTCATCCGCAATGGCAAGACCGCCCTGCGCACGAACAGCGGCATAGACCTGCTTCAGATATCCATCTGGCAGGGCGACGCCACCGGCATTGCCAAAGTAAGACTCACTGATGAACCCGGCAATCTCTTTACCTGACCGAGCGATGCCCTCAATAACCTCAACTGCTTCAGGAGCGTATTTCACCGCTTCTTCATCGCGGTGAATACCGCGATAGGAGTTGGCAGCATCCACGGTGTGGATCCAGTCAGGTCTGGTGCTCAGTGCATTGGGGTTATCTGCAATAGAGGTGGACACCGCATCGCTTGCATAGGTCCAGCCGTGGTACTCCTCCTGCATGCAGACAATGTCGGTTCTACCTGTGTAGGCCATGGCAACGCGCAGTGCGAGGTCTACTGCTTCTGAGCCTGAGTTCACGAAGAAGACGGTGTCGAGCTCAGGAGGAAGAGTCTCCGTGATGAGCTCTGCGTATTCAGTAATCGAGTGATAGTTGAAACGGGAGTTGGTGTTGAGCAACCGCATCTGGTTGGTCGCTGCCTCGACCACCTTCGGGTGGGCGTGGCCGACGGAGGCGACGTTGTTCACCATGTCGAGATAGACGCGGCCGTTGACATCCATCAGATATTCACGCCATCCACGCTCCATCTGAGGAGGGTGCTGGTAGTAGTGCTCTTGCACTTCAGCAAGGACTTTTTCACGACGCTCAAGTAAGTGGTCCGGTGCTGTTGGACTCGGATCAATACCCAGAGCGTGCGAGGGATCACCGAACAGGCTTCGCCATCCTGCTGCTAATTCAGCACTGACCATGGCAGGAACATCTACAGAATCATTGACCATGGCGACAGTGATAGCGACACGTGCTGGCAGTGTGGTGCTTGCAATCTGTGCCGAACGGAATTCCACCGTCTGGCCACCAGCGGTGACACTCACTACTCCGGGTGCTATTTCCAGAGCATGCGTCGTGGAAAACTCTGTAGCTTCAGCCAGCCAGATGGTGGCATGGGTGGGAATGGTCTTTGGCGTCTTTGGCGTGCGAGAAGGAGCACCAGCGAGCACGGGTTGCCATGCCGGAAGCACTGCGAGATTTGCACCGCTGTCGAGAGCAGCCAGGGCAGCATGCTCGAGAGTCTCTGATGCCAGCCACGCACCCTCATCGTTGAGAGGTGAGGTGGTGCTGGCATCCAGCACCTTCACGTGAGTGAGGGAAGAAAGCAGATTGCCCCCGGACCACACCGAAGCAACAGGTGCATTAAGCCCCAGGTGGTGGCGAATGGTTGCTGACATCACTGCTGGTGGGACAGACAGAGCCTGGACCAAGATGCGCATTTCGCGGTCGAGCGCGCTGGTGGCATAGTCATTGTCTTCATCAATGCGGCTCTGCTGGCGACCGCTGAGCACCAACACAGCACCGCGCTGAATGACCAAGGGCCAGAGCGCGTCGATCTCATCATCGCTGAGCGGACGAAGCGAGTGGAATGCGGCAATGGCAGGCAGAACACTGAATGGCTCAACGCCATCGTGGTGAAGCATCGAAGACACTGTGGTGGCAATTTCTCCCACAGCCCAGGAAGTGGCAACATCACCGAAGTCGAGCACGGCGTCAGGAACTGACGAATCTTCCGGACACATCACGTTGTCGTCGGTGATGTCGAAGTGGCCGAGCTGCTGAGGCAGGTTCGGGCCAACAGTGCTGAGAATTGGAGAGGTCATCTCCAGTGCCTTGTGGACGAGCTTCGTGACCTCGGCATCGGGTTCATCACTCAGAAGCTGTTCAATGACTTTTTCCGCAAAGAGCAAGTTCCACTGAAGCACTCTTCCACTGGCAGCGTGAGAGAAGTCTGCGAGTCCGCTGCTCACCATTCCTGCAATCTCGCCCAAGCGCGCAATCGCGTGAGGAGATAAGTATCCCGAGCCCATCAGACTGTTGCCCGGAATGAACTTAATCACGCGGCCATGAATCACGCCCTGAGAGGTCTCAAACAGTGCCGACATTGCACCGGTATCGCCCTCAACAATGGAGGGGATGCGCAGGTCTATCTTGCTGGCAAGGTGTGCTGCAGCCTCGTCTTGCATGTGGATTTCTTGTTCACTGAAGGCTGGGTTGCTGAGTTTGAGGACACCGAGAACTTCCCCGGAATCTTGTCTGCGCAAGATGAAGTTCTGATCCTGCTGACTACCCAGTGATGAAGCTGAGGTGACAACGCCGAAATGCTTCTCAACCAGTGCCACAACCTCAGCCTCAGGAAGAGTGGGCGAAGGAAGTTCAGTCTGGCTGAAGTAGTCAAAGATGTCGGTATTCATTGCTTTACTATTCTGGTCTTCTCTTCACTCAACCCCAAGCCGCAACGGCACTGTGAATCCAGCTGGGGCCCAGCTCGAGTTCACACTCTGCAGGGGTTGAGGATCAGTACGTAATGGCCAAGATGGCCGTGAACACAATCACGCCGGAGACAATCTCGACATAACCGAGAACAACGCCCCACTGGGCAAGCTTCATGCCGCGCTGGTTACTCTTCTTGATTTCTTTCAGAGCCTTATTGCCGAAATAGACGGCAAAGACTCCGAGAACCAGCAAAAGAACGCACGCTAAAGAAACAAATGCCCACGGGTTATAGCGAGCGAGTCTGGCTTCTGCGCTGTTGATACTCACAGACCCAACTTAGTAGCCGTACTGGTTGATTCCTGAAGCAATCACGACGCCAAAGAAGGCAACAACGAGAATGGCAACCAGAACACCAAGGCCAATACCGATGTATCCGGTGATGAGACCAGCCAGTGCAAGACCGTCACCCTGCTCGCCGGTGCGACGAACTTCCTTGCGTGCCATGTGTCCGGTCACCACAGCAACAATGCTGGAAACGAAAGGAATCACGGTCAGGCCGGCAATACCGGTGACGAGTGCAACGATGGCCAAGATGTTGGTCTTGGGTGCCATCACAGGCTCAGGAGTGACCACGGTCACAGGCTTGGCAGCTTTAGGGGTCTTGGGTGCAGCTTTTTCAGTCATAGTTCAATTTTAGTGAACATGGATGTCTGTAACTGGGAGTGTGCTGTCAGCTCCAAAGTTCAGCGAGGAAGGTTCTGCGCCTTCCATAATGAGCTCGGACGCCAGCGCTGCAATCATCGCGCCATTGTCAGTACAAAGCGAGAAGGCGGGAATACGCAGCTCCACCCCGGCAGAGTCAGCACGCTGCTGCGCGACTTCGCGCAGGCGTGCATTCGCTACAACGCCACCTCCCAGCAAAAGCCGAGGAACCCCATAGTCCTTACACGCAGCAATTGTTTTGCTGGTGAGCACATCAATGACAGCTTCACGGAAGCTGGCAGCCACGTCAGCGATGGGGATCTCTTCCCCGGCGTCTCTGCGCACCTCAACCCAGCGGGCAACCGCTGTTTTCAAACCTGAGAAGGAGAAGTCGTAGCGGTGCTTCTCCATGTCCTTCGGAAGTGTGAGCCCACGGGGGAAGCGAATAGCTTTGGGGTCACCCTCGGCCGCAACGCGGTCGATCTGGGGACCTCCGGGATAGGGCAGACCTAATATTCTGGCCACCTTGTCAAAGGCTTCACCTGCAGCGTCATCGATGGTCTCCCCCAGTAGTTCAACGTCGCTCGTGAGATCACGAACAAGAAGCAACGAGGTGTGACCACCAGAAACTAACAAGGCAATCGTGGGGTATTCGAGGGGACCTTCTTCGCCGAGAACATCAGCACCCACGTGGCCCACCAGGTGGTTCACGGCATAGAGCGGCTTATCCAGAGACAGCGCCAGTGCCTTCGCTGCGCCAACGCCCACCATCAGGGCACCTGACAAACCTGGGCCGCTGGTCACCGCGACAGCATCAAGGTCTTCGAGTCTGATGCCCGCGGTGGCAACAGCTTCAGTCAGGGCTGGGCGCAGTGCCTCCAGGTGGGCACGTGCAGCAACCTCGGGGACAACACCGCCATAGCGAGCGTGCTCATCCATCGAGGAGGCAATGACGTTAGCGAGGAGTTCGCGACCACGAACAATGCCGATACCGGTCTCATCGCAACTGGTCTCAATACCGAGGACTAAAGGAGCGTCACGGTTCATCACAGATCAGCTCCCTTCTTCATGATCACGGCGTCAATACCTTCGGGCTGGTAGTAGCCAGGACGAACAGCAATCTCTTCAAAGCCCAAGGATGCATAAAGCGCAATCGCATGAGGGTTGTCTGCACGGACTTCAAGAAAGACTCGCTTGGCATCGCGTGCTTCTACTTCATCCAGCAGCGCCGTCATCAGACGGCGTCCGAGACCAGAGCTGCGGAACTCGGGCAGAACAGCAATGGTCTGAATATCTCCATCACCTGAGCCTCGGGGAGCCAAGAGCCCGGCATATGCCACAACACTGGGCTCACCGCCCAGAACATCCGTGTGTGCTTCGGCGACGAGATAGAAACAGTTCCTGTCTCCCACATCCCGAGCCATCGCTTCCATAGACCAGGCTTCACCAGCAAAGACAGGAGTTTCGATATCCATGATGGCGGGAACATCATCAGTGGTTGCTTGACGTAACACGATGCTGTCGATCATTTCTGACCACCCCGCATCTCTTGCACAACCCGCTTGGGACCGTTGCTCATGGTGACATCCGGCGAGCGCAGATAGAGCGCCTCGAAGGGAAGGAAAGCTCTTCCTGCAACCAACATACGCTCGGCCAGAACACCGAGCCAGCTGGCCGGGACTTCCGTGGCCTGAACATAGGCACTATCGGTCACGATGTATTCACCAGGCTTCTGAATGGCAGGCCCATGTGCACGAATGGGGCAACCCTGGTCATCCAAGCCGGTATAGAAACTCACATACTCTTCCTTGCGGCGAGCATCGGTGGTGACCGCGACGTTGTTTTCAGGATCGGTATCCAAGAACTCAAGAGCAATAGCGTCGTGGCTATTCATGGGTAGCAGGATTGCCCCTGCGCCGAATGCGAACGCATCGGCGGCAGCAATCCCCACCCGAAGACCCGTAAAGGGTCCGGGTCCCATGCCAGCAGCAACGTGGGTCACCTCGCTGGAGGCAATCCCTGCCTCACTCAGAACTTCATGGATAAAGCTGCCGATGATCTCAGCGTGACGCATGGTGTCGGGGGTGGAGCGAGAAGACAGGACTGTTCCGTCCTTCACTACAGCAATGCTGGTGCCTGCTGACGTGTCGATGGAAAGGATGACGTTGCTCATGCTGCTTCCCACCTTTTGCCATGCCCAGTCAGAATCACTGTGCGGGGCTCAATGAGTTCCTCGCCGAGTTCACCCGCATTGGCGCCCTCGGGGCGTTCAATGACGACATCGAGCCAGGAGTCCACGATGCCATCGAGCATGCCGGCACCCCACTCGACCACGACAACGGAATGAGCGAAGTCGATGTCGAGATCATCGAGTTCAACAGCACTGTTCAAACGATAGGCATCCACGTGAACCAGAGGTGGGCCATCAACCAGGCTGGGGTGTGTGCGAGCTAACACAAAAGTGGGGCTGGTCACAGGACCACGAACACCCAGGCCTTCACCAATACCTCGTGTCAGCGTGGTCTTGCCGGCACCGAGGGGTCCGGTGAGCACCAACACATCGCCCGCACGCAGTGCCTTGCCCAGCTCGAGGCCGAGTTCATGCATCTGGTCCGGATTCTCAATTGTGCGAGTTCCGAGCATTAGGCGTTCCCTACGTACTCATAATCGAGTCGGGTGCCAATCAGGCGCGTGACAATCTCATAGGCAATGGAGTTCGCAGCTGCAGCCCAGTCGTGAACCGAAGGCTGCCCCAATGCTGGGTCACCGAAGAGAACCACGTGATCGCCGACAACAACGGGGTCATCGCCCACGTTAAGCAAGAACTGATCCATCGCGATGCGACCTGCAACGGGATAGGTTTCTCCGTTGAGCAGAACGGGTCCGTTCATGGACGCATCGCGGTTGATGCCATCGCCATAGCCAAGAGGAATCAATGCCAGGGTGTTCTCACCTGCCGTGCGGTGGAGATACCCATAGCTCACACCGGTGTTCTCGGGAACGCGACGAACAGCCACCACCCTGGTTTCCAGTGTCATGGCAGGTGTGAGTCCGAACTGCTCTGGACGAAGCTCTTCAGTGGGAGCAATGCCATAGGCGGCAATACCGGAGCGCACCATATTGAAGCGGGTCTCGGGCAGCGTCAATGCTGCCAGTGAAGCGGCAAGATGAACATACTGTGGCTCCAGGCCAGCGTCCTTGATCTCAGAGAGTCCCACTGTGAACACCTTGAGCTGCTCGAGATCATCAGCGTCGGAGGTGTTGGAGAGGTGACTCATCACACCTTCAACGTCGAGGTCTCCAGAAGCATGAAGTTCTGCTGCGGTGCGCATGAAGTCAGCCCACTGTTCAGGGCTGGAGCCATTACGGCTCAGGCCTGTGTCGAGTTTGAGGTGAACGCGAGGGGTTTTGTGGGCACGGTGTCCAGCGGCAGCAATCACGTTGAGCTGTGAAACCGAGACAGCACCCAGAGTGATGTCGTTCTCGACAGCTTCATCGAAGGTTTCATCTGGTGCGTGGATCCAGCACAGAACAGGTACCGTGATGCCTGCTTCACGCAGTACCAGCGCTTCGGCGATGTCTGCTGTTCCCAGCCAGGTTGCTCCGCCGGCGAGCGCTGCCTTCGCAGCGGGCACCATGCCGTGGCCATAGGCATTTGCTTTGACCACGATGAGCACGTCGTCAACACCGGTGATCTCATACAGGCGCTTCACGTTGCCAGCAATGGCATCCGTGTTCACCTTGGCAATGCGGAAAGGAGTGTGGCTCATGCTGCACTTCCTTCGGCAACGACGAACGCAACAGCAGCATTGGCATCGTGAGAGATGGAGAGGTGGAGGCTGTCGATGCCTTTGGAGCTGGCCATCTCCGCTGCAGCACCGGTTAGATCAAATGATGGCTTTCCCAGTTCGTCCTTGATCACGACCATGTCGTGAAAGGTCATCGAACCAGAGCCACCAAAGGCTTTGATCAATGCTTCTTTAGCGGCGAAGCGACCAGCAAGCGAGTTCGCGGGAAGCTCGCGCTCAGCATCGGTGAAGAGACGCTCCCCCAGCTTGGGCGTGCGTTCTAACGCCCGCGTGAAGCGAGCGATGTCGACAATGTCGACCCCCACTCCCAGAATCATGAGTGGCTATTCGACCGTGACCGACTTGGCCAGGTTACGTGGCTGGTCAACGTCCAAGCCCTTGGCGTCTGCGAGCTCCATCGCGAAGATCTGCAGTGGCACCACCGCGAGGATGGGTTCGAACATGGGGTCGGCCAGAGGAATCTGGATGACCTCATCTGCATAGGGAAGAACAGCTGCATCGCCCTGCTCGGCAATCGCGATGACGCGAGCACCACGTGCTCGAATCTCCTGGATGTTGGAGACAACCTTGGAGTGGATCAGAGCTGAACCGCGAGGGCTCGGAACAATAACGAACACGGGCTGACCGTGATCAATCAACGCAATGGGACCGTGCTTGAGCTCACCGGCAGCGAAGCCTTCAGCGTGGATGTACGCAAGCTCCTTGAGCTTGAGAGCACCCTCAAGTGCGATGGGGTATCCCACGTGACGACCCAGGAACAGAACCGAAGGAGTGTCACTCATCCACTTGGCGAGCTGAGCAATCTTTTCACCGGTCTCGAGAACCTTGGTGACCTTGGCAGGCAGAGCCTGGAGGTCAGTAGCGAGACGGCGGAGTTCCTTCTCATCTACGGTCTTCTTGGAACCTGCGATGTGCAGACCAATCAAGTAGAGCGCGGTGATCTGTGCAACGAAAGCCTTGGTGGAGGCAACTGCAACCTCAGGACCTGCGTGGGTGTAGACCACAGCATCAGATTCGCGAGGGATTGTTGCACCCTGGGTGTTACACACGGAGATGGTGCGGGCACCTTGTTCGCGGGCATACTTGACCGCCATCAAGGTGTCCATGGTTTCACCTGACTGGCTGATCGAAATGATCAGGGTCTCCGGGGTAATCACGGGGTCGCGGTAACGGAACTCGTGTGAGAGCTGAACCTCAACAGGAATGCGTGCCCACTGCTCAATGGCGTAGGCGCCGACCATGCCTGCATAGGACGCCGTGCCGCAGGCAACCAAGATGATGCGGTTGATGCCGTTCAAGACAGCATCGCCCATCTCGGTCAGTTCAGGTACTTCCACGAGACCATCCACAACGCGTCCGCGAACGGTGTTCGCCACAGCGTCGGGGTTCTCGGTGATTTCCTTCGCCATGAAGGAAGACCAACCGCCCTTATCCGATGCAGACGCATCCCAAGCGATTTCATATTCTTCGATCTCGACAGGCTTACCATCGAAGTCCACGACCTCAACGCCGTCTGGCGTGATCGCCACAACTTGGTTCTGGCCGACAGCTGCTGCGCGGTGGGTGTATTCCACGAATGCGGCAACGTCAGAGCCGAGGAAGTTTTCTCCGTCGCCCAAACCAATCACCAGTGGTGAGTTGTGGCGAGCAGCAACAATGAGGTGAGGGGCATCGGTGTGAACCGCAAGCAGGGTGAAGGCACCCTCGAGACGGTTGACCACTAGGCGCATTGCTTCGCGCAGGTCACCGACCTCGCGGTAGACGTCCCCGAGAAGAACAGCTGCCACAGCAGTGTCAGTCTCAGATTCGAACTCGTAGCCTTTAGCCAGGAGTTCTGCCTTGATCTCAGCGAAGTTCTCAATGATGCCGTTGTGAATGAGGGCAAGCTTGCCGTCGTCACCCAAGTGAGGGTGGGCGTTCACATCGGTGGGTCCACCGTGGGTGGCCCAGCGAGTGTGGCCAATACCGGTGTGACCAGGAATGAGGGGGTTTGCCTGAAGCAGGTCAACGAGCGCCTGGAGCTTTCCAGCCTTCTTGGCTGTCTCCAGGGTGCCACCATCGGTCAGGATTGCAACACCTGCCGAGTCATATCCGCGGTACTCCTGACGCTTCAGACCGCCCAAAAGAACGGCAAGAGTGTCTTGCTGACCGACGTAACCCACGATTCCACACATAAGGGTTCCAGTTTAGTTCACGAGCGGCATAACGCCCGCGTAGGGCAGAATAGGCAGGTGAAGCTTGAGCAAACCGGTGCCATCTCTGTGCACACGACTCCCTTTGTGGAGATCTCCCGTGATGAATGGGCTGAGCTTGCTCCCACCACCGCTTCTCCCCTGACCGAGGCAGATATTGAGAGCCTGCGAGGCCTAGGAGACCGCCTCAACCTGCAGGAAGTAGAAGATGTCTATCTTCCGCTGAGCAGGTTGCTCTCTATTTATGCCTCTGGCGCACGAAAGCTGCACCGCGACACCTCCAACTTCCTCGGCGAGCGCGCCACCACCACGCCGTTCGTCATTGGCGTGGCTGGCTCTGTTGCCGTGGGGAAGTCCACCGTGGCCCGTCTGTTGCAGATGTTGATGGCTCGCTGGGAGGACACCCCCCGCGTTGAACTTGTGACCACCGATGGCTTCCTCTATCCCAACGCTGAGCTGGAACGCCGGGGCATCTTGGACCGCAAGGGATTCCCGGAGTCCTATGACCGTCGCGCATTGCTGCGCTTCGTCAGCAAGATTAAGAGCGGTGCCGCTGAGGCCACTGCTCCGGTCTATTCCCACCTGAGCTATGACATCTTGCCCGACGAGAAGGTTGTGGTTCGCCAGCCTGATGTTCTCATTGTCGAGGGACTCAATGTACTTCAGCCCCCCACCTCTGGTGGTGGGCTAGCCGTGAGTGACCTGTTTGACTTCACTGTCTATGTCGATGCTCGCACCCAAGACATTGCCACCTGGTATCAGGATCGCTTCCTCTCACTTCAGCGCGGAGCTTTCTCCGACCCTGATTCTTACTTCCACCGCTATGCCTCGCTCACCGAGGACGAAGCGCGTGAGACGGCCAAGGGCTTCTGGGAACGCATCAACCTTCCTAACTTGGAAGAGAACATTCGACCCACTAGGTCCAGGGCAACATTGGTGCTGCGTAAGGCAGCAAACCATGCGGTCTCGACTGTCTTGCTGCGCAAGATCTAGAGAAGAAGAGAACTAGAGCGCGAGCTCTGCCTTGACCACATCAGCGATGCTGTGTGCCAAGCGGTCTGCAGTTGCCTGATCGGCAGCTTCGACCATGACGCGAACCATGGGTTCGGTTCCAGAAGGACGCAACAAGACACGGCCGGTGTCTGCGAGTTCAACCTCTGCAGCAGCAACAGCAGCATCAATTGCTGCGTTGCCGCCTAATGAGCGGTGATCAACACCGCGAACGTTGACAAGAATCTGGGGGAAGACGGTCATCACTGAGGCAAGCTCAGCAATGGTCTTGCCGGTGCGAGCCATTTCAGCGACCAAGTGCAGACCGGTCAAAATACCGTCACCAGTGGTGGCGTGTTCGGTCATGATGACGTGACCAGACTGTTCACCGCCGAGTGCAGCGTCGTGTTCAGCTAGTCCTTCGAGCACGTAGCGGTCGCCGACTGCAGTCTGGATGACCTTGATGCCGTGCTTGTTCATGGCTTTGTGAAGACCAAGGTTGCTCATCACGGTGGCAACGAGAGTGTCGTTCTTGAGGCGACCACGTTCTTTCATTGACACCGCGAGGATAGCCATGATCTGGTCGCCGTCAATGACGTTGCCCTGGGCATCGACTGCCAAGCAGCGGTCAGCATCACCATCGTGGGCAATACCAATGTCGGCTCCGTGAGCCAGCACAGCAGCAGCCACCACGTCGAGGTGAGTGGAGCCCACACCGTCATTGATGTTGAGACCGTCTGGGTCTGCGGCAATAACCGTGACCTTCGCGCCCGCGTCGGTGAAGACTTCAGGTGAGATGGCGGAGGCAGCACCGTGTGCACAGTCCAGCACCACGTGCAGACCGTTCAACTTGTTGGGCAGAGTGCCCAGCAGGTGAATGACGTAGCGGTCTTCCGCATCGGCGAAGCGACGAATACGACCAACCTCACCACCGGTAGGCAGCAGGTGATCGGCGTCTAATGAAGCTTCGATGCGGTCTTCGACCTCATCAGGGAGCTTCGTTCCGCCGAAGGCAAAGAACTTAATGCCGTTATCAGGGGCAGGATTGTGGGAGGCCGAGACCATCACACCAAAGTCCGCACCGATCGAGCTGACCAAGAAGGCAGCTGCAGGCGTGGGAATCACGCCAGCATCCAATACATCGATGCCTGAGCTGGCCAGGCCAGCAGACAGCGCTGCAGTGAGGAACTCACCAGAGATGCGTGGGTCGCGGGCAATGACCGCAGTAGCACGACGTCCCTCAGCTCGTCTGGCTTCAGCTCTGCGACCGCTGGTGAGAACCACCGCGGCCGACTGGGCCAGTGCCAAGGTTAGGTCTGCCGTGAGTTCACGGTTTGCTAAACCTCGGACACCGTCCGTGCCGAATAGACGTGCCAAGGGACAGTCGATTACTTCTAGAGAAGCGAGATTAACGCTTCGAGAACTGAGAAGCCTTACGAGCCTTCTTGAGACCAGCCTTCTTACGCTCGATGACGCGAGCGTCACGAGTCAAGAAGCCAGCCTTCTTCAGGATTGCGCGGTTGTTGTCGCGGTCAATCTCGTTCAATGTACGGGCAATAGCCAGACGCAGTGCGCCTGCCTGACCGGAAGGGCCACCGCCACTGATGCGTGCAACGACGTCATATGCGCCACCGAGCTCAAGCACGGTGAAAGGGTCGTTGATGAGCTGCTGGTGCAGCTTGTTGGGGAAGTAGTTTGCGAGCTCGCGGCCGTTGACCGTGATCTTGCCGGAACCGGGTACGAGGCGTACGCGAGCAATAGCCTGCTTGCGACGACCTACAGCTGCACCAGGAACGTTGAGGATTGCGCGAGGAGCCTTAGGGGCTGCTGCGACAGGAGTTTCGGTTGAGTACTCGGTGACCTCTACGGCCTCGGTCTCGATTTCTGCGTTATCCGCCATGATTACTTAATCCTTTATCTAAATCTTCGAGGCTCTACTGAGCTACCTGAGTGAGGGTGTATACCTTGGGCTGCTGTGCAGCGTGAGGGTGCTCAGCGCCGCGGTAAACCTTAAGCTTGCGGAACTGGTCGCGACCGAGTGAGGTCTTGGGGAGCATGCCACGAATAGCCTTCTCCACAGCGCGCTCAGGGTTCTTCTCGAGAAGATCGGTGTAGGTGGTGGAACGCAGGCCGCCTGGGTAACCAGAGTGGCGGTATGCCTTCTTCTGTGCAGCTTTGTTGCCGGTGAGGACAACCTTGTCTGCGTTGACGATGATGACGAAGTCACCCATGTCCATGTGAGGAGTGTAGGTGGCCTTGTTCTTGCCACGCAGAATGGTTGCTGCGTGAGATGCGAGGCGTCCGAGCACGACGTCGGTTGCGTCAATGATGACCCAGCCGCGCGTAACTTCTGATGCCTTAGGCGTAAAGGTACGAGTCACAGTAATACTGCTTTCTTGTCGAAATGAGTGGTCCGTGTATCCCGCTCAGTCGTTGCGTTCTAATCCAGAATCTGGCTAGAACCCATCAGTCGAGGGCTCAACTTCGGCGGCCTGTCCACGTGGAACAAGCACCAAGGGTCTAATTTACGCCATGGGAGCGTCGTCGGTCAATTCGCGACGGCTCCGGGTAAGGTCTGCACGCGCTCCGACCTCGTCATCGGGAGGGTAAATAATCTCCATCAGGGTCAATCCTTGGGCAGGCATGACCTTGAACACACTGGTACGTTCTGCTTTGGTACGAAGTGTTTCAATCTCTTCCAGGCTGTTGGACTGGGATCCTGCTGCAACACAGGCCCCGACGAGCGAGCGCACCATGGAGTGACAGAACGCATCTGCCTGAAGCCTGGCCACGATCACGCCGTCTTCCTGGCGTTCCCAGTGGAACTCGTGCAATTCACGAATCGTGGTCGCGCCAGGACGGGGGCGGCAAAACGCCCCAAAGTCACGCAGGCCAAGCATCATGGCTGCCGCCTCGTTCATGGCGTCCACGTCGAGTGAATAGAAGCTGAAGGTGGTCTTGCGACGCTCGATCGGGTTCAGGTGTTCCAGACCATCCGCAATGCGGTATTCATAACGACGGGCCAGGGGGGAGAACCGGGCGTCAAAGCCTGAAGGGGCAACCACAACGGTGTTAATGACCACGTCTGCTCCGCGGCCCATGGAGCCGTTCACGCGGCGCAGCAGAGCATGCAGCATGGACTGGGGAACCTGGGCAATGCCGTCCACGAATGGAATGCCACCCTGCTCTTGCAGTTCACGGCGTTCCAAGCGTGAATAAGAAACCCTAATGAGTTGTTCCAGCGGAATATCAACGTGAGCGACCTGAGCCGCGGCATGAACGCCGGCGTCGGTGCGACCAGCCACCACGATGCGAGGAGAAACCTCCATGCGTAGCACCTGAGCAAAGGCCTGCTCCAAGGTGTCTTCTACGGTGCGCAGACCCGGCTGCTTAGCCCAGCCCGCAAAATCCGTTCCGTCATAGCCGAAGTCAATGCGCACCCGCACAATACCTTCGGCGGGAACGAGGTCAGCAAAGTCGTCTTCGACGGGTTCTACTGAACCTTCGTCGATGGCGCTGTCCTCGGTAGTCACGTCTTCGAGTCTAAAGTCTTCGGAGGCTGGGGGTTTAACGACGAAACCCCGGTGACCAGCACCGGGGTTTCGTTGCAGTTCGTGGAAGGACTACTTAGCTTCTTCTTCAGTAGCTTCTGCAGCGGGTGCTTCTTCAGCAACCTCTACAACAGTCTCTTCAACAACGGTTTCAACTTCAGCTTCGCCAGCTGCGTCAACGACGACCTCTTCGGTCACCTCGTCAACAACAACTTCCTCAACAACCTCAGCAGCTACAGGTGCAGCAGCCTTGGGAGCCTCTGCCTTAGCAGGCTTAGCCTTTGCAGGCTTCTTGTTGACAGGCTCGAGCACGAGCTCGATCTGTGCGAGAGGAGCGTTGTCGCCCTTGCGGTAACCGAGCTTGGTGATGCGGGTGTAGCCGCCCTCACGCTCAGCAACCAGAGGAGCAATTTCAGCGAAAAGGATGTGAACAGCTTCCTTGTTACGCAGGATCGACAGCGCACGGCGACGTGCGTGAAGGTCTCCACGCTTTGCAAACGTGATGAGACGCTCAGCCACGGGACGCAGGCGCTTTGCCTTGGTCTCAGTGGTCTTGATCGACTTGTGAGTGAACAAAGAAACGGACATGTTCGCGAGCATCAAGCGCTCGTGTGCAGGACCGCCTCCGAGGCGAGGACCCTTAGTTGGGGTAGGCATTTTTTATATCTCCGTAAATCAATACTGTGACGTGTCTATGAAGACAGTCGCTTAGATGTTCTCGTCTTCGTCGAAGCCACCGTAGAAGTGTGCTCCGTCAAATCCGGGGACAGAATCCTTGAGTGACAGACCCATCTCGATGAGCTTGTCGCGAACCTCGTCGACCGACTTCTGACCGAAGTTGCGGATGTTCATCAACTGAGTTTCGGAGAGAGCTACGAGCTCAGAAACGGTGTTGATACCTTCGCGCTTGAGGCAGTTGTAGGAACGAACAGAGAGGTCGAGGTCTTCAACAGGAATCGACAGCTCAGAGCTGAGGACTGCGTCAACTGGTGCAGGACCGATCTCGATACCTTCAGCAGCAGTGTTGAGCTCGCGTGCCAGACCGAAGAGTTCGGTCAGGGTGCGTCCAGCAGAAGCCATTGCGTCACGAGGAGTGATGGCCTGCTTGGTCTCAACGTCAACGACCAAGCGGTCGAAGTCAGTGCGCTCACCGGCACGAGTTGCCTCGACGCGGTAGGTCACCTTGAGTACTGGAGAGTAGATCGAGTCAACAGGAATCTGACCTGCTTCGGAGAACTCGGAACGGTTCTGGCTACCGGAGACGTAGCCACGGCCACGCTCGATGGTCAGTTCGAGTTCGAACTTTGCCTTGTCGTTCAGGGTTGCGATCACGAGCTCAGGGTTGTGGATCTCAACACCAGCAGGTGCGGAGATGTCTGCAGCGGTAACAACACCGGAACCCTGCTTACGGAGGTAAGCGGTGATGGGCTCGTCGTGCTCGCTGGAAACAACCAGAGACTTGATGTTCAGGATGATTTCAGTTGCATCTTCCTTGACACCAGGAATGGTGGAGAACTCGTGGAGTACGCCATCCAGACGGATGCTGGTTACTGCTGCACCAGGAATGCTGGAGAGCAGGGTACGACGCATGGAGTTACCCAAGGTGTAACCAAAACCAGGTTCCAGCGGTTCAATGATGAAACGTGAACGGTATTCAGAGATGTTCTCTTCGGAAAGCGTGGGGCGCTGTGCAATGAGCACTATGTATTCCTTTCGGCTGAGTGTCCGATATATGACACTCGCGTGAGCGGGGTTATTGAGTTATAAAACGGGGGGAAAGACTAAACGCGACGACGCTTAGGTGGACGGCAACCGTTGTGAGCCTGTGGGGTCACATCGGAAATCGAACCAACCTCGAGGCCAGCGGCCTGAAGCGAACGGATTGCAGTTTCACGACCAGAGCCGGGGCCCTTGACGAAAACGTCTACCTTCTTCATGCCGTGCTCTTGTGCCTGGCGTGCTGCAGACTCTGCTGCGAGCTGTGCTGCGAAGGGAGTCGACTTACGTGAACCCTTGAAGCCAACCTGGCCAGACGATGCCCAGCTGATTACTGCACCAGTGGTGTCAGTGATCGACACGATGGTGTTGTTGAACGTGCTCTTGATGTGGGCCTGGCCCACAGCAACGTTCTTCTTGTCCTTTTTACGCGGCTTGCGAACTGCCGACTTAGGTGCTGCCATGATTTCTCCTAAAACCTAATGAGGGGGCTAAAACCCGCGAAGCGGATTACTTAGCCTTCTTCTTGCCGGCGACGGTACGCTTTGGTCCCTTACGGGTACGCGCGTTGGTCTTGGTGCGCTGTCCGCGGACAGGAAGACCCTTACGGTGACGGATACCTTCGTAGCTACCGATCTCAACCTTGCGGCGAATGTCGGCCTGTACTTCACGGCGGAGGTCACCCTCTACGCGGAAAGTACCTTCGATGTAGTCACGCAGTGCGACCAGCTGGTCGTCGGTGAGGTCCTTGACGCGGATGTCTCCGCTGATGTTGGTGTCAGCGAGAGTCTTTAGTGCTCGCGTACGACCAACGCCGTAGATGTATGTCAGTGCAACTTCCACGCGCTTTTCGCGGGGAATGTCTACTCCGGCAAGACGTGCCATGGTGGCATCTCCTTGTGTGTAGTGGAGGTGTGGAGCATTTCCGGTGCCACGGCCTCCAACCGTAGGTGTCCCTTACTTGCGTAAGTTCTTGGAAATGCTTTGTTTAGTTGTTGCGGCGAACCGCGAGATCACTCTTGCGAGTGAAAATTTGTGGGAGTCTTTCGACTAGCCCTGGCGCTGCTTGTGACGAGGGTTCTCGCAGATCACCATGACGTTGCCGTGGCGACGGATGACCTTGCACTTGTCACAGATCTTCTTAACGCTGGGGTTTACCTTCATTGTTCTTTCCTTTTATCGCTGTCTTCGTACCTGTAAAACAGGCCGTTACTTCTCAGTAACCCTTATTTGTAGCGGTAGACGATACGTCCACGGGTGAGGTCGTAAGGGCTGAGCTCTACGATGACCTTGTCCTCAGGGAGGATTCGGATGTAGTGCTGGCGCATCTTGCCCGAGATGTGGGCAAGAACCTTGTGGCCATTAGTCAGCTCAACGCGGAACATTGCGTTGGGCAACGCTTCGGTGATCGAACCTTCGATCTCGATGACGCCGTCTTTTTTGGCCATAACTCACTTATCGCTTTATTGGGGATTACTGGTCTTGCGGATGCAAAATGATTTCTGACGACACGCCAAAGGCATGGCAACAGACACCAAAGTCCAAGCTTATGTGATATTCCCGCAGAAATCCAACTGGGATTTAGGCAATGGGGGTGGGAACGACACCAAACGGTGCCAAACCAGCCGCGCCACCGTCATGTGCGGTGAGAACCCAGATTCCATCTTTGTGCACGGCAACCGAGTGTTCCCAGTGCGAAGCCATGCCACCGTCTTCGGTAATGACGGTCCAGTCATCCTCGCCGACATATGTGTCGATCTTGCCCATGACGACCATGGGTTCAATAGCAACAACCAATCCGGGCTTTACTTCTGGACCTTTTTGCTTCACGCGGTAGTTGAACACCGGAGGAGCTTCGTGCATCTCGCGGCCGATGCCGTGACCGATGTAATCGGTCAGGATGCCGTAACGGTGGCCGACCTTTTGGCCTTCAAGTTCAATGTAGCTCTGGATGCCGTCGCCAACCTCGTTGAGATACTTTGCCTTGGAGAGGCGAGCAATACCTGCCCAGAGGGAGCCTTCGGTGATCTTTGAGAGCTGTTCACGCTCTGCCACAACCTCAGGACGGCTGGGGTCTGGAACGACAACAGTGATGGCGGAGTCGCCATTCCACTCTTTGTATTGCGCACCAGCGTCGATGGAGACAATATCTCCGGGTTCGAGGATGCGTCCACCGGGAATGCCGTGAACGACTTCGTCGTTCACCGATGCACACACGGTGTGACGGTAACCGGGAACCAGCATGAAGTTGGGTTCGCCACCACGGTCGCGAATAGCCTTCTCGGCTGCAGCATCAATCTCGAGCGTGGAGACACCCGCACGAATGAGAGGGCGTGCTGCATCAAGAGCGGCAGCGGTGATGAGTCCGGGTTCCACCATCAACCTCAGCTGAGCTGGGGACTTATAGATGTTGGTGCGGAAACCCATCAGATACAGGCTTAGGCCTGAACACCCTTGTCTGCCAAAGCAGCAACGATGCGAGAAGTAACTTCTTCAACAGCACCCAGACCATCCACGGTGACAACGAGGTCACGAGCAGAGTAGGTGTTGATCAGAGGAGCGGTCTGCTCTTCATAGACAGACATGCGGTGACGGATGACCTCTTCGGTGTCGTCAGCTCGGCCTTCGATCTCGGCACGCTTGAGCAAACGACCGACAACTTCATCAGTGTCAGCAGTGATCAAGACAACAGCATCGAGTGCCTTACCGTCTGCCGACAGCATGCGGTCAAGTTCGTTCACCTGGTCAATGGTACGAGGGTAGCCATCGAGCAGGAAGCCTGAGACAGCGTCTGCTTCATGCAGACGGTCTTCCACAATGGCGTTCGTGAGGGAGTCAGGAACATACTCACCGCGAGCCATGATGGCTTTCACTTCGAGCCCCAGAGGAGTTTCGTTCTTCACGTTTGCACGGAAGATGTCACCGGTGGAGATGGCGGGAATGGAGTACGTGTCAGCCAGAATGGCTGCCTGTGTACCCTTGCCTGCGCCGGGAGGACCGATGAGTAGCAGGCGAGTTCCCGTCATTAGCGTAAGAGCCCTTCGTAGTGCCGCTGCTGCAGCTGAGAATCAATCTGCTTAACAGTCTCCAACCCCACACCCACAACAATCAAAATGGAGGTTCCGCCAAACGGGAAGTCTGTGTTGGCGCCAGCGAGAGCCAGAACGATCAACGGCAAGATTGCGATGATTCCGAGGTACAAAGAACCGGGAAGAGTAATGCGGGTGAGGACGTAGTCCAGGTACTCCGCGGTGGGGCGACCGGCACGAATACCGGGGATGAATCCACCGTAGGTCTTCATGTTGTCGGCAACTTCTTCAGGGTTGAAGGTAATTGCGACGTAGAAGTAGGTGAAGCCCACAATCAGCAGGAAGAACAATGCCATGTAGGAAGGCTGGTCGCTCTTGACCAGGTAGGTCGAAACCCAGGTAACCCACTCAGCAGGCTGCTGACCAGCTGCAGGCTGGTTGAACTGAGCAATCAGAGCAGGCAAGTACAACAGTGACGAAGCGAAGATCACGGGGACCACACCGGCCATGTTGACCTTGATGGGGATGTAGGTGTTGTTACCACCGTAGGTACGACGACCCACCACGCGCTTGGCATACTGAACCGGAATACGACGCTGCGACTGCTCCACAAAGACCACGGCGACGATGACCAGAAGACCCATAGCCAAAACGATCAGCAGAGTGTTCAGGCCGCGTGCAGCGAAAACGTTTCCAAGTGAGCGAGGGAAGCCAGCTGCAATCGAGGTGAAGATCAGCAACGACATTCCGTTACCGATTCCCTTCTCGGTGATGAGCTCAGCCATCCACATGATCAGACCAGTACCAGCAGTCATGGTGATGACCATGAGCAAGATGGCGTACCAGGCGTCGTTGGTGAGTAGCTGTGAACATTCAGGGGTGGAGTTCGTTCCGAAGAGTGCACCGGAGCGAGCAACAGTAATCAGGGTGGTGGACTGCAGAACACCGAGCGCAATGGTGAGGTAGCGGGTGTACTGGGTCAGCTTGGACTGGCCAGCCTGACCTTCCTTGTGCAGGGTCTCAAAGTGAGGGATGACCACGCGCAGCAACTGCACGATGATCGAAGCGGTGATGTAGGGCATGATGCCCAGAGCAAAGATGCTCAATTGGAGCAGTGCGCCACCGGAGAACAGGTTGACGAGCTCATACAGACCAGAAGTGTTCTGGTTGGCGTTCAGACAGACCTGTACGTTACCGAAGTCAACGTAGGGGCTGGGGATGAACGATCCCAAGCGGAAGAGGGCGATGATGCCCAGCGCGAAGCCAATCTTGCGGCGCAAATCTGGAGTACGGAAAATACGTACTACTGCACTAATCACAAATGACTCCTGTAAATCTAGGTGTAACGCGCACTGGCTCCCCCGAAGGGGAGCCAGCAACGCTACGTTTGCGCAACCAGCGAGTGGTTACTTGATTGAACCACCTGCGGCGACGATCTTCTGCTCTGCTGAGCTCGAGACCTTGTCAACTGCAATGTTCAGCTTAACAGCGATGTCGCCGTTACCGAGAACCTTGACCTTCTCGTTCTTGCGAACAGCACCCTTGGCAACGAGGTCAGCAATAGTGACATCTCCACCGTTGGGGTACAGCTCAGCGAGAGCGTCCAGGTTTACAACCTGGTACTCAACGCGGAAGGGGTTCTTGAAGCCGCGAAGCTTGGGGGTACGCATGTGCAGAGGCATCTGCCCACCCTCGAAGCCGATCTTGACCTGGTAACGAGCCTTTGTACCCTTGGTACCACGACCCGCAGTCTTACCCTTAGAACCTTCACCACGGCCTACGCGGGTCTTTGCCTTCTTCGCGCCAGCGGCGGGACGAAGGTGGTGGACCTTGAGGACCTGTTCGCGAGATTCAACTTCAACCTTCTTAGCAACAGACTTTGCAGCCTTTGCCTTGGGGGCTTCGGTCTTCTCAGCAGCGGGCTTTGCAGCAGCCTTGGGAGCAGCAGCCTTCTCAGCAGCTGGCTTAGCAGCGGCCTTAGGTGCTGCAGCCTTCGCTGCAGGAGCCTTAGCGGCAGCGGCCTTAGGAGCAGCAGCCTTGGCAGCAGGTGCCTTAGCAGCGGCAGCCTTGGGGGCAGCAGCCTTCGCAGGAGCCTTTGCGGCGTCCTTCTTCTCTTCAGCCATTAGTCAATCTCCTCGACCTTGACGAGGTGAGCCACGGTGCGAACGTATCCGCGGTTTACGGGGCTGTCCTCTTTGACGACGATGTCGCCAATGCGCTTCAGACCCAGGCTGCGAAGTGTGTCGCGCTGGTTCTGCTTTTCGCTAATTACGGACTTGATCTGGGTAACCTTCAGACGAGCGGCCATTAGGCACCTGCCTTTGCAGCTTCAGCTTCTGCGCGAATCAAACGTGCAGGAGCAACCTGGTCAAGGTCCAGGCCACGACGTGCGGCAACTGCGCGAGGCTCTTCGAGCTGCTTCAGTGCTTCTACGGTGGCGTGAACAATGTTGATGGTGTTCGACGAACCGAGCGACTTGCTCAGAACGTCGTGGATGCCTGCGCACTCAAGTACGGCACGCACTGGACCACCGGCGATAACACCGGTACCAGCAGCAGCGGGACGAAGAAGTACGACACCGGCAGCTGCCTCGCCCTGTACGGGGTGAGGAATGGTGCTACCCGAGCGAGGAACGCGGAAGAAAGCCTTCTTAGCTTCTTCAACACCCTTCGAAATCGCGAGAGGTACTTCCTTAGCCTTGCCGTAACCGACGCCGACCATACCGTTACCGTCACCGACGACGACGAGTGCGGTGAAGCTAAAGCGACGACCACCCTTGACGACCTTGGATACACGGTTGATGGTGACGACGCGCTCGAGGAACTGGCTCTTCTCAGCGTCGCGGTCGCGGTTGCGATCCTTGTTGGGGTTGCGCTCACGGCCACCACGGCGTGCCTCACGAGGCTCGTTAGTGGTGTCCACGGCTACAACCTCGACAGCTGCTGCGTCTGCAACAACTTCAGTTTCGTTAACAGTGTTCTCGCTCACAGGCTCAATCCACCCTCTCGGGCTCCATCGGCGATCGCAGCAACGCGACCGGCGTACTTGTTTCCACCGCGGTCGAAGACCACAGCTTCAATTCCGACCTTCTTTGCGCGCTCAGCGACGAGTTCGCCAACCTTGCGTGCCTTAGCGGTCTTGTCGCCAGCGAACGTGCGCATGTCTGACTCAAGGGTCGATGCCGAAGCAACGGTGACACCCTGTGAGTCGTCCACGAGCTGAACGAATACGTGACGAGCGGAACGGGTAACGACCAAACGTGGGCGTACAGCAGTTCCTTCGATCTTCTTGCGAAGACGTGCGTGACGGCGGTCGCGTGCGGCCGACTTAGACTTTCCTCGAGTTCCGAGAGCCATGGCTACTTACCACTCTTTCCGGCCTTGCGGCGAACGATCTCGCCGGCGTAACGCACACCCTTGCCCTTGTAAGGCTCAGGCTTACGCAACTTACGAATGTTTGCAGCAACTTCACCGACGGCTTGCTTGTCGATGCCGCTCACCATGAGCTTGTTGTTGCCCTCAACGGTGAAGGTGATGCCTGCAGGAGGCTCCACGGTGATGGAGTGCGAGTAGCCGAGTGCGAACTCAACGCCTGCGCCCTTCGAAGCAACACGGTAACCAGTACCGACAACTTCGAGACCCTTTTCGTAGCCCTGGGTTACGCCAACAATCTGGTTAGCGATGAGGGTACGGGTCAGACCGTGCAGCGAGCGCGAGTTGCGCTCGTCATCGGGGCGGCTCACAACTACCTGGTTCTCTTCGATCACAGCAGTGATAGGAGAAGCAATGGTGAGCTTCAGTTCGCCCTTAGGACCCTTAGTGGTAACGTCCTGACCTTCAATGGTCACGGTTACACCACCAGGGATGTCAATAGGAAGACGACCAATACGTGACATTCTCGGTTACCACACGTAGGCGAGGACTTCCCCACCTACGCCCTTCTTCTCAGCCTGACGGTCAGTAAGAAGACCGCTAGAGGTGGACAGAATGGCGATACCGAGGCCACCGAGGACCTTGGGGATTTCAGTCGACTTTGCGTATACGCGAAGACCAGGCTTCGATACGCGCTTGATGCCGACGATGGAAGCGTGACGGTCTGCGCTGTACTTAAGGTTCAGCGTCAGGGTCTTGCCGACGCGTGCGTCTGCAACTTCCCAGCTCGCGATGTAACCCTCAGACTTGAGGATTTCAGCAATACCCGTCTTGAGCTTGCTGTTCGGCATGGACACGGTGTCGTGGTGTGCCGAGTTCGCGTTGCGCAGTCTGGTCAGCATGTCTGCGACCGGATCTGTCATTGTCATGTGTTTATCCTTTTTTCACCAGGTTTCGCCGTCCGTTACGCGGGCGGCGACCTGTGGTGCTTAGTTGGTAGAGGTTTCTACCGACTTGAAGGGGAAGCCCAATGCCTTTAGCAGTGCGCGACCCTGGTCGTCGTTCTTGGCAGTCGTCACAACAGTGATGTCCATACCGCGAGGACGGTCGATCTTGTCCTGGTTGATCTCGTGGAACATTGTCTGCTCGGTGAGACCAAAGGTGTAGTTACCGTTTCCGTCGAACTGGCGGTCAGAAAGACCACGGAAGTCGCGGATACGAGGAAGGGCCAGTGCCAAGAGGCGGTCCAGGAACTCCCACATGCGGTCGCCACGAAGTGTGACGTGTGCGCCAATGGGCTGTCCTTCACGCAGCTTGAACTGTGCAATCGACTTGCGAGCCTTCGTTACAGAAGGCTTCTGGCCAGTGATAGCGGTGAGGTCAGCGACAGCGAAGTCGATGAGCTTGCCATCCTTGGCTGCTTCACCAACACCCATGTTCACCACGATCTTGGTGAGGGTTGGGATCTCGTGAACGTTCTTCAGGCCGAGTTCAGTGGCAAGAGCCTTCTGAAGTTCTTCCTTGTACTTTCCCTTGAGACGTGGCTGGATTTTGCCAGCAACTGTGGTGTTAGTCATTACAGGTCCTTACCTGACTTCTTGGCGTAACGAACGCGAACCGACTTGGTTGCGCCGTTCTTGGTGACAGTCTCAACGCGGTAACCAACGCGAGTTGGCTTCTTGGTTGAGGGGTCAACAATGGCCACGTTGGAAATGTGGATCGGAGCCTCTACGGTCTCGATGCCACCGGTCTTTGCACCACGTTCGGTCTGACCGACGCGAGTGTGCTTGGTGATGTAGTTGACACCCTCAACGATGACGCGGTTGCGCTCGGTGAGAACCTCAATTACCTTGCCCTGCTTGCCACGGTCTCCGCCGCGAGCCTGGGTGCGACCAGTGATGACCTGAACCAGGTCACCCTTCTTGATGTTCGCCATGACTAGATAACCTCCGGTGCCAATGAAACGATCTTCATGAACTTCTTGTCGCGAAGCTCGCGACCGACTGGTCCGAAGATACGAGTACCGCGGGGCTCGCCATCCGCTTTGAGGATGACTGCTGCGTTCTCGTCGAACTTGATGTATGAACCGTCGGGACGACGGGTCGACTTCACGGTACGAACGATGACTGCCTTGACGACGTCACCCTTCTTAACGTTTCCGCCGGGGATTGCGTCCTTGACGGTTGCAACGATGACGTCACCGAGACCGGCGTAACGACGACCGGAACCACCGAGAACGCGAATCGTAAGCAGCTGCTTGGCGCCGGTGTTGTCGGCAACCTTGACGCGTGATTCTTGCTGAAGCACTTCTAACTCCTTTTACGAAGTAGGCGAGGCCTACTTAGCCTTCTCGACGATTTCGACCAGGCGCCAGCGCTTGGAAGCGCTGAGCGGACGGGTCTCGCTGATAACAACTAGGTCACCGATGCCGGCGGTGTTCAGCTCATCGTGAGCCTTAACCTTCGAGCTGCGGCGAATAACCTTGCCGTAGAGAGGGTGCTTAACGCGGTCCTCAACCTCGACAACGATGGTCTTGTCCATCTTGTCGCTGGTTACGTAACCACGACGAACCTTGCGGTAACCGCGAACGATTGCCTCAGTCTCTTCGGCCTTCTTAGCCTTTGCGGTAGCCATTATTCGGTCTCCTCCGCGGTCTCGGCCTTGACGGCCTTGGTCTTCTTCTCAGCCTTTGCTGGAGCAGCTGCTGCAGCAGGCGTTGCACGAATACCGAGCTCGCGCTCACGGAGAACCGTGTAGATGCGTGCGATATCGCGCTTGACAGCACGGAGTCGTCCGTGGCTCTCGAGCTGGCCGGTAGCCGACTGGAAGCGCAGGTTGAACAGCTCTTCCTTCGCCTTACGGAGCTCTTCTACGAGACGCTCGTTGTCAAAGGTGTCTAGGTCGTTGGAACCGAGTTCCTTGGATCCGATAGCCATTATGCGTCACCCTCCTCGCGCTTGATGATGCGTGCCTTGAGGGGCAGCTTGTGGATTGCACGAGTCATTGCTTCACGAGCAATGGTCTCGTTGACACCGCTGAGCTCGAAGAGCACGCGGCCTGGCTTGACGTTAGCTACCCACCACTCTGGTGAACCCTTACCGGAACCCATGCGGGTTTCAGCTGGCTTCTTGGTCAGAGGACGGTCAGGGTAGATGTTGATCCAAACCTTTCCACCACGCTTGATGTGACGGGTCATCGCGATACGAGCGGACTCGATCTGACGGTTAGTCACATATGCGGGGGTCAGAGCCTGGATACCGAACTCACCGAACGACACCTTGGTACCACCAGTTGCCTGGCCGGAACGACCTGGGTGGTGCTGCTTACGGTGCTTTACTCGACGTGGAATCAACATGGTTATGCCTCAACTCCTGCTGCAACCGGAGCCTTCTCGCCCTGTGGGGCGCGACGGGGACGGTCGCTACGCTCGGGACGGACACTCTTCTGGTTTGCCTGCTCGCGAGCAAGTTCCTTGTTAGTGATGTCGCCCTTGTAAATCCATACCTTCACACCAATACGGCCGAAGGTGGTCTTGGCTTCGTAGAAGCCATAGTCGATGTTCGCGCGCAGGGTGTGCAGAGGCACACGACCTTCACGGTAGAACTCGGAGCGGCTCATTTCAGCGCCACCCAAACGACCGGACACCTGGATACGAATACCCTTGGCGCCAGCGCGCTGAGCGCCCTGAAGGCCCTTACGCATTGCGCGACGGAAAGCCACACGACCTGCAAGCTGCTCAGCAATACCCTGAGCTACCAGCTGAGCCTCAGCCTCGGGGTTCTTCACCTCGAGGATGTTGAGCTGGATCTGCTTGCCAGTGAGCTTCTCGAGGTCAGCGCGGATGCGCTCAGCCTCGGCGCCACGGCGACCGATCACAATGCCGGGACGGGCAGTGTGAATGTCGACGCGGACGCGGTCACGGGTGCGCTCGATCTCGATACGTGCAACACCTGCACGGTCGAGGGTCTCGCTCAGCATGCGACGGATCTTGACATCCTCAGTCACGAAGTCAGAGTAACGCTGACCCTTCTTCGTGCTGTCGGAGAACCAACGTGACACGTGGTCAGTGGTGATTCCCAGGCGGAAGCCGTAGGGGTTTACTTTCTGGCCCATTACTTGGCCTCCTTCTTCGCAGCCTTGCCAGCAACCACGAGTTCATCGGGGGTAGCAAGTACGACAGTGATGTGGCTGGTGCGCTTCAAGATCTTGAATGCGCGACCCTGTGCACGGGGACGGAAACGCTTCAGGGTTGCACCCTCGTCGACAAAAGCCTCCGAGACGAACAGGTCCTGCTCGTCAAGGAATGCGTTTGCAGCATCTGCCTTGACACGAGCGTTAGCGATTGCCGAAGCAACAAGCTTGTATACGGGCTCGGATGCGGTCTGAGGTGCGAACTTCAGAATCGCGAGAGCTTCGTGAGCCTGCTTTCCACGGATCAGGTTAACAACGCGTCGAGCCTTCATAGGGGTAACGCGGATGTGACGCACACGTGCGACTGACTCCACCATTTCTATTCCTCCTATCGTCACCGCGGTTAGCGGCGACGGCCCTTCTTGTCGTCCTTCACGTGACCGCGGAAGGTACGAGTCGGTGCAAATTCACCGAGCTTGTGACCGACCATGGTTTCGGTAACGAACACAGGAATGTGCTTGCGACCGTCGTGAACTGCAATCGTGTGACCGAGCATCGCGGGGATGATCATCGATCGACGCGACCAGGTCTTGATTACGTTCTTTGTGTTGGCCTCGTTCTGGCGAACAACCTTGCGGAGCAGGTGTTCGTCAACGAAGGGGCCCTTCTTAAGACTGCGTGGCATCTTCTGTAACTCCTACTAGCGCTTCTTGCCGACGGTACGACGGCGAACGATGAGCTTGTCGCTTTCCTGGTTAGGACGGCGTGTGCGGCCTTCCTTCTGACCCCAGGGGCTGACAGGGTGACGACCACCGGAGGTCTTACCCTCACCACCACCGTGTGGGTGGTCGACTGGGTTCATAGCAACACCACGAACGGTTGGGCGGACGCCCTTCCAACGCATGCGGCCAGCCTTACCCCAGTTGATGTTCGACTGCTCGGCGTTACCAACTTCACCGATGGTGGCGCGGCAGCGAGCATCAACGTTGCGGATTTCACCCGATGGCAGACGAAGCTGCGCATAGGGGCCGTCCTTAGCAACGAGACGAACAGATGCACCAGCGGAACGTGCCATCTTTGCTCCGCCACCGGGCTTGAGCTCGATCGCGTGGATGACGGTACCGGTGGGGATGTTCTTCAAAGGCAGGTTGTTACCTGGCTTGATGTCGGCGCTTGCGCCCGACTCCACGAAGTCACCCTGGTTCAGCTTGTTGGGAGCCAAGATGTAGCGCTTGGTTCCATCAAGGAAGTGAAGCAGTGCAATACGTGCGGTGCGGTTGGGGTCGTACTCAATGTGAGCGACCTTGGCCAATACGCCGTCCTTGTCGTTACGACGGAAGTCGATAACGCGGTACTGGCGCTTGTGGCCGCCACCGATGTGACGGGTAGTGATACGACCCTGGTTGTTACGGCCACCGGTCTTAGACAGGGGGCGCAGCAACGACTTTTCAGGAGTCGAACGAGTGATTTCAGCGAAGTCCGCAACGCTCGAGCCACGACGGCCCGGGGTTGTGGGCTTGTACTTACGAATAGCCATGATTAGTCCTCTTTATCCGTTCCGCTTAGCCAACGGCCGTAAAGATGTCGATGGAGCCAGACTTCAGAGTGACAATGGCGCGCTTGGTGTCCTTGCGCTTGCCCTGGCCAAACTTGGTACGGCGGGTCTTGCCCTGACGGTTCAGGGTGTTGATCGAAGCAACCTCAACCGAGAAGATCTTCTCGATAGCGAGCTTGATTTCGGTCTTGTTTGAGCGAGGGTCAACGAGGAAGGTGTACTTACCCTGATCGATGAGTCCGTAGCTCTTTTCCGAAACGACCGGAGCGATGATGACATCGCGAGGGTCCTTGTTCCACACGTCGAGAGTCATTAGTTGACCTCATCCTTCTTCTTGCTGTTCACGAAGGAAGTGATTGCTTCCTGAGTGAACACGATGTCGTCAGAGACGAGCACGTCGTATGCGTTCAGCTGGTCTGAGTTCAGAACGTGAACGTTAGGCAGGTTGCGAACGCTCTTGAGCGAAAGCTCATCGTTACGGTCAAGAACGATCAGTACGTTCTTGCTCTTAGCGATGGTGTTCAAGAAGTCAGATGCAACCTTGGTCGAAGGTGCGTTCTCACCGAATGCGGTCACGGCGTGGAGACGTCCACCACGTGCGCGGTCAGAGAGAGCACCGAGCAGAGCTGCAGCAATCATCTTCTTGGGGGTGCGCTGTGCATAGCTGCGTGGGGTTGGTCCGTGGACGATTCCACCACCAGTCATGTGAGGAGCACGGATCGAACCCTGACGAGCGCGACCGGTTCCCTTCTGCTTGAAAGGCTTGCGACCTGCACCAGAAACCTCGCCGCGGCTCTTGACCTTGTGCGTACCCTGACGGGCAGCAGCAAGCTGAGCTACAACAACCTGGTGGATCAGTGGGACGTTGACGGTGACGTCAAAGAGTTCAGCAGGAAGCTCTACAGAGCCAGCCTTCTTGCCCTTGAGGTCAACGACGTCGAGAGTGGTAACGGTAGCCATGGACTACGCCCCCTTCACTGCGTTGCGAACGAATACGAGGCGGCCACGTGCACCGGGAACAGCGCCCTTGACGAGCAAGAGGCCCTTCTCTGCGTCTACTGCGTGAACCTTGAGGTTGAGCACGGTGACGCGCTCTCCACCCATACGACCGGCCATGCGCATGCCCTTGAAGACACGGCTGGGGGTCGAAGAAGCACCGATAGAACCGGGCTTACGGTGGTTACGGTGTGCACCGTGAGATGCGGAAACACCCTTGAAGTTGTGACGCTTCATAACACCGGCGAAGCCCTTACCCTTGCTCGTACCCATGACGTCGACCTTCTGGCCGGCTTCGAAGGTGGAGTCAACGGTGAGCTCCTGGCCAACGCTGTAAGAAGAAGCGTCGGGGGTGCGAACCTCAGTGACGTGACGGCGAGGCGTGACGCCTGCCTTGTCAAAGTGACCGGTCGCAGGCTTGTTTACCTTGCGAGGGTCAATAGCGCCGCCAGCGATCTGGATAGCTTCGTAGCCATCCTTCTCAACGGTGCGCAGCTGAGTAACCACGTTGGGGGTGATTTCGATAACGGTAACGGGAACAAGCTTGTTGTTCTCGTCCCATACCTGAGTCATGCCCAGCTTCTTGCCGAGCAGACCCTTAACAGTCTTAGTTGGATTTGCCATGGTGACCTCTACAGCTTGATCTCGATGTTGACATCAGCAGGAAGGTCAAGACGCATGAGCGAGTCAACAGCCTTGGGCGTGGGGTCGACGATGTCGATCAAACGCTTGTGGGTGCGCATCTCAAAGTGCTCGCGGCTGTCCTTGTACTTGTGAGGAGAACGGATTACACAAACCACGTTCTTCTCGGTAGGAAGGGGCACAGGGCCGACAACAGTTGCACCCGCACGGGTTACAGTGTCAACAATCTTGCGCGCCGAGGAGTCAATGACCTCGTGGTCATATGACTTAAGTCGAATGCGGATCTTTTGTCCCGCCATGTGACTCTCTCTTTCATTCAGAGCGTCTTACAGCCTCGGAGCTGCATTGGACGCTTCGCGTTAAAACGCTGGCACTCTACTTTTAGGTGTCGCACCACTGTTTACATGTCAATGTGCTTAGGCTCTCGTCCCGCGCGAACGCGACACAGTCTGGGTTACCCCAGGCTCAACGGAGAGCTTTGGCGATGTCCTCTACCTGCGGCCTAACGTGATCGGAATGATTCCGTCGTTATGCACTGCCAGGGTAGTGATTTCTGCACAAAGGCAGAAAATGTCGAACTTGAAGAGTCTGCCACACAATACAACCGGAGTGCAACCCGGGCGTGTCGAGGAGTTTGCCCAGCAAACACGCCACAGTTACCTCAGCTAAAGAAGGGTCTCGGCAGACCTTCCGCCGTTGCAGCATCTTCGCGTGTTATATGCGAGCGTGCGTGGGCTACCGCGAGCCCTAAATTATCAAACAAGTGGTTGGGGTGGCGCAGCTCTCCCAATACGCCCACACGGGTAATGAGCTCCCGGTGTTGCTCGGGAATCCCCTTGATAATGGCGGTTTTGCCGTCACGCTCCAGTTGCATCACGATCTCCGCCAGAATCTGCGCTCCGGTGGCATCTAAGAACTGCACGCCCGAGAGCTGAATAATCACCACGGTCACATCTGGATGGGTGGTGACTTCCTCGTGAATCTTGTCGGCCACACCAAAGTAGAGCGCACCATCAATGCGGAATAACGCAATACGCTCATCGCCCGAAGCCGAAGGCCCTGGTAATTCAACCTGGTGAACTTTGCCGCGCATGATCAGTGCACGGATAGAGAAGAGCACCGTCACCACAATGCCCACCACGACTGCCTCGATCAGATCGAGAGCAACGGTAATCACCGCGGTGGCAATAAATATCGTGGCGTCATGTTTGGTGCTGCGCAGAATCTTCCACGCTGCCTTGCTCGGCACCATGCGCACGGCCGTCACCATGAGCACTCCGGCGAGCGCAGCAAGAGGAATGCGTGAGACAGGGCCGGTGGCCAGATAAACCACACCCAGTAACACCACTGCGTGAACAATCGAGGCCATTCGGGTTTTACCACCCGAGCGCACGTTCACGGCGGTGCGGGCAATGGCACCGGTGGCAGGCATGCCACCAAAGAGTGCCGACCCGACAGAAGCCAGTCCTTGTCCCACGAGTTCACGGTCTGGGTTGAACACTCCCGTGTTCGCCATGCTGGCTGCCACGCGTGCTGAGAGCAGAGACTCAATGGCGGCAAGTGCAGCAACAGCGAAGGCTGGAACAACTAACTCCCCCAGGTTGACTCCAGCAAAGTCAGGTAGCGCGGGAAGGCCGAGGGAGCTAGGAAGCTCCCCGATTCGAACCAGTGGTGACCCGGTCAGCTCAGCGGCTACCGTAATCACGATGATGCCAATGATGGAGCCGGGAACGACGGGGATGAACTTGGGGGTGATCACCATGATCAGAGCAATAATCAGCACAGCACCTAATGACCACAGTGCCAAGTCCACATTCGCGGCCACGATGGCACTGATTCCAGAGACCACCGCATTGGTGGACTCCACGAACTCGGGAGAACCCACCGCTGCAGGAATCTGCTGCACGAAGATGATGACGGCGATACCGAGAGTGAAGCCTTCAATAACTGGCCACGGAATAAAGGACACTGAGCGTCCCAGCCGGAACAATCCCAACAGCAGCACAATGACACCGGCCATCAGGCCCACAATGATGACAGAGCCCGCACCATGGGTGGCAACAATCGGGGCCAGCACGACAACCATGGCACCGGTTGGACCGGAGACCTGCACATTAGATCCACCAAAGACGGCTGCAATAAACCCGGCAACCACAGCTGTGATGAGACCAGCCTCGGCACCCACCCCTGAGCTGACACCAAAGGCAAGAGCCAGTGGCAATGCCACGATACCGACGGTGAGGCCAGCGAGAAGGTCAGACTTCCAAGTTCTAGGTAGGGCGGAATAGTCTGCTCGGCTTGGGAGCAGTGACTTCAGCGTCGCCCACATGAAACCAAGGCTATTCCTGCCTGTCACAATTCCCTGCACATGAGCTTCCGCTCACGGGGAAGGGTTTAACCCTGGACTTTTCCAGACAAGCGAGCAATCGGCTTCAAGATGCTGGGCTTAGCCAGTAACCAGCCCACCACCATGACCACCACAGCCAGACCAAAGATGCCTGCACCCAGCCATGACGTTCCGTCATTGGCCGCAAACATCATGTTGAGGTTCCGAAGAGCACCGGTGGTGAAGACCAAGGTGACGTGAGCCACGATGAAGATGAAGAAGTAGAACAAGACCAACACATGCAGCTTGCGCGCAAGGTCTTCAGGGAAGACGCGGTGCAACCAGCCCTGCTTAGGCCAGATGGGTGACAAGCGCAGACCGGTCTTGATAGCAATGGGTGCCGCGATGAACACCGTGACGAAGTAGGCGAGAACCTGCAGGCTGTTGTAGTTCACCCAGGCGTTCTCCATGGGCCACCGCAGCGACGCATACTGCAGAGCTGCCGACGCAGCATTGGGGAAGATGTCCCAGGAGGTAGGAACGATACGCATCCACTGACCCGTGGCAAACAACAGCACCATAAAGGCAATTCCGTTGAGCACCCACAAGAAATCCAGGCACAGGTGGAACCAGTGATAGATGCCCATGCGCTGTGCAGGGCCGGTGTATTTCAGGATGCCCTCATCGTTGCGAGTCCAGAAAGCGGGGGGACGCTTCTTAGAACGAATGATCCAACCGGTGCGAATGATGAGCAACAGGAAGAACATGTTGAGGAAGTGTTGCCAGCCAAGCCAGGCAGGTAAGCCCACAGGAGCTCCCTCTGGGAGCGCGGTGGTTCCTCGATAGTACGAAATGAAGACGGCAACCTCAGGAATAGTCCTGGACCACTGAGCGATCAAGATAATCACGGTGAGCGAGATGAGGGCCACGGCACTCCAGCCGGCCACCTGTTTCCGCTTCACACTCACACCCATAAATCTAGCCGTTAACGAAGAATGCCCCGGCCATAGGCCGGGGCATTCCGATCAGTAATAGTGAAATTACTTGATGATCTTGGTTACGGTACCAGCACCTACGGTACGACCACCCTCACGGATAGCGAAGCCGAGGCCCTCTTCCATGGCGATGGGCTGAATCAGCTCAACGGTCATGTCAGTGGTGTCACCAGGCATAACCATTTCCTTGCCCTCAGGCAAGGTGATAACGCCGGTCACGTCAGTGGTACGGAAGTAGAACTGAGGACGGTAGTTTCCGAAGAATGGGTTGTGACGTCCACCCTCATCCTTGGAAAGGATGTAGGCAGTTCCTTCGAAGTTGGTGTGAGGAGTAACGGAACCAGGCTTTACGATAACCTGACCGCGCTCAACATCTTCACGCTTGGTACCGCGAAGAAGAAGACCACAGTTCTCGCCAGCCCAAGCTTCGTCGAGCTGCTTGTGGAACATCTCGATACCGGTAACGGTGGTCTTCTGAGTGGGACGAATACCAACGATTTCGATTTCAGAGTTGATCGCGAGGGTTCCACGCTCTGCACGGCCGGTAACAACGGTTCCACGACCAGTGATCGTGAAGACGTCCTCAACGGGCATGAGGAATGGCTTGTCCTTGTCGCGGATTGGGTCTGGAACAGAAGCGTCAACAGCTTCCATCAGGTCCAAGATCGACTGGGTCCACTTTGCGTCACCCTCGAGAGCCTTGAGGCCGGATACGCGAACAACAGGAGCGTTGTCGCCATCGAAGCCCTGGCTGGAGAGGAGTTCACGAACCTCGAGCTCAACGAGCTCAAGGATTTCTTCGTCGTCAACCATGTCGGACTTGTTCAGAGCAACGAGGAGGTAAGGAACACCAACCTGCTTTGCGAGCAGAACGTGCTCGCGAGTCTGAGCCATAGGACCGTCAGTAGCAGCAACCACGAGGATTGCGCCATCCATCTGAGCAGCACCGGTAATCATGTTCTTGATGTAGTCGGCGTGGCCAGGTGCGTCAACGTGTGCGTAGTGACGCTTGGGGGTCTCGTACTCAACGTGCGAGATGTTGATGGTAATACCGCGCTGACGCTCTTCAGGAGCGGAGTCGATCGACGCGAAGTCGCGCTGAACGTTGGTTGCGGATGGGTAGGTGTCAGCGAGAACCTTGGAGATCGCTGCGGTAAGAGTGGTCTTACCGTGGTCAACGTGTCCGATGGTACCGATGTTTACGTGAGGCTTGTTGCGCTCGAATTTGGCCTTAGCCACGGGGTCCTCCTAGGACATTCGAGTAGCTTCCGGTTGGAAACTACAGGGTTTGGATTATTTTACTGAACTCACAAGAGACGAGATTACTCGCCCTTGTTTTTCTGGACGATCTCGTCGGCGACAGCCTTCGGGACCTCGGCGTAGCTGTCGAAAGTCATCGAGTACACAGCGCGACCTGAGGTCTTAGACCGCAGATCACCGACGTATCCGAACATCTCCGACAGGGGGACAAGGGCGCTAACGACCTTGACACCCGTTGCATCTTCCATGGACTGAATTTGTCCACGGCGAGAGTTGAGGTCACCGATAACATCGCCCATGTACTCCTCTGGAGTACGAACTTCAACAGCCATAAGTGGCTCGAGAAGAACGGGGTCAGCCTTTCGGGCCGCCTCCTTGAAGGCCATTGAGCCTGCAAGCTTGAAGGCCATTTCCGATGAGTCAACGTCGTGGTAGGCACCATCGAGGAGGATGCCCTTGACGCCGACCATGGGGTAGCCAGCGAGAACGCCGACTGCCATGGAGGCCTGGAACCCGGCGTCTACCGATGGAATGTATTCACGAGGAATACGTCCACCAGTTACCTGGTTTGAGAATTCGTAGATCTTGTCGCCCTCTACTGCGAGAGGCTCGAGCGAGATCTGGACCTTTGCGAACTGACCTGAACCACCGGTCTGCTTCTTGTGGGTGTAGTCGTGCTTGTCTACAGTGCGACGGATGGTCTCACGGTAGGCAACCTGAGGCTTACCCACGTTGGCCTCAACATTGAACTCGCGACGCATACGGTCAACGAGGATGTCGAGGTGAAGCTCACCCATTCCGGAGATAACAGTCTGACCAGTTTCCTGGTCCTGCTCTACGCGGAAGGTGGGGTCTTCTTCAGCAAGCTTCTGGATAGCAGTACCCAGCTTCTCCTGGTCAGCCTTGGTCTTGGGCTCAATAGCAACCGAGATAACAGGCTCGGGGAAGCTCATGGACTCAAGAACAATGGGGTTTGCAGGATCGCAGAGGGTGTCACCAGTGGTGGTGTCCTTCAGACCGATCACGGCGTAGATGTGACCAGCAGACATGATGTCAACAGGGATTTCCTTGTTGGCGTGCATCTGGAAGATCTTGCCGATACGTTCCTTCTTGTCCTTAGTTGCGTTGAGCACCTGAGCACCGGACTCTGCCTTACCCGAGTAAACACGGGTGTAGGTGAGACGACCGAAGAAGGGGTGAACGGCAACCTTGAACGCGAGAGCTGCGAAAGGCTCAGAAGCATCAGGCTTACGCTCGATGACCTTTTCCTCATCACGCACGTCGTGGCCCTGAGTTGCGGCAACGTCGAGTGGGCTGGGGAGGTAGTCAACAACAGCGTCAAGCATGGGCTGAACACCACGGTTCTTGAAAGCAGAACCACAAAGCACGGGGTAGATCTCAGAAGCGATAACCATCTTGCGGATGACCTTCTTGATTTCTGCCACCGAGAAGTCGGTGTCGCCTTCCATGTAACGCTCGAGGAGCTCGTCGTCACCTTCAGCAACAGCTTCGATCAGTGCAGCGCGGTATTCGTTTGCCTTGTCGACGAGGTCCGCAGGGATCTCTTCGATGTCGTACTTGGCACCCATTTCCACGTCACCCTTTGCGTCTCCACGCCAGGTGAGTGCACGCATCTCTACCAGGTCAACAACACCTTCGAAGGTGTTCTCGAAACCGATAGGAAGCTGGATAACAAGTGGCTTAGCGCCCAGACGCTTGATGATGGTGTCTACGGTGAAGTAGAAGTCAGCACCCAGCTTGTCCATCTTGTTAACGAAGCAGATACGAGGAACGTCGTACTTGTCAGCCTGACGCCATACGGTCTCAGACTGAGGCTCAACACCTTCTTTACCATCGAACACGGCAACAGCACCGTCGAGAACGCGGAGCGAACGCTCCACCTCCACGGTGAAGTCAACGTGACCGGGGGTGTCAATGATGTTGATCTGGTTCTTGTTCCAGAAACAGGTGGTAGCAGCAGAAGTAATCGTGATACCACGCTCCTGCTCCTGTGCCATCCAGTCCATGGTTGACGCACCATCGTGAGTTTCACCGATCTTGTGGTTTACACCGGTGTAGAACAGGATTCGCTCAGTGGTAGTGGTCTTTCCAGCATCAATGTGAGCCATGATGCCGATGTTGCGGACCTTGTTTAGGTCAGTGAGGGCTTCTTGAGCCACAGGATTCCTCCGAAATAGTTAGTGAACAGGGTTTGGCTCGGACTACCAGCGGTAGTGAGCGAAGGCCTTGTTCGACTCGGCCATCTTGTGGGTGTCTTCACGACGCTTGACTGCTGCGCCAAGACCGTTCGATGCATCGAGAATCTCGTTCATGAGACGCTCGGTCATGGTCTTTTCGCGACGAGCCTTTGCGTAGCTGGTCAACCAACGCAGTGCGAGGGTGTTTGCACGGTGAGGCTTAACCTCAACGGGGACCTGGTAGGTCGAACCACCAACACGGCGAGAGCGAACCTCAAGGGTGGGGCGCACGTTGTCGAGTGCCTTCTTGAGAGTTACTACTGCATCTGCACCAGTCTTTGCGGTTACACCTTCGAGTGCACCATAAACGATGCGCTCTGCGAGACCCTTCTTGCCATCAAGAAGAATCTTGTTGACGAGCTGGGTGACAATGGGGGCGCCGTATACGGGATCGGCGACAACGGGACGCTTAGGAGCGGGACCTTTACGAGGCATTACTTCTTCTCCATCTTCGCTCCGTAGCGGCTACGAGCCTGCTTACGGTTCTTAACAGCCTGGGTGTCGAGTGCGCCACGGATGATCTTGTAGCGAACACCGGGGAGGTCCTTTACACGACCACCGCGAACGAGCACCATCGAGTGCTCCTGGAGGTTGTGACCTTCACCTGGGATGTAGGCGGTTACTTCAGTACCGTTGCTGAGCTTGACACGAGCAACCTTACGAAGAGCCGAGTTGGGCTTCTTGGGGGTGGTGGTGTACACACGGGTGCATACTCCACGCTGTTGAGGGTTCGACTTGAGGGCGGGTGCCTTGGTCTTGGTGACCTTGGGCGAACGTCCCTTACGAACCAACTGGTTAATAGTTGGCACTATTTACTCCTTGATAAAACTGCACGGTGACAGCCGCTAAACGATTTAGCTAAACATCTGCCGCGACTTCACGAGCGTGAAGTCATTTCTGACAGATATGCCGTGGGGGTTCACCACTGTTGAAAGTGGGTAGACCCTTAAGGTGTTTCTGGCACGCAAAACGCACCAAGGCAAAAGCTTATCTCAGCTACCCGGCGGGGTCAAACGGCAGTTTGCCTACTCAGCCACTTCAGGTGCATCGCGCAGCTTGCGACCCTTGACTGCGATCCAGCCACCAAACCAGATGGGGATCTCACGAGAGAGCACCACAGCGACCAAAACCACCGGGTTGAAGGCAATTCCGTGCCACATAAACTCAATGGCTTCGCTGAATGTCAGCGTCCAGGCGCGAACCGTGAGCAGACCTGCACCAATAGCGGTTGCATAGGTCAAGATGGCGACAACCAGACCCCAGAGCACGAAGGTGCGCCAGTGGCCCTTGTTGATGAGGATCGCGAGAATTACGAAGTAGAGCGTGAAGGCAATCGCCGTGAGCCAGTAAACAGGAGTGGTCAAGAAGGCAATGGTGCGGTCCTGAATAAAGACCGCAGCACTCGTTCCTTCAGAGGAGTCCCCATACATCCAGGCAGCAGCGCTATAACCCCAGGCAGCCAGGGCATAGAGAACGGCAAAGAGCACGCCGCCCAAGAGGGCAACTAGGGCACCGGTGGTGCGGTTGCTGGGCGCAGCCTCAACCGCAGGGGCATCTTCCGTGGTCTGCGAAACGTTTACCCCAGCAAAACCCAGACCTTGAGGCTCTTCCTCGGGTGCAGGCTTGAAGAACTCGGGGTGCTCGGTTGTGGGATCACTCATGATGCGCCCAGCGTATAACGACGAAAGCCCCGCCAAGTGGCGGGGCTTTCGCGAGTCACAAACTCGGTAACGAGTAAGTTCCTACTTAGTTGTAGTTACCCGAGAAGTCATCCGACGAGAAAGACTCGAAGTCGACGAAGCTCAGGTCAGCGTCGGTGAAGTCACCCTCAGCCGCGAAGATGCGGTTGGGGTAGCGTTCAGCCTTAGCTTCTTCCGTCGCCTCAACCGAGATGTTGCGGTACTTCGCAAGACCGGTTCCGGCGGGGATGAGCTTACCGATGATGACGTTCTCCTTGAGGCCAACGAGAGGATCGGACTTGCCGTCCATCGCAGCCTGGGTGAGAACACGAGTGGTCTCCTGGAAGGAGGCAGCCGACAGCCATGACTCGGTAGCCAGCGAAGCCTTGGTAATACCGAGGACTTCCTGACGAGCCGAAGCAGTCTTCTTGCCTTCTGTGAGAGCAGCGCGGTTCATCTCGGTGTAACGAGAACGATCTACGAGCTCTCCAGGAAGCAGGTCAGTGTCACCGTGCTCAACAACAGTTACCTTGCGGAGCATCTGACGAACGATGACCTCAATGTGCTTGTCGTGGATAGGTACACCCTGCGAGCGGTACACGCCCTGGACGCCACCAACGAGGTGCTGCTGTACGGCGCGAACGCCCTGTACTCGCAGAACTTCCTTGGGGTCAACGGTTCCAACCTGGAGCTGCTGACCGAGTTCAACGTGGTCACCATCAGATACGAGGAGAGTCGAACGCTTGAGCACGGGGTAGATAACAGCCTCGTCACCATTGTCTGGTGTGAGGATTACCTTACGGCTCTTGTCGGTCTCTTCGATGGTGATGCGACCAGCAGTCTCAGCGATAGGCGATGCACCCTTAGGGGTACGTGCTTCGAAGAGCTCCTGAACACGAGGCAGACCCTGTGTGATGTCATCAGCCGATGCGGATCCACCAGTGTGGAAGGTACGCATGGTGAGCTGAGTACCAGGTTCACCAATCGACTGTGCAGCGATGATACCGACGGCTTCACCGATGTCGACGAGCTTGCCGGTAGCAAGTGAACGGCCGTAGCAGGCAGCACATACACCGGTTGCAGACTCACAGGTCAGGACCGAACGGACCTTGACCTCGTTGATGCCGGCAGCGATGAGAGTGTCGATCAGAACGTCACCTGCGTCGTCGCCAGCCTTGGCGATGACGGTGCCCTTTGCGTCGACTGCGTCAGCAGCGAGGCTACGTGCGTAGATGGAGTTCTCCACGTTGGCGTCACGAACGAGCTCACCGGCTGCGTTAGCGGCAGCGATAGGCAGGTCGAGACCCTTAGTGGTGCCACAGTCCTCTTCGCGGATGATGACATCCTGCGATACGTCGACGAGACGACGAGTGAGGTAACCGGAGTCTGCAGTACGCAGAGCGGTGTCAGCCAGACCCTTACGAGCACCGTGGGTCGCGATGAAGTACTCCACAACGGAGAGACCTTCACGGTACGACGAGATGATCGGACGAGGGATAATTTCACCCTTAGGGTTGTTCACCAGACCACGCATACCCGCAATGTTGCGGACCTGCAGCCAGTTACCACGTGCACCAGAGGTGACCATGCGGTTAATGGTGTTGTTTGCAGGGAAGTTCTTCTGCATAGCTTCAGCAACTTCAGCAGTAGCGTCGGTCCAGATCTTGATCAGTTCCTGACGACGTTCGTTGTCAGTGATCATGCCCTTCTCGAACTCAGACTGAACCTTCGCAGCCAACTTCTCGTAACCAGCAACGATTTCGCGCTTGTTAGGAGGAGTCAGAACATCGGAGAGTGCAACGGTGACACCCGAGCGAGTAGCCCAGTGGAAACCAGCATCCTTGATGTTGTCAAGGGTGGCAGCAACCGTGGTCTTGGGGTAGCGCTCAGCAAGGTCGTTGACGATGCCGGAGATGGTGCCCTTGTCAGCAACCTTCTGGATGTAGGGGTAGTCAGCGGGCAGAGCCTCGTTGAACAGTGCCTGACCCAGAGTGGTGTTGACGATAACAGGACCGTCTACGTAACCCTCAGGTGCTTCACCCTCACCGAAGACAACATCATTCAGACGAATGCGTGCCATGGCGTTGAGGTCCAGCGAGTGCTGGTCGTGAGCGAGGATTGCCTCAGAAACGGAAGAGAATGCGCGACCTTCACCGGTAGCACCTTCCTTCACGGTGGTGAGGTGGTGCAGACCAATGATCATGTCCTGCGTAGGCAGGGTCACGGGGCGACCATCCGAAGGCTTGAGGATGTTGTTCGAAGCAAGCATCAAGATGCGAGCTTCGGCCTGAGCCTCAACCGAGAGTGGAAGGTGAACAGCCATCTGGTCACCGTCGAAGTCAGCGTTGAACGCAGCACAGACGAGAGGGTGAAGCTGAATAGCCTTACCTTCAATGAGCTGAGGTTCGAATGCCTGAATACCGAGGCGGTGAAGAGTTGGTGCGCGGTTCAGCAGAACTGGACGCTCGCGGATGATCTCTTCGAGAACATCCCACACCTGGGGACGGCTACGCTCAACCATGCGCTTTGCGCTCTTGATGTTCTGAGCGTGGCTCAGGTCGATCAGACGCTTGATTACGAATGGCTTGAACAGCTCGAGTGCCATCTGCTTAGGCAGACCACACTGGTGCAGCTTGAGCTGAGGACCCACGATGATGACCGAACGGCCCGAGTAGTCCACGCGCTTTCCGAGCAGGTTCTGACGGAAACGACCCTGCTTACCCTTGAGCATGTCTGACAGCGACTTGAGCGCACGGTTACCGGTACCGGTAACGGGGCGACCACGACGACCGTTGTCGAACAGTGCGTCAACAGCTTCCTGAAGCATGCGCTTCTCGTTGTTCACGATGATCTCGGGAGCACCAAGGTCAAGGAGGCGACGGAGACGGTTGTTGCGGTTGATCACACGACGGTACAGGTCGTTGAGGTCAGAGGTCGCAAAGCGTCCACCGTCCAGCTGAACCATGGGGCGCAGCTCTGGTGGGATAACGGGAACAACATCGAGAACCATCGCTGCAGGCGAGGTGCCGGTGTTGAGGAAGGAGGAAACAACCTTGAGGCGCTTGATCGCACGGATCTTCTTTGCACCCTTGCCCTCGGTGATCTCGAGGCGAAGCGATTCAGCTTCTCCTGCGAGGTCGAAGGTTTCGAGGCGCTTCTTGATTGCTTCTGCACCCATGAATGCTTCGAAGTACAGGCCGTAGCGGTCTACCAGCTCGTTGAAGACAGCGTCTTCAGGCTTGAGGTCGCCGACCTTGAGGTTGCGGAAGTCATCCCAGACGCGCTCGAGGCGAGCGATTTCTTCGTCGATGGACTTACGGATCTGAGACATTTCCTTCTCAGCTACGTCCTTCGCACGACGCTTCTGGTCTGCCTTAGCGCCTTCTGCTTCGAGAGCAGCAAGGTCGTTCTCGAGACGCTGCATGCGGTCAGCAATGCGAGAGTCGCGCTGGTCACCCAGGGTCTTGAGCTCGAGACGAAGCTCGTTCTCCAGACCTGGCATGTCAGAGTGACGACCCTCTTCGTCTACGTCGATAACCATGTAGGCAGCGAAGTAGATGACCTTCTCGAGGTCCTTGGGAGCCATGTCCAGCAGGTAACCCAAGCGGCTAGGAACGCCCTTGAAGTACCAGATGTGAGTAACGGGAGCGGCCAACTCAATGTGACCCATGCGCTCACGGCGCACGGATGACTTGGTGACCTCTACGCCACAGCGCTCACACACGATGCCCTTAAAGCGGACACGCTTGTACTTGCCACAGGAGCATTCCCAGTCGCGAGAAGGTCCGAAGATCTGCTCACCAAAGAGGCCGTCCTTCTCAGGCTTGAGGGTACGGTAGTTGATTGTTTCGGGCTTCTTGACCTCACCAAACGACCAACGACGAATGTCGTCAGCAGTGGCCAGACCGATACGAAGCTTGTCAAAAGCGGTTGCGTCGAGCAATTTAACTCTTTTCTTAGATTCTTAAGTGTCTGACTGGCGTTTAGATCTCGTCGATAGACGAAGACTCGAAACGGGTTGAGATGTTGATACCGAGCTCTTCAGCTGCGCGGTATGCCTCATCGTCGTTGTCGCGGAGGCTGACGACATCGCCAGCTTCGTTGAGAACTTCAACGTTGAGACCGAGGGACTGCATTTCCTTCATGAGAACGCGGAACGACTCGGGGATACCGGGTTCCTGGATGTTCTCGCCCTTGACGATGGCTTCGTAAACCTTGACGCGGCCCACGATGTCGTCGGACTTGATGGTGAGGAGTTCCTGGAGTGCGTAAGCGGCACCATAAGCTTCCAGTGCCCACACCTCCATCTCACCGAATCGCTGTCCACCGAACTGTGCCTTACCACCAAGAGGCTGCTGCGTGATCATCGAGTAAGGACCCGTTGAACGTGCGTGAATCTTGTCATCGACAAGGTGGTGCAGCTTCAGGATGTACATGTAACCAACCGAGATGGGCTCAGGGAATGGTTCACCCGAACGGCCATCGAAGAGGTTTGCCTTACCGGAAGAGCCGATGAGGCGGTCACCGTCACGAGTAGGAATCGTGGAGTCAAGCAGACCCGCGATTTCGTCCTCGAGAGCGCCGTCGAATACAGGAGTAGCAACCTTGGTGCCAGGGGCAGCCTCGTGTGCTTCTGCAGGAAGGTGTGCTGCCCACTCAGGTGAGCCGTCAACCTTCCAACCCTGCTTCGCAATCCAACCAAGGTGGGTCTCAAGGACCTGACCGAAGTTCATACGACCGGGGATACCGAGCGGGTTGAGAACCACGTCAACGGGGGTACCGTCTTCGAGGAATGGCATGTCTTCAACAGGGAGAATCTTGGCGATAACACCCTTGTTTCCGTGACGTCCAGCGAGCTTGTCACCTTCGGTGATCTTACGCTTCTGGGCGATGTAGACAACAACGCGCTGGTTGACGCCCGAGCCGAGCTCGTCTTCGTCGTTCACTGCGTCGAATACCTTCACACCAATGATGGTTCCGGACTCACCGTGAGGAACCTTCAGCGAGGTGTCGCGAACTTCGCGGCTCTTCTCGTTGAAGATGGCGCGGAGCAGACGCTCTTCGGCAGAAAGCTCGGTCTCACCCTTAGGAGTGACCTTACCGACGAGGATGTCGCCGGGGCGAACCTCTGCACCGATGCGAATGATGCCGCGCTCATCGAGGTTAGCGATGAGTTCAGGGGACACGTTGGGGAGGTCGCGAGTGATCTCTTCCTTACCCAGCTTGGTGTCTCGTGCATCAACGTCATATTCCTCGATGTGAATCGAAGAAAGGACGTCGTCCTGCACGAGACGCTGCGACAGGATGATCGCGTCCTCGAAGTTGTGACCTTCCCACGGCATGAATGCCACGAGGAGGTTCTTACCCAGAGCCAGTTCACCGTTCTCGGTGGCAGGACCATCAGCGATGACCTGGCCAACCTCAACACGCTCACCAGCGGTCACGATGACACGGTGGTTGTAGCTGGTTCCCTGGTTCGAACGGTCGAACTTACGGAGGAAGTAATCCTCGGTTCCACCTTCGTCGAGCTGAACGGTGACGACATCAGCCGAAACCTCAGAAACGACACCGGCCTTGTTGGTGAGGATAACGTCACCAGCATCGATAGCGGCGAAGTTTTCCATACCGGTACCAACCAGTGGGCTTTCGCTGCGCAGCAGTGGCACAGCCTGACGCTGCATGTTGGCACCCATGAGTGCGCGGTTAGCATCGTCGTGCTCGAGGAATGGAATCAGCGAAGTACCGACAGAAACCATCTGGCGAGGAGAAACGTCCATGTAGTCCACCTCAGCGGCAGGAACGAGTTCAACCTCTCCACCCTTACGACGGACGAGCACGCGCTCTTCAGCGAAGTGGCTGTCCTTGGTAAGAGGTGCGTTGGCCTGTGCAACAACGAAGTCATCTTCTTCCGAAGCGGTGAGGTAATCGATGTTCTCGGTTACCTTGCCCTTGACGACGCGGCGGTACGGGGTCTCAATGAAACCAAAGGCGTTGATACGCGCGAACGATGCGAGCGAACCAATCAGACCAATGTTGGGACCTTCAGGAGTTTCAATGGGGCACATACGTCCGTAGTGGGACGAGTGAACGTCACGAACCTCAACACCTGCACGCTCACGCGACAGACCACCGGGGCCCAGCGCCGAAAGACGACGCTTGTGGGTCAGGCCGGCGAGAGGGTTGTTCTGGTCCATGAACTGTGACAGCTGAGAAGTACCGAAGAACTCCTTGATAGCTGCGACAACGGGACGCACGTTGATCAGGGTCTGAGGGGTAATTGCCTCAATGTCCTGAGTGGTCATACGCTCGCGAACGACGCGCTCCATACGGGAAAGACCGGTACGAACCTGGTTCTGGATGAGCTCACCCACGGCACGGATACGACGGTTACCGAAGTGGTCGATGTCGTCTACGTCGAGACGAATCTCTGCCTTCTTGCCTTCGCGAAGACCGGTGAAGGTCTTCTCGTCGTTGTGCAGTGCGACCAAGTACTTGATGGTTGCGATGATGTCTGCAACAGAAAGTACGGAGTCAGTCAGCGGAGCTTCAAGACCGAGCTTGCGGTTGATCTTGTAACGACCAACCTTGGCCAGGTCGTAACGCTTGTGGCTGAAGAAGAAGTTGTCGAGAAGTGCACGTGCAGCCTCAGCAGCAACCTGCTCTCCTGGACGGAGCTTGCGGTAGATGTCGCGGAGCGCATCTTCCTTGGTGAGGATGGTGTCCTTTTCCAAGGTCTGCAGGATGGAGTCGTAACCAGCGAACTCGGTTGCGATCTCTTCGCTGGTCATACCCAGCGCCTTGAGGAAGATGGTGACGGACTGCTTGCGCTTACGGTCAATACGAACACCAACAGCGTCACGCTTGTCGATTTCGAATTCGAGCCAAGCACCACGGCTTGGGATGATGCGTGCGGAGTAGACGTCCTTGTCAGAGGTCTTTTCCTGCTCGCGGTCGAAGTACACTCCAGGTGAACGAACCAGCTGAGAAACAACAACACGCTCGGTGCCGTTGATGATGAAGGTTCCCTTGGGGGTCATCAGTGGGAAGTCACCCATGAACACGGTCTGGGTCTTGATTTCACCCGTGACGTGGTTCATGAACTCTGCCTCGACGTAGAGAGGAGCAGCGTAGGTCTTGCCACGCTCCTTGCACTCGAAGATCGAGTACTTCTCAGGCTCGAGATAAGGGTTAGTGAAGGACAGCTGCATGGTCTCATCGAGGTTCTCGATGGGAGAGATCTCTTCAAAGATCTCTTCTAGACCAGTACGCGAAGGGAGGTCCTGACGGCCTTCCTTCTTCGCCTCTGCCAAACGCTTCTGCCAGTGCTCGTTACCGACGAGCCAGTCAAAGCTCTCGGTTTGAAGTGCCAGCAGATCGGGGACAGTGAGCGTGTCTGTGATCTTCGCGAACGACAGGCGCGATGCGGTACGGCCGTTCTTAATGGACTTGGTGTCTTTTGCGTTGCGCGCAGCAGCCAAGGAAATAACCTCCGTGGGTCCCGTCGGACCATCATGGTTTCGGTTGGTGTGGGATGTTTTGCGAACTCGAAAATCCCGCTAAAGTGGGGCAACCCGCAGAGTTATCTGCAAGTTTCAGAAACTGTCACCCCACCGCAATATGAGGGCATGACAAAACTTCGAGCGCAAATAACAACTCTATAACGGCTTGCGGGTCTGTGTCTAGTTCAGATTTGTAGGTGGTGAGTGGCTATGGCAGAAAAACCAGCCATCACGCTCAAATCTTCTGGATTGCGCGCCACCATCGAGCCAGACCCCTATCAAGATGGAGCTTTCATCCTCGAAGTGGATGGAACACCTCAATCTCACGTCTTTGTTGATGATCCCGGTGAGCTGTTCTTCGAATACATCCGCCGTATCGGCCATGTGCTGGACCAAGTTTCTGCTCCTGGCCAGCCCATCACCGCTGTTCACCTAGGCGGCGGAGCACTCACTCTCCCCCGTTACATTGAGGCAACCCGTCCTGGTTCCCGGCAGCAAGTTGTTGAACTCGAGCAAGACCTGATCGACTTCGTCCGCGAACACCTTCCTTTACAGCGCAATGCCAATATCCGTATTCGTTACGGCGACGCCCGCGAAGTCATGGGCAAACTGCCCACCGGACTTCACGGCAATGTCGACGTCGTCATCGTGGATGTCTTTAGTGGTGCTCGGACTCCCGCCCATGTGACCTCAGTTGAGTTCTACACGGAAGCAGCAAAGCTGCTCTCCCCCAGCGGAGTGCTCATTGTGAATGTGGCCGATGGGCCAGGGCTGGCTTTTGCCCGAGGCCAGGCTGCCACGCTGCAGGCTGTTCTTCCCAATGTCATTGCTCTGGCAGAGACGCAAGTGCTCAAGGGGCGTCGCTTTGGAAATGTCGTTCTGGTCGGCAGTGGCGATGAGTCCATTGGACACTGGTTGCCCAGGCTTCTGGCCGGTGGTCCGCATCCTGCCAAGGCCGTAGAAGGTGCGGAGATGAAGCAGTTCATTGCCAACGCTCCGATTGTGTTGGACACCACTGCCATCCCAAGTCCCACCCCTAATAAGACGCTCTTCCAGATTTCCAAGAAGTAGTTGTGGCAGATCTCGATCGTGTGACCACGTGGGCGGATGCCCTCATCCGCTTGCACTTGGATCCGACCATCTGGAGTTTTGGCTTTGACCATGCCCGCACGCGAGCTGGTCTGTGTAATTTCACCGACAAGCGCATCACCGTCTCGAGGCACCTCGCTGCCAAGTATGAAGATGATGAAGTGCACCAGATTTTGCTGCATGAAGTCGCCCATGCCATTGCCGGCCCCCGAGCAGGTCATGGACCGACCTGGAAAAAGATTGCCTACGACCTGGGTTATGACGGCAAGCGCACCCACGACGGCAGCGCTGCCAATGAACTTGCTCCGTGGCTCGGAACGTGCCCGCGAGGCCATGAACACTTCCGGTTCCGGGAACCCAAGAAGGTACTCAGCTGTGGTGAGTGTGGTCGCGGGTTTAATCGCGCAAATTTAATCACCTGGCAACGCAGAGAAATCGGCTAGCGTGTGTGCAGGGGGATTTCCCCCTGCACACCCAAGGGATTCTCGTGAACGTCTTTCTTCGCCTCACGCTCGACTGCGAGCCTGACGCTGCTTGGCGTGCGATTGCGAACCCTGCTGTTTTCAATGCTGTGTCTTCACCACTGATGAAGATCACCAGCAAAGAAAAGGGCGGTTTTCCAGAAGCCTGGCTTGGTGACGGTCCTCACGAAGTGTCCATGAGACTTCTCGGTTTCATTCCCATGGGCCGTCAAACCATTGACATCTCCTTCACCCAACGCCCCGGTGGTGTGCGAATGATGGTGGATTCTGGCAAGCCCTTGTCTGGCCCACTTGCAGTGGTGAAGTCGTGGGATCACCGAATGGCGGTGTCAGAAACAGGAAACAAGCAGACGCTGTATCGCGACCGCTTGGTGATCAAAGCAGGTCTGCTCACGCCCCTGTTGTTTCTGGGAATGTGGACGTTCTGGCAGATTCGTGGAGCCAAGCTGAAAAAGCTTGCCCCGACCTGGAAGTAAAACTACTTAGTCGCGCAGCGACTCGGACTCATCGATCGACACCATCGCGTCGGCCGAAGCAAGAGCCTTGAGTTCGAGAGAGAATTCGCGCATCGCTTCGCGCTGACGCTCGAGACCGTCACGACGACGCTCTGCCTTCTCCATCATTTCTGCAGCGTGCTCGTCGAAGAGGATCGCCAGGGTTTCAGCGCGTGAACGTGCACGGCTAATCATGTTGGTTGCAGATTCGCGTGCTGCTGACAGAAGAGCCTCAGCATCGTTACGCGCACTTTCGGAGAAAGTATCGGTCTGCTCGTTGAGGTTGTCTGCTTCATCAGCAGCGTCACGACGAGTGTCGGAAGCTTCCTGCGTCTGAGCCTCAACAAAAGCAACTGCTTCTTCGTGACGAGTCAGACGCTCACGCTCTGCCTCTTCCAAAGCAAGCTTGATCTCACGCTCAATGCGGAGCTGTTCACGCTCTGCAATCTGACGGAGAGTTTCAAGCTCAGTCTTGACGTCTTCAATTTCCTGGTGGAGACGCGAACGAACTTCAGCAGCGTCACGCTCAGCTTCAGCAACAAGGGCTGCCTCACGGCGCATCGCTGTTTCCTTGAGGGTCTGACCCTGAAGAATCAGCGTCTCTGCTTCCATTGACAGCTGAGAAACTTCGCGCTCAACCTCGAGGCGCTTGTCCTCGATCTTGGCTTCAGTTTCGTTGACCAGGTTCGTGGCCTGGTTGCGAGCGGTGCGAGTGACTTGCTCTGCTGCAGCACGAGCAGATTCGCGCACAACCTTGGCGTCAGCGTCAGCATCGCCAACGAGTTTGTCTGCCTGCTCTTCTGCAACACGAAGGGTCTGCTCAAAAGCAGAACCAAGGTCAGCAAAGGTGGGCTTGGCGTTAGAGCGACGCAGAGCGTCACGCATATCTGCAAGTTCACGCTCGAGCTTGTCTACGGTTGCGACACCAGAACGAGTGGTCTGGAGAAGTTCTTCCACGCGAGATTCAGCATCGCGGAATGCGCGCTTCACATCTGCGGGGTCATAGCCGTTCTTGCGAACGGTGCGGAAGTTACGAGTGATGTCCATGTCTCAGCCCTAGCCTTCCGACTTCTCGGGGGCAACAGACTCATCGAGCATGCCGAAAGACTCCACGGAAATTTCTTCCTCAACGTGCTTGTCAACAATCGTGTCAAAGTCGTAAGGCATTTCTGCGTCATCAGAAACACGCTCACTCATCGAGATAATGCGCAACTCAGAGTTGAAAGCTTCAACAGCTTCACGCTCGAAGGAAAGATCTTCCACAAGCTGCTCTCCGTTGGCCAAGAGAACAGCGTTACGTTCTTCGAGACGTTCGGTCAGGGTCTGTGCACGAGCACGAGCACGGCGAACAATGCCTGCTGCGGTCTCGCGAGCTTCACGAACCAGAGCAACACCGTCTTGACGAGCCTGGCCGAAGTTCTTCTGTGCTTCAACGACCATCTCGCGAGCACGCAAGCGAGCCTCATCGAGCTGCTGCTGAGAATCTTCTAGCAAGTGACGGATGTAGGTTTCGTTCTCGGAAGCGAGACGAGTACTTTCGCGCTCTGCCTTCGCACGAGCGGCATCCACCTCGTCGCTGATGCGACGGTGGTCACGCTCGTGGAGCTGACGAAGTGTTGCAATCTCTCCACGTGACTGATCAATCTCGCGGGCAAGCTCAACCTCAAGATTGGCTCGCTTCTGCTCACCCTCTGCGGAGATCGAAGCTGCAACTTGTTGCGCTTCAGCAAACTGAGCCTCAGCATTGGCGAAAGATGCACGGGCTGCCTTGAGAGTGTCTTCAAACTTCTTTTCAGACTCTGTGAGGAGACGTTCAACGCGGCTTTCAGCATCTGCTACAACCTTGACGGCCTGCTTGTCCGCAGTTTCGGTAATCGATGCAGCATCTGCTTCGGCAGCACGACGAGTGCTGGAGCTGGAATTCTGGGCATCCGCAATGAGCTTGCCGGCCTGCTCTTCAGCAACGCGAAGCGTCTGCTCAAAAGCGGCACCCAAGTCAGAGAAGGAAGGCTTAGCGCTGGCGCGCTTCATCGCACTGCGGACCTCTGCGATTTCTCGGGTCAAGGTGTCGATGCGCTTATCGATTTCAGCGCGCTCAGACTCCAGTCGAGATACCTCAACCTGGACGTCACTCAGTGCAACGTTTACTTGCTCAGGGTCTAAGCCTTTTTTGGCAAGCACAACGGGAAGATCGTTATCCACGGTGTCCTTTCGCCAAACAAGCCAGAATAAACAGTCTTGACAAGTATACGGGCTGTTTTTTGCGAAATTTTAGGGGACAAGTACAAATAGGGGGTTTATCCCCCTATTCGCAGAAAGCTCTATTTCAGTGCTCCCACAGAGGCCAACGCGGCACGAAGAAGAGTTCCACGACCGCCTTCCATCTCTGCAGTCACCGCTTCACTAGCCGCCTCTTGGGGAGTGAGCCAGGTAATTTCGAGGGCATCTTGACGTGGATCACAGGTCCCTGTGACGGGAACGACATATGCCAGGGACACCGCGTGCTGACGCTCATCCGTGAATTGGGAGATACCGGGAAGAGGGAAGTACTCTGCAACGTGGAATGGATTGGGGTTCGCTGGCAACAGCGGGAAGGCCATCGGGCCCAGGTCTTTCTCGAGGTGGCGGAACAACGCTTCACGCAGTGTTTCCCCATACATCACACGTCCGGAAACGATTGTGCGGCGCATGCCACCGGTGGCGTTAGCGCGAAGCAGCAACCCGACCTCCGTCACAACTCCTAGGCCATCAACACGCACAGGGACGGCCTCGACATAGAGAAGAGGCAAGCGGCGGCGGATAGAGGAGAGTTCGTCATCACTGAGCCAGCCGCCGTTGGGATCTGGAGTTCGCACGCTCATGACCTATTTCTATCGGAAACTGGCACGAGAAGGTGGGATATCTCCAGAGAGTGCACAACAAGTGCAATTAAGGGGAAAACCACCTTGAGGGCAGGGGAATTCCCCCGGTATTGTTTAATCTGAAAGATTAAGCCGTTCGGGGGAACAATGACAGAGGAATCAAGCGCCTTCTTTGAGGATGAGCTTGATGCTTTCAAATTCCGCAACGAAATGCGTAAGCGTCCTGACTATGTGGTGAAGTATCCCGACATAGTCGGCCTGTCCAGCGATGAGTTTTACGACCGCATTCGCCAGGACAATGAGATACTCGCGAACAATCCCATTCCCGTCATTGAACCGGAAGAAGAGAACACAGTTGACGAACAACCTGTCTCTCGTTTGAGCAAGCTCAAAGGTTTGTTTTCTTCACCCGACGCTTCTTAGAAGCCATCAGCCCTAAGAAGGCCAGGCTCGACATGATGCTCAGCACGCTGAGGAATGAACCGACAGAAAAAATACTGCCGAAAGATCCAATGGATCCGATCGAGAACGCAGAACCTCTGGAACCAATCGACATAAACGAGTTGGTTGACCACAGACTCAAGACCGAGTTCTTGGAACCAATGCTTTTGATCGAGTTGTCGTTTTCCATGACTTCAGCCTAGGCAGGAATCTCTGTGGAAGAAATCTTTGCCAACTGCCGTTCACGCATAGCCATAAACAACGGGAAAGTGAAGGCCATTGCCGTGACACCCGAAAGCAGGATGTAGAGCCAAACGCGCTTCATCTTCAGACGACGAGCTTCACTGATCATGAACACCACGACGGCGATAGCAACAATCGTGAAGTCGGCCGAGAGGACCCAATCCACTGCCGTGCCAAACCAGGCAGCCATGTAGTCCTCGTTATTCATGACAGCAAGCCCATTAAAGATCCACGCTGTGACGAGTCCGATAATCGACAGAACCAGGTAAACCCAGAACAGTGACTTGTGCATGAGGGTACTCCTCGTGATTAGTGACGGGGTTTGCGTGCCGGACGCTCGTCGCGCTCGTCGCGACGTGCAGAGGAGGAGCTGTCAGCACGAAGTTCGATCAGCTTTCCACTGATGCGAGTTCCTTCGAGCCTGCCGAAAACATCACTGCCGAGGTTGGCGGGAAGCTCAACAATGGAGTGATCGGGAAGAATCTTGATCGCGCCAAAGTCATCGCGGCTCAGGCCACCCTCATTGGCGAGTGCACCCACAATTTGGCGAGGCTCCACCTTGTGTCGCTTTCCCACTTCAATTCGGTACGAGGACATGGGCTGGTTGTTCTCACGTGGGCGACGCTCAGGTCGGTCCTCGCGGTTGAAACGCTCACGGGGTGGGCGGTCGTCGCGCGAGTAGCGGTCATCACGAGAAGGGCGACTTCCGCGATCTCCACGGTCACCTCTGTCGCCTCGATCACCGCGGCTGTTGCGGTCATTGCGACCGCCGCGATCTCCGCGGTCACCACGTTCAGCACGTTCCTTGCGAGTCTGTTCTTCACGTGCGTAGCGCTGAGCACGTTCGTCCTCCGCAGAGAGCAGAAGAGGAGAGTCTCCCTGAGCAACAACAGCGAGTGCTGCGGCAACATCAGCTTCTGGAACATCGTGGTGTTCGATGTAGTGGCCCACGATCTCACGGAACTGGAGAATAAGGTCCGGCTGAGCCAGTGCTTCGGTGATGGCGTCGTCGAAACGAGCGAGACGTGTGACGTTCACGTCCTCCACGCTGGGCAGCTGCATCTGAGTCAAAGGTTGACGTGTTGCTCGCTCAATCGCATTGAGCAAGCGGCCCTCACGAGGAGTGACGAAGCTAATAGCAGCACCGCTGCGACCTGCACGACCGGTTCGGCCAATGCGGTGAACATAAGACTCAGTGTCGATGGGGATGTCGAAGTTCACCACGTGGCTAATGCGCTCCACGTCGAGACCACGAGCAGCAACATCGGTGGCAACCAAGATGTCGAGCTTGCCGGACTTGAGCTGCTCAACAGTGCGCTCACGAGTGGCCTGCGGGACGTCACCGTTAATGGCCATTGCGGAGTATCCGCGAGCGCGGAGCTTCTCTGCGAGGGTTTCGGTTTCGTTCTTGGTGCGCGTGAAGATGATCATGCCTTCGAAGTTTTCAACTTCGAGGATGCGCGTCAGCGCATCCACCTTCTGGGGGTAGGAGACCATGAGGTAACGCTGAGTGATGGTCGAAGAGGTTGTGGTCTTGCTCTTGATCGTGACTTCTTCAGGATCATTGAGGTACTGCTTAGAGATGCGGCGGATCTGGGCAGGCATGGTTGCCGAGAACAGTGCCACCTGCTTGTCAGAAGGAGTGTCCGCGAGGATCGTCTCGACGTCTTCTGCGAAGCCCATCTTGAGCATCTCGTCAGCCTCATCGAGGACCAAGTACTTGAGCTCGGTGAGATCAAGGGTTCCCTTTTGCAAATGGTCCATGATGCGACCGGGAGTACCCACCACGATGTGGACGCCGCGACGCAGAGCTGATAGCTGAACACCGTAACCCTGACCACCATAAACAGGAAGAACGTGAACGCCCTTCATGTGAGAGGCATACTTCTCGAATGCTTCACAAACCTGGAGTGCGAGTTCACGGGTGGGAGCAAGAACAAGGGCTTGGGGGCTCTTCTGAGAGAGGTCCAAGCGGGAGAGAATGGGCAGCGCAAAAGCTGCAGTCTTACCGGTTCCCGTCTGGGCAAGACCAACAACATCCTTTCCCTCGAGAAGGATGGGGATGGTGGCTGCCTGGATAGCAGAAGGAATTTCGTAACCGACATCCTTCAGAGACTTGAGGACTGCGTCGGACAACCCCAGTTCTGAGAACTTAATGGTTTCGGGAGCAGTTTCTGCCTCGGTTGTTTCGGATGTTTCAGGTGACGTCATACTTCAACGCTAGTGCGTTGGAGAGAAGTGATGATTCGTACCTCTCAAAGCACAGCCTTAGGTGCCCATTGAGCAGACATAGATTTCGCGGATCGCAGGACTACTCCCTCCACCGTGAGCTTCGTTTGAGTGGTGAAGGGAGTAACCATTGAGTTACTAACTCTTTTGAGTCTTCTTGCGGCTCGTAGCTCGGTATGCAATCAAAGTTGCGCCCAATATGAACATGAAAGCTGCTGTGCCAATAAAGCCTGCGGCGTCAACTCCGGTAGTTGCCAAAACAGCAGTCCACTGCGCGTAGAGGGTGGTATTTGCAGTGAAAGGGTAGGAAGCGCCATCTGCGTATGTGGTTCCAGCACCGTTAGCGGCGGTGTTCCACCCGGCAAAGGTGTGCCCACTTCGAGAGAAGACATTTGCAGTAAGCGGTGACGTTGCACTTGCGACCTGATCGGCCATGACACCGGTTCCTTGGTTTGCATTGAAGGTGACAGTTGTCTGTGTCACGCCTCCTGCAAGGGTCGCTATTCCTGTGTCGACAGTTGCGCCACTAGCCTGCGAATCGGCTAGCGTCACGTTGAAGTTGCGCGTTCCTGAAACGTTTATCGATGATGCAGCAAAAGTTATGGAAAGTGTCTGTCCTGCAGTGAAAGTTCCAGAAGCAATTTGGATGGTAGCGAAACCATCTGTTGAGCTGAAGTTAATTGTTTGACAGAACGGTGAGGCTGAGAAACCGGTCAGAGTCATATTGCTGCAGTTTGCTGCGGGGGATACGAAAGACCAGCCTTGTGGGAGATCCACGTTAAACATATTTGCAGGGGCACCGCTCACTGAAGTGGCAGTGACAGTAATTGGGGTTGCGTTGGTTCCTGTTGTTCCTACTTCAGAGCTGGATGTTGCTGTCGCGTTTACGAGAGGAGCAGCATTAGCAACGGATGCGAAGCCAATCAAAGAAAAACCAACAAGAACCATTGCTGCGAGCGACTTAACGCGAAAGAACTTTTTCATAGTTATTGATGTTAGTTGATAAATTATCAACTAACAATTAATCCGCCAACCTCCCTATCAACTGCTGGCTTCAAATGCTCCAATTGCTGCATCTACAACGAGCTGCCAAGACGCGTTGTCGATCTGCTTCGTGGAAACATCGTCGACGGAGCGTCCCAGAGAATAAGCCTGTAAAAAGACGGCGATGGCGTCTGGATTGAGCTGCTGATCAACCCAACCTTTTTTTTGAGCTGTCGCGATTGCTTTCGATACAGCGTCCGTGACATTTTGCTGTTCGACAGCCAATGCGGCAGCGAAGTGAGTATCCGAGGAAGCGAGGCTAATCAAGCGTGCGCGCTCAGCTCGTGCAGCTGCGCGTTCAGGGACCTGGGTAATGGCACTCAGTGCGCGGATTCTCTTCCAGTAGTCCTCTTTGGATGTGGCGTTCTCCGCAATGACCAGCATTGCCGCGCCATCAGCGGACACATTTGCGCTGAAACGGTGAAGCAAAGTCGAACGCACAAGGCTCGGGAAGTCACCAAAGAAGTGGTACAAGGATCCTCTTTGCACTCCAGAACGCTTGAGGACCTCGTCTACAAGAATGTCGTGTGGTTTGTCAGAGTTGAGCATTTCTGACACCGCCTGCATCAACTTCTCAGCGGTGGGGTGGAGGGGCTCAGCCATATTGTTAGTTTATTCCCGCTAAAACTGTAGATCTTTTTTCCAATGCAGCTATGCAGTAACAACGCACCACATCGGAATAGGCCAACCAAGAAAAAGAAATACTCCGAACCCGTAGGTTCGGAGTATTCGGATGTCTTCCAACATCACATGGCGGTCCCGGTGGTGTGTGGTTGCAGGACATAGGAATAACCTGTCGCAAGACATCGGAATAATTCACTGCTCAAATTGAGCAATGAACAAAGCCCGGCTCATCATCACCGCCATCAACGTTGAACAACTCACACAAGATGAAGCTGCCCGCCGTTACGGCGTCTCCCAAAGCTGGGTTTCCAAACTCCTCACACGCTACAAACACGAAGGCGAAGCTGCCTTCACACCCAAAACCCGACGCCCACACACCACCCCAACAGCCACCCCACAAAGCACTATCGACCTGATTCGAGAAATCAGAGCCACTCTCGAAACAGCCGGACATGACGCAGGCGCCCACACCATTGCCTGGCACCTGGAAACCCACCACAACATCCGGATCAATCCCGCCACCATCTGGCGTCACCTCAAACGCTTAGGGGCGATCACACCCCAACCCCAGAAACGGCCCCGCTCCTCCTACATCCGCTTTCAAGCAGACCTACCCAACGAGACCTGGCAGTCAGACTTCACCCATTTCCGCCTTGCCACAGGAGTCGACACAGAAATCATTACCTGGATCGATGACCACTCCCGCTTCGCCCTCCACGTCTCAGCCCACCACCGCATCACAGCCAAAATCGTCCTGGCAACTTTCCAAGAAACCACACAAAAACACGGTGAACCCGCCTCAACTCTGACTGATAACGGCATGGTGTTCACCACCAAACTTGCCGCCGGAAGACGAGGCCTGAACAGTCTCAACGCCCTCGAAGCACACCTCGCCACACAAGGAATCAAACAAAAGAACTCAACACCCGGACACCCCACAACCTGCGGAAAGGTCGAGAGATTCCAGCAAACAATGAAGAAATGGCTGAGGCAACAAACCCCGGCCCACACCCTGGAAGAACTCCAACACCTCATCAACACATTCGTCACCGACTACAACCACCACAGGCCCCACAGATCCCTCGGACGCCGCACACCAGCTGGGGCCTATGAAGCACTCAGCAAAGCAAAACCGGACCCAACACAACTGAACACCGAACCCAGAGTCCGCTACGACAAAGTTGATGAAAACGGTTCGATCTCATTTCGACAGGCAGGCAAAATGCACCACATCGGAATCGGCAGACCCTACAAAAACACGCGAGTGATCCTGCTCGTCGATGGTTTAGAAATCCGCGTCGTTGACAAGAAAACAGGCGAACTGATCCGTGAACTCACACTCGATACGAGCAGGGATTATCAACCCCAGAAATGAAAGAATCCCCTGAACCCGTGGGTTCAGAGGATTCCGATGTCTTGCGACATCACATGGCGGTCCCGGTGGGATTTGAACCCACGGTGCGCTTTCACGCACACAACTTTTCGAGAGTTGCACCTTCGGCCGCTCGGACACGGAACCAATAGCTAAGAGTTTACGCACAGCTCGCGCCAGCCACCAATCCACTGTCGGCGGTGAAAGCTAGGCTGTCCGCATGGCCAAAGCATCTCCTGGATACACCTGCACCGAATGCGGTTGGAACACCGTCAAATGGGTGGGGCGTTGTGGCGAATGCCAAGCCTGGGGAACCGTCGTTGAGGAAGCCACCAAGACGGGCATCCAGGTCAAGATGAAGCCCGTGGTCGTGAGCGAAGCAAATGCTGCGCGTCCCATCACGGAAGTCCCTGCCGATGGCGAGCTCAAGCATTGGGCTAGTGGGATCAATGAGTTCGATCGAGTGCTCGGCGGTGGCATTGTTCCAGGCGCTGCCATCTTGCTCTCAGGTGAACCTGGTGTGGGAAAGTCCACTCTTCTTCTTGAGGTTGCTTCGCGCGCAGCGAAGACCGGAGCCAAGGTTCTCTATGTCAGCGCGGAAGAATCCGTCAGCCAGGTGCGCTTACGTGCTTCTCGCACGGGCGCACTGACCGACAATCTTTATCTCGCCGCTGAGACCGATCTCTCCACCATCATTGGTCAGATCGATGCTGTCTCCCCTGCCCTTCTGATAGTGGACTCTGTCCAGACTGTTGCGAGTTCAGCAGTTGAAGGTCTCGCTGGCGGTCCTAGTCAGGTGCGCGAAGTCGCCAGCGTTCTCATTCGCGTAGCGAAGGAACGCAACCTCCCGATTCTTCTTGTAGGTCACGTGACCAAGGACGGCAGCATTGCCGGTCCTCGCCTTCTCGAGCACCTAGTCGATGTGGTCTGCCAGTTCGAAGGTGACCGCCAAACCGCGCTGCGGTTTGTCCGCGCGTTGAAGAACCGCTTCGGCCCTACCGATGAAGTTGGTTGCTTCGAGATGACCGGTGACGGCATTGCCGAAGTCCCCGATCCCAGTGGACTGTTTTTGAGCCGTTCTGCTGTTGCCGTTTCGGGAACCTGTGCAACCGTTGCCCTCGAAGGTCGCCGTCCACTTCCTGTTGAGATTCAGGCTCTGGTTGTTCCCACCAGTGCACCCAATCCTCGCCGTGTAACCAACGGTGTTGATAGCTCTCGCGTGGCCATGCTTCTTGCTGTGCTCGAACGCCGTGCTGGACTCAAACTCAGTGACAAAGATGTTTACGTCTCCACCGTGGGTGGAGTCCGCTTGAATGAACCTGGTGCTGACCTAGGCATTGCCATCGCAGTGGCCAGTGCATTCCATGACAAGCCCATTGCTCACACCGTTGCTGCCTTTGGTGAGATCTCTCTTGCTGGAGAGATCCGACCAGTAAACGGCGGCAAGCAGCGTGATGCTGAAGCGACTCGTTTGGGCTTCACCACCCGTATTGATGACAAGGTGGGAACACTGCGTTCAGCCTTGAAGGCAGCCTTTGACACTGCCAAAGATGCGCGTGAGCGCGAGATTGACGCTGCGTTCTAAACAGACTCAGCTTTGAGCAAACCGAAGTGCTCAATCTCTGAATCATCGAGCATGCGTGAGCGAATCATGAAGCGCACACCCTCAGGGGATTCAACGGAGAAACCGCTGCCTCGACCCTTCACCACATCAACTGTGAGGTGGGTGAACTTCCAGTACTCATACTGAGAGGCGGACATATAGAACTCGATGGAGGGGATTCCCTCGACATGGAGTGTTTCGAGCAGGATGTCCGATCCGCCGATTTTGAACATTCCTACGGGGTAACACATCGGGGAGCTGCCATCACAGCAGCCCCCCGACTGGTGAAACATGAGTGGACCGTGCTTGAGCGTCATTTTGCGCATGAGCTCTTCAGCTTCAGGCGTGCATTCAACTCGGGTGAAGTCCATACTCACGATTCTCCTGTGTACTTATCCGTTTAGATAGTGCCGATTTAGAAGAAGCCCATGGGGCCTTCTGCGTAGGAGACCAAGAGGTTCTTGGTCTGCTGGTAGTGATCGAGCATCATCTTGTGGTTCTCGCGACCGATACCAGACTGCTTGTAACCACCGAAGGCGGCGTGAGCGGGGTACTGGTGGTAGGTGTTCGTCCACACGCGACCGGCCTGGATGGCACGACCTGCGCGGTAGGAGGTGTCTGCCTGGCGGCTCCACACACCAGCGCCGAGACCATAGAGGGTGTCGTTCGCGATCGAGATGGCCTCGTCGTAGTCCTTGAAGGAAGTAACCGACAGCACAGGGCCGAAGATTTCTTCCTGGAAGATACGCATCGAGTTCTTGCCCTCGAAGACGGTGGGCTGGACGTAGTAACCACCGGAGAGTTCTCCACCGAGGTCAGCACGCTCACCACCGCAGAGGAGCTTGGCGCCTTCTTGCTTTCCGATGTCGATGTAGCTGAGGATCTTCTCCAGCTGATCGTTGGAAGCCTGAGCACCCATCATGGTTTTGGTGTCGAGAGGGTTACCCTGGATGATCTTGCCCACGCGAGCAATACCGTCTGCCATGAAGCCGTCATAAATGGGCTTGGCAACCAGTGCACGTGAAGGACAGGTGCAGACTTCACCCTGGTTCAGGGCGAACATGGTGAAACCTTCCTGAGCCTTCTCGTAGTAAGCGTCCTTCTGAGAAGCAACGTCTTCGAAGAAGATGTTGGGGCTCTTGCCGCCGAGTTCCAAGGTGACAGGAATCAGGTTCTCACTTGCGTACTGCATGATGAGGCGTCCTGTGGTGGTTTCACCAGTGAACGCGATCTTGCGGATGTTGTTGTGAGAAGCAAGAGGTGCACCAGCTTCAATACCGAAACCGTTGACGATGTTGAGAACACCAGCAGGAAGCAGGTCTTCGATGAGTTCCATCAGAACGTGGATCGAAGCAGGAGTCTGCTCAGCAGGCTTCAACACGATGCAGTTACCTGCAGCGAGTGCGGGAGCAAGCTTCCAGACAGCCATGAGGATGGGGAAGTTCCAGGGGATGATCTGGCCAACAACACCGAGAGGCTCGTGGAAGTGGTAGGCGACGGTGTTCTCGTCGAGCTCACCAATCGAACCTTCTTGAGCACGAATAGCGCCTGCGAAGTAGCGGAAGTGGTCAATAGCAAGTGGGATGTCCGCAGCCATGGTCTCGCGAACAGCCTTACCGTTGTCCCAAGTCTCGGCAACAGCCAGAAGCTCAAGGTTGGCTTCCATGCGGTCAGCGATCTTGTTCAGGATGATGGCGCGCTCGGTGACGCTGGTCTTGCCCCAGCTCTCGAATGCCTTCCAACCAGCTGCAACAGCCATGTCGACATCTTTGGAGTTTCCTCGAGCTACTTCACAGAAAACCTGACCGGTTACTGGTGTGATGTTCTCGAAGTACTCACCAGAGGAGGGGGCGACATACTTGCCACCGATGTAGTTGTCGTACCTACCCTTGTAGGACATGACGGCACCGGGTGTGCCGGGGTTTGCATAGACGGTCATTTCTTTACCTTTCGACGTCTTTGTCGTTAGTGCCTAATTTGGCAGTTCACACGTTACGGCGAGGAAGGTTGCAGAAAGTTGCGCAGTGAAAGCTACATGTCTTGAGCGATGCTGAGGCTCTCCACGTGAGCGACAACATGGGCACGCTTGGGAGATTTGATGGGCAACATCTTGAGCACCTGGTGCCACACATCAATGTCTTCCAAGCCTTGTTCAGTGTTGGCGAAGTCCATCAGAACTTCAACTGAAGCATCGCTCAGGAGTGACTCGCGTAAATGCATACAGACTTCTTCACGAATGTCTTCGATACCTGGCGAAACAGAGTCTGGCAACAGCGCCCCGCGGAACGCGGACAGCGCTGCGCGATGTGCTCCACGATCGAGAAGCGCCACAACCTGTTGGGCATCAATCTCCACCTGCTCGGGCAAACGGTAAGGCTTGGATTCGGGAGCAAGTCCAGGGTGGAACTTATCAAGCAACTTGCGCAAGCGCACCATCTCGGCGCGCAGTCGTGACGTGAACGAGGAGTCTCCCCAGAGCAGTTCTGACAACCGTTCAGCTGAGAGCCCTGACCGGTTCCACGCAAGCAGGGTCATGATCTCGGCGTGACGCTGGGTGAGTTCTATAGAGCGGTCCTCGATGGTGACGAGGGCGGTGTCACGGCCCAGGATGTGCATCGTGGCGCGAGCTGCTTTGTTCTTCGGAGCCGAAGGAAGGTTGTTGAACAGAACAAACTTGGAGCTCGGTGCATTCTTGGACGAGTCACGGTTGCGCAGACGGCTCACCATCAACTCGGTCTCCACGGCGTGAGCCGTGGCTTCCATCAGTGGCATGGTGTGACGATCAACAGCTTGCTCACCACCGGTGATGTCGATAACACCAATGATTGCTTTGGTCTCGGGGTCGTGCACGGGGACGGCCGTGCAGCTCCATGCGTGCACAAGACGATTGAAGTGTTCATCCCGGCGGATTTGGATGGCGTGATCCAGTGCGAGTGCTGTTCCGGGAGCGGAAGTTCCCGCAACGGATTCGCTCCAGTCCGATCCTTCGACAAACATCATGGACTCTGCCTTGGACTTGAGTCCCTGGTCGCCCTCAACCCACAGCAACCTGCCCATAGCGTCGCCGACAGCAACGAGCATGCCGGAATCGTTGTCTGCATCGCGGACAAGAAGTTTGCGAATGACAGGCATCATTTGGGCCAAGGGGTGGGCCTGGCGGTAGTCGTTGAGCTCTGAGCTCTCAAACAGAAGTGGCGAGAGCATTCGCTCAGGATCAAGTTGGCTTTGTTCCGCGCGCGACCATGAATCGCGCACGACTGCGCGAACAGTGCCGGGAACCACAACATCGGGGTCGGCAAGCCAAGGACTTGTCACGAGGATGAGCCTACGCCCGAGTTCACAGAAAGTGAACTCTCAGAATGGCTAGTAAAGAAGGAACTGGGCGGAACTCTTCGAGCCCACCTCACCGACCTTGGCGGTGAGGTAGTAGGAAGCACCACCTGCAGGAACAACTTGGCGGTCACCGCCACAGGTGTCGGGAGCACTGCGTTGACGTTCCCACGCAATCGGTGCTGAGGGGTAGACAACTCCTGGCTCCAAGATGGCAACAGTGTCAGACTTTTCCGTCTGGCAATCTGTTGAAACCCAGTATGTTTCGGCTCCAGATGTGATGGAAAGTTCTTGTGCGGAAGTTCCCACGTTATAGAAACACGCAGTCTTACCTGTGTTTTGAATAGTCAGAGACAGGTTCGGCAGGACACCGGCTTGGTAGTCCACCGAATCCAGCACAGGTGAGACAACCAAGTTCTTGGTTGAACATTCCTTGTAATCGGTGACATCCACGGTGGGAGTTGGCGTGGGTGTTGGCGTTTCGCTCGCCACAGGGGCTGCGGTTTTCTTCGCCACAGCTGCAGCAGTGGGTGTTGGTTCAGGAACGGCCTGACCCGGACGCACAATAATCAACACAACGGCAGTCACAATTGCGATCAATGCAAGCAGCGCAACGAGTCTGCGGCGGCGATAAACAGCAGGAGAAACTCGACGTGGTTGTCCAGGTGCTGGAGTGCTCATGTGCCTAAGTTACCTAGAGCTGGCGCAACATCCTTGTATTTCCCAGAGTGTTGGGCTTTACACGGGCAAGATCCAGGAATTCAGCAACACCCTCATCGTGAGAAAGTACGAGTTGAGAGTATGTCTCAGGGTCAATGATGGCGTCAGAAACCTCGACAAAACCGTGACGAGTGAAGAAGTCCACCTCAAAAGTGAGACAGAACAGGCGACCTAAACCCAGCTCGGTGGCGTCATCGACCAGACGCTGCATCAACGCAGCGCCCACACCTTTGCCTAACCAGGATTCTTCGACAGCGAGGGTACGAATCTCACCTAAGTCTTCCCACATGACGTGCAACGCACCACAGCCAATGGGGTTGCCATTGGAATCCTCAGCAATGCGGAATTCCTGCACTGCTTCATAGATGGACACGGCATCTTTACCGAGCAGAACGCGCGATTGAACCAGAGGCTTGGTCACCTCAAGAATCCACGGAACATCTGCCGTGCGTGCACGGCGAACGTTAAAGCTGGATTCAGTCATTCCTCAAGAATAGTGTCGAGAGGAATTACTCGCCGTCGGCGACGATATCTGGCGTAGCCGAAATACCGTTTGCCTGTGATGCGACAGAAGCACCGACAGTCTCGCGCGAAGTCGTTGTGAAAACGAACTCACCAGCAATGAAGTCCACGTGAACGTGGTCTCCAGCTGCGAGCTGTCCTTCCAAGATCTTCTCGGAGAGCTTGTCTTCGACCTCGGCCTGCATTGCACGACGCAGTGGTCGAGCACCCAGTGATGGATCGAAGCCGACCTCGATCAGGCGGTCCTTGGCCGAACGAGTGAGCTCGATGGTCATGTCGCGGTCCAGCATGCGGTCGCTCAGACGCTTGGTGAACAGGTCCACGATCTGGACCAGCTCTTCCTTGCTCAGCTGAGGGAACACGATGATGTCATCAACACGGTTGAGGAATTCAGGCTTGAAGTGCTTCTTGAGTTCTTCGTTGACCTTGCCGCGCATGCGGTCGTAGTCGTTACCTGCATCGCCCTCGAGCTGGAAGCCCACGGGACCACCCGAGATCTCCTTGGTGCCAAGGTTGGTGGTCATGATGATGACGGTGTTCTTGAAGTCAACAACACGACCCTGACCATCAGTCAAACGACCCTCTTCCAGAATCTGGAGGAGCGAGTTGAAGATGTCGGGGTGAGCCTTCTCGATTTCGTCGAAGAGCACAACGCTAAAGGGCTTGCGGCGAACCTTCTCAGTGAGCTGGCCACCCTCTTCGAATCCAACGAATCCGGGAGGAGCACCGAACAGACGAGACACGGTGTGCTTCTCGCCGTATTCGCTCATGTCGAGAGAGATCATGGCGTTCTCGTCGTCGAAGAGGAACTCAGCAAGTGCCTTGGCGAGCTCCGTCTTTCCCACACCGGTAGGACCAGCGAAGATGAACGAACCAGAAGGACGCTTGGGGTCCTTGAGACCTGCACGAGTACGGCGAATGGTCTTAGAAAGTGCCGAGATAGCCTTCTCCTGGCCAATTACGCGCTGGTGAAGTGCCTTCTCCATGAAGACCAGGCGAGCGGACTCTTCTTCAGTGAGCTTGAATACAGGAATACCGGTTGCTTGTGCGAGGACCTCAGCAATAACGCCTTCGTCCACGATGCCCTGGCCGCCGGCTTCGCCCTTGCGCCATTCCTTCTCGCGGCGAACGCGCTCACCCTGGAGCTGCTTCTCTTCATCACGAAGAGCTGCTGCGCGCTCGAAGTCTTGATCTTCGATCGCGGTTTCCTTCTTGGTGCGCGTCAGAGCAATCTGGTCGTCCAGATCACGTAGCTCTGGTGGGTTAGAAAGAATCGAGAGGCGCAGACGTGCACCGGCTTCATCGATGAGGTCGATGGCCTTGTCAGGCAGGAAGCGGTCAGAGATGTAGCGGTCAGCGAGGTTTGCTGCAGCCACGATGGCGCCATCAGTGATCTGAACCTTGTGGTGTGCTTCGTAACGGTCACGAAGGCCCTTCAAGATGTTGATTGCGTGAGGCAAGGAAGGCTCTGCAACCTGGATGGGCTGGAAGCGACGCTCAAGAGCAGCATCCTTCTCAAAGTGCTTGCGGTATTCATCCAGAGTGGTGGCACCGATGGTCTGGAGCTCACCACGAGCAAGAAGTGGCTTGAGGATAGAAGCTGCATCAATCGCGCCTTCTGCAGCACCGGCACCAACCAACGAGTGAATCTCATCGATGAAGGTGATGATGTCGCCGCGGGTGCGGATCTCCTTGGTGACCTTCTTCAGTCGCTCTTCGAAGTCACCGCGGTAACGAGAACCGGCGATGAGTGAACCGAGGTCGAGGGTGTAGAGCTGCTTGTCCTTGAGGGTTTCAGGAACGTTGCCAGAAACAATTGCCTGAGCAAGGCCTTCAACAACAGCGGTCTTTCCCACACCGGGTTCACCGATGAGAACAGGGTTGTTCTTGGAACGGCGCGAGAGGATCTGCATCACGCGCTCGATTTCCTTCTCACGACCAATAACGGGGTCAAGCTTGCCTTCGCGGGCAGCCTGGGTCAGGTTGCGGCCGAACTGGTCCAGAACTTGAGAACCACCCTGAGCTGCAGCGGCTTCTTCCTTGTTACCTGCTGCCACAGGCTCCTTGCCCTGGAAACCAGAGAGGAGCTGAATGACCTGCTGGCGAACACGGTTAAGGTCAGCACCAAGCTTGACCAGAACCTGGGCAGCCACTCCTTCACCCTCACGGATGAGGCCGAGCAGGATGTGCTCGGTGCCAATGTAGTTGTGACCAAGCTGCAGTGCTTCGCGCAGGGAAAGCTCAAGAACCTTCTTCGCACGAGGAGTGAAGGGGATGTGGCCGGTGGGCTGCTGCTGTCCCTGACCAATGATGTCCTGGACCTGCTCGCGCACGGCATCGAGAGAGATGTTCAGCGACTCAAGTGCCTTAGCGGCAACGCCTTCGCCCTCGTGGATCAGACCGAGCAGGATGTGCTCGGTGCCGATGTAGTTGTGGTTGAGCATCTTGGCTTCTTCTTGCGCCAAGACAACGACGCGGCGAGCGCGGTCGGTAAATCTCTCAAACATTTCTAACTCCCATCAGCACACATGGTCTGTGCAGGTCTTGATTTGAGAGTAACGACAAGAAGGCACAAAAACTGCCCCTGTTCGCCCACGGCGTGAGTAGAACGGGCCGTGTTCGCTGGAGGAAGAACGAGGAGTTGAAAGGAATAAATCCTCCCCGAGATACGTAGTCTGTAAACATGAGCATCCTCACTCCCCGCGACGTCCCATTGGGTGGCCTCCGCGCGATGACCGTGAGGCGCACCTTGCCTAATCGCCAGCGCAGCACGATTGGGGCATGGTGCTTTGTGGATCACTATGGTCCTGACGAGGTGGAACTCACCGGCGGGATGAACTTAGGCGCACACCCCCACACCGGCTTACAAACCGTGACCTGGCTTTTCCAGGGTGAAGTGGAGCACCGCGACAGTGTGGGCAGCGTTCAACTCATTGAACCTGGCCAGGTCAACTTGATGACCGCCGGCGCAGGAATTGCCCATGCCGAGCACTCCACCGGACGGGTGCCCGTGATGCATGGCGTTCAACTCTGGGTGGCACTGACTGAGAAAGATCGCCACATCCCGCCCTTCTTTGAACACCACATTGCTCCCCGCACCACGATTGGTGATGCCCAGCTCATTGTCTTTATTGGTTCCCTCACAGGTGACACGGGAACAGTAACGGCAGGAACCACCACGTTTACTCCCCTGCTGGGTGCAGAGATTCTGGCTCCAGCCGGAAGCACCTTCACTATCCCAGTGGACTCAACCTTCGAACATGGTGTCCTGGTCGACACTGGTTCGGTAGCCGTGGCCGGCGAGATCGCCACCAAAGACCAGCTCGCTTACGTTGAGCCTGGCCGCTCCACCCTCACCTTGACCATTAGGGATGAGCCTGCACGTTTGCTGCTTCTCGGCGGAACACCCTTCGAAGAAGAGCTCGTGATGTGGTGGAACTTCATTGGGCGAAGCCATGATGAAATCGTGGCCATGCGTGAGCAATGGCAACACGATGTTGTGCACGAAGGCAACCCTGAGGGTATTTTTGGACATGTCGAGCACAGTGGCTCAACCATCCCAGCTCCAGAAATGCCCCACGTTCAACTCCGACCACGAAAGCTGCCCAGACCATGAGTGATCTCTATGACGGAACCGAGAACCGCAAATTCGGCCGGATCTATAAGAAGGAAACTCCAGACATCCTGGAAGCCTTCGTTGCTTTCGATAACGCCGTCTTCGCTGAAGAAGGCCGCGCTATCCCTCTCAAGTTCCGCGAACTGATGGCGTTGAGTGTGGCATTCACCACGCAGTGTTCTTTCTGCATTGATGCCCACACCAAGGGTGCGGTGAAGGCAGGTGCCACCGATGCCGAGATTGCCGAAGCTGCGTGGATTGCTGCGGCCCTTCGTGCTGGCGGAGCATTCACTCACGGACGTATGGCCCTCCAGGTCAGCAGCACACTCGATCACGAGCACTAACTTGGCAACACGTAAAGAATTCACTGAAGACGTTCTGGACGCGTTCGGCGCACGCAATGTGCGGGTCAAACCCATGTTTGGCGAGTATGGACTTTATTGCGAAGACACCTTTGTCGGTGTGATTTGTGACAACACTCTCTTTTTAAAAGTCACGTCACCAGGCGATGTCTTTGCCTCTGAGCTCGACAAGGGCTCTCCCTACCCCGGTGCCAAGGAACATTTTGTGATCCCGATTGAGAAGTTCTCTGATGCCGATTGGATGCATGAAATGCTGGATCTGACATGGGCTGCTTTGCCAGTTCAGAAGCCGAAGAAGAAGCCATAACCGGAAGAAATACTCATGACCGAGATCTCACACCCCGAATCTGTTGAACGTTTCCGCGCGGCTCTGAAAGAGCACGGCGCGGAAGGTGATGTTGTTCGCCTCGATGACAATGCCCACACTGCCCAGGCAGCTGCTGAAGGGCTCGGCATTACCCGAGGTCAGATTGCGAACTCACTCGTCTTCTTGGCTGATGGCGAACCGGTGCTCGTGATGAGCTCGGGTGGGCACCGCGTCGATACCGACAAAGTATCTGCTGCCTTCGGTGGCAAGAAAATCACAAAGGCCAATGCCGATGACGTTCGAGCCGCAACGGGCTATGTCATTGGTGGCGTCTCGCCCGTGGGCCTAGCAACGGAGCTGCCCACCTTGGTGGATAACGACCTGGCGCAATACGAGACCATCTGGTCTGCCGGTGGACATCCTGCCTACGTTTACCAAACCACGTTCAGTGAATTGGTTCGCATGACCGGTGGAACACCCGCCGATATCGGTGAGTAATTTTCTCTGAGAAGTTTTACTTGCCAGATTCGGTTCCGTGCACCGCAAAGACGTCGATAGCGTCAAGCTCTTCTGGTTCAAACTCTGGGCCGTGAATTGCAGCAAGGTTGTCTTCGAGCTGCTTGACCGAAGATGCGCCAATCAGTGCTGAGGTGACACCGGGGTTGCGCAGAGTCCACAGCAGAGCCATCTGAGCGAGCGTCTGGCCGCGGGCCTCGGCGATAGCCGAGAGGCCCCGGACGCGCTCGAGGTAGGTGTCCGTGATGGTCGAAGCTTTGAGGTGTTCTCCAACAGCAGCTCGTGAGTCTTTGGGAACTCCGCCGAGGTAGCGATCGGTGAGCAGGCCCTGAGCCAGGGGCGAGAAGACGATGCAGCCTGCACCGATTTCATCGAGCGTGTAAAGCAGGCCAGAGCGTTCAATCGTGCGATCAAACATGGAATAGCGAGGCTGGTGAATCAGAAGAGGAACGCCGAGTCGATCCAGTTCCTTCTTCGCAGCCATGGTCTGCTCGGGTGTGTAAGACGAAATGCCAACATAGAGCGCCTTGCCCTGCTTCACGACAGAGGCCAGTGCTCCCATGGTCTCCTCAATGGGAGTGTTGGGGTCGGGGCGGTGTGAGTAGAAAATGTCGACGTAGTCGAGCCCCATACGAGAAAGGCTCTGGTCGAGCGAGGAGATGAGGTACTTCCGCGATCCCCATTCGCCATAGGGGCCGTCCCACATGAAATAGCCCGCCTTGGACGAGATGACCATTTCATCTCGGTAGGGCTTGAAGTCTGAAGCAAGCACCTCACCAAAGTGCGATTCAGCTGAACCAGCAGGAATGCCGTAGTTGTTAGCCAGGTCAAAGTGGGTCACGCCCATGTCAAAAGCGCGACGCAGGATGGCGCGCTGATTCTTGAGTGCACCCTCATCGCCGAAGTTGTGCCACAGGCCTAAAGAAATTTCAGGGAGCTTGAGACCTGACTTCCCACTGCGGCGGAAGTTTATGATGTCGTAGCGGGTGGACGCTGCTTCGTATGCCATGGAACGAGCCTAACTACTGGAGCGACGAGGTGAGACGAGCCAAACCATCAAGAACAGTGGAGCGCAATGGCTGCTTCTTCCACTCTTCAAGGGTGAGGGCACGGGAGTTCTCGCGATAAGCGTCTTCCACGTCACGCATTTGTGTGACGAAACTGGCACCGCGAACCATCAGAGACACCTCAAGGTTGAGGGAGAAGGAACGCATGTCCATGTTGGAAGAACCGATCACAGCTACTTCGTCATCGATGGACATGTGCTTGGAGTGCAAAATAGTCGGTGCTTTGTAGAGCCAGATAACGACACCAGCACGAAGCAATGCCTCGTAGTAGGAGCGTTGCGCGTGGAAGACAAGTGCCTGGTCGCCGATTTCAGAAACAAAGAGTTCGACCCGAACGCCGCGTTGGCAGGCCGAGGTGATCGCATACATCAGCGACTCATCTGGCACGAAGTAAGGGGAAGTGATGATGATCTTCTCTTGAGCTGAATACATCAGCGTCAAGAACAGACGCAGGTTGTTCTCGGAAGCAAATCCGGGACCTGAAGGAACAATCTGGCAATCCAAGGTGTGCTCTTCATGGAAAGCCTCGATGGGTTCTGCTTCACGGGTGAGCAGCACATCTGTTTCGGAGTACCAGTCGGTAATGAAAATGGCGTTCAGACCAGCAACGATCGGGCCGCGCAGACGGACCATCGCGTCCTTCCAGTGCAGGCCGCGCTTGAGGTTCGACTTCTTGAGATAGCTCGAATCGATGAGGTTCTGCGAACCCATCCAGCCGATGTTGCCATCGATGATGACAAGCTTGCGGTGATTGCGCAGGTCGGGCCGTTCATACTTTCCCTGGAATGGCAGGAAGGGAAGCATGAGGTGCCAGTCGACACCAATCTTTGTCAGGCGCTTCTTGGTCTTGCGGTAACCGACCGTGCGCATGGCTGCGACGTGGTCAAAGAGAACGCGGACTTCAACACCGCGCTCCACTGCGCGCTGCATCGCGAGGAACACAGGCTCGGTGACCGAGTCAGAAGAAAGAATGTAGAACTCGACGTGGACAAAGCTCTTCGCCTTGTCGATATCGGCGGCGATATCCGCAATGTTCTTTTCGTAGTCAATCTGCATGTGGGCCGTGTTGCCGCCCACGAGGGGGATCGCACCAAGATTGCGGTTGAGTTCAACAACGCGATCCAGCCACGCTGGCCAGGTCTTGTTGTGGGCAACCTTGTCGATACCTTCGGTGGAATCAAGAATGAACTGATTAATCTCGCGCTGACGACGGCGACGTTTACGGCCCAAACGTGGACTACCAATGAGAAGAAACAGAATCACGCCGATATAAGGAATGAAGAAGATGGCCAGCAGCCAGCCCAACGCCGAGGATGGTCGGCGGTTGCGGGGAACAATGATGATGGCCATTACGCGGATGACGAAGTCAACCGCGAGGGCAAAGATGGCAAACCAGAGAGAAAACTCAGCTTGAGTCATTATTTTTCTGCCTTGGGAAGTCCGCGTTTCGCGCGTTCCTCTGCCTCCATGCGGGCATACGTTTCACGCTCGGTGCGATCGGACCGCAAGATTGAGCGGATGATGAGCCAAAACAGCAGACCGAGCAGCACGGTAGGGGTCACCGACCAGAGCGCGTTGAGCCAGAAGTTGTCCATAGTGGTCAGACTACCTAAGGAACCTGATTACTTAACCAGAGGGAAGAGGATGGTCTCGCGAATGCCGAGGCCTGTGATGGCCATCAGCAATCGGTCCATGCCCATACCCATACCGCCAGCTGGTGGCATGGCGTGCTCGAGAGCCTTGAGGAAGTCCTCATCTAAGTGCATTGCTTCAACGTCACCCTTGGCGCTGAGTGCTGCCTGCTGAACGAAGCGCTCCCGCTGAATAACGGGGTCATTGAGTTCGGAGTAGCCAGTAGCGAGCTCGAAGCCGCGAACGTACAGGTCCCACTTTTCCACCACACCAGGAATGGAACGGTGTTCCTTCACGAGTGGGCTGGTCTCAACAGGGAAGTCCATGACGAAGGTGGGGCGAGTGAGGCCGTCCTTGACGAAGTGCTCCCACAGTTCTTCCACGAGCTTGCCGTGGTTGGCGAGGTGAACTTCCACGCCTTCCTTGTTGGCCATTGCCTGGAGGTCTGCAACTGAAGTTTCTGGAGTGATCTGAACACCGGCAGCGTCGCTGAGCGAGTGATACATGCTGATGCGATCCCATTCACCACCGAGATCAAACTCGGTGCCATCTGCCCAGGTGACCACGTGGCTTCCTGCAACAGCGAGAGCTGCATCCTGGATGAGTTTCTGGGTCAGGTCTGCAATGGAGTTGTAATCTCCATATGCTTCGTAGGCCTCAAGCATCGCGAACTCGGGAGAGTGAGTGCTGTCAGCACCTTCGTTACGGAAGTTGCGGTTGATCTCATAGACGCGCTCAATGCCGCCGACCAGTGCACGCTTCAAGTAGAGCTCGGGAGCAATACGCAGGAAGAGTTCCATGTCGAAAGCGTTGGAGTGAGTCACGAAGGGACGCGCCGAAGCACCACCGTGCATCACCTGCAGCATCGGCGTCTCAACTTCGATGAAGTCGAGTGAAGTGAAAGTACTGCGCAGCGACGCCATGGTCTTCGCTCTGGCGAAGACGTTGGCACGAGCCTGCTCACGAACGATGAGGTCGAGGTAGCGAGAACGAACACGCGTTTCCTCGTTGAGTTCGTTGTGCATGTTGGGAAGGGGCAGAACAGCCTTAGAGGCCATCTTCCACTCGCGCACCATGATGGAAAGCTCACCGCGGCGGCTAGAAATCACTTCACCCGAGACAAAAACGTGGTCACCGAGGTCAACGAGGTCTTTCCAGAGTTCGAGGTTTTCTTCGCCAACCTCAGCCAAGGAAACCATGGCTTGAATGCGTGAACCATCACCCGACTGCAAGCTGGCGAAGCACAGCTTGCCCGTGTTGCGCAGGTGAACAATTCGGCCGGCAAGGCCCACGGTCACACCAGTGGTGGCATCTGCTTCCAGATCACCAAAACGAGCACGCACGGCAGGGATGTTGTCCGTGATGGGCAGAGCAACCGGATATGCCTCAAGGCCTAGCTCGTTGAGTCGATCACGCTTAGCAAGGCGGACAGCCTTCTGCTCGCTGACTTCTGCATCGGTCAGTTCGGGCTCAGGGGTGGTGTTCTCACTCATGCGTGGAGTCTCTCAAGGTTTTCGGTATCGATAAGTCGTGTGGTTCCCACTACAGCGGCCACCACCACAGTGGCAGGTCCCTGGTAGTCGTCACTCACGCTCTGAAAGTTCGTGGGATCGACAAGGTCGAGATAATCAAGTCTAACCAGCGGATAGTTCTCGAAGACGCTCCTGCCTACCTCGCGCACAGCACCCGCGTTGGCATGGTGCGCTTCGCGAGCTGCAGCGAGCAAAGCATGGGGCAACGCAAGAGCCGCTGTGCGTTCTTCTTCATTGAGATAACGATTACGGCTGGAGAGCGCCAAGCCATCAGCTTCTCGAATGGTCTCCAGCACCTCAAAGCGGATGGGGAGTGCCATCTTCTCAATCATGGAACGTACCAAGAAGACTTGCTGCGCATCCTTTTGCCCAAAGACAACAACGTCGGGCTTCACAATGTCGAACAGTCTCGCCACAACAGTGAGCACACCGTCGAAGTGGCCGGGGCGACTTGCGCCCTCGAAGGTTTCGCCTACCGGCCCTGCGCTCTGAACAGGAACGCTAGCTCCACCCACACGGTCTGGATACACCTCGTCCACATCTGGAGCAAAGACGAACTCTGCGTGGTCAGCCAAAGCAACAACATCTGTTTCGAGCGTGCGGGGATAGCGGTCAAAGTCTTCACCCGCACCAAACTGCAGCGGGTTGACAAAGATCGAGACCACAACAACGTCTGCGAGTTCTCGTGCTCGGGTGACAAGGGCAAGGTGGCCTTCATGCAGTGCTCCCATGGTGGGAACAAGTGCAAGGGTTTTTCCTTCTGAGGTGAGGCGCTCACGAAGCGCTGTCATCTCCGCGACGGTGTGTAGGACCTGAGGTGTCGCCATGATTAGTCGTCGAGTCCGGTAAATCCGAGACGCGAAGCGTCCCCTGCTTGGCCCAGGGCATTGTCCACGGCAGAACGAATCAGCGGAGCAACAATACGGCCCGGGTTCTCGATGCCAATTTCACCCAACAAGTTGGTTGCCTGATCCACAATCGCTGCAGAGAATTGCGACGCAGTCGCAATCGCCTCTGCATACTGCGGACGCTGTGCTTCTGAGATCACAACGGGCTCTCCGCCCATCTCCACTGCGAGTGCTTGCCCAATCGGAAGCACAGGTGCCGGGGCGGTGACCGCGATGTAGCAATCTGCTAGGCGGGCAATATCCATGCTGGTTCCGGTGAATGCCATGGCGGGGTGAAGAGCCAAAGGAATTACTCCTGCCAGAACAGCAGGCTGCAACACTTCAACACCAAACTGAGCTGAGGTATGCAGAACAATCTGACCCGGTTGCCACACCCCGGCAACGGCAAGGCCGTTGACTAGGTCAGGAAGTTCATCATCAGGAACAGCTATTAAAACAAGTTCACTGAGTTCCACAATGCGCGGAACTTCCATCACGGGAACGTCCGGCAGGATTGCCTGTGCGCGCTCTTTGCTCTCTTCGGAGATGGCAGAGATGCCCACAAGCGCATGACCTGCGCCAGCTAATGCTGCGCCCAAGATAGGGCCGACTTTGCCTGCGCCAATAATGCCGATGCCGAGGCGACCGTCACGCTGCTGGTTCACCGGCCACCTCCTTGTCTGACTTATCCATGTCTTCCGGAGGAAGAACACAGAGCCATTCTGCAATCAATCCGGCAGCAATCAGTAGCGCTGCTGAAATCAACTGGGCAATGACATTCCACAAGATTGAACCACTGGGCGCAATGGGTCGACCAAACAAATAGACCAGCACCCCTGCGCCGAGCCCCAGAAGCAATGCCCCGGCAAAACTACTGGCTTTAGCCAAGGCGAGAACGCGTGCGGCATAGAAGGCGTCAACAGGTTCTTTGCGTTTGCCGGTCACTTTGCGGCGAATAGGAATGGCGAGCAACACCACTGCCACGGCCACAACAAACAAGGTGAAAGCCAAGCTCAGTGGTGGCACATAGATAAATCCACCACGGGATTGAACGACGAGTTCCAGGAGATAGGAAGCGACGCCTCCAATCAGGAAGAAACCAATCAAGGGAGCTGGGCTTGTGCGCTTCATGAACTCACCTCATAGCGGTGAAGCTCATGACTGAGCTGTTCTGCCAGAGCAGAGATTGCTCCGTGGGGTTCAACCACGGCAGTGGGTTGAACATCGTGCCAAGGAACCACGACAAAGGAGCGTTCGAAAGCACGAGGGTGAGGAATGGTGAGGTGTTCAGTTTCCATCTGCACACCATCCATCCATATGATGTCGAGATCCAAGGTGCGATCGCCCCAGCGTTCGTGACGCTCACGGCCGTGATCTTGTTCAATGCCATTGAGCTCAGTCAGTAGTGCTTCTGGGGGTAGATCCGTGCTGATCAATGCAACGGCGTTGAGATATTCCGGAGCATCCAGATCAACACCGTCAGGTTTCACTGCGGCAGATTCATAGAGCGGAGAGAGTTTGAGTAAAACTGTTCCACCCAGGTCAGCAACTTCGTTAGCTGCTTGCTTGATGGTCGCAGCGCGATCCCCCAGGTTAGAACCGAAGGCGATGATGGCGTTTCTGCGAGGTGCGTCCATTAGCGGCTGCGCTCAATCGTGACCGCGACATCAGCAAACTCAACACTGATGGGTGCTTGTGGTTTGTGGACCGTGACCTCCACGCGCTGAACGGGTGCGTGTGTCAGCACAACCTGCGCCACGCGCTCGGCAACGGTTTCGATGAGATCGACGGGGTCACTGGATACAGCAGCAACAACTTCTTCAGCGAGCTCACCGTAGTGCACGGTGTTGGCCAGGTCATCGCTGAGTGCGGCGGGTGATAGCTCCAGCCACGCGGTGACATCAATGACAAAGAGCTGTCCATTGGCTCGCTCAAAATCAAACACCCCATGGTTGGCTTGGACGCGCAAGCCGGTGAGGGTGATGCGGTCGTTACTCACGAGCGCCCTTATTCCATGATTCCAACACGCGCAGTGCTCCTGCGGTGCGCGCAACGTCATGAACACGTACTGCCCAGACTCCTGCTTGAGCAGCCAGCACGCTGACAGCAACACTGGCAGAGTCACGGTCTTCGACCGTGGCATCTTCTGGCAGCAGTGATGCGAGGAATCGTTTCCGTGATGCCCCCACCAAGAGCGGGAACCCCAAAGCCTTGAGTTCATCCAAACGACCCAGCATCTGCCAGTTGTGCTCAGAATTCTTGGCAAAACCAAGGCCTGGATCCAAGATGAGTTTTTCTGGCTTCATGCCTTCAGCAAGTAGTGCTTCAACCCGTTCGCTGAGTTCGCGAGTGATATCCGTGGGCGCATCTTTATAGAGCGCTTTGTTGTCCATATCGACAGAGTGCCCGCGCCAATGGCTGGCAATAAAGGTCGCATCTGACTGGGCAACGACTTTGGGCATGAAGAAATCTGCGAGACCACCCGAAACGTCATTGACGTATTGCGCTCCGCGTTCGATAGCAAGGATTGCCGTGGCCGCATTCATGGTGTCGATGCTGACCACTGCTCCAGCGCGAACGAGTGAGCCAATGACAGGAAGAACACGAAGCTGTTCTTCTTCCACGCTGACGCGCTGAGCACCGGGACGCGTTGATTCGCCTCCGATATCGATGATGTCTGCACCCTGCTCCATCATGGCAACGCCATGTTTCACTGCAGAGTCGGTATCGAGGTATTTGCCACCGTCACTGAATGAGTCAACGGTGACGTTAAGGATGCCCATGATCTTGGTGCGGTGCTCAGTCATTGCTGTCACCACCTGGTGGACCAATAAGGGCCATAATTTCTGCGCGAGCCGCAGGCTCGGTGAGCTCGCCGCGAGAAGCGATCGTGATGGTGCGACTGTTGGTTTGTTCAACCCCCCGGGCAGCCACGCACTGGTGTCGGGCTTCAATGACAACCACAACACCGCGAGGGTCGAGACCTTCCACGAGCGCGTCTGCGATCTGCTCGGTCAGGCTTTCTTGCATCTGTGGTCGAGCTGCGAGGGTATTCACTACACGAGGCAACTTCCCCAGGCCAACAACGCGGTCACCGGGGAGGTAGGCGACATGGGCAACGCCCAGGAAAGGAAGCAGGTGGTGTTCACACATCGACCGAACGGTGATGTCGGTGACCACGACGGCATCCGAGAGCTGGTCGATGGGAACACTCTCACGCAAGTGGTCGAGAGGGTCCTGACCTACACCGGCAAAAAACTCGGAGTAAGCCTCAGCCACACGTTCCGGGGTCGACGAGAAGTTTGCCTTCGCCGGATCTTCACCGATTGCGTGGAGAAGTTCGACGACAGCAGCCTCAATGCGAGCCCGGTCGATAGCCATAGTTATGCCTTGGGCGCTGGCTTCTTTGCAGCAGGCTTTGCTGCTGCCTTCGCGGGTGCCTTCTTGGCGATAGGCTTCTTCACTGCAGGCTTAGCTTCTGCCTTCTTGGCAGGAACCTTGACGGGAGGAAGCTTGGAGACAGGACGCTCATTGCTCGAAAGCCACTGCTTACGCAATGGGAGCTTCTTCACTTCCTTGAAGATTTCGGCGAGCTGGTTGTGGTCGAGAGTTTCCTTCTCGAGCAACTCGGTTGCCAGACGGTCCAGCACCTTGCGGTTGGAGTTCAGAACCTTCCACGCTTCGGTGTGAGCATTGTCGATGAGTGCGCGGATTTCCTTATCCACGTGCTCTGCCATCTGCTCGGAATAGTCACGCTGGTGACCCATGTCACGGCCCAGGAACATCTCGCCGGATGCGGCGCCGAGCTTGACCGAGCCCACGGTTGAGCTCATGCCGTATTCGGTGACCATCTTGCGGGCAATACTGGTTGCCTTCTCGATGTCGTTCGATGCGCCAGTGGTGGGGTCGTGGAACACGATCTCTTCTGCCACGCGGCCACCCATTGCATAGGTGAGCTGGTCGAGAAGTTCATTACGAGTGACCGAGTACTTATCTTCCAGAGGAAGCACCATGGTGTATCCGAGGGCTCGACCACGAGGAAGGATAGTGACCTTGGTCACGGGGTCAGAGAAGTTCATTGCTGCTGCAGCGAGCGCGTGACCACCTTCGTGGTACGCGGTGATGAGCTTTTCCTGATCCTTCATGACACGGCTGCGACGCTGAGGTCCAGCGATGACGCGGTCAATCGACTCATCGAGTGCACGGTTGTCAATCAGCTGTGCGTTGGAACGAGCGGTCAGCAAAGCTGCCTCGTTGAGAACGTTGGCAAGGTCAGCACCGGTGAAGCCGGGAGTCTTGCGTGCGACAACTTCGAGGTCGACGTTCTTGGCCATGGGCTTGCCCTTGGCGTGAACTTCGAGGATGCGCTTGCGGCCTTCCATGTCTGGAGCGTCCACGCCGATCTGACGGTCGAAACGACCTGGGCGCAGAAGGGCAGGGTCCAGGATGTCAGGACGGTTTGTGGCAGCAATAAGAATGACATTGGTCTTGACGTCGAAGCCATCCATCTCCACCAACATCTGGTTGAGGGTCTGCTCACGTTCGTCGTGGCCACCACCCATACCGGCACCACGGTGACGACCGACGGCATCGATTTCATCGATGAAGATGATGGCAGGGGCGTTCTGCTTGGCCTGTTCGAACAAGTCGCGAACACGGCTGGCACCGACACCGACAAACATCTCAACGAAGTCGGAACCAGAGATCGAGTAGAACGGGACGCCTGCTTCACCGGCAACGGCACGAGCAAGCAGTGTCTTACCGGTTCCGGGAGGGCCATAGAGCAGGACACCGCGAGGGATGCGGGCGCCTACCGCAAGGAAACGAGCAGGCTCCTTGAGGAAGTCCACGATTTCTGAAAGTTCTTCAACAGCTTCGTTTGCACCTGCAACGTCAGCGAAGGTGACGGTGGGGGTTTCCTTGGTGACGAGCTTGGCCTTGGACTTACCAAACTGCATGACACCACGGCCACCTCCCTGCATGGAAGAAAGCATGAACCAGAAGAACGCACCGATCAGAAGAACGGGCAGGAAGATTCCCAGCATGCTGAGGAACCAGTTTTCCTTGGGAACCTCATCGTTGAAGCCGTCAGAGAGGGTGGCGTCGTTGACAGCGTCAACGACCTGAACACCACGGGGTGCAACATAGAAGAACTGAACGTCCTTGCCATATTTCGCATCGGCTTCAGTGAGCTTGAGGTCAACGCGCTGCTCAATGTCAACAATGGTTGCGCTGGCAACCTTGTTCTCTTTGAGGAAGGTCAAACCGTCATCGGTAGAGACAGCTTGGAAGCCGGTCATAGAGATGAGGGATGAGCCCACCCAGACAGCAATCACCGCAACGATGATGTAGAGCAGGGGACCGCGCAGAAGGTTCTTCAATTTCATGGTCTTCTCAGGGTATCGGTGTGGAGGCTATGCCCGCTGGGTGTTTGCCGAGGGCGGAATGGGAGTTAACCCACCTGTTTAGGCGTGAGGGTCTTCTCCGCCATACACGTGTGGGGAAAGAACTGCCAGGCCGCGCACGTTGCGGTAGTCCTCGTTGTAGTCGAGGCCATAGCCAACAACGAAGGCGTTGGGGATGTCAAAACCCACGTATTTCACGTCTACTGGTTCTTTGATGGCTTCGGGCTTGCGGAACATGGCAACAACCTCAATCGAGGCAGGACCACGAGATTCCAGGTTTCCAATGAGCCAGTTCAGGGTCAGACCCGAGTCAATGATGTCTTCCACAATCAGAACGTGGCGTCCGGCAACTTCGGCATCCAAGTCCTTCACGATGCGCACAACACCGGACGACTTGGTGCTGGAACCGTAGGAAGACACTGCCATGAAGTCGATGTGTGCGTGGAACTTCAGCTCGCGCACCAGATCACTGAGCACCATAACAGCACCCTTAAGCACGGCAATGATGAGGACATCTTTGCCTTCGTAGTCACGCTCAATCTCGCGAGCGAGCTCGGCCAAACGGCCCTGGATCTGCTCTTCCGAGAAGAGAATTTCGGTGATGTCGGATTCGACGTCGCGCAACTCCATGCGTGCGTTCCTTTGAGCTGGTGAGACTAAGCCTCGGTGGGTGTGGACGATGATGCGGTCAGCACAAGCTGAGCACCTTGTCGCTCAACTCTAATACCGGGAACGTGGAGTTCACCCTGTCCATGCCAGTCCGTTACCAGCCGGGCGATGGAGTTGGTGTGAACCGCAGACAAACTGACCCTAAAAACGTCGAGGGCAGAGCGTCGAATCACTCGATTAAGCAAGGCAGCAGGGAGGCTTTCTAGGGAAGAAATCTCGAGAGTAGCCCGTTGAGGTTGGCCTGTTTCACCCAACAACGGGATCATCACCGTGGGCATGATTTCTGCCACAAGAGTGTCGAGTACTTCGGCATCCTGCTTGAGCTGCTCTGCTGTTCTCGCCAGTGCTTCAGCAACACCGGGGCCCAGCTGGTGCTCCAACACAGGCATGACTTCGTGACGAATGCGGACTCTGGTGTAACTGGAGTCCTGGTTGTGGGGGTCGTTCCACGCGATTAGACCCTGATCTTCACAGGCAGCAACGGTCTCAGTCCGACGAATACTCAGCAGAGGGCGGCGATAAATTCCGTTGACCTCGCTCATGCCGGCCAAACTTGTTGCACCCGAGCCTCGAGTCAAGCCCAACAACACTGTTTCGGCTTGATCATCCAGGGTGTGACCGAGCAACACAGCGACGGCACCCAGTTCTGAAGCAACCGTGTGTAATGCGTCATAACGTGCCGAGCGGGCATCTGCTTCGGGGCCAGAGGCTGCCACAACTTTCACTCTGCGGATAACTACCGGGTCTAATCCCAGTGCTCGCGCCTGCTCCGCAGTGTTGTCGGCAACGACATCAGAACCTTCTTGCAGACCGTGATCCACGATCACGGCCCCAGCAAGAAGCCCGGCACGAGGCGCTTCAAAGGCTAAACCGGCGGCTAGAGCTAACGAGTCTGGGCCGCCGCTGAGTGCAACGAGAACAACAGCATCAGGTGAGAGGTCTGAGAGGTTCTCTCGAACGGCACGACGAACGTCAGCCATGGCTGGCGTGAGTCGGGGACGTTCGGTCATCATCAAGTAACCTTATGAGGTATTCATCTCAACCGTGAAGGAGCCCCTCGTGGCCGCTTACGACGTCGTCGTTGAAATTCCCAAGGGAAGCCGCAACAAGTATGAAGTTGACCACGAAACTGGTCGCGTCTACTTGGACCGCGTGCTGTTCACCACTTTCGTTTACCCCACCGACTATGGCTACTTTGAGAACACTCTCGGCCTCGACGGTGACCCCGTTGACGCTCTCGTTCTTCTCGAGTACCCCGTGTTCCCCGGAGTGGGCGTCAAGGTCCGCCCCGTCGGCGTTCTCAACATGAGTGACGAGGCTGGATCAGATGCCAAGGTCATCTGCGTTCCAGCTAAGGACCCTCGTTGGGCTCACATCCAGGACATCGACGATGTTCCTGAGCAGACCAAGAACGAGATCGACCACTTCTTCAAGCGTTACAAGGACCTCGAGCCTGGCAAGTTTGTCAACGTTGAGGGCTGGGGCAACGCAGCTGAAGCCGAGCAGATCGTCGTTGACGGCTTCGCTCGCCTCAAGGCTGAAGGCCACTAGGCACACAGACCACGAAAGAACCCCCGCTCTGTGAACTGTCCCCCGAAAGTTGGACAGGATAAATACTAGGCGGCTTCTAACTGAAGGGCATGGTTCCGATATTGCATCGGGGTCATGCCCTTCAGTCGTTCTTGTAGACGATCTCTGTTATACCAATCGATGTATTCCTCAATTTCTTCGATGAGTTCGTTGACGGTGTTGAATCTTTCACCATGGAACATTTCTGTTTTGAGGTGTCCGAAGAAGTTCTCGATCAGGGCGTTGTCATAACAGTTTGCTTTGCGGGACATGGATTGGATAGCGCCATGTTCTTCCAACAGTTCACGCCACGAGTGGTGTTGGTAGTGGAATCCTTGATCTGTGTGAACGAGTAGTCCGGCAGCTGGTTGTTCACGTTCAAACGCGTCTTTCAGGCTCCGTGACGTCAATCCGGTATTCGGTGAGGTTCCTGTTTTGAAGCTCACGATTGCATGATCGAACAGGTCATAGATCGCTGAGAGATACACTTTCTGGTTTCCCACCCGGAATTCGCTCACGTCACTGACCCATTTCTGGTTTGGTGCTGTTGCGTCGAATTCTCTGTTGAGATGGTTCGCTGCGATATGAGAAATCGTGCCTTGATAGGAGTTGTATTTGCGTTTGATGCGCACTTTCGATTTCAGGCCTAACTGTTTCATGAGTTTATAAACCAGCTTCTTCCCCACTTGCCAACCATGTTGAGTTAGATGCAGCCAGATTCTGCGATGGCCATATCGTCTCTTTTTTGCGAAGAAGACTGTGACGATGACTGCTTTGAGGAAGGCATGCCGGTCAGGCGCATCAAGCCGGGCGAGGTGGTAATAATAGGTCGACCTTGCCATCTGCGCTGCGGCGAGGAGATCGTCAAGGGCGTGATCGGACTTGAGGGAGGAAATCACCTGGACCTTTAGGCGTGTCCTTGGTTCCTCAAGTCCCGCAATTTTTTTAGATACGCGTTCTCTGCTTCAAGGCGTTTAACTTGTTGGCGCAGCCGGTCTTCTTCGCTGGAAACTTCCTGGTTTTGAACCGAACCAAAAGGCCTGCCCTTAGGTTTGGGCATCAACGCCTCATCACCGCCTGCTCGCCATTGACGAGCCCATGCGGTCACAAGCTGAACAGAACTTAACTGAAACTCTGCCGCGAGTTCCATCTTTGTCGCACCGGCAAGAAAACGTTCGACTACTTCTTTTTTGATTTCAAAAGAGAAAGTACTTTTGGTTTTGCTTTGCATAAGACAAAGCCTGCCATGAAGCATCCACTTGCGATGGAACTGTTTCGAGGCGTCAACGGAGAAACCTAAACGGTTAGCGGCGGCAACATAACCGAAGCCGGTTTCGAAGAGATCAACGAGCTGTTCTCGTTGAGGTGTTGTGAGTGAACTATTTGGTTGCAAAGAAATACTCCCCAGAAATTGGATACTGATTAATCAGTCCAACTTTTGGGGAGCAGTTCACTGTTGAGCGGGGGTTCTTTGTATGTTGCGTCGAATCTTTAGAGTGGTGCACCGCGGTCAGCCATAAAGGGCTCGGGGTCAATACCGTTGAAAGCGGGGCTGTCGTGAACCTCGAAGTGAACGTGGCAACCAGTCGCAAGACCAGTGGCACCAACGCGAGCAATGAGCGTGCCGGGGCCGACAGTGTCGCCGTAGCCAACTTCAATACCACCAGAGGTGACGTGGCCGTAACGTGTACGGATACCGCCACCGTGGTTAATCTCCACCATGTAGCCGTAACCGCCACCGATTGCGCCGGCATAGGTCACGCGACCACCAGAGGCGGCATAGATTGGTGAGCCACAGCCCGCGGCAAGGTCTGTTGCGTTGTGGAAGGAACCAGTCCAGCCCACACCGGGAATGTAGAAGTTATCGCGAGGACCCCACGAGCTCGAGATGTATCCATTGGGAACCGGGTGGGTCCACCCTGCACCCGAAACGGAAATGCCTCGTGCCGCTGCTTCAGCAGCTGCGCGCTCAGCAGCGATACGTGCAGCCTCGGCAACACCCGCCTCATAGCCAGCAACCGTTGCCGCGGTGGCGTCTTGCAGCGCAGCAAGCTGAGCTTGCATGATCATCTGCTGGTTTTCGCTCTCGGTTAGTTTTGCCTGAGCAGCTTCCTGTGCAGCAGTTGCAGCGGTGAAAGCTGCCTCAGCTTGTGCACGAAGTTCATCACGTGCCTTGAGAGCAACCTTGGCCTGCTTCGACAGCGAAGCAGCCTCGTTCTGTGCTGTCTGGGCGGTGGCATAAATGGCGTTCGATCGTTCCGCGAGCTTACTCATACTGCCGAGCTTGCTCAGGAGTTTGTCTGCACCGTCTGAGGTCTTCTCCATCAGCAGATTCATGCTGAGATCACTACCGCCGGAGCGATACAACTGAGCAGCGAGACGACCAGCCTGGGCAGCTGCAGCATCTGCTTCTGCCTGGCTCTTCGTTGCTTGAGCTTCGAGCTGACCTGCGGTCTGTTCGGCTGCGCCGAACTTCTTCATGGCAACGCCGTATTCTTCACCCTTTTTCGTAGCTTCAGCTATGGCAGCTTCCGTCTCCGCTTGGAGCTGGGCGATGAGGCCTTGAATCTGAGCAATCTGTGCCGTCTTCGCAGCCTCATTACCGCGAGCGTTTTCCACGTCAGCCCAGGAGGGGTAATCAGTTGCCGAAGCAGACTGAGATACCACGACGCCAGAAACCAATCCTGCGATCGCGATGACAGCGATGGCCAGATAGGTCCGCGAATTACGCAGCAACAAGACGGACGCCTTGGGCGTTCCTTCGGTGCTTTTCATTCACTTCTCCTGTTGCATATAGGCACGGTCTCTTCGACAGTAACAAGCGAACTTGGAGAAAGCTGGGAAGGCTCTCCGAGCCTGTGGATACCTCGATTGGCGAACCGCACGCATTTTCCCTATGCTTATCTCTCGGTAGTTGCTTTATCTCTACTTCTTGGCCCCATCGTTTAGCGGCCTAGGACTCCGCCCTTTCACGGCGGCAACACGGGTTCGAATCCCGTTGGGGTCACCAAGATGTAGGATGAACTGATTACCAAGTAAGGCCCTGTAGCGCAGTTGGTTAGCGCGCCGCCCTGTCACGGCGGAGGTCGCGGGTTCAAGTCCCGTCAGGGTCGCGGATGCCCTTCTTCGGAAGGGTTTTTCATCTAAGCGGCTAGTTTGCTTAGGGCTCTGTAGCTCAGTTGGTAGAGCGCACGACTGAAAATCGTGAGGTCACGGGATCGACGCCCGTCGGAGCCACCACCAAACCCCCGCTTGCGCGGGGGTTTTAGATTTTCTGTCGGATGTATCAGTAGCAGATTTCAGAGCTTCCTGCTTACTCTGCGCTGGCCTCGGCTATGACTTTGAGTTCACGTCTCAAATTAGGGCAACACCCCGCCGCACATTGGCTTGGCCAAGGTCCCAGAGGTGAGAGTGCTTGAGCAGCAGCTCCGTTAACCCGTTCCAGGATGAGATCCGCGATACCGTCTGTGAAAGCAAGACTGCTCCCAGGAGTGGTGACGCGAGCAAAATACATCCCCAGCTCTGACGCAGTTTCCTGTGCTTCGTTGTCGAGATCCCAAATTACTTCAACGTGGTCGCTCACAAAACCGATTGGAACAACGATGACGCCTTTCTTTCCCGATGCGTGAATATCCCGAATAGCGTCGTTGACGTCAGGTTCGAGCCAAGGTATCTGTGGGGAGCCACTGCGAGATTGATAGACGAGCTGCCATGACACCGAAGAAACTCCTAGATCAGAATGGACTTTATTCATCACTATTTCTGCAGCAGCAAGATGTTGAGCTTCATAAGCTCCACCTGGCTTTTCAAAGGTTTCTCGCAAAGCTGGTGGTCCACTCGTTTCACCCATGGCATCTGGAATGGAATGGGTGGCAAACATGACGTCGATTTCTGAATAATCTAGGCCGTCCTTGACCATTGCTTGGAGTTTGTCCTCAAGGTCTTCAATAACAGGCTGGAGGAAACCTGGGTGATCAAAGTAGTGACGCACTTTGTCGATGACCATTTTGCCGACGAGGTCATTGTCCGCCAGGGCTTGATAGAGGTTCTCTCGATATTGTCTGCACCCTGAGTAGGACGAGTAAGCGCTCGTGACCCACGCAAGAACGCGACGGTGGCCGTTGTCATACATTTCCTTGACGACATCAGCAAAGAACGGTGCACTGTTGCGATTTCCCCAATAGATCGGGAGATCAATCCCTCGTTCGGGGAACCTCTCCCTCATCGCGGCAAGGAGAGCACGGTTTTGTTCATTGATGGGGCTGACGCCACCCAGAGCTAGGTAGTGGTGCGAGACCTCTTCTAGCCTTTCTCGTGGAACACCGCGACCGGCGGTGACGCGCTCGAGATAGGGCATCACTTCGTCAGGACCTTCGGGTCCGCCAAAGGATGTGAGGAGTATTGCGTCGTAGGTCATGAGAAGTTCTCGGCAATCTGTGTCAGTTCAACGTTACGGCCGGTGAAAAAGGGAACTTCTTCGCGGACATGCATTCGAGCTTTGGTGTATCGGAGGTCGCGCATCATGTCGACAATTTCGTGAAGGTCTTCAGATTCGAGAGCAAGCAGCCACTCGTAATCTCCGAGAGCAAAAGACGCCACCGTGCTGGAAGTGATGCCTTCGTATTTGTGACCAGCAACACCGTGTTCGACGAGCATCTCACGACGCTCCTCTTCAGGAATGAGATACCAGTCGTAAGAGCGCACGAAGGGATACATGCACAGCCACTTCTTTGCTTCCTTTCCCAACATGAAGCCGGGCACGTGAGTCCGATTGAACTCTGCAGGACGGTGAAGTCCCATTCCAGACCAGGTGGATTCAAAGTGTTTGCCGAATGCAAGGTGGGAGAACTCTTTGAGAGCATCTTGAACTTCTTCTGCAGAGCTGGCATGTATCCACAACAGCAAGGCTGTATCTCCACGGAACCCTCGAATGTCGTAAGTTCCACGCAAGGTGAGGTCACGGGCAGTCAAGCTCGCAACCCATTCGGTGAACTCTGCTTGGGCAGCTTCCGGCAGAGCGACGGGACTCATCATGCGATATGACGTCCAGTTTGTGTATCGAATGGTGTCGTTGATGGTGTCGAATTTTGTTTCTGTCACGGGGTCATCCTTTGATAGTGATCACGAGTAATGCCAAGTAGTCCGTTTCCGGAAATGTAGGAGCCACACAGTTCGACATCGAGTTTTTGTGCAGTGTTTAGGAGTTGCTCTTGTTGGGCCTTGGCTGGAGTACTTGCTTGATAAAGCGAACCGGGCCAATGCTGAACTACCGCACTGTGAATAGTCGCGTCGTCAATTTGATAAAGCTGGGGAAGGTCTTCCTGGGCTAGAGAAATGAGATCACCCTCAGGAAGAATTCCGTCGCGGCCATAACTCAGGCGAATGAGATGGTGATGCTCTGGCAGGGCATTGTCCACCCATTCCCACTTGGCATTCACGTGAGTTGATGCCTTTGCGGTCACGTCACTGTTCTCTGACATGAGCGCGCCACTACCGAGGGGGAAGGAATCCAGCTGGGTCGATTCGACCAACAAAATCACTAGTGCAACATCGACGGAATGAGTCTCCGGTGTTGCAAGTTCAGCAACTACTTCTTGACTGTCACAGGACGTGAGGACGTGTAAAGCAGTACTGATTCCGGTTGCAATAGTCAGGTGGGTGCTGACGAAGGCTCCGTTACTCGTTTCACAGCGCCACTGGTCATTCTCCTGCTGGACACTGGCTACTTTGCTGTTGAAAGAGAACCAAACTTTCTTGCTCACCAAAAGTCGATAGAGCTCAGCGACGAGAGTGAACATGCCGCCATCAAGACTTGCCACAGCGGCTCCAGGACGCGGCTGGGAGGCGCGAATTTGTCGTGCTGCCAAACACAGAGATCCTGTTTCTCTCAGAGCTCGCAGAAGTGCGGGAATTGTGGATTCGGCCGACAGCGTGTGCGCTGACGAACCGTGAACCCCGCTAAAAAGAGGATCGACTAACTTGTCAACAAACTCAGAACCGAGACGTGTCTTAACCAATTCCGCCACGCTCACACCCTGCAGCTCACCGACTGGTTGTGCATCTAAGCGGCGAGCTTCTTCCAGTCCCTGCGGAGAAATGATGGAAGCGAGCTCGGGGTCCTCAAGTGAACTCGGGATCCCTAAAACACCATGTGGAATCGGATACCGAAGCGTCGGGGAGGCAACGATGCGCGCATCAGTTCGCTGGGGGGAAACGATGTGATCGTTCAAACCCAATTCATCGAGCAGCTGCAGGAAGCTCTCCCCGGCGGTTGAAAACGCTTCAGCGCCAGCATCGATATCAATCTCGCCAATAGTGACGGGTGCAATCAGTCCACCAGCGTGCGCTTCTTTCTCGAGAACTACAACCGTTTCGCCACGGGAAGTCGCCCGAAGCGCTGCCAGCATGCCGGAAATCCCGGCACCAATGACGACCCGATCTGTTTGAATCATGTTGTTGTGCGGTGGATGTATTCAGTAATTCGGGTGAGCACGTCTGGATCTGTTTCAGGGGGAACACCATGGCCCAGATTCACCACATGACCAGGAGCATTCAAACCAGAGGCGATAACTTCATCTATGTGTTCTGCCAACGTCTCCCAGTTTGCTGTCAACAGTTCTGTAGAGATGTTGCCTTGGAGAGGAACCTTGTTAGTGAAAAGTGCTGAAGCACGCTCTAGATCAGTGTTGGAATCGATACCCATCACAGTTGCACCTACTTCATGCATAGATTCCAAGAGTGACTCTGTTCCTACGCCAAAGTGAACGCGCGGAACCGGAACTCCATCCTTGTCAACGAGTAGTGCAAGCTGTGAAAACAATCGTTCTGAATAGGGCTTGGCAAATGTTTCATATTCATCCGGGCTCAGACGTCCTGCCCAGCTATCAAAAACTTGGAGTGCGCTCGCACCTGCAACGACCTGTGCGGAGATGAACTGTGCAGTGATATCTGCACACCAGTTCAAAATCTGAGCCCACAGCTCAGGCTGGTTTCGCATCATCTCTCTGGAATGGGGGAGCTCTTTCGACGGACCACCCTCGATGAGATAGGAGGCAAGAGTAAAGGGAGCTCCACCAAACCCAATCAGGGGAGTTGAAGCTAGTTCCTTCACAAGCATGCCAACAGCAGTTGTGATGGGAGCAAAAGCGTCGCCATCAATCAGGCGCAACGCATCGGCGGCTTCTTTGGTTCGCACCGGATTCTCCAACACAGGACCTACACCTGGCTTGATATCAACATCTAGACCAGCAAGTTTGAGGGGGATCACAATGTCGGAGAAGAAGATAGCGGCGTCCACCCCATGGCGTCGCACGGGTTGCAGAGTGATCTCGACAACCAGTTCAGGAGTGAGGCAGCTATCTAGCATCGCGATGCCTTCGCGCAACTTGCGATACTCAGGTAGCGAGCGACCCGCCTGACGCATGAACCATACGGGCAGAGGAGAGGTGCGGTGACCGCGCATGTTCAACACCAATAAAGATGCGCCAGTTGCGCCGGTGTTTAGTGGGTGTTCCGCGGGTAGATTCACAGGCTCATTCTCTAGAGCGGAGAGGCCAGAAAAGCTGACACAGTGTCAGAAGCCCAGTTGTTATGTTGAGCTTTGTGGCACTCGTCTTTATAGGAACCGACTTCCACGACACCCCGTTAACAGATCTCGAGAAGTTTGAAGCAGCTTCGGCGCAGGTGTTAAACACCTTGAGTCCGCATGATTCTTTTCTTGAAGGGGTCGTCGTGTTGGCGACCTGTAACCGTTTTGAGATTTATTTTGAGGCGGAGTCATTTCACGACTCCATGGACTATGTCACCTCTGCGGTAGCAACTGCATTAGGCGTTTCTTCCGAGGTAGTCACGTCCATGTTGAAGGTTCTCTACGGCGATAGTGTTCCGCAACACCTGTTCTCTGTTGCCGCGGGACTTGAGTCCATGATTGTTGGCGAGGAAGAAATATCTGGGCAGGTCAAACGCTCACTTTCTCTGGCTCATCAGCGGGGCTATGTTTCTAAAAACTTGAACCACTTGTTCCAAAACGCGGCCTCGGTTGCCAAAGCAGTTACGACTGAAACCGGTCTGGGAGCTTCTGGGCGTTCGGTCATCACGACGGCACTGGATGTGGCCTCTGAAGAGTTGGGCGGGATTGCAGGTAAGTCGGTCCTCCTCATTGGCACGGGCGCCTATTCCCGAGTAGTTTCTGCGGCGATTCAGAGGCAGGGCGTAGACAACATCTTTGTGTACTCACGTGCGGGACGGGCTGAGAAGTTTTCAGAAAATCATGAAACAACTCCCGTGAGCAAAGAGCAACTCGTTCAGGTCATGGCAGAGGTAGATCTCGTCATCAGCGCAAGTGGCGCTCCTGGGTATGCCGTCGATGTAACCCTTGCCCAGGAAGTCCTCGCCTACAGATCGGGCAAGTCAGATTTAGTGCTTATCGATGTCTCACTGTCGAAGGATGTTGCGCCGGAGGTGTCTCAGCTCGAGCAAATGAGTGTGATTGATCTTGAGCAGATTAAGCATCGGGCACCTCAAGAACACATTGAATCTGTCCTCACCGCGCGAGAAATCATTCATACTGCTGTGACTGATTTTGAAAACAGCATGGCGTCACGAAGTATCGATCCTGTCGTTGCCGCACTTCGTTCACACATCGGCCTTTGGGTTGATGAAGAGATTGAAAGTGTGAGGCGAAAGTCCGGCAATTCAGCTGCCGAAGAAGTGCAGAAGTCCCTTCGCAAAGTCACAAATGCCATCTTGCATGCACCGTCTGTAAAGGCCAAAGAGCTCGCTGTTGATGGCAATCACGATGACTACATCAATGCTGTTCGGCTTCTTTTTAATATCGAGGTGAACGAAGGTGGCTAAATTACGCGTGGGCACGCGAGGCAGTCTTCTCGCCCTCACCCAGACCCGACTTTTTACCTCCCAGCTATGTCAGAAGCATCCTGATCTGGAGATTGAAGAAGTCCTCATACAGACACAGGGTGACATCAGCACCGAACCGCTCAATCAATCAAAGACCCCGGGCCTGTTCGTCTCTGCCTTACGTGATGCTCTCCTTTCTCATGAGGTCGACTTCATCGTGCATTCCATGAAAGATCTCCCCGCCCAGCCCTTCCCGGGAATCGAGACTGCATGCATCCCCCTCCGTGAAGATTCGCGTGATGGGTTCGTGAGTCGAGGAAATATCCCTCTTATGCAACTGCCTGCAGGGGCTGTCGTTGGGACGTCTTCACCACGACGTGCGGCACGTATTCGGCAGTTGCGAACAGATCTGACCGTGACCTCCATCCGCGGAAATATCGACACAAGAATTGCCAAAGTCGAGCAGGGCGAATTTGATGCCACGTTACTCGCCATGGCAGGGCTAAACCGTATTGGGCGGGCTGATGTGGTCTGCGAAATATTTGAGAACACCGACTTCATTCCGGCAGCAGGACAGGGCGCATTGTCAATTGAATGCCGCTCGGAAGACGCTTATGTCCGAAAGCTTCTCGCTGTTCTCGATGATGAGGAGACCCGACTTCTTGTCGCAGCGGAACGTCATGTCTTAGTCGGATTGGATGCCGGTTGTGCCACAGCAATTGGGGCATGGGCTTTCTGGGAACAAGGAACCCTCATCCTTCGTGCAGAGTTGTCCGTGGAAAGCACGGGAGAGTCTCAACGGGTTGAACTCAGTGCTGAACTAGGTCTTGATGAGTGCCCACGGGCACAAGAATTAGGCCTCGAGATTGCTTCCCGCTTGAAGGCAAGTCCTATCGCAGAGCGGGTGGCTTGGAAATGAGCATACTCCTCATCCGTGCAAACAGAAATGACGTTGATCAGGCTGCACTTGACGTGCATGGTGTCGAGAGCATCGTCGATCCCTATCTGAGCATTTCCAAAGTTAACAATCCTGGAGGGATCGCTCGACTGCGTGAAGCGTTGATTGCACCGGGCAGCAAATGGCTCGTGGTGACCTCGACAAATGCCCTGTCTTTTTTTCAAGCAGAACTTAATCCTGGCGAACTTGAGCAGATTATTCAGACAGCGCCTGATCTCAATTTCGCAGCAATCGGCGCACAAACCGAGAAGCTGCTCAATGACCTCGGTGCTCACAACGTACTTCGTGCAAGCGAGGCAGATTCAGACTCACTGGCTTCGGTGATTGCGAAAACAGAGCCTTGTCCTGTCATCATCCCCTCGAGTTCTATTGCCATGAAGTCACTTTCCCGAACTCTGATCACACATGGCTTTGAGCTTGTGGAAGAAGTGATTTATGCGACTGAAGCCGTTACACATTTCCCCACGTCTGTGAAACAGATAGCCAACGGACAGATTTCAGGAGTGCTGCTTCGCTCCCCGAGTGCTGCTCGTGCCTTTGTTGATTTCAACGGGGTAGTAGACCTTCCTGTCTTTTGTGCTGGGCGCACAACTGCAGCGCAGGCGGGGGTGCTAGGTCTCTCCGTTTCCGCAGTGTCAGTCGACCCCAGCCCTGAAACAGTTGCCCTGACCATCTCCGAATATCTGAAAGCACACAGCTCATGATTAATCGTCTACGACGACTCCGGACAACCCCAGCGATGCGCGAGCTCGTTGCAGATGTCACATTAAGCCCCAAAAACCTCATGCTCCCCATCTTCGTAAAGGAGGGGATCACTGAACCTCGTGAAATCCCGGGCATGCCTGGTGTTCTACAGCACACAGAACAATCCTTCCTTCACGTCCTTGACGACGCGATTGCTGCCGGGATTGTTTCTGTCATGTTCTTTGCTGTTCCTGAAGAGAGAGATGAGGCAGGCAGCCAGGCCTGCTTGTCTGGGGGAATCTTGACTCGAGTAGTCAGGAAAGCCCGTGAGCACGTGGGCAACACGTTAGTGCTCGTTGCAGATCTCTGCCTCGATGAATTCACTGATCATGGACATTGTGGAGTGTTGGATTCCTCCGGAGCGGTTGATAATGACGCGACATTGAAGCACTACGTGGAGATGGCTTCCGTTCTCGCGGAAGCTGGAGCTGATCTCTTGGGAACCAGCGGAATGATGGATGGACAGGTTACTGCCATTCGTGACGGTCTAGATGCCCGTGGGTTTGTGAACACCGGGATTCTTGCCTATGCCGCGAAGTATGCTTCGAACTTCTATGGCCCCTTCCGTAATGCTGTGGAATCTCAACTTTCTGGTGATCGCAAGACCTACCAACAAGATTTTCGCCGAACCAAAGAGGGAGCTGAAGAGATTCTTCTGGACTTGGATGAGGGCGCAGACATGGTGATGGTGAAACCTGCCCTCGCCTATATGGACGTGCTCAGACAAGCGGCACAACTGTCTTCCAAGCCTGTTGCTGCCTATGTGGTGTCTGGTGAATATTCCATGGTGGAAACGGCAGCAGCTCAGGGCGTCATTCCAAGGGAAGCAACTATTTTCGAACTTCTTTATGCCCTCAAGCGAGCTGGCGCAAACATTATCTGCACATACTGGGCACTTGAATTTGCACTCAAACTGAAAGAGCAATCATGACCACTTTTGAGACGTCACTGCAATGGCACAACCGAGCCCAGCGCATCATCCCTGGTGGCGTGAGTTCACCTGTCCGAGCATTTCAATCCGTCGGTGGCACTCCCCGCTACTTCGTCAAAGGCGAAGGGTCGAAAGTTTGGGATGTTGATGGCAACGAATACGTAGACCTTGTGGGTTCGTGGGGACCCATGATTGTTGGTCACACTCATCCACATGTTGTGGGGCGAGTGAAGTCCGCAATGGAGAAGTCTTTCTCATTCGGCGCACCAGGACCGGGTGAAGTATTGCTCGCTGAAGAAATTGCTGCTCGTGTTCCTGCTTGTGAACGCGTGCGATTTGTTTCCTCTGGGACAGAAGCTGTAATGACAGCAGTTCGACTCGCTCGAGCTGCAACTAGCCGCAACCTGATCGTGAAGTTTGCGGGTTGCTATCACGGGCACAGCGATTCCCTTTTAGTTCAGTCAGGCTCCGGTATTGCGACGCTCGGATTGCCTAACTCACCTGGTGTGACGCCTGGCCAGACCCAAGACACCATTGTTGTTCCTTTCAATGACATTGACGCTGTGACGCAGCTCTTTACCGAACGAGGTTCTGAGATTGCCGCAGTGATCACTGAAGCAACCCCTGCGAACATGGGTGTTGTTCCACCCCTGCCAGGTTTCAACAAGTTCCTCTCAGACATTACGAAGAAGCACGGTGCGCTGTTCATCCTGGATGAGGTCATGACAGGCTTCCGAATCTCTCAAGGTGGATGGTGGGGAAAGTTTGGTACTGAAGAGGACTGGACCCCTGACTTGTTCACCTTTGGAAAGGTCATTGGTGGAGGTATGCCGCTGGCTGCCGTGGGTGGCTCTGCTGCCGTCATGGAACTTCTCGCCCCAAGCGGTTCTGTATATCAAGCGGGCACTTTGAGCGGTAATCCTGTTGCCACCGCGGCCGGTCTAGCAACGTTAGAGCTGTGTGACTCAGAGCTTTATACGGCACTTGATTCCAGAGCTCGTGAAGTGGGTTCTGCTATCTCTGATGCCTTAATCGCCGCAGATGTCCAACACAGTTTTCAGCAGGCGGGAAACCTCTTTTCCTTCTTCTTCACGCCTAATAACGTCTACAACTTTGATAACGCAAAAAAGCAGGACACTTCGGCTTTCGCAGTATTCTTCCATTCGTTGCTTGAACAGGGAATTTCGGTACCTCCGTCTGCATTCGAGGCGTGGTTTGTCTCCGGTGCTTTGACAGATGACGACGTGGACAAGATTGCCAAGGCCGCGTCAGTCGCTGCGCAACAAGTGAGACTGCGCTCAAGCTGAGAAATTACTGAAAGCGGTATTACCGCACGCTTATAGGATTAATCGTTATGGTTTCCCCGATTGCAGATACTCGCAGAGAAGCAATCTTGTCGGCTTCTCTCCAGTTGCTCGATGCCTCAGGCGTCGAGGGAATTTCCATGGCGAGTATCGCCCAGGCGACTGGATTGTCACGCCCCGCGATTTATCAATACTTCTCTTCCCGAGAAAACATTCTTGGTGAACTACTCATCAACGACATGGCAGATCTCAGCAATGAGATTGACCGTATTGTCTCTGCCGAACAAGAACCGATGGAACAAGTGCGTCTGTGGATTCACTACTCCCTGGCACACATGGCAAGCAAAGAACACCGTGTGGTGAGGGAGATTTCCGTAAAGAATCTTCGTGAAGAACAACGCGGCGAACTGATGGCAATGCACGGCTACTTTCTGACTAGCCTGATTTCGCCGCTTAAAGAGTTGGGTATCGAGGATCCTTCTTCTCAAGTCAGCCTGATTTTTGCTGCAATTACCTCAGCTGCAGAGCGAATCGATTCGGGTAAGCCTTTCATTTCTGAAGCAGCGGCTTTAGAAAAATTTGTAATTGCTGGAGTAGATGCCGCCCTCTAGCAATTTATTTTTTAGAAACTGAATTGTTTTTGCCCACATTTTGCCCACAAAACCCAAAGAACTAACCCGACTGTTGTGAACGAGTAGCGTCAAAAACCTAAGCGATATAAGGGTTAGTGACTGAAACTCATTCAACAGAATCATCCCCCGCACGACTGAAAATCGTGAGGTCACGGGATCGACGCCCGTCGGAGCCACCACCTCAAAGCCCCTGAATATCAGGGGCTTTTTGTTCGCCTCATTTTCAGGCGGTGCTCAGCTAGTTCCCAGTGATAATCCATAGCCTGTTGGCATGGGATTTCTAGATCGACTCTTTGGAACCAACTCCGATGAGGAGTACCGCCGCACAACCGATCAGGTTCGTCAGGCTTCAGCCGCACGCAACCAAGACGAGATTGCCGTTGAGCGTTACCGCTACCTCCTGCGCACGGCCTCGCCTGAAGCTATTGAACAAGTGCACGAAGAAGCCTTTGCCAAACTCACGCCGGAGCAGCGCAAGATGTTGTTTACCCAGCTCAGTGCTGATGCGCCAGCTGGTGAAGCACCCTTGAGCGATGAACCTCGAGCTCTTGCTGTCTCAGCCACCCGTTCCGAGATGCGCCAGCCCGGCACCATGGAACGAACACTCGGCCAGGCAGGACAGAACGGTCCAGGATTTGGTTCGATGTTTGCCAGTTCACTTCTCGGAAGCGTTGCCGGTTATGTCATCGCCTCAACGCTGATGAGTGCTTTCATGCCCATGGATATGGGCGGAGATATGGCCAGCGACAGCGGAGCTGACACCGGCGCAGATACTGGATCAGATTTTGGTGGAGCTGAAACCATCTCCGCCGATGGTGGCGGTTTTGGTGATGCTGGGTTCGGCGAAGCCGGATTTGGTGACTTTGGAGACTTCGGCTTCTAGCCCATCAACAAGATTGAGGCCAAGAGCAAGAAAATCAGCGTGAAGATGGCGGGAGTAACAAACCGCACGACGTTGAGCCATGGCGCAAACTTGACCACCTGACGGCTAGCTGCCGAAGGTGACTTCACGAGTGCCAAATCGGCGGCAACTGCCATGGCCTCTGTTGCACTGGCGTATTGAACGAGAGCGCCCAAGATTCCTGACGCAAGCAGAATGCCAAGGGTGGCCAGGCTCAAAAACAGTGGCCCGCCTGCGAGACCGAGAGTGATCAGACCCACGGTCACAATGAGCAGAAACGTCGGCGCCATTTGGGACACCACAATCTGCTGACGATTCTTGTTCCAGAGTTCGAGAAATTCACGTTCAGTCATGTGCTCATCTTATGACTGGCTCTTGCCAGTACTCGGGATAAACTTGCACTACCGCGCACATCTCGGAAGCCTCCAGCTGCGCACATCATTGTGAAACCTCTGGAGAAGAAATGAAACTATTCCGCGCTCGCTCTGCTGTTGCTCTTGTTGCAGCAACCTCTTTTCTGCTTGCTGGTTGTGCTGCAACCACAACAGAAGCCACTAGCACCACAGCATCATGCGACGGTGTTGAAGTTGTGGTGAACTTCGGCATCCTCGATGGCACCAACAGCTCGCAGTGCATCGAGATTACGGGTTCTTCCGCCAAAGCTATTGATGTTGTCCACGACGCTGGTTTCTCCACGGAAGGCACTGCCACCTATGGCGATGCCATTGTCTGCCGCGTGAATGGTCTGCCTTCACCCACCGAACCTGTTGTGGTGGAGGGACAGGCCGAGTTCACGGAGAGCTGCGCAGATATGCCACCTGCTTACGCCTACTGGGCACTCTGGCAGAAGAGCTCTGACGCTGCCTCGTGGGACTACGCCCAGGCTGGGCTTGGCGACCTCACGGTTAAGAAGGGCGAGTCCCTTGGTCTCGTCTTCACCACCGGCGACAGCACTCCTACTCCTGTAGTCGAATGATCTCTCACAGCCGCGGACGTTGGGCTCCCTTCTGGGTGAGCCTGACGTTTGCTGCTGTTTTCATCCTGTTGCGCATTGTCTACCGGCTGGTCTTCGGAAGTTTCAGCTGGCAGGCCATTGGACAAGCAGCAAGTCTTGCTGTTCCTTTTGCCCTCGTCATCGTGGTCTGTGGTTTCCTTAGCGCGCTGGTGGATGTGCGGAAGCTACTGCCTGCGATGTCAGCGCTGCGTTATGGCCGCTCCATCGGAACAGCACTCGCTATTGCACTGTCCAGCTACCCCACCCTGATTCATCAGGTCAAACTGCTGGGCACAGCTCGCACACTCCGTGGTGTTCGATCTCGTTCAGCTTTCCTTGTTCCACTTCTGGAGCACACCATTGAGCGAGCTGTTGCTCTGGCAGCCGCCATGGATCTGCGTGGCTTTGGGGCAGGCAAGCCAGCGTCAGTGAATGATTCGGCTTCGATCGAACTAGATCACTTCACACTTCGTTACGGCAACAAGACCGTCCTGACTGACGTCACCCTCACCATCCCTGCAGGTGAGATCACTGTTCTCACCGGACAGACCGGGTCGGGCAAGACTGCAGTTCTCGAGAGCATTGCTGGCCTCAGCCAGCACTTCCACAACGGTCAGAACACAGGAACACTCACCGTGGGTGTGATTGATCGCAACCTCACTCCTCCTCGCCTCACCGCAGGGTTGATTGGGTATGTTGGCCAAGACGTTCGTCTCAGTTTTGCCGCCGCTACTGCTCGTGAGGAGCTGGAGTTCGGCCTACGCGTCAGTGGCCACACCACAGCTGAAGCCTCTAATCGTGCTGAGGAGCTTATCGCTCAGTTCTCTCTGGAGGCCTACGCTGACCAGCCCATTGAAATACTTTCTGCGGGAGAGGCAACCCGCGTTGCCATCGCTGCAGCACTGGCATTGCACCCCCGCATCCTTCTTCTGGATGAACCTCTTGCTGATCTAGACCGGGACGCTCGAGCTGAGTTAGTTGCTCTTCTCGCCGAGCTCCAGAAGTTAGAACAACTCACCATCGTGATGGCAGAGCACCACACCTCCGAACTCGAACGCCTCACACCACAGTGGCTTTCGGTGAGTTCTGGCGAGGTGTGTTCAGGCCAATGGGGTTCGGATGTGGACACGCTGCCTGCCCGTTCACTTCCTGTTGTGGGATCAGATGAGATCTTCCAGGTGAGCAACTTTTCCGTTGTCCAGGGCAGCCGTGAACTTGTTCAAGATGTTTCGCTCTCACTCCATGTTGGTGAGGTGCTCGCTATCACCGGTGCCAACGGAGTGGGAAAGTCGAGCTTGCTCCATGCCTTGGCTGCTAAAGCTCCCTCGCAGAGCATCTGCCGTCTTGTTCCCGAGAACGTGAGCTCCCTCTTCATTACAGAGACCCTCGAAGAGGAGCTTTCTCGAGCTGATTCACTTGCTGACCACAAACACAGCGGACTCACCGCAATGACCTTCTGGTCTATCCTTGCGACCGAAGAATCTCCTGAGTTACTCAGCGTTCATCCCCGTGATTTGTCTGCAGGAACCCAAGTGGCATTGGCTATTGCACTTCAACTGGCATGGAAGCCTCAGGTTATTCTCATCGATGAACCTACCCGCGGACTTGATGCTATTTCACGTGAAGCCATGGCAGAAGTCCTGCGCTGTGTTGCCGAGACAGGAACTGCCGTCCTCTTTGCTTCCCACGATGAGGCTTTTGTTTCAGACCTGGGTTGCCGTGTTCTTGCGATTCGTGAGGGTGTTCTTGTTTCAGACGAGGTGACCGCATGATTGAACGCCTCAACGTCAAGAATGGTTTTGTCATTCTCGCGACAATCCTTGCCGCGAGTGCATTCGCATGGCCACTCTTTGCCACGGCTCTTCCCCAGCAGGCTCAGGCTGCTGTTCCTGTTGTGGTGTTTGCGCTCGTTCCTGCATTGATCGTGGTTATTTCGTTGCTACTGGATGGTGCTGTTTCTAGCTCGAAGACATTGGCACTTCTTGGACTGCTTGCCGCCGTGGGAGCGGCTGTTCGTATTGCCAGCACCGGAGTGGGCGGTTTCGAAGCCGTCTTCATCATTCTGATTCTGGGTGGACGAGCGTATGGTGCCAGGTTTGGATTCCTGCTTGGAATGCTCACCATCGCGCTGTCATCTATATTGTGGGGCGGTTTTGGCCCCTGGACCGCATTCCAGATGTTTGCAGCGGGTTGGGTTGGCGCCGGAGCTGGCTTGATTCCAGGGCGCATCACCGGTGTTGCTGACAAGGCAGCTCGACGCAGAGAGATTATGTGGCTCATTGCTTACGGTGTTATTGCGTCATATCTCTTCGGGGCACTGATGAACCTGTGGTTCTGGCCCTTTGGTGTTGGACCGGAGACGTCCATTAGTTATCTCCCCGCAGGTTCCCTGCCAGATAACCTCAGTCGCTTCGGGATTTACACCCTGGTGACATCCACCCTCACCTGGGACACTGTGCGGGCATTGACCACCGGCATTGGCCTTGCACTCATAGGTGTTCCTGCGCTGAAAGCACTCCGTAGAGCAAAGCTCTAGATATAGACCGCTTCTTCAAGTGTGTGAGCGTCAGCGATGGGGTGTAATCCATCGCGGTTCACCACGTTGACGAATCTGCGTAGAACAAGTTCCATTTCGGTAGCAAACTGCACCAGATCAAAGTAGGTAGCGCTTGGGTTAGGTCCAACCAACATGTCCAGAGCGTCATCTTCACCCAGAGAATCTGTCAGGGCCGGCCCAAAGATGGCGAGTTCATCAATGTTGTTCATGGCAGCGAGCTTGTGCAACACATCGCTCATCTCTCCGAGGGCTTCCATACTCACATTGCCTGATCCACCCAGGAGCACCCTGCGGCCAGCCATGTATTCCTTATAGGGAACAATGACCGCCTCAGGCTTACGGTGTGCACCCAAAACCACGGGAAGTGCATTCGGATCTGCCCGAAATGTCTTCAGAATCTTGGAAAAGTTCTCACGTGCATCGGCCACGCTGACGATGACATCGGGATTTGAGTACCACACGTTGCTAGGTTATCAAATGTGTACATAAATTTGTATATTTTTTATGTACAAATTTGTAATTGTGTTTGTGGGCACACAAAACAGCCCTTTCGGGCTGTCTTAACGAATAATCGTCTGAGTGGGCTAAACGGAGAAGTATTTAGCCTCGGGGTGGTGGAAGACCAAGGCATCAGTGGACTGCTCGGGGTGAAGCTGGAGTTCTTCAGAGAGAACTACTCCCACACGCTCAGGGCGCAGTAGCTCCACAACCTTCTTTCGGTCTTCCATGTCGGGGCAAGCAGGGTATCCAAGGGAGAAACGGGCTCCGCGGTAGTCCAACTTGAACATTCCGGCAAGATCTTCGGGATCTTCGGCCTTGTATCCCAGTTCTTCACGGGTACGCGAGTGCCAGAACTCAGCCAATGCCTCGGTGAGCTGCATGGCGAGGCCATTGAGCTCCATGTAGTCGCGGTAGGAGTTCTCGGCAAACATCTTGGTCGTGAAAGTGTCCACCGTGGCACCCACGGTGACCAATTGGAAGCCCACCACGTCAATCTGGCCACTTTCACGTGACTTGACGAAGTCGGACAGGCATAGGTGACGATCACGGCGCTGACGCGGGAAGGTGAAGCGCAGGCGATTGGTGCCAATCGCTCCCCCACCTGGCAGGTCTGCCGAGCCACCATCTGGTGCTAAAAGGCCTGGTCGGCCCAGAATTCCTTCCGGGTCATCACCGTGGTTGAGGATGACAAGGTCATCACCTTCAGACACTGCAGGGAAGTAGCCATAGACAACTGAGGCATCCATGATGCCCTCGGCCAAGATGCGGTCGAGCCAGTAGCGCAGACGTGGTCGACCTTCGGTCTCCACGAGCTCCTCATAGCTGGCACCATCATCAGCACGGCTGGGCTTGAGGCCCCACTGACCCATGAAAGTGGCACGTTCATCCAAGAAAGCGGCGTAATCAGCAAGGGCGATGCCCTTCACAATGCGAGTTCCCCAGAAAGGTGGGGTGGGAACAGCGTTATCGAGTGCCACATCAGAGCGTGCTGGCATGTTCTCGGGCTCGGTAACCTCGAGCAAGCTCTTCTTGTGGATGCGCTTCTTCAGTGCTGGCAGACCCACAGAGTCAGGATCTGCGCCACGAGCAATTGCCACAAGTGGTTCCATCAGTGCCAGACCTTCAAAAGCATCGCGCGCGTAGCGCACGGTGCCATTGAATACCGAGGTGAGGTCATCTTCCACGAAGGTGCGGGTCAAGGCAGCGCCACCGAGAATAACGGGCCACTTGGTGCCCAGGCCACGGTTTTGGAGCTCCTCGAGGTTTTCTTTCATCACGACGGTGCTCTTCACAAGAAGACCACTCATGCCGATGACATCAGCATTGTTCTCTTCAGCGGCCTGAATGATCTCGTTGATGGTCTTCTTGATGCCGATGTTGATGACGTCGTAACCGTTGTTGGTCAGGATGATGTCGACCAAGTTCTTACCAATGTCGTGCACATCACCGCGGACTGTTGCCAGGACAATCGTTCCCTTGCCGGCTTCGTCGCTCTTCTCCATGTGGGGTTCGAGAAGTGCAACAGCGGTTTTCATCACCTCTGCTGATTGGAGAACGAACGGCAGCTGCATTTCTCCGCTACCAAAGCGCTCACCCACAACCTTCATGCCGGCGAGGAGGTGGTCGTTGATGATCTGGAGCGGACTCACGCCATTCGCACGGGCGAGGTCGAGGTCTTCTTCCAGGCCTTTACCCTCGCCGTCAATAATGCGGCGTTCGAGGCGTTCTCCCACAGGAAGTGCTGAGAGTTCAGCCGCACGGGCGTCCTTGAGGCTGGCAGAGTCCACGCCATCGAACAAGTCGAGCATGGTGGAGAGAGGGTCATAGGTGACGTTGCCATCGGTATCGTATTCACGACGATCCCAGACCAAGTCCAAAGCAACTTTGCGCTGGTCTTCTGGAATAGAGGCCAAAGGAACAATCTTTGCTGCGTCCACGATGGCCGAGTCGAGGCCAGCCTCGACTGCTTCGTGGATGAAGACCGAGTTCAGCACCGCACGCGAAGCGGGGTTTAAGCCGAAGGAAACGTTAGAAACACCCAGAGTGGTGTGGATTCCCGGGTATTTCGCGTTGATCTGACGAATAGCCTCAATGGTCTCGATAGCGTCGCGGCGGGTTTCTTCCTGGCCGGTGGCAATGGGGAAGGTCAGGGCATCCACGATGATGTCATCGACGCGCATTCCCCATTCGTCGACCAGGGTGTCAACCAAGCGGCTCGCGATGCGAACCTTGTCCGCAGTAGTTCTGGCTTGGCCTTCTTCATCGATGGTGAGGGCGATGACGGCAGCGCCGTGTTCTTTCACCAACGGCATGATGCGCCCGAATCGAGAGGTGGGGCCATCGCCGTCTTCGAAGTTCACGGAGTTGATCACCGGACGACCACCGATGAGTTCCATACCGGCTTGAAGCACCGCAGGCTCAGTGGAGTCCATCACGAGAGGCAGCGTAGACGCACTCGCGAATCGTGACACGATTTCGCGGGCGTCATCGGTGCCATCGCGGCCGACATAGTCAACACATACGTCAAGAAGGTGAGCGCCATCGCGAACCTGCTGACGTGCTATATCTACACAGTCATCCCAACGGCTTTCGAGCATGGCTTCGCGGAATGCCCTGGAACCGTTGGCATTCGTGCGCTCACCGATAGCGAGGAACGCATTGTCTTGGGTGAACGGAACGTGTTGGTACAGGCTGGCCACACCAGCGTCGTGCTCAGGTGTGCGGGGAGTGAGCTTCATGCCACCGACGCGGTCAACTACTGCCTTGAGGTGGGCGGGGGTTGTGCCACAGCAGCCGCCGACAAGAGCGAGGCCAAACTCTTTCACAAACTGTTCGTGCGCAGTTGCGAGCTCTTCGGGGCCGAGCGGGTACCTCGCACCATCTGCAGTGAGCTCAGGAAGACCGGCGTTGGGCATCACCATGATGGGCACGGTCGAGTACTTGGAGAGCTGGCGCAGGTGCTCGCTCATCTCGGCAGGGCCAGTGGCGCAGTTCAAGCCGATCATGTCAATACCGAGTGGCTCGAGAGTGGTCAGAGCGGCACCGATTTCGGAACCCATCAACATGGTTCCGGTAGTTTCGACCGTTACCTCGACAAAGATGGGGAGCTTGATGCCCTCTTCTTCGATGGCTTGCTTGCACCCATTGACGGCAGACTTGGTCTGCAGCAGGTCCTGCGATGTTTCAATGAGGAATGCATCTGCACCACCGCGGATGAGGCCAACGGCCTGCTCCGCGAAGGTGGCCTTGAGGTGAGCATAAGTTGTGTGGCCCAGGCTGGGGAGCTTGGTTCCAGGACCCATTGAGCCCAATACCCAGCGCATGCGGCCATCTTGAGCTTCAAACTTCTCGGCACTGGCGCGAGCAATCTCAGCGCCTGCTTGAGCAAGTTCAGTGATGCGATCTTCAATACCGTAATCACCCAGGTTGGACCAGTTCGCACCGAAGGTGTTGGTCTCGACGCAATCAATGCCTGCGTCAAAATAAGCATCGTGTACTGAAGCCACAATGTCAGGTCGGCTGATGTTGAGGATCTCGTTACAACCCTCAAGCTGCTGGAAGTCCTCCATGCTGGGGTTTTGATCCTGCAACATGGTGCCCATGGCGCCGTCTGCAATCACGACTCTTTCAGAGAGCGCGGTAAGAAGTGCTTGGGAACGTGGCGGAATCACAGGAATAGACACCCCTGAAGTTTACCGTTCAGTTCAAGCCAGATGTTCGCCGAAGAAAGCCTCGATGCGTGACCACGCATCGGCAGCCTCAACAGGACGGGGCTTGAACCCCACAACAGTATTCATCAGCGGGCGCAGCGCCTTGGGCCCTGCTTGCGTAGGGTTCATAAACGCGTGGGATGCTTCCGGGTACACCTTCACATCATGAGGAATACCTGCCTGAGTTAACGCCGCTTCGAGTTTGGGACCAGCACCCTTGAGGGATAAATCCTTGCCACCGAAGCTGGCAACAATCGGGCACGACCCCACCAATTGGGTATCAAGGTCTTTGGCTGCTTGACCGTAGTTCACGGCAGCAGCGTCATAGCCCTTGCTCACAAGTTGAAGTGCGAAGCCGCCACCCATGCAGAAGCCCACGACACCCACCTTGCCACTGCAATCGGGGCGGGAGAGCAACAGCTGCTTGGCCGCCTCCACGTCGACGTAAGCCTGTCCCGTTCCATCCACGAGTGCACGGAAGGTTGCCTTGAGGCATTTGCGCATGCCGCCCCGGCTAAAGAGATCAGGCATCAGCACCAAATAGCCCGCACTGGCCATCCGGGTAATCTGCGAGCGCATCGACTCGTCGATTCCGAAAACCTCGTGCACCATCACCACTGCAGGGAAGGGGCCTTTCCCAGCAGGAACGGCGAGCACACCGCGGAGCTCATCGTCACCTTCGAGTGGGATGCTGATTTCTTTCAGCTCCACGTCATGCACCATAACTAGCGCAGCTTCTTGACCACAGGGATAGCGGTGGTGGGCGTCTCGCCTTGGTCATAAACCTCATCGGGACTGCCGATCACGAGTGAATCGGTGGGGCCAATCACGCTGGCGTCTTTGCCGTCGTAATCGAAAGAGTTGAGCACCCATTTCATGGCTTCAAGACGAGCACGCTTCTTGTCATTCGACTTCACCACGGTCCACGGAGCAACGTCTGTGTCAGTGGCCTGGAACATTGCTTCTTTGGCTTCGGTGTATTCATCCCACTTGTCCAAGGAGGCGAGGTCTGTGGGGGAAAGTTTCCAGCGCTTGACGGGGTCCGTGCGACGCTCAAGGAAGCGTCGACGCTGCTCAGCTTCTCCAACCGAGAACCAGAACTTGAAAATCTTGATACCTGACTGAGCGAGCATGCGCTCAAACTCAGGGGTGGAGCGAATGAACTCGTCATACTGCTCATCCGTGCAGTAACCCATCACACGTTCAACACCAGCACGGTTATACCAAGAGCGGTCAAACATGACGAGCTCACCTGCAGCGGGCAGGTGTTCAACATAACGCTGGAAATACCACTGGCTGCGTTCGCGCTCGGTGGGCTTCTCCAAAGCCACAACCCTCGCACCACGAGGGTTCATGTGTTCCATGAAACGCTTGATAGTTCCACCCTTGCCGGCGGCATCGCGGCCTTCAAACACAATGATGACGCGCTGGCCTGTTTCCTTGATCCATACCTGGAGCTTGAGCAGCTCAACCTGCAACACGTGCTTGCGATGGTCATACTCTTTGCGCGTCAGCTTGGTGTCATAGGGAAAGCCCTGACGCCACGCGTCATCCTCAGCGAGGGTCGTGGGGGCATCGTCGTCAAGGAGATCCTCGGCAGTGAAACCGGCCTTGAGGATTTCGGCGGTGTCCATGGTGCCATCGCTGTTAGGGCTCATGTTTTCAGCCTAGGTCTCGAGGGTAAACAGTTGGTAACCCGATTAGGGGTGAAGCGGTTGCTTGCGCAGTTTGGCCCACACTCGGGCAATCACCAGTGCAATGAAGGCATTGATCGACATGAAGGTGGCGATACCCAGAATGTAGGCAACAACTCCACCGACACCGTTGGGGCCGTCAGGCTCGAGGAAGGGGTAAGGCCACCAACCGGTGATCATTCCGCGGATCACGGTGAAGCCAACCCAGCCCAATGGATACACCAGCGCCCACCACATTGCTCGAATCCGCAGGGCAATTCGACCGGAGGAAAACAGCCACTCCAGCACGATCACGATTGGAACCCACACATGGGTGCTTTCGTTACACCAGGCAGGTGGTTCATAGCCTTCGGAAGGGATGTTGCGCAGCAGCACGTTATAAACAACACCGGTCACGATGGCATAGGAGAACACCGAGACTCGAACGATGGTGAAGAGTCTGCTGTCTCGAACCGTGGTCCACGCCAAGTAGCCACCGACAGCAAAGGCGACGATGTTGATCAGGCTGGACTGGATAGTGAAGTAGCTGAAGTACTTCTCAGGATAGAAAGCATCATTAGCCACTTCGGACCAGATTTGGGTCACAATTGCTGCCAAAACCCATGCAGAAATTCCCCAGCGGACAAGGGCAGTGATTTTGCGTGACGTTGAGCTCACGAGCATGACGTTAGCACCTCATTCAGCGCACTAACAGGTTTGAGTTCATAGAATTAAGTCATGAACACAGATCAAGGTCTTCTCGCAGAACAGCCCGGAGTATTCGCCCTACTTGCTTTGCTGTTTCTATGGAGCTACGTGTGGAAAGCTTTTGCCCTCTATCGCGCTGGCTCTCTGAAGTCGGTGCCCTGGTTCGTGGTGCTGTTCATTCTGAACACCGCAGGAATCCTCGAGATCCTCTACCTCTTCGTTTTCAGCAAGCGCAAGAAGGACTAGGGCGCCAATAGCCACAAAAGAGGCAGCAATGCCATAGCAATTGTGGCGATACCCAGAAGAATTCTCGACCACAGCGGGCTCTTCCACTTCCCGAGTAATTTCTCATCCGAAGCAATCCACCAAATCACTGCCATCAGGATCGGTGCTGCCAAACCATTCGTAATTGCGGCAATGATGAGGAACTGCATCGGGTTCAACCCCACCAAGTTGAGGGTGAGCCCCACCACGATCGACAAGAAGATCACGGCATAAAAAGCACGTGCTTGGCTGGGGCGCTTCTCTAAACTTTCACGCCATCCAAAAGTCTCCGCCATGGCATAGGAGCTGGCTCCAGCAAGAACAGGGACGCTGAGCAATCCTGTTCCTAAGATGCCTAATAAAAACAGCACTCCAGCGTAATCACCAGCGATAGGAACAAGAGCCTGTGCTGCTTGTTCTGCGGTCTGAATGTTCGTGACACCGTTCTTGTGCAGGGTCGCGGCAGCGGTAATCATGATGGCGGCCATTGCGAAGACCCCAGTGGCCATGCCTGCAAACACATCGCCGCGCATGGCTTGAATGTGAACCTTCGAGACACGATAGTTCGCAGTGTTGCGTCGCTCTTCTACTTCCTCGGCGGACTGCCAGAAGAACAAGTAGGGAGAAATGGTGGTTCCCGCAATAGCGATGAGCAGTGCGATGTCTCCCTTTGACCACTCAAACTGCGGAATAAGGAGGTCACTGCCAACCTGAGCCCAGTCAACATGGGCAACAAACATGACCGCGAAATACGCCAAGAGCGACAGGCACAACCAGCGCAAAATCTTGGCATAGCGGTGATAAGGAACAAAAACTTCGGCCACCACGATGACGACAGCAAAGAGAATCACTCCCGCAAATTGGGGGACGGGAACAAGGAGCTGGAGCGCAGCGGACATCGAACCTAGATCCGCAGCGATGTTCACCGTGTTGGCCACCACGACCAAGACCAAACACAAATAGAGAATGGGCCTGGGCATACGAGCCTTGATGACCCCCGCCAGACCATGACCAGTAACTAAGGCAATTCGGGCGCACGCTTCCTGCACGGCAAACGCCAAAGGAAGTAACAGTGGTGCACTCCACAGCAGTCGATACCCTGTTGCAGCACCAACCTGAGAATAGGTGCCAATGCCCGAAGGATCATCATCTGCGGCACCGGTAACGATGCCGGGCCCGAGTCTGCGGAAATAGCCGCGACCCCTGACGAGATTTCTTCTGGGGTGGTGCTGAGAGGGTGCCTCTTCAGGTTCAGCGATCTCAGCATCACGAATAGTCATGAAGAACTCCCTCCGTGCTCCAGCCTACGCCGACTACTCGAGAGTCGATTGAAACAATGACTTCTCCCCGCACACGTTGGTTCGGCCTGCTGTTTATCAGCCTTGCTGTCTCGCTCATCATCGTCGACTCGACCATTATCAATGTGTCGATTCCTTCAATCATTGAAGACCTCGGAATCACCAGCACCCAGGTGCAGTGGGTTCAGGAGTCCTACACACTTGTCTTCGCTGCACTGATTTTGGTATTCGGCGCACTGTCTGACCGCTTCGGACGTCGCCGCCTGCTTATTATCGGTATGACAATCTTCGTCATCTCTTCGGTGATTGCCGGATTCTCCGAAGATGGCAACCTGCTCATCGCAGCACGTGTGCTTCAGGGCTTCGGTGGCGCGATGGTTCTGCCCACCACCTTGTCTTTGGTCAACGCCAACTTCCAGGGCAAAGAGCGTGGCATCGCATTCGCCATCTGGGGTTCCACCATTGGTGGAATGGTGGCCGTTGGCCCCCTCCTCGGTGGCTGGCTCACCACGGACTACTCATGGCGCTGGGCTTTCGGAATCAACATCCCTATCGGCATCATCATCATCATTGGTGCGTTGCTCACCGTTCCCGAATCCAAGGAAGACGGAAACAACGGTCGCATCGACTGGCTTGGTGCTGTGTACTCTGTCATCGCCATGTCAACCCTGGTCTTTGGTCTCATCGAAGGTCGCACTTACGGTTGGTGGGAAGTCAACAAGCCCTTCACCGTGGGCGACTGGACCTGGCCTGGCAAGGTGTCCATCATCCCCGTGATGTTCTTGGTCTTCGTTCTGGCGACCACCCTGTTCATTACTCACGGAGCAGCCCGCCTGAAGAAGGGCAAACCAGCCCTCATCGCATTCAAACTGTTCGGCATCGCCTCGTTCCGTAACGGAAACATTGCGGCGATGGTTATCGCTTTAGGCGAATTCGGCATCATCTTGTCACTGCCACTGTGGCTGCAGTTCGTTATTGGTTATGACGCTCTCCAGACCGGTTTCGTTCTCCTCGGTCTTGCCGGTGGAGCATTCGTAGCTTCCGGTCTTGCTGGTGGACTTTCCGGCAAGGTTTCACCCGTTGCCATGGTTCGCCTCGGTATCTTGCTCGAAATCGTTGGTGTTGCCGGTGTTGGATTTGCCATCAGCCCAGAGGCAAGCTGGATCAACGTTGTTCCCTGGCTCTTCGTCTATGGAATGGGTGTTGGCCTGGCCACCGCGCAGCTGACCAACGTCGTGCTCAAGGATGTTCCTGTTCAAGAATCTGGTCAGGCATCTGGAACGCAGAGCACCGCTCGTCAGCTTGGATCGGCTCTTGGTATTGCTGTGCTGGGAACAATCTTGTTCACCTCCGTCCAGGTTGAGCTCACCCAGAAGCTCACCGATGAGAAGCTGCCTGCAGCACAGGTCACTCAGATTGTGGACTCGGTCGTTGACAGCGCTGGTGGCGCGATTATCGGTCTCGAGCAGAACCCCGCGACCCAACCCATCGCAACTGCTGCCAAGGTAGCCATCTCTGATGGAACTCGCTATGGCGCATTCGCAGCGGCTGGCTTCCTCGGCTTGGGCTTCCTCGCCACTCTTTCACTCGGGGCAACCCGCAAGGAAGAAGTAGAGAAGCTCCACGAAGACGGAGACGCTCACGTCATCTAAGTAACTTCACTCAAACGACAGAGCCGGCCCCCAATAGGGGGCCGGCTCTGTCGTGCTTGGAGGCGAGGTGTGTCTAATGCTTTTCTGGAACGGGCGCTTGACCGCTGGCGGCAAGCTTTTCAAAATAGTGGCGTGCTTCTTCTTGACGAATGCCTTCAATGCCGGTGGCAATCTCAGCGCGGAGGTGTTCGGGGCCATACCCAAACGCATCAACCAAATCTTGAGCGTGTGTGCGCAAGCGTGTGATCAAGCGGTCAACGTAAGCAGTAACGGCCTCTGCACGCTGCGCTGACAGACGTCCCTTGATCAAATACCAGGCAAGGTTCTGCTCAATGACGTGGAGTCCAAAGAGGTCACGAACCCAGGTCAACACCTGCTTTGTTCCCTCATCTTCGATTCGTGTGAGGGCCTCAGTGAAGGCTTCCCACTGCAGCAGGTGGCCGTGAGCGGAAGCTGCCTCAATGAGTTGACTCTGCTTCTCGTTGAACACGGCAGCTTCTGTCCCGCTCTTCTTCGCATCGCGAAGGTCAAGTGCTATTTCCGCAATCATGGTCTCGACGCGATCAGTGAGCAGTTCGTGCTGAACTTCAGGATCGCGCAGTTCATTGACGGCACGTGCAGTTGAACCACGGTCGTGCACGTTCTGTCCGAGTCGTCGAAGTCCTGAGCCCGTGACAGCACGTTCAGTTACCTGTTCCATCATGAGGCGGGCAAGGGTGCCCGTGTCGGCGTCCTTGAACTTGCGGCTGTAATCAGTGAGCAAACGCTTGGCCACCAGCTGAAGAAGTACATTGTTGTCCCCTTCGAAGGTGACATAGATGTCTAGGTCTGCACGTAGTGCCGTCAATCTGTTCTCGGCCAAGAATCCTTGACCACCACATGCTTCACGTGTTTCCTGCAGAGTGTTGAGTGCATGCCAGGTGGAGAGTGGCTTCAAAGCTGCTGCGAGGGTTTCGAGGTCCTGACGGTTCTCGTCCGTGTCATCTGCCCCGCTGAACACGGAATCGAACTTCTCCAGAAGTACTTCCTGCGAGAAGGCCTGTGCATAGGTCGTGGCAATGAGTGGAATCAAACGGCGCTGGTGGCGTTGGTAGTCCATCAACACCGTCTCGCCGTGACCTGCCTGGCCAAACTGGCGTCGTTCGTTGCCATAGGTCACGGCAATTTGCAGAGCGAGTTTGGAGGCATTTACTGCAGCTCCGTCGAGAGATACGCGTCCCTGCACCAGCGTGCCCAGCATCGTGAAGAAACGACGGCCTGGGCTGGCAATAGGCGAGGTGTAGGTACCGTCTTCAGCAACATCGCCGTAGCGGTTGAGCAGGTTGGTTCGTGGAACACGAACGTGGTCAAAGTGAAGTCTGCCATTATCAATGCCGTTCAATCCACCCTTGAGCCCGTCGTCTTCGCCACCGATTCCGGGGAAGAAGTTTCCGTCGTGATCACGAAGAGGAACATAGAACGCGTGAACACCATGGTTCACTCCCTTGGTAATCAGCTGAGCAAAGACCACAGCTGCCTTGCCGTGAACGGCAGCGTTGCCGAGGTAGTCCTTCCATGCACCACGGAATGGTGTATTGATCACCCAGTCCTGGGAATCCACATCAAAGGTTGCCGTGGTGGCAATGGAGGACACATCAGAGCCGTGACCGGTTTCCGTCATGGCATAGACGCCTGGGGTTTCTAAGCTAATCGCCGAAGGAAGCCACAGTTCGTGGTGGGTCTTGGTGCCGAGGTGCAGGATGGCTGCAGCAAAGAGGCCCCACTGGACGCCGGACTTAATCTGCATAGAGGGGTCGGCGACGACCAACTCCTGGAAAGCTGCCAGGTTTCCGCCATGATCGGCCTTTCCACCAAACTCAACAGGGAAGGAGAGGTTGACCTGACCGTTCTGCACCAGAAGCTTCAATTGTTCCAACGCCCTGGCACGGTGTTCATCCCGGGAAAGTCCGGGAATGCCCTGCATTTCAGGCCGTCCGGCTAGTTCACGCGAAGCGAGACGAATATCTGCCCATTTACCGAGCAAAAAACGCTCCAGAAATGTGCGGTCAACGGTCGCTGACTCGTTTTCTGTCTCAATTTTGTCGATGACTGACATGATGTGGAACCTTTCGAGGTGAATATCTACAACTCCAGACTTATTGCACCTCACCACAACTCACTGAGCAACACCTGTGTGGAGCTTCTACAACCAACAGGGCGCAAGCCCTGTTTTGTTTGTTGTTTCCGTACCGATGCTCACAGGAAACACTTAGGCTGGAACAATGCTCACCGTCCTCTTTGGCCTCTCCGGCGCCCTCGTCTTTGGCAGCGGCGACTTCCTCGGTGGAATGGCCTCCAAGCGCATGGGTGCATTCCTGGCAACGGGTGTTGCTGGCGTGGTGGGCTTATTTGTCTTGTTCGGTCTGAACCTTTTTGTTCCCGGCGAAGTCACTCCTGAAACAGTGTTCTGGGGTCTCATTTCTGGCGTCTGTGGTTCACTCGCGATCTTGCTTCTCTATGCAGCGCTTGCCATTGGTCCGATGAGTATCCTCTCTCCCCTGGGCGCTCTCATCTCCGCTATCTTCCCTGTGCTGTGGGCAATCTTTATCGCCGGTGAAACCTTGGCATGGTTTGGTTATCTCGCACTGGGCATTGGAGCCATCGCCATCGTGTTGGTGGCATTTACCCTCGAGAAGGAAGCCGTCAAGCCTCGCCTACGTGGAATCATCTTTGCGTCTATTTCTGGCATCTTGATTGGCCTGTTCCTGATCGTGATGGATCAGGTTCCACAAGGTGCCGGCGTTTACCCGTTGGTATTCAACCGCTTCGTGAACATCACGATCATGTTCAGTGCCGTCGGAGGCATGGCTCTCATTCGCTGGGCACACAAGCGTGGCTATCTCGGTCGCGACGGTAAGCCTCGCGCTGATCTCGTTGTCGGTGACAAGGGTGTTCTTGATTACAAGAATGGCATCCTGCTGGCGCTGGGCTGTGGAATCCTCGATGCGACCGGTAATGCTCTGTTGCTCTTTGGCATCCAGACCGGAAACCTCAGCGTGATGTCTGTGCTGACCGCGATGTACCCAGCAGGAACAATCATTTTGGCCGCCGTCATCCTGCGCGAGAAGATCACCAAACTGCAATTGTTCGGCATGGTGCTGGCCCTCGCTGCAGCCGGACTTCTAGCACTGAGCTAATTCGTCGTCTTACCGATCAGGTGAAAAGGAACGGTTTCTTCACGTATCGTCCCGCCCTGTGAGCAATAACATTATGTCCATGAACCCTCAGGACATCACAGACGGCGAATGGCTTAACCCGCCCCTCGCACTAGAGTCACGCTCTTCTGGGTTCTTTGTGACGGCAAAGGAACACAGTGACTTTTGGAAAACCACGTCATACGGGTTCATTCACGATAGCGGGCATGCCCTGCTCAATGACTTCCCTCAAGATAGCTCGCTCGAGGTCAGTTGGATTCTGAACTACGACCAACAATTTGATCAAGCTGGCCTCATGGTCTGGTCTGACGAAGAGCACTGGATCAAAGCAGGAATTGAATACGCTGATGGGTCACCCCAGCTTGGCGCAGTTGTAACGTCCGGGCTATCCGACTGGTCAGTTGCTCCAGTAAGCGAATGGATGAATAAAGAAGTTCACCTTCGCATGAGTAGATCTGGCGATGCCCTCACCATCCGGGCCAGATGCGAAAGTGACTGGCAGCTTGTTCGCCTCGTGCCACTAGCTCCCTCACGAACCTGGAAAGCAGGGATTCACCTCGCCAGTCCAAGCCGGGCAGGATTGACCGTTCAGTTCACCTCACTCACGAGTGGGCAACCCGATCATCAACTGCATTAACTAACAAGAACCGCACCCTGAAGGATGCGGTTCTTGTTACTTAAACCCTTAAGCGTTGGATGACGCGAGCTGGTCAAGCAGCTCGTCACCTGGCTGTGCAGGAATCATCTCAGCAGAGATTTCTGCGCGGCCCAAGAGTTCGTTCATGCGACGCTGACGGGTGCGAGGAATGATGGTGACCACCGTTCCCTGCTTTCCCGCACGACCGGTACGACCGGAGCGGTGCATGTAGGTCTTGTACTCATCTGGAGCATCGGCCTGGATAACCAGGTCAATGTCATCGACGTGAATACCGCGGGCTGCAACGTCAGTTGCAACAAGCACGTTCACGCGGCCACTGGTGAGCAGCTGCAGGTTACGAGTACGACGCGACTGGTTGAGGTCACCGTGCAGGCTGGTTGCGGGGATACCTGCATCCTCGAGCTGGTCAGCAAGCTGCTCAGCATAAGCACGGGTGCGAGCAAAGATCAGAGTCTTTCCTTCACGAGAAGCAAGCTGCTCGATCACCATGGGCTTGTCGCGGTGCTCAACAACCAAGACGCGGTGGTCAATGGTCGAGGAAGCTTGGTCTTCACCAGCAACTTCGTGCACAGCAGGATCCTTGAGGAATTCCTTCACGATCGCGGCAACGCCCTTGTCCAAGGTTGCCGAGAACAGCAGACGCTGTCCGTCTGCCTTGGTGGCGCGCAGGATGCGCTGCACGGGCTCGAGGAAGCCCAAGTCGCACATGTGGTCAGCCTCATCCAGCACCGTGATGGTGATGTTTCTGAGGTCAATGTGACCCTGCTCGACGAGGTCTTCCAGACGACCAGGAGTCGCGATGATGATGTCCACGCCACGGCGCAGGCTCATGACCTGCTTGTGCTGAGGAACGCCACCAAAGATGGTGGTGGTGAAGAGACCAACCGAGCGAGCAATGGGCTGCACGGTGCGGTCAATCTGCATAGCGAGCTCACGGGTAGGAGCCATGATCAGGGCACGTGGAGCACGGCCCTGCTTGCGGTCCTTGCCACCGTTGTTCTCCATCAGGCGCTCAACAACAGGTGAACCGAAGGCAATGGTCTTGCCCGATCCGGTCTTCCCGCGGCCAAGAACATCCTTACCGGCGAGAACGTCGGGGATAGTTGCAGCCTGGATAGCGAAAGGTGCAGCTGCACCCATCGATGCGAGCTGACGGCAAATGTTGTCACCAAGACCGAGGTCAGCAAAACTCACGCCATCGACATCAGCTGCAGTGGTTGCCTGAGCTTCGAGACGCTCGAGTACGACGTCCTCTTCAGGAGTGAAGCGTGCCTTCTCGTCCTTTGCAGGGTAGAAGTCTGATGCGGAACGACGAGGAGCTTCGTCCTTGTTGTAACGGGGACGGTCTCCACCAAAGTTACGTGCGGGACGGTCGTTGCGATCACCATACGATGGGCGGTCTCCACGAGGAGCACGATCACCGAAAGCTGGGCGTTCAGAACGCTCGCCACGGTTGTAGGCGGGACGGTCGTTACGGTCACCGTAGGAAGGACGCTCAGAGCGTTCTCCGCGGTTAAATGCTGGGCGTTCGGAACGCTCACCACGGTTGTACGCCGGACGTTCATTACGGTCGCCGTAAGAAGGACGATCTCCACGAGGTGCGCGGTCTCCGTAGGAGGGGCGCTCGCCACGTGGTGCATCGCGGTCAAAGCGTGGGCGCTCTGTGCGGTCACCATACGCGGGACGGTCTCCGCCACGGTTGAAGGCGGGACGCTCAGAACGCTCGCCACGGTTATACGCGGGACGTTCATTACGGTCACCATACGATGGGCGGTCTCCGCGAGGAGCGCGGTCTCCGTAGGAGGGGCGCTCGGAACGCTCACCACGGTTGTATGCAGGACGTTCATTACGGTCACCGTAGGAAGGACGATCTCCACGAGGTGCGCGATCTCCATATGCGGGACGCTCGGAGCGATCACCGCGAGGAGCGCGGTCACCGTATGCGGGACGCTCTCCTGCTGGTGCACCACGACGTGCGTCGCGGTCTTCGCTGTTCCAACGGTTCTTGCTTGGAGCCTCAGTGGACTCTGCGCGGAATCCGCGGTGGCCTGGGCTGCGAGAACCTGCGGAAGGACCGCCGGTCTTCTTCGCGCCGTAGCGGGGTTCAAAGTTCTTAGCCGGACGACCGCCGGCTGGTTTCTTGTTCTTAGGCATGACATTTTCTCTGGGTTGGATTCAAAGCAAAACAGCGCACAAACGCGCTGGTAAGAACCCGGGCAGTCTATGGCCGGGACCGATTCACATTGAGTGACTATCACCAACACGATTGTTGGGGAACCGGCCCACCTGACTTACAAACCCATCTGCACCACTGTGCAGTGTCAAGAGCCGACCTCTTGACTATACGGGAGATGCCGCAAAGGTTCAAGAAAAAGTTTAAGGTTTAACAAAAACTTGCTTAAATTTATCGAAACTGTAGAGTTCTGAAAATATTGAATTGAACAATAGTGTGTGAAAGGCTCATCACTATGTCCGGGAATAAAAAATACAGGCCACTAAAGAAGTGGGAACGCATATGTATCCCAATCTGTGGAGCTCTTTTAGCAATATTCACGGGACTTTTTGCTCAACTTTGGATGCTCTCCATACAGCCTGATTGGCTGATACAAAGTTTTCTTCTATACGTGGTTGCAGGAAGTGTCGTGCTTTTACTTGCGGGGCTTCTCGTACAACGGATTACTGGAAAGAAGCAAATTGCTAACTTGCTAGAAGGAATATTGAATAGTTTGCCTTGGTAAAACATTTGCCATAGCCATAGGTACGAGTTCCCAGCCGGAGACTTCAACAATCCGGGATAGAACTCACGCGGCAGGTTCAGCCCATTTAGTATTGGTCATTTTTCCTACTAAATCGGCGGATCGCTACCAAGAGTGCAATTGAAGTCAGCGCAAGAATTCCAGCTAGTATTCCGATGACCTCCGCAAAAGGCATAGGCCCAGCGGCGTTCAATAAGATTCCTCCGACAGGGGCAGTAATCGGAAAATATATAAGCCAATACATCCAACTGGAAATACTTCCGTTCAAAATAGGCTGAGCAATCGCCACAGGCAAAAACAATAAAATGATCAGCCCGCTAAAGAAAGGACTCGCCTCTTTCGCTGTGGCCACAAATGCTCCTACAGCTATCAGAATTGCCATCATTAGTACCATCCCGCTAATCGCAAAAGATGCACCCACTAGCCATCTAAGCGGCTCAACATCAGACGAGAAAAACTCCTGTAAGCCAAGTTGATCTCGCAGAAATATAAGGCTGAGCACGAAAGGAACGGCGAATAAAAATGCCTGAACGACTCCAACAATCAGTAGCGCAAACATCTTAGCTAGCAAGAATGTTCGGGGCTTGACCTCCAACAGAAGCACCTCTAGTACCTTGTTCTCTTTTTCCTCCACCAGGGCATTCATGCCTAAACTCCCGACAACCGAAGATAATGAGAGTAAAAGTACGACAAAGAGCAGCAGTGCAACTGAGGGAACTGGACTTGCTGAGAATCCATCTCCGACATCGACCAAATGCCTAAACGTCAACGCTCCCGAGGCAGTTGCGATGAGGTTCGGTTCAGCGATTGCTATTCCGGCAGATTCCAGCAACTCCCCTCTTATTTGCGATTCAACACTTGCGGAATTTGAACTTCCCTGTAGGGAATACAGATCAATCGAAGTTGCTAAGGCGCTCGGAACATGCACGAAGTATTCAATATCTTTACTCTCGAGAAGTTCCTTACCCTGCTCAAACGTTCCAATATCGACAAAAGACTCTTGAAGCCCCTGTGTCGTTAGTAGCCCCGATTCGTCCCACACACCAATCGAAATAGTCCCTGTTTCAGAGATTGGCTTCGATGTCGAGACAGACAACATCAGAACTCCGAACACGATGCTCGGAACAAAGATTGAGACCAGCCAAAATGTTGGTTTACGTATGGATCGTGATAGCTCAAAACCGAAAACCACCAAAAATTTCTTCACCGAGCACCACCATATTGAGCGGTATAGATTTCTGCCAAAGTAGGAGCTTTGTCTTCGAACTCCCGCACCTGAACCCCGATTTCGATTAAATGCGCCAACATTTCCTGAGGTGCTAATCCAATTTCGAAGAAAATATCAGTAATTTCAGTTCCGATGATTTCTTGTCGAAAAAGTGTAGTTTCAGGAATTTCACCGGTATGTGCTACCCGAAATCGGTGTTCCGACACAAAAGCCTGCCGTACTTTCTGCAGTGACCCCTCAATTGCAACTTGACCCTCGTTGAGAAACGCAATGCGATCCGCAAGTACAGCCACCTCATCCATATCATGTGACACAAGCAAAATTGCGGCCCCTTCTGCTCTACGCCTACGAATGGCGGAATGTAACAGCTCTCGCGCGATTGGATCGAATCCCTTTGTCGGCTCGTCCAAAATAATTAACGATGGATTACCGAGAAGTGCTATTGCAAGCTGCAGACGTTGCTGCTGTCCCCCTGATAATTGATCAACTCGTTTCGGTAGAATTCCTTCGAGTTGAAACTCGGTTACCCACGCATTAAAAACTTCTTCAGCACGGGAAACAGCTTTGAGTTTGCTGAAATAACGAACTAGCTGCAGTGAGCTTTCCTTCCGATACAAACCGCGTTCCTCGGGTAAATACCCAATGTTTGTGTTGTCTGATTTGGGGAAATGTATACGTACCGTGCCTGAATCGGCTGCGTAAAATCCAAGAAGCGTGCGAATGAACGTAGTTTTTCCAGAGCCATTGGGCCCTAGGAGTGCAATTACTTCCCCTCGTTTTACTTGGAGAGAGAAGCCATCAAGAACTTTCGTTCCAGCAATTCGGACATTGAGTAATGATGCATCAACAGCAAGATCGGAAACCATTTTCTTAAACCCCCTTGAGCTGACTTAACAACAATCGCTGAGAATGAACACGGTAGCGCCGCACCGACAATAGCGAAATGACTGTCGTCCACAGCGCTAAGAAAGCTAATGACAATATGTACACAAAAATATCCGGAGTGTTGTCCAGCACTCCCCTTATCGCCAGAACAGGAGCTACGACGAGCAGTAAGTATCCCAACTGCGTAATCAATAATTTGAAAAAATCAGACTGGTCACGAAATGCATATGGAGTGCGCCCATCAGTTGCACTACTGAACTGAGAAACTAATGTACTTGAAGGAATTGCAACCACCCAAGTACAAACTGCAAATGCTATTGAATTGACAGGGTCCGGAGCATTCGGCTGAAACTGAACCAAAAAAGTTGCTATGAAAGCAGAAGCTACTGCAACAATCGCCGGTTTCCTCCACCGTTTTACGAAATCATTTATGGGATGCCTTGCTGCTGTAATTACCTGCCAAATTGCCACCCCCTCTCGCGACAACGCGTTCGCCATAGGAATGAAAAGAATGATTACGACTGCTGCAGCTGCAAGATTAGAGAACCCGATAAAAGAAAAAACCGGCACACAGATTAGTAATGCGATGACTGGTTCAATAAATGTCGCATATCTCCAACGAGTTGCTTCATCACGAGCGGCAAAAGGGTTAGTGTCTGGGCGTCTCCGTTTCGAATAATCTCGAGAAAACGCACCAGCCCCAAGCGAGCGAGAACCGCTTGTATAACTACGTAGAAACAAGATAAGTGATAAATAAAACGCACCGAAACCGTAAATAAGCAAAGAGAAGTTCAAAAATTCACGAGAGCTACTCTCGACTTTTTCAAACACGAACAAAACTGCCCAGCCAACCGAGATCGTTGCCCACGCAATATATACGAGAGTTGATTTTTGCTGCTTGTTTGAGAATCGCTGCTCAATCTGAATTGTTGAAGTAATCATTGGTATCGCCAAGATCAAACTTGCTAGGGCGAATATTTCCACACCGCTTTGAGCCTTCGATGCAAATCCGGCAAAGAAACAAACAGCTAACGCAAAACGGAAGGATAAATACTCCGAAAATAAGACGCTCGTCAAAAAAACCACCTTACTCATCCCTATACCGCAAAGAAAATCAATAATCGTGGCCTTCTGAACTTGCACCCTAGTCGCAAAAGCTACAACAATTCCCGAGATACCGACAAGCGCAATATTTTCAGCCAAAGAGCGGTACGAAGCCCCCCATTCAAACAAAACGAACCCCAACACTAAAAAGGAAATAAATTTTGGCGCAGACAAAACGGTTTTGATTCCAAAAAAGCGCCGCCACTTATCTCGCAGTATGAGCGCGAGAGCCAGCCTCACCAAATAGTTTCCACCTCGTTGCTATTGTGTGCCGTCAACTCAGTAAACCATTCTTTTAATTTTCCAACATGATTCCAAGGTGTGATCTGAACCGTTGCGCGTTTCGAGTCCTTCGTCAGGCAAATAACCTTTGTAGCGATTGATTCTACGAGATCCAACTGGTGAGAAGTAAAAATTATTCGCGTTCCAGCAACAGACGCTGAGCGCACCGCGTTCAGCATCTGTTCTAGAGCGATGGGGTCAACAGATTCGAAGGGTTCGTCAAGCAAAAGGTTTGCTGGCCGATGCGCAATAGCAAGGGCAAAATACACCCGCTTTTTCGTACCTGAAGAGAGCACAACGACAGGCATGTCCCGAGCAGATTCCAACCCAAAATAATTTATTAATTGCCTCGCGCGAGCCTTTGCTTCTGAAGCTTCCAACCCATTCAACAACCCGCCGTTATAAAGTAATTCGAATGTTGTGAAGCTCTCAATACCTTTCAGTGCTTCGTCAACGAAGCCTAAACTTCCCGAAATCTCTGCGATGCCACTCGAGACAGGTAAAAACCCAGAAACAGCCCGGAGCAGAGTTGACTTGCCCATCCCATTCCCACCAATAATGGCGCAAATTTCAGACTCTGAAACATCAACAGAACCCCTGAAATCTATAGAAATCCGGCTAAGGGGTATAACTGGTGATCCGATTCTCATTTAGATTATTCCTTTATGGCCGGGTGGTGCCAGACATTGTTGGCACCACCCGATTCTCGAAACTATCGAGCTGATGATGCGCTAATAAAGACCCAAACAATACCGAGTCCGAAGCCAATAAGAATTGGAATCCACATACTAAAACCCTCCCTTCTAGCTGTATCCAGAGAATACCGAACTATCTTTTAAAAGTGAAGCAATCGACGAGACTCATCAATTTAGCCTGCGAAGCTCTATCGGTGCCTCATATATTTTTGCCCGCGTTAGTGCCACTGTTTGTGTGCATGGGTGTTGAATTATCTTTGCAATCACGTTGTGAGATCCCCGCGAAATATTCTCATGATTATCGTGGCCGTTCTAAAGCTGAAATGAGTGGAATTCAGGATCGAGTTGTCCAGGCCACGTAGTTGGTCCAGAGACAATGCCCGGAGAAGACTGAACCAATTAGCTAAACCTCGCAAAGCTCAGCCTGTTCGGAAACAACGCAGCCGTAAGTTCTTTTTATGTCTCGGTGAAACTGCTGCAAAGGCTGTGGTCTATCAGTGTCGCTTCCTGCGGGAAGTATTTGGTTCCTTCGGATCATTGGGGTTTTTCGACCTCAAATCCGTCGGCAGACGCAACAAAGCCCTGATAAATAACTTTTCAACTGGGCTTTTACGTCGGGCTGACTTGGCGGAGACGGCGGTGTCTGGTTGCAGGACATAGAAAACACATGTCCCAAGTCATAGGAAATAAAAACTGCTCAACTTGAACAACGATCAAAGCCAGCCTCATCATCACCGCCACCAACGCTGAAAAGATCACCCAGGCAGAAGCAGCCCGCCGCTACGGAGTCTCACCCCGCTGGGTTTCCAAACTCCTCTTGAAGCCTTTCCACAAGATAGTGTCTCAGTCCCGGCGACAACGGCGTGACGAGCAACCCCGTCCGTTTAGCTCCCTGACGTTGGGAACTATGGAGAACGTCCATCGGAGCGCGAGGCCTCCGTGCCCCAACCCCCAAGGGTCTTGCCCGTATGAAGATGTTGATGGGAGTTCGATGACGCTCGCTCCCAAGCGCCCGTGTGTAGGAGTCTGGGACTCCGTGAGTGCGTCATGGCTGCATCCCTAGTATACGAACTGGGTTGACTTCAGCAGTAGTCGTTCGTAGTAGTTCTCGCTAGCGTCCCATGAGAACATCGAAGGGTCGCGCTGTACTTCCTGCAGCAACTGGACCTTCTTCTCAGAGAATCCATTACCCATCGCCTTCGAGATCTCCTTCGCTGAGGCTCCCGGGAATGTGGGAAGACTAAGCAGGAGAATCGCGCGGGCAGTTTCATGCTCGCGGTGCGCCGCTCCGTTCTCAATCAGCGCCCCTGCCTGGTCAAGTAACTCCTGCTTAAGTGCGCTTTGAGCCTTCGGATCCTGAAACCGTCGAAGCAGGGTCAAAACTCCGAATGCGTCTAGATCTTTAACTGTCTTCTTTCGACGAGCAAGACAGGACCTCAGGTTTTCTTCTGAGACGTTCGGATCGACGAATATGAGACAGTCGAGGAGGAGCAAGGTATGTGCGCCAAACGATGCTTCATCTTTTACTGCATTGAGTTGTGCAATTATCTCGCGGGCAACTTTGTCAGAAAACTGGTAAGTTTCTAGGCTTCCAAATCCGTTCACTTCGAGCTCTCCCATTGAGGCGGCAACCATTCGCGTCAGCTTCACACTGTGGGATACCGAAGGAGCGCCTGAGTAAATAAATACAGCAACATCGAGAACAGCCACGAGGTATCTAATAAAAAGTAGTCGTGCCGCGTTGATCGCCTTGGAATCACCAGTCTCGGCGACCCTGCTCAGGTATCTCCGAAACTTTCGAACCGTCTTGTCGCGACGCCGGCCGAGCTCGTATAGGTATGAGTTAGCAAGCTCGCCGTGCTCGAGGCTTGTATCTATGAGGAGCGCCTTGTAATCAAGGATTGCCTTACTGGATGAGAAATGTAGCGTTGCCTTCGCCGGCTCCTCATCGGAGTCATACACGTACTGCGTCCGTTCTCTGAGATCTTCGCGAATCCTGACCTTAGCAACCGACATGTGCGACTGTAATGGTGTCTCAAAGTGTCGTAGTTTCTGTTCGTTTAGGTGAAGTTTGAATGATGCAAGCTGTGTAGCGAGGATCTCCTCAATCAGAGGCGCTTTATGCGAGTCGGCTAGGAACACGAAGTAATCATCGACGTACCGCATGATCTCGTAGTGCGTGCCGCGAAGAAGCTCAGCGTTGAGTAGTTCGCGCTCGATCCTTACGTCCACTTCCTGCAGAATTATCTCCGCAAAGACTCTTGAGAGTTCCGGGCCTATGATGATCCCGCTGGTCTCGGCGTAGTTAAGATACTGCATCAAGTGATCAAATCTGCCACCGAAGGTCCCCTTCGTCTCTTTCATCTTGTTCTTGCTCGCCCAAACGCCATTGGTCACCCATGACACGGTGTGCGTGTAAACGCTATCGAAGCACTTGGATACGTCTGCCCGCATCAGGTGGGGATACTTTCGCTCGCAGGCTTGGAACTCCGGGGATGAGTAGAAGCGATTGATGTTGTTGTATCTGCGATAGCTGAAGTATGAGGAGACGTGTGCATATTCGAGGTCCGATTGCTCAACGCCATACGACTCTCGGTCGAGGATGCCATCGAAGACGGAATCGGTCATGGCCTGGAGTCGTGCCACCTTGTGAGGGTGTCTTATCGAGAAGCTGCTGCGGTTCGTGTAATAGAGGATTGAGTCTCGGTTCTCGTGGACGAAGGATGCCATCTGCACCATCGAGTGAGGGTGTGGAACTGATAGCTCACGCGATTTTCCATTGTTGCGTCTTGATCGAAACTTGTAGGGGTGTCGAAGGTCAGGCCTACTTCGGACAAGTCCAGCGAGGTCGAACTCAATCCTCTTCTTATCGTCGAGGGGTTTTCCTGAGCCCAGGTTGATCGGGTCGAAGACGATATCGAGCCAAGACTTTTCTGCTTCACCGAGCCGCGCCTTTAGAACCGTGAATTTATGATCTCCGGTCCAGTTGAATTTGAGCCACCGGAGAAACTCGTAAAGTCGGGTGATATCGAAGGGTATAGGTACTTCATACGGCAGAATCTCGGACGTTAACGCGCGCAAACGGTCCCGCTTCACGGCACGGTACTTCATCGCGTTTGCCCCTTCCAGATTCCCATAATCTGTTCGATGCGTTTCTGGCGAAACCTGAGAAAAGTCTGGCTCGCAAACATCTCTACGAACGAGATTTGAGCCATTCTTTCGCGCATCTTGTCGGGCATCTTTGAAGCGTGGTTCTCGATAAAGGATTGCAAGATGCAGTCCAATTCGACAAGTTCTGCAGCATCCAGTGTGAGCGCGCTATTGGAAAAGTAGAGACCAATGGCGACGTTGTTCTTCGAGTTGAGAAGCTTCGTGTTACCTGCGAGATACCGTACCCGGTCGACAAGCAATCCGTTGTGTCCGTCATTCGGGTCGACCGCACTGGGGGACGTGGCCAGCCAGGCGTTTAATGCTTGCTCTAGCCGCACGGAGCGTCGTTTCTTGCGTTTGAATGTCAGTCCAGTGATGAGGCGTCCGTCGGCACGAGAAAATCGGTATCCGAGGTACTCGATCTGCTCACCCGGCAGATAGTCTCCGGCATCGTTTGTAGTGAGCTCGAAGGTCTTATCGTGGTTGAGTGTGAGTTGAAGAGAACCCAGCTCAGATACAACCAGGTCTTTGACCTCAGCAAGGTGCGTGGCGTTATCGAGGACCATGATGATGTCGTCTACGTAACGTGCATAGAAAAGCACTCCGGGGTGCGTCTTGAGCTTGAAGTCGAGGTTGCTGAGATACAGCTCCGCAAGGTGTGAGCTCAGGCCGACGCCTCTGGGGAGACCAATGTCGGCACCTTTGATTGATTCGTACTCGTGGAGCAAGCGCCGGATGAGTTGACTCGTGACTCTGTCTAGTTCGGGGAAGGCAGTGAGACGCTCCAGGAGAGTGCGGTGCGGGATGGACTCGAAGAACTCCTGGACATCGACCCTGTAGATGGCATGCAGGTATTTCTTGTCGAGGGTATCCTGGAGCGCCCTGATGATGCTGTTGCGGCTGGAAGTATCGATGCGTGCCGCACGTTTGACAGCGTCTGCTGCCTGTTTAGCCGGGAACGCGATTTCGGCCGCGGCGGCGGTTCGATAGGTGGGAGTCGACTTGGGTCCCACCTTTGGACCTTCCCTCAGTCCAAAGGTGAACTTGTCATTGGACAGCTGTTCTTCGAACCTAGAGAGAGCATCGTGCATCGCCGCTTCGACCGCTTGATCGCGCTCCCGGCGCAGTTCAAGCCGACCCTCACGATACGCCGTTCGGACTTCAACACGCGCGAGGTCGTCCCTCTCAAGTCTTTTGATCTCTGCAAGAAACCGTTCGCGCCGTTCGCGGAGAGCTCGAGTCGCGCGCCCCACATCTGGATGAAGACGGCTTATGTCCCTGCCTCGACGGTTCTCATTATCGGCAAGCTCGATGAAGCTTCGGAGTGTGTAAGGGATCGCTTTCATGTTGCTAAGCCGATCTGCCGCACGCAGTTTTTAGCAGCGACCTGGTCGCCAGTCGCGAAGAGCTCTCGCGGCTGAAAAACGTTCCCCAGGCGGGCGCGTTGTTTCTCGTCCTCTTTCGGGGCAAGTGTAATCATCAGTGATTCAGCCATTGACGGCCTCCGAAACCTTCTCCCAGGTGAGGGAATTCGGAGACCATTGCCTCTGGCCCACACTTCTTGCGAGAACCGGCTCCACGAAGTCCAAGCACGTTCCGAGCAAGTTAGCGAAGCTCACAGGGGTTGACTGCTCGAGTCGTTGTTTCTTCCGCCAGATTTCCCACTTACGTTGCGCGAGTGTTGGCATCTCTGTCAACAAAGGTCCGAGCGGTTCCAACTCAACCTTGCGGTGGTGAGCAACAACACTAATTGCTTCCTGAAGTTCCGCACCTTTGACAGTTCGGGAGTGGGCGATGGCCGCAATATCGGTGAAGTCTCGCCAGCGAGTGTTTTGCTCTCCTCGTTCGAGCGCGGTGACAATCTTTTCAGCCAGCACCATGTGGTCCGGATACCCAAGCAGCCGAAGAGAGCCACCCAACAGGAGCGGCAGTACGGCCTCTGTTGGTTCGGGCCAGATGGGGTCTCCGAAGTTTGCGTCGATGTGCAGCGCTACCTGCGCGGTCGCCAATAGGGCGGTCATCTTGACCCGCACACCGTTGTAATCGGCTTCGTCGCGGATCTGCTCTCCGCTGACGGAGTCGAGGTCGAACTCAAGACCATCGTCACGAGGAACGGAAAGGATATTTCTGACGCGTTTTTCAACCTCGGTGATATCGTTGTTGAACCCTCTCGCGGCGAAGTCGATGTCTCTGGTGGGTCGCCGATCAGTGAAGGCCGCCATAAGCACGCCACCTTTGAGGACGAAGTCTCCGGCAGATTCGGATGCTGAAAGCCGGGCAAGGAAACCTTCCAATGCGTACAGAGTGATGTACTCCGCAGGGTCGCGATTCTGTCGCTTGGCGAGGTTGCGGAGGTTGTTGTACGCGCGCCCCGCTGGGGTGTTTCTGGATGGTGTCGGCGGAGTCACAGGAGCACCTCCAACGCTTGCCGAATCCGAGGGAGCGCTTTCGGGAACGAGCCCGCAACTTTTAGCAGACCCGTTGGCGTATTCCCTCGTCGTCGAAGCCAACGTCGAAGCGCCTCATAGGCAACGTCGCTGCCCTCTTGGTGCATGAGTCGGAAGGTGTCGACAATGCTCCGCTCTGCGGAGTAGATTGCCACTTTGGCTCCTCCTCCCGCGTCCGCATGTTCACGCCCGATCGGGAAGGTTGCCGGGTCGAAGCTGTGCCAGCTCACGTTCGAGAGGCCGATGGGCTGGTGTGTTCCGCGTGGCAGCGCGATGTCGGAAGCGAGCGGAATCGCGTCGCTGAGGTCGTGGTGGACGAGTGCGCTCGTCAGGCATAGCGTCGCGTCTTCGCGGATTGCGGTTGCCACAGCAAGCGCGGTGAAAGCAGGCTGGAGCACTTCTGGGCACACATAGACGCCCCGCCCCACACGCTCAATCTCGTCTCGTTCGAGCAAGGAGTACACCTGATCCCTGGTCAGACCCGCTGCGCGAGCGTCTTCGAGAGTGAAAACTGGCGCAAGTCCGCGTATCGACATCCCAACCTTCTAACTCTTGACACATCAATGGTACCTGTGGAGAGCTAGGCGGGCAAGAGTAAGTAAGTGTGCCAATGGGCAAACTGGGATTATAGGCCAAAACGATCAGACCTAACACGCGCGTCATCCTGCTCATCGACGGACTAGAAATCAGAGTCGTTGACCAACAAACAGGCGATCTAATACGAGAACTCACCCTCGACACAAGCCGGGATTATCAACGCCAGAAATGAAAGAAACACCTGAACCCGTGGGTTCAGGTGTTTCCGATGTCTTGCGACATCACATGGCGGAGACGGCGGGATTTGAACCCGCGGTCCCCTTACGAGGACTCCACCTTAGCAGGGTGGTGCACTAGGCCGAACTATGCGACGTCTCCATGTATTTCTGCAAGCAGAAGTACCTCAGCAATCATACCCGGAGGATTTCGCCGGGAATAATCGAAGCTTTATTGCTGGTCGAGCGTGCGGCCTGCGGAGCAGGTGTATTGACCTGCGGTTTGACCGTTCACGGTGTCAGGAAGGACAGCAACTTCAGGTGCTGGAGTAGCAGCAGCTGCGGAAGGGGCTGCTGTTGCACTCGACGAAGAGGAAGCAGAAGGACTTGGTGAAGCCTTGGCTGCTTTGGCCGCAGCTTTAGCTGCTGCTTGAGCAGCGGCTGCTGCCTTTGCTTCTGCCTCTGGGTCAGCAACTGAACCGTTTCCAGTGGTTCCCGAAAGTCCCACGGGCTGATCAGCCAAGATTGCAGCAAATAGTGCGTCTGCCTCTGCCTGGTTGGGTTGAACCTTGCCTGAGTAAACACCTTCACCACCGGTTGAACCGGGGTATTGAACAAAGACGATGTTCTCGAGTGGGATGTCCTTGAGAGCCATCGCGATCGAGACCATGGTGTCGAGGCTGTTCAAGCTGTTCGACAAGGTCATATTAGAGATTGCTGCCTTGGCAAGGCCAAAGAGCGCAACCGGGTTGGTCAGAGTCTGGGCACTCTTGAGCTTGCGCACGAGAGAAGACAAGAAGACTTGCTGGTTGCTAATACGTCCCAAGTCACTACCGTCACCCACGCCGTGGCGGGTGCGGAGGAATTGAAGAGCTTCAAGGCCGGAGAGGGTGTGCATTCCTGCATCAAGGAAGGTCTGGGTGTATTCGTCCTCAATGGGTTCAGCAACACAGACCTCAACGCCGCCGACAGCATTGGCCATCTCGATCACGCCATTGAACTGAATCATCGCCGCAAAGGGAATGCTCAGGCCGGTGAGTTCTTCAACGGTGAGTACAACACAGGGAAGACCGCCCTCGTTAAGCGAGCCGTTAATGGGGCCGGTCCAGCCACCGCCGCTGTACCCGTCGCCATCAGCGTCAGGGCACTCGGGGTAGGGAACTACAAGGTCACGAGGAATAGAGACCACGGTTGCGTTGGTGTGGTCAGCAGAGATGTGGAGCAAGATGTTGACGTCGTTGAGCGTGCTACCTGGGTCCGCGTCGAACACATTAGCGTCGGTACCCTCACGAGAGTCACTACCAACCAGCAGGAAGTTCACGCCACCTTCGATGGCCCCAATGTCTGGGATCTTCTGATCGTTCGCCAGTGCCACACCTGCATTGGCACTGCGGGTGATGTCCCAGAATGCAATGCCGGCAATAGACAGGGTTGCGACCAGGACGACTGAAAGTCCTGCAGCGATGAAACCAAGTATGGTGCGCGAGCCCTTTACTGGGGCAACGCGACCGTGACGAATGGCAGCACGAGCAGAGCGAATGCGGCGTTGGCGTGAAGCCTTTTCTTCGCTCATCTGCTCCCCTGACATCGGCGGAAATGAATCTATGTGGCGGAGGGCGTGGGATTCGAACCCACGATGCATTGCTGCACACTGGTTTTCAAGACCAGCTCCATCGGCCGCTCGGACAGCCCTCCTTGTTGTCTTCCAAAGAAAACAACTTGATGAGTCTACCCGAACTGCTCAGATAAGCGTTTCAGAGCATCCTGTGAGAGCCCTGTTAGTGGGTTAGGGAAGTTTATTGAGGGCTTCAAGCAGGCCTAGATCCTGCACATTTCCGCAGACTTCGTTGGCAACTTCCTTGATTTCAGGCTCTGCGTTGCCCATGGCAACTCCGCGGCCGAGCTCAGCTGCCCACTCAATCATCTGGATGTCGTTATTGCCGTCACCGGCAGCAAAGATACGAGAACGAGGGAAACCTAGAGCTTCGCGCACCTTCTCCAATGCAGAAGCTTTACTCACACCCTCAGGGGCAATATCGAGCCAAGCGGCCCAACCAATGGTGTAGCTGACCTGTTTGAGACCAATACGTTCGACGACCTGAAGGAAGTCTTCGGTGTCGTGATCAGGAGAGACGACGACCACGCGTGTGGCATTGAGATTGAGTAAACCGTCAAAATCAACCTGATGAGCCAGCAGGTTGGGGTCCACGCCAGGAATAGGTTCGGTGTAGTAGTAGTTACCGTCCTCATCCTCAACCGCATAACAACCTTCGGGCAAGTGGCCCTTGATCAGCTTGAGAACCTTTTCAGGATTGAAAGTCTCAACGAAGTGCTTCACATAGCCGTCGTCAGCAAGAGGATCACGCTTGAGCAGCATGGCTCCGTTTGAACTCACAACATATTCAGGCCAAATGTCGAGTTGCCGTAAAACTGGAATGGTCTCCACAAGTGAGCGCCCAGTAGCGAGCATGACTTCGTGACCTCTGGCGGCAGCTGCACGAACAGCGTCGACAACCTCCGGCGCAACATCGCCGCGATGGGTCAGCAGGGTGCCGTCAACATCGAGGGCAACAAGCCACCGGTCTTCAGGTGCAACCTGGGTCACTGCTGACACTTAAGCGCCCACCGGAGTGATGACACTCATTCCGCCGAGATAGGGGCGAAGGGCTTCAGGAATAATGACCGAGCCATCTGCCTGCTGATGAGTTTCCAGAATGGCAACCAACCAGCGCGTGGTGGCAAGAGTTCCGTTGAGGGTTGCCACAGGAGCGGTCTTTCCGCTCTCAGTGCGGTAGCGAGTCTCGAGACGACGCGATTGGTAGGTCGTGCAGTTCGAGGTACTGGTCAGCTCACGGAACGCATCCTGGGTGGGAACCCATGCTTCAATGTCGAACTTGCGAGCAGCGCTGGAACCCAAATCTCCTGCAGCAACATCAATGACACGGTATGCCAGTCCGAGCGACTGGAGCATGCCTTCTTGCCACGCAACGAGACGGTCGTGCTCTGCCTCTGCTTCTTCAGGAGTTGTGTAGACAAACATTTCCAGCTTGTTGAACTGGTGGACACGAATGATGCCGCGGGTGTCCTTGCCGCTGGATCCGGCTTCGCGGCGGTAGCAGGTAGACCAACCGGCATAACGCAGCGGACCATTGGTGAGGTCGATGATTTCGTCAGAGTGATAGCCGGCGAGCGCAACCTCGCTGGTTCCCGTGAGATACAGGTCATCAGCGGGGAGGTAATAGATCTCGTCCGAGTGCTCACCTAAGAAGCCCGTGCCCTGCATGATGTCGGGACGAACCAGGGTTGGGGTAATCAGCGGAACAAAGCCTGCTTCGAGCGCACGGTCCAGAGCCAAGTTCATGAGGGCAAGCTCAAGACGTGCACCAATTCCGCGCAGGAAGTAGAACCTGGCACCAGAAACCTTGGTGCCACGAGTCATGTCGATAGCGCCGAGGCTCTCACCGAGCTCGAGGTGATCCTTGGGTTCAAAGTCGAAGGTGGGAACAGTGCCGACCTCGCGCAGGGTGACAAAGTTGTCTTCGCCACCAGAGGGAATGCCTTCGATGATGGGGTTCTGAATCTTGCGGGCAGCGTCGGTATAAGCCTCATCTGCAGCGGTTGCTGCAGCGTTGGCTTCTTTCACCCTGGCGGCAAGCTGAGCTACTTCAGCGAGAAGAGCCTTCTTTTCATCGCCTTGTGCCTGACCAACCTTTTTACTGAACACGTTCTGTTCAGCGCGCAGCTCTTCGAAAGCTGCCAGCGCAGAACGACGATCAGCGTCTGCCTGCAGGGCAACGTCTACGAGTCCTGGGTCTGATCCACGAGCAACCTGGGAGGCTCGAATAACGTCAGGGTTTTCGCGGAGCAATACTGGGTCAATCACTCACCCAGTTTACGGTGACTAGTCGCCGAGTATCTCCGCAAGCCAGGCGCGTGCGTCAGTGAAGATGCCATCCGCATAGCGCTTGGAGTGCTCTGTGGTGATCTTGTCCGCGCGGGGGTAGGACCCGAGGAAGATCACCTTGGGGCTGAAACGACGCAGGCCAAGCAATGCGTCCGCCACGCGCTCATCACGAGCGTGGCCTTCGGCATCGATAACAAAGCGGTAGCGACCGAACTCGTCACCAATCGGGCGGGACTGAATCAACGAGAGGTTCACGCCACGGGTAGCGAACTGCTCGAGCATTTCTAGCAAAGCACCTGAGCGGTCATCGGGAAGTTCCACAATCAAGCTGGTCTTGTCCGACCCGGTGGGTGCTGGAAGTTCTTTTGTTTTGCTCACCAAGACGAAGCGGGTCACAGCATTGGGGTTATCGGCAATTCCAGAAGCCAGTACCTCGACGTCGTAGTGACGGGCAATACCGGCAGGTGCGATGGCGGCATCTGCGGTGTCGTTTTCCAGCAGGCTGGCAGCAGCTGCCACGTTGCTGGAGGAAGGAATGTGTCCGTGGTGGGGAATGGCGTTCTCAAGCCATCCGCGGCACTGGGCATAGGCAACCGGGTGAGCGTTGACAATCTTCACATCGGCAAGAGAGGTTCCCTTGCGGGCAACAAGCTCGAACTCAACGGGCACGAGGTATTCACCAATGATGCGCAGGTTGGGAATGTTTGCCAAGGCGTCTTGGGTAGCAGTGACGCCACCTTCAACCGAGTTTTCAATGGCAATCATGGCTGCAACGGAGCGGCCTGAGACAACATCAGCGAGTGCTTCGCCCACGTTATTGACGGAGTGCCAGGTCTTTCCTTGAGCTTCAGGAACCTGTGCCAGGGCAGCTTCAGTAAAGGTGCCGGCAGGGCCTAAATAGCTATATGCCGGTGCCGTTGTTACTTTTTCTGAAGAACCCATGTCTCAAATGCTACCGGGGCTGACAAACTTAGCTTGTGACTAACCGCGCAGGAACCCAGGCCCTCCCTTCCGACCTCATCGATATCGATGCCCTCGTGAAGGCGTATTACGACCTCACCCCGGACATGAGCGTGCCCGAGCAGCGCGTGGTTTTCGGCACGAGTGGTCACCGCGGATCGTCCCTGAACGCAGCTTTCAATGAGCAGCACATCCTCGCCACCACCCAGGCAATCGTGGAATACCGTGCCTTGCAGGGCATTACCGGGCCTTTGTTTATTGGTGCTGACACTCACGGCCTGAGCCGCCCTGCCCAGGAAACAGCGCTGGAAGTGCTCGCGGCCAATGGCGTGCGAACCCTCAAGGATTCTCGAGATGGATTCACGCCTACTCCTGCTGTGTCACACGCGATCCTCGCCTATAACAACGGCGGTCACACTGATGAGGCAGACGGCATTGTGGTTACCCCCAGCCACAACCCACCCCAAGATGGTGGCTTCAAATACAACCCTCCTCACGGTGGTCCTGCTGACGGTTCGGCCACGAACTGGATTGCCGCTCGTGCCAACGAGCTCATCGAAGCAGGCCTGGCTGAGGTGAAACGCACCAACCCCGAAGGTCTCATCGAGGAGTATGACTTCCTCGAGCACTATGTTGCTGACCTCGAGAACGTCATCGACATGAAAGCAATTGCTGAATCAGGCGTCCGCATTGGTGCTGACCCCCTCGGTGGCGCTTCTGTTGCCTACTGGGCAGCCATCAAGGATCGTTACAACCTCAACCTCACCGTGGTGAACCCCAACGTCGACCCTGCCTGGTCATTTATGACGTTGGACTGGGACGAGAAGATCCGGATGGATCCTTCCAGCCCCAACGCCATGGCCTCTCTCATTTCCAAGCGCCACGACTTTGACGTGCTGACCGGAAATGATGCCGACGCAGACCGCCACGGCATCGTCACTCCTGATGCTGGACTGATGAACCCCAACCACTTCTTGGCAGTAGCCATTGAATACTTGTTTGCCAACCGTCCCGGTTGGCGCAAGGATGCCCGCATTGGCAAGACCCTGGTCTCTAGTTCCATGATCAACTTCGTGGCAGATGGCTTGGGCCGCGTGCTCTGGGAAGTGCCCGTCGGTTTTAAGTGGTTTGTCCCAGGACTGGTGGATGGCTCGGTAGGTTTCGGCGGTGAAGAGAGCGCAGGAGCTTCGTTCTTACGCAAGGACGGTACTGTCTGGACCACTGACAAGGACGGCATCATTCTTGCCCTGCTGGCAGCAGAGATCATTGCCGTCACGGGCAAGACCCCCTCGGTTCTCTATAAAGAATTGACCGTACGCTTCGGAGACCCTGCCTATGCTCGCGTGGATGCTGCAGCTGATCGTGAAGCTAAGGCTCGCCTCGGCAAGCTCAGCGGTGACGACATCACCGCCACGGAGCTTGCAGGCGATCCCATCATTGCCAAGCTTTCTCATGCACCTGGAAATGGCGAAGCTATTGGCGGTGTGAAGGTGGAAACAGAGTTTGCGTGGTTTGCTGCGCGACCTTCCGGCACCGAGGACGTCTACAAGATCTATGCAGAGTCCTTTAAGGGTCCTGAACACCTCAAGCTGGTGCAGGCTGAAGCAAAAAAGATTGTTGACGCTGCTCTGAAGGCTTAGTAAGTCGGTGCTGGCTCGAGACCAAAGAATTCCTCGAGTGTGGCAATGCCGTTGTTGTGCATTGCCCTCGATACTTCCGTGCCAACATAGCGGTAGTGCCAGGGCTCAAATTCGTAGCCAGTGATGTGTTCTGAGCCCAGTGGGTAGCGCAAGATAAACCCGTATTGCCACGCGTTGGTAGCTAGCCACTGTCCTGCGGCAGTGTCAGCAAAGCAGTTATACAACGCACACCCATTGCCATCATCGAGGTCAACAGCAAGACCTGTTTGATGCTCTGAGTGACCTGGCTTAGCTGAGTACTGGTTGGCTCGTTCTTCACCGTCTCGGGCAACGAAGTTGTTATAGGTCTGGTCTTGGGTGGCATAGCTGCGGTATCCACTGAGGATGCTCATATAGATTCCAGCATTCCCCGCATCGGTGGCTAGACGTTCAAGAGCGCCAGCGGCTTCAGCCCTGAGAAGCCGCGAGTTGGGATTGCCAATCACTCCAGGAAGAACCATGTCCCCTGCTTCATAGTCGAGCGGATTGAGTGGGCGATGCTTGTTCACCACCACCGTAAAGGATGCAGGATCGTCGAGGTTATATGTCGGTGTTGGAGTGGGAGTTGGGGTCGCTGTTGGAGTGGGGCTCACAGAATGCGTCGCGGTTGGCTTCGCCACAGGTGCTGTTGTTACAGCGCACCCAGAAAGCACCAACGCCAGTGGAATAAGCAGTGCGATTATTGCTCGAGTGCTCACGACCCTGTGTTCTCCGCGTCGTAGGAATCACGGTTTTCAATAATGAGGTCAATATTGTCGAGGGCCCAATCGGCGAGTGCCTTCACAGGAACAATCAGGGTTCGCCCCAGATCAGTCAGCGCGTATTCAAACCAGGGTTGAGGTCCGCTGTGTGCTTGGCGTTCAACGAGTCCATCGCGCTCTAGCTGGCGCAGGGTTACCGTGAGCATGCGCCGAGAAATCTTCGGGATGCGAACGGCAAGTTCTGTGTAACGAAGTGGCTGGTAACTCAAGATTCCGAGAAGAACCAAACTCCACTTGTCGCCGATATGGGAGAGCACAGAGAAAAAGACGTCTTTATCAACCTTGTTGATGCGCTCTTTAATGCCTGATAGTTCTTCGCTCATGTATTCACCCCCGGGAAATAATTAATGGACTTGTGAATCTAGGATACTATGAGTGACTTAGGTTACTTTTAGTAACCTCCAAACTTTTCTCAACCTAAGGCTAGGTATGTCCAAAACTGAGGCTCAGGCCATAGGCCAAGCAATTATGTCGAAGCGAGAAATCCTTCTCGTCATGATCGGACTCATGTCCGGTATGTTCCTGTCCGCACTGGACCAGACCGTGGTGAGCACGTCGATGCGCACCATCGCGGACGACCTGGACGGTATGTCTCTACAGGCGTGGGTCACCACCGCCTACATGATCATGTCAACCATCTCGACTCCGCTTTATGGCAAGCTCAGCGACATCTTTGGTCGTCGCCCGCTGTTCATCATCGCGATCTCGGTATTCGTTCTAGGTTCACTTCTGGCCGGAACCGCGGACTCGATGTATGCCCTTGCTGGTTACCGCGCGATCCAGGGTCTGGGTGCTGGTGGTCTGATGGCGCTGCCGCTTGCCATCATGGGCGACATGCTCGCGCCACGTGAGCGCGCAAAGTATCAAGGCTTCTTCCTCGCCGTCTTCGGTGTCTCCTCGGTCATCGGACCCCTCATTGGCGGTCTGCTTTCGGGTACTCCGGAAATCCTTGGCATCACTGGATGGCGCTGGGTCTTCCTCATCAACGTGCCTATCGGCATCGTGGCACTGGCTATTGTTCTCAAGGCCCTGCACTTGCCTAAGACTCACCGCCGCGTGCGCATTGACTGGTGGGGTGCCACAACGGTTATCACCGCCACCGTTCCTCTCTTGGTTGTTGCTGAGCAGGGCCGCGAATGGGGCTGGCTCTCCACTGCGTCCATCTCCTGCTACCTTGTTGGTGTCTTCTCGGCAGTTGCTTTCGTCATGATTGAGCGCTCAATGGGAGATGACGCACTCATCCCCATGAAGATGTTCAAGTCACAGACCTTCACCATGGCCACCATCTTGGGTGTGTTCGTGGGCTTCGGTATGTTCGGCGCGATGATGACCATTCCTCTCTACCTCCAGCTGGTCAAGGGTGCGACTCCCACAGAGAGCGGCCTTCTTATGCTCCCCATGATCTTGGGCATGATGATTGCCAGCATCGTGAGTGGTCAGGTCATGTCCAGGACCGGAAGCTACAAGTGGTTCCCTCGTTTTGGAACCGCGTTCATGATTCTGGGCTTCTTGCTCTTCACACGTCTGACGTGGGACAGCCCGCTCTGGTTCGTCATGATTGGCATGTTCTTCATGGGCGCCGGTCTGGGCCAGCTCATGCAGACCCTGACCGTGGCCAGCCAGAACTCTGTTGGCCCCCGTGACATTGGTGTGGCCACCAGCTCCTCCACCTTCTTCCGCACCATGGGCGGTACAGCCGGAACGGCAATCTTGTTCTCGGTGCTGTTCAACACCATTCCTGAAGCACTGAAGAAGGCATTCGAAACTCCTTCCATCACCGCTGGTGTTGCCAAGGCATTAGCTGATCCAGCCATTACTTCTAACCCCGCTAACGCAGGCATTCTTGCCGTCTATAAGGACCCCACCGCTGTGGGAACGTCCCTCGATGGCGACACTTCGTTCCTGGTGGGAGCAAATGAGGCATTGGCTAAGCCCTTCCTCGTGGGCTTCGCTGACGCAACGGTGACCGTCTACCAAATCGGCCTCGTTGTTGTTGTGATTGCCTTCATCCTGAGCTGGTTCCTCAAGGCAACCCCCCTTCGTCAGAAGTCCGCCATGCAGGAAGCAGCAGATGAAGATGCGGAACTCATTGCCGAGCGTTCAGCAGAGATGATGGGCTCCATGATGGAGCCTGGCACTGCAACTGGTGCAATCAAGCTCAAGGAAGCTGAAGCTCGTGAAGCGGCACGTGAAGCTCACAAGGCCAAGGCTGAGGGAAAGGCACAGAAGAAGGCAAAGTCTTCTTCCTAGTCACTCACTCTTTATTCTCTGCCCAGACAATGTCTGGGCAGAGTCGGTTAAACCAGTCGCGTGGTCTGAGCAATAACTGAAGGTGAGACGGGAGTTCCCTGAGGAGTCATCTCTGAAGCAAAGGGTTCACCGGCAACGATACGCAGCGGGAGAATTCCTGCCCAGATGGAGCGGTCATCTCCATCATCTTCGAATTCATCTGGTCCGGCGTCGCTGATCTTGACGCTGACTCGCTCCAGTGGAACGCGCAGCACCATCGTTGCGGCCAGTTCCTTTTTGGTGGTCTCGCGGACTTCTTCCCAGCGACCGGGCATCATGTGGTTGGTGAGAATGGCGAGAGCTTCCAGCTTCTCTTCCCCCTCAACCACGGTTGCGCTGCCCATGATCACAGCTGAGCGGTAGTGGATAGAGCTTTCGAAAGCAGAGCGTGCATAGACAAGGCCGTCAAGAAGTGTGACGGCAATCGAGAGCGGACGTCCATCCGACATCTCTCGGAAGATCCCTGACCCGGTCGAACCGTGAATCAGCAAGGTGTCGCCATCGCGACCGATACCGACGGGAAGAACGACAGGTTGATCCCCGCGCACGACAGCAACGTGGCCCACGATGGCTTCATCGAGGAGCGCATTCAGCGCATCGCGGTCAAAGACCTGCTTCTCGGGGATGCGCTTGACGCGGAGTTCTTCGGTGCGAGGAAGTTCAGCATTACTCAAAGAGAACAGCTCCTTCGTAAGGGGCGAAGCGCGACCGCATGACGGCGAGCGCTTCGGGGTTTTGATCAATCAAGATGAAATCGCGGCCGAGGGCGGCTGCAACCGCTCCTGTGGTTCCACTGCCTGCGAAGAAGTCGAGTACGGTGTCACCCTCGCGGCTGGATGCTTGAACAATGCGGCGCAAAATACCCTCTGGCTTCTGAGTGGGGTATCCGGTCTTCTCTTTGCCCGTGGGCGAGACGATGGTGTGCCACCACACATCTGTCGGGAGCTTTCCCTTGGCGGCCTTCTCTGCTGTAACAAGGCCAGGAGCCATATAGGGCTCGCGGTCTACCTCTTCAGAGTTGAAGTAGTAGTTCTTCGGGTTCTTCACATAAACCAAAATGGTGTCGTGCTTGGCGGGCCAACGGCCTTTAGCCTTTGCGCCGTAGTCATAAGCCCAGATGAGTTCGTTGATAAATGAGTCGCGGCCAAAGAGCGCATCCAGCATCACCTTGGCGTAGTGAGCCTCGCGGTAGTCGAGGTGAAGATAGAGCGTTCCGTCATCGGCAAGCAGTCGCCATGCTTCACGCAGACGTGGCTCCAGAAAAGCCCAATAGTCATCGAAGCGATCGTCATACTTCATCAAATCGCTGCGGGTGCGCTCATAGCTCTTACCCTTGAACCCGACCAGACCGCTCGTGGAGTCGTCAGCAGCAAGGACCGAAGTCACCTTGCTGCGACTCTGCTCACGCCCTGTGTTGAAGGGAGGGTCGATATAGATCAGGGTGACGGATTCATCCGGCAGGGTCGCCAAGACTTCGAGGTTGTTTCCCTCGATGATGCGACCGGTTGCTGAACTCACTTGCCCATTCTCGCAGTTATCGTCCTAGGCTCGTTCTATGAGCACAGAAGTGACCCACAAACCTTCCGTCCGGCGTTTTCTCATCAGCTCAGATGGGACACAGGCAGGTTTCCTCGAATATGAAGATCAGGGCGAACATCGGCTCTTCACTCACACAGTTGTTGATCCTGCTTTTCGCGGTGAGGGACTTGCTTCTATCTTGGTGCGGGCCGGTATTGCAGACACCGTTGCAAACACACAACTCAAGGTTGTCTCCGCATGCAGCTATGTAACTAAGTGGATTGAAATGCACCCGGGCTTCATCGAGGAAACCCGATCTGGAGGAATTGACCCTGAACTGGGTAATTCCTGCCGAATCGTTTAGGAAGCTACGCGCTCAGAGATCCACGAGATCATGTCATCGATGACCTGTTCTTTGTTGGTCTCGTTAAAGATTTCGTGACGAGCCTCGGGATAGATTCCCACGGTCACATCCATCTGGCCAGCACGCTCGATATAGCTTTCTGCCAGCTTGATGTTACTGGGCTTGCCGCCGAGTGGGTCTTCTTCGCCCACAATCAACAGCAAAGGAACCTGAGACATGTCCTTGGCAGGCTTGCCGAACAGGCGTAAGCCATCGGCAACACCATAAAGCTTGAGAGTGTCTGCTTCGAAAGTCCAGGGGTCTTCCTTGAATGACTTCCACACCGCAGGGTCACGGCTAAGCCATTCGTGTCCTGTGCAGCCAGGAGCATCAAAACGCTTGTTCAGTTTGCCGGCATTCATTGAGCCTGGCTGACGGTATGCACTACCCGAGAACACGACAGCGGCGTAATCCGCGGCGTGGTCATTGATCAGCACCTGGCCCATGAGTGAGCCCATGCTGTGACCGAGAAGCACGATAGGAACACCGGGGTTCTCTGCCCGAATAATGTTGGTGAGTTCAGTGAAGTCAGCAACCGCAGCACGGAAACCGCCCGGGCCCAGCTTGCCGAGCTTGGACAAGTCACCGCCAAATTGCTTCACACCCGTGCGGCCATGCCCGCGCTGGTCAGGAACATAGGCACTGTAACCAGCTGAGTTAAGTGCTTCGGCAACATGCTTGTAGCGTCCGGCGTGATCTCCGAGTCCGTGCATGATTTGAACAACAGCACGAGGTGTGGGAACCGAGTACACGTCATAGGTGATGGCGACGCCGTGTGAGTCAGTGAACTCGGTGGTGATCATTAGCGAACGCCTTCCATCAGCTTGAGTACCCATTTACGAATGAGTAAGAGCACAATACCGAGTCCGATAGCAGCAAGACCAGAGTAGGCAAAGTAATCGAAGTTCAACTCAGGGTGCTTTTCGTCATAGAGGCCAGCAAGCTGTCCCGACATTGCAGTTCCTAGTGCGCTGGAGAGGAACAACAGCGCAACCATTTGGGTGCGGAAAGCAGTGGGGGCAAGCTTGGTGCTCACCGAGAGGCTGACTGGTGAGATCAATAGCTCAGCGATTGTGAACACAAACAAGATGGCAACCAATGCAAGCAAAGGTGCAGTGTGAGGTGCTGCGTTGAAGATGGTGAGGAAGAGCAGGAACGCAATACCCATCACGATGGTTCCGAGACCCATCTTCACGGGGGTGCTGGGCTGCTTGGTTCCCCACTTGGTCCACAGCGCAGCGAATGCGCCGGAAAGAGCCAAGATAAAGACCGGGTTGATGGACTGAACCCACGAAACAGGCATGGTCCAACCAAAGATGCTCAGGTTCAACTGATCATTGGCGAAAATCGTGACCACTGTGAACTGCTGTTGGTACAGCGACCAGAACGCGGCACAGGCAATGAACAGCGGGATGAACGCCAGCACGCGGTTGCGCTCAATGGGGGTGATGAGCTTGCTGCCCAGAATCACAACAAAGTAAGAAATCGCTGCCGCTGCCGTCACGATGATGATCACGGTGGCCAAGTTGCTGCTGGTAATCACGCCCGAGAAGACCAGAAGAACAATGAGGCCAACTCCCGCTGCAGCGAGAACACCCACCAGCCACTTCTTATTTGCAGGAAGCGGGTTAGGAACAACGCGAGTCTGAGGTGGAAGTTTGCGGCGACCAATCGAGTACTGGATCAGACCAGCAGCCATACCTACGGCAGCAAGACCGAAGCCCCAGTGGAAGCCGTAAGTGGTCTGCAAGAAACCGGTAGCAAGAGGACCTAAGAAGGCACCCAAGTTGATACCCAAGTAATACAGAGAGAAACCGGCGTCTCGACGAACATCACCTGGGGCATAAAGCTGGCCCACGATGCTGGTCGCATTCGCCTTGACACCACCGGCTCCGATAGCAATCAGAATCAAACCAACGGTCAGACCCACGTATGCCGGCAAAACAGCCAGGGCAACGTGGCCAAACATGACCATGACGGCGGCATAGAACAGAACGCGTTCGCTACCGAAGAGACGGTCGGCGAGCCAGGCTCCCAAGATGGTTGCGAGATAAACGCCACCGCCATACGCACCCACGATGCCGGTAGCGACTTTGATGTCGATACCCAGGCCACCCTGGGCGATGGGGTAGAACATGTAGAGCAGCAGAATGCCCTGCATGCCGTAGAAGGAGAAGCGCTCCCACATCTCCACACCGAAGATGGTGGTGAGCTGACGGGGCTGACCAAAGAAGGTCTTTTCAGGTTTGACAGCGTTGGCCGTTGTGCTCATGGGATTACCTACTCTTGCTCACAAAGTCCAGGCGCTCACGTCGGAGCGCCTCCACTTCTGCCTCGACAATATGTTCAAGCTTGCGGTCTACAGCCCAGCTCAGAAGCTGTTCAGCTACCTGGGGGTTTCGAACCAAGCAGGGTCCGTGCAGGTAGGTGCCGATAACTCTGCCGTTGATGGCACCCTCGGTTGTGCCATCTCCATTGCCAATTCCCGAGGTGACCGACGCAAAAGGTTCAACACCGGAGCCAAGATGAGTGAAACCACCATGGTTTTCATAACCGGTCAGCACAGCAGAAATTCCGGCAGGGCCTGACGACAAAGGATGTGCCACGAGCTCACCCACAGCACGCTTCTCTAAGCGATCCGTAGTGACATCCAGCAATCCCAGGCCAGCAGAAGGCTTGCCCTCAGCGTCCAAGAAAGTGTGGCCCAAAATTTGATACCCGGCACAAATAGACAGAACAGCTGCACCGTTTTTCACACCCTCGGCGAGCGCTCCGCTGGCATGCAAAGCAGCAGCTGCAGCTGACTGTGCGGTGTCTTCGCCACCACCTAAGACATAGATGTCCGCATTCGCAGGCACCTTCTGGCCGGGAGAAATCTCGTCAACTGACACCGTGATGCTGTGCAGTGCAGCAATGTGGCGCAAAGCAGCCACATTTCCACCATCACCATAGGTGCCCAACAAGGTGGGATAGATGGAGGCAATCTTCACCGTCTTGCTCATGCGTCCACCTCCCCGAGTGCTCCCACGCGTATCTTTTGGAATGCCGTATAGGTTGCAGCGCAGTCAATCACGTCCAGCTTGCGAACACTCTCCGGCAGATCAGCATCTGGAGCGAAGGGGTCCTCAACCACGACGCAGTCCACAGCGGCATGCAGCAGTCGCACCGCCAGATCACGCCTGCGGTTACCTGAAGCAATCACCGTGCGGCCGGCAAGACGCTCAAAAGGGACATCCCACAACCACGACGGATCGCGGCCATCTGCATGGTTCGAATTGATCATGACAATGACGGGAGTGGGTGCTGGCGGCATGATGTCGAGCAGTTCGCTCCAGCCAGCAGGGTTCTTGGCCAAGAGCAGTCGAACCTTGAGAGCACCGGATTGAACAATGGCGTAACGGCCGGAGACGGCAGAGACGGTGGACATGAGCTCCACAGCCTTGGGCAGGTTGTAACCCAACTCACTACAGGCGGCCAACGCCATAGTGGCATTAGAGGCATTGAAGCGACCAGGCAGGTTCAAGTTGGAAAGGTCGAACTTCTCACCGCTAGGAGACACCGCAGTTGCGGACGTCTTGCCCTTGGTCGCTTTCCACTCAAAGTTCCACGATGGAGTTGGACGTGTGCGACCACATCCCGAGCAGCTCCAGGTCTTCTCGTCACGCGTCAGCAGAGTTCCACACTCTGGGCACACCGACGAGTCAGCAGTCCACGCCTGGCCGGCAGCAACCCAGACAATCTTTTTGGCCTTCTCGGCAGCAAAAACCACAATGGGGTCATCGGCATTAGCAATGATCAGAACCTCGGGGTTCTCTTCGATCATGGTGCGCCACTTGCGCGCGAGCATCGCCACTTCGCTCATGCGGTCGAGCTGATCACGACTGAGGTTAGCCAAGAGAACAACCTTCGGCTGTGTCTCTTTCACAATGCGAGGCAGATATGCCTCGTCGACTTCCAGAACTGCCTGTGCACCGGGCGCACCGGTGGCCAAAGCCCAGACAGCACCCTCGGTCATATTGGCGCCGGTAGTAGGAGAAGCAATTGGACCACCCTGACTCATGGCTGTTGCCAGGAGGCGAGTGGTGGAGGTCTTGCCGTTGGTTGCTGAGACAAGCGCAGCAACACGACCCTGAGCTAGATCTTCGAGTGCGTGAGGAGAAAGCTTCAGGGCGACAGTTCCGCCAATGATCATGCCTTCACCCCGGCCAGCCAGCCTCGAAGCGGCGGCTGCGAGTTTGCCCGCAAAAATCGCCAGACGGGTTCGCAGGGGCGTATTCACGTCTCCACTTTATAAGCTCATGATGAGAACAGTGTGCTGACAGGCGCATCCAGTTTTTCTAGTAAATTACTGGGGTTTTTTGATAGCAGACCCCCTTTTCAGGAATGCAAAATACTTTTCCAGTTGTGCATATACATGCCTTAATCCATTTCTTTGGTGAGGTCTCCCCAGACCACATTTACGGATACCGCGCTGATGCTGAGACAGTAACCGAATAAAAAAGTATCAATTAGTGCCAAATAGACGTACCATATTACTAACAATCGTTTGTTCGTCATTTAACTACCAGGAGTCATCTTGTCCTCTATTGCCTTAGCTTCACCCCGTGAAGTACTTGTTGACCGTTGGGTCGCAAAGAGCGTGACTGCAGATCTAGCTGTAATTGCTGCTGGTGCAGCTCTGACCGCAGGCGCAGCACAGCTGGTTATCCCCATGTGGCCTGTGCCCATCACGGGACAGACCTTCGCAGTGTTGTTCGTTGGCGCAACCCTCGGTTCACTCCGCGGTGCCCTCTCCATGCTTCTGTATGTCGGTCTCGGTGTTGCAGGTCTTCCTGTCTTCGCTGAGGGCGGCGCTGGTCTCGCCAAGCTTGCAGGCCCCACCGGTGGCTACATGATCGGTTTCGTTCTGGCAGCAGCTCTCGTGGGCTGGCTCGCACAGAAGCAGTGGGACCGTAAGGTTCTGGGCACCATCGGTGCATTCCTTGCCGGTACCGCTGTGATCTACGCAGTAGGTCTGCCCTGGCTTTCTGTTGCACTCGGTCAGCTTGGTTACCCCAACGACCTGTCCGCAACTCTCCAGGCCGGTCTTTACCCCTTCATTCCAGGTGACCTGATCAAGGCTCTTGCTGCAGGCGGACTGCTTCCTCTCGTATGGAAGCTCACCACTCGCACCAAGTAATTCACATAAAGAAAACCCCCGGCATTAGTCGGGGGTTTTCTTGTTTCCAGAAGTGACATCTATCTCAAAATGGAGGAATCGATTTAGATGTTGCTAGCACTCCTGAAGCCTTGGTAAGTATTTCCGTGATGAAAGGTAATCACGCCTGGATCCTCACACAAGGAACTCGCGTTCAAGGCTTGAGCATGGGCCCTTCTTCAACGATGTACCAAGAGATATCCGAGAAAAGTACTTTTTCGTCTTCTCTCATAGCGTCCGCAGCAGAGCTTTCGAAAGCTGTTTTGATATCCCCTAAGGAATCAAACCAAAGCTCTGCTAAACCACTTGCAGGCCACTTATTTTTGTGGGCTATAGCAGGGCTTTGGCGGTAGGCAATTAGCCCAGGCAATGCCAAAATCAACGGCTTATGAACCTCTTGCCAGTGTTCAATAAATTCTTCCCGTGTGAGCTCTGGAAGAGCAGTCAGGTTTGAAATTATCTTGAACATTAGAATTAGACAGGAGTAACTGCTTGACGGCGTTCGACGGGGACTGCCTTACGCTTTTTGTAAAGATAAAGGCGCTTAGTTAGGTCATCACGCAATTCATCTGTAGGTACTACAGCTTCAACAGCGTTCGCATCAGCAATCTTGAAAACGTCAATTCCTTCTGCGTACTCTGCCTGCTTTTCTGCAACAAATGCCTTGCGCTCTGCTGGGTCTTCAATCGCGTGGATTTGGTTGTAGTAGACGCCGTTTACAGCAGCATCTGGGCCCATCAATGCAGGTCGAGCAGTCGGCAAGGCGATGATTGCATCTGGGTTCATTGGTGCACCAGACATGGCTAGGTAGCCACCACCGTAAGCCTTACGAACAAGGACCGTAATACGAGGTACGCGGCACTCAGACACTGCGAAAATCATCTTTGCACCATGACGAATGATTCCTTGGCGCTCTACTTCGGAACCAATCATGTATCCAGCGATGTCAACAAGGAAGATGATTGGAACGTTATATGCGTTACAAATCCAGATGAATCGTGCTGCCTTGTCCGAAGAGTTCGGGAAAATTGCACCACCCATGTGCATGGGCTGGTTTGCTACCAAGCCCACTGGCTGGCCGTTAATTCGTGCAAAAGCAGTGATCATTTCAGGAGCAAATAATTCTTTGTAAGGGAAGTAAGAGCCCTCATCAACCAAGGATTCGATGAACTCTTCCATGTCAAAAACTTCAGCTTCGCGAAGAGGAACAATATCGCTTAGCTTTCGTCCTTCACGTGGCTCGCTTGCTTCTGCCATGGGTGCGGGCAGCTCCCAGTTCGCAGGCAAGAAGGACAACCAGACGCGAATTGCGTCAAGCGCTTCGATGTCATTTTCAACGAGAACATCACCCAAGCCAGAAACGGTGCAGTGCATTTCTGCTCCACCCATTTCTTCCAAAGTAACTTTTTCGCCGGTAACCATTTCAGCAAGACGTGGAGATCCAAGATATGCAGTTGCGTGGCCTCGAACCATGACTGTGAGATCACACAACGCCGGAACGTATGCCGAACCAGCAGGCGAGGGTCCGAACAATGCGCAAACTTGAGGTACACGACCAGAAATTTGTACCTGGTTATAGAAGATGTTGCCCCAGGCGTGACGACCAGCAAAGCTATCTAGCTGCTCATCAATACGAGCACCTGCTGAATCGAACAAGTAGATGATGGGGATACCGGCAGCAGTTGCGGTTTCCTGTGCAAACGTGATCTTTTCGAATGTGCGCTTACCCCAAGTACCAGCCTTTACGCTGTAGTCATTTGCAATGACACAAACCTGGCGGCCATCTACTTTTCCATAAGCACAAACAACTGCGTCACCGGGAAGGCCCTCAGTGAAACGAGCAAGGAGGCCGTCTTCTACGTACTCTTCGTCGTCGAAAAGGTGAGCGAGGCGCTCACGAACAAGCATCTTGCCTGACTCTTTGATTTTGGTTCGGTTCTTCTCTGAACCACCAAGTCGAGCCTCTACAAGGTACTCGGCGAGAACATCGTGGACTGTCTTGTCCGCTACTTCTGCATCTACGGCCGCGGATTCATCCACTTTGATGTCTTTTGCCGACATAACTTCCTCCAAGAAAACTATTGCTTTATACGAACGAGCGTACGCTAGTATTAGTTTAGTTGCAACGAAATTGTTTTTTGCACATAGAACTAACTCTCATCAATGTGGATACAGAGGAAAGAGCCATCGTGGACACAACGCTTTCATCAGTAAAGACTCAGCCCAACTACTTCTGGGAAGATCTTGAACTCGGCGACCTAATCTTGAGCCCAGGACTAACAATCTCTGAAGCCCACCTCGTTACCTGGGCTGGACTGACTGGCGACATCGTCTCTCTCCACTTAGACGAGGTCTATGCCGCACAAACTCCCTTTGGTCAGCGAATTGGCCATGGCCCGCTTTCATTGTCGTGCGCACTGGGTTTGATGACTCAAACTGGCTATTTCACCAACGTGGCTGCCTGGTTGGGACTTGATGCGGTTCGAGCAACTGCACCAGTACTCATCGGAGACACAATTCGTGCGACCGCAGAACTTGTCGAAACTCGTGAGACTTCAAAGCCCACTAATGGAATTTGGAAGTTTGATTACCGTGTGCTCAATCAACGTGAAGAGACCGTGATGACCTTCTCCAGCAGCTTCCTCATGAAGCGCAAATAAAGACCTCTCTTGAACAAATCTGCCCCCGGTCTAATATTTAACCGGGGGCAGATTTGTTTTTGTCACTACAGGTCTGCCAGATTCGGTAGCCCTGCTGTCTCTCCACCATCTGCAACAAATTCGCTACCAGTTGAGAATGAGCTTTCGTCACTGGCTAGATAAACGATGAGGTTGCTGATCTCGCTTGGCTCTCCCGCACGCCCCTGAGCAACGTGCTTGAAGTCCATGTAGAGGCCATCAATCATTGGCGTCTTGACGTTTCCAGGGTGAATGGAATTTACTCGAACCCCTTGGTGCGCAAGCTCAAGTGCTGCTGTCTTCGTAAGGCCACGAATGCCCCATTTAGCAGTGTTGTAAGCAGCCGTGCCCGGGAACGCCTTAAGCCCTGCCGTAGACGAAATATTGATGATCGAAGAATTGCCTGACTTAACGAGCGCGGGAATTGCAGCACGCATTCCCCTCATCACTCCAGTGAGATTGATCCCCATTACCAAATCCCAATCAGCATCAGGCATGTCTACGATGTCTGCTGATCGCAAGATTCCAGCGTTGTTTACTAATACGTTCAAACCGCCAAAAGCATCTAGTGCAGTTTGGACTGCGTTATCCCAGTCTTCATTTACTTGAACATCAAGTCGCGCAAAAGCTGCCCTCTCGCCGAGCTCTTCAACTAGGGCAAGAGCATTTTGTTCATCGACGTCGCCAATAACGACAGATCCGCCCTCTGCAACGATTGCTCTCGCGTGGCTCGCACCCATACCTTTGGCTGCACCAGAAATGAGCGCTATTTTTCCACTAAGCCTGTTCATTTAATTCTCCAATTAGCTTTCAAATGGCGATGGCCCCGCTTTTACACGGGGCCATCGCCATCGGCGATTTCAGGTCTAGACAGCAGTTCCCAGTACTGCCTTGACTAGCTGGAAGCCTCGGATACCCCACTCATCGTGTTCGTATCCGGTACCAGACTGCTTCCAACCTCCGAATGGAACGCTGACGTAATCATCCGTGTAGTGGTTGATGTAGACATGTCCCGAACGGATTTTGGAGGCAACCTTGATTGCGCGGTCCTTGTCTGCTGACTGAACTACCGCTGCAAGTCCATAAATTGAATCATTAGCAATTTCGATTGCTTCTTCCTCACTGTCAAAAGGAATGATGACGAGGACTGGGCCGAAGATTTCTTCCTGGGCAATTGTCGACTTGGGGTCAACATTGGTGAAAATCGTTGGCTTTGTGTAGAAGCCCTTGGCGAGACCTTCTGGACGACCGACGCCACCAGTGAGGAGTTCTCCGCCTTCTTCAATTCCAGTCTGGATGTATCCCTGTACAGACTTGAACTGACGAGCGTTTACCAATGGACCCATTGTGGTTTCATCCTTGGTGGGGTCACCAACGACAAACGCCTCAGCGGTTCGCTTAGCGATCTCATTGACTTCTGCCAGCTTGGAGCGAGGCACGAGCATACGAGTCGCAACACTGCAGGATTGACCAGCGTTGCTGTAACAAATGGTTACACCAGTCGAAACAGCCTTCTCAAGATCGGCATCGTCAAGGATGATGTTCGGAGACTTTCCACCGAGTTCGAGGTGAACAACCTTGATTGTCTCAGCAGCGTCACGAGAAATTTCGCGTCCCGCGCGTGTCGAACCGGTGAAGGAAACCACATCTACATCTGGGTGCAAGGAAAGCTGTCGACCAATAACTACACCGTCTCCCGTAACCAGGTTGAACACACCTGCGGGGACTCCAGCCTCATCAAGAATTTCAGTGAAGAGGAATGAGTCAATTGGTGTGACCTGGCTTGGCTTGAGGATCATCGTGCAACCTGCAGCGAGAGCTGAAGCGGTCTTGGTGAAGACCTGGTTGATAGGCCAGTTCCATGGGGTGATCAGCGCAGCAACACCAGCGGGCTCACGCACGATGGTGGAGTTACCCTTCTTCTCCTCGAGAGTCATCGACTTAAGAGCATCAATGGTCGCCTGAATGTGACCGATTCCAAGCCAAGTCTGTGCACCTTCAGAAAGGGTTTTTGGAGCACCCAACTCTTCGGTGAGAGCATCTGAGAACTCCTGACGACGACGCTCGTAGATCTTTAGGATCCTCTCGAGGAGTTCAATACGCTCTGCCAAAGTAGTTTGACTGAATGTCTTGAATGCCTCTTTGGCTGCCGCAACTGCTCGTTCGACATCTTCAGAGCTTGCGCTGGTAACGACTGCGAATGCTTCTTCGTTCGCAGGGTTAACAACTTCAATTTTCTTTTCACCGTGAGCAGGAACCCATTCACCGTTGATGTAGAGGTTTTCATATTTCTTCATTGTGGTTTCCCTTTATTAGTTCCAGTCGGTGAGGACGCTGACACCTGGGTTAGCGAAGCTACCCATGTTCTGCATGATGTCTGCAGCTTCCTTGAGGTTTACGGTTTTAGTTACCATGGCCTGGGGGTCAATAACACCGTTTTCGACCATGCGCATCATGTCAGGGAAGCGAGCGATAGGCATGTTTGCAACACCCACGATCGAGAGCTCCTGAAGAACCAATGCGTCGATTGGGATGGGAATGTAGCCCTCTTCCGCAGCAGAGGTGAGGCCCGCCTGCAATAAACGTCCACGCTTACGGAGACTGCCAATTGCTGCCTGGCAAGTGATCTTGATACCGAGGGCATCAACGGCAACATGTGCGCCGCCGCCAGTGAGTTCGTGAACCTTTGCTACTACGTCCTCTTCTTTGGAGTTGATGACGTGCATTGCACCTTGCTCCTTAGCAAGCGCAAGTGCCGCAGGGTTGATGTCAGCTGCAATTACAGATGCGCCAAGTGCGCGAGCAATGTGAATTGCGGAAAGGCCCAATCCACCGCAACCGTTGACGAAAACCCATTCTCCAGGGCGAACTGCTACCTGGTCGACAATGCCGTGCCAAGCAGTCATAAAGCGGCAACTCAAGCCTGCAGCAGCTTCAAATGAAACTGATTCAGGAAGTGCTACGAGGTTACGGTCTGCTTCTGGAACGAGTACAAGTTCTCCGTATCCGCCCCAGTAGTTGGTTCCTGCAAAGGAGACGTTCTGGCAGACATTGGTGTAACCGTTGAGACAGTATTCACAAACGCCACAACCGTGTGCGTGTGGGACGATTACCCGGTCGCCAACCTTGTAACGGGTGACGTTTGAACCAACAGCTTCAACAACACCTGAGAATTCGTGTCCCATGACGTGAGGAAGCGGGAGTTCGAGACCGAGCCATGCCCAGTCACCCTGCCACAGGTGCCAGTCGCTTCGGCAAATGCCGTTTGCCTTGACGCGAATAATTGCGCCATCAGGGGTAATTGTGGGCTCCTCTACATCGAGGATCTCCAGGTCCTTACCCAGTTCTGTGAGAACTAAAGCTTTCATTGTTGTCTCCTTTTTCTAGTTAGGGCATGTGGTGGACGCCGACTGATTCGGTATCCGTGGTCACGATTTGAGAGGGGTGAAGTGGTTTTTTCTTCTCTTTGAACTTGAAGTTACCCGAGACACCTTGAAGAGTTGCCGCGACAGCAATCGTCAAAGCCTGTACGAGCATCTGGACAGATGTTGGTGCTCCCATCGTGAGAACCATCTGAACAAGTTGAGACATAAAGAGCGCTGCGATTGCTGAACCTATGATGGTTCCCTTGCCTCCAGCCAATGGTGTACCACCAACAATGACGGTGGCAATAACCGCGAGCATGTAGCCATTACCAACCTGGACGCCGACGTTTTGGAGGTAGCTAGCAAGCAGCATCCCGGCAAAAGAGTAGGTCAAGGCAGCAGTGACATAAGCCAGAATTACGCTGGAGTTCGTACGTACTCCATTTACCCGCGCTGCAGCAGGGTTTGCGCCTGCCGCAATGAACTGACGTCCAGATACCGTCTTCGAGGTGAGCAGTGCCATGACAAGTACAGTCACGATTGCAATCCATACGAGTGTGGAAATTCCAAAGATGTCTGATTGCGCGAACTGGCTAAATACTTCTGGTGCTTGGGCAGGGGCCCCACCTGTAATCAACTGAACAAATCCAAAGAGGATTGTGTTCATTGCAAGAGTTGCTACAAGCGGACTAATTCCTACAAGCGCAACCAATAAGCCATTGGCAAGACCCACCACTGCAGAAATTCCGAAACAAAGCAACACAGCCGTAAACGGATCGATGCCCCAGCGTGAGTACATCACACCAAAACCCATTGCAGAGATGCTAATTACACCTGCAGCGGAGAGGTCAATACCTCTCTGCTGAATAACCAAGGTCTGACCGATTGATGCAATTGCCAGGACCGCGGCGAACGGCATCATGCCAACTACAGATATGGGATCCAATGAACTCGGCACGAATACTGCACAAATTGCGAACAAAATCACTGTCGTAATCGCGATGGAAGTAAAGGCAGGCCTAGTGAAGCCCTTGCGGAGAGTGTTCTGTTGAGACATTAGTGACCCGCCTTCTTGAGTGAACGGAACAATGAGTAAGCAGCTACGGCAAACAAGGTCAAACCGCCCATAAGGAACGACTGCCACTCAGTAGAGAGCCCGAGGAATGTTGTTACGCTGTTGGCCACTTGGAGAAGTGCGCCACCCATGATCGCGCCAAAGAATGTACCGCGTGCACCGGCAAGGCTGACGCCACCGATGACTGCCGCGCTAATACTTGCGAGGGTGTAACTAGTACCACCTGAGGCATTACCGGATCCAATTTGAGCCATCAAAGTTACTGCAGCAACACCAGCCAGAAGGCTCGCGCCGACGTAGGCAAAATAGCGAACTTTCTTTGGATTAATTGCGTTGAGAGCTGCAACATTTTCATCCGACCCAGTTGCTCGTAGAACAATTCCTTGGCGAGTCTTAAGAAGTGCCCAGGTTAATAGGAGGGCAAGAATTACGACAACTATGAACAGGATTGGAACTGGACCAATCTTGGTCGTAATCGACTTTGTAATTGAACGTGCAATTACACCGCCCGGTGTTGGGCGAAGAATCAGTGAGATTGCCTGAACTCCTGTGAAAGTTACTAGGGTGGCAATCATTGGGTTGATCTTTGCTAAGTCAACTAGAGCCCAGTTGATTGAACCGACGACTATTGGGACGATTACGAAAAGACTCCAACCGAATCCCTGCATCGCAATCGATGAGCCGTCTATCAGGAGGTAGGACTCCAGGACAACTATCAAACCCATTAGTGGGCCGACTGAAAGATCAATTCCTCCCACAAGAAGCACCATCGCCTGCGCCATAGCTACCAAACCAAGTGGCACAAGCAAGGTAAGCATGCTTTGGATGCTCATCGGAGACAAGAAGAAGCCGTTTGCCACTTGGGTAATGAGTGAAAGGGCAATAATCGCAAGCCCCACAATTGCCAGAGGTGCGGCGTCACCGCCCAGCCAGCGAACAAGCTTAGATCGCGTTACTACTTGAGTTTCACGGACTGCTGTCGAGCGTAAGGCTTCACCGATGATTTCTTCTTCAGTGACTTTCTTTCCCTCAAGTTGACTTACAACTTTTCCGCGGGAAAAGACAAGGACTCGGTCCGCAATTCCTGCAAGTTCCTTGGCATCTGTCGAAAGTACGATTACAGCCATGCCGGTTTCTTCAGCTCGCTGACGTATGAGCGTATAAATCTCGCTTCGCGCACCAACGTCTACTCCCTGAGTAGGTTCGTCAAGAAGAAGTACAGATGGACCCGATCCAAAAGCTCCTGCGAGTACTGCCTTTTGCTGGTTACCGCCCGACAGTGTCGCAATAGATGCGGCAATTGTTGGAGTCTTTACATTGAACTCATTAACCAATGAGCTAACTGAGGAGTTCTCTTTTTTGTTGGAGACGAGGCCCATCGATGTGAATTTTTTGAGCGAACGAAGCGCAATGTTGTCCTTGACACTTAGGCCTGAGACAACACCCTCTCGGTGACGGTCTGCTGCAACGTAAGCAATTCCTTGCTTTGTAGCTTGAGCAGCGGAGCGATACTTCACTTCTTGTCCGCTGATTTCTACAACTCCAGCGAACTTGTTAAGACCGGCCAGAGCACGAAGGAATTCGCGTTGACCGTTACCGTCAATTCCAGCCAGGCCAACTACTTCACCAGGACGAACCTCGAGCGAAACATCTTTGAACTTATCCCCGTGTAATCCACTAACGACAAAGTTGGGTATTGCATTCTTGTCGCCTGAATACTTTGCAGGGTACGTAGATGAAAGTTCACGTCCCACAATCAAGTTGACAATGTCGGACTCTGAAAGTTTCGACACTAGTTCGGTACCACGTGAAGCACCGTTGCGAAGAACACTCACTCGTTCAGCGATGTCTCGAACTTCAGCTACACGGTGCGAAATGTAAATAATCGCAACGCCCTCTTTTGCAAGACGGCGAATGTGCCCGAAGAGGATATTTACGTCCTCGGCAGAGAGATGCTCAGTTGGCTCATCAAGGATAAGTACCTTGGGTTGCGCTGCGAGTGCGCGAGCAATTTCAACGATAAATCTGTGTTCTGGTGGAAGATCCTCAACTCGCAATGAAGGCGAGAGATTGAGGTCTGTTCCCCAAACAGCGAGCTGCTTGGTTGCCCAGGAGTTGAGCTCGGTAGTCTTTGGGCGCTTTTCTTTGGGCATTCCGAGATACATGTTCTCGGCGATTGTGAGGTCTGGAAGAAGCGCTGGTTCTTGACGGACGATGGTGATTCCAAAGTCACGCGATGCCGAGGCATTACCTGACGGTAGAAGCTCTCCGAAGACTCGGACTTCTCCTGTCTCTGGAGTAACAGTTCCAGAAATTACACCCATCAGGGTGGACTTTCCAGCTCCGTTTTCTCCGACAACTCCGTGGATTTCGCCAGCCAGTACGTTCAAGCTCACATTTCTGAGAGCCCGAACACCTGGATAACTCTTTGACACGTCGTTTACGTGGAGAGCTTCTACCGCCATTGGTAATACCTCGTTATTTCTTAGTTGTTACTGAATTAGCCGAGCATCTTCTTGAGTTCAGCCTCGGTCAGACTTGACGAGAGGTCAGCGTCTGGAGGAAGAACGGTGCTGCACTTAGGGTTCTTACCCGAAGTGGTGTCAATGAAGATAGGCAACTGTGGACGAGAAGGCTCTGGGTTGTCCTTGCCGACGTATGCAGCAAGTGCCTTGCGGAGAGCAATCTCAACAGTGGTGGTGGTTCCATCGAGAGTGAAGAACGCGAAGTTCGACTTCTCCCACTGGCAGCCGTTTACGTTTGCAGATGCCTGACCAGCTAGTGCAGGAAGTGCAACGCCAGCTTCGGTGTAAGCATCGATAACACCAGTGTCGGTGGTGGTGTAGTCAGAAACGACACCGTCGATACGTCCGTACTTAGCGAGAAGAGCGGTCATAACCTTCTTCTTCTCACCTGGATCCCAGTTGGTTACAACGAAGTTGTCTTCAACGAGGCTCAGGCCGGGGTATGCCTTGAGTGCTTCTTTGAAAGCGTCGAAGAAGGTAACGCTAGATGCTGCACCAGGTGTACCACCAAGGAATACGATCTTTCCCTTGCCGTTGAGAGCCTTGTTGAAGAAAGCAGCCTGCTGCTCACCGATGTACTTAACATCGTGGTTCACGAAGGTTACGTAGTCAGTTCCAGGGGTTCCACCTGGGTCAGAGATGAAGGATACAACCTTCACGCCTGCGTCAGTTGCAGCCTGGATGGAAGGAAGCTGTGCAGCGCCAAATTCGGGCTGAACGATAAGTACCTGAACGCCCTGAGCAACGAGGCTGTCAACATCAGAAATTGCCTTCTGCTGATCGCCCTTTGCATCGGTGAAGATAACCTCAGTGATGTTTGAGCACTGTTCAGCAGCCTTTGTCAGCTCTGCCAGAACGGTCTTGGTCCAAGTGTTGTTGCTACCCTTTGCGTAGCCAACCTTGGTTGGGGTGTCTGGACAAAAGTCCTTGATGTTTCCGGTGTTGTAGACAGCGCTACCGGCTTCTTCGGTTGCAGTTCCAGTGCTTGTTGCATCAGTTGATGCACAACCACTCAGAAGCAACGCGCTGGAAGCAGCAACAGCAGCTGCGGCCAGCAATAGTCGATTCTTAGCCATGAACAATAACTCCTTTGTTTTTGTTGATCTTCGAAGTAGTCACCCGATTCGAATCACCGACGATTCTGATTCTATCTCCGAAACAAACGAACAACCGCTTGTATTTTTATTATAGGGATTAATTCCCAAATAAAATAACGAACGCTTGTTTGTTATCTAAATGTTATTCATTAGTAAACACGCATGTCAATACAAAAGTGCGAAAAAATTGCAGAAAGTTGGCTTCAGCGCTCGAAAAGCTGGAAGTAACTCGTGACGCCACCATCCATCACAAAATCACTTCCATTGAGGCTTGCAGCTGCATCTTGCATGAGGAAAACCACCGCTTGGCCAATTTCTTCAGGTTGAACTGCTGCTCCAGTAGGAATTCGTTTTTCAGCGTTCTCAATCAAGTGAGGATCGGCCATAGGGGTATTGACTAGCCCCGGGCAAATGTTGTGAACTGTCACCCCCGTACCCCAGAAATCATTGATTAACGAGCGAGTAAGGTTCGAAAGTCCTGCTTTTGAAGAGGCATAACTTGGGAACGGGTAGCCGTTCCTAGCTGCGATGGAGGAGATGTTGATTATTCGGCCCCATCCTCGTGAAACCATTCCAGGGCTCAATAGACGAATGAGGTTAAAGGGGCCCACGAGATTGACAAGCATGACGTTCTGAAAAGATTCGTCATCGTGATCAGCCATAGATTTTCGATCGAGTATCCCGGCAGCATTGACAATCACATCAACGTTCAGTGACTGGTCTTTCAACTGCTGCATGGCAGCTCGTATCGAGTCAACTTTGCTGACATCAAGCTCGAGTGGGAAAGCATTTCCCTCGAGTGATTTAAGCCTTACTGCTTCGGCTTGGACTTTCTCAAAAATCAAATCAGCACAAATTACTGTGTGCCCTTGCTCAATCAGTTTTTGATTGATACCGGCAGCCATACCGCCGGCTGCTCCCGTGACTAGAACAGTCCTAGGGGCAGCTTGTTGATTACTTTGAGACATAGTCCTTACACATCATGAGAGCACTACGGCGTACAACACAAACTAGCTCATCACGCTGGTTGTAAGTGCGGTGTTCGATTCCAACAATGCCCGTGTTGGGGCGTGAGGAAGAAAGTCGCTTATCTAGTGCAATAGTCGAGACACGAAGCGTGTCGCCTATGAATACAGGCTTGGGGAATTCAATGTCTCTAAAACCAAGGTTACCCAGCGTGGTTCCCAGCGTGGTTTCCTGAACAGGGATACCGGTTGCAAGTCCAAGAGTAAAGATACTGTTCACAATGCGCTGACCGTACATGCTCTTGGAGGCAAATTCTTCATCAAGGTGAAGTGGCTGAACATTCATGGTCAAAGTAGTGAACATGAGGTTGTCGGTTTCCGTCACAGTGCGTGTGACTGCGTGGTGAATTTCTTCTCCAACTACGAAATCTTCAAAATACATTCCGGACATGATTGTTTTCTTTCTAGGTTTAGTTAGATTCCAGGGATTGCCCGGACTGGATGAGAAGATCACGCGCGTTATTTGCATGAGCTAAATCAATGTGGTCGCCCTCAAATGAGACGGCACCATTACCGACAGCTACACCAGCTTCAAATGCAGCGATGAGGCGGCGATAGTAATCTGCTTGCTTTTCGGAAAGCCCATACTCTTCGTTCGCAATCTCAGCGTGCGAAGGATGGATGAGAACCTGTCCGCTGTACCCAAGGCCAGAATTTGCTTGTGCAAATCGACGCATTCCATCGAGATTGTGTACGTCCTGCCAGAGGCCTAGCAAGATGCATTGAATTCCTGCGCTGCGCGCAGCGACAACAACCTTGCTTCGGAGATACAAGGTTTCAAAACCCTCTTCAGTCCAACTGAAACCAACCTCACGGGAAATGTCAGCATCTTTGGCTGCAGCAGCCATAACTCCACCCACACGGGGGGCATCGAGAAGTTCGTCTACCTTATTTACTGATGCGGCTGTTTCTAGAGTGGGGACAAGTTCGATTGAACCTCGTTCAACGCCATTTAAGATTTCAGCTGCTGTAACCAAGGCATCGAATCGGATCATGTCATCGCGCGAGAAAAGCTTTGGGAGAAGTAAAGCAGTTAATCCTGAAACCGCGACCGATTCAATATCTTTCCCAAAGTGCTGAGTATCAAGCGCATTTGGGCGAACTAACACTGTCTTATCAGTGTTGTTTGCCTGAATTGCTTCCCTAGCGTTGATCCGTGCGTCTGCCTTTGAAGCCTCAGGGACCGAATCCTCGAGGTCGATAATGATGGCATCTGCCTGCGACGCTAAAGCTTTGAGAATCCAATCAGCCTTGTGTCCAGGAACAAAGAGTACAGATCTAACAGCCTTCATTACAGCTCCTAAGCCTCAATCTCAGCAAGGACAGTCTTCGCGGCAATCGCGGAGCCGAGTTCGACATTGATTTCCTTGACGGTTCCATCAAACGGAGCCTTAATCGGGTTCTCCATCTTCATCGCCTCAAGAACAAAGAGAACGGTTCCTTCAGTAACGGCGTCTCCAACAGCAACGTTCATTTTCACTATCGTTCCCTGCATCGGTGCTTTCACCTTGCCATCGCTTTGAGCTCCAGCTGCTTTCCCTCCGGAACGGCGAGACTTTCCTCGTCCTGAACCAGCAGAGTCTGATGCGGCAGTTTGTGCTCCTGCCGAAGCAACTCCAACGAAGTTCTCATCGATGAAAGGAATTACGAAGAATCGGCCACCTACCTCTACTTCTTGACGGGTGAGTGCACCTTCGTATTCTTCACCCGACTCAGGAAGCGTCACACTTCTTTCAAGCCACAGCGTCGAGAAGGCTCCGGACTGGAAATCAGAGTGGTCGAGTACCGCCATAGCCGCGGGGATTGTGGTTGAAATTCCCTCAATCTTGAGTGCGGCGAGTGCGTCATAAAGGCCCTTGATTGCCTCTGCACGGTTTGCCCCATGAACGATTAACTTGCCCACAAGACTGTCGTAGTTTGGAGAAACTTCGTCACCACTGAGGTAACCAGAATCCCAACGAATGGAGCTCCCCTCGGGGACGCTGATGCTCTCAATCAGGCCCGGCGAGGGGAAGAAGTTTCCGCCTGCGACGTCTTCTGCATTAATACGCGCTTCAACGGCAGCACCATTGACGGATGTGAGCGAAGTCGGAAGATTGAGAGGAAGACCTGCTGCGACTCGGATTTGCTCTGAAACCAGATCAACTCCGGTAACCATTTCTGTGACGGGGTGCTCTACTTGAATTCGTGTGTTCATTTCGAGGAAGTAGAACTTGTTGTCCTCGACGAGGAACTCAACAGTTCCAGCACCCTCGTATGCAACTTCACGTGCAAGACGAACGGCAGCCTCGCCCATTTGCTCTCTAAGCTCTTCGCTCAGGAAGGGTGCGGGTGCCTCTTCCAAAAGTTTCTGGTGGCGACGTTGCACCGAGCAGTCACGATCACCATAGAACACAGCGTTTCCGTGCGAGTCTGCGAATACCTGGACTTCAACGTGGCGAGCGTTAGTGAGGTATCGCTCGACGAATACATCTCCGCTTCCAAAGGCCGCAGTTGCCTCGCGTACAGCAGAGGCAAAAGCCTCAGCTACTTCGTCAGCGCTCTTTGCCTGACGCATTCCGCGACCGCCACCACCATTTGAAGCCTTGATGAGAATGGGGTAGCCATTCTTTTCACCGAATTCTAGAAGCTCTGCCTCCCCAGAAACAGCGTGATTGGTTCCAGGTGCGAGGGGAACATTAGCTTCTACAGCAACAGCACGAGCTGCCACCTTTTCCCCCATAGTGCGAATTGCGTGTTCAGAAGGCCCAATAAATTTCATACCTGCGGCTGTGACAGCTGCAGCAAACTCTGCATTTTCGGAAAGGAAGCCATATCCCGGGTGAATAGCTTCAGCACCTGATTTTTTAGCGGCCTGAATTATTTTCTCGATATTAAGGTAGTTATCCTTCGCGGGACCATCCCCTAGCGCGACAGTCTCATCTGCGCTTCGAACATGAAGTGCTTGAGCATCTGCGTCAGAGTAAACAGCGACACTAGTGATGCCGAGTTCTTTCGCGCTTCGCATGATGCGAACAGCAATTTCACCACGGTTGGCGATAAGGACCTTCTTAAACATTCTGAACCTGTCTACTTTTCTTGTGTTCGATGATCTGGCTACCCGAGCCAGCCAAGCTTTGACTTGAGTGTGAGTTTTTCGAGTTTTCCTGCAGCACTTCTTGGCAGAAAGTCAGCTGTGACAAATTCGAGCTTCTTGGGAACTTTGTATCCAGCAAGTGACTTGCGAACATGTGCACGCAATTCGTCACTTGTTGCAGTCATGTTGTCGCGAAGGACAATAACGCCTCGGACTTCTTCATCCCATTCCAGGTTCGGAACTCCGAGTACAACTGCTTCCAACACAGCAGGGTGTGTGTAAAGCACCTGCTCTACCTCGACGGAATACACGTTCTCGCCGCCAGATTTAATCATTTCTTTAAGGCGGTCTTTGAAGAAGAAGAACCCTCGGTCGTCACGCGTTGCAAGGTCACCAGTTCGTAACCAACCGTCGATAAATGCTTCTGCAGTTGCCTCAGGTCGGTTGAGGTACCCCGTCATGAGAGAAGGTCCCTTGACGTAAATTTCTCCCAGTTCTCCAGGAGCTGCTATTTCAGTAGTGCCGGGAATCATTACTTCAGCTTCAACAGTGAAGTACTCCTGTCCGATGGATCCATCAACTGCGGGGTCAAGCATGTCCCGGGTGTGAAGTCTCGTAACTTGCGGACCAGCTTCTGTAAGTCCGTATCGGAAGAACAGATCAGCATTGGGAAGAATCTCTCGGAAGCGTTCCTTATCTGGCATGCGTAACAAACCTGCACCGGTATGTAGTGCGCGGAAGTGCGTTTGGAAAGCAGGCTGGTCGAATACGCCTGCCTGCATCACGCGTCGCATCATATTAGGGATCATGAATGTGTTGGTGACTTGTTCGCTCTCTACGAGTCGAATCATTGTTTCTTCATCAAACTGTTGAGCAATGATGCTTGTGGATCCAGCGACGAAGTGGGTTGTGAGCCAGCAAAGAAGTGCAGCCGAATGGAACATTGGAGTGAGGATCAATCCACGGTCTTCGGGATTCTTGCCCAAATCACACGAGATGATTTCGTTCAAAGCATTAGAAGTTGCTGAACGATGCGAAAGAACAACTGCCTTTGGAATTCCAGTGCTGCCACCGGTATAGATCAAACAAAGCGGATCTTCGGAAGTGATTTCAGCGGTGAATACTCCAGTGCCAATTCGAAGTTTCTCTACTTCTCCCTCAAAAACTACGCGTGGGATTGTGCCGGAATATTCAGCATCGTTATTCAGAATCTCGATTGCCTGAGTTACCAAATCTGTGAAGCGGTCCTCGGCGATGATGAGGGCTGGACTTGATTCTTTAATTCCGCCAGCAAGCTCTTCTGCCGCCCAACGCCAGTTATACGCACCGTAGATTGAACCTGAGTTTGCGATGCCAATAAAGAGCTCGGCGTTGAAGGTTGAGTTACCGGCCAATACGCCAACAACCTCGCCAGGCTTAACCCCAGCTTCACGCAATCCGCGGGAGAGTTGCCAAGCTCGCTCGGCTACCTGACCAAAACTGACTCGTCCGTCAAAACTTACAAACGCTTCCTTTGATGGATTACGTCTGTAGTTGAGTCGAGTCCAGTCTCCAATGGTGTGCATCTTTGCTCTCCCGGTTGAACAAACAAGCGAACGCTTGTTCGTGATTTATACGATAACGGGTTGAAAGCAAATGAGCAAGCCTTTGGCTACTCAAGAGTGTGGCTTTATAAAGCGGGGAACTTTTTGTCGACCAGTGCATCCGCATCAGCGACGCCAAGTCCACGGAGCGCAATCTTCGAATAGATGTTGATAATTCGGTCCAAAGAAAGGTTTCCAGAACCCTTGTACCAACTTGCAACGTGGGTACCCATAGCAACAATGCTGAAGGTGTGCAGTCGCGCATCGAGCACTAACGCTCTTCCACTTCGATCAGCTTCTTCGATGAGATTTTGGATCATCGTTTGATATTCGCGACGGCGAGCGATGATTTGTGCACGGTTCTCTGGGGAGAGTGAACGAAGTTCCGAGTTACCGATGAATACAACTTGTGCATGCTCCGCATGAAAACGGATGTGGCAAGAAAGTAGAACAATTAACTTTTCGATGATGTCCGAGCACTCAGCTAGGGCTTTCTCCTGAATCTCCATAAGTTCATCCATGGTGCCACCCATGATTTGAAGCAGGAGGTCTTCTTTGTTTTCAATGTGGTTGTAGAGACTTCCAACTTTGATCCCCACGCCAGTAGCAACTTGGCGAAGGCTCGTGGCTTCGAAACCATGCAGAAAGAACAGCTGAGCAGCTTCATCGCGAATGGCGTTGGCTGTGATCTGGCCTGCAGCAGTAATACCGGTCATTCTGGTTCCGATCATGTTGCGTGGAGGAAGTTTCTAAACGAACTATGAGTTGTTAGTTATTTTATTAGCCTAAGGGTCTAGCGGTCCTTTTTATTGCTTGTCTCACCATTTATTTGTCACAGCTTGTTCCCCACCAAAAGAGCTGATAATTGATTCGCTGATTTCTGCCAACTCTCGCAAGCGGCTGGCTTTTCCTCGACTAATCGGGAGTGAGATAACCAGAGCGATTCTGTCTCTCCAGTTTGAGCCTGCAAGAGGAAGTGCGAGGGAGTTAATACCTGTTTCAGATTCTTGAATGGTATATGCCACTCCCCCTACTCGCACACGCCGTAACTCAGCCTCGAGTTCATCCCTGTTTGTAATGGTCTTCGGGCCTCTCCTTGGCAAAGTCTGATTAGGGAGAATCGCTCTGAGCTGTGCCTGATCTAGTTGAGCCAGCAACAATTTCCCCGCCGCCATCGCATGTGCCGGGGCCGTCATTCCAATTCGTAAACCAATGTCTTTGGGATGATTAGACCTTCTTCCGTCGACTACAAGAACCTGGTTACCCAGCAATACAGCACTATGAACAGATTCACCTGTCTGCTCTCGAACAGCCTGGATCACTGGTCTGAGTTTGAATTTGGTTTTAGGCTGGATTCCTGGAGTCATCAACATTCCCATTAGATAAGGGCCAGGGACGTATCCCCTTGAGTTTGAAGAGATTGATACGAACCCTCTGTCCTCCAAAGTGCGCAGAGCTCGGTGGGCTGCTGAAGTACTGATGCCAAGAGAAGTTGCGGCGCTCCTCACTGTAAGGACGTCTGCAGTCCCCATCAGCTGGAGAATCCGAAGGCCAAGGTCAAGTGACTGAACAGTGTATTTCTCCACCTCTAACTCCTAACTAGCGCTTGTTCACCAAAAGTACCCGATTAAGTCCCCCTCTGCGAGACAAACTTTCGATATCGATGGCGTGAGTGGGGGTGTGAACATCAATCTTGACTTGACGACATGAGTGCGTCTGAAGATTTCAACGAAGAATTCACACCGATAGGAACCCCGTGGCACTTCTATTCGAACCGCTTACAATTCGCGATGTTTATTTCCGTAATCGCATCTGGGTACCCCCTATGTGCCAGTTCGCATGCGAAGACCAGACTGGGAATCCAAACTCTTGGCACCTTGTAAATGCCGGTAGCTACGCCGCTGGAGGAGCGGGAATGGTCATGGTTGAAGCAACAGCCATTAGCCCAATCGGCCGAATCACAGCGCAGTGTGCAGGAATCTGGAATGACCACCAGCGTGATCTCTGGAAGCCTGTAGCGGCTTTCATTGAATCTCAAGGATCTGTGCCCGCTATTCAGATTGCACATGCAGGACGTAAGGCTTCTGACGATATGCATGAAAAAGCTTTGCCTTTGGATCAAGGAGGCTGGGAGACCATCGGCCCTTCAGCGCTCGCAGTAGATGGACTTACTGTTCCCCGGGTCATGACGACTGAAGATATTGCTGTAGTCGTTCAAGAATTTGCTGATGCTGCTCGTCGTTCCGTTGAAGCTGGGTTCAAAGTAATTGAGATCCACGCCGCACACGGTTATCTGTTGCACGAGTTCCTTTCTCCGCTAAGCAACATCCGAGAAGACCAATATGGTGGCTCGCTTGAGAACAGAGCTCGATTCTTGCTTGAAGTAGTCAAGGTTGTCCGAGAGCAAATCGGTTCGGATATTCCACTGTTTGTTCGCTTCTCCGCCACTGACTGGGTTGATGGCGGCTGGAATCCTGAAGAGACTGCAATTGTTGCAAAGTGGTGTCAGGAATTAGGCGCAGACCTCTTCGACATTTCTAGCGGTGGACTGTTGCGTTCAATTTTCATCTCCTCCACTCCTGGCTATCAGGTCCCGTTCTCTGAAACCGTCAAGAACGAAGGCAAAGTTCTCACTGCTGCAGTCGGAAAGATAACTACTGCAGTGCAGGCGGAGCAGATCTTGCAAGAAGAGAAGGCAGACGCCATCTTTATTGGCCGCCAACTCATCAACGACCCTCACTTCCCCCTTCGTGCTGCACACGAATTAGGGATTGAAGTTGACTACCGCCCCGTCCCACACCGCCCTGGTTACTGGAACTAAAGAAGCACAAAGGATCATCATGAAATTTGTTTCGTTCAAACAAGAAAACAAGAAAAGCTGGGGAATCCTCGAAGGGGACACCATCGTTGATCTCGGTGCAATTCGGCTGGTTGGTGGGGCTTCTCTCGGAGAGAGCATGCGTCGTAACCTAGTTCCCCTTGCGCTTGATCTTCGCGACACTGCCCCAACTGTTAACCGCGCTTCAGTAGAGCTTTTACCCCCAGTTACAGATGCAGGAAAAATCATCTGCGTCGGATTGAACTACGCGGATCACATTGCAGAAATGAACCGGCCGACTCCTGAGTTCCCTGTGATATTTACTCGCTTCAATGACTCATTGGTAGGCGACGGCGAGGCATTGGTAGCCCCTACGAACAGCATGAAGTTCGACTTCGAAGGAGAGATGGCAGTCGTCATTGGTTCGACAGTTCGACATGCAACCCGCGAGGAAGCGCAAGCTGCCGTCTTTGGATATTCAGTATTCAACGACGGTTCAATCCGTGATTACCAGCGCCACACTCACCAGTTTGCCCCGGGAAAGAACTTCCCGAAATCTGGAAGTTTCGGTCCGGCAATTGTCACTCCAGATGAGATTGATGACCTGGGTAGCAAGCGCATCACGACAAAGGTCAATGATGTTGTCGTTCAGGACTCAACGCTAGACCAGCTGATTTTCTCTGTCGAAGACCTCATCATCTACTGCTCTGAATGGACAACCCTCAATCCTGGAGATGTCATCGTCACAGGTACCCCAGGTGGCGTCGGAGATGGCAGGGACCCACAGCTTTGGCTCTTCCCCGGTGACGTCGTGGAGGTCGAAGTCGAAGGTATTGGTCGCCTCGTCAACCCCGTCATTGAAGAACGTTCTTAACCAATCAAAGGAGATTAGAAATGTCTGAAGCACCAAAAGTACTCAAGAAAATTAGCGTCCAGCGCAAAGATCAGTTACCAGAAGCACCCGGCCAGACCGCTCATGCCCGCCGACTTTCTGGCGTAAGCAAGGAGAACACAGCTGTCAAAGATCTGTGGTTTGGAAAGGTCTTCACTGGCCCCGGTGAGGTTTCTGATCCTCACCACCATGGAGAAGCTGAAACCGGCGGGTACATCTTCAAGGGAAACGGGTTCATCCGATTCGGCGAGCGCTACGAAGACATTGTCTACATGGAGGAAGGCGACTTCGTTTACGTCCCTCCTTTCGTTCCTCACATCGAAGGGAACCTTTCTCACACTGAAGAACTCATCTGGATGACTACTCGTAATCCGGACAACATCGTCATCAACCTTGAAAACCAAGACGTTGCTGACATTGACATCAAGTACGTCGACTAACAACAGAACCAATTGAAAGGAAGAAAAATGTCCACTCCTGTAATTCAGAAAAAGATTGCTGTAAACCGCGCAGCAGACCTTCTTGAGAACACCACTCAGACCCTCAACGCTCGCCGCGTTTCGGGTGTTAGCAAAGAGAACTCAGATGTTGAAAGCCTTTGGCTTGGCAAGGTCTACACCGGCCCCGGTGAAGTTTCAGACCCTCACCACCACGGTGAAGTAGAAACCGCAGGTTACGTTTTCGAAGGTGACGCATTCATTCGTTACGGAGAGCGTTTCGAAAACATTGTTTACCTCACCGCAGGTGACTACGTTTACGTACCCCCTGGAATTCCTCACATTGAGGGCAACCGTTCTAAGTCCAAGGAACTTGTGTGGATGACCGCTCGTGCACTCGACAACGTTGTTGTGAACCTCAAGGACCAGGACATCGCTGAGATCGAGATCGACCTGATTCCATAAGGATACGAACAGATGCCGGGACATTTAGCCCCGGCATCTGTTTTTCCCAGAGCAAATTAATGGTCAATTCACTTCTCCCCCCAGTTACTCAAGTTGGTGAGTACGTGTGGATGATTCCTCACGTACTTCCTTCAGATCACCCTGAATACATCGCAACATATGTGCTGCTCGATAAAGCTGGCGATATTCATCTCATCGACCCGGGATGGAATTCTGAAAGTAATTGGTCCGAGTTACAGCTAGGACTTTCGCGTCTGGGCTGCAAAGCAAAAGATGTGTGCTCGGTCACCGTCACCCATCAACATAAAGACCACGTAGGCATGGCTCACCATGTTCGTGAAGAGTCAGGATGTCCTATAGCTCTTCACGAAATAGAGCAAGAAGAGTTGCTACTAGATTTTCTCCCTCATTCCGTAGATCAAAGAAATAATCTGCTCGAGCATTGGCAGGTACCTCAAGAGCATCGTGACGTGCTTCGAGTTGAGCTTGAAACACAGACACCAAATATTCCGCCACGAATTAGGGCCGACATATTGCTACGTGATGGTGATTATTTACTAATTCCAGGGAGAAATTTACGTATTCACCACACTCCTGGACACACTCCGGGGCATATTTGTATTGAAGACGTCGACCAGAATCAGGTTTTCACTGGCGACCATATTTTGGGTGAATTCAATCCCGGTGTAGGGCTTGGAAAGGTGTGGAAACCAGAAGCTATGGTCAATTATTTGACTTCTGTAGCAACCATTGAAGGTTTGCGCGGAGCCACTGGCTTTCCCGGTCATGGTCCTGTCATTGCGAATCTCCGTTCAAGATGCACCGAGATAAGAAACCACCACATCAACCGAGTAGGTCAAGTTACTGAACTTCTCAACAGTGGGGTCGAGCCTTCCGCATGGTCAGTTGCGCAATCTCTGACATGGACAAAACCCTGGGATTCGATGAACCCAACCACACGTCGCATGGTCATTGCACAGGCAGATATGTATCTTTACGCCTCAAGAAACTTCACCGGCATCTAAATCACCACTTCAGAACAAAGGAGTTCTTATGAATGACAACTTGCAGCCTTTCGATTCGGTCGTACTAGATATTGAAACTCACAGAGAAATTGGTTTCAATGAATCTTTAATTGCCTTGGAGGCCATCAAAAACCTAAAATCCAGATATCTCGCTGCTGTGGACCATAAGGATTGGTCAGCAATGGAGGAAATCTTTACTAATGAAGCCATCATTGATTTCAGCGGCGAAGACCACTATCACGTTGGCCGCCATGGCATGACTTCTGAGCACCTCAATCCGACAAAAACAATTGTTCGGGGTGGCAAGGAGGCAGCTTTACGGATCGAAAAAGCGGTGGGCGGAATCATTACTGTTCACCAAGGGCACGACCCTCAACTCACGCTTACGTCTCCGCTTACCGCGAAAGGGAAGTGGACTCTGTATGACCAGCTCGACTATGGCAATGAAGTTATGCACGGCTACGGCCACTACCACGAGACCTACCTCCTCAAAGATGGTCGGTGGCAGATTTCTTCTTTGCTGCTTACTCGAATCAAAGTTGATTGGGCATAACAACACGTTTATGAACGGGTAGGGGTTCAAACCTATTGAATCCGAACAATTGGATAAATTGAGCTTTACCTTTTACAAGTGCGGCTTGCGCAGCCTTCTGAAAGCATCTATTTTGAGCGACTTATAAGCTCATGTCATGGACAACTTGGACCGTCGCATCATTGATCAACTGCGTCAGAATTCTCGAGCCGCCTATGGAGACATTGGTGGAGTCATCGGGCTCTCAGCTTCAGCGGTAAAACGTCGTGTTGACCGCCTGATGGCAGACGGTGTGATCCGTGGTTTCACCATCCACGTTGACCCCTCCGTTGAGGGCCTGGAGACGGAAGCCTATGTCGAGTTGTTCTGCCGTGGCACTGTTGCCCCGGATGAGCTTCGTCGCCTACTGGAAGGCGTTCCTGATGTGGTGGATGCGGGAACTGTCTCAGGAAGTGCCGATGCCATCGTCCACATGCGCAGCCACAACATCGCCAGTTTGGAAGACGCACTTGAGGCTGTTCGGAATGCACCCAATGTGGACCACACGCGAACTTCTATCGTGATGTCGCGACTCATTTATCGCCAATAGTTCGCCTCCGAACGTCCCCACTAGGCTGGGAATATGAGCAAAGAAGCCTACGACGTCGTCATCGTCGGTGGTGGTCACAACGGTCTGACTGCCGCTGCCTATCTCGCTAAGACTGGCCGGTCTGTCCTCGTGCTGGAGAAGAGCGATCACCTCGGTGGCGCTGCTATTTCTGCCCAGGCATTTGAGGGTGTGGATGCCCGCCTGTCTCGCTATAGCTACTTGGTCAGCTTGCTGCCCCAGAAGATCATCGAGGACCTCGGTCTCGACGTGAAGCTCATTCGTCGTCGTTACTCTTCATACACTCCCGTGCCTGGCAACCCGGAGGTGGGTCTGCTCGTGGACAACCAGGACTCTGCTGCGACTGCGTCCTCTTTCTCACGTATTGGTGAAGCTGAAGATGCTGCCGGGTTTGAGAAGTTCTATGCCAAGACCATCACGTTGGCCAAGGCACTGTGGCCTTCCGTGACTGAACCTCTCGTGACCCGTTCCGAAGCTAAGGCCATCGTCGGTGACGACGCTGTCTGGGATGAATTCATCGAGCGTCCTCTGGGTGAAGTTATTGAACGCGACATTCAGGGTGAGATTGCTCGGGGTGTTGTCTATACCGACGGCATCATTGGGACTTTCTCTGCCCCCCACGATGCGAGTCTGGATCAGAACCGCTGCTTCTTGTATCACGTGATTGGTGGCACTACCGGGGACTGGGATGTTCCTGTTGGTGGCATGGGTGCTGTCTCGGGTGAGATTGCTCGCGCTGCTCGCGAAGCTGGAGCTCAGCTTGTTACCGAAGCTGAAGTTACCGCTATTGCGCCCGCAGAAAAGGCAGGCGAAGCAGCCTCTGTGTTCTACAGCAAGGATGGCGTTGCTACCGAGGTGACAACACCTTGGGTTCTTTCCAATGTGTCCCCCTGGGTTCTTTCTGAGCTCTTGGGTGAAACTCCTGAATCTACTTCTCGCCCAGAGGGTGCTCAGGTCAAGGTGAACCTGCTGCTCAAGCGTCTGCCGAAGTTGGCTGACCCTAGCGTGACTCCTGAACAGGCTTTTGGTGGAACATTCCACATCAACGAGAGCTACTCCCAGTTGCAGACTGCATTTGATGAAGCAGTCTCGGGGAAGGTTCCTTCAACTCTTCCCTGTGAGATTTACTGTCACTCACTGAGTGACCCCAGCATCTTGGGTCCCGAGCTTCGTGCGTCTGGTGCTCAAACCTTGACTGTGTTTGGTATTCACGCACCACACTCGCTGGTGAACCGCGAGAACAATGACGCTGTTCGTGCTGAACTGCAGGCTGCTGTGTTGCGCTCACTTAACAGCGTTCTAGCTGAGCCCATCGAAGACGTCCTCATGCGTGACGCCAACGGTGAGCTCTGTGTGGAGACCAAGACCACCCTCGACCTCGAAGATGCTCTCAACCTGACCGGTGGAAACATCTTCCACGGTCTGCTCTCCTGGCCGTGGGTTGAAGATGGCGATGACTTGTCCACTCCTGCCAAGCGCTGGGGTGTGGCAACCGACTACCCCGGTGTTCTACTTTGTGGTTCAGGTGCGCGTCGCGGTGGGGCTGTCTCCGGTATCGGCGGACACAACGCAGCGATGGCTGTGCTGGAAAGTAACTAATACAGCCCATGCCTCCCATTGAGAACCTGATCGCGTTTAGCATTGCGGCGCTGGTGATCATTTTGATCCCCGGCCCCTCGGTGATGTTTGCCGTTGGGCGCTCGCTTGCCTTAGGCAAGGGCGCCGGTGTGCTTACTGTGGTGGGTAATGCGATGGGCACATTGGTGTGGCTCATCGCGGTAGTTCTGGGCCTGGGTGCCATTGTTGCCAGCTCAGAGTTCTTGTTCTATGGAATCAAATACCTCGGTGCTGCCTATCTTGCTTATCTGGGTATCCAGGCTTTCCGTCACCGCAAAGACCACGGCTTTGATGTGGATGCCACTGGTTCTCCGCAATCAAAGTTCAAGACATTACGAGAAGGCTTCTTCGTTGGTCTGAGCAACCCGAAGACCATGGTGTTCTTCACCGCTGTACTCCCAGGTTTTGTTGATGTGAAGCAAGGCAACGTCATGCTTCAGCTGCTGATCCTCGGCATCATCTTCGAGATCATCGGTATCTTGAGTGACTCGATGTATGCCATCGGTGCGGGGTTAGCCAGAGACTGGTTCGCTAAAGACGTTAAACGACTTGCCATTGTTCAGGGCACCGGAGGTGTTCTGATTGTTGGCTTGGCCATTTGGGTGGCCTTCTTCGATTCTCTTTAGTCCCGGGACTTAGATTTCTCGCAGAATTTCGTAGAACCTTCTATTGATGAAGATTCGATCCCTGCCAACCTTTTTATCTTCTAATATCCCTGCTTGTTGAAGTGACTCAAGCCATTTGGTTGCAGTCAGTCGTGTGACACCACATTTTTCAACCACATCTGAAATTCTGCAAAAAGGTTTGGCAAACAAAACATTCACTAAGTAAGGGTCATTACGAACACCAGGAACCTCACGGAAAAGTGCCACATAGGTGTTGTAGAGACTAAAGATCTCTTCCACGAGGTCTGTCGTTCTCTCACACGTTTCTCGCACCGCATTCAACATGAACAGAATCCACTCTTCCCACGCTGCATTCTGTGTCACAGCGAGCAACTTGGAGTAATACTCCTCTTTGTGCGTAATGATGAACCGCGAGAGATACAGGATTGGCAAAGTCAGTAAACGCTTTTCGAGCAGAAAAAGGATGTTGAGCACTCGGCCGGTACGACCATTACCGTCGCTGAAGGGATGTATTGCTTCAAACTGGTAATGCATCACCGCCATTGCGATGAGGGGATCTAGCTCTGTTGTCGAATGTAAAAACTCTTCCCAATTGGATATTAATGAGTGAAGAACGTCTCTACCCTGAGGTGGCGTATAAACAGCAGCTCCAGTTGTTGCATTGCCAATAAAAGTTCCCGGCAACGTGCGAATGTCCATTTGTCGATTTTTAATTTCTGAGCACACATGCTGTGCTACTGAAAAACTCAATGGTCGGGTATCTAAAAAGTCAATTGCAGAAAATACTGCCCTGCGATATCGGAACGTTTCTTTCAGCTCAGGGCTTGATGAAATTGTTTCGTTTTCAAAATGTTGAAACAGATCATCACGCGTCGTCAAGATGTTTTCTATCTCTGAACTGGCTTGTGCCTCAATGAGGGGGAGTGCGTTCAACAAAAGAACGGGCTCTGGAATAAACCTGACGACTTGATTCAGTGTTGCTAGTGCTGCGCGAGCCTCGGTGGTGGCCCTCAGTACCTGCTTTGTCTCTATCTCTGTGGCAGGAGGCAACAATGGAAGGCTGTTATACGGCAGATCTGGGTTCCATTGCATTCAGCAATGGTATCTGAAATTCAGCACATATGTATATTTTTTTGCAAAAACTATACATATTTCAGAAACATGTATATCTAGCTATACATATCTTCGTATTTAGTCGAGCAAGAGCGCAGGTTCTTCAACCACGCTGGCCACGTCAGCCAAGAAGCGGCTAGCTACGTCACCATCAACAACACGGTGGTCGAAGCTTGCACCCAATGTGGTGACGAAACGTGGACGAACTTCGCCGTCAACAACCCAGGGCTTTTGCTTAATGGTTCCCAGGGCCAAGATGCCCACTTCACCGGGGTTCAAGATGGGTGTTCCGGTGTCCATACCGAAGACACCAATGTTGGTGACCGTGATGGTTCCACCAGCCATGTCTGCCGGTGAGGTCTTGCCGTCACGTGCATTTAAGGTGAGCTGCTCCAGGGACTGGGCCAGCTCAAGCAGGCTCATTTCCTGAGCGTCTTTCACGTTGGGAACAATCAGACCACGTGGAGTTGCAGCAGCAACACCTAAGTTCACGTAGCGGTGAACAATGATCTCTTTGTCGGTCCAGGTGGAGTTAACCGTGGGGTTGCGTCGCACTGCCCAGATGATGGCCTTGGCCAGAATCAGCAGTGGCGACACCTTCACACCAGCAAAGTCAGGAGAGTTCTTCAAACGCTTGACGAACTCCATGGTGCGAGTGGCATCAACGTCAACGAACACAGAAACGTGCGGAGCAGTGAATGCGCTCTGCACCATCGCTGTCGCGATGGCCTTGCGCACACCCTTGACCGGAATGCGCTCTTCGCGCTCTTCTGGCCACTCGGGTGTCTGAATGTTGCGGAAAACGCTGGCCTGAGACGCGTGACGAATCACGTCATCGCGCGTGATTTCACCTGCAAGACCGGTTGCTTCCACCTCTGCGAGGTTCACATCCAAGTCTTTGGCAAGCTTGCGAATAGGCGGCTTGGCAATAACAGGAACTGCTTCGGCGACAGGCAGTGATGCTGGGCGCTTGGCAACAGGTGCTGGAGCAACTGCCTGAGGTGCGGGGGTCACCACAGCAGGTGCTGCGGGAGGAGTCGGTGCAGGTGCGTTGCCGCCGCGGCGACGACGCGTCGCAGCATGACCACCAACGCCATAGCCAACGAGAACACTTCCGGAACCTTCTTCTTTGGCGTCAACAGCCCCGTCGATCTCGCTGTCTGCGGTGACGAATACTTCATTCGCCATTGCTGCCTGAGCAAGGGTGGGGGTGGGAGAAGTCAGCATGGAGTGGCCGGCAGTTGCGATGGTGATGATGGCGGTGCCAACTTCAACGGTTTCGCCTTCTTGGGCAAGAAGTTCGCCAACCTGTCCCTCATAGGGGCTGGGCAGCTCAACGAGAGACTTCGCAGTCTCGATCTCAACGAGGACATCGTTGATGGCGACCGAGTCGCCGGGTTTGACCTTCCACGAGACAATTTCTGCCTCGGTGAGACCTTCGCCAACGTCGGGGAGATAGAACTTAGACACCGTCATCTGGTCACTCCTAGTAACTCAGCACTCGGTCGACTGCGTCGAGGACGCGGTCCGAGTCGGGTAGGTAGATGGCCTCGAGCTTTGCTGGAGGGAAGGGAGTATCGAAACCTGTCACACGGAGCACAGGTGCTTCAAGCGAGTAGAACGCCTTCTCGGTAATGGTTGCTGCCAACTCAGATGCGAGGCTCACGTTGCCGGGAGCTTCCTGAGCAATGACACAACGACCGGTCTTGCGAACTGATTCGAGAATCGGTGCGTAGTCGATGGGAGAAAGCGAACGAACGTCAATGACTTCGAGGCTCATGCCCTCTGTGGCGGCAACTTCTGCTGCCTGCAGCAAAACGCTGACCATCGCGCCGTGGCCAATGACGGTGACGTCATTGCCTGGGCGAACCACGCGGCTGGCGTGAAGGGGGAAGTTGGAAGCCGACGTGTCCACATCTGCCTTGGGCCAGTAGCGACTCATGGGCTCGAAGAAGATGACGGGGTCATTCGATTGAATTGCTTCCTGGATCATCCAGTAAGCATCGTGAGGATTGCTGGGGCTGACCACGCGCAAACCTGCTGTGTGGAGGAAGTATGCCTCGTTGCTTTCTTGGTGGTGCTCAACCGCACCAATGTGACCGCCGTAAGGAATGCGGATCACCACGGGGAACTGCATGGCACCCTCGTGACGGTTGGTCAGTTTCGCCAGCTGGCTGGTGATCTGATCAAAGGCGGGGTAAACGAAACCGTTGAACTGAATCTCGATCACAGGGCGGTATCCGCGCATTGCCAGACCAATAGCAGAACCGACAATGCCGGATTCGGCAAGAGGAGTATCGAGCACACGGTCAGCGCCGAATTCGTTCTTGAGACCTTCGGTCACACGGAACACTCCGCCGAGTGTTCCGATGTCTTCACCCATCAGGATGACCTTGGGGTCGTTGAGCATCGCCTGGCGAAGACCGAGGTTGATTGCTTTACCTAAAGGAAGGTTTTCAATAGCCATTAGTGACCGCCTCCCTGCTCATCGAAAGACGCTTCGTAGTTAGCAAGCCACGCACTCTGTTCTTCCATGAGTGGGTGTGGATCTGTGTAAACGTGGTTGAACATGCTGGCAGGTTCAGGGTTCTTCAGATCAACGGTGCGACGACGAATGTCGCTAGCAAAGTCAGCAGCTTCTTGGTGAACTTCGTCAAAGAAGGACTGGGGTGCGCCAGAGTTCCGCAGGAATGCTTCCATGCGGGTGATGGGGTCGCGAGCAATCCACGATTCAAGCTCAGCATCTGTGCGGTACTTCGTGGGGTCGTCACTCGAGGTGTGCGCACCAATGCGGTACGTGTGAGCCTCAATCAAGCTGGGGCCCTTGCCGCTGCGAGCGTCATCGAGCTGCTTGGCAGTCACGGCATAGCTGGCGAAGACGTCATTACCGTCGACCTGAACACCGGGAATGCCGAAGCCTTCACCACGCTTGTAGAGGGGAACGCGTGCCTGGGTGCTCACCGGTACCGAGATTGCCCAGTGGTTGTTCTGTACGAAGAAGACCTGAGGGGTTTGGTAGCTGGCAGCAAAGACAAGTGCTTCGCTGACGTCGCCCTGGCTGGTTGCGCCATCACCGAAGTAGACAATGACGGCCTGGTCGGTATCTGGGTTTCCGGTGTTAGTGGCGCCATCGAACTTGATACCCATGCCGTAACCGGTAGCGTGCAATGCCTGCGAACCAATAACCAGCGTGTAGATGTGGAAGTTGCCGTGCTCAGGCAGGGTGGGGTCCCAGCCGCCGTGAGTCAGACCGCGAAGAACACGAATGATTTCCAGAACATCAATGCCGCGGATCATGCCAATAGCGTGCTCGCGGTAAGCGGGGAAGATGTGGTCTTGCTTCTTGGTCGCGTGCGCGGAACCTACCTGCGCACCTTCTTGACCGTGGCTAGGTACCCACAGAGCAAGCTGGCCCTGGCGCTGGAGGTTGGTTGCTTCAGTGTCGAAGCGGCGGATGACAACCATGTCTTTGTAAAACTTGCGGTGGTCTGCCTCAGTTAGGCGCTGAAAGTAAGGCAGAAACTCTTCTGCACTTGCGCTGGGGGCATAGTGTCCCTCGGGCGTGAGGAACTGCACCATGGGATCTAATGTCTCATCGGCCATGTACCCAATCTATCCCGTCAAAGCCCCCTGAACTGGTAGGTCTTCTACAATCTCTCGCGAAAACCGTAGGAGTATCCCAACTAAAGAGCTCACCTGCCAGAATGGAGGTATGAAGTCACTCCTGCTCTCCACCGTGATCAACGCCATTGCACTCTGGCTCACCACTGTGATGTTGCCTGACAGCCTGCGCATCATCCCTGAGGACCAGCAGACCCTGGGCTATGTGCTCACCCTTGCTTTTGTGGCCTTCATCTTTGGAATTGTGAATGGAACCATCGGTCGCGTACTGCGCTTCCTGGCCTTCCCCCTCTTTATCCTCACCCTCGGTTTCATGGCCCTGGTGGTCAACGCCTTCTTGCTCATGTTTGTTGCGTGGCTTACTCAGGTTCTTGGCTTTGGCTACGGTCTGCAGGTTGACGGCTTTGCCGGCGGATTCTGGGCAGCAATCGTGCTGTCGATCGTCAGCTGGATTTTGGGTCTCATTCTTCGCCCCGCAACCGGCAAGTAATTACTGCACCCGATCTGCCCGCCACATCGTGACGGTTGCTGTGCCCTGCGTGCGCTCTGAGATTTGTCTCTGCTCAGCAGTGAGCTTGGGGTCTCCGCTTCGATCCATTACGGCTGCCGTTTCGACATAACGAGAGAGATTATGTGCTGGAAGTAACTCTCCTCGAGGCGCTGGCGAGTGTGCAAACAGCGACCTGGTCACTGTCATGTGAGTAGCAATGGCAGCAGGTGCGGCAACACCACTGAGGGAGGGGATGACATCTTCTTCATGCTCAACGGCAACAACATTGATCTCTTCGGGAATCTCCACTTGGTGAAGTGGAGCCCCCACAGTGACAACGTCACTGACGGTGTAGTTCCCTGACGCAGCTAGCTGGGCGGCAACTAGTCCCCCTTGGGAATGCCCGACCAGAATGACGTTGTCCTGAGCGGTAATGCCAGCTTCGCGCATAGCCATCACAGCAGCGGTATAGCTTCCGGAATCAAGTTCAGCAATAGCGGAGATATTGCTGGTCATATCCCACGGCTCAGTGGCAGGTTCCACACCAGAATCAATCGTCCCGCTGAGATAGACCACATAACCGGAGTCGTATTGCTCGATTCGGATTTGTGCAGCACCTTCATCTGCTCGAGGAATGCGTGAGATGAGGTCTTGGTAACTGTCAGCAGATTCGGCGGTGCTGCGTTCCACGTTCCTCACCCGGACAGGGGTTTCTTGCAAAGTTGTGGCACCCACAATCCCCAGCCCAGCAATTGCTGCACCAGCTAAGAGGTCTTCCCCTGCCAGGAGCCCGTCCTGGGGTGGCTTGGGCATTCCCAGAACGCCAGCTACAAAATCATCTGCCCCGGACATCAGGTGGGCAGTGCCCTGCACCACCAGGGGATGACTCATGAATTGCCCTGAATCCGGCAACCGTTGTTCGAGTCGTGTGACGAACTGGTCAAAGGGGCTGCCTGGAGTCAGGCGCCGTGCAGCTGCTAAACCCAGAACAATGGCGACGCCGCCAATTATTTCTGGACCAAATGCGCCAATCAACGCAGGCATTGCTCGACCCAGATTCCACATCAACGTGGAACTGAGGTCCTCGGAGACCTGGCGTAGATACTGCTCCCGCTCTGCATATTGTCGGGAGCCTTCTGCCGTGACACCTGCTAACTCTTTGAGTCGTTGAGTAGCTTGCGTTGCGCGGGCAAAAGCATGCTGGGCTTGAGTGGAATGAAAGCTCAGTGCTCGAGTGCTGGCAAGCACATGTTCCAAATGCCACACTCTGGCGTGGAGTCGTCCCGAGAGATCATCAAGCGCAACGGTGTCGACTCCTGAACCAACCCTCATCACGATGAACCCGGTTCCGTGGCAAGAATGGCCCAGCGGGCCTGACGTAAATCGGCCATAACCTGTTCCGCGTTGTGGTCGAAGGCATACCGTGATGGTCCAAACCAGAGCGGATCCGGCACAGCATTGTGAAGTGTGACGACTGCGGCATCGAGGGCATCGGCGAGCGCCAGCCACTGGCTATGGCCAGCTGGCGGGAAGCCGGATAGACCCTCGAATTCATTCACCTGGATACCGTGCCAGCGCTGAGCCGGAGTGCTGGGCTGTCTGATTCTGAATGTGGAGAGTGTGCGGCGGCTTTGCCTGTGAAGGGATACCTGTTTTCTTTGGGAGAATAGAAGCATGACGCTTCCTATTCAGGTCCTCAGCCCGCTCGATGGTCGATATCAGTCCGTCGTTTCACCTCTGGGTGAATACCTCTCGGAGGCTGGCCTGAACCGTGCTCGCGTCACGGTCGAAGTTGAATGGTTGATTTACCTCACCACTCACTCCATGTTTGGTACCAGTCCCCTCAGCGCAGACAACGTTTCCGCACTCCGTGCGCTCGTGACTGACTTCGGTCAGGCAGAGATTGATGAGCTTGCTCGTCTTGAAGCGACCACTCGTCACGACGTCAAGGCAGTGGAGTACTTGGTTCGTGCCAAGCTCACCGAGCTGGGCCTGGACCACATTGCTGAGCTGACGCACTTCGCCTGCACCAGCGAAGACATTAACAACCTCTCCTATGCGCTCATCGTGCGCGATGCCACCAAGAACATCTGGCTTCCTGGCCTGAAGGCTGTCATTGCTCGTCTGCGCGAACTCTCTGTTCAGTACCGCGACGAGGCCATGTTGGCGAAGACCCACGGTCAGCCAGCAACCCCCACCACCATGGGTAAAGAACTTGCTGTCTTTGTTTACCGCCTCGAGCGCATTCAGAAGCAGATCGAAGGATCTGAATACCTGGGCAAGTTCTCCGGTGCAACAGGAACCTTCTCTGCTCACATTGCCGCCGAACCTGACGCCAACTGGCCCAAGATCTCGGAAGAGTTTGTCACTTCTTTGGGTCTGACCTGGAACCCACTGACCACCCAGATCGAATCACATGACTGGCAGGCAGAGCTCTACACCCGTATCTCTCACGCCAACCGCGTGATTCACAACCTGGCCACCGACATCTGGACCTACATCTCGATGGGCTACTTCCGCCAGATCCCTCAGGCTGGTGCAACCGGTTCCTCCACCATGCCTCACAAGATCAACCCCATTCGTTTTGAGAACGCTGAGGCCAACCTTGAGCTCTCCAGCGCTGTTCTTGATTCACTTTCCGCAACGCTGGTGACCAGCCGTCTGCAGCGTGACCTCACTGACTCCACCACCCAGCGCAACGTGGGTGTGGGATACGGCCACTCACTGCTTGCCCTCGACAACATTCGTCGTGGACTGAGCGAGATTGACCTCGACTCTGTTGCCCTGGCTCATGACCTCGACACCAACTGGGAAATCTTGGGTGAAGCAATTCAGACCGTGATCCGTGCAGAGGTTGCTGCTGGTCGTTCGACCATCTCGGACCCCTATGCACTGCTTAAGGAACTCACCCGCGGCAAGCGCATTGGCCGTGACGACCTCATTGCTTTCGTTTCCGGCCTCGAGATCGGAGACGCTGCCAAGGCTCGACTACTGGAGCTCACTCCAGCTGGCTATGTTGGCCTGGCGTCAGACTTGGTCGACTACCTCAAGTAGTCACAGACATAGAAACGACTCCCTATTAGCACTCCAACTTTTGGGGTTCAGTGCACTTGCGAGGGGCTTTCTTGTTTTAAGTCTTAGTGCGCGGAGGATCCCGAGTGGTCCTGCTCTTCGATGTCGAGCAGTTCCTTCTTGTTGGGCTTGATTGCCAGCACAAACATGGCCATCGAGACCAGGCACACAATAAACACAGCACCGAATGAGATGCTGCTGAGGATGAGGTCACGAGAGGACATCAACACAACTACTCCGGTGAAGAGTCCCAACGCTGCTGAAACGAGCAGCAGTTCAACGGGCTTCATACGGTCGCGCAGGGTGGGAGTGCTCATGAGGAAACCTTACGGGTTGAGGGGGCATCGGAACGAAGTGAGATGCCGGCAATGATTTGATACATGCCGACAATGGCGGCATAGGCGCCGAAGATGCCCACGGCATAGACATCATTCATGGGAACAACTGCTTCAATAATGGCCAAGATAGCTGTGAAGCCTCCGATAGTGAGCCATTCTTTGGCAACAGTGCGGTTGCTCTCGCGATATCCGGCATAGAGCTCAAGCACAGCGGAGATTCCTGCCCAGATACTCAGAATGAGCAAAAGCGCAGGAAGGCCAGAGGTCAAGGTTGCTGAGGCAATCGCTGCCGCAACGACGGTGGCAATGGCTTGAATTCCCACCAGAATGCGATTGAGCCCTTCGAGGGGCACCGACATGATGGTGAATACCAGCGTGGAGGCAAGCAGGAAGGCAAAGCCGACAAAAACGCTCAGGCCAACTACCGCAGCATGGTTGCGCGAGAAAGTAATCACAACCGCTGCAACCAAGGTAGGGATGGCGCGCAAAATGAGCGCGTTACCCACACGAGAAAGAGAACTATCAGCGATTGCCACGGCTCAAGTCTACGGCTGAAAAGGAAAAGGTTTTCCCGGCTAAACCTTAGGCATATCGGCAAAACGGGAGAGGTGACCCTGGAATCCAACGGTAATTGTCGCAGTGGGACCGTTACGGTGCTTCGCCACGATGAAGTCAGCTTCGCCGGCACGTGGGTTGTCCTTTTCGAACGCATTTTCACGGTGCAGAAGGATAACCATGTCGGCGTCCTGCTCCAGTGATCCAGATTCACGAAGATCGGAGATGGCGGGCTTCTTGTCCGAACGCTGTTCGGGTCCACGGTTCAGCTGTGACAGTGCAATAACGGGAACCTGAAGTTCCTTGGCCATCAGCTTGAGTGCACGAGAGAACTCAGAAACTTCTTGCTGTCGGCTTTCAACCTTTTTGCCCGAGGTCATCAGCTGCAAGTAGTCGATGACGACCATTTTCAGGCCGACCTTCTGCTTGAGGCGTCGGCATTTGGCGCGAATTTCCACAAGAGTCATATTGGGGCTGTCGTCGATGTAGAACGGAGCGTCGTTGATGCGGCCACGAGTGCTGGCAATCGTGGTCCAGTCCCGGTTATCAACCGTGCCCTTACGCATATTCTGCAAAGGAACGGATGCTTCGGCAGAGAGCAGACGCATGGCGATTTCTGACTTACCCATTTCGAGCGAGAAGAAAATGGCAGGAAGGTTGTTCTTGATAGACGCAGCACGGCAGAAGTCCAGAGCCAGTGTCGATTTACCCAACGCAGGACGGGCAGCAACGATGATGAGCTGGCCAGGGTGAAAACCGTTGGTGAGCTCGTCGAGATCAGCAAAACCAGTGGGAACGCCGGTCATTTGTCCGTCGCGACCCTTGGCTGCCTCAATTTCAAGAATGGCGGTGTCTACTGCGTCCGTCAGAGGAACGTAGTCTTCGGTTTCCACAGAACCAGTGACTTGGTAAATCTCTGCCTGGGCAGTGTTAACCAGGTCAACAGCTTCGCCCTCACCGGCGTAGCCCATCTGCACGATGCGGGTACCTGCTTCAACGAGGCGTCGTAGCAGGGCACGCTCAGAAACAATGTTGGCGTAGTAACCAGCGTTGGCAGCGGTAGGAACCAGTGCAGTGAGGGTGTGCAGGTATTCAGCCCCGCCAGCACGGCCTAGTTCACCAGATTTGGTGAGTTCGTCGGTGACGGTAATCACATCGGTGGGTTCACCGTGTGAATACAGCGACATCACTGCATCAAAGATGACCTCATGCTTGGGAATGTAGAAGTCATTTCCACGAAGAATCTCGACGACGTCTGCCACAGCGTCTTTGCTGAGCAGCATGCCGCCGAGAGCACTTTGCTCCGCAAGAAGATCATGCGGAGGAGTCCGTTCACCCTGCCATGTTTCGCGAGAATCGCCAGGAGAACCAAGGTGTGCAAGAGACATGCTCACAAGTCCTTCCGATGGCTGTGCAGGTGGGCTATCTGAATCTAACCCGCTCCTCTGACATTGGTCTGAGAGTGACCTAATGAGAGTTGTATCCCCACTGTAGGAATACCTTCACTCACATCCAAATGACCCTGTGGATAACTCTGTGCATGAAACTCGTGAAACGCCGGAGCGACTGTTTATAAGCTGGGGGTAACGTTGTGGACAGAGGAAAATGTTTACCTAATTTTTCTTCTCTGAACTGGTATTTAAGTTATCAACGGGTGTGAACATTAATTTCCTTCAAGCATGTGTTTAAGCTTGGGGAAAATTAGCCCTCATGTGCATAAAGATGACCCCTTAAAGGTCTTGCGTTGTACCCCCAACACGAGTAAACACGGTTCGAAATTGAGCTTCTAAAGTCATGCTTAATTTGCGGGTTTGCTACTCGTCTTTCAAAACGGTGCTAACTTGCAGGATATGAGTCAAAAAGCCCATCCGCTGCACACATTTATGGCCTCGCGTGCAGGTATGCGACGAATGCTCAATATTTGGCCGCCCTTTCTGTTCTCAGGGATATCTGTTCGCGAAATTTCACAAGATTTTCGCCACGTCAAGGTCCGGCTGCGCAAGAAACTCCTGACTTCTAACTATGTGGGAACGCTCTTTGGCGGATCGCTTTATGCAATGACGGACCCGTTTTTTATGTTGATGGTTCTCAAAAATCTTGGTCCTGGCTACATTGTGTGGGACAAGCAGAGTGAAATTGAGTATGTTTCACCAGGAAAGACAACGGTATTTGCTGAATTCACTCTTTCGGATGCAGATGTCGATGAGATCACACGCGAAGTCGAAACCAATGGCAAGTTTTTGAAATGGTTTGATGTTGAAATCACAGCAGCGGATGCAACCGTCGTGGCAATTGTGAGAAAACAGATTTATGTTCGCAAGAAAGCCAATTAATGCTTAGCCCTCATGAAGGCAGCATAAAAATTTTGTAGTTATCGAGACAGGCCCATGAGAGTAATCAGTTCCCAGAGAGTGTGAGCTGCAGCTAAACCGGTGATTCCCGCGTGGTCATATGCAGGTGCGACTTCAACTACATCGCATCCAACGATGTTCAAGCCTCTGAGGCCCCTCAAAACAGAGAAGAATTCGCGGGTTGAGATACCTGCTACCTCAGGGGTTCCAGTTCCGGGAGCATGCGCTGGATCAAGAACGTCAATATCCACCGAAATATATACGGGTCCTGTTCCGACCCTTCGCTGAATTTGAGAAACAAGGTCTTCAATGGATCGATTTTGGAACTCTTGAGCATGGATTATTTCAAATCCTGCCTGGCCATCCTCTACCAATTCCACAGGGTCATAGATTCCACCACGAATACCCACATGCTGGCAGCGGTTGAGGTCCATTAAGCCCTCTTCAGCTGCGCGCCTGAATGGTGATCCGTGCCAAATTGATTCGCCATAAAGAACATCCCAGGTATCTAGATGTGCATCAAAGTGAATCACTGCAACTGGCCCGTGAGCAGCATGAGCTGCTCGTAACAGTGGCAGAGCAATTGTGTGGTCTCCACCCATGGCCGCAATGCGAGTACCCGACGAAGTTAGTGCTTTTGCTGCAGTTTCGATTTTCTCAACTGCGCGAACGATGTTGTATGGCTCGACGGGGATATCTCCCGCGTCGGCAACCTGAAGTTCCTTGAACGGAAAAGCATCCAGATACTGGTGATAGGGGTGTAGCTGGCGTGATTGTTCACGAATATGTGCCGGGCCAAAACGAGCACCTGGGCGGAAGCTGGTGCCCGAATCAAAAGGAACTCCGACAACCGCGATATCTACTTTTTCAACGTCCGCCGCCATCGGAAGAAGTGCAAAAGTTGCAATCCCTGCGAATCTTGGACCAAATTCTTCTTCGTCACGCTGACCGATAATGCTCATTGTTTCAGCCTCTCATGGCCAGTATGTGTTGGCAATAAAGAAAGGGCGGAAAGCCGAAGCTTTCCGCCCTCTGCGGTTCTTTACAGGGAATTACTTTGCAGCAACAACCTGGATGGTGATGGTTGCAACGATGTCGTCACGCAGACGAACGGTTGCTTCGTGCTCACCGGTGAACTTGATGGGGTTTGCCATCTCGATCTTGCGCTTGTCGATTGCACCGATGCCGGCGCTCTCTACTGCAGCAGCAATGTGATCGGTCTTGACCGAACCAAAGAGACGACCATCCTGACCAGTCTTGACAGCAAGCTTGACCTTGGTGCCTTCGATCTTGGCCTTGAGTGCCTGTGCCTCTTCGAGGGTTGCGAGTTCGCGAGCGGTACGAGCAGCACGAATCTGCTCAACCTGCTTCTCGCCGCCACGTGACCATGCAACTGCAAGGCCCTGAGGAATGAGGTAGTTACGGGCAAAACCGTTCTTTACCTCGACAACGTCGCCTGCCGAACCAACGCCGGAGACTTCATTCGTAAGAATCAACTTAGACATGTTCGAACTCCTTAGCGGCCAGCGCCTGCATAGGGAAGAAGAGCCATCTCGCGGGCGTTCTTAACTGCCTTGGCGATGAGGCGCTGCTCCTGGACAGAAACACCGGTGATACGGCGAGCGCGGATCTTTCCACGCTCAGAAACGAACTTGCGAAGAGTGGCGACGTCTTTGTAGTCGATCACACCAACGCGGATAGCCTTCGCAGGTGCGAGAGCCTTAGCGCCCTTGCCACCGCGGAGTGGCTTGCGGGCTCCGCCGCTAGCTTTTCCAGCCATGATTACCTAACTTTCGTAAATTTTTTATCAAGGATCAACGTGCGTTGAGCCCGAAGAGGATTGTTTAGAACGGCGTATCGTCTGCGGGGATACCGGGGGTGTTCCAAGGGTCTGCTGCAGGAGCGGTTGGCGAACCCCAAGGTTCGTCATTGCCTGCAGGGACTCCGGGGCGACCCGAGGATGCCGCGCGGCTCACAGTTGCCGTGGCGTAGCGAAGCGAGGGACCGATCTCATCTACTTCGAGTTCGATCGTGGTTCGCTTTTCGCCTTCCTTGGTCTCATACGAGCGCTGCTTGAGTCGACCGGTTGCGATGACGCGGGAGCCCTTAGTCAGGCTGCCTGCGACGTGCTCGGCAAACTCGCGCCAGACGCTGGCACGAAGGAAGAGAGCCTCGCCATCTTTCCACTCGCTTGATGCGCGATCGAAATTGCGCGGAGTGGAGGCGATGGTGAAGTTGGCGACTGCGAGTCCGTTCTGCGTGTAACGCAGTTCGGGGTCACTCGTGAGGTTTCCCACAACGGTGATGACTGTTTCGCCGGCCATGTTACTTACGCGTCCTTCGAAGCCTTGGCGGGAGCAGCAGCCTTGCGGGCAGCCTTCTCGTCAGCGAGCTTTGCAGCAGCGGCAACCATAGCGATGGCTTCCTCTGCACGCAGAACCTTGGTGCGCATGACAGCTTCGGAAAGCTTCAGCTGGCGGTCGAGCTCGACAGTTGCGTCGGCGCTAGACGTGAAGTTAACGACGGCATAGATGCCCTCGGACTTCTTGTTGATCTCGTAAGCCAAACGACGCTTACCCCAGATGTCAACGTTCTCGATGGTTCCACCATCGTTACGAATGACGTTGAGGAATTTGTCGAGGCTGGGAGCTACGGTGCGCTCATCGATCTCTGGATCGAGGATGACCATCAACTCGTACTGATGCATGACTAACCCACCTCCTTCGGACTAAAACGGATACAGGCGGTCTGTATCAGGAGGGTTGTGCATGTGCCATCTGAGGAGGCCGGATATTTCCGGCGCACAGACAACTTCCCCAGTCTAGACCGGGATTGGGCGTTAATCCAATCCGGGTCAGCCGTGCATCGGCTTGAACTAGCGGTTTGCCCACCAGGCGAGCAGGCGTTCGCGGGCGAGGTCTGCCCCAATGGGCCCCTCGTCCAAGCGAACGTTCAAGAGGTAGTTATAGGCCTCGCCAACCTCGCGGCCAGCAGGAATACCCAGGATTGCCATGATTTCTTCGCCGTTGAGATCGGGGCGCACTGCCGCCATCTCTTCAGCTTCGGAGAGTTCGGCGATGCGGTTCTCGAGGTCGTCATAAGCAAAGGCAAGGCGATCAGCCTTGCGCTTATTGCGCGTGGTCACATCTGCACGGGTCAGGATGTGAAGTCTTTCCAGAAGGTCACCGGCATCACGGGCATAGCGGCGCACTGCAGAGTCACTCCAGGCTGCATCGGAATAGCCAAAGAAGCGCAGGTGAAGTTCAATCAGACGTGCCACGTTTTGCGTGGTTTCCTTGTCGAAACGCAAAGCCTTCATTCGCTTGACGGAGAGTTTTGCACCGACGAGGTCGTGGTGGTGGAAGCTCACTGCGCCACCCGTTTCCAACTGACGCGTCGCGGGCTTGCCAATGTCGTGCAGTAGCGCAGCAAGGCGCAGGGTCAGATCCCCTGCTTCTCCAGGGTGACGTTCTTGTTCAAGATCAATAGCTTGTTCCAACACCGTCAGGCTGTGTTCATAGACATCTTTGTGGTGGTGGTGTTCGTCCACTTCCAAGCGCAGCGCTGGAATTTCTGGGAGGACATAGCCAGCGATACCCGTGCTCACTAGAAGTTCAATGCCGGCGCGAGGCTTGTCCGTGAGCAACAGCTTGCAGAGTTCTTCATTGACGCGCTCTGCGGAGATGTTCTCGATCGAGCTCGCGAACTCGGTCATTGCCCATTCAGTTTCTGCATCCAGCTGGAAACCCAGCTGGGAAGAGAACCGGGCAGCGCGCATCATGCGCAGGGGATCTTCAGTAAATGAGACTTCCGCTGACTTGGGTGCGCGGAGAATTCCTGCCATCAAGTCTTCAACGCCACCTGACGGGTCAACAAGAACGAGCTCGGGCAAGCGCACAGCCATGGCGTTCACGCGGAAGTCCCGGCGAGAGAGGTCCTCTTCGAGGCTGTCGCCGAATGCAACAACCGGCTTTCGCGTCTTGCCGTCGTACTGGTCTGCGCGATAGGTCGTGATTTCGACCTTTTCGCCCGCGATCTGGGCACCAATCGTGCCAAAGTCGCGGCCGATGTCCCAGTGGGCTTCTGAAATGGGTTCGACCACACGAATGATGTCATCGGGGAGCGCATTGGTGGTGAAGTCGAGGTCATGGACTGCGTGCCCCAAGAACGCATCGCGAACAGGGCCGCCGACAAGTGCGAGTTCGTATCCGGCATCAGCAAATGCTGCCGCCAAGCGTGAAACGCTGGGCGACTTACTCAACTGAGTAATCGATTCGATTGCGGAGGCGACACTGTGCATTTCCCGTCATTCTACGGGGAGCATCAGGAAGTTCTTCGGTTGCGACGCCTACAATGGCAGGATGCCTTCCCTGCTGATTCGACGCGTCGCACTGTCGCTTTCAGCAGCCTTCGTCGCTCTGTTGCTTCTTGTCGCCGGCATTGTTTCATCGAATCTTCCCCCAGCACAGGCAGCAGAAAACGCCACCGTAGTGATCACTCCCTCTGTGGTGAGCGCAGGCCCAGGCCAAAACCTTACGGTCACCGTGAGCGTGACCAATTCTGGTTCGCAAACTCTGGCTGTGGGCGAGGCGATTATTACCGCGCCCTCCGCTGCCATCACAACAGTTGCAGATCTCGATGCCTGGTTTGCGACAGAGGATGAAGAAGCTCAGCCTGGTCGTTATCTCGCCACGGTTGATATTCCAGAGATCCTCGCTGGCAAAACCGTCGACGTCTCCGTTGAGCTCCCGCTCAATTCCGGTCGTTTCGGCGGAATCTGGGGTGCTCGAGGTCTCGCAGCGAATTACCTGCTCAATGACGAAAGCACCGCAACCGGGCGTTCTTCGTTTGTGTGGACTCCTTCATCGCCTGACACAAAGGCAGCCTTCACCGGAATTCTGGCGATTGTTCCCCCGCCCAGCACATCTGGTCTGCTCACCGCAGCAGAGTTGACGGAACTTACTGGCCCCAGTGGCATTTTGACCCGCCAGTTGGCTGTTGCCCAGGGTCGCCCCGTTGCCGTGGGCATTGACCCTCGCATTCTTGGCTCGATTGAGGCATTGGGGGACACCGCTCCAGATGGTGTTACTTTGTGGCTGCAAGCACTGAAGGCACTCCCCAATGAAAGCTTCCTGCTGGCTTGGGCAGATGCCGACATTTCAGCCCAAGCCCAGGCAGGTTCGTCGACTTTGTTGACTCCGTCCACCAGTGACGTCATCACTCCCCTGGTTCTTGATGAGGCCTCTGCTTCACCGGCTCCCACTGCATCGCCTGCCCCCGTTGTGGCGCCCCTATTTACCCCCACGCTGAACTCGATTGCGTGGCCAGCTGGTAACTCAGTAATTGCGTCTGACCTGGGTATTTTATCTGCCAGTGGGCTCACCACTTCCATTCTTTCCTCTGGGAATGTGGCCGGAGACAATATGTCTTCAGGTCTCGCTGCGGGTCTCCCCAGCCTGGTGACGTTGAACGGGTTAAGTTCGGCGCTGAATAACAATGACGTGTCCCGTGCAGCGTCATATGTTGCCGTGTCAGCCGTGGATGACACTCAAGCTGGGCGAGCGTTTGCTGCGTTGCCACGTGAAACATTCAGCATTACGGGACTGTCCAAGCTGGGCCAAACCCTGGACACTCTGTTAGGGCAAAGCTGGGTAAGTTCAGGAACTCTCTCCAGTGGCTTGAGTGCAGCTACTTCTTCACTGGAGATCGTGGATTCTCCCGAGTCTTCCCAGCGAATCTCGGTTGCCAGTAGCTTGATTGCTCGCAATGCCCAGGTTGCGTCTTTCGCTACCATCGCTGAAGACCCCAGTTTGATCACAAGCCCTGCCTCACGTGAGTTGGCTGCAGTGTTGTCTGTGGGATGGCTCGGTAATGACGAGTGGTCCACGGCCGTTTCTGAAAGCCTGCGCAACAGTGAGAAAGTGCTGACATCGGTCTCTGTTGTCACCAGCAGCACCATCAACATGGTCGGTGGACAGGCCAATATTCCTATCTCCGTGCTCAACTCACTGCTTCAGCCGGTGACTGTCATGGTCAATGCCGACCCCAACAACGCTCGGTTGATTGTTCAGGGCTCGGAGAAAGTCACGATTCAGCCCGAATCACAAGCTAAGGCACAAATCCCTGTTCAGGCCCAAGTTAGTAACGGTAGCTCGATCCTGACGGTGAGCTTGCAATCAGTTGATGGCGTGCCCGTGGGAGAGCCCGTTGCTATCCCCATCAATGTTCGTGCTGATTGGGAAACCTGGGGGCTCGGTGCAGTGGCACTAGCTTTTGTGGGCTTGCTTACCGCCGGTGTGATCAGAACGGTTCGTCGCCGTAAATCAGGATCTGTCAGCACTTCCTAAACTGCTCTGAATATTTCCCCCACTATTCACCTTCGGCACCCCACATATCTCCAGCTTTCGGGAATAACCGGCCAGTAGACTGGGTTTACTTCTGTGCCTGTACTTCAGGCATTCTCTTCCTTTTCTTGGAGTTTTTGTGCGTCAAGTCATCATCATTGGTTCGGGTCCAGCTGGCTACACCGCTGCGATCTATGCTGCTCGCGCAAACTTCAAGCCCCTGGTAATCGCGTCCTCTGTTGAAGCAGGTGGCGAACTGATGAACACCACTGAGGTGGAGAACTTCCCCGGTTTCCCTGAAGGAATCATGGGTCCTGAACTCATGATGAAGATGCAGGAACAGGCAGAGAAGTTCGGTGCCGAAATCCTGATGGATGACGTTGTCAGCCTGGAGCTTGCAGGAGACGTCAAGCGCGTCACCACTGGTGGTGGCCAGACATTCGAGGCACTCAGCGTGATCTTTGCTACTGGTTCTGCCAACCGTAAGCTCGGCCTTCCTGACGAAGACCGCCTCTCTGGTCACGGTGTTTCCTGGTGTGCAACCTGCGATGGCTTCTTCTTCCGCCAGAAGACGGTCGCCATCGTCGGCGGTGGCGACTCCGCCATGGAAGAAGCCAACTTCCTCACTCGCTTTGCGGACAAGGTCTATGTCATTCACCGTTCCGAGACGCTGCGTGCCTCGAAGATCATGCAGGACCGCGCCATGGCAAACCCCAAGATTGAATTCCTGTGGAACTCCACGATTGACTCGCTCAATGGTGCTGAGTCACTCACCGGTGTGACCATCAAGAACACGGTTACCGGTGATCTCAGCGAGGTTGAACTTCAAGGATTGTTCATTGCCATTGGTAATGACCCCCGCACCCAGCTCATTCACGGACAATTGGACCTCGCACCTGAGGGAACCGTTGCAGTGAAGGGTCGCACCTCCAAGACCAACCTCACCGGTGTCTTTGCTGCCGGTGACGTGGTTGACCCCACCTACCGCCAGGCAGTTACTGCCGCAGCGAGCGGAACTGTTGCTGCACTAGATGCAGAGCACTACCTCCAATCACTTCCTGCCGAGTTGCTCGCGCAGGCCGAAAACAACTAATTACTAGGAGAAATCATGTCTGCAGCACCCGCAGTTACTGACGCAAGCTTCGACGCAGACGTCCTCAAGAGCGGCAAGCCCGTTCTCGTTGACTTCTGGGCTGAATGGTGTGGCCCCTGCCGCGCAGTGGGTCCCATCCTCGACCAGATCCGTGCCGAGCACGGCGACAAGATCGAGATCGTGAAGCTCAACGTGGACGAGAACCCTCAGACCGCGATGACCTACCAGATCACCTCCATCCCCGCGATGAAGGTCTTCGTCAACGGTGAGGTCACCAAGACCATCATCGGTGCCAAGCCCAAGCCAGCTCTCGAGCACGATCTCGCAGACTACATCGGCTAATTTTGCTTCATCGTTGGCCGTCTGAGTCTTCTCAGGCGGCCAACGGCAGTTAACCCCTAAAAATCCCAACTACGATTGACTACGTGGCCGAGAATAACGAGACCGGTCAAGGAATTAACCTTGATCCCTGGTTCAATCACTACGCCAGCCGTTCTGCCGGACTGAGCGCCTCAGAAGTGCGCGCCCTTTTCGCGGTGGCCTCTCGTCCCGAAGTTGTCTCTCTTGCCGGTGGCATGCCGTATGTTCGCGCGCTACCAGAGTCCCTGGTCAACGGTGCTCTCGAAAAGGTCATGAAAGACAACGGCCCCATGGCCATGCAATATGGCTCAGGTCAGGGCGTTCCTGCGTTGCGTGAGCAAATTCTGGAAATCATGGCCCTCGAAGGTATTTCTGCTTCGGTGGATGACGTTGTCGTCACCACTGGTAGCCAGCAGGCACTCGATCTCGTAACCAAGCTCTTCATTGATCCAGGTGACGTCATTCTGGCTGAAGCCCCCAGTTATGTGGGCGCTATTGGTGTTTTCCGCAGCTACCAGGCTGATGTGGTGCACGTTTTGATGGATGAGAACGGCCTCATTCCAGAGAAGCTCCGCGAAGCTATCGCTGAGGTAAAGGCGTCGGGGCGCACCATCAAGTTCCTTTACACAATCCCGAATTTCCACAACCCTGCCGGTGTGACTCTCTCTGCAGAGCGTCGCCCTGAGATTCTGGAGATTTGCCAGAGCAACGGGATTCTCATCCTGGAAGACAACCCCTACGGTCTTCTTTCTTTCGAAGAAGACGTTCCTCCTGCAATTCGTTCACTCAACGATGATGGCGTGATCTATTTAGGGTCTTTCTCGAAGACGCTGGCTCCCGGATTCCGCGTGGGCTGGGCTTTGGCCCCCCACGCCATCCGCGAAAAGCTTGTTCTTGCGGCAGAAGCGGCCATTTTGTGCCCCAGCTCGTTCAGCCAAATGGTGATTTCTGAATATTTGAGCCAGGCCGACTGGAAGGGTCAGATTGAAACCTTCCGCGGTGTCTACAAAGAGCGTCGCGATGCCATGCTTGAGGCTCTGGAAGAACACCTGCCTGACTTGAGCTGGAATGTGCCCAACGGCGGGTTCTACATCTGGTGCTCATTGCCCGAAAACCTCGATTCCAAGGCGATGTTGCCTCGTGCAGTAACCGAATTAGTTGCTTACACACCTGGAACTGCATTCTTCGCAGATGGTGGAGGACGTCAAAACCTCCGTCTCTCCTTCTGCTACCCCACTCCTGAGAACATCAAGATCGGTATTCGTCGTCTTGCCACGGTGATCCGAGGTGAGCTGGATCTCCTTGCTGATTTCGCGGGAACTGGTTCCCTCACCGCTGCTGCCGGTGACGACAACGTCATTGCCCCACCACCTGACCTGAGCTAAGAACACGAGGCTATTTATGTCATCTCTCAACATCGCCGTTCTTTCTGGTGGGATTTCGCACGAGCGTGAGGTGTCCTTGCGATCCGGTCGTCGCGTGGCTGATGCCCTCACTGCCCGTGGACACAACGTCACCATCATTGACCCCGATGCGTCCCTGTTTGCCACTCTCAAGAACCTGAACCCTGACGTTGTCTGGCCTGCACTGCACGGATCCAGCGGTGAAGACGGAGCTGTTCTTGATCTGCTTCGTGCATCTGGTTACAACTACGTCGGACCATCAGCTGCTGCTGCACGACTGGCATGGTCCAAGCCGGTTGCAAAGACGTTGGTATCTCGCGCAGGTGTGAGAACTGCTCCATCCATTACCGTTGCACGTGAAGCATTCCGTGAGCTCGGCGCTGGTTCGGTTTTGGAATTAATTGCCTTTGAACTGGGAAATCATGTCGTGGTGAAGCCCGCATCTGGTGGTTCTGCCCAAGGTGTGTCCATCGTGACCAAGGCAGAGGATCTCCCTCGTGCCATGGTGGATGCCTTCACCTACAACGACGTCGCTCTCGTAGAGAAGTTCATTGCGGGCACTGAAGTGGCCGTGACGGTCACAGACGGCCCAACTGGCGCTACTGCCCTGCCTGCAGTTGAAATCGTCCCTCTGGATGGCGTCTACAGCTTTGAAGCCCGTTACAACGCCGGAGAAACCACCTTCTTTGTCCCCGCACGTGTCTCCGATGAGGTGTCGGCCAAGATTTCTGCAGCTGCAGTGTCTGTTCACGAGACCTTGGGTCTCTCCCAGCTCTCTCGCATTGACCTCATTGTGGACGAGGCAGGCGAGCCCTGGTTCCTCGAAGCAAACTCGCTTCCTGGTCTGACCGAGACCTCGAGTGCGCCACTTGCTATTGAGGCATCCGGTGTTGAACTCGGACAGCTCTACGAAGCTCTCGCTCGCGCAGCAGCAAACTAGGCTGTTGCCCGCCCACGTTTCACGTGGAAACTAGTTCTGGCCGAACGGGGTCTCGCCCAGTTCGGCGAGAATACGGTTCAGGTCACCAATAGTTGCAAATTCGATGCTGATCAGGCCTTTTTTAGCGCTGAGGGCGATCTTTACCCGAGTATCGAGGCGATCTCCGAGGCGTTCGGCAATCTCGTCGAGGTGGCCACGACGGGTTCCCGCGACAGGCTTGGGCTTCTTGGCGGTGGGAGCTTCGCCAGCGAGTGCTTCAGCGGCACGAACCGAAAGGTCTTCGTTGACAATCTTGTCTGCCAAGCGCTGCATGGCTTCGGGGTCGCCCACAGCCAAGATGGCACGGGCGTGACCTGCACTAAGAACACCAGCGGCGACGCGCTTCTGAACCAAGGGTGGAAGACGGAGCAAACGGATGGTGTTCGAGATCTGGGGACGTGAACGACCAATGCGCTCAGCGAGCTGCTCCTGAGTGATGCCGAAGTCGGCCATGAGCTGCTGGTAGGCAGAAGCTTCTTCGAGTGGGTTCAGCTGCGAACGGTGGAGGTTCTCCAGCAGTGCATCACGGAGCATGTCTTCATCGGCGGTGTCACGAATGATGACCGGGATCTGCTCGAGGCCTACTTCCTTCGACGCACGGAGACGACGCTCACCCATGATGAGCTCAAAGTTTTCTGAACCAGGAATGCTACGAACCACGATGGGCTGCAGGATTCCGATCTCGCGGATGCTGTGAACCAGTTCAGCAAGGTCCTCGGGGTTGAAGACCTTACGAGGCTGCTGGGGGTTGGGAATAACAAGGTTGGGGGAGATGAAGGCCAGGCGTGCACCGGGGACTTCAACAAGGTTGGCATTGTTGTTCTCCACAACAGGAATAGCGCCGGTGCCCACCTGGTCGGGGAAGAAGACGTCCACGGGACGCTCAGTGGTGGGAGCCGTGGGAATGAGTGAGCCAATGCCGCGGCCGAGACCGGTGCGCTTATTCGTTGCCATCTGTGGCCTCCTGGTTAGTAGTGCTGGCAGCTCCGGGAGCGCCGCGGAGGGCGATCTCGTGTGCTGCTTCGATATAAGAAATGGAGCCGACAGACATGGTGTCGTAGCTGACAACGGTCTGGCTGTAGCTAGGGGCCTCAGAAACGCGCACAGCGCGAGGAATGACGGCGTTGAGCACCTGCTGGGGGAAGTGCTGGCGCACATCTTCCGCTACTTCGTGGGCGAGACGGGTGCGGCTATCAAACATGGTGAGCAAGATGGTGGAGACCTGGAGATAGGGGTTCAGCCCCTGGTTGATCATCTCAATCGTGCTCAGGAGTTGAGTCAGACCTTCAAGGGCGTAGTACTCGCACTGAATGGGAATCAGAACTTCACGAGCAGAGCTAAAAGCATTGATGGTGAGCAAGCCCAGCGAAGGTGGGCAGTCAATGAAGACGTAGTGGTAATCGTTACCGTGCTCATTGAAAAAACGTTCCAGAGCGTCCCGGAGGAGGTATTCGCGACGTTCAATACTGAACATCTGAATTTCTGCACCCGCAAGATCCAGATTGGAGGGAGCGCAGTAGAGCTCACCTTCCTCGGTGCTCTTTTGAATTACAGAACTCAGAGACTTTCCTTCGACCAGAACGTCATAAATGCTGGGGATGTCTCCGTGGTGGTCAATACCCAACGCAGTGGACGCGTTTCCCTGAGGATCCAGGTCAATAACAAGAACCTTGGCGCCAAAGCGAGCGAGAGCTGCAGCAATGTTGACGGTGGTCGTGGTCTTTCCGACTCCACCCTTTTGGTTTGACACCGTAAATACACGGGGGCGCGCAGGGAGTGGGGGTGCTGGTTGATCCAGGATCCGTCGGCGTGCGGTCAGATCACTCAGTTCGCGCGCCAAAGGGGAATCGGCGCCACTGAGTGACGTATCAATCGATTCTTCGGGATGTTTCACGTGAAACCTTTGGATCAAACAAGTGCGGAACGAGGTCTACTCAACTGTAGCCCGAACCACCCTCGTTACTTCATCGAGGATTCCCTCACCCAGGGTGAGAACCTCTACATTGTGGAGCTTGAAGGCACGAATCTGCTTGGAAGCGGCTTCAATTTCAGCAGCAGCTCCGGCGCCCTTCATGAGGACTAGTTCTCCGCCGGGGCGAACCAGGGGAGCAGTCATGGGGATGAGCTTCTTCAACGCACTGACTGCACGAGCAGTCACTTGGTCCAGAAGAACATCCCTGCGGACATCTTCGGCGCGATCGCGGACCACTGTGACGTTGGTCAGACCAAGTTCAGCCACCTGGTCATTCAGCCAAGCCGTGCGACGTTCCATAGGCTCAATCAGGACGAACTCAACATCTGGGCGTGCAATTGCCAGAACAAGGCCCGGAAGCCCCGCGCCGCTGCCGACGTCACCGACGCGACCATTCAGTAAAGGCGCAACAATGCCGCAGTTGAGGATGTGGCGTGACCACAAACGGGGGAGTTCAAGTGGGCCAATCAGGCCCAGTTCCTCGCCATACTGTGCCAAGTTCGCAGTGAATTGGCGGGCTAGAGCGAGTTGATCTCCAAATACTTGAGCCGCTTGAGCTGGCTCCGCTTCATATTCGGGAGTCAATGTTTCACGTGAAACTATGCGCCGGCGGTGATAACGGTGTGGCGGTCCTTGCCCTCACCGTCGGAGTGTGACACCAAGCCACGCTCGCTCACCAGGTCGTGCACAAGCTTGCGCTCGTAGGAGCTCATGGGAGGAAGTGCAGCGGCAGCAGCTCCGCCTTCGAGACGTGCAGCAGCAGCGTCAACGAGTGCAGCAAGTTCCTGCTCGCGAGTCTGGCGTGAGCCACCCACGTCCAGAATCAGGCGTGAGTACTGGCCGGTCTTGTTCTGAACTGCCAAGCGAGTGAGCTCCTGCAGTGCAGAAACGGTCTCGGGGCGAGAAAGAACGCGGACGTTGCCCTGTTCTGAAGCGGTTACGGAGACGTAAGCGCGGCCGTTACGGGCATCGATGTCGAGGTCGCCATCGAGATCTGCGATATCGAGGAGTTCTTCGATGTAGTCGGCGGCAACATCACCCTCGTTCTCGAGGTCTTTGATGGTGGGAGCAGCTTTGGGTTCTGGGGTGAGGTCTTCAGGCATAATTACTTCTTCTTTCCGGACTTCTTTGCGCGGTTCTTGCTCACAGGCTGTGCGCGCTGAATGGGCTTAGGTGCTTCTACTTCGATAACTTCAGTGGTTCCCTTGGGGAGCTTGCCGCGACGAGCAAGGCGCTCTTCGCGGTCTTTTGCTGCCTGGCTACCAGGAGTAGGCATGTTGCGGATCACGATGAACTGCTGACCCATGGTCCAGAAGTTCGATACGAGCCAGTAGAACATAACGCCGAGGGGGAATGTGAAGCCAGAGAAGGCGAAAACAAGGGGGAGTAGGTACAACAGGATGCGCTGCTGACGGAAAGCAGGGCTTGCCTTGGTCTCTTCAGACATGTTCTTAGAGACGATCTGCAGCTGAGTGATGAACTGTGATGCAGTCATCAGGACAACCATGACCATGGCAATAACCATGACGGCGATCTGCTGTGGTTGCGCGTTCATTGCACTCACAAAGGTGGAGTGCAGGGGAGCAATTCCAAAGAGTTCAGCGGAACCAAACTGCTTTGCCAACTCAGCGTTGAGTGGGCCAACGCCAGCCTTGGAGTTCTGTGCTTCGTTCAATACGGAGAACAGACCAAAGAAGATGGGCATCTGCAGCAAGAGAGGAAGGCAGGAGCTCAGAGGGTTACTGCCGGTGCGGCGGTAAAGCTCCATGGTCTCTCGGGACATTGCTTCGCGGGAGAACTGGTCCTTCTTGCCCTTGTACTTGTCCTGAATCTTCTTGAGCTCAGGAGCAATCTCGAGCATCTTGCGCTGGCTCTTGATCTGCTTAACAAAGACAGGAATCAGTGCGGCACGAACAACGACAACAAGGCCGACAATGGCGAGAACCCAGGTAGCGCCTGCTGCTGGGTCCATTCCCATGCTGGTGAATAACCAGTGGAAGAAGACAAGGATGAGCTCAATAGCCCACTTAATAGGCCACAGAATTGTGCCGATAATGTCCATACGAGCTTTATGCCCTTCCTTCATTCATCACAACGAAACCTAGTGTTGTGACTCTAAAAATCTTGTGCTTCGCAGGCGGCACATCATCGACGCCACCGAGTGCCCACGGGTTGCACCTACCTAGCCTACGCAGTGTTAGGGCAGAACCCACAATGAGGCCTCGTTGCTGCAGTGACTGAAGTCCGTAATGTGAGCACGTTGGGTAGTACCGACAGACATCTCCATAGAGCGGAGAGATCACTTTTCGGTAGACCAAAGCCAAGGAAATCATGATGTTGCGCGGCAAAAGAAACACGAACCACAGAAACTTTCTCATGCGGAAGTGTTCAGTCTGTCGAGGGTCTTAAGAACATCCGCGTGCAAGACATCCCAGGTCACTGTGGCCGCGGCTGGCAAAGCACGAATAACAATGTCTGCGCTTCTGGCGTCTCTCGCCTCCCACGCAATGGCTCTGAGTTGGCGGCGAACCCGATTACGGGTCGGAGCATTACCGACAGCCTTTGAGGTGACAATCCCGAAACGAGAAAGACCTCGGTCACTGGGTATTGCATAAGCAACAACCAAAGACGAGGTCTGTTTCGTTCCGCGACGAGTAATTCGGCGGAAGTCCGTTGGCAAAGCCAATCGGTGTGCCCGATCGAGCACGGCCGATACTAAGCGGAGAGTTCGGTGCGGCCCTTGCGGCGGCGTGCTGCCAAGATGGCGCGGCCGGCGCGGGTACGCATGCGAAGGCGGAAGCCGTGCACCTTGGCGCGGCGGCGGTTGTTTGGCTGGAACGTTCTCTTGCTCATAAGTCAATCTCCATGAAGGCTGATGTCGCGCGCCCACGAGAGCGCGGCGCAAAACATTGGGATGCGCAATGGCATCAACCGATTAAATCTAAGGCTTTCCGGCGCTCCCGTCAAACCAGAGCACACACCAACCTCAGATTATGAATGTTCTGAGGTTTATATTTTCGTAACGACACGCAAATATGTAGAAACTCGAGTTGCCTTAATCCACAGGTTTTCGATACGGTCAGTAAGAGTTATCCCCAGCTTTTCACGCTTGAGACCTCATGTCCACGTGAAACATCCAAAATACGGTGGATAACTCAGTGAATAACCAGAGGGGAAAAACATGTCCGACGACAACATGCGCGGTACGTGGAACTCCATTCTTGAAGCACTTGCTTCAGATCCTGGTGTTACTCCCCCGTTGTATGGATTTGCGTCGCTCATTGAGCCCAAGGGCATCATGGCTGGAACCTTCTATCTCGAAGTTCCAAACGACTTCACCCGCAGCATGGTGGAACAACGGCTTCGCGGACCTTTGCTTTCTGCCATTGGCAGCCTGGGTCAATTGAGTGAAGTTTCTACATTCGCCATCGTGGTCAACCCAGACCTAGTAGCCCTGGCCGAACCGGCACCGGCCGTTGAGGTTGAAGAAGTAAAAGAAGACCGCAACCCGGTTACTGCTCCAACCATCATGGCAACTGAGAGTGAACTTGAGTCACGCCTCAACCCTCGTTACAACTTCGACAGTTTTGTTATTGGTGGATCAAACCGATTTGCTCACGCCGCTGCCGTAGCAGTTGCCGAAGCCCCCGCCAAGGCTTACAACCCGTTGTTTATCTATGGTGAGTCCGGTTTGGGTAAAACCCACCTGCTTCACGCCATTGGTCACTACGCGCAGAGTTTGTATCCCACTATTCGTGTTCGTTATGTCAGTAGCGAAGAGTTCACCAACGACTTTATTAACTCGATTGCTAATAACCGTGGTGCTGCATTCCAGTCCCGTTACCGCAACATCGACATTCTTCTGATCGATGACATTCAGTTCCTCCAAGGGAAAGCTGAAACTCAGGAAGCTTTCTTCCACACTTTCAACACGCTTCACGATCACAACAAGCAGGTAGTGATCACCAGCGATGTACAGCCCAAGCACTTGACTGGTTTCGAAGACCGCATGCGTACTCGATTTGAGTGGGGCCTCATCACAGATGTTCAAACCCCTGACCTTGAAACACGTATTGCAATCCTGCGCAAAAAAGCAGAGCGCGAAAAGCTCAGTGTTCCTGACAACATCATGGAATTCATCGCCACGAAAGTCACCAGCAACATTCGTGAGCTTGAGGGAACTCTTATTCGTGTGACGGCTTTTGCCAACCTGAATAAGCAGGCAGTAGATCTTCCGTTGGTTCAAACAGTGTTGAAGGACCTCATCACTCTTGATGAAGACGACATCATTGCTCCAATTGACATCATCAACAACACTGCAGACTATTTCCGTCTCGGTATTGATGAGTTAACGGGTACTTCTCGCGCACAAGCTATTGCTACTGCACGCCAAATCGCCATGTATCTCTGCCGTGAAATGACTAACCTGTCACTTCCAAAGATTGGCCAACTCTTTGGTGGCCGCGATCACACCACTGTGATGCACGCCTGCAAAAAAATTGCTGAGTTGATGAAAGAACGTCGTTCTATTTACAACCAGGTCACTGAGTTAACAACCAGAATTAAGCAGCGCAGCTCATACGCACGCAATAACTAGGTGTTTTCCCCCTGTGGATAACCCTGTGAATATGTGGGGAAATCGCCGAGGCTGCCTGTGTATGAAAAATTCTTTTGTGTGAATAACGCAAATATGTAATTCAGTGTTGGTGTGAGGCTGAGACTTCTCACACACAGGCCAAACACAACTTACGCCGTTGTAGTTTCAAGCACTGGGGCTAAAACTTGTGAGTTATACACAGTATCCACAGAGGTTAAGAAGATTAAAGAGTTAATTAATTAAACAAATCCATTCCATAACCTTTTACGTCCTGGCTTAATTCACTGTAAAAAACCGCGATAACATGAGAGACCCAGGTTTGGGGATCAACGGAAAGGCGCCACGGTGAAGTTTCAAGTAAACAGAGATGTGCTCAGCGAAGCAGTCTCTTTTGCCGTCAAGATGCTCCCAGCACGAACAACTCTTCCCATTCTTTCGGGTGTGCTGATTGAAGCAAGCACTGAGGGACTCGTTTTTTCTTCGTTTGATTACGAAGTATCTACTCAGACTAAGGTTGCCGCAACTGTTGAGACACCAGGTCGAGTATTGGTTTCCGGCCGCTTGCTTGCAGAAATCGCAAACCGCCTTCCGAATGCACCTGTCACTTTTGAAAGTGTTGAGTCACGCATTCAGGTCAGCTGCGGATCAGCAAACTTCACTCTGCTTTCCATGCCTGTTGAGGAATACCCCACCATTCCTCAGGTTGATGGTGAAACTGGAGTTCTTCCTGCAGAAGAATTCTCTTCCGCAGTTTCACAGGTTGCCGTTGCCGCATCTCGCGATGATGTGACTCCCGTCATTACAGGTGTTCAGCTAGAAATCACTGGAAATTCTTTGAGCTTGGTCGCTACCGACCGCTACCGTGTTGCAATCCGTGACATTCCTTGGGAATCAACTGGAACTGTTGCAGACATCACTGCCTTGGTTCCTGCTCGTACGATTCAGGAAATCGGTAAAACTTTCGGTCACAGTGGCAACATCTCCATTTCGATCACCAACAAGGATGATCGTGAATTGATTGCGTTCACTGCTGACAACAAGACAGTAACTTCACTCTTGATCAAGGGAAACTTCCCACCCGTCAAGCGTTTGTTCCCCGAAAAGGTAGAGAACTACGCAGTAGTGAACACCGCAGAGCTCATCGAAGCTACTCGTCGCGTCAAACTTGTTGTTGAACGCGAAGCAGCACTGCGTTTCACCTTTGCGAACAACGGCCTCACTCTTGAAGCAATTGGTGGCGAGCAGGCACAGGCTTCAGAAACCATTGATGCCGTGATTTCTGGCCCCGATGTTGTTGTGTCACTCAAGCCAGACTTCCTGCTTGATGGTCTGGGTGCTGTTCACTCTGAATTCACTCGAATTGGCTTTACCTCGGTAGAGAACCCAGCAAAGCCAGGTCCTGTCTTGATCACAAGCCAGACTTCGAAGGACACTCCTTCAGAAGATGCATACCGCTACCTTCTGCAGCCCAACCTTCTTCTTCGCTAATTTAAGTGAATTTCTGAGCGATGCACGTTAGCTCACTCAGTCTTCGAGACTTTAGAAATTACGCCACGGCAGATATTGAACCTGGCTTAGGTTCTGTTGTTTTAGTCGGCTCTAATGGCCAAGGCAAAACAAATATCGTCGAAGCAATTAACTTTTTGGCGACACTGGGCTCTCACCGAACAAGTATTGACTCTGCGCTAATCCGACAGGGATCAGATGCGGCCATTGTGCGAGTAAACCTCGCACATGACGGCCGCACGATCCTACTCGAAGCACAGTTGAACCGGAACGGTGCAAATAAAGCCCAGGTCAACCACGCGAATGCCAAGCTTCGGGACTTCCCCCGATATATCTCGACCGTGATATTTGCTCCAGAAGACTTGATGTTGGTCCGGGGTGAGCCATCTGGACGCCGAAAGTTCATGGATGACCTGATTATTCAGCGCACGCCTCGCCTTGCCGGGGTGGTTTCTGACTATGACCGCGTGCTCAAACAGCGCAATACCTTGCTGAAAACGGCGCGAGTCAAAGATATTGATTCGGGAAACCTCGGAACTCTCGATATTTGGGATGAGCGGCTCGTTGCGCTTGGCACAGAGATCACGTCTGAGCGCCGCCGGCTCCTTGCTGATTTATCCGGACCCCTCGGCGAAGCATACGAAGCAATAGCTGGGTCAGATCATGCCGTGAGTATTGATCTCAAACCATCTATTGATGCGCCCGAATCCGCTGCGGCCTATGCCGAAAAGTTCAAAAACCTTCTCGAGACAGGACGTGTTCAGGAAATTGAGCGCGGAATGACACTTGTTGGGCCTCACCGGGATGATGTCGAGTTCGGCTTGAACAATCTTCCCGCAAAGGGTTATGCCAGCCATGGTGAAACTTGGTCCTATGCGCTTTCACTCAAGCTTTCAGCAGCGCGGCTGCTTCGCAGCGAATCAGTACTAGGTGATCCAATCCTGATCTTGGACGACGTTTTTGCAGAATTGGACTCGGCTCGGCGTGAACGCCTCGCTGAAGCCGTGGCAGATTTCGAGCAAACCTTCATTACTGCTGCGGTTGCCGAAGATGTTCCCCCACAATTGATGACGCAAGTGTTTCACGTGAAAAAGGGGACCATTAGTTACGAAATCCCAGCTCATGACTGAAATTAACTCAAATGGGCCTGGCGCCGCTGACGCGGCGGGGCCCGAAGAATCAGAAGCTCTGGCGTTATATTCCCGGTTGAAGTCCAAAGCAACCGGGACTCCCCGCGTGAAATTGTCCCGAGATGCCCGTGCCCGCAAACGCAATGCGGAAGAGCATGCCAGCGAGATGCCCTTCTCCCCTGGCCGGGATCCCAAAGGCCTCGATGATGTCCTCGATAACCTCTCCCAGCAACTCGGTTGGAAGGCCCCGTTAGCCAAGTCGGATTTGCTGGCAGATTGGGCAGAAATCGTCGGCCCAGACATCGCGGCACGGACGACTCCACTAGGAATTGATGACGCAACATTGACGGTGGCGTGTGAGTCCACGGCCTGGGCAACACAGCTTCGTTTGATGCGCACCGAGGTGCTCACAAAAGTTCTGCAATCCCACCCAGAATCTGGCGTTACCGCAATCCGCTTTCAAGGCCCCAACGCCCCAAGCTGGAAACGTGGCCCCAAATCAATTCCAGGGCGTGGTCCTCGCGATACTTACGGTTAGAAATAGGTTTCTGGTCAAGCGCTAAATAAAAACGCGCCTACGGCCCGTTTCTCCCGGTTTTCCCAGCCCCCAAAAGGTAGAATGAGGGGTCACGTTAAGTGCGTAAGGGAGCCACCGAAACATATGTCAACTGAATCTGAACAGCAAGCCGCAGAAGCCGATTACGGCGCAAGTAATATTCAGGTTCTTGAAGGCCTTGAAGCGGTTCGTAAGCGTCCCGGTATGTACATCGGATCAACCGGTCCTCGTGGTCTTCACCACCTGGTCTATGAGATCGTTGACAACTCTGTTGATGAGGCGCTCGCCGGTCACTGCGATGACATCAAAGTCTTCATGCGCAAAGACGGCAGCATCCGCGTCATTGACAACGGTCGAGGTATCCCAGTCGACATTCACCCCACCGAAGGTAAGTCGACCGTTGAGGTTGTTCTCACCGTCCTCCACGCCGGTGGAAAGTTCGGCGGCGGCGGATACGCCGTCTCCGGTGGTCTGCACGGTGTGGGTAGCTCGGTAGTAAACGCACTGTCTTCTCACCTCGAGGTCGAGGTTAAGCGTCAAGGCTTCTCCTACACCCAGAGCTTCAACATTGGTGTTCCTGAAGCACCATTGGCCAAGGGTGCAGCGACCACAGACTCTGGAACAACCATTACGTTCTGGCCAGATGCGGACATTTTCGAAACCGTCGAGTTCGACTACGAAACTCTGCGTGCTCGCTTCCAGCAGATGACCTTCCTGAACAAGGGTCTGCGCATCACCTTGATCGATGAGAACCAGATCGATGACGAGGGCAACCCCCTCACCGTTTCATACATGTTCGAAAACGGTCTGATGGACTACGTCGAGTACCTCAACCGCATCAAGAAGAACGAGATCGTTCACGACGAGATCATTCACTTCGAGTTGGAAGATCCCGACAAGAAGATCTCGTGTGAAATCGCGATGCAGTGGACCACCGCGTACAGCGAGAGTGTTCACACCTACGCAAACACTATTAACACTCACGAGGGTGGAACCCACGAAGAGGGCTTCCGTGCCGCAATGACCACTTTGGTCAACAAGTACGCACGCGAAAAGGGCATTCTTAAGGAGAAGGACGAAAACCTCTCCGGTGATGACGTCCGTGAAGGCCTCACCGCAGTTGTCTCCATCAAGCTGGGCGAACCCCAGTTCGAAGGTCAGACCAAGACCAAGCTTGGTAACACTGAAGCGAAGGCTTTCGTTCAGCGCATTACCGGTGACTTCCTCGGTGACTGGTTCGAGCGCAACCCCAACCAGGCCAAGGACATTATCCGTAAGGCACTCCAGGCAGCAACCGCTCGCATGGCAGCTCGCAAGGCGCGCGAAACCGCACGTCGCAAGGGTTTGCTTGAGGGTGGCGGAATGCCTGGAAAGCTGAAGGACTGCGCAAGCAAGGACCCTTCACTTTCTGAAATCTTCATGGTGGAGGGTGACTCCGCTGGTGGTTCTGCCGTTCAGGGCCGTAACCCTGACACTCAGGCGATCCTTCCTCTGCGAGGCAAGATCCTCAACGTGGAGAAGGCACGCCTCGATAAGGCTCTCGCCAACAACGAAGTCCAGGCCATGATTACTGCTTTCGGTGCAGGCGTGGGCGAAGACTTCAACCCCGAAAAGGCGAGGTATCACAAGATTGTGCTCATGGCCGATGCGGATGTTGACGGCCAGCACATCACCACCTTGTTGCTGACTCTGCTCTTCCGTTACATGAAGCCACTGATTGAGCTCGGTTATGTTTACCTCGCTCAACCACCGCTGTATCGACTGAAGTGGTCGAACGCTGATCACGAGTACGTGTACTCGGACGAACAGCGCGACCGCCAGCTTGAAGCTGGCCTCGCAGCTGGTCGCAAGATTCCAAAAGACAATGGAATCCAGCGCTACAAGGGTCTCGGTGAGATGGACTACCGCGAACTGTGGGACACCACTATGAACCCAGAAACTCGCACCCTGCTTCAGGTCACCCTGGATGACGCAGTTGCTGCTGACGAAATTTTCTCAACCCTGATGGGTGAAGACGTGGAATCACGTCGAAACTTCATCCAGAAGAATGCAAAGGATGTGCGTTTCCTTGACATCTAACGACAACCTCGTCACAACTGACGAAAACGGAGAGAACCGCATCCAGCAGGTAGACCTGCAACTGGAGATGCAGCGTTCCTACCTCGACTACGCGATGAGCGTTATCGTGGGCCGCGCACTTCCTGACGTTCGTGATGGCCTCAAGCCTGTTCACCGTCGTGTGATCTACGCGATGTATGACGGTGGCTACCGCCCCGACAAGGCATTCTCTAAGTGTGCTCGTGTCGTCGGTGACGTCATGGGTCAGTTCCACCCGCACGGTGACTCGGCCATCTATGACGCACTCGTGCGTCTGGTTCAGCCTTGGTCGTTGCGTTACCCACTGGCACTCGGTCAGGGAAACTTTGGCTCTGCCGGTAACGACTCTGCTGCTGCTCCTCGTTACACCGAAACCAAGATGGCTCCCCTGGCGCTGGAAATGGTTCGCGACATCGACGAAGAAACCGTCGATTTCCAGGACAACTACGACGGCCGCACCCAAGAGCCTTCGATTCTTCCTGCGCGCTTCCCCAACCTGCTGGTCAACGGCTCGGTTGGTATTGCCGTGGGTATGGCCACCAACATTCCTCCACACAACCTGCGTGAGGTTGCCGAAGGTGCACTCTGGTCACTGGCTAACCCTGATGCAACGCGTGAAGAGCTCCTCGAAGCACTGATCTCTCGCATCAAGGGACCTGACTTCCCCACCGGTGCACAGATTCTGGGCATCAAGGGAATTCAGGACGCGTACCGCACTGGCCGCGGTTCCATCACGATGCGTGCCGTGGTTAGCGTTGAAGAACTTCAGGGCCGTACCTGCCTGGTCGTCACCGAGCTTCCCTACCAAGTCAACCCTGACAACCTCGCGATCAAGATCGCGGAGCTCGTCAAGGACGGCAAGATCACCGGCATCGCGGATATCCGCGATGAGACCTCGGGTCGTACCGGTCAGCGACTGGTTATCGTGCTCAAGCGCGATGCTGTAGCAAAGGTTGTTCTCAACAACCTCTACAAGCAGACCCAGCTCCAGGAAAACTTCGGCGCAAACATGCTTGCCATCGTGGATGGCATCCCTCGCACCCTCGCCATTGATGGATTCATCTCCAACTGGGTTGAGCACCAGATTGACGTCATCGTTCGCCGCACGCAGTTCCGTCTGCGCAAGGCAGAAGAGCGCATGCACATCCTCAAGGGTTACCTTGCAGCACTGGATGCTCTCGATGAAGTGATTGCCCTGATCCGCAAGAGCTCCACTGTTGAAGATGCTCGTGACAGCCTGATTGCCTTCCTCAAGATTGACGAGCTGCAAGCTCGCGCCATCTTGGAAATGCAGCTCCGTCGTCTGGCCGCACTGGAACGTCAGAAGATCATTGACGAAGCCAACGAGTTGGAAGCTCAGATCACTGAGTTCAACGCCATCTTGGCTAGCCCTTCTCGTCAGCGCGAGATTGTTTCAGAAGAACTCACTGACATCGTTGCCCGTTACGGCGATGACCGTCGTTCCGAGATTATGCCTGGCTTCGACGGCGACATGAACGTGGAAGACCTCATTCCTGAAGAGGAAATGGTTATCACCGTTACCCGTGGCGGCTACATCAAGCGCACCCGCAGTGACAACTACCGCAGCCAGCACCGTGGTGGCCGTGGCGTCAAGGGTGCTCAGCTCCGAGCTGATGACGTAGTCGAGCACTTCTTCGTCACCACCACTCACCACTGGCTCTTGTTCTTCACTAACACTGGACGTGTTTACCGCGCGAAGGCCTATGAAGTTCAAGAAGCAGGTCGTGACGCTAAGGGTCAGCACATTGCTAACCTCTTGGCACTTGCTCCTGATGAGCAGGTCACCCAGATTCTCGACATTCGCGACTACCAGACAGCTCAGTACCTCGCCCTGGCAACTCGCGATGGTTTGATCAAGAAGACTGCTCTAACCGAATACGACACCAACCGCACCGGTGGCATCATCGCCATCAAACTGCGCGAAGGTGACGAACTCGTCTCGGCACTCCTTCTCGAAGCTGACTCGGACGTTCTCCTTGTTTCCCGCAAGGGTATGAGCATTCGCTTCACCGCAACCGATGAGGCACTTCGCCCCATGGGCCGTTCGACGTCTGGTGTCACCGGTATGAAGTTCCGCGGTGGAGACAGTCTGCTGTCTGCCTCGCTGGTATCTGACTCTGGATTTGTCTTCGTTGTCACCGAGGGTGGTTACGCCAAGCGCACCTCTGCTGACCAGTACCGCACACAAAACCGTGGTGGCCTGGGAATCAAGGTGGCCAAGCTCAGCGAAGACCGCGGAGATCTGGTCGGATCACTCATTGTTGGTGAAGAAGACGAAGTTCTCGTTGTCCTCGAAACCGGCAAGGTTGTCCGCTCGGCAGTGAACGAAGTTCCTGCCAAGGGACGTGACACCATGGGTGTTGTCTTCGCCCGATTTGAAGAGGGCGACAAGATTCTTGCCGTCGCACGCAATTCAGAGCGTAATCTTGAGTCTGCAGAAGATGCAGTTGAAGAAGAAGTAGAAGCAATCAGCGGAGACGCTGTAGTGGAAGAGGCACCAAATGAGTAACGCATTGGCACAGAAGCTCAAAGACAAGCTTCCCAAGAGCGAGCCCAAGGCCCCTAAGGGTCCTGAGGCTAAGCAGGTTCGCCTGAAGCTCGTTTATGTCGACTTCATGTCTGCGCTCAAGATGTCGTTCCTTCTTGGTTTGGCACAGTTCATCGTTGTCGTTGTTGGCACCTTGCTTCTGTACTTAGTCTTCGTTCAGACCGGTATCTTCGAGACCGCGAACAGCGTTGCTGGTGAGGTTCTGGGAAGCAATTCCTTCGACATCAACAGCATTGCCTCTATTGGTAAAACCGTGGGTGCAGCTGCTGCAGTTGGTCTGGTCAACCTGATCGTCATCACCGTCATGGGTGCAATTTGCGCGGTTCTATACAACGCAGCAGCCAAGATTACGGGTGGTTTGTCGGTTGGTTTCACCAACCAGCAGTAACCAACCCAAGGCTCGATTTAGAGATTTGCCGGGATTCCGGTAGTCTCGAATCTGCCTAAGCGGGGCTATAGCTCAGGTGGTTAGAGCGCTTCACTGATAATGAAGAGGTCCCAGGTTCAAGTCCTGGTAGCCCCACGCAATTGCTCTTTATATTTTGATGTAAAGTAGTAAAAGCAATCGGGGCCTTAGCTCAATTGGTAGAGCGCCTGCTTTGCAAGCAGGAGGTCAGGAGTTCGATTCTCCTAGGCTCCACAACAAGAAACACCCTCCAGAAATGGAGGGTGTTTTGTTTTATTCGACTGTTCTCTGTCCTGTGTAATTTGAACATAAACCTTGCTCAAGCTTTGGTATTTCGCCTGAGAAAGAATCTGGATAAAGTTTAATTGTTCGAGGGGGACAAAATTAAGAGAAACCGAAAGACTTCTTCAGAAGAGCAAGATAGAAATTTTTGGGGAGGAATCGTTGAGGTTTTTGTCTCAATTGGTAACTTCATAACACACTGGATTACTTAGGACTCTAGATCGGGGGATCTATGAACGTGGCAAGTTATTCACTAATATTTCTGCTCTTCTATGGAGCAATAATCTTTTTCTATTTCTGGGGCGCTTCCAAAGTGGGACGTGCAGCGGAGAGAAAACTCCGCAACAGGAAATCATTCTTCTGGTTATCGCTAGCGTTTAGCCCTCTGATTACTGCACTTATCATCGCTACATTGCCGTTTCCTGATCCTGAAAAGAAGGATCCGAAATGAAGAATTGGATAGACACCTACAAGTACTCCCTAGTTTTACTTGGGTTGTTTCTGCTCCTGGCTTTGTTGATGCCAATTTTTTTAGGGGCGTTCTTTATCGCGCTAGGTGCGCTCATTTCTCGTGTACTTTTTGATCAAGGCCGACAGCAATTCAACGGCAAAAAACTCATTTATGTTGCTTCCGCACTCATTTTTGTAATCGCGACAATTTGCGTAGTACTTTTCTTCACACCAGCTCTGCAAACAGATTGGGAAGAGGACGGACCCAATGACGCCCTCATCATATTCATGATGGGTGTGGTCGCATTTTCAGTATTCTTACTTCTTCCGCTTTCTGGTTACACAGCGGACCGCATTTACAGAAAAAGAAAGCTGGCGAAGTAATTACTTCTTAGGCCGCAGTGACCGATAGTCCCAGATGATCTCTGTGCTCAAGCGGAGATAGCGCCTGAGGTCTTCCACGTTGATTGCTGCAACATCCGTATATGTGATGCCGGCGGCCCTGTGCTTGCCTATGCCGAGAAGCCCTGGCTCTGAAAAGTCTTTCCCACTCCAGAACAACACCTTCACGCCATGCTTGTGGTCTTGGTATCCCGCAACAGGAATGTCATCGAGAAAGAATACGGGTGCTCCGTGCCAGACCTTGAAAGTGGCTGTGGGGAGTGCCTGTTGGAACTCTTCAAAGAGGAAGTCAATAACAGGGCGGTTGGTGGCATCAGCTGCTTCGTTGTATTTCACAACATCATTCATACGTTCAGACTACGCTGGCCACATGAGCTCTCGAGATATGCGCGACAAAAAGGGAAACCTGCGTCGCAAGCTCGTGGAGATGCCTGCGGACGTGAAGTTAGCGCTGGAACAGAATGGCCTGCGTGCTGACTACGACCACAGACCTGCGTATCAACGCAATGACTACCTGGCTTGGATCACTCGAGCAGTTCGGCAAGAGATTCGCCAGAAGCGCCTGAACCAAATGCTTGATGAGCTGAAGAAGGGTGGCGTCTATATGCGGATGGACCACCCCGCTTCTAAGAAGTAGTTAGTACCAGTAGTCCTTGCGCAGGCGCGAGTAGAGACCAAGGAACTTAGTCTCAAACTTGTTCCACAGCTTCTGTTTGGAGTTCAAGGGATACTCAAATGCTGGCATGTAGGTGTCAACGGTGGAGTTGAAGCCTGTCTTGAAGTGCCAGAGGCCTTCCATAGCTCCTGCAGTGATGTTCTCAGGGTCTGGAACGTTACCCAGGTCATAGGCTTCAAAGCCTTCGGCTTTGAGATCACGCATGATGGTCCACTGCATCAGGTGAGGAGCAGGCAGGCGCTTTTGGGTGCGAATAGAGCCGCCGTCTTTGTACCAAGCCTTTTTGCCGAAGGTGAAGACCACTGCAGCGGCAATCAGTGTGCCTTCATGATGTGCTTGGTAGAGGTAGGCCTGGCCAGCAGCATCGAAGGTGCCCCACGCCTTACGCAGGTAGTCCTCAGATCGGAAGAACGCACCTGAGCGATCCTTGGTTCCACCAACCAGCTGGAGAAGTTGAACAATGTTCTCTTCTGAGAAGGGAACACGGTTGACCTCAATGTCTGCCTTCATGGCAAAGCGGAGGTGATTGCGGGCCTTGGGGCCAAAGTTCGCAAATATGGTGTCTTCGTCAGGAGTGAGGTCAACGGTGACTGACCACTGATACTGCGAAGGGTATGCCTCGACCCAGCCATTGCTCTTGTAGGCAGCGATCAGATCTGGATCGGTCTGCTGGTATGTCTCAATCTTGTAAGCAAGGTTCTTGCCACCGCGCAGCTTCTTGGCATGATCGGTGAGGATCTTCACCTTGTCGGGAGTCATCCCAGATACACGGGGAGCGTGAATGAGGTTACCCAAGCCGAATGCTGGTCGAGTGAACTCTTGAACGGCAAGAACTTCTGCTCCAGAGGAATCAGTGAGGTGCTGACCGGAAGGCTCCCAACCGGAACCTGTCTTGAACTGTGCCCAGGCCAGTGACTGCATGAAGTGAGGGTGGTGTTGCGTGCGCAACACGGCGTCATTCCATGATTCTGGGGACTGTGAGCCGGTCATTGCTCCAGTATCTCGCAGGTCAGTCTGCGCGCTCGGGTGACTCCCCGGCATCGAGACCATCAAGGAACCGGTTACCGCCAGCACAAATAGCAAGGGCTGTTTCAATGAGGGTTTCGAAGTCTTCTGACTCGAGCATGGTGTGCTGTTCTTGAGGGGGGACAGGCAGCATGGCCGCTAGTTGCCAAATAGCGGCGACGGGCTCTTCAGAGATTTCGGTGTCAGGTTCCCACATCATCTCGCCATACTTGCTAGCTCGGGTGAGGAGTCCACGAACTTCAAGTTCCAGAGTCATGCGCTGAGAATCAAACTTGTCGTCCCAGACCAAATCGGGAAGGTAGGCAACCTCTGCGCGAGGATAGGGATCTGCCTCGAGCCATTTCGTCACGACAAAGCGCTTTGTTCCGGTGGCGGTGATGCCGAGGTGCTCATCAGTCATGCCAAAGTCTTCAACTTTGGCCACGGTGCCAATGGTGAGACGTTCAGGCTGTTCGCCGGCTGCCACACGCTGGGGGTGGAGGGGAACGCCAAAGACAGGGTTCTCCGAGCCAACCAGGTCTCCCATGAGCTTGAGATAGCGGGGTTCAAATACTCTCAATGCCAGTGGCATAAAGGGCATCAACACTGACCCCACAGGAAATTGGGGCAGAACTAAAGCCATGAGGGCTTATTCGTCTTCGGAGACCCAGAGTTCATCGTCAGCACGGAAGGTCTGCCAGACGACGTAACCAATACCAAGAAGGGCAGCGATACCAATACCTGCTGCAAAGTACTTGCCAGCGCTCGCGGTAGCGGCGGGTGCAACAACCTTCTTGCTCGCGGCGAGCTTGGCAACCTGCTTGGTCACTTCTTTGACTCGCTTGTCGCGAGCCGCGTCAATCACGGACAGAGTAGAGCCGATGACGGATGCCACGGTGGGCAGAACATCTTCAACGAGCTTGTCGCGAGTGCTCTGTGCTGCTGCACGTGAACCCTTCACCACGCGAGGGAAGACCTCTTCGCTGGTGACGCGGCCGAGTTCACGGCTGGCCTCACGAACGACGGAACCTGCGTGAGCAAGAACGCGCTGCTGTTCGTGCAGGAGTTCTTCTGCGTGTGCCTTGAGTGCTTCTGCTTCAGTCATCTTTTTGCGAGCCATAGTTCCATCTTGCCACTGTTGGCTGTGAATGCCACCAGAGCTGTTCCCCGGTGAGCGAACGATGGGCATTTTGTGAAGCACCGTGTGAAAAGATTGAGCCATGTCTATTCACACCGCAGTTGCCACGATGAACACCACTCTTGGCCCCATCAAGATCAACCTCTACGGAAACCACGCTCCAAAGACCGTGAAGAACTTCGTAGGTCTCGCCACTGGAGATATCGAGTGGACCGACCCCAAGACCGGCGCGAAGCGCAACGATCCTCTCTACAACGGCGTTGTCTTCCACCGCATCATCCCCGACTTCATGATCCAGGGCGGCGACCCTCTCGGAACCGGAACCGGCGGCCCTGGTTACCAGTTCGATGACGAGATCAACTCTGAACTCAACTTCACCCAGCCCTATATCCTCGCGATGGCAAACGCTGGAACCCATGGCGGAAAGGGAACCAACGGTTCTCAGTTCTTCATCACCACTGCACCCACCACCTGGTTGCAGGGCAAGCACACCATTTTCGGTGCTGTTGAGGACGAAGCAAGCCGTGCCATTGTTGACCAGCTGGGTGCTGTCTCGACCGATGGTCGCGACCGCCCCCTCGACGACGTGGTGATTGAATCCATCACCATCGAACAGGTCTAACTCTTCGTGAGCAACGAGACAGGCTTTGGGGCTACCGCTGAGGTAGCCCCTTCCTGTTATCGCCACCCAGATACACCCACCTTTATTCGCTGCCAGCGCTGTGAACGCTCTGTGTGTGTGCAGTGCCAGGTTCCAGCTCCCGTGGGTGTGATCTGCCCTGAATGTTTAGGCCAGGCTCAGGCTCGTGCACCACGTGTGGGACGAGAAGCCCTGGGCGGCCGCAGTAATCAAAACCCCGTGGTGACGTACACACTGATTGCCATAACGGCATTGTTCTACGTACTGCAGTGGATTCCTGGCTTAGATGCCACCAGCTACTTGGCTTATTCGCCTTTGTACAGCTACGGCGAATACGGAGCCATTGGTGCTCCCTATGAGCCGTGGCGCATGATTACCTCTGTTTTTACGCATTCAACAGGCTTTGTTTTCCACATCCTGCTCAATATGTATACGTTGTGGATTTTTGGCCAAATGTTAGAGCGAATGCTAGGCAAAGCTCGGTTCATCACCCTCTACTTAGCTTCCGGTCTTGCTGGATCCCTCGGCGTCATGTTCTGGGCACCTCATGACACCTTTGTTGTTGGTGCTTCCGGTGCCATCTTTGGTTTGATGGGCGCGTATCTTGTCATTCAACGCAAGCTCGGCGGCGAAACTACCCAGTTACTCGTGCTGGTTGGCATTAACTTGGTCATTGGCTTCTTGCCGGGCATGAGTGTTTCCTGGCAAGCACACCTCGGAGGTTTGCTCGGAGGAGCATTGCTGGGCTTCATCTTTGTGCAGACCAGGAAGTACACCCAGAAGAAGCTTCAACTTGGCTTGGTCAGCCTCACTGTGCTCGCGTTTGTGGCTTTAGCCCTCTCACACGCCCCAATGTTTGTGCAGGGTTAACAACGAGAGTTATCCACATGGTTGTCCACATGGGGAGAATTACACGCGTGTAATTAGAGTTAGCGCCACCGTGTGGTCATCAGGAAGCCGATGAAGGCAATGCCGAATCCAACCAGGATGTTCCAGGAACCAAGAGCCAAAATAGGCAGCGTACCCTGGCTGATGTAGAACACGATGATCCAGACGAGACCAATGAGCATGAAGCCAAACATGACGGGCTTGAACCATACGGGGTTCGGTGCGTCTGCGCCGGTAGCCTCGGGGTTACGAGGAGCCTTCGTGCGCTTCTTCTTTTCTGCAGCCATAGTGCTCAAAAGTCTACCCGAATTCAGTACCTCCACAGGAAGCCCACATCTAGCCGGGTAAAGTTGAGTACGTGTTCAAGCCAGCTGTTCTTTCCCGTCTGATGGGCATTGTTGGCGAACTCCTCATCACCTTCGGTGCAATCGTCCTGTTGTTCTTGGCCTGGCAGTTGTGGATCAACAACGCTGTTGTTGCAGGGCAGCAGAAAACGGCATCTCAGGAGCTAGTCCAGGAATGGTCCACGGACAAGGACAAATCAGCTACAGCGCCAACATCAGAAGATTTTGGCCCAGCACCTGCCTTTGCTGGCGTGGGTGAAGGCGCGAAGTTTGCCACCATCTACATTCCACGCTTGGGCGCAGATTCCACCCGCGTGGTCAAGAACAGCGTTGATCTCACCACTGTGCTGAACAACGGTTACTTCGGTCACTACCCTGACACTCAGTGGCCAGGCCAGCCCGGAAACTTTGCGGTAGCCGTTCACCGCACCAATTGGGGAAGCCCCTTCGGCGATGCTCCCAAACTGCAGGTCGGTGACAAGATCTATGTTGAGACCGTAGACGGGTACTACACCTACGCTTTCCGAAACTATGAGTTTGTGCTCCCCACCGCTGTTGATGTGCTCCTGCCCGTGCCTGGAACCAATGAAGCCCCTGGTGATCAAAGCATCCTCACCATCACCACCTGTAACCCGTTGCTCGGTGATGCTGAGCGCATGATTGTCTACAGCGTCTTGGAATCATGGCAGCCACGTTCTGCAGGGCCCCCTGTTGAGATGGCGAAGACTCAGAAGGTGGAGTCCTAATGTATTCAGCGTTATGGCGAGTATTGCCCGGGAACTTGTGGGTCAAGATTGCAATCTTGACGGCAGCAGCTGCCGTTGTCATCACAGTGTTGATGGTGTTTGTTTTTCCCCTCGTGGATACAGCAATTACGGTCAGAGAGGTTACGGTTAACCAATGACCAGGATCTTGGTAATCGATAACTACGACAGCTTTGTCTATACCCTCAACGGGTATCTGCAAGAGCTGGGTGCCCAGACTGTTGTTGTGCGCAACGACCAGATCCCTCTGGCAGAGCTTGATTCGACTCTGGCCGAATATGACGGAGTTCTGGTCTCACCAGGACCCGGTAAGCCGTCCGACGCGGGTGTTTCGATTGCCGCAGTGCACTCTGCTCGCAAACAGGGCATCTCACTTCTGGGTGTGTGCCTTGGTCACCAGGCAATCGGTGAAGCTTTCGGTGCGACCGTGACGAATGCCGAAGAGCTCATGCACGGTAAGACGTCACTGATCAACCACAACGACAGCACCTTGTACGCGTCGGTACCTCAGCCCTTCACAGCCACGCGCTATCACTCTCTGGCTGTAGTGAACTCGACCGTCCCCGAGGAGCTGGTTGTCACCAGCTCAACTGCCGGCGGTGTGATTATGGGACTTCAGCACAAGGAAGCACCCATTTATGGTGTTCAGTTCCACCCTGAGTCCGTACTTACTGAAGGCGGTTACACCATGCTGGGCAACTGGCTAGAAGTGTGTGGCCTGACAGGCGCAGCAGAACTAGCTCTGACTAAGAGCCCATTGATTCGCTAAGAACTATCCCGCACAGTAGGTGATCGTGACAGCGGTACCTTGAGGCGCCACTCCAGGACCAGGAGACTGGGACTTCACCGTCGGCTGCTCACCCTTGGCACAGGTTGTATCTGCCTGAACTGTTGGGGTGATCGAGAGAGTGCTCAACAGGTTGTTGGCATCGGTCACGGTCTTGCCCTTGAGATCAGGTATATCAATCTTGCCGTCAGAGATGAGCAGATTCACCTTGCTGCCCTGGATGAGCTTGGTTCCCAACGTGGGAGTAGTACCAATGACCAAACCGGCAGCGTAGGAGGGCGAGTGTCCCTCAGTTGTTGTTCCCACAACAAGACCAACTGCTTCGAGCTGAATCTTGGCGTCCGCTGCTGTCATATCTGAGACCTGTGGAACTTCCACCATGGTCTTTCCCGCAGAGACATAAACGGTGATCGGAGTTCCAGGGTCAATGACCGCGCCCTTTTCAGGCTCGGTGCGGATGACCTTGCCCTTTTTGATCAGGGCAGAGTTCTCAACCACGGTGCTGGTGATGAGATCAAGGTCTTGAAGTTGCTTGAGGGCATCCTTCTGATCAACGTTCTTCAGTGTGGGAACTGTCACTGTTGACGTGGGGAAGATATTGGTGGGCTGCAGTGTGGCAACCCAGAGACCCATACCCGCGATAGCACCGAAGACCAATGCAATAACTGCGACAGCAGTAATGACACGTTTGCGCTCGGGACGGAACTGTTCTGGCTGAATCAGTGTGGGAGCAGTCTGAGGGTCATCGCCAAAGAGAAAGAGGAAGTCGTCAGGGAGTTCAGAAACGGTCTCAGACTTCTCCATGGCTGGCTCAGAGATGTTTGCTCCGAGCAGAGTATCCATATCTGGCTTGGGCACGACAGGAACGGGAGCAGTTCCAGGCTTAGCTGTTGCAGCAGCACGAAGTTCACGGCCAAACTCGGCGGTTGTCTGGAAACGATCGGCCTTGTCCTTGGCCAATGCTGTGAACACAACCTGGTCGAGTGCCAACGAAACCTTCGGGTTCAGGGAGCTTGGTGCTGGAGGGTGTGCATGGATGTGCTGGTGAGCCACGGCAACGGCGGTGTCCCCAGTGAAAGGAACCTTGCCGGTGAGCATCTCAAACAGCACGATGCCAATGGCATAAAGATCGGTGCGGATGTCTACCTTCTGGCCCTGAGCTTGTTCAGGGGAGAAATACGCAGCGGTGCCCAAGATGGAAGTGGTGGTGGCAATGTCATCGAAAGTTTCGGCAACAGCGCGAGCAATACCGAAGTCGAGAACTTTCACCTTGCCCGCACGAGTCAACATGATGTTGTCAGGCTTGATGTCGCGGTGAACGATGCCCTTGTTGTGGGCAAACTCCACAGCAGAAAGCAGTTCCTTGGTAACCCGAATAGCTTCAGGAACCTTCAGTGGACCGCGGGCAACGAGCTTAGAAAGCTCAAGACCATCAACGTATTCCATGACCAAGTACGCGTAAGTGTGCTTGACGCCTGCGGAATCGGTATCAGTTGTTTCGCCGGCGTCCAACACCTTCACGATGTTGGGGTGGTCCATGGCAGAAGCAGACTTTGCTTCCTGCTTAAAGCGCTGGCTGAACTTCTTGTTACTAGCTAATTCCTCATTGAGGACTTTGATGGCAACCTTGCGTCCCAGAACAGAATCGTGCGCAACATAAACGTCAGCCATGCCGCCGCTACCGACGAGCTTATTGAGCTGATAGCGCCCAGCGATGACGTTGTTACTGAGTGGCACTGATTCCCCTTGATAAGACTGTGTGTCTAATCTATCCCAGCGCTGAGACTGTGAAGGAAGTGGTGGGAGAGCTTGCTGAGATAGCAAGACCAGAACAGGTCACCTGGTAAGCAATGGTGTGGTTACCCAAAGCTGAAGGTGCTGTGAAGGGAGCAGTTGCGTTAGGCACTGAGCTCACAGGCGAGCCATCAACCAGGACGGTGTAGCTTTCCAAGCTGTGACCAGATGGGCATGCGGTGTAGCCAGCCCAAGTCGCCGTGAGGTTCTGACCTGGAGTTGCGTTGTCATCGTTGAGGCTCGGAGCAGCAGTGGGAGCAGGTGCGACAGGAAGATCACCGTAGTAAGTCACGTTGATGGTGGTGCCGTTGGCAACCTGAGGTCCGGTTGGGTTGACGTCGTAGACAACGCCTACCTTGTCAGCGCTAGGAGCAGCAGTTCCCTTGACCGCGTTGACGTTCATGTTGAGCTTCTCCAGCGCTGCCGTAGCGTCAGCAAGAGACTTGCCCACGTAGTCAGCCTTGTTGATAGCTGCTGCGGTGGGGGTCGCTGAACCAGTCGGAGTCGCGGTGGGCTTCTTGGTCTTTGTGGGGCTTGCCGACTGTGTGGTGTCGGTGGGCTTGGGTTCTGGGGTGTTCCCGCCAGAAGTCAGTGCAACAACTGCACCGATCAGGACAATCACCAATACGCCAACCAAAGCAATCAGAGGCCAGGTCCAGGGACTGCGCTTCTTCTTCTCTGTGGTGTCAACGGGTGCGGGTGCATCTGGGATATTCAAAACTGTTGTTGCTCCGGTTTCAGCAGTGCGTGGCATGACCACGGTTGCGTCCAAGGGGGTTGTTGTGGTGCCGAGGACACCAGGCACTGCAGCTGCAGCGCCTTGCAGGTCTCCACGACGAAGTGCCTGAGCAGCACGGGCAAGGTTTGCCGAAGAGGCGGGACGGTCAGCGGGCTTCTTCGCAATGCAGGAGTAAACCAGGTTGCGAACAGGTTCAGCAATCGTGTCAGGAAGTGGTGGAGGCTCTTCGTTGATCTGAGCCATCGCGATTGCGACTTGTGATTCACCGGTGAAAGGACGCTTACCTGCGAGGCATTCGTAGGCAACAATTCCGAGCGAGTAAATGTCGGTTGAAGGGGACGCGGGGTGACCAGAAGCCTGCTCAGGAGAGAGGTACTGAACAGTACCCATTACCTGGCCGGTTGCGGTCAAGGGAACTTGGTCAGCAATACGAGCAATACCGAAGTCGGTGATCTTCACACGGCCTTCGGGAGTAATGAGCATGTTGCCGGGCTTGATGTCGCGGTGCACCAGGCCAGCGCTGTGTGCCGCCTGAAGGGCAGCAGAAGTCTGAGCAATGATGTCCAGAACCTTGTCAATGGAGAGAGTCTTCTCACGCTCAATGACCGCAGAGAGGGGCTCACCAGGAACAAGTTCCATGACGAGGTAGGCAGAGCCTTCTTCCTCGCCGTAGTCATAGACGTTTGCAATACCTTCGTGGTTCACCAGGGCAGCGTGACGTGCTTCTGCACGGAATCGCTCGAGGAAGCCGGGGTCACCAAGGTACTCGTCCTTCAAAATCTTGATCGCGACCAAGCGACCAATGACAAGGTCAGTGGCCTGCCAGACCTCACCCATGCCACCAATGGCAATGCGGGACTGGAGTTCATAACGACCACCGAAGGTGATTCCAGCTGTTGGTCTCATTTGTTTAACCCTGCCTCTAGGACTTTTCTTGCGATTGGCACTGCGATGTCATTGGTGTAACCATTTTGTCCGAGTCCACCACCGTTTTCGATTACAACGGCAATGGCATATCTCGGAGCTTCAGCCGGAGCGAACCCGGTGAACCAGAATGTGTACGGTTCCCCGTCTCCATTTTGGGCCGTACCGGTTTTACCCGCGACCTTTACTCCCTCAATTCTCACATTAGTTATGAGATTGCTGTTATCTACGTTGTTGATCATCATTTGGGTGATGGTCGCGGACGTTTCTGGGCTGATTGCCTGAGAGAATTCTTTCGCTTCAAACTGGGAAATTGGTTTGAGCGTAGGTTCGAGGATCTGGTCAAGCACGGTGGGATACATCACCTTGCCGCCATTGGCGATAGCAGCAGAGACCATGGCGATCTGAAGTGGGGTTGCCCTGACGTCATATTGACCGAACGAGGCCAATGCCGTCTGAGGATCATTCATCACCACAGGGAATTCACTCGCGGCTGCCGTCATGGGCACATCGAACGAGGTGTTGAAACCAAACTTCTTGGCTTGATCGAGAATCGCCTTACGGCCCAGCTCCAGACCTAACTCAGCAAAAGGAATGTTGCAGCTCAATCGCAGTGCGGTGGCCAATGTCACCGTGGCACCATATCCACAGGTTGTGAAGGTGGAGTTCTGGATAAACACATCGGTTCCAGGCAACTGGAACTCTGAGGGGTTCGCAAAGGTGCTTTCTGGAGTGTATTTTCCTGATTCCAGTGCAGCAGCAACCATAACCAGCTTGAAAACCGATCCCGGAGGATTCATATCTCCAGCGATGGCCTTATTGATCAACGGTTTGAGTGGATCAGAAATCAAGGCGTCATAGGTTGAGATGACTTCGTCTGCATTGTGAGCAGCGAGCAAGTTGGGGTCGTAGCTTGGCTTGGACGCCATCACCAAAATCTTGCCGGTGCTGGGTTCGGTCACCAGAACAGCACCTTCGTAGTCGCCGAGAGCATCAAAGGCTGCTTGCTGCATCACGGGGTCGAGGGTCAAGGCGACGCTGGCGCCTTGAGGTTCTTGTCCGGTCAAGATGGCGTTGAGCTGGTTGAGGAACTGTGAACCAGTTTTCCCGCTGAGGTATGAGTTGAGCGTGCCTTCAATACCGGTCATGCCCTGGTTGAGGGTGAAGTATCCCGTGACATTGGCATAGGTAGCAGGGTTGGGATAGGTGCGCTGGTAGCGGTAGTTGTCATCAACGGGCACTGATTCTGCAATCGGTGCACCGGCCACCAAGATGGAGCCCCGCTTGTAGCGATAGCTATCAAAAATGGTGCGAGTGTTCCGCGAATCCGCATACAGCTGATCCGCCGTGAACACCTGAATGGTGCTTGCTGCCAGAAAAAGCACAACAAACATGCCAATCACCACCATGGTGACCCGCTTTAATTCCCGGTTCATCCGACCACCAACCTGGGTTCGCTGCGGATGGAATCGGAAAGGCGAAGCAACAGCGCCGCAATAATCCAGTTGGCAACCAGTGAACTACCACCAGCGGCAAGGAATGGCGTGGTCAGACCTGTCAAAGGAATGACACGCATCACACCGCCGATCACGATGAAGCACTGAAGCGCAATAGTGAAAGACAAGCCAACAGCTAACAGCTTGCTGAAGTCATCGTGGCCGGCGAAACCGATGCGAAGTCCGCGACCAACGAGAAGCAAGTACAAACAGAGAATGGCGAAGATGCCTGCGAGGCCGAGTTCTTCACCCAGGCTGGCAATGATGTAGTCACTTTGTGAAACTGGAGTGACTTCGGGCATGCCCTCACCGAGGCCGGTGCCAATCACCCCGCCATGTGCGAGACCGAAGAGTCCCTGCACCAATTGGTAGCTGCCGCCATCGGCAGAAAAGTTGGCGTCATTGAAGGCGTCATACCAGTTGGCAAAACGGCCATTGACGTAGTCCAGGGTCTGGTTAGCGATGACCGCTCCCACACCAACCAAGCTCAGACCTAGGGCCACCCAGCTTCCGCGCCCCGTGGCGACATAGAGCATGACGAGGAAGAGGCCGAAGAAGAGGAGACCAGTACCAAGGTCGCGCTGGAACACAATGACAGCCATCGATAATGCCCAGACCACGATGATGGGTCCCAGGTCACGGCCACGGGGAAAGCGCATGCCGAGGAACGTGCGACCCACCATGGACAAGCTCTCACGACGTTGCACTAAGTAACCGGCAAAGAAGACGGCCAACGCAATCTTGGCAATCTCACCAGGCTGGAAGGTCAGGGTGCCCAATTGGATCCAGACACGAGCACCGTTGATGGAAATACCCAAACCGGGAACCATGGGCAGAGCAATCAATAACACAGCCAACAGACCGGCCACGTAGGTGTAACGCTGCAGAATTCGTTGGTGCTTGATCACAATGATGGTGGCCAAGGCAGAACCCAGCGCCAACGCAGTCCAGGCAATCTGCTTATTAGCCAGAGAATCCCAGCCTTCATTACCCAGAGCAAGGTCAATGCGATAAATCTCAGCAATACCTAAACCGTTGAGCACGGTTGCAATCGGAAGAATGAGTGCGTCTGCCTGTGGTGCGACAAAGCGCATCGCCACGTGAATCGATAGAACCAGAACCGCAAGCAATCCACAAATAGCTAGTGGACCCGCATCAATGGTGTCCAAGACCGCCCATTGCACAAGAACGAGGGACGCAACATTGATGGCGCTCGCCACCAAGATGAGAATCAGTTCAACATTGCGCATGCGCTGCGAGGAGCGCACACGCTTGAGGCGCCCAATAGAACCGGTGGCAACAAAGTCTGGAGCAGGTGCTGACACTACTTCGCCTCACGTGTGAGGGAATCAACCAAGCTTTGCGCTTCGTTATAGGAACCGAACGGGATACCGTTCTTGATTTGCTGCTGCTGATAAGCGGTGAGGGATTCAAGAGGAATATCGGTATCGACGTAAACATGAGACAAGTCCATGCCAGCAACGTCTTCGGGAATACCTTGATAAATCACGACAGAGTCTGTATCGCTGCCAACGTAGAACTGTGTCTGGCTCCAGCGATAACCCAAGATCGCCGCAATCACGATTGCGCCAACAACCAAGATCAGTGAACCAATCAAAACAGCACGTCGACGAATGCGCTTAGCTTTCACGGCGTCGAGCTGAGCAGTCAGGGCAGTGGGAGGAACACTCATTCCACCGGTGGAAACAGGAAGCTTCTTCGGCTTGGGGCGAGGCTTCAAGTTGGGGGTGGGGATGAGCTTGGCCTCGGGTGCTTTCACGGCCATCGGGCCGGCGGCAGATCCCACGAGTTCAGAAATCTTCTCCGGCTCATCAGCTGTGATGTCGACCACAACGACGGTGACGTTATCTGGTGCACCTCCGGTCAGGCTTGCCTGAACCAAGGTGTCGGCAGCATCGTCTGCTGTTTCTGCTTCAACTAAGAAGGGCTTGAGGCGCTCTGTGTAGACAACACCGGTGAGACCGTCGGAGCAAAGCATCCAGCGGTCACCTTCTTCGAGATCCAGCACGGCAGTATCAAGTTCTGGTGAGGCGTCCACATCACCGAGCACTCGCATCAGGACAGAACGACGTGGGTGGTCGTGAGCTTCTTCTTCAGTGATGCGTCCACTGTCAATCAGGCGCTGCACAAACGTGTGGTCGACGGTGACTTGAGAAAGGTTGCCCTCGCGCAGGAGATATATACGTGAGTCACCAATATGGGCAATGACAACTTGTCTGCCCACGCGCAGCATGGCACTGACGGTGGTTCCCAAACCAGCAAGTTCAGGGTGTTCATAGACCACGTCGGAGAGCATGTCATTTGCTTGCAGGAGCGTTGCCAGCAGTTCCTGCTGCGCCGCGATGACGTCGGTGTATTCCTTGTCGAGTTGCAAGAGGTGTCGGATTACCAGGTGAGAAGCGACGTCTCCACCGGCGTGACCCCCCATGCCGTCAGCAACCACGCTGAGGTAGGTGCCTGCGTAGCCAGCATCCTGATTGGATGCTCGAACCTTGCCCACATTCGAGGCGGCTGCGCTGTGCTTGGACATATCGGGCGCCTAGCGGCGAACCTCAAAAGTCATTGATCCGACAACGATAGGAGTGTTCAACGGAATAGGAACGGGGCTGGTCACGCGGGCACCGGCCAGAGTAGTTCCATTGGTGGAATCGAGGTCTCGAAGAAGCCAGCTTCCCCCACGGGTCTCCAAGCGGGCGTGATGAGTAGAGGTGTAGTCATCTTGAATAACCAAGCTGGAGTCGGGTGAACGACCAATAGTGATGACGTCACCCTGAAGTGGAAGCTCTTGGCCTTCCAGGGCTCCGGAGGTGATCACGAGCTTGAGGGGAGTTCCATCCGCAGGCGCAGTCTCGACACTCGACACAGGTGGAGCAATCCGGGGTTGGGCAGAAGTGAGAAATGCTCGCGCATCGGGGGCAACAGCAGGGGGAGCTGCCACAGGCATCTTGCGCACGCGCTGACCAAAGAGGTCACTGCGCACCGCATAGACAACAAAGAAAACGAAGACCCAGAGCGCAATGAGGAAACCTATGCGCAGGATCAGAAGAGTGAGCTCACTCACGGGGACCCCAGAATCCGCCGGGCTCGGCAGCACGGGGTGTCTGCACTGACTCCGCAGAAGCGGGTGCTGAAGGAGAAGCTGATGCTTGGGGGAGAAGGCGAAGAACGATGGAGGTTTGACCAATGGTGATGACGGAGTCAGCTTCTAAAGCTGCTGACACGAGACGTTGTCCGTTGAGCTTGGAACCGTTAGTTGAGCCAAGGTCATTTGCTTGAGCACGGGTGCCATCCCAGAGCACTTCAACATGCTTGCGAGAAATTCCTGAGTCATCGACGGTGATATCTGCTTCGGTGCCACGACCAATGACGGTGCGGGACTTAGAGATGGGGTAACGCTGCCCAGCAATTTCGAGAACGGCAACCCAGGTGACCGAACCGCTGACATTTTCTGAGTCAACTTGAACAACACCCACGGCAAGAGTGGGGTCCGAGCGCAGGGAAATCTTGATGCCGCCAGCGAACTGGTAGTGCTGGGTGGCAGCGTGCTTAGTTACCAGGCGGGTCAGTTCGTCCGTGAGCGTGGCACCCATGGTGACCATGCGCTCGTAATCATCTGGAGCAAGACGCACAGTGAACTTGTTGGGAACAAGAACACGATCGCGAGAGACTACTGCGGCCTTGGTGTCGAGTTCACGGCGCAGTGCTGCAGTGATTTCAACAGGCTGAAGACCAGAACGGAACGTCTTCGCGAACGCACCATTGACCACGCGCTCTAAGCCGCGTTCAAGGTTGTCGAGAATGCCCACAGGTCTCCTTCTTCAGGGTAAAACTCCTCCCCAAATCGTACCCGGGGAGCTCGGAGCAAGCTGGATGCGCGCCGGGAGTAGCGAGCTTCGCTCTGGCTCAAATGGCGCGGGAGTATCACTCCGTGATAGCCTCGACCAGTTCGCGCGAGTGGCGAAATGGCAGACGCGCTGGCTTCAGGTGCCAGTGCCCGCAAGGGCGTGGGGGTTCAAGTCCCCCCTCGCGCACGAACGAAATCCCCGGTATTCATACCGGGGATTTTCTTTTTGGCATAAGAGAAAAGCCCTCGGTTTCTTCCGAGGGCAGCTAGGGCCGCCCTCACCCAGATGGGGTGGCTTGGTCCTGAGAAAACCTATCTCAGCTTTCAGGAATTTTCTCGAGTACCAGACGTGCCCGGTAGCCCATGGCTCTTGCATACCGCTGGATCGTATGTATACGGGGGTCCCCGCCAATGCGTTCGAAGTCCGAGACGCAGGACTGTGTTGTTTTCAAACGCCGTGCCATGTCAGATTGAGTGAGTCCCTCTGCGCGACGAAGCTCGCGTGACTCTTGGATGAAATCGATGAAATGGTTGATGTCCTCACCAAGAGCAATCATCTCGGGGCTGTCCCAGGGAACATCGGGGAACATGCGCCTGAGCCCTGTTGGGTCGTCTTCTTTCATAATGTCCTTCATCGCCGATACCCGATATTTTAGTTCTCACTAAACTTGTGGCGCAACCTGCTTGTTTCACTCATTGAGGATTCTCTGAAAATTCGGTAGTTGTTTGAGTACGCAATGTGTCATAAAACTTTTGAAGTTGAGGGTGTTGGCTTCCTATGGCTCGTAAATTGTGTTGGGGGAAACGAGGACGTGTTTCTTGGAATAGTTCGCTGTGGTGCACCTCTGCCTCATTTACCCTCGTATGAAGCTTGGATTCATGAGTGAAATGCCCATGAAAGTCATCTCCGAATAGCTTTGCGGCCCAAGCAAATTCTGAGTCCCTGGCGAGCTGGTAGTGACTTGCCCGGGAAATTGCTGCGCAGATCCAGTCAGCGAATTGAATATTTGTGTTCAGTTTGCTTTCGATGTGCAGGGGAACTTCAACAATTCTCCGCATCTCTATGTGAGTAGTGCTTCTGGAATAAATATGGGCATACATTTGCGCTGCCATTTCACGACGAGTTTTGTCAGTAATTGAATCAGCGATGATGAGAACATCTTGATTGGCAACATGAGCATGACGGCAGATTCGATTGATGGATTCCTTTAATGCGGCTTGAGCTGTTTCTGCTGAGGTTGTGTCTGTCTGTTTTACAGTGCCAACTAATTTTTCGTCTCCGTAATAAAACAGTTTGCCTTCGAGGCGGTAAAGCTTTTTGAGTATTGACCGGAAAACCCGAGAGTAGCCCGGGTTGTTATTCATACTTCCTGTCGAGAAGAATTCATTTCCTTTCTTCTCAAATTGGTTAGGTGATTCACTTTGCTCAAGGAGTGGCTTGAAAAGTGCATCGCGTTCACGCTTGAAATATGCGCTGAATTCACGGGCGTTGTGAGCGGGAATGATGAAACCTGCGAAACCAAACACAGGATGATGCCCATACTTCTTGTGATCTGAGGAAATAAAAGGACCAGGGTGTCCAAATTCATCAATGTATGCGATCAACACAGTTGGTCCTCCGATAACGCAAGAACCCACGCATAAGCGTGGGTTCTTCGAGTCGGTGCGCCACTCGTATTTCAGAGCTCGCTACCAATGAATAACTTACTACAGGCAAATTTGAACCTCAACAATTGCACCCAACTGTGGATAAATCCTGAATATCTCGTGGTGTGAGTAATTAGAGGTATGTGAGATTAGCCCTCTCGAGCTCGAATAAGTTCAGCAGCCGTGAGTTTGTGTGGTCTAGCGGTCACCATGTCGCCACTGAGGCCGGCAATGAGCACACCGGGATCAATCTCAAGAACACTGGCGATGCGCAGCAGAGTATGCAGGTTCGGATTGGCCCGCCCGCGCTCGATCTTGCCGTAGTTAGACACGTGCATTGCAGACATGTGCGCCACATCTTCCTGGCTTAAGCCCAGGCCCTCTCGGCGTTCACGAAGTCGACTCCCAAGAATTTGAGCCGCTGCAGAAGCAATTGAATCCATGCCTCAAGCGTTCCCACTTGGAGTAAGTTTAACCAGAGCTTATATACCTGAGGTTCTAACGCTCTATATCTTATTGTCGCGATCAAAGGGGAAATTGTGGCAAAGTCACTGCTCGAGCAATTGCCAGAAATTGTAAAGAACGGTAAGCGCCAGGCACAACAAATCCTTGAGCAGCTAGAGGGTCAGAATCGCGTAAGCCTGCAGACCCGAGAGCTTGTTGTTCCCTCACGAGACACGACAGCTTTGATTTCTTCGGGGCAGACTCTTGAGGATGTTCCGGAGGAACCCAATCGCTTGATTTATGGCGACAACCTTCTTGCAATGGCAGCGCTTCTCGCAGGTGACGAAAATACACCCTCTATGCGGGGCAAGATTGATCTGATTTATATCGATCCACCATATGACTCGAAGGCAGATTACCGAACCAAGGTTGAGTTACCGGGGGTAGAACTTTCACAAAGACCAAATGTTCTTGAGCAGTTTGCATATTCCGACAGCTGGGCAAATGGGACGGCCTCATATCTGGAATCAATGATTCCTCGTTTGGTTTTAATGCGTGAGTTGTTAGCTGAAACGGGTTCGATCTATGTTCATTTGGATTGGCATGTGGGGCATTACGTAAAAATTGTTATGGACGAGATTTTCGGCAAGGAATTGTTCATTAATGAAATTGTTTGGGCATACACCGGTCCCTCTGCTGTCAGGAGAGCGTTTCCAAGAAAACACGATGTTTTATATCTATATGGAAAATCAAATGATTATTACTTCGCGGGTGATTACATTCCCCACAAAAGCGGCGTTCATAACAGCGGCCAGGTCTTTGGCGCTATAGAAGAAAATCCCGAGGCGATTGAGGCTTTAGAAGCAAGAGGTAAAGCTGTTGAAGACTGGTGGATTGACATCTACACCGTGGATCGTGTTCGCTCTGAGATGGTCGGCTATGCAACTCAAAAACCTACAGGGCTAGTCGAGAGAGTAATAAAGGCGAGCTGTCCTCCTGGTGGAACAGTTGCTGATTTTTACCTTGGCTCGGGTACCACTGCTGCGACAGCAGAAACTATGGGAAGAAAATGGATTGGCTCCGACCTAGGAAAGCCATCTGTAATGGTTTCTCGCAAACGACTTATTGACCAAGACGCAAAACCATTTCTCTACCAAGCCATCGGTGACTACCAAGTAGAACAAGCTAAGAGCACTCTGGGTAAGCGATACAAAGCTGGTGATCTTTCTCGCACAGTTCTAGAAATCTATGGCGCCATGCCTCTCCCTCCAGAGGAAAACACTGGTGGTCAACTTGGTCGCATGGCTGAAGGCAGCGAGCTCATCATTGTCGACAGCCCCTCTCGTGTAACCACTCTCAGCACACTTAAGCGTGCTCAGCAGCTGCGTGACACGAAGATGGGAGGCTTCAAGAGCGTGACGGTCTTGGGCTGGAACTTCTCTGCTGATATTGCCCAGGCTCTAACGAACCTTGGTGATGACCGTCTGAACGTCCGTGTAATCCCCCCAGATCTTCTGGACCGTCTGAAAAAGAAGGGCGTTGCGGGTCTTGCCGGAAACATCCGCTTCTCGACTCTCCAGTTCCTCGAGGCACACCTTGAAGACCGATTCACTTCTGATGCTTCAGAACAACTCACAATTGCTCTAGACAACTATGTGCTTGTTGATCCTCAGGCCATCAACCTTGATGAAGATAATCGTGAGAAGTTACTCAAGGTGATGAATGCAGAGCCATTGGCTCTCATTGAGTATTGGGCTGTTGACCCTGACTATGACGGTGTTGTTTTTCGCTCGCTGTGGCAGGACTATCGAGGCAACACGGAAAATGACAATGATCCTCTCCGGGTCATAGCGGAGGCCAATCTGACAGTTGATCGTCTAGACCGAGCTCGTAAAGTCTGTGTTCGTGCGGTGGATGTCTTCGGCTTTGAATCAGAAGTAGTTCTCGATATTCCGGCGGCAGCACGATGAGTGTTGCACCAGCACTAGACCGATTTCCTCTAGCAGAGGGAATCACACAACGCATTTCAGAGGCAGTACATGAGCTCGTGGAGTCGGGTTCGGGCATCTTTGTGAATGAAGTTTCACCGGTGACGGCAGAGCTTCTGAGGTATTGGTTTCAGCGGGATTACTGCGCACTGCGTTCTGCCAATTTTCATGAGGGTCAGCGCGACGCCATTTTGGCGATTGTCTATGCCCACGAGATTCTGGGCGCAGCAACACTTGCCGAACTCTATAACCAGATAGCGCCGCAGGCCATGTTGTCCGGGGATGTATTAGGGGAAGTAACAGACTCTCGCAACGGCCACCCGAAGTATGCAGCCAAGATGGCCACGGGTACTGGAAAGACCTGGGTGCTCAACGCTTTGATGGTCTGGCAACATTTGAACGCTGTTGCTGCGCCTGAAGATGAACGTTTCACCAGCAATTTTTTGCTTGTTGCACCTGGCCTGATTGTGTATGAACGTCTTCTCGACTCATTCCAAGGTCGCGTGGTGGAAGGTCAACGAGTTTTTGAGACCAGCGATATGTATGGAGTAAAGGACTTGTTTGTTCCTGACACCTATCGCCAACAAGTCTTTGGGTTTATTCAATCTTCCGTTGTAACCAAGAAAGACATTGGTCGGAAGGTTACCGGCTCTGGTGTTATCGCCATCACCAACTGGCACTTGCTTGCTGGTCAAGAAGACCCTGACTTCCTGGATGAAGAATCAGATGAAAATGAGTTCCTTTCTCTTGGTGCCGATATCGACGAAAAGGAAATGGCTCGGGATCTACTCCCACTCAGTCCAGGTGTTGCTGCTGGTAATGCACTTGATGTATTGGACCGGAGACATCGACGTGGAGAAGCCCTCGACTTCTTGAAGGACCTTTCTGGTCTTGTTGTATTTAACGATGAGGCTCACCACATTCACGCCTTGAAAAAGGGCGCAGAAGTCACTGAAGTCGAGTGGCAAAAGAGCCTTCGCGCAATCGCTGCGACTAAGGGTCGCAGATTCATTCAAGTAGATTTTTCAGCAACGCCGTATAACGAAGTGGGCGGAGGAAGAGGGAAAGAATCTTCCAAGAAGTTCTTCCCCCATATTGTTGTGGACTTCGATTTGCGAGCAGCGATGTCCAAAGGGCTGGTTAAGACTCTCCTGCTCGACAAGCGCAAAGAAATAGCTGCGCTTCCGCTCGACTTCAAAGTCGAGCGAGACGAGTCTGGTTCTATCGCGCTTTCTGAAGGCCAAAGAGTGATGCTTCGGGCTGGCCTAAAGAAACTCAGCATCCTGGAAGAGCAATTCGCTGAAACCGATCCAAGCAAGCACCCCAAGATGATGGTGATCTGTGAGGACACAACCGTTGTGCCCTTGGTTGAAGAATTCCTTTATGAAACTGGCATGAGTGAAGAAGATGTGCTCAGTGTCCATTCAGGTAAGAAAGCTGAACTAGGTGAGAAAGAGTGGGCGCCTGTTCGAGAACGACTCTTTGCGCTTGATAGCCACGCTTCCCCGAAGGTTGTGGTGAGCGTACTCATGCTTCGGGAGGGATTTGATGTAAACAACATCTGCGTAGTGGTCCCGCTTCGTTCAGCTGGTTCTTCGATTCTCCTCGAACAGACCATTGGTCGTGGTTTGCGTTTGATGTGGCGCGGTGACAGCGGTATTGATGAGCTCAAGCAGGAAAACCGTTCTCGCATTCGCCAAAAGCTCGAACCCACCAACTATTTCGACATGTTGTTTATTGTGGAACACCCCAACTTTCAGAAGTTCTATGACGAATTAATTTCTGGAGGCCTTGTCGGTGAAATTGGTGACGACGAGCCTGGAACCCGTGCAGCGGGTGATCTTGAACGAATTGGTCTTCGTGATGGATTCGAACGGTATGACTTTGAAGTTCCATTTGTGGTTCGTGACGCTGACGAAGAGATGCGTGCACCCAGTATTGATCCACTCTCACTGTCGAAGTCCAAGTACCCGCTTGATGCTCTTATAGCGGCCATAGGCAAGGGTGACAGCTTCACCTCCGTGGCGGTGGAAACCGGAACACAGTTCGGTGATTACAGAGTAGACGGTGGAGTAATGACTGCTACGGGTTACAACGATTACCTCAGTCGATTAGCAACCCGAATCACGGAGGCGCATACTCGGGCATTCGTAACCACTACTCAGCAATACAACAAGGTTGCTCAATACCCGGTGATGCAGGCGTATAAACCGTTACTTATTGGCTGGCTCAACACATACATTCGCGAACGTTTATTTGGCCAACAGTTTGACCCCATGGAAGCCGAAAACTGGAGGGTATTACTTCTCAAGGATGTTGCTGAAGACATTGCTGGACAATTTGGAACATTGCTTGTGGAACTTCAAGAAAATGTTTCCGTCGATACTGCAGAGGTGATGTATCGCTGGATTTCAGAGGTGTCTGAAATTACAGTTCGAACGAGCGCTTCTGTTGAAGTTACCAAATGTATTTTTGGCTCATTGCCCTACCCCACTAATGGGGGTGGTCTTGAACGTGACTTCATGATCTGGGCAGACTCTGATACCAAAGTTGAGGCGTTCATTAAGCTTCATGAATACAAGCATGACTTCATGCGCCGCCCGTATCTCAAAGCAGACGGAATGCCCGCGCAGTATTCGCCTGATTTTCTTGTACGAACTTCAGATCGTGTCTACGTAGTTGAAACAAAGTCTCAGTCTGGGCTCTCGGATCAAAATGTACTTCGTAAACAGCGCTCAGCAGTGGCGTGGTGCGAACGTATTAATTCTCTTGTACCTGAACAACGAGATAACAGGACCTGGCACTACGTTTTGGCCGGTGAGTCGGGTGTTCGGAACAACTTGAGTAACGGGGCACGTTGTAGTGATTATCTAAACTTCTCTCGCCTCATTGAAGACGACCGAGGAGAAGCGGGACAACTTTTCTAGCGACGGTCATCAACTTCGGGGCGCTTGACCAAATGAAAAGTGTTTCAGGCTAGGGGATCTCCACTCTGCCGTAATCCAGGTCCCCACAGCAATTAAACGTGGTGCAATTCTGCCAGCCGAAGCGGAAAAAGTGAGCAAAGGTAAATGTTGGCAACTGCCAACATTTCTGTTATTTTGTCTTCGGGAGGTACACACATGCAGACCTATTTTTTTGACGTAGAAATCGAAGAACTCGATCGCGAAGACGAGACATGGATTGATTTCTTTGCTACTAGGTCGTTCAGCGCCATGTTTAGCTGGATGGATTTCCAAACCTATCTCTCCTGTGATGTAGAAGCAGAGACCCCAAGTGAAGCCCTTGAAATGGTTTTGACTGAAATTGCAAAGACCGACCTTTCTGTGCTGCGCGTTGTTGTGGATCTCATCGGAGTGCAGGACATCGCAATTGATTACAGTGTTTCTCGCGAAACCGCGAGATTGTGGGCTAATGGTCACCGCCGCAATGGATTCCCCAAGCGCTATACCCAGGTGGGAAACAAGAGTGCGTGGGCTCGCTCTGACGTTCACGCGTGGGCAGTGAAGAACAATCTTGCTCGTGAGGCCACAGAGCAGCCGCTCCCCATCGATGTCGTCGAAATGTTCAATGGAGATCTGGCCAGATCCCGCATAGGGAATGAGCTGCGGCCCGTCACTGTGTCACTGAGTGAATGACCTGTAGGCGCCCGAACTGTCTCAATATTTGCGATAGTTCGGGTTGAAGAGAAATTTTCAGCACAACTGTTCTCAACAAGGCCGATATTTGTTCACCACATTGTTATCGACTAATAGTCTGTTTTTGCTCAGCTAACTGCCAGAATTGCAGTGCGCACCGTTGCGCACCCACCCTCATACATAAGGAGTCATCTTCATGGCTAAGTTCACCTTGCGCAAGGTTGCTGTTGTTGCAGCAATCGCTTCTGTTGCTACCTTCGGTCTTTCTGCATGTGCAACACCTGCACCAGAGCCCACTCAGTCCGCAATCGGTGGAGACATTGTTGCTCCTATCGAAATCAACTACCAGGACATCGATGGCCAGACTCTTGAATTGGTTGTCGGCCAGGTTGTCAACATCAACTACGGCGGCATCAACGATGGCGAAATCGAAGTTGCCATCTCAGACAAGAAGGTCGTCGAGTACTCGGCAGCTTCTTACGAGGACGACACTCAGTTCTCTGCTGGTCTGCTCGCTCTCTCCGGTGGCGAGTCCACCGTGACCTTCACCTTCGCAGGTGAAGACCCCAAGGAACTGAACATTCAGGTTCTCCTCAAGTAATTCACGTACACACGAAAGGGCGTCCCTGCGGGGGCGCCCTTTCTGTATTTTCGGGGAAATATTGCTTTCAGAAAACTACCAGACTACACACAGGTAAATCCCAACTTAAACGAATGGTACAGAGATAACGTTGTCTCAAGAGCAACCCGCTCACACAGCACAAGCTTCACAACCCCAGGAGAAAAGCAGATCATGAAGAACCAGAAGATCATCAAAGTCAGCGCCATCGCAGCCCTCGCAGCAGCAGCTGCATTCAGCCTCAGCGCATGTTCAACTGCAGCGAGCGAAGAATCCAACAGCTCAGAGGAGTCCAGCCAGGTGGTAGCACCCACAATCATTGACGTCGCAACCGCAGACGGACAGACCATTGACATCAGCAACGGCAGCTTCGTGGACATCACCACCGGTGATACCGACCCAGCAGACTGGTCAGCAGTTCTTTCTGACCCTGCAGTTGCAGCCTTCACCGCGGGTGGAAAGTCTGGCGATGCAGTGATGAACCCCGGTCTCCAGGGCACCGCGGCTGGAACCACCACCGTTGAGATGACCAATAAGGCAACCGGCCAGGTCATAACCTTCACCGTCAACGTGAAGTAATAACCCCCAAGAAATACACGCACGGCCTCCAAAAAAGACAACGGCCCTTCCCGAATACGGGAGGGGCCGTTAGCCGTTGAAGAAGTTAGTTCCCTAAAAGCAATTCCCGGAGACGATCAGCGGAATAAACCGTGGCGATAGCGCCTGCTGCTTCAACAGGTGAGCCATAGCCCCACTCCACGATGATGGTGGGCACGTTGTGGGCAGCAGCACCCTCCACGTCATAAATGCGGTCACCGATGAGCACGCTCTGCGAAGTGTCAGCACCTGACTTGGCCAACTCGGAGAGAGCGTGTCCCACCACATGTGCTTTGGACGTGCGAGCGTCGTCTTCAGAAGCACCGGCAATGACGGTGAAGTAGTCAGTGAGGTCAAAGTGATTCAAAATCGCACGAGCTTGGGTCTCAGGCTTACTGGTGGCAATAGCGAGGGGAACTCCTGCATCGCGCAGTGAGTCAAGCAGACCAATCACGCCAGGGAAGATAGCGGAGTCAAAGGCACCTTCACGGCGAAAGTCATTGCGATAAATTGCGAGAGCTTCGCGCGCCTTGTCTTCTGAAAGTCCTGCACGTTCCTGCAGGGAAGACAACAGCGGGGGACCAATGTATGCCATGAACTCGTCGCGGGGAGGAACAGGAAGTCCGAGGTGAGCAAAAGTTGCCGACAGCGCGTCAATGATGCCCGGCGCCGAATCGAGGACAGTCCCATCGAGATCAAAGAGGACAGAGGACCAGGTGCGCGTAACGACAGAATTCATAACTTGGCAAGCATAGGCGTGAAAGCTGAGAACAACCCACAGCGGTTCAGGCTTTTCTCCCTGAAGGGCTAAAACAAACGACCGTGCTTGTCCTCAATGCCCCGCATCTCGTCGTAATCAAGCACCAATGTGCGAATACCGCGGTCTTCAGCCAGGGTCTTGGCCTGGGGCTTAATCTCTTGAGCGGCAAAAACTCCGGTGACGGGAGCAAGGTGAGGGTCACGATTCATCAGCTCGAGATAACGCGTGAGTTGCTCCACGCCATCAATCTCTCCGCGCCGCTTAATTTCCACAGCAACGGAGTTGCCATTCTCATCTCGGGCAAGAATGTCCACGGGCCCGATGGCGGTGAAGTATTCACGGCGAACAAGGGTGTAACCCTCGCCGAGAAGTTCGATGTGGGCGGCAAGAAGTTCTTGCAACTCTGCTTCCACACCGTTCTTGATCAAACCAGGGTCTTCGCCGAGTTCGTGTTCCACGTCGTTGTAAATCTCGTAAATACTCACGACCAGCATGTCTGCGGTCTTGGCATGTGTCACGCGCCAGATCTCCGTCACACCGACATCAGCCTGGTCGGCCTCGGGTTCGTGAGTAGTCAGTGAACAGGGCGGGCTCATCCAGTTCAGTGGCTTATAGGAACCACCATCGGAGTGAATAAGTAGAGAACCGTCTTGTTTGAGCATGAGCACACGGGTTGCCAGAGGCAGATGCGCACTGAGGCGGCCGGCATAGTCAACCGAACATTTAGCAACAACGAGACGCATAAGAATTAGGCTACTTCGCCCGGGCCCAACAACAGCTTCAACAGTTCGGCGTCATTCGAGACTGTTGCCATTGCCCCAGCAAACTCTTTCTCATGGGCATAGCCCCAGCGAACCAACACGGTAGGAATGCCATTGAGGGCAGCGCCATCAGTGTCATAGAAACGATCCCCAATCATGAGGGCGTTCTCGGAGCCTAGCTGGCGGAGAACTTCAGCAATCACAGCAGCTTTGTCACCGCGGTTCTCGTTACCGCCCACGATGGCAGTGAAGTATTCAGTCATTCCGTAGGCATCGCACAGGCGCTCTGCTTCATGCTGGGGCTTGCTGGTAGCCACACCCATCGGGATACCGGCAGTGTGCAGGGTCTTGAGCGTGGAGAGGATCCAGGGAAAGAGGTGCTGGTCTTTCAGACCATCTCGCTCCGAAAGCGACCGGTAATACGCGCGGGATTCATCGATTCGCGCTGTGCCAATAAAGCGCAGCAGAGAGGTTCCGGTGGGAGGACCAATCAAGAACTTGAGTTGGTCGTCGCTGGGTGGGGTCACGTCAAAGTGCAACAGGGTTTCGCGCAGGCGGCGCACAATGGCCACCGCGGAATCCAGCAGAGTGCCATCCATGTCCCAGAGCAAGGGAGTCCAGGGACCTTCTGTTCGCAGCACTGGACCTGGGGTGTAGTCAACCTCCACGGTGGTGGGTGGGTTGTGCACTACCTCGGGATGTTCGCTCATGCGGTGGGGATCCGTTCTTCGCCAATGGTGTTTCCGCCATCAACGGTGATGACCTGTCCGGTGATGTAGCTCGCACCGGGCGAAGCAAGCCACGCAACAGCAGAAGCAATTTCTTCGGCAGTTCCGCTGCGTCCAGCAGGAACAAGGCGGCCTTCGGCTGCCTCAGATTCCAGCTGGCTTCCGGTGGCAATCCATCCGGGAGCCACCGCATTTGCCGTGATGCCATGACGTGCTTCATCCACTGCCAGGCCACGAGTCAAACCAACCATGCCGGCCTTTGCTGCGGCATAGGCGAGATCTCCACGGGTAGCCATGGCAGAGCCCGAGACACTGGTGATGTTAATGATGCGACCCCACTTTGCCGAGCGCATGAAGTGCACGACTGCCTGGGTGGCATGGAACGCCGTGGTGAGGTTCATGCCGAGCGCGTCATTCCACTCGGATGTGCTCATGTCGATACTGCCCTGGGCAATGGTCTCGTCCGAGACAGTGACCATGCCGGCGTTGTTCACCACGATGGTGGGCTGGGCAGAAACATCAGCTAAAGCTTTGACCAAACCAGCAGCACCCTCTTCGGTGTCCAAGCGACACACAATCCCGAGGGCATCGATATCGAGTGCTTCGAGTTCACGCACACGCTCATGAATGCGATCGGTGGTGCCGGTGATGATCACGCGGGCACCGAGCTCACCCAGAGCACGAGCTGAGGCAAAGCCAATGCCTGTTGCACTACCTGCACCGGTCACCAGTGCAGTCTTTCCCTCCAGAGTGAGGGAGCCAGGAAGCTGTGGAAATGACATAACTTCAGGCTACCTAACAGCGAACATGCGAGAAGTGCACCCTGCCAACTTCTAGGCTGGAGGAATGAGTGAAAACACCGCCCTCTCAGGAATCGACATCACCGAGCTGGATGAGAAGGTTCGTCCCCAAGACGACCTCTACCGCCACGTGAACGGCAAGTGGGAAGAGCGCACCCCAATCCCTTCGGACAAGGCTCGCTATGGCTCGTTCCACATCCTCGCTGAGGAAGCAGAGAAGGCCGTCCGCGACATCATCATTGAAGGACAGAACGCCCCTGAAGGTTCTCAGCAGCGCACTGTGGGCGACCTCTACACCAGCTTTATGGACACCGACCTGATCGAATCCCTCGGTGTTGCCCCCATCGAATCACAGCTAGCATTCGCCGGCAACGTTGCCACGATTTCTCAGCTGCTCGACACCGTCGCTCGTCTCGAGCGCCACGGTGTCGGCGGCTTCATGGAACTCTTCGTCGATAACGACCCTGGAAACCCAGAGCGCTACCTCGTCTTCACAGAGCAGGGAGGTCTCAACCTTCCTGATGAGAGCTACTACCGCGAAGAGAAGTTCGCATCAGCACGTGAAGCATATGTTGGGCACATCCAACGCATGTTTGAACTGACGGCGGAGCACCTCCCAACTACAGCTGGTCTCGACAACGCTGCTGTTCGTGCACAGCGCGTCTTTGAACTCGAGACCGCGCTCGCCGCAGCACACTGGGACAACGTGAAAACCCGTGACTCCGTTGCCACCTACAACCCACTGACCTGGGCTGAGGTGAAGGAACTCGTTGCCTCTGGCGCACGTGGCGCGATTGATCTTGAAGCAGTTGTGGGTTCAGACCCCCACGAACACGTTGCAGATCTCGACATCTGGCTCACTGCCCTCGATGCACCTGCCGGCGCACTTGACACCGTTGTTGTCCGCGAGCCCAGCTTCCTCGAAGGACTGGGGGCTTTGCTTATCCAGGAACACCTCGAGGCATGGCGTGACTGGCTCAGCTGGAACATCATTCACTCAGCAGCTCCATTCCTTCCCGCCGCGTTTGTCTCAGAGAACTTTGACTTCTATGGCCGCACCCTCACCGGCACACCAGAACAGCGCGAGCGTTGGAAGCGTGGCGTCTCTTTGGTCGAAGGTTCAATGGGTGAAGCGGTGGGCCGTGTGTATGTGGAACGCCACTTCCCCGAGCGCGCCAAGGCTGAGATGGATGTTCTGGTAGCCAACCTCATTGAGGCTTACCGCGAATCCATTACCAACCTGGACTGGATGAGTGAAGAAACACGTGGCCGTGCCCTGCAGAAGCTGGACAAGTTCACCCCCAAGGTCGGCTACCCCGTCAAGTGGCGCGACTATTCAGCTTTGGTTGTCAGCCCCACTGATCTCGTCGGCAACATGCGCCGCGTTGCGGAGTTCGAGTTTGCTCGTGAGCTCGGCAAGATTGGCAAGCCCATTGACCGCGACGAGTGGTTCATGACCCCTCAGACAGTCAATGCGTATTACAACCCTGGGTTCAACGAGATCGTGTTCCCCGCGGCAATCCTGCAGCCACCTTTCTTCCACCCGGACTGGGACGACGCTGCCAACTACGGCTCCATTGGAGCCGTCATTGGCCACGAAATCGGTCACGGTTTCGATGACCAGGGCTCTCGCTTTGATGGAGATGGTCTACTCACCGACTGGTGGACGGATGCAGACCGTGAAGCTTTCGAGAAGCGCACGAAGTCTCTGATTGATCAATACAACGCACTCTCTCCCAAGCAGGTGCCTGGACACTTTGTGAACGGTGAGCTCACCATTGGTGAAAACATCGGCGACCTAGGTGGTCTCGCTATTGCGTGGAAGGCATATGCCATTTCACTCAAGGGCGAAGAACCCCCTGTGATTGATGGTCTCACCGGCGCTCAGCGTTTCTTTCTGAGCTGGGCACAGTCCTGGCAGCAGAAGGGTCGCGACGAAGAAGTGATCCGACTGCTTGCTATCGATCCCCACTCGCCCAACGAATTCCGTTGCAACCAAATCATCCGCAACATCGATGCGTTCTATGACGCATTCGATGTCCAACCCTCCGATGACCACTGGCTCGACACCGACAAGCGCGTCAGCATCTGGTAGTCCTCGGTAAGATTGCTGGTTATGGCCCCCAGCACTCGTCTTGACTCTGTTATCGCTCTAGCTCAGCACCGCGGCTTTGTTTTCCAAGCCGGTGAGATCTATGGCGGATCCCGTTCTGCATGGGACTACGGCCCATTGGGTGTTGCTCTCAAAGAGAACATCAAGAAGCAGTGGTGGAACTTCATGGTTCAGCGCCGCGACGACGTCGTGGGCTTGGACTCCTCGGTCATTCTTCCCCGCAAGGTGTGGGAAGCATCCGGCCACGTGGAGGTCTTCTCTGACCCTCTGGTTGAATGCACCAGCTGCCACAAGCGTCACCGTGAAGACCACCTCATTGAGGCTTTCGAAGAGCGCAAGGGCCGCGCACCTGAAGGTGGCCTTGCAGGCGTTCCCTGCCCTGACTGTGGCGTGCGAGGAGCATGGACCGAGCCCAAGCCTTTCTCTGGTCTGCTCAAGACCTACCTTGGCCCCGTGGCCGAAGAAGCAGGAATGCACTACCTGCGTCCCGAGACTGCTCAGGGCATCTTTGTGAACTTCGCGAACGTGCTGCAGGCAGCACGTATGAAGCCTCCCTTCGGAATTGGCCAGATCGGTAAGAGCTTCCGTAACGAGATCACACCTGGAAACTTCATCTTCCGCACCCGTGAGTTCGAACAGATGGAGATGGAATTCTTCGTCGAGCCCGGCACGGACGAAGAATGGCACCAGTACTGGATAGACCAGCGCTTCGCCTGGTACGTCGACCTCGGTATTGACCCAGAAAACCTGCGTCTCTACGAACACGCCAAGGAAAAGCTCTCCCACTACTCCAAGCGCACCGTAGATATTGAGTACAAGTTCGGTTTTGCTAGCGGTGAATTTGGTGAGCTCGAAGGTATTGCGAACCGCACCGACTTTGACCTCAAGACCCACTCGGAGCATTCCGGTAAGGATCTCTCCTACTTTGACCAGAACAAGAACGAGCGTTGGACTCCTTACGTCATCGAACCTGCGGCTGGTCTGACTCGCTCGCTTATGGCATTCCTTGTGGACGCCTATGTTGAGGAAGAAGTAGAGACCGCCAAGGGTGGCACAGACAAGCGCACCGTCTTGAAGCTTGACCCACGTCTGGCTCCCATCAAGGCAGCTGTTCTTCCCCTGTCTCGTAATGAGCAGCTCTCGCCCATGGCGAAGGAGCTGGCCGCAGAACTGCGCATGTCCTGGAACATCGACTTCGATGACTCGGGTGCTATCGGTCGCCGTTACCGTCGCCAGGATGAGATCGGCACCCCGTTCTGCATCACCGTTGACTTTGAATCCCTCGAGGACAAGGCAGTGACCGTGCGTCACCGCGACACCATGGCTCAGGAACGTATCCTCATCGAGGACCTGCACATGTATCTCGCACTTGCCCTCAAGGGCGCATAAGTAAGAGGTAGTAATTATGGCCGCAGCAAAGTCAGCGAACCGCTGTGATGTGTTGGCCATTGGCAGTGACCTTGCAGTCTTTGCCGCTGCATTGGATTGTGCACGCATTGGCCTGAAGGTCGATGTCTGGATTCCCAAAGCAGACGAGAACCAAGGCCCTGCCAACTTCTCTCACCGTGGTGGGGTGGTTTCCGAACTTCTGGACGAACTCGGTGTTCCCTATGACATTGTCATCCCCGCACCAGGCGAAGAAGAGCTGTGCGGTATCCCTGCTAACCCGTTCTCCCAACGAGTCAGAAAAGCCCTCGGCTGGAGTGGAGCATGGCGGGTCTACCTCGACCGCATCAAGCCTGTGCTCACCATCGGCACCGAACCGAACTTGGGCAAGCTGGTGCGAAGCCGCATCGGCGAAGCAGCATGTGAGAAGCTGGTCAACCCAGTTGTCCTTGAGCGCTATGGGCTTCCCGCTGAAGAACTGAGCGTGGATGCGGTAGCACCAGGACTTTCTCAAGCAATGACTCGTGGCGGCTCATTGAGCAACGGGATCCTCGAACTTATTGCTGAAGATCCTCGTTCGGTTCAACGCGTTGTGGTTCCTGGCGGCGCTGAAGCAATCACCGCTGCCGCGATTGCCAAGCTCGAATACTTTGCTGCAACCGTGACCCGGGTAACCGACCCCACCAAGAAGCTCGCTACCGGTTACAAGAAAGCAGGCGTTGTGCTCGCGGACTTTGGTGAAGTTGAACTTCCTGAAGGAATCGACACTGAGCGTGTTGCTGAGGTGGGTATTTCTTCCGAGAACCCTGGTTTAGAGCGGGCAATCCCCGCTTCGCAGCATGCTGCTCTGGGCATGCGCAGGGTGCTTCTGAGTGACCCTGAAAAACCTCCCGTTGGGACTCTCAGCTTCGAGGGCTAGGCTAGAACCGCAACATATGCGATTTTTGACATATTGAACGGAAGAAATCATGAAGGGCAAGTTCCTTTTCATTGTGGGTCTAGCTATCGGCTACGTCTTTGGTACTCGTGCAGGACGTAAGCGTTACGAGCAGATCAAGTCCGCTGCCCAGAACATCTGGGAGTCGGAGCCCGTTCAGTGGTCGGTCAAGCAGGCACAGGACGCCGTGGGCGATGTCGCTGAAGAAGCCATCACTGCTGCCAAGCGTGTGATCCACCAGGTCACTGGCGACAAGCCCGTTGCCAAGAAGGAACCGGCGAAGAAGGCTCCAGTAAAGAAGCCCGTCGCACCTCGACCAGCTGCTGAGCCCGTCGCGAAGACTGCTCCTAAGCCTTCCGCGAAGTAATCATGGCAACCGCATCATCTTCTCCTGAGAAGGAGAACACTCAGAAGGAAGAGCGTTCGCTCTTCGCTTTGCTGCGCGATCTGCCCGGCATCCTGATGGATTTGGTTCGTGCAGAGTTTGAACAGCTCAAGCGCGAGATGGCTCGCAAGCTGAAGAGCTTGGGTATTGGCGCAATCCTGATTGTGATTGCCTTGGTGCTGCTCAGCTTCCTCACGTTCACATTGCTGCTGGCTGGCATCTTCGCGCTAGCGCTTGTCATGCCACCCTGGGCAGCAGCGCTCACGGTCTCCGGAATTCTTCTGCTGACGATTCTTGGTCTCATTGGTGCCGCTGCTGTGCAGTTCAAGAAGGGGACTCCTCCTCTTCCCACTGAGACATTCGACAGCGTTGTGAAAGATTCCCACGCATTCAAGGGGGATGACGGCTATGGCCGCTAACTCGAAATTGTCCAAGGTCTCTGAAGAGGAGTTCTTCACCGAGCCTTCCTTCGTCTCCACCTTGAGCAACACTGAATTGCAAGAACACCTTGCCGCTACTCGCGACAAGCTCTCCTCCACCTTGGACGAGCTGGAAGACAAGGCCAATGTTCCCAAGCAGTTGGGTAAGGCTAAGGATCGCCTCCAAGCTCGCTTCACGGTGATGAAAGAAGAGCAGCCACTGCTTCTTCTGGGCATTGGCGTAGGTGCAGTTGCACTTGCTGGCGTGATTATTGCCGGCGTATTCCGCTCAGGTCGCCGATAACCATTTGGTTACAGTCCCACCATTAATGGTGGAAAGCGCTGTTCTCAGTTTGTTGTGTGGCACAACAGTCGGTGACAATAGAAGCGATGTCTTTTACCTCTCCTATTGAGACGCGTCCCCTGTATGGGCACCGCGTACTCGTGCCTCGCGGTGGACCTTGGGGCGACTCTGTCGCATCCGCTCTCCGCGCTAAAGGCGCATCTGCGGTAATTGCACCCATGGTGAACTTCGTCCCCACCGATGACGCCCCCGCTCTCGAAGCAGCACTCAAGGATCTTGCTGCTGGCGAGTTTGACTGGATCACGCTCACCAGCGCCACCACCGTTGATGTACTCATGGCGCACCAGGCAGTCATCCCACCCACCACCAAGGTGGCATGCGTGGGTGAAACCACTGCGACAGCGTTGGCTGCAGCAGGTTACAAAGCAGACTTAGCCCCCAGCGAAGAGAACACTGCACACGGTCTTCTTGAAGAGTGGACGGCAGCGACCGGTGGCGTAATCCCACTCCGGGTGCTGACCTTGCGTTCACAGATTGCTGTTCCTGTGCTCACCGAGGGCTTGATTCGTATTGGCCACAGCGTGAAGTCGATTGTTGCCTATCGCTCTGTCGGTGTTGATGTCGCCGAAGGCGTGATCAACGATGTCCGTAACGGCAAGATCAGTGACATCTTGGTCACCTCTGGTTCGGTGGCAGAACAGATTGCCATTCAGATCGGCGACATTCCCACCAAGACGTTGATCTCAGCAATTGGTCCCCGCACAGCAAAAGACGCTGAAGCATTTGGGCTGCGCATCGATGCAGTGGCAGATGCCATCAACATCGAATCCATGGTCGACCTCTTGGTCGAACGGGCTCTGAGCGTTAAGCCGTAACCTTCGCGTGTTCTTCACAGAACACATCGACTGCTGCACATTCTTCGCAGACAACCATCTGTTCGCGGCACATCTTGTCAGCGCAGTTGATCATGTGGTTTGACTTAGTCCCGCAGCAAACACATGTGCCGATTAGGGCAACGTCAGGAGCGAAGTCGACGGAGATCCGCTTGTCAAAGACATAAAGCGAACCTTCCCAGAGTCCCTGGTTGCCGCGAGCTTCGCCATAGCGAACGATGCCGCCATCGATTTGGTAGATCTCTTTGAAGCCACGAGCCTTCATGATCGGGGTCAAGATCTCGCAGCGAATACCACCGGTGCAGTAAGTCACGATGGGCTTGTCCTTGATGTGGTCATACTTGCCACTTTCAAGTTCACGCACGAAGTCGTGGGTGGTTTTCACGTCAGGAATGATGGCGTTCTTGAAACGGCCAATCTCGGCTTCCCAGGCGTTGCGGCCATCGAAGAAGACAACCTCGTCACCACGTTCTTCAACCAGCGCATCCAGCTCGTGGGGCTTAAGTTTGGTTCCGCCACCGATGATGCCCTTGTGGTTGACCTCAATCTCGTCAGGAACACCGAAGGCCACAATCTCTGATCGTGCCTTCACGCTGAGGCGTGGGAAGTCGAGGCTCTGACCGTTCTCGTCGAGACCGGTTCCGTCACTCCACTTGGCGTCCATCTTTTTGAAGCCGGGGTATTCCTTGGTCTTACGCAGGTACATCTTGACGTTGTCGATGTCTCCACCGACGGTTCCGTTGATGCCGTGCTTAGAGATGAGGATGCGTCCACGCAGGTTCAAGCCTTCGCAGAGGTCGCGCTGCCAGAGACGAACGGCCTCGGGGTCGGCAACGGGTGCGAATGCGTAATATAAAAGAACTTTGGGGACTGCCATGTCTCTAAGGGTACGCGCCTCGGGCAAGCACCGCACCATCGGTATTGACAATCATTCTCAATAAGCCATAGTTTTGGTGTGTGAAGAAACTTGCCATCCTCCTGACCTTGCTCCTCGGGGTACTAGGGCTGACTGCATGCTCAACCCCTGCAGATCCCAGCCAAGGGCTCAGTGTTGTAGCCACGACAACTCAGGTAACTGAATTCACACAGACCGTCGTGGGCACGGCAGGCGCCGTCACGGGGCTGATTCAGCCCAATCAGAGTGCACACTCCTTTGATCCTTCGGCCAAACAGCTGTTGATGCTCTCGCAAGCAGACGCAGTAGTGATTAACGGTGCAGATCTCGAGCCGTGGCTCCAGGATGCGCTGAGTGCGGCCAACTTCTCAGGCACCGTCATCGATGCATCGACCGGAATTCCTCTGATTGAGAGTGACCCCCACGTGTGGACAGCACCTCGCAATGCCCAGACGATGGTGACCAACATTGAGACAGGCCTTGATGGCCTTCCCGGAATCACTTCTTCCCAGAAGAAGACCTTCGCAGACAACGCTGCTGTCTATAACCAGCAGCTCACATCACTGGATCAATGGATCCTTGCCAACCTTGCCCAGGTTCCCGCAGATCAGCGACTACTGGTGACAAACCACGACGCATTCACATATTTCGTGGATGCTTACGGCCTCAACTTCCTAGGGTCAATTATTCCGAGCTTCGATGACAACGCAGAGCCTAGTGCTGCCGAGATTGATGCACTCATCACGCTGATCAAGCAGTCCGGTACGACGGCCATCTTCTCTGAAGCGTCCATTTCACCCAAGTTGGCACAGACCATCGCCAGCGAAGCAGGCGTCAAGGTCTACTCCGGTGACGATGCGCTCTATTCAGATTCCCTCGGGGTCACCGGCTCTGCAGGTGAAAGCTATATCAAGGCCACCATTCACAACGTCACCATGCTGATGAACTCGTGGGGCTATCCCGTCCTGCCACTACCTGCGGAGCTGAGCTGATGAGTCCACGCACCAGACCTATCCCCATCATTACTGATGATGCACTGACGATCACCGGCGGTGCTTTCAGTTATGGCAGCACGCCAGCATTGACTGAGGTCAACATCACCGTGAAGCCCGGCGAAGCTATGGCGCTGATTGGCCCGAACGGATCTGGAAAGTCGACCCTGCTGAAGGGTGTCTTGGGCCTGATCCCCCTGCTGGAAGGTTCCATGGGCTTTGGCAAAAGCGCCGAGTCCATCGGATACCTTCCCCAGACCGAGCACATCGACCCAGAGTTTCCAGTGACCCTCAAGCAGGTCGTCATGATGGGTCGCTATCGCAAGATGGGACTGTTTTCTTTCCCCACCAGCACTGACCGTGCTGCAGTCAGGAAAGCCATAGCTAATGTCGGCCTGACCAATGTTGCCAACAAACGTTTTGGCTCACTCTCCGGAGGTCAGCAGCAGCGCGGTTTCTTGGCGCGCGCTCTCGCCTCAGAACCCGGCCTGCTCCTTCTTGATGAACCATTCAACGGTTTGGACCAGCCCAACCGGGATGCTCTGATGCAAACACTTCGTCAGCTCAAGGCAGCGGGGGTTGCCATCATTGTCACCACCCACGATCTGGAACTTGCCCGCGAGGTCTGTGACACCGTTCTATTTGTGAACGGTCGCCAGATTGCCTTCGGGCCCAAGGATGACGTGCTGACGCTAGCCAACTTGCAAGAGGTCTTCCACGAGTTCCAAGTGGAGATCGACGAGCACACGGTCGTTGTGCCTGGCCACGAAGGCCATTAATCATGAATCTGCTCGACTCTCTCACCACCGCCTTCGCGCTGCCCTTTATGGGTCGAGCGCTACTGGTGTTGATTGTGTTGAGCGTGGCTGCCGGAGTGATTGGTGTCTTCATCAACCTGCGCGGCCTCGAGTTCTTGAGTGACGGCCTCACCCATGCGGTGTTCCCTGGTTTGGCAGCGGGCTTTGTCTTTGGAGGACAGGGCGGCGTTCTCATTGGCGCACTGGTTGCTGCCGCTGCCGCAACCATCGTGCTGACTTTGATGAGTAACAACCGGGTCACCTCTGATGCCACGACAGCGATCGTGCTCACAGCCATGTTCAGTATTGGTGTGATCATCGTTTCGGCATCGCCAGGGCGAGCTGGTGGTTTGGAACAACTTCTGTTTGGCCACTTGCTCACTGTTACAGACAGTGAAGCCATCACAACAGCAGTTGTTGCCGGAGTTGCACTGGTTCTGGTGCTGCTCACATTCCGCCGCCAGGTCTTCCGCGCCTTCGACCCTGAGGGCAGTGCTGCTGCCGGCTATCGCCGGGTCAGCACGGAGCTCGTCTTGAACGTCGCCATCGCACTTGTCATTGTTGCGGCATCGAATGCGGTGGGGAACCTGTTGGTTCTTGCTGTGCTCATTGTTCCGGGCGCCCTCTCCCGCTTGGTGACTACCAAGCTGGGCGGCCTCTTTGCTGTTGCCGTGGGTGCCGCAGTGTTCGCATCCTGGATGGGTCTTGCTCTGGGATTCAATATCTCCGTTGTGGGTGGGGTAGATGTTCCAGCGGGAGCAACCGTTGCGCTGAGTTTTGTGACGCTCTATGCCATCGCTTTGATCGTGCGCGTGCTCCGTAAGGGGGTCAACGCATGAGCTACTTCGAACGTGCCCTGATTGTCATTGTGTTGGTTGGCGCACTGGCAGGTCTTGCCGGTGTGCTGGTGGTCCTGCGTAAGCGGGTCTTGTTCGCTCAAGCGTTGACGCACGCAACCTTCCCCGGTGCGGTCATTGCGACCATCTTGGGAGCAAGCCTCCAAATTGGTGCACTGATTGCCTGTGTGAGCTTGGCCATCATCTTGACTTTCCTGAGTCGCATCCGCGGCCAAGGAACCCAGGCCGCCTCCGGCGTCATGCTCACGGCAGGTTTTGCCGCAGGTGTTCTGCTGCAGGCCATGAACCCGAGCATTCCCATCCAGATTGACAGCTTCTTGTTTGGTTCGATCCTCTCGGCAACCTGGGTTGATGGACTTGTTGCAGGTGTCGCTCTTCTTGCAGTGATTGCCACCATGCTCATCTGGGGAAAGCAGATCCTGTTCTTCCTCTTCGATCCCGAAGCTTTCGCAGCAACCGGGGCAAAGCCCTGGTTGCTTGATGCAGTGCTTCTACTCATCACCACCGTTGCTGTGGTGGCAGCGCTTCCTGCGGCCGGAGCAATCCTGGCGATCGCCTTGATTGCAGCTCCGGCAGCAGCTGCCCGCTACTTCACCGACAAGATCAACGTCATGTTCTGGCTGGCGCCAACACTCGGCGCGCTCGCCGGTGTCGCAGGGCTGTTGATTTCTCGTTGGCTCGGTGTGAGCGCCGGGGCGAGCATCGCATTGGTCGCTGCGGCCATCTTCTTTGTTGCATGGGGAACTTTCACCATGCGTCGCCCCGCATCGATCGGAGCATCAGCATGAAACGCAACACCTGGCAACGCGAAGCCGTGAGAACAGCACTGAATGAGCGCGGAGATTTCATCTCCGCCCAGAAGCTGCACACTGAACTCAAAGCAGAAGGCTCCACGATTGGTTTGGCGACGGTCTATCGCGCCCTGACAGACCTGGTAACTGCTGATGAAGCAGATGCTTTGCAGTCACCAGAGGGTGAGAACCTCTATCGCGCATGCTCCAGTGACGGACACCATCACCACTTGATCTGTCGGCAGTGCGGTCACACTGAAGAAATTGAAGCAGAAGCTGTGGAGTCTTGGGCTGCAAAGGTTGCTGCAGAACACGGATTTACCCAACCCCGTCACGTGGTGGACGTATTTGGCCTCTGTAGAGAATGCACATTATCTCCTTAAGACGAATATAACCGTCACTAAATCTAGCAATGAAGGTTATATTCGCCATATACTTTACACATGGCACGAAAAACACCGGCGGTTGAACGCACGTTAGTTAAATTCGGCGAGTCCATCAGAAGCTGGCGATCAATCCGCGGACTCCCTGGAGCGGTCGTCGCCGAACGTGCTGGGATAAGCAGAGATACCTTACGGTCTATTGAAGCCGGAAAAGGAACCGCCTCACTCGCCGCTGTTGTTGCCGTCATGGAAGCACTCGGTATTTCAAGTTCAATGACAAACGCAGTGGAGCCGCTCAATACTGAAATCGGTCGGAACCGCGCTGCCTTGATCAATCGCAAGAGAGTGCGGCCACATGCGATCCGTTGAGGTCTGGCTTTCAGGCGAGAAAAACACTGATATCAAAGTCGGTTTGTTGCGAGAGATTCAGCCAGCTGGCTACAGTCAGCCAACTCTAGATTTCAGCTACGACAACACATATCTCGAAAATCTAGACACTTATGAATTGTCGAGTGACCTGCCTCTCTTTCGCGGGGCGCAGCAACTTTCGCTTGACCGCCTCATGTTTTCTGGAATCGCGGACTCGCTTCCCGATGAATGGGGACGCAGACTCATCCGTCATGAGAACGTCACTCAAGCTCGTCAGGAATCGCGAGTACCAGATCCACTAGATGAACTTGAATTTCTACTTCGACAAAGTGACGACACCAGGCTGGGTGCATTGCGGTTTAAGCAAAGCGCCACCGATTTCTTTGAAGCACCAACTAGGCCGGGACTCACTCCGTTAGAGCGAATAGTAGAAGCTACTGCGAGGTTTGATCGAGATGCTGCCACAGATGAAGATCTCACAGTGCTATCAGGAATTAGCAGCCCGTTGGGGGGAGCCAGACCCAAGGTGAACTGGGTTGAGAGCAACGTGAGTTGCATTGTGAAGTTGTGGAGTGAAAATGACAGGTCATTGGATATTGAGGGGTGGGAAGCAGTCGCCCTATCCATTGCTCAAGAGGTCGGGCTTGAGGTTCCAAAGTTCCGGCACCGTCGTCACAGCGCGACTTTGTCACTGTTGTTCCTAGAGCGATTTGATCGCCAGGGCACGCGACGCATCGGCTACCAAAGCATGCGTCATGCGATGGGGATTAGCGAGAACAAGTCAGTCCAATCTAGTTATCAAGAGATGGCCCAGTTTGTTAGCTTCCATAGTTTTCAGCCCCGTGTTGACCTCGACCAACTCTTTAGAAGAGCAGCGCTGTCGATTGCTCTAAATGATGTTGATGATCACTTGAAGAACTTTGGTTTTCTTCGAGGAAAGTATGGCTGGAAGCTAGCTCCAGCTTTTGATATCAATCCCAAGCCACCTGAACTAGTGGAACCGTCAAATATGTGGGTCACTCCGAGCGCACCAAGAAATGTGACCCACGACTTTGAAGCGCTTATCGAAGATTCTGGTACATATGAAATTACCCTGGACAATGCTCGCCAAATTGTCGGCGAGATCGTAGAAGCGACGCAATTGTGGCAACAATTGGCAGGTGAAATGGGGATTGCTGAACAAACGCAGAAGCGTTTTGAATCCGCTTTTGTCCCTTCTCCATAAGTAATCAAACACGCAGAATTATTTAACTAATCGGGAACTGTCGCAATATTTGCGACGGTTCGACACTTGTTAGCTCACACCCCAGAGCTCTGACCCCAGTAGTCGCAAAATATGCGACAACTCAAAGAACCGCTTGATTTCGCTGAAGTAGAGCTCCCTGAGTTTGCTTAAAGAATCAGACTCAACGTAGAATTGACCCTTGGCTGCGCGGAATTCCTCGCGTAAGCAGTGCATGTTCTCTCTCACTTCGTGAGTTGTGGGTGTTCGTGCGCAGACAAGGAATCTTGGGCAAGACAATCCCGTCTTGCGGTATTAGGAGGATAGACATGGCTGCGACCTGTCAGGTGACCGGAGCCGTACCCGGCTTTGGGCACGCAATTTCACACTCGCACCGACGCACCAAGCGTCGTTTCGACCCCAACATTCAGAAGAAGACGTACTACGTACCTTCTCTTCGTCGTAATGTAACGCTGACTCTGTCGGCAAAGGGAATCAAGGTCATCGACGCACGCGGCATTGAGTCCGTCGTCAAGGACCTTCTCGCACGTGGGGAGAAAATCTAATGGCTAAGGCACAGGACGTACGTCCCATCATCAAGATGCGTTCAACCGCGGGCACTGGTTACACCTACGTAACCCGCAAGAACCGTCGTAACACCCCCGACCGTCTTGTACTCAAGAAGTACGACCCCGTAGTGCGTCAGCACGTTGAATTCCGTGAGGAGCGCTAAATGGCTAAGAAAAGCAAGATTGCTCGTAACGAGCAGCGCAAGGTAATCGTTGAGCGTTACGCAGCTAAGCGTCTCGAGATCAAGAAGGCACTCGTTGACCCCAACGGTACCGACGCATCTCGCGAAGAGGCTCGTATTGCTCTCCAGAAGCTTCCTCGTAACGCTTCTCCCATCCGTGTTCGCAGCCGCGACGCGATCGATGGCCGTCCCCGTGGTGTTCTCACCAAGTTCGGTATCTCTCGTGTTCGTTTCCGCGAGATGGCTCACCGTGGCGAACTGCCCGGTATCACCAAGTCCAGCTGGTAATCCCAGTCAGATTTAAATGTGAAAGCCATGGACTGCAAAGTCCATGGCTTTCACTGTGTTAACCCTGTTTTAAACCCTCAACCTTGGGTCGAGGTCTTCTCGTGCCACGCCGACACGAATTGCCTGTAAATACAAGGAATTGCTGATATTTTTTCGAATGGTCATACAGACCAAACGAGACGGCCCTTGTGGCTCAACCGTTCCAAACAAAGTGCTACTTCGGTAGCTCAACGTCCAGGAGGACACAAATGGCTCTCAACAAGTCTGAGGTTGTCGCAGCAGTTGCCGCTCACACCAACCTTTCGCAGGCAAACGTAAACGGCGTCATCGACGCTCTCTTCGCAGTTGTTTCTGCTGAAGTTGCTCAGGGTGGAAAGGTAACCATTCCTGGCTTCATCTCCTTCGAGCGCACCAACCGTGCAGCTCGCACCGGTCGTAACCCTCAGACCGGCGCAACCATCCAGATCGCCGCTTCCAAGTCGGTAAAGGTCTCGGCTGGTAGCAAGCTCAAGGCTGCTGTCAAGTAGTCACGAGTTTCACTCGCTTTGGTGGGTGTGGGCCTTCGGGTCCACACCCACTATGCATTTAAGCCTCAGCAATAATCTCTAGGCTTGAGTTGTGCCCCGTTTATTCAAGATAGCTATCCCCGCACTGACCGTGCTGGTGGCGCTTGTTGTCTTGCTTGGGGCCCTTGCTTTTGGCGGTGGCTCCAGCACACCAGCTCTCGGTGACCCTGGTGTTGTCGTTCGCGTGGGCTTGCCTATTGCCAAGCTCCTCGTGGATCTTTCAGCGGCAACCATGATTGGTTCGCTCGCACTCGCACTGTGGGCTTTCGCCTCGCGGGAACGCGCCTATGTCCGCAGTATTGATATTGCTGCAGCGTCAGCTCTCGTCTTGACTCTGGCTTCTGCTGTCACAGGTTTCTTGACCTTCTTGAACGTGAGCCTGACTCCCTTTTCGGCTGACTCGAAGTTTGGCAATCAACTCGGCTTTTTCTTCACCAACATTCAGCTTGGCCAGGCGTGGTTAATCACCACCTTGCTGGCAGCATTTGTTGCAGTTCTCTGCATTGCCGTAACGAACCAGACGGCGCTCTTCTTTGTCGGCTTGGCAGCGGTGGGCACATTGGTGCCCATGGCGCTGCAGGGCCACTCTGCAGGCACCTCGGGTCACGCGATGGCCATTACGTCCATGGGCTTGCACCTGGTCTTCGTCTCGGTCTGGCTCGGTGGCGTGGTCACCCTGATTCTGCTGCGTGGCATCATTGGCCCTGACCGTCTCCCTGTGGTTGTTGCACGCTTCTCCACTCTGGCGATCATCGCCTTCATCGTGGTTGCCGTCTCGGGTGTGGCAAATGCGATGGTTCGCATCGGCACCTTCGACAAGTTGATCTCCACTCCTTATGGCCAGCTCGTGCTGGCCAAGGTTGCGGCAATGGTGATCTTGGGGGCCTTTGGTTTCTGGCAGCGTGGCTTCCTGGTCAAGCGCATGACCGGAGCAGCAACCCAGAAGATGTTCTGGTGGTTCATTGCCATTGAGCTCGTGGTGATGGGCGCTGCCGCAGGTTTGGCTGCAGGTCTTGCCCGCACGCCCACACCCGTCAGTGAGACCTTGAACCAGAACCCCACACCTGCGGAGATTCTGACCGGAAGTCCGTTGCCCCCGCCGTTCACGATTGAGCGCTACTTCACGGTCTGGAACTTTGACCTGATCTGGTTGCTGTTCTGCGTTTTCGCGGTCTTCTTCTACTTAGTTGGTGTCTACCGTCTACACAAGCGCGGAGACAAGTGGCCTTGGTATCGCACGGTGCTCTGGATTGCGGGCATGGGCCTGCTGTTTTACATCACCAACGGCGGGATCAACGCCTACGAGATGTATCTCTTCTCTGCCCACATGGGTGCGCACATGACCCTCGGCATGATGGTGCCCATCCTGCTCGTTCCCGGTGCTCCCGTCACCCTGGCGATGCGCGCAGTAAATAAGCGTCAAGACGACAGCCGTGGTGGCCGTGAATGGATTCTCAAGGCCGTCCACTCGGGCTATGCCAATGTCATCTCGCATCCGTTATTTGCCACCGTCAACTTTGTCGGATCGTTGTGGCTGTTCTACTACACGCCCATTTTTAGATGGGCGACCAGTGACCACATTGGGCACGAGTGGATGATTGTTCACTTCCTTCTCGCCGGGTATCTCTTTGTCCAGTCCTTGATTGGTATCGACCCGGTCAAGACGCGTTACCCCTACCCTTTCCGCCTCATTCAGCTTCTTGCCGCCATGACCGTGCACGCCTTCTTTGGCCTGGGCATCATGTCAGGAGAGAGCTTGATGCTCGCTGATTGGTATGGAGCAATGGGTCGCACCTGGGGTTCCACCCCACTAGAAGACCAGCAGGCCGGTGGAGCTATTGCCTGGAGCGTGGGAGAGATTCCTAACCTGATCTTGGCCCTTGTCCTGGGATACCAGTGGAACCGCTCAGATGCCAAGGAAGCCAAGCGCACAGACCGCCAAGCAGATCGCACTGACGATGCTGAGCTCAAGGCCTACAACGAGATGCTTGCCAAGCAAGCAGCCGCTGATAGCCAGCAGAACTAACTCAGCAGGTTATTGAGAGAGCACGATGGCAAGATTGCCATCGGATCGAATCGAGATATTGATGTTGAACACCGCATCCACAATCTCATCCAGGGGAGAAATCGTTCCGTCATAGAGTGACTGGACTTCACCGGTGATGCGCAGCTTGCCCACAGCATCCCGCACAGCCCAGGTGGTCTCACCTGGGACAACCTTGATTGCGGGGTATTCCGCCACTTCCCAGCTGGGCTCACCCACGATGCGGTTCCCCGTTTGGTAACCAAATGGACAGCCTGCAGGCTGCAGAACATCTTGTTTTACGCATTTATCAAGGTAGTCATCGACTTCCTTCTGCACGCGCTTGGTGAAGGCCTTGTTTGCCTGGACATCCACCACAACTTCTGCAGTCTCGCCAGGCGTTGCCACGTCGAGCGTGACCTTTTCTGCAGTGAGCCATGTGGAGGTGTGATCGAAGACATAGTTACCTGGCGCAAACAAGAGATACGTTCCAGTTCCACCCCAGACGGTGGCGTCCTTGGCAGAGTCAGTTGAGCGCAGGTCAATTTGGCCGGAGTCCCCCACGCTGAAAGAGGCATCGTGCCAGACGGTGACCTTGGCTTTTGCCACGGGAAGCTCTGCAAATGCCCAGGACTCGAACACACCCATCGTGCTGCCAATGCGTGTGACCACAAACGTGCCCGTGGCCTTCTCCCCACCGAGCAGGTAGCTGGCGGTCACTGTGGTCTTGGCGTCGTTGCCAGAAACCTTGGTGATGCGAATGTCAGTGAGCTCACCCATTGCAGAACCGCGCAGCAAGGTGCGGTCGGCATCAGCAGGGAGCTTGTCACCTACCCCAGGCATCGACAGAGCAGAAGCCGCATCATGACGTGAGAGTGCAGAGAGGTATTGGCTGACAAAACCAGAAGCGCTATAGAGCGACTGGTTGATGCCGATACCGACGAATACGGTGACCAAAAGCAGAGCAGCTGCCGCCAAACCCAGATAGGTGCCTTGGCGTTTGGTCAGTTTCACGTCTTCATCCTACAAAGCGCCTGTGGGCAACAAGCTGAGTAAGCGCTGCGCCGGTAAACTTCGGGAGTGAACAAAGTCTCCTTATCTGCCCAGCAGCAGGAGGTCTTTAACCTCATTGAGGAAACTCGTGAGCACGTGTTCATCACTGGCCGCGCAGGAACAGGTAAGTCCACCCTGCTGAACCACTTGGCGTTCACTACGGAGAAGACCATCGCGGTCTGTGCTCCCACAGGTGTGGCCGCACTGAATGTCGGCGGCCAGACGATTCACTCACTGTTCCGCCTGCCCACAGGGCTGATCGGTTCCTTGGATCTGAACCACGGTCCAGACCAGCGCAAGATTTTGAACGCCATTGACTCTCTCGTTATCGATGAGGTCTCGATGGTCAATGCCGACATCATGGACGCGATTGACCGCGCTTTGCGCGAAGCACGTCACCGCAAGAAGGAAAGCTTCGGCGGAGTGCAGGTCATCATGTTCGGTGACCCCTACCAACTCTCACCAGTACCTCCTCGCACACCAGAGGAGAAGGAATACCTTCAGGCCCGTTACGCCTCGAACTGGTTCTTTGATGCTGCTGTGTGGCAAGACACCCCACTGCGCATTATCGAACTCACCGAGATCCACCGTCAGCGTGACGATGCGTTCAAAGAAATGTTGAACGCTGTTCGTCACGGAACGGTGACCCCCACATTAGGTGCTGCACTCAACGCAGCTGGGAACCGTCCTGCCCCTGAGGGCGAGGACATCATTATCTTGGCCACCACGAATGCCCGCGTGAATGCCATCAACGCCGAGCAGCTGGCCAAGCTTCCGGGAAAGAAGAAGGTCGCTGCAGCGGATGTCAGTGGCGACTTCGCCGCTAACGCCTTCCCAGCTGATGAAGACCTCGAACTCAAGCTCGGTGCTCAGGTCATGTTCTTGCAGAACGACAGCGAAGGTCGCTGGGTCAATGGAACAGTCGGCACGGTGACCAAGGTCACCGACACTGTCTTCGTGACCGTTGCCGGTTCAGAGTATGAAGTTCACCCCGTCACCTGGGAGCGGTACAAGTACTCCTACAAGCAGAGTACTGATGAGCTCAGCCGCGACGTGGTCGCAGAGTTCACCCAGTTCCCCCTGCGCTTGGCGTGGGCTGTGACCATTCACAAAGCACAGGGTCAAACCTATGACCGGGCACTCATCGACATGGGCTCTCGTGCTTTCGCTCCTGGTCAGACTTATGTGGCACTGAGTCGCATTACCTCACTGGAGGGTCTCTACCTCTCACGTCCTCTGCGTCCGTCGGATGTCATCGTGGATCCTGACGTGGAACGCTTCATGGGACGGGTTGAATCACTCGGCCAAGCTCTCGAAGGCTAAGAACATGATTGTGCTCATCGACGGGGACTGCGCACTGTGTGTGGGGTTGGTCGAATGGCTGGGCAAACGCATCCCGAAAGAGAAACTGAACCCAGAGCACATCATGTTTGTGCCAGGGGAGTCTGACTGGGGAACCGCGCTTCTCGCAGAAGCCGGTGTCACAGGCTTTGATTCCGTGGTGGTTCTCAATAACGGTCATGTTCTTCAGGAGGGTGACGCAGTGCTCGCGCTCGCCGAGGTCCTGCCCAGGCGTTGGAAGGTTCTTGCCGCTGTGGGAAAAGTCGTTCCCAGAGGGGTACGAAATATGATCTACCGCTGGATTGCTCGAAATAGGATTACCTGGTTTGGGCGCGCAGAAGTCTGCGAATTCAACTCAAAAGTTGCAACCGTAACCCACGGACCCAGGGGTACGTTAACGCGAAATCCCTAGACGGAGCCACAGCAGTGGTGTTAACCTCAAACCATGGAAAATGGGGGAATGAAGCTTTTTGCTTCGGTCGTTTTAGGCATAGTTATCGCGCTATTTGTCGGGGTGGGGATTAACCTTTTTTACCCTGAACCCAGTTATCCAACTGAACTGATGACTTTCTCAAACTCCGAACCGACGGATGCTGAAGCAGAAGCGTCAAATCTTGCGTACATGGAGTTCGAGAAAGTACGCCAGCTCCACAGTGGAATTGTTGGAGTGATTTCGATTGCCTTAGCGGTTCTTGTAATGGCGGGAAGCATGTTCCTGGCCAAAAAGTACGACGTGGTCTCCCAAGGACTGTTAGTCGGAGGGTTGCTCCTCATCTGTTACGGAGCGACACAGGCAATTTCTTCGGGAAACGTGATGACTGCCTTTATTTCCATTGGTATTGGTTTAGCCGCACTCATTTTTCTCATTCTGAAACGGTTTAGAACTGTCAACGGAGAAACCGTTCATAGTTAATTTCTTGGTTCTGTAGGCTTAGAACATGCTTCTTTCTGATCGCGATATTCGTGCCGAACTCGAGTCGGGCCGTATTGGCCTAGAACCTTCGGCTGACGACATGATTCAGCCCTCGAGCGTTGACGTTCGCATTGACCGGTACTTCCGTCTCTTCGACAACCACAAGTACCCCTACATCGACCCTGCTGAAGACCAGCCAGACCTCACCCGTCTGATCGAGGTAGACCCTCACGAGCCTTTCATTCTGCACCCGGGAGAATTCGTTCTCGGTGCAACCTATGAGCAGGTAACCCTGCCCGACGACATTGCTGCTCGCCTCGAAGGTAAGAGCTCACTGGGTCGTCTGGGTCTGGTCACCCACTCCACTGCAGGCTTCATTGACCCAGGTTTCTCCGGTCACATCACTCTTGAGCTGTCGAACATGGCAACTCTGCCTATCAAGCTGTGGCCAGGTATGAAGATTGGACAGCTCTGCTTCTTCAAGCTCAGCTCACCTGCAGAGAAGCCTTATGGCTCGGCTGAGTACAAGTCCCGCTACCACGGTCAGCGCGGACCCACAGCTTCTCGCTCATTCCTCAACTTCCACCGCACTGATGTCAGTGCAACGGATGCCGGAGCAATCGGCGGCTAAAAACCACAACATAAAAAGAGGGGGCCTTGTTGGCCCTCTTTTTTATTGAGCAAAATGTCCGTTGCTGTGAGTAAGTTTCATTTCAGGGAGCGCTGCAGTTAGGGAGTAACTGTGTACATCTTTGGAATTGAAGAAGCAGCAGAAAAGCTTGAATGGCTCATCGAGCTGGTTCAGCAAGGTCACGAGGTTCTTATTTATCGAGACGGAAAACCATGCGCTCGGCTAGAAGCTATTTAGTTAGTTAACCAGCTGGAGAGAGGTACCCAGCAACTGCCAAGCGGGGCAATTGCAAGGTGAGCCAGGGGCTAAACGCAAAGGCCGACTTTTCCACCGAAGCAAGCAGAGCCTCGGGCTCTGCCCAGGCGTATTCAGCTACCTCGCTGGGGTTAGGCACGGGTTCGTCATCCACGATGGCGATGAACACAGGGCAGATCTCGTTCTCAACGATGCCGGAGGCGTCGACGGCGCGGTAACGGAAGTCAGGCAGCGCGCTTTTGACGGAAGCGAGGGTGAGTCCCAGCTCCTGCTCGGCACGACGGTGAATGGCTTCAACGAAGTCTTCGTCTGGTGCGGGGTGGCCACAGAATGAGTTCGTCCAGACGCCTGGCCAGGTCTTCTTTTCAATAGCACGGCGGGTGACCAGAATCTGACCTTCACGGTTAAAGACGTGGCAGGAGAATGCAAGGTGCAGGTGAGTGTCTTCAGTGTGGACAGTGGCCTTGTCGGCGGTACCGACCGGGCTACCGTCTTCAGCAAGAAGCACAACGAGTTCACGGGATTCACCCATGTTGTGCTCCTGTCTAGTCAGTTAGCCTAGAGGGGTGAGTGTTCCTAGCCAAGAAGCCGAAATGACGCGCCACCTCGCGCTCGTCGAAGAGGTCCTCGAGCGCTTCTTTAGCCTATCCACTCAGCGAGCTGCAACGCTTGCACCAGCCTATGAATCGCTGTGGAAAACACTGCGTTCGAACACCGCTGGCGGCAAGCGTTTCCGCCCCCAAATGGTGATGACGGCATACACCGCGCTAGGCGGATCTGACTTGCGCTCCGCAGCCCATGTGGGAGCATCTTTTGAGCTTCTCCACACTGCACTGATTGTTCACGACGACGTAGTCGACCGTGACTTTGTGCGCCGGGGAATTCCTAACGTCTCTGGTAGCTATCGTGACGTGGCACAAACCGCAGGGTTGTCACTTCCGACAGCTGAACATCGAGGCATGTCAGTTGCTGTTATCGCAGGTGACTTGGCATTGACTGGTTCGTTCCGATTGATGGAGCGCGCTAGTAGTAACCCAGAAATTCGTGATTCCCTCGTTGAACTTCTCGACCGGGCAGTGTTTGACTCTGCCGCCGGTGAACTCATTGATGTCGACTTCTCTCTTTATACCGGCATGCCGAGCATTGAAGAGATCGTGCAGATGGAACGCCTCAAGACAGCTGTCTACTCGTTCGAAGCGCCGCTGCAAGCAGGTGCCCTGCTTGCTGGTGCCACTCACGACGTGATTGCCGCACTCGGTGAGTTTGGTCGCAACATCGGCATTGCCTACCAGATCGTGGATGACCTCCTCGGTGTCTTCGGTAATGAAGCTGCCACGGGCAAGACCACTTTGGGTGACTTGCGTGAAGGCAAGCGCACTGCACTGATAGCTTTTGCATCGCAGACCTCGGAGTGGAGCACCATCTCTCACCTGGTGGGCGATAGCAACTTGTCTGATTCTGATGCCGCCACCGTGCGCGAGGTTCTCGAGCGCACCGGTGCGAAGAAGTTCACTCAGCGCCTCGCCTCCGACTACGCCGACGAAGCTGTCGCTGCCCTGCATGGCGCTGGGGTTCCTCAGCAACTTATTGAGCAGCTCACTCCATTGGTCTCAGCCGTGGTGGAGCGCGTTCGATGAGCAACGACAAGCTCGTTCAAGATGCTTCGGTGCCGGTGAGCGAACAACCCACCCGTCAGAGCGCCCTCTATGACCGCGTTGCCGAGCAAACCGCGAGCATGATCATTCGCGAGTACTCAACTTCCTTCGGTATGGCAGCTCGCCTGCTTGGTGCAGGCGTTCGCCAGGACGTCGAGAACATTTACGGCCTGGTTCGCCTGGCAGATGAAATCGTAGATGGCGTTGCAGCCTATGCCGGGGTCAGCGAGAAAGAGATTCGTCGTCTGCTCGACGAACTTGAAGAAGAAACTGAAGCTGCCATGCAGCGCGGTTACAGCACCAACTTGGTCGTGCACGCGTTTGCGTTGACTGCTCGCAGGACCGGCATTGAACCAGACCTCACCCGCCCCTTCTTTAAGTCCATGCGCGTCGACATCACTCGCGTCACCCATACCCCCAAGAGCTTCGATGACTACGTCTATGGCTCTGCTGAAGTTGTCGGCTTGATGTGTTTGAAGGCGTTCCTCGTGGGCATGGATCTCACTCCAGAGCAGAACGACACTTTTGTGACGGGTGCCCGCAAGCTTGGCGCCGCATTCCAGAAGGTCAACTTCTTACGCGACCTCAGTGCAGACGTGGATGCCCTGGGCCGCAGCTACTTCCCTGGCATCAACATCGCCACCTTCACCGAGGCAGATAAGCAGCGCCTTGTGGACGACATCGACGCGGACCTTGCTGTTTCTGGCGCTATCGTTCCACTCCTGCCCAGCACCAGCCGTAAGGCTGTGGCGCTGGCACAAAGTCTATTTGCTGAACTCAACCGCAGGATTGCGCGCACTCCTGCTGCCGAGCTCAAGCACACCCGCGTGAGCGTGCCGACATTCGTCAAGGCACGCCTCGCTCTTGCAGTTCTGATGGGAAAAACCTCATGACCAAGTCCGTAGTCATTATCGGTGGCGGCATTGCCGGCCTCGCCTCGGCAGCTTTGCTTGCCCGCGATGGATACCAGGTGACCCTGCTGGAAAAGCACAAAGAGGTAGGTGGCCGTGCCGGAACTTGGGAGAAGGATGGCTTCCGTTTCGACACCGGTCCTTCCTGGTATCTCATGCCCGAGGTCTTTGATCACTTTTACAAGCTCATGGGCACCTCGAGCGATGAGCAGCTCAAGCTCTCTAAGCTCAACCCTGGTTACCGCGTGCTCTTCGAAGACGACGGTGTTTACCCAGCACGCCCTATCGATGTCTTGGACAACCGCGAGGACAACCTCGAGCTCTTTGAAAAGATCGAACCCGGTTCACGTCCCGCAATGGAGCGTTACCTGGACTCTGCCAAAGACACCTACGAGATGGCGAAGAAGCGCTTCCTCTACACAAGCTTTGAAAAGTTCGGACCTCTGGTTCGTGCAGATGTTCTTCGTCGCACTCCCAAACTGACCAAGCTTCTGCAGGAGTCTTTGCACAAGTTCGCCTCACGTCACGTGAAGGATCCTCGCTTGCAGCAGATCCTGGGATACCCAGCTGTGTTCTTGGGTTCAAGCCCGTTCATCACCCCATCGATGTATCACTTGATGAGCTACCTCGACCTCGAAGACGGTGTGCTCTATGCGCAGGGTGGCTTCAACCGTGTCATCGAAAGCATTCGCGATATCGCAGTTGCTGAGGGAGTGAACCTCATCACTGAGGCCAACGTTTCCAAGATTCTCACTGTGGTGAACCCTGCTGGTCACAAGACCAAAGCCAAGGCTGCTGGTGTGGAATACACCAAGGGCAAGTCCAAGAGTGTGACCACTCTGGCCGCCGACATTGTGGTTTCTGCAGCAGACCTTCACTTCACCGAGACAGAGCTTCTGCCAGAAGCACTTCAGACATATGGCGAAAGCTACTGGGACAAGAAGGTCTCCGGGCCCAGCGCCGTTCTCGTTTACTTGGGTGTGAAGGGTGAAGTCCCTGAGCTCGAACACCACACCCTGTTGTTCACGAACGACTGGAATGAGAACTTCGGCAAGATCTTTAACCAGCCCACCTCAGTTCCAGATCCTGCGTCAATCTATGTCTGCAAGCCCAGTGCAACAGATGCCCAGGTTGCGCCCAAGGGTGACACTAACTTGTTCATCCTTGTTCCTGTTCCTGCTGATGTGTCCATCGGCAGGGGCGGCATCGATGGCAAGGGAAGCAAGCAGGTTGAAGCCGTTGCGGACAGTGTGATCGAGCAGATCTCGGTCTGGGCTGGTGTTCCTGACCTGGCCAAGCGCATCAAGGTTCGTCGCACCATCGGTCCCGCAGACTTCGCCAACGACCTCAACTCCTGGAAGGGCGGAGCCCTCGGCCCCAGCCACATCCTCACTCAGAGTGCATTCTTCCGCTCGGGCAACATCTCCAAGAAGGTGGAAAGCCTGTATTACACGGGCGGAACGACCATCCCTGGAATTGGTCTGCCCATGTGTTTGATCTCTGCCGAGATTCTGGTCAAGCGTCTTCGTGGTGACACCACCACAGAGCCACTGCCAGAGCCGCTTTTCCCCACGGTCGACAAAACCGCTTAGATCGCATGAACATTCTCTATCTCGCAGCACTGCTGGTGGCACTCACCGGCATGGTGATGCTGGATAGACGGTTCCAGCTTTTCTTTTGGCAGGATGCTCGCCGGGCAACCCTGGTGTTGACCACCGGTATCGTGTTCTTCCTCATTTGGGATCTCACTGGCATTGATGCCGGTGTCTTCTTCCGCGGTGAGGGACAGTGGATGACCGGTATTCAGTTGGCTCCCGAGCTCCCTGTTGAAGAAGTCTTCTTCCTCACCCTGCTTTGCTACATGACCATGAATGTCTTTGTCGCTGTCAGCCGTGGAGTGAGTAAATACGTGAACAAGGCAGTGACCAAGTGACGTATTCGGTTCTCAACTCTGTCTTCTTAGGACTTGCCGTCTGGTTTGCGGTCATCGCGATTGTGGTGAGCACTCGCCGTGGCGTGAAGTTCACGAAGCCTGTGTGGTGGACCTTCGGGATCACGCTGGTGATCATGATGATCACGACCGCCATCTTTGACAATGTCATTATTGGCGTGGGACTCGTTGCATATGACCCCAGCACGCTGCTGGGAACCTACATTGGGCTCGCACCTCTGGAAGACTTTGGTTACACCCTCGCCGCCGTCATCATTTTGCCGGTGCTGTGGATTTTGTTGGGAACAAGGAAGAAGAGATGAACACACTGAAGCAACTCTTCGTTTCCTCTAGGCCTTTGTCCTGGATCAATACCGCGTTCCCTTTTGCGGCGGCGTATGTGATGACTACCCTCCAGGTTGATCTCACCTTCATCCTGGGCACCATCTTCTTCCTCATTCCTTACAACCTGGCGATGTATGGCATCAACGATGTCTTCGACTACGAGTCAGACATGCGTAACCCTCGCAAGGGCGGCGTTGAGGGAGCTGTGTTGGACCGCAGTCTCCACAAGATCACGCTGTGGGCCGTGGTCATCACCAATGTTCCGTTCCTGATTTACCTGGTTGCCGTCGGCAACCTGGATGCAAACATAGTGCTGGCTGTCAGCATGTTTGCCGTTGTGGCGTATTCCATGAAGGGCCTGCGCTTCAAAGAAATCCCCTTCCTGGATTCCTTCACCAGCAGCACACACTTTGTAAGCCCTGCCGTCTATGGCGTGATTCTGGCCGGAGCCGCCTTCACACCTGACCTGTGGCTGATCTTGACTGCGTTCTTCCTGTGGGGAATGGCATCACACGCTTTCGGCGCCGTGCAGGACATCCAGGCAGACAGGGAAGGCGAGCTTTCCTCGATTGCCACTGTGATTGGTGCAGCAAACACTTCTCGCTTTGCTCTGGCCTGCTACGCGCTCGCCGGTTTACTCATCATGTCCGGTGCGTTCTTCACGGAGCCCACCTGGCCTTACTGGGTTGCTGCAGCGACAGCCGTTCCCTACATCCTCATGGTGTGGCCATTTAGGAATCTCAGCGATGCTGACTGTGAACAGGCCAATCGTGGCTGGAAGAAATTCCTCGGCATCAACTTCTTTGCTGGTTTCGTTGTGACCATGCTGCTGATTTTTACTTGGCTTCACGGATAAGTAACTCTTCACATCTTGAAACACACCGAGATGTCAACAGATCCCCCGTTCTTCGAACGGGGGATCTGTCGGTTAGGCCAGAGTGCAATGACGAGGTGACAAATTACACCTCTTGAGTTATATAACTTGAAGGTTGTATTATGGTGACGTGGGATGTTGACGTTGAATTGATCCGAACCTGGTTTGCCAAGCTTGATATCAATTCACGTGCTCAGGTTGAAGCGGCTATATCGCTACTTCAAGCGGAGGGTCCACAGTTAGGCAGGCCACTGGTTGATTCTGTCAGCGGATCAGTACATAAGAACATGAAAGAGCTCCGACCAGGTTCGTCGGGTCGGAGTGAACTTCGAATCTTGTTTGTGTTTGACCCAGAAAGAAAAGCAATCATGTTGGTCGCAGGAGACAAATCTGGCACGTGGACAAAGTGGTATCGAACAAGCATCCGAAAAGCTGACCAGCTTTATATGGAGCACCTGAACAGAAGAAAGCAGGAAAAGTGATGTTGAGTCCAGATCAGCTATTCGCTGAGTACCCTTCTGACCCTGCCTTGGTTGAGGAGCACAAGAAGCGAATGATGGCGGAAGTCCGTGCATATCGCCTCAAAGAACTGCGCAAGGAGCTTCACATCACTCAAGTGGAACTCGCGCAGCAATTACAGGTCAGCCAGAACCGCATTTCACGCATAGAACACGGAGACATTGAGAAGTCCCAGGTTGATACGTTGCGCAAATATGTTGAAGCAGTTGGCGGAACGCTGACGCTGGAAGTGCAAGTAGGAGATCGCAAGTTCCAGTTGGCTTAGCGAGTAGCGAGTAGCGTGGAGCTATGACCAACCCCACGCTCTTCACGCCCATCACCCTGCGCAACCTCACCATCCGTAACCGGGTGTGGGTGCCACCGATGTGTATGTATAGCGCTCTGGGTAAAGATGGTGTTCCCACTGATTTCCACCGTGCTCACTATGGTGCGCTTGCGCTCGGAGGTGCAGGTCTTGTCATTGTGGAAGCAACGGCAGTGAGCCCAGAAGGTCGCATTTCTTTCCACGACCTCGGCATCTGGAACGATGATCAGGTTGAAGCTTTCAAGCAGATCACTTCTTTGATGAGGAACAACGGAGTTGTCCCTGGTATTCAGATTGCTCACGCTGGCCGCAAGGCTTCTACTTACCCAGGCTGGGGTTATGACGGCATTGACGGATCTGTTCCTGTGGAGGCAGGTGGCTGGCAGACCGTCTCTGCTTCTGCCAACGCGTTTGAGGGCTATGCCCCAGCGCATGCACTGACCGAGGAGGGTATCGCTCAGGTCGTTGCCGACTTCGCTGCGGCAGCTCGCCGTTCTGTGGAAGCAGGGTTCCAAGTTCTCGAGATCCACGCAGCCCACGGCTACTTAATCCACCAGTTCCTCTCTCCGCTGACCAACGAGCGCACGGACGACTTTGGCGGACCTCTGAAGAACCGTGCGCGTCTGTTGCTCGACATTGTTCGAACAATGCGCGCAGAAGTGGGCGAAGAGATCGTTCTCTTTGTTCGCTTCTCTGCCACCGACTGGATTGAGGGTGGTTGGAACGAAGAAGAAACCAGCATCGTGACGGATTGGGTCAAGGATCTCGGCGCGGACACCGTGGACATCTCAACCGGTGGTCTTGTTGCAGGCGCCAAGATTCCCGTAGGGCCTGGCTATCAAGTACCCCTGGCTCACTACGTGAAAGAACATGCTCACCTGCCCACAAGTGCCGTGGGCATGATTACTACAGCTGCTCAAGCCAGCGAAATCATTACCTCAGGCCGTGCGGATGCAGTGATGCTGGGCCGGGAACACCTGCGGGATCCTCACTTCGCACTTCGCGCAGCGGCAGAGCTGGGAGAAAATATTTCCTACGGAACGCCCCAGTATCAGCGGGCGCCGTTTCCACGTTCCTAAGAACTAGCGAATGAATTTCGCGCGCAGAGGGATCATCAGGAGCAGACCTGCGAGCAGGACCACCACGATGCCCAGGATGCCGAAGTAGGTGGCTCCACCAATCACGACGAACAGCGCAAAGAGCGTGGGTGCTAAGAAGCTAATGGCCCGACCGGTGGTGGCGTAGAGGCCAAAGATCTCACCTTCTTGTCCCTGTGGGGCAAGGTGTCCCAGGAATGCACGAGAAGATGCCTGAGCGGGTCCCACGAAGAAGGTGAGCATCAAGCCACCAATCCAGAAGGCGTTTGCTCCACCGTCGTGGAAGATAAACAATCCGATGCCCGTGAGGACAAGTCCGGCAAGCGAGATCACAATCACGCGCTTGGAGCCGATCTTGTCGTCGATCCAACCGGAGAACAGCACTCCAATACCCGCAACAAGGTTGCCACCAATGGCGAAAAGAATGACTTCAGTGAAGCTGAGGCCAAAGACTGTTCCAGCCAAGATGCCACCGAAAGCAAAGACGGCTGCGAGGCCATCGCGGAAGACGGCGCTGGCGAGAAGGAAGTAGAAAGTGGGGCGAGAGTTCTTATACAGGTCGGCAATCTTGCGGAACAAGATTTTGTAGGACTCGAGGATGCCGGCTTTTTTGCCTGGCTTGGTGGCGACGTTTTCTGGAACATTGAGCAAGACCGGAATGGAGAAAATCAAGGCCCAGATGGCTCCGAAGACGGCGACAACACGAATGTTCATTCCTCCGTCAGTGGTCACGCCAAACCAATAGGGGGGATCGCCCAGGATGAATCCGATCAGGGCAATCAACAGAACCACGATGCCACCGAAGTAGCCCATGCCCCAGCCAAAGCCGGAGATGCGACCCATGTTCTTGGGGGTGGATACCTGGAGCAGCATGGCGTTGTAGTTCACATTCGCCATTTCATAGAACACGTTGCCAATGGTGAGCAGAACAATTCCAAGAACGAAGAACTGTGGCGCACCTTCCACAAAGAACATGGCGGCTGTTGCGAGGATCACAATGCCGGTGTTGATTCCAAGCCACAGTTTCCGCTTTCCGCCAGCGTCGGTACGTTGACCGACCACGGGAGCAATCACGGCAACCGCGACGCCACCTATAGCCAGGGCCCAGCCCACCCAGCTGGTGAGGTTGGCCTCAGCAGCTTGGAAATTAGTCAGAGCGGCGCCGGTGGCCACACCCTCCCCACCGGCAGCTTCGTAAGCTTCGACAATCTTGGGATCTATGAAGTAGCTCGAGACGATGTAGCGAGCAAAGACGAATGTAGTGATGAGCACACTAAAGGCGGAGGTTCCCCAGTCCCAGAGGGCCCAGGAGATGACCTGTTTGCGGGGAATCTTTACTTCTACAGCACCGGTGCTTGACATGTGTTCAGGGTATCTTGCCCGCGCGATTACAGGGAAGAACTCAGGGTAAACAACCCATGAATCCAAAGTTGAGTCGAGAAAGCTCAAGATTTGCTGTGAACGCTTGACTCTGCTTGCATCCGGTGGCAAACTTGATACATCAGGACTCAAGTCTTGAACAGACTTCATATAAACACTGGACTTCCGGCCACAAGCCGGGGAGAAACAAGGAGATAAACATATGTCACGTGCAGTAGGCATTGACCTCGGAACAACCAACTCGGTTGTTGCCGTACTCGAAGGTGGCGAGCCCACCGTTATCGCTAACGCTGAAGGTTTCCGCACTACCCCCTCGGTAGTTGCGTTCACCAAGGATGGCGAAGTACTCGTTGGAGAGCCCGCAAAGCGCCAGGCCGTTACCAACGTTGACCGCACCATTGCGTCGGTCAAGCGTCACATCGGTACCGACTGGACCGTTGCTATCGACGACAAGAAGTACACCCCTCAGGAAGTTTCTGCTCGTATTCTGGGCAAGCTCAAGCGCGACGCTGAGACCTACCTCGGTGACACCGTCACTGACGCCGTGATCACCGTCCCTGCGTACTTCAACGACGCTGAGCGTCAGGCAACTAAGGATGCTGGTGAGATCGCAGGTCTCAACGTTCTGCGTATTATCAACGAGCCCACCGCAGCTGCTCTGGCCTACGGCCTAGACAAGGGTAAGGAAGATGAGCTCATCCTCGTATTCGACCTCGGTGGTGGAACGTTCGACGTTTCCCTGCTCGAAGTGGGCAAGGATGACGACTTCTCAACCATTCAGGTTCGCTCGACCTCTGGTGACAACCGCCTCGGTGGTGACGACTGGGATCAGCGCATCGTGGAGCACCTCATCAAGCGCTTCAAGGAGTCAACTGGTGTTGACGTATCCAAGGACAAGATTGCTCTCCAGCGTCTGAAGGAAGCTGCTGAGCAGGCCAAGAAGGAGCTCAGCTCCTCTATGAGCACCAGCATTCAGCTGCCTTACCTCTCTCTGACCGAGAACGGCCCAGCCAACCTCGATGAGACCCTCACCCGTGCACAGTTCGAGTCGATGACCGAAGACCTCATCGCTCGCACCAAGAAGCCATTCGAGGATGTCATCAAGGAAGCCGGCGTCAAGGTGAGCGACATTGCTCACGTTGTCCTCGTTGGTGGATCGACCCGTATGCCCGCTGTGGCAGAACTGGTCAAGAAACTGACCGGTGGCCAGGAGCCCAACAAGACCGTAAACCCTGATGAGGTAGTTGCCGTTGGCGCTGCCCTTCAGGCTGGTGTTCTTCGCGGCGAGCGTAAGGATGTTCTGCTCATCGACGTCACCCCATTGAGCCTCGGTATCGAGACCAAGGGTGGCATGATGACCAAGCTCATCGAGCGCAACACCGCGATCCCCACCAAGAGGTCCGAGACCTTCACCACCGCTGACGACAACCAGCCCTCGGTATCTATCCAGGTATTCCAGGGTGAGCGTGAATTCACTCGTGACAACAAGTCACTGGGTAACTTCGAGCTCAGCGGTATCGCACCAGCACCTCGTGGTGTTCCTCAGGTTGAGGTCACCTTCGACATCGACGCTAACGGCATCGTGCACGTGTCCGCTAAGGACAAGGGCACGGGCAAGGAGCAGTCGATGACAATCACCGGTGGCTCTTCTCTTCCCAAGGAAGACATCGAGCGCATGGTCCGCGAAGCTGAAGAGCACGCAGCAGAAGACAAGGCACGTCGTGAGTCTGCAGAGACCCGCAATGGTGCTGAGCAGCTTGCCTACTCAATCGAGAAGCTCATCAAGGAAAACGAAGACAAGCTCCCCGAGGACGTCAAGTCCGAGGTTCAGGGTGATGTTGACGAGCTCAAGACAGCTCTTGCTGGAGATGACGACGCAGCAGTGAAGACTGCTTACGACAAGCTCATGGAAAGCCAGGGCAAGCTCGGCGAAGCCATCTACGCAAACGGCCAGGCAGAGGCAGGCGCTGAAGGCGCTGCCGAAGGCGAAGCCGCTTCGGACGATGACGTTGTTGACGCTGAAGTTGTCGAAGACGACGAGGCTGACAAGGACGCTAAGTAAGCATGTCCGACCAGAACGAGAACCCAGTAGAGGAGCCCCTGAACGGGGGCTCCTCCGCCGGGGACGCCAACGCAGCCGGTGAGAACACTGGCTTCGCTGAAGACCCTGGTTATGACGGACCTGCTGAAGGCGATTCTTTCGAAGACGCTGACGTGGAGACCTCTCTGACAGATGCCGACCTTTCTTTCCTTGAAAAGGCAGAAAGTGATCTGGCAGCAGAGCGTCTGGCGGACTTGCAGCGCGTTACCGCTGAATATGCCAACTACCGCAAGCGCACCGAGGCTAACCGTGAAATCGAACGTGAACGTGTCATCAGTGACACCGTGAAGATTCTTCTTCCCGTGCTCGATGACATCGATCGTGCTGAGAAGCACGGCGACCTGGCTGAGGGCTCCGCCCTGGCAGCCATCGCCGGCAAGCTTCGCGGTGTGACCGAACGTCTCGGCCTCGTTGCTTATGGAGCAGCCGGCGATGTATTCGATCCCAACCAGCACGAAGCAATCCTGCAGCAGCCCACCCCAGGTGCAACTGCAGAGACAGTGTTGGATGTTGTCGAGACCGGCTACATGCTTGGCCTTACTCAGGTTCGCGCGGCCAAGGTTGTCGTCGCCGTTCCTGCTGACTAACTTTTTCCGAAACGACTTAAAGAAAGGGGGCGCATATGGCCAGTCAAGATTGGTTCGATAAAGACTTTTACAAAGTCCTCGGCGTCTCCAAAGACACTTCGGAAGCAGAACTGAAGAAGGTCTATCGCAAGCTTGCTCGCGAATTCCACCCAGACTCCAACCAAGGCAATGCCAAGGCAGAAGCAAAGTTCAAAGAAATCTCTGAGGCCTACTCGGTGCTCTCTGATAAGGAGCAGCGCGCAGAGTATGACCAGATCCGTGCCATGGGTTCCGGCGCACGCTTTAGTGCTGGCGGACCCCAGGGTGGTTTCGATGACGCCTTCAGTGGTTTTGGTCGCGGTGGCGGACAGCAGTTCAACTTCCAGCAGGGTGGCGGTTTCGAGGACATCTTTGGTGGCATGTTCGGTGGAGGCGGTGGCCGTTTTGGTCAGTCCTCCGGCGGATACCGTGGCTACGGTGGACCGCAGAAGGGACAAGACATTGTCTCTTCGGTCACCATCGACTTCTTTGAAGCATTCCACGGCGACACCATGAGCTTGACCACCAGCGAGGGTCGCACCGTGAAGGTGAAGATCCCTGCTGGTGTTGCTGATGCTCAGAAGATTCGTCTTCGTGGCAAGGGCTACCCCAGCCCCGACGGTGGCGAAGCAGGAGACATCGTTCTCACCGTGAAAGTGAAGAAGCACCCTGTCTTTGAACGTGATGGTCTCAACATCAAGGTCAACGTCCCCGTGACGTTCGTCGAGGCAACCCTCGGCGCGACGATCGAGGTTCCCACTCCAGATGGAGAGAACGTGAAGCTCAAGGTTGCCCCTGGCACTCCGAGTGGACGTTCACTTCGTGTGAAGGGTCGCGGAATCAAGACAGCAAAGGACAGCGGTGATTTGCTCGCCGTCGTTCAGATTGCTGTTCCTTCTCACCTCGATGAGGCAGCACGCGAAGCACTGGAAAAGTTCTCCGCAGTTGCACCAAGTGAGAACCCTCGCGCAGACTTGCTTTCAGAAGCACAGCGCTAACAACCACTAAATCGAGAAAGGTAAAAGTATGGACGAGAACCAGCCCATCTTTACTATCTCGATGGCTGCGGAGCTTGCGGGAATGCACCCGCAGACTTTGCGACAGTATGACCGCATCGGCCTGGTTCAGCCAGGCCGAACTGCGGGTCAATCTCGCCGCTATTCCATGAGGAACGTTGTTCAGCTCCAGGAAGTGGCCAGGCTCAGTGCCGAAGGCCTTTCTCTTGAAGGCATTCGCCGCGTGCTTGAACTGGAGAACCAGAACGATGCACTGCGTGCTCGGGTTCGTGAGCTTGAAGCTGCCCTGGCAGATGCTCTGCTAAACCAGCCAGGTCGTCGCGTCTTTGCTGCGGGTGCAGCGGGTGATGTGGAGAGCTTGCGTGCTGGAACACGTGCTCGTCGTCGCACAGATGTTGTGGTCTGGCGTCCCTTCGGGCGTGACTAGTCCTCCACAGCTCCGCTGAACCCTCGCCACGCACCCGTGCCGAAATAGTGAGTCAATACATTCTGAATTATTGGCACTCTTTCCTGAATGCGAGGAAGATAGAAAGGTGCTCACATTGAACGAACCTCAGGTATGGACTGTCATTGGTGTTTTTGCCACGGCACTCTTTGGGATGCTTGGCTTTGTAACTTCGTCAATATCCCGAACTTTGAGAACAGAAATTGGATCTGTTAGAAATGAAGTGGGATCTCTCCGGGGCGAAATGAATGCTCGCTTTGATTCACTTTCGGGCCGCATCGACCACTTGGATCGCGATGTCCAGTTCCTGATGAAGCGCGAGCTCGAAGACCGCGCTTAGTCGCAAAGCTGCGGATACTCTGGTCTTATGACTGACCCAGGAATCCAGACTCTGCTCGATAACTACTTCGAGCTGATGCACACGCAAGATATGTCGCTCTTCGACAAGGTCTTCCACAAAGACAGCAACCTCTACTCATCTGAGAATGATGAGATTGTGATTCGTCCAGCTGACTTCTATCGCGGACAAATGGAAGCTCGCACCTCACCCCATGATTCCGGGAATGCTCGCCGCGATGAGGTTCTGTTGGTCGACCAGATTTCACAAGAACTCGCCATGGCGAAAGTCCAGCTCGAGATGTTCGGCGGAGTCATGCAGGACTACCTCAGCTTGCTCCACGTTGATGGTTCCTGGTTCGTGATCTCCAAGTTGTACAAGCAGGTCGGAAAGTCCGCATAGTCTCAAGGGGTGAGCACATTCCCTTTTGAGTCCCTCAGGCGTTTGCCTGATTTCGAGTCCCCTGAGCTTCTGGCCAGTGACGCTGCAGATCGCTTGCTGCTATCCGAGCTCCAACATGAGGTCGAGGCCGACCCCAGTCTGCTCGAGGCAGGGCTCGTCGTTATTGGTGACAGCTACGGCGCCATCACATTGGCAGCTATTGCGGACTTGGGATTTACCTCCGTTCGCGTGCATCAAGATGCACGCTCGGGTGAGCTTGCACTCGATAACAACGCCAAGGAACTTTCCATTACGGGTTTTACTCACCACGACTTGGATAAAGAGTTAGTCAGCGGTGCCCGCATCGTGGTGATGAGATTGCCCAGGTCTCTTGACCAACTCGATCAGTGGAGCTCACTCATTGCTGCTTATGCAGCCCCGAACGTGCAGGTGTTCGCAGGCGGACGTCTCAAGCACATGACTCTGGGCATGAATGATGTTCTCAAGCAGTACTTCGGCATGGTCGTGGCCAGCCTCGCTGTCCAGAAGAGCCGTGTGCTGCGAGTGAAAGAACCCATGAGTGATGTCGCGCTCGAAGCGCTCTCGACGTGGCCGAAGTCCAAGCGCTATGACGTCATCGATATGACCGTCTGTGCACACGGCGGCGTCTTTGCCGGAATCAATCTTGACATCGGAACGCGTGAGCTTCTCGCGGTCCTTGATCAGACTCCTACTGATGCCAAGCGCATCATCGACTTTGGCTGCGGCTCAGGTCTGCTCGCCGTGGCAATTTCGAGACTTCGTCCCGGCGCCACGGTGATCGCAAGCGATCAGTCTTCGGCTGCTGTTGTGTCTGCCACGGCAACTCTGGAGGCAAACGGTCTGGGTGGTGCTGTTGAGGTTGTGCGTGATGACGGGCTGTCCTCGCAAGCAGATGCTTCTGCCGATGTGATTCTCTTCAACCCTCCGTTCCATTCCGGTGCTGCCGTGCATTCTGACACCAGCGTGAGGCTGTTTGCTGAGGCAGGACGTGTGCTCAAGCCAGGCGGGGAGCTGTGGGTCGTGGCCAACAGCCACCTCGGATACAAGCCCATCTTGATCAATCTGGTGGGTGAAACGAAGGAGATCCGTAGGACTCCTAAGTTCACGGTTACCTGCTCTACTAAGGCCTAGTTCACAGCATTCTCACAGCCCTGGAGCCCTAGTAATTCCTAGGCTTATCGGCTAAACTTGAGTCATCACCACTCAACTTTGTTGGGTGATGAAATCCACACAAGGAGATAGAAAAACATGCAACAAGAGCCGCAAGAAGAACAGAGCGCGCTCGAGCTATACGGTGTCAACCTCACCGAAATTGCAAAGAGCGGCAAGCTCGACCCCGTCATCGGTCGCGATGCGGAAATCCGTCGAGTCAGCCAAGTGCTTACTCGTCGTACCAAGAACAACCCCGTGCTGATCGGTGAACCAGGCGTGGGAAAAACTGCTGTCGTGGAAGGACTCGCCCAGCGCATCGTCGCCGGTGATGTCGCCGACAGTCTCAAGGGAAAACAGCTTGTCTCCCTCGACATCTCTGCCCTCATTGCAGGTGCAAAGTATCGAGGTGAATTTGAGGAACGCCTCAAGGCCGTCCTCAAAGAAATCAATGACTCAGATGGTCAGATCATTACCTTCATCGACGAACTCCACACCCTGATGGGTGCGGGCGGAGGCGAAGGCTCCGTGGCGGCAGCCAACATGCTCAAGCCGATGCTTGCTCGTGGTGAGCTGCGCCTGATCGGTGCCACCACCCTGGATGAGTATCGCGAGTTCATTGAGAAGGATGCTGCACTCGAGCGTCGCTTCCAGCAAGTGTTCGTGGGAGAGCCCAGTGTTGAAGACACCGTTGCCATTCTGCGTGGACTGAAGGAACGCTACGAAGCACACCACAAGGTGGCCATCGCGGACAACGCTCTCGTTGCTGCCGCTGCCCTGTCCAACCGTTACATCACCAGCCGTCAGCTTCCCGATAAGGCCATTGACCTGATCGATGAAGCCGCCAGCCGCTTGCGCATGGAAATTGACTCGGCTCCGGTTGAGATTGATGAATTGCGCCGTGGCGTTGACCGACTCAAGTTGGAAGAGCTTGCTCTGAAGAAAGAGAAGGATGACGCTTCGAAAGCCCGTCTCACCAAGCTGCGTGAAGACATGGCAGAACGCCAGGGACGTCTGGACGAGCTCGAGAAGCGCTGGGAGTTGGAGCGCAATGCTCTGAACCGCGTGGGTGAACTCAAGACCAAACTCGATGCTGCCCGCATTCAGGCTGAGCGTGCTCAGCGTGAAGGACAGCTGGAGCAGGCAAGCCGTTTGCTTTATGCAGAGATTCCTGAACTCGAGCGTCAATTGGCGGAGGCAGAGTCTGCTGAGCAGACCGACACTGAGCGAATGGTCAATGATCAGGTGACCAGTGACGACATTGCCTCGGTCATTGCGGCCTGGACAGGTATTCCTGTTGACCGCCTGACTAAGGGCGAGACTGAGAAGCTGCTCACACTCGAGAATGAGATCGGTAAGCGCCTGATCGGCCAGAAGAAGGCCGTGCAAGCGGTCTCTGAATCTGTCCGTCGATCACGTGCGGGCATTTCAGATCCTGATCGTCCCACGGGTTCCTTCCTCTTCCTCGGACCCACTGGTGTGGGAAAGACGGAGTTGGCTAAGGCGTTGGCGGAGTATCTTTTCGACGACGAGAAGGCCATGATTCGTATCGACATGAGCGAATACGGAGAGAAGTTCTCTGTCTCGCGTCTGGTGGGTGCTCCTCCCGGATATGTCGGATATGAAGCTGGCGGTCAGCTCACGGAAGCTGTTCGTCGTCGCCCCTACTCGGTAGTTTTGCTCGATGAAGTCGAGAAGGCCCACCCTGAGGTGTTCGATGTACTGCTGCAGGTCCTTGACGATGGACGCCTGACCGATGGTCAGGGTCGCACCGTGGACTTCCGCAACGTGATCTTGATCCTCACCTCCAACCTGGGTTCTCAGTTCTTGGTTGACCCTGACCTGAGCTGGGACGAGAAGGAACGCGCTGTCAACGAGACCGTGCGTCAGGCCTTCAAGCCTGAGTTCGTGAACCGTCTCGATGACATCGTGGTGTTCTCGGCGCTGAGCCAAGAAGACCTCGGCCAGATTGTGGAGCTCTACATCGACCGCTTGCAGAAGCGTCTCGGTGAACGACGCCTTGAATTGGCAGTCACACCCAAGGCACGCACCTGGTTGGCAGAACGTGGCTACGACCCCATTTATGGAGCACGCCCACTGCGTCGCCTGATGCAGCACGAGATTGATGACCGTCTAGCGACGGCCATCTTGGGCGGCACTATCCGTGACGGCGACATAGTCCGAGTTGATCTTGATGGTGACCAGCTCACCGTTGAGGCCGACAAGGTCAGGCCAGTCTTCGATGCTGGTGATGAAGATCCCTTCATCGAGGCAGAGCTGTTGGCAGACGAATAATTCTTTCCCTTTTCGGGAATACCAGCACGGGTATCCGGTTATCTCTCTCTCGGATGCCCGTGCTTCTGCACAGAACACCACAGATTTTCATCAACACAACACAAGGATAAAAATGTCACGCAACGCGCACACCAGCACTCCCATTAACCCTGTCTTGGCAGCACGTTGGAGCCCACGCTCCTATGACACCACGGCAACCCTGACTCCTGCAGACCTCACCCCTGCATTCGAGGCAGCTCGCTGGTCGCCTTCGGCAAACAACAGCCAGCCTTGGCGCTTCATCGTGGGTTTCCGCGGCGATGAGACATTCAACAAGATTGTTCCCACCCTTGCAGGCTGGAACTCGGCATGGATGCCCAACGCTTCGGCCATCATTGTTGCTGTTGCTCAGACCGCTGGCGCAGACGGCACCCCCAACCACTACGCACTGTATGACCTCGGTCAGTCGGTAGCTCACTTCTCCGTCCAGGCCCAGACAGATGGACTCTATGTTCACCAGGTTGCAGGAACCGATGTTGAAGCTCTCAAGGAAGCTTTCAACCTGCCTGCAGGTTACGAAGCATTCCTCACCATTGCAGTGGGCAAGCTTGCTCCAGCTGATGATCTCCCTGAGGCTCTCGCAGAGCGCGAGAAGGCACCTCGTGTTCGTCACGAGCTTGCAGAGATCGTTCGCTACGACGCATTCGAAGACTAAGTCTTTACCAATAAGGAAAGCCCCGAGATTATTTCTCGGGGCTTTCCTTTTGTCTGTGTGAGTACTTAACTCAGAACCTTCTTGACGGCAGCAGCGAAGTAGTCAATGTCATCTTCGGTGGTGTCCCATGCACACATCCAGCGCACTTCACCGGTGGCAGCGTTCCAGTCATAGAAACGGAACTCCTTGCGCAGTTCGTCAGCAACACCAGCAGGCAGAGTGACGAAGACACCGTTGGCTTGGGTCTGCTGAGTGAAGTTCAGGCCTTTGGTTCCTTCGAGGGCCTTACGCAGACGCTGAGCCATCTGGTTGGCGTGGTTAGCCAGGTGGTGCCACAGGTCACCCTCGAGCAGAGCGATGAGCTGAGCAGAAGTGAAGCGCATCTTGGACGCAAGCTGCATGTTCATCTTGCGCAGGTAGATCAAACCTTCAACAGCGTCAGGGTTGAGCACGACGATTGCTTCAGCACCCATCAGGCCATTCTTAGTGCCACCGAAGCTGAGCACATCAACGCCAGCGTCGCGAGTGAACGCGCGGAAAGGAACACCCAGAGACGCTGCGGCGTTGGAGATGCGCGCACCATCCATGTGCATGAGCATGCCGAGGGAGTGAACGTGATCTGCGATCGCCTTCACTTCTTCGGGGGTGTACACAGTGCCGAGCTCAGTGGACTGAGTAATGGTCACAGCCAGTGGCTGTGCACGGTGCTCATCACCACGGCCGTGGGCTTGCTGGTCAATGAGTGCAGGTGTGAGTTTGCCGTCGGGAGTCTCCACAGTGAGGAGCTTGATGCCACCTACTGCTTCAGGAGCAACGGATTCATCGTTGTTCACGTGTGCGGTCTGAGCACAGATCACACCGCCCCAACGAGGAAGCATGGACTGCAAGCTGAGCACGTTCGCACCGGTTCCGTTGAACACGGGGAACACATCAATACCCATACCAAAGTGAGTAGTCATCACTTGGTGCAGGTGCTCGGTGTAGACATCCTCGCCATAGGCGACCTGATGTCCACCGTTCACTGCAGCTAGTGCTTCCAGCACTCGGGGGTGAACGCCAGCGTAGTTATCTGAGGCAAAGCCGCGCCAGGCGGCATCATGTACTCGTTGCATGAAACTGAGCCTACGCGTTATGCGCGAATTCCCTGAGTGGATTCAATAACGGGAGCGATCTTGCGCTGCAGTGCTTCATAGAACATTGACAGTGGGAACTCGTCATCCAAGAGCTGGTTGGTGAGTTCACCGAGTTCGCCTGAAACAGGAAGCGCGTCAGCACCCTTTGCCCACACCGAGGCAGGGTGAGGAGTCAGGGTTCCGGCAACCAGTTCGTAGGCAGCAAGCCAGTGCGAGATCTTGGGACGGTCAATGGAGCGCCAGTAGAGCTCGTCGATGGCGTCACCGAGGGCTACAACGACATCGGGCAGACCAGCCCAGTCAATCGAGAGCTTGTTGTTGGTCCAGTGCAAAACACCGTGCTGGTGCATCCACGCAAAGAGAAGCTGTGCAGCGACGGCGTCGTAGTTGCGCACGCGGGTACCAGTCATAGAGAAGCGGAAGATACGGTCAAAGACCACGGCGTACTGAACCAGGCGAGCGTGCTGACGAGTTTCGGGGTCAGCAGAGCCACCGCGCTCGATCTTGACGCACTCACGGAATGCGGTGAGGTCACAACGCAGTTCTTCCAGGCCATAAAGGAAGAAAGGCATGCGCTGCTTGATCATGAAGGGGTCAAAAGGAAGATCGCCGCTCATGTGGGTGCGGTCATGGATGAGGTCCCACATGATGAAGGTCTCTTCAGCCAGCTTCTGGTTAGTCAAAAGTTCTTCTGCATCGGCAGGAAGCTCAAGTCCTGTGATCTCAGCAGCAGCTTTGGTCACAACAGCGAAGCGAGCTGCTTCGCGGTCCTGGAAAATAGCACCCCAGCTGAAAGCGGGAACTTCGCTCATGGCCACGGTCTCGGGGAACAGCACAGCCGAGTTGGTGTCGTATCCAGGAGTGAAGTCAATAAAGCGCAGGGGCAGGAACAGCTTGTTGCCATATTCGCCAGCTTCGAGCTCGGAGATGAACTCAGGCCACATCACTTCAACGAGAACTGCTTCAACGAAACGGTTGGTGCTGCCGTTCTGGGTGTACATCGGGAAGACAACCAAGTGACGAACACCGTTCACACGCTGGTCCGCGGGAGCGAAGGCCAAGATAGAGGCCAGGAAGTCTGGCTCAGCAAAGCCACCCTCGACCCATCGACCGAGGTCAGCAATGACTGCTTCGAGGTATGCGGAATCGTGCTGGAATGCTGGGAGGAGTTCGTGAATGGACTCGATGATCACAGCAACGTGGCCACCGGCTGCAGCGTGGTTACTGGCATCAGGAATAGAACCGTCTTTGATCTGCACAGCCTGAAGGGCAACGGCAGCTTCTTTGAGAGCAACCCATGCTGGAGTGGTGGCGGTGATGTCTGCAGCAGCAGTGATGTCGAGTACCTGTGTCATGATTCAACGCTAACGGAGAATGCACGCACGTTTCAGCGAAATCTTGCGTGAAACCAGCAAGTTTAGGCAATATCACGCACAAAAACAGCATATTCACGCAACAAACACGCGTGAGTAGAGTAAAGCTATGACCTTCACTGTTGCAGGAACCAGAATCCTTATCACCGGCGCTGCCATGGGAATGGGCCGCCTCTATGCCGAACGCGCTGTTGCCGAAGGCGCAGAGACCGTCATTCTCTGGGACATCAATAAAGAAGCCCTCAGTGAAACCACCAAGGCACTTCGTGTTCACGCGGACAACACGCAAGAGATCGTCCCCATGCTCGTAGACATTGGACAGCGCACGGCCATCGAGAAGGCCGCTGCCAATGTCATAGAGAACCACGGTGGTGTGGACATCATCATCAACAACGCGGGCGTAGTTCGTGGCACCTACTTCTGGGAACACGAGAACGAGCGTGACACCGAGTTCATCATGAAGATCAATGCCCTGGCTCCCATGTTCATTACCCATGAGTTCCTCAAGGGAATGATTGACGGCAAGCGACCTTCCCGCATTGTGAACATCGCTTCCGCTGCGGGCACCCTCTCCAACCCCAAGATGAGCGTCTATGCCTCGAGTAAGTGGGCACTGATTGGCTGGAGTGACTCAGTTCGACTCGAGCTCAAGCAGCAGGGTTACGACAACGTCAAGGTGACTACGGTCTGCCCAAGCTATATCGCGACTGGAATGTTTGAAGGCGTGAAGGGTCCTCTGATGACCCCGATCATGCAGCCTGATTATGTGGTCAACCGCGTCTGGCATGCCATGACCACGGGCAAGCCCATGCTGATGTTGCCGTGGACTGTCCACCTGTCCAAGGTGCTCAAAGGGATTCTGCCTCAGAGCTGGTTCGACGCCATTGCCGGCAACATCTTTGGTGTCTACAACACCATGGATAAGTTCACGGGCCGGAAGTAAACAGAGGGGAAACAACCCCTGTCCTCAGATTTCTCTGAGCTGGTTCTCGGTATTCTTGAAGTAAGAAATCATCGGGAGTAACGCATGGCTGGCTGGCGCTTGTGGCGCAAGGAACCTGTCATTGACGAACCCACCCCAGAAGTTCTGGAGAGCATCGAGACCTCTGCAGAAGATGGTCTAGCGATGGCACGACTCGGCGCCATCATGTCGGTCAAGAACAAGATTCTGGTGCAGGCGATCACGCAGCCAGACGCCTTCGACCCCAACACTTACATGCTTCCTGCCAAGGAAGCAGTCACCACCTTGGCTGTGGAATCACTTGAAACAGCAGCAATCGTCTCCGCTGATCTCAAGCGCGCTCGAAAGCTCCGCGGCGAGGCGATGTATCGAGACGACTACCGCCGCGGAGATGTGAAGAATCTCACCATTCGCTTGGGCTCACTCGAGAAGGTTGCCGAGTCCCTCAAGGACAACCTCGAAAACGAGGAGTGGCTACGCGCACTGATCACTGAAGCCCACGAACTTGCCTGGGCAGAGCTCTCCAGAGAAATGGAACGCTCACTCGACCGCAAAGAAGCCAGTGAATTCGGCGACGAGAACTACGAAGACGAACGCAAGGATCGCCTGCGTCAGTTCATCAACCTTGACCTTGCTCAGCTGATTGAAGAGCAAACGCCTGAGTACTAACCCTGTCCGACAGCGATGTCGATAAAGGAAATTGCAACGCCCAACAGCGATGCTCCATAGGCACCACCGAGACCGATCAGTGCGTAGGTTGTGGCACTCTCTCGCTTATAAAGCTTCTGGATAGTAAAGAACAGTGACACAAGGGTCACGATGCCGGGACCTATCCAGGTCAGCTGTGCACCAAAGTCATAAACCATCTCATTACAGCCACCCACGCAGGCACTCTTGGTCAGTCCCACAATGATGGCTAAGACAAAGAAGATGAAGCTGCTCAGGAACGTGAGGACCAGAACAACGATGGCGGTGACGCGGTCACGAGTTTCAGGAGTTGCCATGGATTCCTACCAAATCATGGGGCGGTCGTCTTCATCGCCGTCCCGGAGCAAGTCAACCACGACAGGAACGTGGTCACTGGGGCCGTCACCCTTACGCTCGTCGCGCGCGATCACCGCGCTGTCGACGAGTTCAGCAAAAGCAGGCGAGCCCATGATGAAATCGATGCGCATACCCTCGTTGCGAGGGAAACGCAGCTGCTTGTAGTCCCAATAGGTGTAGCCCTCGGGGATGAGTGGACGGACAACGTCTTTCAGGCCAACAGCTTCAAAGGCAAAGAATGCTTCACGCTCGGGGGGAGAGACGTGAGTACTGCCAGCGAATTCTCGAATATCCCAGACGTCGTCGTCATAGGGAACAACGTTCCAGTCACCAAGAAGCGCCAACGGCATATCCGGTGACTCTGCGAGCCAGCCCGCGGTGTCGCGGGCAAGGCCCTGAAGCCATTCGAGTTTGTAGGCATAGTGCGGGTGGTCGAGTTCACGACCGTTCGGAACATACAAACTCCACAAGCGCACACCGTCCACGGTGGCAGCGATTGCGCGGGCTTCGATGGGCGCATTACCGTCAGCATCTGGCTCACCAAAGCCTGGCTGAGAGGGGAAAGTAATCTGCACGTCTTCCAGGGGAAGGCGTGAGGCAATGGCCACACCATTCCACTGGTTCAAGCCGTGAAGCACGACTTCATACCCAGCAGCCGTGAATTGTTCGTAGGGGAACTGGTTGTCGCGGCACTTGATTTCCTGCATGCACAGAACATCAATCTCTTCGCGAACGATGTAGTCCACGACGCGCTCCACACGAGCACGTATCGAGTTCACGTTCCAGGTGGCTATGCGCATACATCTAAGTTATCTCCTGGTGAGAAGAGGGGTGACATTGACCGCTATTCTGTGAGAGCAGGTGGGGGCCTCACCTCTTGTTATTCCCTCTTTGAGACCGGACACTGTATTCATGCAGAGAACTGCTTCCACCCACATCGTTCTTCACGCGAAAGCACCTGCCCGACTGCTTCTTTCCATCGCAGTGGCAGACAAAGCCAACGCAGAAGAAACCTTGGTCGTGCGCCAAGACGAGGTTGATGTTCCTGTTCGTGAATTAGTCGAAGCTAACGGCAGCCGACTTCACATTGCTGAGGTAACCGGTGGACGTGTCACGGTTGCCTATGACGCCCTCATCACTGCGGTGACTCCACCACCTGCCGTGGAAGAGTCAGATCTCATCGTCTACTCGCGCCAGAGTCGCTACTGCGAATCTGACCAGCTCGGCAATGTTGCCCGGGCTGAGTTCGGTGGCCTTGCTGGACTGGAACTTGTAAACAGCGTTCGTGACTGGGTCAACCAGCAGCTCAGCTACATTCCGGGAACCAGCCGTTCCTCAGATGGAGCACTCCACACTCTCGTATCCCGACATGGTGTCTGCCGCGACTTTGCACACCTCAACATCGCACTGCTTCGAGCGCTAGATGTTCCTGCACGACTAGTTTCCACCTATGCACCTGGTGTGACCCCAGCTGATTTCCACGCCGTCACGGAAGCTTTCATTGATGGCTCGTGGCACGTCTTTGACTCCACTGGCCGTGCACCTCGCCAGACGCTTATGCGCATCGCGACCGGTCGCGATGCTGCAGACACTGCGTGGTTGAGTGTTGTGGGCGGCCAGGTGAACTTCGGCTCTCTCGCGGTTAATGCTGAAGCAGATGACATGCAGGAAGACGATCACAGCTCACTAGTGAACCTCACCGCCTAGAAAGCACTTTCCAACTCGATTTTTAGGGCACCCTAGAGCCCTGCTATGCTTTCAAAGTTGTTTTCAACACTGCGCCCGTAGCTCAACGGATAGAGCATCTGACTACGGATCAGAAGGTTGGGGGTTCGAATCCCTCCGGGCGCACACTGTGATGTTCCAAGACATCGTGGACACCTGAACCCCCGAAACGGGGTTCAGGTGTCTTTTTATTTCTTGGGTTGATAGTTCTTGTGTGGATCGATTTGGTATTCCCCG
>NZ_JARXVT010000003.1 GCF_029892845.1 Aurantimicrobium minutum
TTGAAGGGACTGAGCCCGGTTGACTACCGGACACAGTCCCTTGCAAACTTAGAAACGACTCCCAATTAGAACTCCCACTTAAGGGGTTCAGTTCATCACGCAGGGGCTTTCTTCGTTTAAGTTCTAACCAACTTGGTGCAGCCAGCGGACAGCCGCCATGTCTGAGGCATAACGGAAGACATCAATCTCTGAGTCCCACTCTTCACCTAGAGAGCGCGAGATGCCCGTTCTGAGCAGATCAGCATCATTTCCAGCAAAGTCCAGGACGGCGCGGAGTCTGTTTTCGGTGATAACCATGTTTCCAGCAGCATCCACGGGTGAGTGAAAGAGCCCCAGACTAGGAGTGTGGCACCAACGGCCACCATCTATGCCAGGAGCTGCGTCCTCAGTCACTTCGAAGCGCAACTGCTCCCAGCCCAATAAAGCAGAGGCTATGGCGCTTCCAGAGCCCACTGGGCCCTGCCAGACATACTCGGAGCGCTGTGACCCGATCAGGATGGGCTGTGGGCTCCAGGAGAGTGTGATGCCCTTACCAAGGACACGACTAATAGCCCACTCAACATGTGGGCTTAACGCGCGAGGCGAGGAGTGGATATAAACCACTCCAGTCGACACAGCAGTCATCTCTTCATCCTTTTCTTTGTGGTGCGTCTTCCCCTACGACCACATGGATGCCAGATAACTCTCGAGCGTATTTTGTTGTGGGACTAGTGTGACACAGCCCAGACCCGCATAACAACAAGGGTTTATCCCCTCACAGCGAGTTCTCAGAGTGGACTCTACTCAGTAGAGTGTTTCCATGGCCGTTCGCGAAGCACTCCTGGGGATCTTGACCCTGGGCCCCGCATATGGTCTCCAGCTTCATGCAGAACTGGGCGCTCGTGCTCCGCACCGCGCAAGAACTAACGTAGGCCAGGTCTATGGCACCCTCGATCGCCTCAGCACAGCTGGCCTGGTTGCTCACCAAGGCCTCACGGGCGACGGACTCCCCCTCTATGCCCTGACGGATTCTGGCATCGCAGAAGCTACTTCATGGCTCGACGGTAGCTCGCTCACGGCTCTACCTGAGTGGGTAGATGTGCAGGATGTGGTGCTCATTAGTTCCAGCGTGAGCGGTCTTCATGCTACTTCGTTGTTGAGCAAGCTAGACGTGTTGCTCGAGCAAAATGACATGAGCACTTCACAAACCACGACACAATCTCCTGCCCAGCACTTAAACGAACAAGCTAACCAGCGATACCGCGAAGCGGTGTCGTCTTGGCTAGCTGACGTTCAGGCAGCAGTCATCCAACCACAGCCTGGATATGCGATTGGACGGCCCAAACGTGGCCGTCCCGCCAAGTCTTAGTGAAGTAGTTCGCCTGCCTTGTTGAGAACGTTCTTCTCCCCTGCTTCAACAGCAAAAGGAAAACGGTTCTCAGCCGGAGGCATTGGGCAGTTGAAGTTGTAGCTAAATGCACACGGGGGCAAATAAGCACGGTTGAAGTCCAGCGTGATGGTGCCATCCGGGTTGGGAGCAACCATGAGGAAACGGCCCACGCTATAGCTCACAGGCCCTGAGGTGGCATCCGAAAACACAATCATGAGAGCACGGCCCTCTTTGAACGCAGAAGGTGCGTATTCGACGCCTTCGATGGTGAAACGAATGTCACCAGGAATCACCTTGTCACGGCTAGCTCCCTGATCTTTGAGGTGTGACACCTCAACAGCACGGCCACCGTCAATGGGAGTGAAGGTTCCGGTGACTACCCAGTCAGGGTTGTAGTCAAAGGCATCTATGGAGCCAAAGTTTTGTAGATCATCTGAGTTCGTGTCCCATACGCGAAGTGCATATTTGCCATCTTCACCCTTGATGATGGTTCCTGATTTTGTCTCGTCAAAAATAATCGTGGACGCAATCTCTGCATCTTTGCCCGTGACAACCACGGTTCCGTCAACAAGAGCTCCATCGACAAAGATGTTGTCAGCTGCTACAGCAGTGAGCTGAACACCCTTCTCGCCTTCAGGAAGTGCAGACCAGAGACCGTTGACTCCCCAGACACTCTCAGTTTCCCCGGGAGCGCCATAGAACCATTGTGTGTTGACCAGTGCCAGTGAGCCTTGAGGCAGCAGAGCCATCTCATGACGACGGCTCCGGAAATAGGCATATGCCTCTTCAGGAGTCTGTGGAGCGGGAGTCGTTGAGGATGCTGATTCAGTCACGTATTCAGAGTAGTTTGCTGATCCGGCATTGCCCGGAAACACACCCAGAAAGAATGATGACTGTGGTCACTTCTCCTGAGAAACAGAAGGGGTAGCAGTCAGTGAAATAGGCAACCAAACAGTGAGTTTCACCCCGCGTGTAAAGTTCTCAAGTTTGTAGTCGAGTGCAACGCTCTTGAGGAAAGCTGAGCCCAAACCGTTTTGTGTTTCAGAGGTCAAACGCTCACCGTTGTTGGTCATCGCGACCTGCAAAATTCCCGGCTGTGGAGAAGAGAGGATTGCTGTTGTTTCTGAGGAGCGTCCATGTTTGAGTGAATTATTTTGGAATTCGCTCAATACATCTTCCAGCACGCCCATCGCAACAGAATCGTTTTCAACCTGAGCCGACGTCTCGGCAGAGGCCGTGTATCTCATCGTGATGATTCCGGCCCAATTGTCGTTGATTCTTTGAATGATTGACGCCAAGGTGAAGTCGCGAGTAGCGGTGGAACCAAAATTGATGCTGCGGCTAATCAGATCTTTGACTTCTGGCAGTGCGTCAGTTGCAGAATCAGGGTTCGCATCAATACTCGCTTTGAGTTTGAGAGCTGCCGCAAGCAGGGTTGCCTGAACATCATTGTGCAAGGTCAGGGCAAGACTCTTTTGGTCAAGCCACAGTTCTGATTGGATTCGTGCGTTTTGCCACGCTAATTCATCATTGATTCGGCTGATTTCAACCAGCATTTCTATACGGGCTGTTCTCATACCTGCTGAAGAAGCAATGAGCCAACCCAGCACGAAGCCCAGTAGAGAGCCATACAGGATTGTTTCACTAATAACCGACTCTTGGACTACATCTGAATTGAGCGCAACTTGAACAAAGAAAATTGCAGGAACCGCATACACAATCGAAATCAAGACAACGCGAATGAACAGCGGTATCGATGACAAATGCGGAGCTAAGAATTTTCGAGCCAGTGCATTTGTTGCATAAATAAACACCAAAGCTAAGGTCCACTGCGCGATATACATCAGCCTGAGGTCAAGAAAAACAGATGGTAGAGAAAGCAGGGCTGCCATCACAGTAAGCAAGCCTGGTCGAAATGGTGCAGCAAGTGAACTTTTTCTAATCACGGTTGTAATCGGAACCCGAGGAGATTGAGCTTCTAACTGGTTTGCGCTGAGCATCAAAGGATTTTCAAATAATGAGTGACTGAGCGGGCGAACAACTTCTTCAGCCACTGAAAAGAGATTTTGAATAATCAACGGAAACTGAGGAGTCAGTTTTTCAGTTTCAGAGAGTGTGCTTTTGAGAGCAAGTGAAAGTTGTTCACGAGTAGTTTTGATGAGCTGATCCCGTGCACGAACCAAGTTATCGAGAGATGCTTCGATTACCGATCTCAGTCGAAAACGTTGGATTGCAAGCTCTTTATATGATTCGCGATAGATTGCTGAATCATTAACTACCGTTGAAACGAGTGCAAAAACAATAATTCCGGTGGTGAGCGCTGCAACAATTCGAAATCCCCATTGGGGATTCGTTTCCAGTCCAGACGCCTCAGCAAATACTTGAATCAATACCGCCCTGACAAGCTCAGTCGTGGCATAAAGGATGCCAATGAGCCAGGTACGAAGTTTTCCAAGTTGTCGCACCGAAGCATTGATGATTGCACCGAGAACCGTGAAATAGAGTCCAGCAACAATCAACGCGGCTGCGGAAGACCGCAGCAGAATCAAACGCGCTTCAGGCTCATCTGAAATCCCAGAACTAGAAATGTTCAACGAGAGCAAGAAAAGGATGGGCCACACAATGGTTTGTGAGGTGGCTTTGTATCCACCAAATCTAAAACTTCGACCGCTGAGTTCCGATTCTTGAAACACGCTTTCGGAAATACGAGGGCTAGTCACTAAATGTCCGTGAAAGTGCCGACGGCCTTGTGGTGTCCTGTAAGAACTCCAACACCGCAGCAACACGTGCATTCTTCCCCTCAGGAATGCCCAGCGCGTCATAGATTGCAATGAGGTGGTTTCCCACCGAGTTCACTGCAATTCCTAGGTCATTTGCAATTGTCTGGTTGCTGTCCCCCCGGGCAACCGAACGGATAACTTCAAACTGTCTGTTTGTCAGTGAACCAATACCCGTACCAGGCCGTGCCTGAGAGCGATTAATCAGAGTTGGATCAATAACGGTTTCGCCTCGTGAAGTCGAACGAATTGCAGAAGCAAGCGAATCAATTGACTTCGTTGAACTCTTGGTGAGGTAGCTCCAGCCTGCGCGGACGTCCTGCGGCAGACCGAGAATAAGTTCAAGCATGTCTCTGTCTGAAAGCAACACAATTCCCAAGTTGGGATTGCGCCTGCGCATGGTGATTCCCAAACCAACACCATTGCCGTCCGGGAGCTCAATGTCCAAAATCACGACGTCAAGGTTCTCGGGTTCAAACCACTTCTTTGCCTCAGTTACGTTGTCAGCGGTTGCAATGACATCAAAGTCTGCAACTTGTTCCAGGGCAGAGCTCATCAACTGCAGGAAGAGACTGTGGTCTTCTACAATTCCAATACGTAATGGCTTTACTGAGTTCACGCTCTAAGTATCCGTCAGGCTCTAAGGGGTTTTTCCCTTGTTTTGGGTGACATCGCAAAAATAGTTTTGGGGAAATATTCGCTCGACCCTAACAATGTTAGCCTTGAAATTATGCGGAATTATGGACTTTTTTTTTATTTCTGAGGTCCGCACAGGGTCGACACCGTCACATCAACTGCAATCTTGTCCCAGGCAGCTGCGGAGCACTGAGTTGGATCAATTTCGTAGACCAAACGACCGTTAACCATCCCGGTGTACCACACTGAAAACGCCATCGTGTCGAGCTCAGGAAGAACCCAGCCTTGGGCCTGTGCATAGGTCAACGTGGAATCCAAGAGTAGGTGTGATTCACGCTGAGCTTGTGCCACAGCCTCTTTGAGTTCCGGACGAGACATTGCACTTCCCAGAACATCAGCTCTGACGGCTCGCACCGACTGGCGATCATCCGCAAAAACTGCTGTCGTCACCGTTCTAATTGTTTCGATGAAAGCATCACGCGATACACATTGGTGGACGAGGCGGTCAAATACTTCAGTTAATTCAAGAAGGCCACGGATGTAACGCTTCGCCTGCGCGGCTTCAACAAGACCATCTCTGTTACCAAAATAGTGATACACAGAGGGTTCTTTCACCCCAGCACGAGCTGAAACGTCACGCACCTTGAGAGCTTTGACTCCACCTTGATCAATCACGAAAACAGCAGCATCAAGAAGACGAGCTCGAGTGTTTGCAGCTTCAGGCATCTGCCCAGCTTAGAGTTGCCTAGGCAATTCCCATTAATCGCAAAGCGACAATCAGAATCAGTACGCCGCCAAATCGGAAAATCAATGGATTCTTCTGGGAGAAACGAACTTCATCTGGCGTGGCACCATGTCGACCGAGAAGTCCCAAGAGTGCGATTACCAAAATGGGCAATGGCAAGAGAACCATGTTCCAGGCTGCGAAAGCCGGGTTGGCGCCAATGAATGCCATCACAATCATTGCAGAAGCAGCTGAAACAAACAGGGTGAACACCAGGCCCGGCATTCCCTGTGGCATCACTCGCCACAACACAACACTGTTGGGGAATGAATCACTAAATTTCGCCAAAATCGTGGGTAACAAGAAGAAGAATGATCCAACATAAACTTGCCAGACTTCACCCGACAAAGCTCCTGTGAGGAAAACCCACATTCCGTAGGACATGACCAAGGACGCCCACTGTTGAATAGCGGGTGGATCTGGCAGCAAAGACGGGTTGATCGAGTTCAATCGTGCGGGGAAAGCTTTGGTAGCAAATTCCTCGAAAATCACGCGAACTATCGCAGCTGCCGCAACATAAATTCCAAATGCTGCAACGTGGTTTGCAACTGGAAGAGTCAACCCTGCCAGTGCGGGGAGGACTGTCACCGCGGTAGTAACTGAAACCCCAGCCATCACCGGAGCAATGACGAAGTCGGTTGCCCTGTCCCACACTCCAACAAAACCTGGAACAGTGTCCTTGCGCAAAGCCCTGAACGCAGTCATGAGCAGAGCAGGACCCATCGAGATGAAGAGCACACCGAAATACATTCTGAGATCAGAAGCCTGTATGTGTTCCTGCGCAGTTAGAAGAGAGATAGCAATGAATACTGCTGCTCCCATAAATCCAGCAAAGGCGTCAAACACGCCGATCAGGGCAATTGCGAGGAACATGCCCCATTGAGGAGGGAGAAGTTGGCCGTGATTCGACACTGCCGACATAACTGCCACAGCACTGGATGCCACCGGCAACAGAAGTGACATTGATCCGGTCATGGCGCGCAAATATGCACCATCAATGATTAATTTCGCAAACATTGGGCTGAATCTCGCAGCCTTGACTGCACTGTCATGGCTAAATCGATCCAAGAATACGAACAAAGCACTTCCGAATATCGGGAGTTTGTCTCCCCACGCAGAGCGACTAATTGTAATCACATCTTCAGAAGCTTCGAGCCCTTCTAGCTCTGCTCCCCCGTCGGAGGAACCTGACTCTCCACCTGTGGGAGCTTCTCCTGCCGAGCCGGCAGAACCACCAGCAGTCGCAGCAGCAACACCGCCAGCTAATGAGACGGCCATAACTAGAGCACCGCTAAGTGCCGCGACACTCTCCGGGCTACCCAGAGGATCAAAAGCTTCTACTGGGGCAGAATCGTCACCGCTTGCCCCAATTGCCGGATTGGCTACAGCAGCAGAGGGGTCGGTGATGATGCTTGGTGGAGCAAAGGCAGCATTCAATAACGCAGCAACAGCCGCAGCAGGATCGCTGAGTGCGTTGAGAAGAGTGTCAGATAGAGAAGGTGGAGATTTTGGCGTCTTGTCACTCTTTGCTGCAGCGGCAGCAGGTGCTGCAGCAGGCACAACTGGAGGAACGATTGCAGGTGGTTCCTCCACTACTGGTGGAGGTGAAACAACTTCGCCTGTGGAAGTCTCAACCGTGATTGAAGGAGGCGGAGCTGCAACCATCCTGGTTGCGATTGTGAAATTAAACGGAACGCCATTTAGTTCCAAAGGAACAACAGTATTTGAAGCAACGTTCTGCGAATTGATCACACTTGCATTTGGCACTAACGTCCACTGGCCTGTTGTTGACTTGAAATACAGAGTGCCGAGGGAAGCAATAACTTTGCGGTCATAGGTAATTCCGGAGAACGTAGAGGAAACCGTAGTTGCGTTTTGAGCGGAATACAGAAGTGCAGAATCACCATCTGTTCCACCAAAATTGCCAGCTACATTCGCGAAGGTGTCTTGGACCCCTTCGGTATTGTCCAGTTGCATAGAGCTATCGACCGGAACTGCAGGATCGTCGTTGAGAGTGAAGTTCACTGTCTGAGTTGCAGTCGCGGAGGGTGTGCTCCCGGTACCGATTTGATAGCGAATTGTTTTTGAGGAAGAAGGGTTGACTGCCGAACTTTGGTACTTCACTGCTTTGAACAAATTGGCAACCCAAGTTGACGAAAGAGGCGGTGAAAGTTCAAACATGTCGAGTTTTACATCTGTTTGCAGTCGAGAAACGGTGGCACTTGGCCACAACGCACCCGCAGTAATTGCAAGCTTGAATCGCCCGGTAGTAGGAACAGAGATGCTGTAGTTGTCAGCCCAGTTCTCACCTTGATCCATAACAGCATGCCCAACAGAAACAAATTTCTGTGTTGAAACATCGACTAGGCCCACCCACATAGCAACATCTGCAGTAGACGAACAAGAAGTACATAAGTTTCGGTGAGTAAACGAAACCCTATCGCCAGCTGTGGCATTAAATTCAGGGCTTGTAACACCTGCACCACGAATAGATCCTCCGCCACTGGGAAGACCAGTTGCAGACATATCAAGATATATCGCAAGTGAATTGTTAAAACGACCAGGGCTCGTTCGGATGACAGAGCTATTGGTCAGTGAGGTGAACGTCGAGTTGGTGAATAGGGACGATGGTCCACCACCGATGCCAGACCATCTACCCAATAGTTCAAAAGTGATCCCACCGGAGGGAATATAAGTTTCTCCGAACGTAGAGGCAGAGGTTGAGTTGACCGGGTTGGAATTTGTCCAACCTGCCCAAGCAGATGAGTAATTCGCAGAAGGAATGGTGTCAAAGGTGTCAAGGTTGATTTTCAAAGCGGTAGCCTGACCACCTGCAAGCGTTGAATCTATCTGACCGATTCGTCGAGCGAACAGTCCGTCGCCCACATAGACCAATGAGCCAACGACGCTCACAGCTCCTGATGTAATTACTGGAGTTGAAACAGTTGCGATGGTGAGTGAATCAGTCGCATCTGCACTATCGACAGATACCTGAACATACTTTCCGAAATATTCGGTTGTAGTAGTGGGAGTTATGCCAGTCAACAATGAGGAAGCAGAGGCACCTTCGTTGATACTGATCGTACCTGGAGTGACAGAAAGACCATCGGCAGCAAATGCAGGACCAACTTGAAGTGCTAAAAACAACATCGACAGAATCACTGCAGGGATTACCCTCAGTTTTCTCATCGAAGCCACCTCTAAAAATAGGAAAGTGCTAAACACTTTCACTAGAAATGCTCTCAGAAATAGGCTTTGAACTGGTATTTCAGAAAAGGTAAAAATCCCTTTACTTATAGGGATTAACACCCCATCAAACACAATTGCGTCAAATATATGTGCATAAAGTTTTCCACAGATTTAAACAAAGAGTCTAAAAATCCAGCCCTCTCCCAGAAAACCTGCGTTGTCTGAGATGTAAGAACCGGTCACCTCAGAGCCACAAGCCCTGTCTGAACCGGAAATTCAGAACACTCAAATGAGGAGAGATACTCACGTGAAAACAACACGAGCGACAACCGCGGCGATTGCCACCTTGGCAACCGCTGCCGCATCACTAATCGCCTTTGCCACCCCGGCACAAGCAGTAACTTCTGACGTCAATGTTGACTGGAAGATCACCCAGGACTGGGGCTCCGGATACCAAGGCACAGTGACAGTCAAGAACACCACGGCCAAGAGCATCAACCCCTGGTCGGTCACCATCCCCTATGCAAACTCCATCAACTCCACCTGGGACGCCACTGCGACTAGCACCGCAGGTGGGTACCGCTTCTCCGGTCCCAGCTGGAACATGTCTCTCGCACCCGGTGCTTCTGTCACATTCGGATTCATCGGAGCCGCCAAGGGCGGCGCATTGACTCCCACCACATGTGTGGTCTCCGGCGTAACATGTTCCGTGAACTCTGGTTCTTCCAGTGTGACTCCTGACCCCACCCCCACTTCTCCTGCGCCGGTTCCTACCGTGGACCCCACAGTGACACCTACTCCAACACCCACCACTCCCGCCACTTCGGCTAGCGCACTGAAGGTTGCACTCAAGGTAACCAGCGACTGGGGAACTGGTCGCAACGTGGACATGGTCGTGACCAACACAGGAACCACCACGCTCAACAAATGGTCAGTGTCTGTCCCATGGAAGGGCTCTAGTGTCTCAATGTGGAACGCAAGTTCTTTCCTAGCAGGTGGCGTTCTCACCGCAACCAACCTGTCTTGGAATGGCACGATTGCACCTGGCGCATCAGTCTCTCTCGGCTTTACCGATAACGGCAGCTTTGTGCTCCCGACAACATGTGCAACTGCTGTGGGAACCTGCGAAGTTGCCGGATCAGGAGTGGCGCCACAACCCACACCGTCGGAGACAACCACACCAGACCCCAGTCCCACTGTTGACCCCACTACTCCCCCTGTGGAACCTGTCGACCCTCCAGTTGTTGATCCGATTGAACCTTATGTTCCCAGCGACGATGCCTACACCGGTGATAAGAAAATTGTGGCCTACTACCCCTCCTGGGCAACCTATGCGCGCAACTACCAAGTCTCAGACATTCCAGGCCAGAAAATCACACACATAAACTTTGCTTTCGCCAACATTGCTGATGGCAAATGCGTAGTGGGTGATTCCTATGCCGATACCGACAAAGCCTTTGCCGGAGACAGCTGGGACACTGGTGCCAAGCGCGGAAACTTCAACCAGCTGACTAAACTCAAAGCCGCCAATCCCAATCTAGAGACCATGATCTCTATCGGCGGTTGGACCTGGAGCAAGAACTTCTCAGCAGCTGCTGCAACGGATGCATCGCGTAAAGCGTTTGTCTCGTCCTGTGTGAACTTCATGAAGACATACAATTTCGATGGCATTGACATTGACTGGGAATACCCCGTCTCTGGCGGTCTCTATGCAGGGACTGCAGCAGATAAGGCAAACTACACAGCACTTCTGTCAGAGTTCAAGACCGAACTAGCCGCGCAGACTGCAGTTGATGGAGAACACCACCCGCTCACTATTGCAGCTCCAGCCGGCCCCACGACGATTCCAAACCTAGAAGCAAAGAACATCGGTGGAATCGTTGACTGGATGAACTTGATGTCCTACGACTATCACGGTGGCTGGGATCCCATTACGGGACACAACGCACCCTTGAACGTGGGAACAAAGGACACTGCCACAGGTTTCAGTGTCTCTGATTCTGTTGACGCGTACCTGGGCGCTGGATTCCCCGCGCAGAAACTTGTCTTGGGACTTCCCCTCTATGGTCGCGGCTGGGAGAACGTGAACACCACTGCACACGGTCTCTACCAAACAGGTGTGAACGCAACTGTGGGGACGTGGGAAAAGGGTGTTTTTGATTACACAGACATCAAGAACAACTACCTGCCCACGATGACCCGCTACTGGGACTCCGAAGCACAGGTTCCCTACCTCTATGACCCCGCACGCAAGCTCTGGATCAGCTATGACGACCCCCAGTCGATCAAGATCAAAGTCGACTACATCAAGGCCAAGGGTCTGGGAGGAGCCATGGTGTGGGAACTCAGCGGTGACCGAGATGAAGAACTCATTGATGTCATCGGGGCGAACCTGAACTAAACAGAACACACAACTGTGGGAGAAGCTCAAGAGCTTCTCCCACAGTTTGTATAACTCCTAGGCCGGTAGTGATTCTGAGAATTTTGCGAAGAGTGAAGAAAGTGCCGGGATGGGTCTTGCCTCTGAAGAAAGTGCCTTTTCTAACTGAACAATCTCATGAGGAGAAAGCTTGATCACTCTCTCTTGAATCAAAATGTCTCTGGCCTGATTCAACGCAGCACTCAAAACAAAAGAAGAAACATCCTGATTATTGACCGCAGCTGCTACTTTAAGGTCCTCGAGGGCTTCAGGAGTGATGCGCATATTCAGTCGGGCTGTGCGGAGGTTAAGTTCAGTCATGGTTTTCCCTTCACATTCAATGTACTACCAATGTATGTACAAAACAATTTTCACAGTGATGCAGTTATCTGCTTCAACGTGACAAAGAGTCGAAGTGGATCATCTGCAAACGAAGCAAAACCGTATCGACGATAGAAGGCCATCGCATCCGTATTCAATGCATCAACGATGACTACTTCCAAACCCGCATGTTCTGAAATCGCAACTGCTCCCCTCAGAGCATGAACCAACAGACGTGAACCTAATCCGTTCCCTTGCTGCTTTGTATCGACTGCGAGTCGAGCTATCAGCACTGCAGAAACTGGATATCTCCCTGTGCCCACACCAAGGAGTTGAGCTGAGTCGCTGGCCTCTACTTGAGCAATAACTGAGCTGTAATATCCAACAACGTTGTTCTCAGTGTCCCTGCGCGCCAGGAAAGTTTTGGTTTTCCCGCGCTTCTCTTGTTGGCCAGATTGAGACATCAACCAAAAATTGAGGCTGTCTTCGCCACAATCAAATCTTTCTCGATTGAGCTTCCGAGAAAAAGGTTCAATCAGGTAATCCATGGTGCTCCATATCGTGATGATCATCACGATATGGAAAGCCACTGACAATGTGAGAGTAGGGCGGACGGGACTTGAACCCGTGACCGACGGATTATGAGTCCGCTGCTCTAACCAGCTGAGCTACCGCCCCTAGTGGTGTTACGAGTAAAAGTTTAGTCGTCTGTGAGCTCGGGGTCAGGGTCAACAACCTCTTGGCCTCGATATAGAGCTTCGAATGTGTCGAGTGTGCGGGTGATGTCGTGCCCACGAATGAACTTCAATGAGTTGTTCTTCAGGCGAAGAAGTTCGTCCTTATCCGCAGTGAGAACCTTGACCAACTTGTCGCGAAGATCATCCACATCATTGGGCTCAAAGAGATAGCCGTTCTCACCATCGTGGATGAGGTGTGGCAGGGCCATCGCGTTTGCTCCCACGATAGGAAGGGCTGTGGCCATGGCCTCCATGGTCGCAATGGACTGGAGCTCGGCAATAGATGGCATGGCGAAGACCTTGGCTCGCGTAAGCGAAGCCTTCAGCTCGTCATCTGAGACATAGCCAGTAAAAGTGACCTTGTCATTGAGTCCTAGGTGAGCAACCAATTGCTTCATGGGCTGAAGCTGGTCTCCCCCGCCCACAAATTCCAGAGATGCGTTGAGCTCAGGTGGAAGTTTGCGGAATGCCTTGAGGAGAACATCGAGCTTCTTCTCACCTGTGATCCGTCCAACAAAAACGATCCGGTTTTCACCGTCAGTGTCAAAGTTCGGGGTGTAGTGATGTGCATTGATACCGCATGAAATCGCGTGAACATCGGTGAGGTGGGTGTATTCCTCAAGGAAGTTTGCAGCGCGTCGCGTGGGGGTGGTGACGGCCTCTGCGCGACCGAAGGTGCGCGCTGCTGCCTTCCACACCAAGCGGATGACTCCACGCTGAGTTGGACCAGGGAGAAGCGTGAACTGCATCATGTTTTCTGGCATGAAGTGGTTGGTACCAATGATGCGGATACCGCGAAGTTCTGCTTCTTTCGTCAAACCGCCACCCACGATGAGGTGAGACTGGAAATGAACAACGTCAGGCTTAAAGCTGTCGAGAACACGTGCACTGTTGTGACGAACGCGCCAGGGAATCATGTAGCGAAGCCAGTCGTGGGGGTACCAGCGCCAGCTCTTGATGCGATACATCGTCATGGGCTGACCTTCGTGGGTTTCTACCCAGGTTCCCGATTTACGGCCAGCAGCTGGAGCCATGACACGAACATCGTGTCCACGCTCAACAAGGCCAGCAGCTAAACGTTCTGCGAACTTGGCCGCTCCGTTAACGTTTGGACCGAAGGTGTCACACCCAATCAGGATGCGTAAAGGTTTCGGCATAGTGGCTTTAGTTTACGGACTTAGCCTTCTTGATGGCCTCTTTGGCGCCGTGTGCCGCTGTATTGACCTTGGCCTTTGAATCAGCTGTGGCGCCTTTGAACCCAGCTTTAGCTTCAGCACTGGCTTCTGCAAGGGGTTCGTGTGCATCTGGGTGATACTTCGCCAGCAGGAATACGCCGATCACGGCAAGAACTCCCGCAATGATGTAGGCCACGATGGCCCAGGGTGGCGCCTGCGAAGCCTCATCGAGGATGACGATACCGATGGTGACAGCCACGATGGGATCGATAACTGTCAAACCAGCAATCACGAGGTCTGGTGGGCCTGAGGAATAGGCGTTCTGAACGAACAATGCGCCCAAAATTGTCGCGGCAAGAAGTGCTGCCAAGCATGCCCAGGTCAACCAGTCGGTTGCACCGTGGGTGATGCTGGTGATGACAACCTTGGCCAAGGTGGCAACAAAACCATAGAGAACACCCGCGCCCACGATGTAGTACAACGCAGAGAGGTGCTTGCCAAGGAACAGGAATAGGGCACCAAAGATTGCCAAGACGATCAGCAAAATGATGAGAATTTCAGCAAGGTCGGCTGAGGTCATCGGTGCGTTCACCGCAGTGAAAGCAGCGATAGAAACGAAAATACCAATGCCTCCCACGCTGAGCGTGATGGCGAGGATTGATTCTTTATTGAGCTTGGTTTTACTTACTCGGGAATTGAGGATTGCGGTCATCACGAGAGCAACAGCACCAATGGGCTGAACCACGATCAAAGGAGAAAAACCAAGCGAGATGAGCTGGAACACAATGGCGCCACCCAGGAGCAGTGTTCCGGTGAGCCACGAAGGGCGACGGAACAATCCCAACAGCTGCTTGAAGTTTAAAGAGGAGCTGCCTTCGTCGGCGTCATCTCCGACTTTTCCCACACCACGGTGCTGAAGTTGCGCACCAATCGACATCAACACAGCGCCCACGAGAGCAAACGGAATACCGATGAGCTGCGATGGTTCGAAGTGGACCTGTGAGAGGTCGGGCAAGTCGCCGAGCATAACTAGAACGCTACCCTGCCAACCTGCTAATAGGCTTGAGGCATGACCGTGCGCCCCATTGTTATCTCAGGTGATCCTGTCCTTCACGAACCCGCAAAGCCGGTTACTGAATTCAACGACGAGCTCCGCCAGCTCGTTCAAGATATGTACGACACCATGGATGAAGCTCCTGGTGTCGGTCTCGCTGCACCTCAGGTGGGCGTTGGCCTCCAGGTGTTTGTCTATGACTATCCCGAAGATGATGGAACACCACGTCGTGGGGTTGCGATTAACCCCTCATTGTTGATCTCGCCTCTTGAGATTCGTGACACCACTGATGCAGACGATGAGGGTTGCCTCTCATTCCCTGGAGAACGCTTTCCATTGGTCCGGGCAGATAAAGCACTTCTTCGCGCTGTAGACCTTGAAGGCAAGCCATTTGAGATTGAATGCGATGGCTGGTTCGCACGCATCTTCCAGCACGAATACGACCACCTCCTCGGCTACCTTTACACCGATCGCTTGGATTACGAATTCAACAAGCAGGCTGCAAAGATTGAGCGCAAACGCGGCTGGGGTAAGCCTGGGAAGTCGTGGATGCCTGGAGTCGATAACCTCGACGACTAGGCCATCCAGCCCAGGTTTCGAAGCACTACTGCGACAATTCCTGCCACCGCGACGACCACAATAAAGGGCACGCGGAACGAGAACAGGATTGCTGCCACGATGACGGCAGGAATGCGCGCATCAATCGCAATTGATTGGCCTGCACCCAGCGTCTGAACAGCGACTAAAGCCGCAAGCATGGCAACAGTGAGCAAGTTCGTCACACGTGTGAACTTTGGCTTTTCGAGCAAGCTTTGCGGAATGAGATACCCGGTGTATTTCACGACGAAAGACAACACCGAGGCTACGATCACTGTGATCCAGAGAGTCATGATGCTGTCCCCTCATGTCCTGGATGGAACCCGGGGGTGTCCAAAGGTTCTGACGCGTCATCGGGCTGCACCTGTGCAGCAGGTTCACGGTGGAGCCAGTTGGTCAGGCCAAAGACCAACGCAACCAGGGCAGCCGCTAGCACTGGAACGCCAGGTGGCGTGAATGGAATCAGGATGGTGGCGAGCACTGCAGCAACCATGGCCACGGCGGCAGCCTGAAGCTGCTTGAGCCTGGGCCACAAGAGCCCCACGAACGCAGCAGCTGCAACGGCGTCTAGCCCGAACTTGTTGACGTCCCCTACGAGGTTGCCGAGCAATGCCCCAGCAAACGTGGCGAGGTTCCACCCGATATATATGGCAATACCGGTGGTCCAGAAGCCAACCTTCTGGGCGCTTTTCTCATCCTGCGCAATCGCGACTGCGGTTGATTCATCGATGGTGAGCTGGGCTGCAATTATTCGTCGCCACCATGGTCCCTCTCCCACGATGGGTGCCACTCGCATGGAATAAATGCCATTACGCAGGGCAAGGAATGTGCTGGATGCAATCGCAGGAATTCCGGCAGCTGCGCCACCTGAAGCAATGATGCCAATCACGGCAAACTGTGAGCCACCAGAAAACAAGACCAGTGAGAGGAAACAGGTCTGCCAAACATCTAAACCGGCAGCCACACTCAGTGCCCCAAAAGAAACACCATATGCAGCAACAGCAATGCCGACAGAAATGCCAGTTCGAAGGGCGCGCTTATCAGCAGCAGATAAAGCCACGGCGCCTCCTCGGTAAGAACATTCCCACGCTACCGAAGTCCACGGAGGAAAGTAAAAAGCCCCTGATCGTGGAGGACCAGGGGCTTCGCTCCCCGACATGGACTCGAACCATGAACCTACGCATTAACAGTGCGTTGCTCTGCCAATTGAGCTATCGGGGATTGCTTTTAGGCGTTTTTATATTACCCCAAATGAGACGGTGCAAAAACCGCACTAACGTTAACCGCTCTAGTAGCCGGCTTCCGTGTCCACAACACCGGTGAACTGCTCCCCTGCAATGAAGGCAGCAACGTTGCGAGAGATACGTTCCGCCAGCAACGGTGCAGTCATATCCGGCGTATCTGCCATGTGCGGAGTGATGAGAACATTCAGTGCGGTCCAGAGTGGATGTCCATCCGGAAGAGGCTCAGGCTGGGTGACATCCATAGCAGCGCCATAAATCTTTTCTGAGTTCAAGGCGTCAACAAGTGCATCAGGATCCACCAACGGCCCTCGAGCAATGTTCACGAGAACGGCAGTCTTCTTCATCAAGGCAAGTTCTTCAGCGCCAATGAGGTGCGTGGTCTCCCCTGTCAGCGCTGCAGCAACAACGACAACATCCGCTCCAGGGAGGACTTTGTGAAGTCGGTCTGTGGTGACAGTGCTGGCAGCGCCAGGAACCTGAACTGCTGAGCGCCTGACCACGGTGATGGAAGTGTGGAACGGTTCAAGCTGGCGGATGAGTTCGCGGGCGATTCCCCCAGCACCAATGATGACTACGTTTTTGTGGAACAAAGAAATGCCTTTGGGGACCGCATCCCAGCTGGTTGCACGGATGCGACGAGGGAACAAACGCAAGAGTGCAAAGATCATGCCGAAGGCATGCTCTGCAACAGGCTGGGCATAAGAACCCTTTGCACTCGTGAAGACCAGACCATGACGAGATTGTTCTTTGAGAACCTGCGCATAGGCGTCGACACCTGCCCACGGCAGTTGCACCCAGGTGAGTTGAGGATTAGCTGCGAGCACATCTCCAAGTTCAGAAGACTTTGTGTAGGAGAGCCACACTAAACCGCGAGTATCAGGGCCCAGTGGCTGAAGGTCTCCCCCAGCTTCAACCACAGCATCACGGAATACTTGGCTACCGCCAATGGTGTTGTCGTCGTGGTTTTCGGGAAGCACAGCAATAGGACCTGATTCAACCCGTGGCGAAGTAGCAGAGGTAGTTTCATCTCCCAAGACTGCATTGTGTTGAGGTACCTCACACACGCAATCTTTCTGGCGAATCTTCATGGACTAATCCTCGCGCAGCAGTCGACGCTTTGTCTCAAGATCGAGGAGTTCTCTCTGAATCTCGCGGCTGACTTCACCTTGATCAACACTGGTGCGCTGGAGACGACCCACAAGCTCAGACTTTCGACGAACAAGGTCACGCTCAATCAACGAGATGACAACACCACGGCAGTAAATCTGAGTTTGTTCTGCGTTCTTCTGTGGCAGCGGAGCGACAGCCAGCTGGGTAACTAGCGGTTTGAAGTCCTGCGGGAGATCATTCTGAATGCGATCAAGCCAGGTTTCCCCGCCGAGTTCATTCACATTCGCACCAATGGCATCGCGCACGGTGGCAAGGTTGGCATCCATGATGGCCGACTGGGCTGCCTCTGCAGCAAGCTCAAGTCCGACGAGTTCAGGGTATTGGATCAGTGCCATCAATGCGTCGCGTTCGAGACGCGTGGAAGGGTCATTCTTCAGTTCAAAGACGCGAGGACCCTCAGGCTCAGAAGGAGTTTCCGTGGACGAATCGACTGATGCTCCAGGAGCTCCAGCAGGACGACTCGTGGCAGGCCCTGCATAGCCCTGACGTGCACCCTCCGAGGTGGTCTGCATGCCTTTAGAGCGCGAAGCCTTCACTGCGTTTGAAACAGCAACCTGGGCCTCTGATACGTCCACGCCGGTGAGGCGAGCAAGTTCACGCGTATATCCAGGGCGAAGCGCAGAGTCACGAATATCGGCCACAACAGGAGCTGCTTCACGCAGTGCGGCCACTCGTCCCTCGACAGTGTCTAGGTTGTAATTCTTCAGCATCTGACGAATCACGAATTCAAACATGGGCACCTTGGCGTCCATGAGATCTCGAACAGCTTGTTCGCCTCGCTGTAAACGCAGATCACAGGGATCTAAACCTTCAGGGGCCACTGCTACGAAGGTCTGCGCAGCGAAGCGTTGTTCTTCAGCAAAAGCTCGCATGGCGGCCTTCTGGCCCGCTGCATCTGGGTCGAAGGTGAAGATGACTTCACCGAGACCCGAGTCATCTCCCATGATGCGGCGAATGAGTTTGATGTGCTCCACGCCAAAGCTCGTTCCACAGGTTGCTACTGCTGTGGTCACCCCAGAGAGGTGGGCAGCCATCACATCGGTATAGCCCTCGACAACAACGACGCGGCGGGATTTCGAGACGTCACGCTTTGCTAAATCCAGTCCGTAGAGGACTTGTTGCTTGTGATAGACCGGGGTTTCTGGAGTATTGAGGTACTTAGGGCCCTGGTCATCGTCATAGAGCTTGCGGGCACCAAAACCAATGGTCTGCCCGGTCACATCACGAATAGGCCAAATCACGCGACCACGGAAGCGGTCATATACGCCCTTGTCTCCCTGGGAGAGCAAACCTGCTTGCAACTGTTCTTCTTCGGTGAAGCCCTTGGTCTTGAGGTGGTCACGAAGTTCGTTCCACGCCTTGGGCGCATAGCCAATCCCGAAGTGTTCTGCCGCTGCCTTGTCGAAGCCACGCTCACCAAGGAACTTCCGGCCTTCTGCAGCACCAGGCGCAGCAAGCTGCGCCACGAAGAATTCAGCGGCAGCAGTATTGGCAGCCAGAATGCGAGAACGGTTGCCAGACTCATTTGGCTTGCCTGAGCCTTCTTCGTAGTGAAGTTCAAAGTTGATGCGCTGAGCGAGACGCTCAATGGACTCCGTGAAGCTGAGGTGGTCCATCTTCTGGATGAAGGTATAGACGTCACCGGACTCTCCACATCCAAAGCAGTGGAAGTAGCCCACCGTAGGACGAACGTGGAAGCTCGGTGAGCGCTCATCGTGGAAAGGACACAGTCCTTTCATGGAGCCCACACCAGCGCTCTTGAGTGTTACGTAGTCACCGATGACATCGGCGATGTTGACGCGCTGCTTGAGCTCTTCCACGTCTGCTTGACGAATACGGCCTGCCACTAGGAAATCACCTGCGCAGAATTGTTCCCGCCACACAGACGGTCATGCCAGGCGAAAGCAGATTGGTCGGTCAGGCTCGCAACCTGGTCAATAACGATTCGGCGACGGACAGCTTCATCAGTGGTATTTTTCCAATCCTCACCGAAGTGTGGATCAAGAACAGCTGGGCCGCCTTGGAAAAGTGCATTACATAAATCGGTAAGCACCTCACGCTGGTGAGCATAAACAGGCTTCCGTGCATTTGTAGTCATCACGAACGCAGCAACTATTCCCTTCAGCACAGCAATCTCAGCCCGGACCTCAGCAGGAACAATCACGTTGCCACCGAAGCGAACCAGGTTCTGCTGCGGATGGGCTTCGCGCGTCGCGTGAACGGCAGCATGCGCAAAACGTCCAATCAGCTGGCTGGTCAAGTTCTTGAGCTTGGCTTGCGCGATGCGCGAGCCATCCCATGTGTCTACCCAAACATCGAGGTTGTCTAAGCGGTCAAAGGCGGCAATGAGTTCATCGTGAGTGAACTCACCACCAATCCACTCAAACATCGACTCAACGAGTTCATCGTGGTTAACACGAGCACCCAGCTCGCCTGCATCAACGTAGCCGTTGACAATGGCGTCTTCGAAGTCGTGCACGGAGTAGGCGATGTCATCACTGAGGTCCATTACCTGTGCTTCGATGCAACGCTGGCGGTCAGGTGCACCTTGGCGCATCCAGTCAAAGACATCAACATCATCGGCATAGAACCCAAACTTGGCACGGCCGGTGGGATCAATCACGGCCTGCTGTTCGGGCCAGGGATACTTCGTGCTGGCATCCAAACTGGCCCGGGTGAGGTTCAAGCCAAAGCTGCGCCCGTCGGTTCCAAAAACTTTGGGCTCGAGGCGGGTGATCAAACGAAGAGTTTGAGCATTACCTTCAAATCCCCCGATGTCCTCAGACCACGTACTCAAAGCTTTCTCACCATTGTGGCCAAAGGGCGGGTGCCCGATGTCATGAGCAAGACACGCAGTGTCAACTACATCTGGATCAAGACGCAAACGTCCAGCGATCTCACGACCAACCTGAGCAACCTCAAGTGAATGAGTGAGGCGGTTACGAGCAAAGTCGAGACCTGCTGTGGGACTGAGAACTTGGGTCTTTGCAGAAAGGCGACGCAGCGCACTTGAATGCAGCAAACGCGCACGGTCACGCGCAAAGTCGGAACGACGTGAGGAGTGTGTCTCCTCGAGCATGCGCTCGGCATCAAACTCGGAGTATCCCGGGGTAATTGTCGGGATAGAAGCGGTTTCGTGAATGTGATCAGACATTAGCCACCACTCGCATCGATTTCAGCGTGGGCAACAACGGCCTTTTCAGCGTCGCTGAGCGACTGTGAAGCCAACCACTGATCAGGCAGAGAAGGTCGCTTGGGCGTGCCCTGGCGACCACGCTGACCCTCGGCATCTGCACCGGGGTATGGCACCGACCAGTCGAGCTGTCCAAGGAGGTCGTCCAAGTGCTGCAAGCTCGTGACCTGAGCCAGTTGAGAGCGCACGTCTCCCCCGACGGGATACCCCTTGAAGTACCACGCCATGTGCTTGCGAATATCGCGGCAGGCATGCTCTTCAGTGTCAAAGAATTCAATCAACAACTCAAGGTGACGGCGAAGCGTGGCTGCGACATAACCCAGCGTGGGCTCAACCCTGTTACCGGGTTCTTGTAATCCAGCACGCTCGCGGAACGCGGCGTCCAATTCAGCGAATAGCCATGGACGCCCAAGGCATCCGCGTCCAACCACAACACCATCACAGTCAGTCTGATCCATCATGCGAATCGCGTCTTCAGCAGACCAGATGTCGCCATTACCTAGAACAGGAACACTTGTGATGGCTTGCTTGAGCTCACCGATGGCGTTCCAGTCAGCGTGCCCTGAGTAAAACTCAGCAGCCGTGCGACCGTGCAGAGCAATTGCGGACACTCCAGCACCCTCAGCTGCTTTCCCCGCTTCGATGAAGGTGAGGTGGTCTGCGTCGATACCTTTACGCATCTTGATGGTCAGAGGAATGTCTCCTGCCGCCTTGACTGCTTCTTCAACAATCTCGCGGAACAGATCTTTCTTCCAAGGCAAAGCAGAACCGCCACCCTTGCGGGTGACCTTGGGTACGGGGCAACCAAAGTTCAAGTCAATGTGGTCTGCGCGGTCTTCTGCCACCAGCATGGTCACTGCTTCACGCACTGTTTTGGGTGCAACACCATAAAGCTGAATGGAGCGGATTTCTTCGCTTGGGTGGGTCTGAATCAAATGCATTGAGCCTGGTGTGCGCTCAACGAGTGCACGAGAGGTAATCATCTCGGAGACGAAGATTCCGGAGCCCTGCTCGCGGCAGAGGCGACGGTAGGCCATGTTAGTAATTCCAGCCATGGGTGCGAGTACGACAGGAACCTCGGCCTGAATAGGCCCAATGTTCAAATTGCCCGCGCGGGCACCTGTCTTCACACTCGTCATCGTCATTCGCTCCTGTGTATCCAGTATCCCACGTTGTGTGCTGGGACTGTAGCCGAATGAGAAGAGTTAGTTTCTGTTTTCTGCAGCTTCTGTGAGTGCTGCAGCGAAGGTGGCGGAATCCTGTGCACCAGAGATGCCGTATTTGCCGTCAATGACATAGAACGGAACACCGTTGATGCCATACGCCTGAGCCTGGGCCATATCTGCCTTCACGGCATCAAGGAACTCCTCCTCGATCAGTGAACGCAGCACATCGGCCTCATCAAGGCCAACTTCAGCAGCTAACTTGGCCAGGTTCTCGCTCTTGCCGACATGCTCTCCGTCGATGAAGTAGGCCTTGAGGAGGCGTTCTTTCATCTCGAGTTGCTTGCCATGTGCTTTGGCATAGTGCAGGAGCTCATGCGCCTTGATGGTGTTGGTCTGGTGCACCTGGTCATAGTTGTAGTGCAGACCCACACTCTCGGCAATGCCAGTAACGCGCTCTAACATCTGGTGCACCTGCTCAACAGGAATACCTTTACGTTCACTCAGGTACTGAACAGGATCGCCCTCGAAGTCGACGGGAGTATCGGGAGCAAGCTCAAACGAGTGGTACTCAATCTCAACAGGGCGGCCATAGAGCTCTGCGCCCTTCTCAAACTTGCGCTTGCCGATGTAACACCAGGGGCACTGCACGTCAGACCAGATATCGACCTTGAGGGGATTGGTCATGAATAATCCTTTGCAACGAGTTCAATAATGGTCTGGGCCGCAGATGCAGGCTGTGGGCGAACTGCCGTAACGAGAGCTTGAATTTCAGCAGTTCGGTCTGGCAAAGATCCCGATTGGGCCTGCGCAATGGCTTGTTCAACTTCCAGCATCGTGTGAACTGTAACGGTAGAAGCTGCTGCGACATTCCCCAATGGAGAGAAGTCCCAGTGCACCTTTTTTTCCCAAAAGATGGCGGGCTTCCCTGTCACAAGTGGGTATTCCGCGAGGAATGAGACTCCGTCGGTCACCAGCGCATCTGAAGCAAGCAACAGGGCAGTCAACGGGGCGCCAAGATCGGTGAAAGTGTTGGGAAGAGCATCCCAGCGCGAACGCCAGTCATCGACCTCTTCTTGTGTCATCACTTCACGGTCAGTCATGGTGCCAAACAAGAATGGATGTGGCCTGAAGACAATGTCCATCTCCGGGTGCGATCTAGCGAAGGCCAACATAGGTTCACGTTGGTCGTTGAAATGACCAAAGTTCAACCAGCGATCGGCATAACTGTGATGGGGTGCCCAAATCAGTTTGAAAGGTTCTGTTTTCGCATTGTGTTCTCTCACAATGGGCCAGATTGAGGGGACTTCTGATTTAGCAGCCATCAAGGCATCAATCTTGGGCGTTCCGGTCAAGAAAGCGTGATCACCGCGACCGCTGGCATCAAAGGCAGCTTTGGTGTCAGCATCTTGCAAGAACACCATGTGAGCTAGTTGGTGAGTGGGCTGAGTGTATTGATGCGGAGCAACACCCGACTCCCCCGGCTCCTGCACGAGAGAAGTGGAGAAGTAGGGAACGTAGCAAACTTTGGTGAACTCGACCAGTTTTTCTATCTGGTAGTTCTTCTTGTAGTTGCGCTGCCAGGGATAGTTCAAGAACACATAGTCAGGGGCAAGTTCTTTGAGCCTGGCCAGGCCATCTTTGCTCTTCTTGAAAGAAAAACGCTCATGTGCGATGCCCTGAGAGTCAAGAAAAGCACTTACCTTTTTCTCATCACGGAACTTGTCATAACCGGTGAGCTTGCGCGGCAAAGAAACCACCAGCGGATCAAAGCGAGGGTCTGCCAGCATTCCTCGATAGACAGCATCAAGCGCATCCCAGGCTTCGAAATAGAAGCCGAGGAAGACCACTCGGATAGGTCTGCTCATGCCACGACTTTAGGCGGAGAAAGAACTCTGCGCAGGCTATTTCGCGCTGGGCTTATCAATAGCCCCGCCGAATCTGCGATCGCGACCAATGTATTGCTCAATGCTTTCCCACAGGTCTGTGCGCGAGAAAGAAGGCCAGAGCTGGTTCAGGAACACCATTTCGGCATATGCCGATTGCCAGAGCAAGAAGTTCGATGTGCGCTGTTCTCCGCTGGAACGAACAAAGAGATCCACATCGGGCATATCTGGAATGTAGAGGTTTTTCGCGAGGTACTTCTCAGTGACCTTGCTGGGGTTGATCTTTCCTGAGGCAACATCTTCTGCGATCTTGCGCACCGCGTCCGCTATTTCTGTACGACCGCCATAGTTCACACACATGGTCAAAGTCAGAGTCTTGTTGTTCTTGGTGAGTTCTTCGGCGTATTGAAGCTCGTCAATCACGGATGCCCACAGCTTGGGCTTGCGGCCTGCCCAGCGCACGCGCACATCCCATTCGTTGAGCTGATCGCGACGTCGGTGGAGAACATCACGGTTGAAGCCCATCAAGAAGCGCACTTCATCAGGTGAGCGCTTCCAGTTCTCGGTGCTGAAGGCATAGACACTGAGGTGCTTCACACCAGCCTGAATTGCTCCGGCCACAACATCAAGCAGAGCTGCTTCACCGGCTTTGTGGCCTTCCACACGGGTGAGACCGCGCTGGTTCGCCCAGCGTCCATTGCCATCCATCACGATGGCAACGTGGTTAGGAACAGCACCATCAAAGGAAGGTGGATAGACACCCGTCCAGTCAATGGGCTTGTATTCGACCGCGTCTGTGTGAGTGTAGGGCTTACTCATTTCGCTACATGCTCCAAAGATCGAAGGGTTCGTTCCAAATGCCACTGGGTATAGGCAGAGACCAAGGCAGATGCCTTGCTCCAATTCTGCTGGGTATGAGCCTCTGCCGCATCCCACTCGCCACGAACAAGTGCATCCAGAAGAAGTACGACGTCTGGAACGATGTGTGGAGCACCGGGAGGCGCACACTTCACACAGACCATTCCACCAAGTTGAACGACAAAACTTTCGTGCGGGCCCACTTCGCCACAACGAGCACAGCTATCAAATGTGGGAGCCCACCCTGCCAAGCTCAACGCACGCAAAAGATAAGAATCCAAAGTGAGTTCGGTCGGGTGCTCTTGACGAGAGAGTGAGCGCAAGGCTCCCACCAGCAGCAGGTACTGCTGCGGGGAGCCTTCTAGCTCGGTCACCTTGTCGGCGGTTTCAACCATCACGCTGGCCGCGGTGAATCGTGGATAGTCATCCACAATGTCAGCACCATAGGACGCGATGGTTTCTGCCTGCTGAATAGTGTCCAAGCTTCGGCCTTCATAGAACTGAATGTCTGCGACCATGAAGGGCTCTAAGCGAGCACCGAACTTGGACGACGTTCTACGCACACCCTTGGCAACGGCACGAACCTTGCCATGGCCCTTGGTCAGAAGGGTGACAATACGATCTGCTTCACCGAGTTTGTGGGTGCGTAGCACCACTCCCTCGTCGCGATAAGTGGGCATTACAGGTCTCGTTGAACGTCGACAGGCCCAGTCAAATCGGTTGGTCGCACAAGCTTGGGATTGCGCAAAGACTTCAACATGCGCTGCTCTGGAAGTGACCACCCGAAACGCACTGCCAAAAGTCTCAAGACAGTTGTGACAGCAACGCTGACGGGAACACTAATTTCTAAACCGATATTTGCTTCATTGAATCCGAGCAAGACAATAGATCCCGCTGTCGCCGCGATGGCGTAGAGAGAACCCACGTGCATGACTGAGATAGGCATGTTGAGCAGGAGGTCGCGAATGAAACCTCCACCCACAGCAGTGATCACGCCGACAAAGAGTGCGGGAACAAAGGGCAAACCAGAAACCAAGGCAGCGGTCGTTCCGAGTGCGCCAAACAACCCCAAAGCCAATGCGTCAAGAACAGTAATCAGCCAGTCAATGCGACGGAAGATTCTCGCCAAAAACATACCGAGCAGGGCAGCAACAAGAGCAGTGAGGATGTACCAATTCTCGGTGAGAGCAATGGGGAGACGATTGAGCAGGATGTCACGGAGGAATCCTCCGCCCAACCCAGTTGCAATACCGATAACTGCAACACCAAACAGGTCAAGTTTGCGATCACGGAAACCCGATGCGTAAATAGCGCCCTGCAGACTTGCAACACCAATAGCAAGACCGTTCACCCAAACGGGAACATCTATAGGCTCTGCAATCAGCATGAGTACAGGCTACGCCTGAGTAACCTCACAAGCGCTGTGCCACCTCATGCAAGCTCAAACTATTGAGGGATATAGGTTCCTGAAATAACGAAAACGTCAGAGGTAGTCAGTGTCACCGGAGAGTTGTGGTCAAACATCACCTGTTGAGATCCGCTGTCGTAGGTCAGTTCCAAGATGTTACTGCCCGCATCCGCGTAGCCGTGCAGCGTAAAGTCGTGTCCAGATGAGGTATCCGTGATGCGGCCTTCACTGGTTGAGTATCCGTACTTTGAGGCAAATGGCAGAGTCACGTAATACTGACCAGTTCCAAAACCGGTGATGTTCGTCATAACCACCGTCACGTTGAAGAAAACGGTTGCACCGGTTCGTACATAAGCACCGTAGAACATCGGTGCGCCGTTAAATGTTGGCTGCGTGCCAGAGATCGTTCCGCCACCGAGCGTGTATGGCAGCTCAACAGGGGCAAACGCCGGTCCGACTGGTCCTTGAACTCCCTGAATACCTTGAGCTCCTTGAGGACCGGCAGGGCCTTGAAGCTGAGCAGAAGTTTGAGTTGTTCCATCTGGGAACTTAATCCCCCGGGAAGGTACAAGGAATCCTAGATCTCCACGGTTACCAATTGAGATGTCCTGACCAGAAACTATCGACTCGAGGCCGGTCGAGGTCAAACGAATGTTCCCGATTCGAAGTGAGTCTGCACCGTCAACGAGAAGACTTCCGTTGTCCACGGCAATGCCTGTTTGGACACCGGTTGTGGTGTCTTGGATGTAAATAGTCCCTGGGCCTAATTGAAGGCTTTTCCAGCGCTTATCTGGAAGCCCGAGTGTGTAGAAGTTGTCTACCGCAGGAACAACATTCCCTGAGATTGAAGCTAGGGTCGATGCGTCACACACACCGGTAGCACCTGTTGCTCCAGTTGCTCCAGTAGCACCGGTGGGGCCAGGAGTTCCATTAGTGCCGTCTGTGCCGTTAGTGCCGTTAGTGCCGTTGGTACCGTTAGTGCCGTCAGTCCCATTGGTACCGTTAGTGCCATTGGTACCGTTTGTGCCGTCAGTGCCATTGGTACCGTTTGTACCGTTAGCGCCATCGGTACCGTCAATTCCGTCGACACCGTCAAAGCAAACACCAGTTGAAGATGTTGGCGAAGAGACATTTGAGGCATTAAGCCCTACCCCTAAGCCAAAAACTATTCCTGCCCCAGTAACTGCCGCAATTGACGCGACAAATACATCTCTAGTCCCCATACCTCGAGACTAGACCCAGAGTGTGGTCTCAGTGAATTACGCCAACTCAATGAGGTCGGCATATTCCTTGTTCCAGTGGTCTTCAATACCATCGGGCAAGATCAACACACGTTCAGGGTTGAGCGCTTCAACGGCACCGGGGTCGTGAGAGACCAAGACAACGGAACCCTTATAGCTGGCCAGGGCACCTAGGATCTCCTCACGAGAAACAGGATCCAAGTTGTTAGTGGGCTCGTCCAAGAGCAAAACGTTGGCACTCGAAACTACGAGCATGGCTAATGCCAGACGCGTCTTCTCGCCACCGGAGAGAACCCCCGCAGGCTTGAGAACGTCATCACCGGAGAACAGGAAGGAACCCAGCACCTTGCGGCACTCTGTCTCTGTCATGTGTGCTGCAGCAGAAACCATGTTCTGAAGAACCGAGTCCTGCACGCGCAGAGTTTCGTGCTCCTGGGCGTAGTAGCCGACCTTGAGGCCATGGCCTTCGATGACTTCACCGGTGTCGGGCTTGTCCACGCCCGCAAGAATGCGCAGAAGAGTGGTTTTTCCGGCTCCGTTGAATCCCAAGATGACCACGCGAGAGCCACGGTCAATGGCGAGGTCTACAGCGGTGAAAATCTCCAGTGAACCATAGGAACGAGACAGGTCAGTTGCCATCAGGGGGGTCTTGCCACAGGGAGCAGGATCCGGGAAGCGCAGCTTCGCCACCTTGTCGCTCATGCGAACTTCATCAAGACCGGCCAGGAGTGTTTCAGCACGACGAGCCATCTGCTTTGCTGCCACAGCACCTGAAGCACGAGCACCCATCTTGGCAGCCTGAGTTTGAAGCGTTGTTGCCTTCTGTTCAGCATTGGCACGTTCACGCTTGCGGCGCTGTTCGTCCTGTTCGCGCTGCTTCTGGTAGTTCTTCCAGCTCATGTTGTAGACGTCAATGACTTGACGGTTAGCGTCGAGATAGAACACGCGGTTCACCGTTTCGCCGACAAGCTCAACATCGTGACTGATGATGATCAATCCACCTTGGTAGCCCTTGAGGAATTCACGCAGCCAGACAACCGAGTCTGCATCCAAGTGGTTCGTGGGCTCATCGAGGAGCATTGTTTCCGCTCCGGAGAACAAAATACGTGCCAGTTCAATACGTCGACGCTGACCACCCGAGAGCGTCTTCAGAGGCTGTTCGAGAATACGATCAGGAAGTTTGAGGTTAGAAGCAATAGAGGCAGCTTCCGCCTCAGCGGCATAACCACCGAGAGCATCAAAGCGGTCAGCGAGTTCGCCATACTTACGCATTGCTTCGGCGGCGACCTTTTCATCAGCATCACCCATGAGCATGCTGCTCTCGGCCATCCCCTGAACCAGGGATCCGAGGCCACGTGCGTTGAGAATACGGGTGCGAGCAAGCTCTTCAGGGTCACCGGAGCGAGGATCCTGCGGGAGATAACCAATCTCTCCGCCGACCTCAATGAGGCCACCAGCTGGTTGCAGATCGCCTGCGAGTGTTTTTGTCAACGTGGTCTTGCCGGCACCATTACGGCCGACCAACCCAATCTTGTCTCCGTTGGAAACACGGAAGGAAACTTCCGACATCAGCACTCGGGCGCCTACGCGCAGCTCAAGGTCTTGGACGTTGAGCACAGGCTTTTCCCGATTCTTTGGTACATCTTGGCTAAGCCATAAGGCTCATTACTTCCTTTAGTATATTTCTATGTCGAACATCACTCTTGCTGCTTCACGTCCTGTGCTCGTTGACCGTCTCGGTTCACGCACTCTCGTTACCGATGTTGCCCTCATTGCTGCTGGTGCAGCTCTGACCGCGGGCGCAGCACAGCTGGTTATCCCTATGTGGCCTGTGCCCATCACGGGACAGACCTTCGCGGTGCTGTTCGTCGGTGCAACCCTCGGTTCTCTCCGTGGTGCACTCTCCATGCTCTTGTACGTCGGCCTCGGCGTAGCCGGTCTTCCCATCTTCGCTGAAGGTGGTGCAGGTCTTGAAAAGCTTGCTGGCCCTACCGGTGGTTACATGATTGGTTTCGTTCTGGCAGCAGCTCTTGTTGGTTGGCTTGCACAGAAGGAGTGGGACCGTAAGGTTCTCGGTACCATCGGTGCATTCCTAGCTGGAACCGCCGTCATCTACGCAGTAGGTCTCCCCTGGCTCTCTGTTGCTCTCGGTCAGCTGGGTTACCCCAACGACCTGAGCGCAACTCTCCAGGCAGGTCTCTACCCCTTCATTCCAGGTGACCTGCTCAAGGCCCTGGCTGCAGGTGGACTGCTTCCTCTCGTGTGGAAGCTCAGCACCCGCACCAAGTAAGGCAGTTTTCAACACGAAAGCCCCTGACGAATGTCAGGGGCTTTCGCTTTATACAGGTGAAATGTCGCAGGGGTGCGACGAACAGATCAACCTGTAGGTCTTTGCGTATTCGCGAGTACTGATTACAGCAGAGAATCCAGTGCTTGCGCAAGGTCTTCGATGAGGTCATCGATATCCTCGATGCCCACACTGATGCGAACGAGGTTCGCAGGAACTTCAAGAGCAGTGCCTTCGACAGAGTGGTGAGTCATGAGACCTGGGTGTTCAATGAGGGATTCAACCCCACCCAATGAAGGGGCAAGAATGAAAAGGTTCGTGCGTGTAGTCAGCGCAGTTGCTGCCTTCTCTCCCCCAGCAAGCTGAATCGACATCATGCCGCCAAAGAGAGACATCTGACGCTTGGCCACGTCGTGACCAGGGTGAGAAGTAAGACCTGGATAAAGAATACGCTCAACGGCCTTGTGGCTTTCAAACCGTTCAGCCAATGCCAACGCGTTGCTGGAGTGACGCTCCATCCGCACACCGAGCGTCTTGATTCCACGCATGGTCAGATAGGCATCAAATGGTGAGGAAATAGCGCCCAGCCAGTTCTGAATCTGAGCAACTTTTTCTGCAAGCTCAGCATCTTTGAGAACAATGGCGCCACCCACAACGTCGCTGTGCCCACCGAGGTATTTAGTGGTGGAGTGCAAAACAACGTCAGCGCCGAGCTCAAGTGGGCGCTGCAGTGCTGGTGTGGCAAAGGTGTTATCTACGAGAACCAGCGCACCGTGCTTGTGGGCAATGTTTGAAACGCCTTCAATGTCCACGATGGTCATCATGGGGTTGGTGGGTGTTTCAATGCGCACCACGCGGGGCTTGGTGGTCTTGATGATCTCCTCGACAGAGGTGAGATCAGTGAAGTCGATGCACGAGTTAGTTACACCCCAGGCACCATAAACCTGTTCAATAGCGCGGTAGGAACCACCGTAGGCGTCATTACCCAGCACGATGTGGTCACCCGGCTTCAGAACAGCACGAAGGAAGGCATCTTCGGCTGCCATGCCACTCGCGAAGGAGTAGGACATCAATCCACCCTCAAGCGAGGTCAGGTTCTCTTGCAGAGCTGTGCGGGTGGGGTTATCACAGCGAGAGTATTCAAAACCATTCAGGGGCGTTCCAGCGACCTCTTGCTCGAATGTCGAGGAGAGATAGATGGGCGGGACAACAGCACCTGTGGTGGGGTCTGAGGTTTGTCCTGCGTGAATTGACCGCGTATTGAATCCCTGAGGCATGTTCTCAGGCTAAACGTTCACAAGAAATTGTGAAAAATTTCTTCCAAGAATTGTTACGACGAACTGGTCTCTATATAGAGAATCCGAGGGCTCGCATCATTTCGCGGCCGTCGTCGGTGATCTTCTCAGGTCCCCATGGTGGCATCCACACCCAGTTGATACGGAATGCATCAACGACCTTATCCAGTGCTTCAGCGGTCTGCTCTTCAATCACATCGGTGAGAGGGCAACCAGCACTGGTCAGAGTCATGTGAATGATCAGTGCATCATTCTCGTCATCCCACTTGAGGTCATAGATGAGCCCCAGGTCAACAATGTTGATACCTAGTTCGGGGTCCATGACCTCTTTGAGTGCATCAATGCACTCGTTGTAGCGTTCATCAGAGAGCTCAGAGGACATTGTTAGGCAATCTCGAGGTAACGGTCGTAACCCTCAGATTCGAGGCGATCAGCGAGCTCGGGGCCGCCTTCTTCAGCAACCTTGCCGTTGACGAATACGTGAACGAACTCAGGCTTGATGTAACGAAGAATGCGTGTGTAGTGAGTAATCAGCAGCACACCCATGTCTGAGTTCTCCTTGGCACGGTTCACGCCTTCAGAAACGATCTTGAGTGCGTCTACGTCCAAACCAGAATCAGTCTCATCCAGTACAGCAAACTTGGGCTTGAGCAGTTCGAGCTGAAGAATCTCGTGACGCTTCTTCTCTCCACCCGAGAAGCCTTCGTTGACGTTGCGTTCAGCAAAGCTGGAGTCCATCTTGAGGTTCGCCATTGATTCGCGAACATCCTTGATCCAGTTACGCAGAGACGGTGCTTCACCATCAATGGCGGTCTTTGCGGTGCGGAGGAAGTTGGTGACTGTCACACCAGGGATCTCAACGGGGTACTGCATGGCCAAGAACAGGCCAGCCTTGGCACGTTCGTCCACGCTCATCTCGAGCACATCAACGCCATCGAGAGTGATGGAACCGCTGTCCACGGTGTACTTGGGGTGTCCTGCGATTGTGTAAGCCAGGGTCGACTTTCCTGAACCGTTAGGTCCCATGATCGCGTGGGTCTCACCCGAGTTGATCTCAAGGTTGACGCCGCGCAGAATCTGCTTGGTGCCCTGGTCGGTCTCGACGCTAACGTGCAGGTCGGTGATCTTCAGAGTTGACATGGCTTAGATCTCTTTCGTGACGGTGGGGTCAATGAAAATCTCGCCGTCGATGACATCGACGACAAAAACGGGAACGGGTTCGTAGGCAGGCAACGTCAGTGGCTTGCCGGTGGTGAGTTCAAACTTGGAGCCGTGAGCCCAGCATTCAAGGGTGTCGTCTTCGACGAACCCTTCAGAGAGGGAAATATCTCCGTGCGTGCAGGTGTCACCAATGGCGTGGATATCTCCAGCTGCGTCAAGAACGAGTGCAACGGGAATGCCGCCCACAACAACCTTCTTGGCTTGGTTGAGCACGAGCTCACTTGCAGCACATACCTTTTCAGCAGCCATTACTTCACTCCTGCTTCGAGTTCGGCGTTGAGGGAAGCCTCAATGCGCTCAGCCAGAGCAGGAACACCGAGCTGCTGAACAACTTCATTCAAGAATCCACGAACGACCAGTCGGCGTGCTTCTTCTTCACTAATGCCGCGGGCCTGGAGATAGAAGAGCTGCTCGTCATCGAAACGACCAGTTGCTGACGCGTGACCAGCACCTGCAATATCGCCGGTTTCAATCTCGAGGTTAGGAATCGAGTCAGCACGTGTGCCCTCGGTGAGCATGAGGTTACGGTTCTGCTCATAGGAGTCAGTGCCGGTTGCCTTGTTGCCGATGAGGACGTCACCGATCCAGACTGTGCGAGCACCCTTGCCCTGCAGTGCACCCTTGTAGGTAACACGGCTCTTGGACTGGGGTGCGTCGTGGTTAACGTAGACCTGCTGCTCGATGTGCTGGTGCGCATCTGCGAAGTAGACACCGAGCATGTTGACCGAAGAACCATCTTCAGCCAAAACGGTGGAAGGGTTCACGCGAATAACTTCTCCAGTCAGCGAGACAACGCTGTGCTGAAGTGATGCATTGCGACCCACACGCGAGAAGTGGCTAGCTAAGTGCAGTGCGTCATCGTTCCATTCCTGGACAGAGATGACGTTGAGCTGCGCTTCAGCACCGACGAGAATCTCGACGTTCTCAACCAGACGAGCATCTCCGTTGTTCTGAAGAACAACAGTTCCCTTAGAGAACGGTGCTGCCTCAATCACAATGTGAGCTGCGCGGTGAGTGGTGCCGAGTGCATCACGAGTAATCGTGATCTCGGAGACATCTTCAGACGTGACAGAAACCAGAAGAACCTCGGTAGCAGCTGCCCACGCATTGGCAGAAGCCTTGTCTTCGGGAAGGCCAGCGGAACCAACACGTGGGTCAGAAACAGGAATCCACGAGAGGGATACTCCAGCTGTTTCTGAAGCGGTGTAGTCAAAGCGCGAGCCATCGAGATCGCCAGCAATGAGTTCCTGCAGCTTGGCTACAGGGGTGAACTTCCAGTCGAGTTCACGACCGGTCACGGCCTCAAAATCGGCTGGATTAGTGGATTTCGGGCGCGCAGAACGAACTTGTACGGGAACAGTCACTTAGCCCACGGATCCTTCCATGCCGATTTCAATCAGCTTGTTGAGCTCGAGTGCATATTCCATGGGAAGTTCACGAGAGATGGGTTCAATGAATCCACGAACAATCATGGCCATTGCTTCGTCTTCTGCCATACCGCGGCTCATCAGATAGAAGAGCTGGTCTTCACTGACCTTGGAGACAGTTGCCTCGTGGCCGAGTTGAACGTCATCGACACGAATGTCGATAGCAGGGTAGGTATCAGAACGAGACTGAGTGTCCACCAAGAGCGCATCACAACGAACGGTGTTAGCCGAGTTGTGGGCATTGGCATCGATACGGATTTCACCGCGGTAACCGGCACGGCCACCTCCACGAGCAATCGACTTAGAGACGATTGAGCTCTGCGTGTTGGGAGCCATGTGGATCATCTTGGCGCCAGCGTCTTGGTGCTGTCCGGGACCTGCGAAAGCAATGGAGAGAGTCTCACCCTTTGCACCTTCGCCGACCAGGTAGACCGAGGGGTACTTCATGGTGACCTTGGAACCGAGGTTGCCATCAATCCACTCCATGGTTGCACCCTCGTGTGCAATCGCACGCTTGGTGACCAGGTTGTATACGTTGTTGGACCAGTTCTGGATGGTGGTGTAGCGAACGCGAGCGTTCTTCTTCACAATGATTTCCACCACAGCAGAGTGCAGCGAGTCGCTCTTGTAGATCGGTGCAGTACATCCCTCGATGTAGTGCACGTAGCTTCCCTCGTCAGCAATGATGAGGGTGCGCTCGAACTGACCCATGTTTTCAGTGTTAATGCGGAAGTAGGCCTGAAGAGGAATCTCAACGTGCACACCTGGGGGCACGTAGACGAAGGATCCGCCCGACCACACAGCAGTGTTGAGTGCAGCGAACTTGTTATCTCCCGAAGGGATAACGGTGCCGAAGTATTCCTCGAAGAATTCGGGGTGCTCTTTCAGAGCAGTGTCGGTGTCCATGAAGATGACGCCCTGGCGCTCGAGCTCTTCGTTGATCTGGTGGTAAACCACTTCAGATTCGTACTGTGCAGCCACACCGGCAACGAGACGCTGACGCTCTGCCTCAGGAATACCTAACTTCTCGTAGGTGTCCTTGATTTCATCAGGGAGGTCTTCCCAGGTTTGTGCCTGACGTTCCGTTGAACGGACAAAGTACTTGATGTTGTCGAAGTGAATACCGGAGAGATCTGCACCCCAGTTGGGCATGGGCTTACGGCCAAAGATCTCATACGCCTTCAAGCGCATCTTGAGCATCCACTCGGGCTCAGACTTCAGCCCAGAGATGTCCGAAACTACTTCAGCACTGATGCCTCGGCGAGCGCTTGCTCCAGCCGCATCTTTATCGTGCCAACCGAATTCATACTGACCAATGCCCTCAAGTTCGGGCCGGTCAATCAGGATGTCTGACATGGCACTCTTCCTTACGAATCTAGAATGAGAAGAGAACGCACGAACTGTCGCGAAAACCGCGGCAATCTCGCATGTTCTCGCCCTCGAGATATCGGCTTACGCACGATCACATTGAACTTACTTAGCCTAGCCTTACTTCATTGGTAAAGACAGGGTAAATAAGTTCTTCCTGAGCGAACAACAACTATTCACCAAAGGATTATTCCCATCGTGAGAACACTTATCGACTGGTTCCCCACCACGGTTGACCGCAAGGTCCGTATCGCAGCGTGGGTAACGCTGGTTGTTCAGACGTTGATTGTCGTCACAGGTGGCGCTGTACGCCTTACCGCCAGCGGCTTAGGCTGCCCCACCTGGCCCACTTGCACTGAAGACTCCTTGGTGAACACCCCCGAGATGGGTATTCACGGCATTATCGAATTTGGTAACCGCCTCCTGACCTTCCTTCTGGTCATTGTCGCGATTGTGACGTTTGCTCTGATTCTGCGTATGCGTAAACAGCGCCGCGACTTGTTCTGGCTGACTCTGCTGATCGGCTTAGGTATCCCCGCGCAGGCTGTCATCGGCGGTATCTCTGTTCTCACTCAGTTGAACCCATACGTTGTAGGCCTGCACTTCATCGTCTCGATCGCCATGGTTGTTCTGTCTACCGTGCTGGTCTTCAACGCATACAACGGCAATGGACCTTGGACCTGCGCTGTCTCCGGGGTCACCATCACATGTGCGTGGATGATGGCGTCCTTCCAATTCATCACCATTTGTGTAGGCGTGCTCACCACTGGGTCTGGACCACACGCAGGTGATGCTGAGGCTCCCCGTAATGGCCTCAACAGTGAACTACTGCAACACATCCACTCCTACCCCGCATATATCGCCGTAGGACTAGCTGCGGTCACACTGCTTCTTGCCATCCGCCAGAAATCGGCTTCTCTTCGCAATGCTGTGATCGCGCTCTTGGTCGTCAACGCGGCACAAATCATGGTGGGCATTGCCCAATCACGCATGGGACTGCCTGAGCTCCTGGTGGGGCTGCACATGCTCCTGGCATGCCTCGTCACCATTGCGGTAACGAATGTGCTGCTGAACCTGCGGAAGCCGGTCAGCTAGCAGTTCTGCTCAGCTAGAAAGGCAGCAGAGCATCAATGGCTACCGCAAGGAATATCAGCGATAAGTAGCCATTAGAGAAGTGGAACAAGCGCATGGGCTTGGGGTCTTCATCGCGCAGAGCGCGTGAGTAAAGCATGTGGCTTTCTGCTAAGAACCAGATACCGGACACAGTCGCAATAGCGGTGTACGTCCAACCCATGTGACCAATAGGCACCAACAGCAAAGTTGCCGCAAAGGTTGCCCAGGCATAAAGAACAATCTGAAGCCCAACGGTGACACGTCCACGCACCACTGTGAGCATGGGAACGTTGGCGTTCTTGTAGTCCTCTCGGTAACGCCATGACAAAGGCCAGTAGTGCGGTGGTGTCCACAAGAAGATGATGAGGAACAAAACGACAGGGGTCCACGTCAGACTGCCTGTGACCGCAGCCCAGCCAATGAGCACGGGGAAACCGCCGGCAGCACCGCCCCAGACAATGTTTTGTGGGGTGCGGCGTTTGAGAACCAAGCTGTAAATGATGACGTAGAAGGCAATCGCCGAGACGGACAGCGAAGCAGCCAACACATTCGTAAAGAGCAAGAACCACACTGTGGAGATAATTGCTAATGCCCAGGCGAAAACAATGGCTTCACGGTCAGAGATCTCACCGGTAACCAGAGGGCGACCCTTGGTGCGGTTCATCACGCGATCGATATCGCGGTCGATGTAGCAGTTGAAGGTTCCGGCAGAACCGGCGCTCATCATGCCGCCGAGGAGAACGACGAGAACTAACCACAGGTTAGGGATGCCCTCTTGAGCCAAAAACATGGTCGGAATGGTCACTGCGAGAAGCAGTTCCATCACGCGAGGCTTGGTTAGCGAAACATACGCCGCAACTTTGCGCTTAAAACCGACCTTGGACACCGCTGTGGTGCCAGATTCGGAAGCGTTCATAAGTCCTCAAGTGATGAGTGCGCGAGAGCCTCAAGTCTACGGGAGGTAAAGGTTCGACATATGGCACGTTCCCCGCCAGCGTAAGCCTGCGCACGCCTATACTTAGAGGAGCCGTTATTCGGCGTGCATGGCTGTAATTTCCAGTCATCGTAATTTCTCCCTCACCTCCCCCGCGGTAATACGGAAGGCCGATATAAACATGGCGCAGCTCGACTGGTCCGAACTAGACAACAAGGCAGTTGACACCGCGCGTGTACTCGCCGCAGACGCAGTAGAGAAGGTGGGTAACGGTCACCCCGGTACCGCCATGAGCCTCGCTCCTGCCGCCTACTTGCTGTGGAACAAGGTCATGCGCCGCGACCCCCTGGATGACCAGTGGATTGGCCGCGACCGCTTCATTCTTTCGGTTGGCCACTCCTCGCTCACTCAGTACGTCCAGCTGTACTTGAACGGCTACGGCCTCGAACTCGATGACCTCAAGGCATTGCGCACCTGGGGCTCGTTGACCCCCGGTCACCCCGAATATGGCCACACCAAGGGTGTGGAAATCACCACCGGCCCACTCGGACAGGGCCTGGCTTCTGCCGTTGGTTTTGCCTACGCATCTCGCTTCGAGCGCGGTCTGTTTGATCCCAACGCAGCTGCAGGTAAGAGCCCTTTCGATCACTTCGTCTATGTCATTGCCGGTGACGGTGACCTTCAAGAAGGTGTCACCGCAGAAGCGTCCTCGCTTGCTGGCCACCAGCAGCTGGGTAACCTCATCGCGATTTACGACTCGAACCAGATCTCGATCGAAGATGACACCACCATTGCCTTCACCGAAGATGTCGCCAAGCGTTACGAGTCCTACGACTGGCACGTCCAGACTGTGGACTGGAAAAAGACCGGTGTCTATGTTGAGGACGTAGCCGCTCTCAACGACGCTATCGAGGCAGCCAAGGCAGTTACCGACAAGCCTTCACTCATCATCCTCAAGACCATCATTGGTTGGCCTTCGCCAAAGAAGCAGAACACTGGAAAGATTCACGGTTCTGCTCTGGGTGCAGACGAGCTCAAGGGTCTCAAGGAAGTTCTTGGCTTCGATCCTGAGCAGAGCTTCCAGGTTGCCGACGAGGTTATCGAGCACACCCGCAAGGCAGTGACCAAGGGCGCTGCTGAGCGCGCCGAATGGCAGAAGAGCTTCGACGCTTGGGCTGCAGCTAACCCTGAGAACAAGAAACTCCTCGATCGCCTCGAAGCTGGAAAACTTCCTGATGGCGTCGAGGCAGCACTTCCCGTCTTTGAAGGTGGCACTGAAGTGTCCACCCGTGCCGCCTCTGGCAAGGTGCTCAATGCTCTGGGTGCAGTAATCCCTGAGCTCTGGGGTGGTTCTGCGGACCTTGCCGAGTCCAACAACACCACGCTAGAAGGCTCTAAGTCCTTCGTTCCTGCTCAGTGGTCAACCCACGAGTGGACCGGTGACAACTACGGTCGCGTACTCCACTTCGGTATCCGCGAGCACGCCATGGGCGCCATCCTGAACGGTATTGCTCTTCACGGCAAGACCCGCGCATACGGTGGAACCTTCCTCATCTTCAGCGACTACATGCGCCCTGCTGTTCGCCTGGCAGCGCTGATGAAGGTGCCTTCGATCTTCGTCTGGACCCACGACTCTGTGGCTCTCGGTGAAGACGGCCCCACTCACCAGCCCATTGAGCAGCTCGCCACCTTGCGCGCTATTCCTGAGCTGGATGTGGTTCGCCCCGCAGACGCCAACGAAGTTGCCTACGCCTGGAAGACCATCCTCGAGCGTCGCAACGGACCAGCTGGTATTGCTCTGACTCGTCAGAACATTCCAGTTTTCACTCGTGGTGAAGGCGCTGCCACTGGCGACACCTTTGCTCACGCTCGCGAGACTGCCAAGGGTGCCTACACACTCGTGGACGCAGCCAACGGAAAGCCTGACGTCATCTTCATCGCCACCGGTTCTGAGGTTCAGCTTGCTGTTGCCGCTCGCGAACAGCTTGCAAGCGAAGGCATTCACGCCCGCGTGGTGTCAGTTCCTTGCCTCGAGTGGTTCTACGAGCAGCCTGCGGCATATCAGGAGAGCGTTCTTCCAGCAGCAGTGAAGGCTCGCGTCTCCATTGAGGCAGGCCTTTCATTGACCTGGGACAAGATCGTCGGAACCGCTGGCCGCAGCGTCTCGATCGAACACTTTGGTGCATCGGCTGACTACAAGACCTTGTTCACCAAGTTCGGCATCACCACCGATGCCGCCGTCGCTGCTGCAAAAGAATCCATCGCAGCTCAGTAACACTTCACTCGGGGTCAGGAATAACTTTCTTGGCCCCGGGTTACAACTTCACATACACACCACAACCTGATCCGCTCCCCCTCAATTACTGGAGAATCAACGTTCATGTCGAACACCCCCACCGCACAACTGTCCGCAGCCGGCGTCAGCATCTGGCTCGATGACCTCTCCCGTGAGCGCATCACCTCTGGCAACCTTCAGGCACTCATTGCCCAGAAGAACGTAGTGGGCGTCACGACCAACCCCACCATCTTCGCTGGCGCCCTCACCAACGGTGAGAGCTATGCAGCACAGGTCAAGAAGCTCGCAGCTGCGGGTGCAGATGCAGAGGCAGCAGTCTTCGACATCACAACCGATGACGTTGCAGATGCCTGCGACATCTTCCGTGGTGTCTACGACGCAACCCAGGGCGTTGACGGCCGCGTTTCCATCGAGGTTTCCCCCACACTTGCTCACGATGCTCCTGGCACCGTGGAAGAAGCAAAGCGTCTGTGGGCAAAGGTCAACAAGCCCAACGCTCTGATCAAGATCCCCGCAACCCTTGCAGGTCTGGACGCCATCACCGAAGTTATTGGGGCGGGCATCTCGGTCAACGTGACCCTGATCTTCTCGCTCGAGCGCTACGAAGCAGTCATCAATGCCTACCTTGCAGGACTCGAGAAGGCGCAGGCTAACGGCCATGACCTTTCACAGATCCACTCAGTTGGTTCATTCTTCGTTTCCCGCGTGGACTCCGAGGTAGACAACCGCCTGAACGCCATTGGCACACCTGAGGCTCTGGCTTTGAAGTCCAAGGCTGGTCTTGCTAATGCTCGCCTGGCATATGAACTCTTCGAGGACATGTTCGACACTGAGCGCGCAGCAGCACTACTGGCCAACGGTGCCAACGTGCAGCGTCCCCTCTGGGCTTCCACCGGCGTCAAGGACCCTGCCCTCCCCGACACTCTCTACGTGACCGAACTGGTTGCTGCGGGCATCGTGAACACCATGCCTGAAAAGACTCTGGATGCCACCTTCGACCACGGCGTGGTCACCGGTGACACCATCACCCCCAACTACGCAGACTCCAAGGCTGTCTTTGCAGCTCTTGCTGCTGTCGGAGTCGACTTCCAGGACGTCACCAACGTCCTCGAGTCTGAGGGTGTTTCCAAGTTCATCATCTCGTGGGGCGAACTCCTCGAGACCGTCAACACCGCTTTGGCTGGAGCATAAATGTCATTCCGCATCAAAGTATCTGGAGCTGCAGAAGCAGCTGTTGAGAAGCACGTCCCCCAGCTCGTTGCTGACCTTGTAGCTTCGAGCATCACTGCTCAGGACCCCGCACTCTGGGGCAAGGCTGCTGAGGCAGAATCCGCTATTCGTCTGGGCTGGACCGAGTCGGTATCCATCTCTCGTCCACTTGTGGCAGAGATTGAGGCACTGCGTGATGAACTGCGCGCACAGGGCATCAACCACATTGTCTTAGGTGGCATGGGTGGCTCCTCACTGGCTCCTGAAGTCATCACTGCAACCATGCAGGCTGACCTAACTGTTCTCGACTCAACCGAGCCTGGCCAGATTAAGGCAGCGATCACCGACCGCCTGCACACCACTGCCGTGGTCATCTCCAGCAAGTCCGGTGGAACTGTGGAAACTGATAGCCAGAAGCGCATCTACGAAGCTGCATTCGCTGCTGTGGGCATCGACCCTCTCGAGCGCATCATCATCGTGACCGACCCAGGTTCTCCTCTGGACAAGTCTGCTCGTGAAGCCGGTTACCGCGTTTTCAATGCAGACCCCAACGTGGGAGGTCGCTTCTCAGCACTGACAGCTTTCGGGCTCGTTCCATCTGGTCTCGCTGGTGTGGACATTGCTGAGCTTCTCAATGAGGCAGAAGCAATCACACTGGATCTCGCTGTTGACCAGCCAGAGAATCCCGGTCTCATCCTTGGTGCAGCAATTGCGGGCACCTCACCGTTGAAAAACAAGCTTGCTCTCGTCACCGACGGCACTCACTTGGTTGGTTTCCCCGACTGGGCAGAACAGCTCATTGCTGAATCAACCGGTAAGGAAGGCACAGGAATTCTTCCTGTTGTTCTCGATGTCGTCTCCCCCGAACTTTCTGCAGGCTATGCAGATGTTCAGGTGCTGCGCCTGGTGGATGACGCTCACGAGTTCCACCTGCTCAACCGTGACAAGCACGAAGGTGAAATCCTCGTCTCGGGCACCCTGGGTGCCATGTTCATGGTGTTTGAGTATGCAACAGCTGTTGCAGGCCGTTTGCTGGGTATCAACCCCTTCGACCAGCCTGATGTGGAATCAGCAAAGATTGCTGCTCGTGCACTTCTGGATAACCGCCCTGCAGCCACCGAGCCACTCTTTGTCGAAAAGGGCATCGAAGTTCGCGCTCACGGAAGCATTGGCGATGCCAAAACTGTTCGGGAAGCAATCACTGCTGTTCTTGAGCAGCTCCCTGCAGATGGTTACCTCTCCGTTCAGGCCTACGTGGACCGCGCAAACTACCCTCAGCTTCACGGCGTTCGCGACCTCGTCGCAGCCCGTGCTGGTCGCCCCGTGACCTTCGGTTGGGGACCTCGCTTCCTGCACTCCACCGGTCAGTTCCACAAGGGTGGCCCAGCAGTGGGTGTGTTCATCCAGATCCTTCAGGCACCAGAGGGTGACGTTGTCATCCCTGAGCGTCCCTTCAGCTTTGGTCAGCTCATTGCTGCCCAGGCTGCAGGTGATGCCAACGTTCTGGCCGACCACGGTCGACCCGTTCTGACTCTCACTCTGACTAACCCCAACACTGAACTCGAACACCTGTTCGCAGCCTTCAACTAAAGGACCTTCATGTCACCTGTTGACATCACTCCGGAGAACAACCCTCTCCGCGTTGCCGAAGACCGTCGACTGAACCGCATCGCAGGCCCCTGTGGGCTGGTGCTGTTCGGCGTGACCGGCGACTTGGCACGTAAGAAGCTCATGCCTGCGGTCTATGACCTCGCAAACCGTGGTCTCCTTCCTCCCGGCTTCGCACTTGTGGGCTTTGCCCGCCGCGACTGGGAAGACGAAGACTTCGCACAGATTGTTCACGACTCAGTCAAGCAGTATGCCCGCACGGAGTTCCGCGAGGAAGTCTGGGATCAGCTCGCCAAGGGCATTCGCTTTGTTCAGGGTGAATTTAACGATGACAAGGCGTTTAATCGCCTGAAGAAGACCATCGCAGAGTTGGATGAGAAGCGTGGAACCATGGGCAACCATGCGTTCTATCTCTCTGTTCCTCCCCGCTCCTTCCCTGAGGTTGTTTCTCAGCTCAAGCGTGCTGGTCTCGCGGATGAAGTCGAAGGCCAGTGGCGCCGTGTTGTCATTGAGAAGCCTTTTGGTAGTGACCTCAAGACCGCTCGTGAACTCAACAAGGTTGTCGAATCTGTGTTCCCGGCAGACTCAATCTTCCGCATTGACCACTACCTCGGCAAAGAGACTGTTCAGAACATCCTGGCTTTGCGCTTTGCCAACCAGCTGTTTGAACCCCTCTGGAACGCTGAGCACGTGGACCACGTCCAGATCACCATGGCAGAAGATATTGGCGTGGGCGGCCGTGCTGGCTACTACGACGGCATCGGCGCTGCTCGTGACGTTATCCAGAACCACCTCCTCCAGCTTCTCGCGTTGACTGCAATGGAAGAGCCCATTTCGTTCGAGGCTGAAGATCTTCGTGCAGAGAAGGAAAAGGTTCTAGCTGCTGTGCGTTTGCCAGAAAACCTCGGCGAAGCAACAGCCCGCGGCCAATACGCCAGCGGTTGGCAAGGCGGCGAAGAAGTTGTCGGCTTCTTGGACGAAGAGGGCATGAACCCTCAGTCTGTGACAGAGACCTATGCGGCTATGCGCCTGGACATCGGAACCCGCCGTTGGGCTGGTGTTCCTTTCTACCTCCGCGCCGGCAAGCGTCTTGGTCGCCGCGTGACCGAAATTGCCGTGGTGTTCAAGCGAGCACCTCAGTACTTGTTCGCAGACCACCAAACTTCTGCCCTCGGTCAGAACGCACTGGTTATTCGCGTCCAGCCCGATGAGGGTGTCACCATTCGTTTCGGCTCTAAGGTCCCAGGTGCGGGCATGCAGGTGCGCGATGTGACCATGGACTTCGGTTACGGCCACGCCTTCACCGAAGCCAGTCCCGAAGCTTACGAGCGTCTGATTCTGGACGTTTTGCTCGGCGATCCACCCCTGTTCCCCCGTCACGAAGAGGTGGAACTGAGCTGGAAGATCCTCGACCCGATCGAAGAATTCTGGGAGACCCAAGGACAGCCTGAGCAATACGCTCCAGGAACCTGGGGTCCTGCCTCTGCAGATGCCCTCATGGCCCGTGACGGCCGCGTTTGGAGACGTCCATGATCCTCGAACTCCCCGACACCACCACCGCCAAGGTTGCCAAGGAACTGGTCAACCTCCGCGAAGAAGGTGGCGCTGTTGCGCTTGGTCGTGTGCTCACCCTTCTCATCTCCACCACCATTGGCGAAGAAGAAGAGGCCATTGCCGCGGCAAATGAAGCATCTCGCGAGCACCCTATGCGCGTCATTGTGCTCTCAGTGATTGAACCAGAACACTCCATTTCGAACCGTCTCGACGCGGAAGTCCGCGTCGGTGGTGACGCAGGAGCCAGTGAAGTTATTGTCTTACGCGCCTATGGCAAAGTTGGTTCGGACGAGCAGGGTCTCGTCACCGGCCTGCTTCTTCCCGACACCCCTGTGGTGGCATGGTGGCCAGGTGCTGCTCCTGAGAAGGTTTCTGAATCTCCTCTGGGCAAGATCGCGCAGTGCCGCATCACCGATGCAGCATCGCAGGCAGACCCCATCGAGGCTCTAGCCGATCTTTCCAAGACCTATGCCCCTGGCGATGCAGACTTTGCCTGGACTCGCTTGACTCTGTGGCGAACCCAGCTCGCTGCTGTTCTCGACCAGCCACCTTATGAGCCCATCACCGAAGCTCACGTCACCTCCACACCAGACTTCCCCTCGGCGAAGATGCTGGCCGCGTGGTTGCAACTGCAACTGGGTGTTCCCGTCTCGTGCGATCTCACTCACACTGGCCTGAGCTGGGGCGGCATCCACGGCGTTCGCTTGGTTCGCCCTTCCGGCGACATCGAGCTCACCCGAGTTGAGCCATCCGTAGCACGCCTGAAGCAACCCAACCAGCCCACGCACGAGATTGCGATGCCCCGCAGAAGCTTACGTGACTGCTTGGCTGAGGAACTGCGTCGTCTTGATCCTGATGAGGTCTATGGCCGCGTTGTGACTGAAGGCTTGCCCCAGATCATTGTGACCGCCAAGTGAGCGAAGAAACCACGCTCGAAGCGTATGCAGACAAGCAAGAACTCATCGACAACATTGATGAGATTTTTGAAGAAGCCGTGAAAGAACTCCTCGTGGAACAGCCCGCTGTTCACGTCGTTTTGACCGGTGGAACCGTCGGTATCGCACTGCTGGAAAACATTGACCCCAGCAACAAGCTGGATTGGTCTCGAATCCACCTGTGGTGGGGCGACGAGCGCTTCGTTCCTGCCGGTCACGCTGACCGCAACGAGGGACAGGCAACAGCTGCTCTCATCCACCGCCTCCCTATCCCCGCAGAGAATGTCCACCGCATGCCTGCCTCTGACGCAGGAATGACGCTGGATGAGGCAGTTGACGCTTATGACGATGAACTAGCGAAGTACTGGCCAGAACTCCCTGAGTTCGACATCACGTTCTTAGGCGTGGGACCTGATGCGCATATCGCTAGCTTGTTCCCCGGTCTAGAAGGCATCGAAGTCGATGACCGTGCTGTGATTGCCGTGCGCAACTCCCCCAAGCCACCGGCAGAACGCATCAGCCTGACACTGCCTGCACTCAACAACTCCAAGAACGTCTGGATCGTCGCCTCTGGCGAGGACAAGGCAGATGCGATCTATGCCGCTTTCACCTCTGAAAGTGCCTCAGAAGCGCCTGTGAGCGCCGTTGAGGGCATTGAAGAGACTGTGTTCTTCACGGACGAGGCAGCAGCAGCTCGCCTCATCGACGAGAACTAGCTAGCGCAGCCTGCTCGAGGCAGGAATGTGGAGAGCACCATCGTGGTAACTCACACCCTCAAGGCTTTTCACGACGATGTTCACATCGGTATCCAGGGCTACCTGTGTGACACCGATCACCTGTGCGGCACCAGCAGCGAGACCTGCCTGAATACCGGCAGCAGCATCTTCGAAGACAATGCACTCCCCTGGCGCTAACCCTAAGTTCTGCGCTCCGCGCAGATAAGGGTCAGGGTAAGGCTTGCCGAGTTCCACGTCTTCAGACGAGACCAACTCGGCAGGAACGGGCAAACCAGCAGCACGCAGTCGTGCAGCACCTAAACGCGGGTTAGCTGAGGTGCAGACAGTCCACATCCCCGGAGTGAGTGAGGTGAGGAGCTCAACAGCACCTGGCAGCGGCTTGGTCAGGCTAGAAGAATCCTGCTCAAGCTGGTGAATATAGGCAACAGCTTCGTCATAGAGATCATCCGCGACATGCCTGCGAACCATGTCCTCTGCGCGGATCCCTGCATTCGAGCGATCGCTCCAGTCAAAATCCGGGGCAAACTTCTTCGACCAGGCATCCCAGGCTTCAACAGCAGCACCATGGCTGTCGACAAGGACACCGTCGTTATCAAAGAGCAAGCCAGCAACTGGAATCACGAGGTCAGACAAGGCGACTCTTTCTTCGTTAGGAACAGATAAAAATATAGCCCCTGATTTCTCAGGGGCTATATGAAGCTACTTAGTGGGCTTGACCGTTCCGCGGCGGACGCGAAGCTGGTGAAGAGCATCTTCGAGAATCTGCTCAGCCTCTTCCTCGGTGCGACGTTCTTTCACATAGGCAAGGTGAGTCTTGTAAGGCTCAAGCTTGGCAAGCTCAGGTGGGTTTGCCTTGTCGCGACCTGCGGGAAGACCAGACTGTGGGCAGTCGATGATCTCAGGAATTTCTTCTTCAGGCAGGTTTGCTGCGAAGTAACGTACTGTCTCGTTACCGAGAGCATCCCAGTAAGAGATAGCAATACGTTCTGCGTGAATACCGTGATCTTGTTCTCCCATGGGTCCCGCGCCAACGCGCGAGCCACGGATTGCACTTCCGCCGGATGCCATAGTTATGCTCCTTGGAACTTAGTAATGAGGCCCAGCAGGATGATGCAAGTAATCCAGATCAGGCCCAAAATGATGGTGATGCGGTTGAGGTTACGCTCAGCCACACCAGAGGATCCCAGAGTCGAGCTCATGCCGCCACCGAACATATCGGAGACGCCGCCACCGCGACCCTTGTGGAGGAGGATCAGCAGGGTGAGGAGCAGGCTCGTGATGCCGAGCAGCACCTGCAGAACAATCTGAAGAATTTCCATAGCTACAGTCTACCCGACTAGATAACGTGCTTCTGGAAACGAGCAATGCTCGAGAACTCAGCAACGTCCAGGCTGGCACCACCGACGAGAGCACCGTCGATGTTGGGCTGACGCATGAAGCCAGCGATGTTGTTGGCCTTGACCGAACCGCCGTAGAGAATGCGAGTGCGCTGCGCTGCAGCGTCACCCAGAACTTCTCCCAGTGCCACGCGAATTGCAGCACAGACAGCTTCTGCTTGCTCTTCGGTTGCGACCTTGCCGGTGCCGATAGCCCAGACAGGTTCGTAAGCGATCACGATGTCTGCATCCTGAGAGACACCCTCGAGTGCCTTCTTCAGCTGTGCCACAGGAACAGCAGAAGGACCAAACTCTTCAAGCTCTGCTTCGGTTTCACCCACGCACAGAACAGGAACGACACCGTGCTTGAGCGCAGCCTTGACCTTGTTGCCCACGATTTCGTCGTTCTCGCCGTGGTACTGGCGACGCTCTGAGTGACCAATGATCACATAAGAGCAGCCCAGTGCCTTGAGGAATCCACCAGGAATCTCACCGGTGTATGCGCCGGAATCGTGCATGGAAATGTCCTGAGCCCCGTAAGCGAGTTCGAGCTTGTCTGCTTCAACCAGGTTCTGCACCGAACGAATGTCGGTGAAGGGTGGGAAGACCGAAACTTCAACGTCGGTGTACTTGTGGTTGGCGTCCTTGAGGGTCCATGCCAGCTTCTGAACGAAGGCGATTGCCTGGAGGTGATCCAGGTTCATCTTCCAGTTACCCGCGATAAGCGGGGTACGAGTGTTTACCATCCGAGGACCTCCAGGCCAGGTAGACGCTTGCCCTCGAGGAATTCGAGGCTGGCTCCACCACCGGTTGAAATGTGACCGAACTGGTCATCTGCGAAACCAAGAATGCGCACAGCAGCAGCTGAGTCGCCGCCACCGACAACGCTGAGGCCGTCGACTTCCGTCAGTGCCTGAGCAATTGCGCGAGTGCCTTCGGCGAAGGCAGGAATTTCAAACACACCTGCAGGGCCATTCCAGAACACTGTCTTGGATGCCTTGATCTGCTCAGCGAATGCTTTGCCGGTGTCGGGTCCAATGTCGAGGCCCATCCCTGTTGCACCAAAAGCGGTGTCTTCCAGGGCGTCTGCAGGAGCAATGACGTGCTCTGCATCTGCGCCAAACGTGCTAGCCATCACGATGTCGGTAGGAAGAATGATCTTCACGCCACGCGCTTCCGCATCTGCGATGTAACCGCGAACGGTGTCGAGCTGGTCAACCTCAAGAAGGCTGGCACCGACTTTGTAGCCCTGAGCCGCGAGGAAGGTGAAGACCATGCCGCCGCCCACCAAGATGGTGTCGACGCGAGGAAGCAGGTGGGAAATCACACCGAGCTTGTCAGAGACCTTAGAACCACCGAGAACGACCGTGTAGGGGCGCTCTGGGTTTTCGGTGAGGCGATCGAGAACATCGAGTTCAGTCTCGATGAGCAGACCTGCTGCGCTAGGAACCAGCTTGGCCAGGTCGTAGACAGAAGCCTGCTTGCGGTGAACAACACCGAAGCCATCAGAGACGAGAACGTCACCCAATTCTGCGAGCTGTGCAGCGAATGCGCCACGCTCAGTTTCGTCCTTGGCGGTCTCCCCTGGGTTGAAACGCAGGTTCTCGAGAACAGCAATCTGGCCATCAGCCAGAGCAGAAACCGTGGCCGTTGCCGAGTCACCGACGGTGTCGGTAGCGAAAGCAACAGGCTTGCCGAGCAATTCACCGAGGCGAGTTGCTGCGGGTTCGAGGCTGTACTTAGCCTCTGGTGCTCCGTCAGGACGCCCGAGGTGGCTCATCACCACGACACGGGCGCCCTGATCGAGCAGAGCGTTCAATGTTGGCAGAGACGCACGGATACGTCCGTCGTCAGTAATCACACCATCCTTGAGCGGGACGTTGAGGTCGCAGCGGACCAAAACGCGCTTGCCAGCAAGCGAACCGAGTGAGGAAAGGGTGCGAAGTGCCATATTGAATTACCTTCTTTAGAGCTGTTCGCCGACGTACTCAGTCAGGTCGACGAGACGGTTGGAGTAACCCCACTCGTTGTCGTACCAGCTTGAGATCTTGACCTGGTTGCCCAAGATGCGGAGCAGACCAGCGTCGAAGATCGACGAGTGTGGGTCGGTCACGATGTCGCTAGAAACGATCTCGTCTTCGGTGTACTTCAGAATGCCCTTGAGGTGACCCTCTGCAGCAGCCTTGAATGCAGCCTTGACCTGAGCCTCAGTGATGGGCTTTTCAACCTGGATGGTGAGGTCAGTGATCGAACCGGTGGGTACGGGTACGCGCAGTGCGAAACCGTCGAGCTTGCCGTTGAGTTCAGGAAGGACCTTACCGATGGTCTTTGCAGCACCAGTCGAGGAAGGAACAATGTTGATCGCTGCAGCGCGTGCGCGGCGCAGGTCAGAGTGAGGACCATCCTGCAGGTTCTGGTCAGCGGTGTAAGCGTGAACAGTGGTCATCAGACCGGTCACAATGCCGAATTCCTTGTCAAATACCTGCACGAGAGGTGCGAGGCAGTTGGTGGTGCAGGATGCGTTCGAGATGACGTGGTCAGTAGCCGCGTTGTACTTCTCGTTGTTAACACCCATTACGAAGGTGGGGATGTCATCGCCGGTGGGAGGAGCAGAGATCAGAACCTTCTTGGCACCAGCAGCAATGTGCTTGCCAGCAGAAGCGCTGTCAGTGAAGCGACCAGTGGACTCAATAACGACGTCAACGCCGAGCTTGCCCCAGCCGAGGTCAGAAGGGTCGCGCTCTGCGAGCACCTTGATCTTCTTGCCGTTGACGATGATGTTCTCAGCATCGTGCGATACGTCTGCATCCAGACGACCAGTTACCGAGTCATACTTCAGCAAGTGTGCGAGCACCTTGGTGTCGCTGAGGTCGTTTACGGCAACGATTTCGATGTCTGCGCCCTGTGCGAGTGCAGCACGGAAGTAGTTACGTCCGATACGGCCGAAACCGTTGATTCCAACTTTGACAGTCACTTCGTCTCCAAGTGATGTTAGGGAGCTACAAGCTCCAGCGGTGGTGATGGTGGAGGGAGGGTATTTCTTGGGAAATCAGTAGGAACGGGTGCCCCGAAAAGCTTCGAGACACCCGTTGTCAACTACTAAGAGAATAGCAGGACGCTGGATGCGCCCTTGCGTGCAGCGTCGAAACGCGCCGAAACATCAGCCCAGTTGATGATGTTCCAGAATGCATTGACGTAGTCACCCTTCACGTTCTTGTAGTCCAGGTAGAAGGCGTGCTCCCACATGTCGAGCATAAGCAGAGGAATGGTTCCTGCTGCAATGTTGCCCTGCTGGTCATAGAGCTGCTCAATGATGAGGTTCTTGCCCAGTGCATCCCATGCCAGGAATGCCCAGCCCGAGCCCTGCAGACCGAGTGCAACAGCGTTGAACTGTGCCTTGAATGCGTCGAAGGATCCGAAGAATTCATCGATTGCTGCAGCGAGTTCGCCGGTGGGGCGTTCTTCAGAACCGGGGGTCAGGTTCTTCCAGAAGATGGAGTGGTTGGTGTGACCACCGAGGTGGAATGCCAGGTCCTTTTGGAGTTTGTTGATGTTCGCGAAATCGTTCTTCTCGCGAGCTTCTGCCAGCTTCTCGAGTGCCATGTTTGCACCGTCAACGTATGCCTTGTGGTGCTTGCTGTGGTGCAGCTCCATGATGGTTGCGCTGATGTGCGGTGCGAGAGCTGCGTAGTCGTAGTCCAGCTCGGGCAGTGTGTAGTTAGCCACGGTGTTCTCCTTAGAACGTGCGTTGGGGTCTTACTGGTGTTAACCGTCTCGGCTTCAAGTTTATTGCCGAAATCGGGTGGTTTTTTGTGGAAAGTTAGGCGTCGATGTCGTCGGGAACAGCTGATTCAGTCCCCGGAACTCCGAGATCCTGAGCACGCTTGTCCGCCATGGCGAGCAAACGGCGAATACGACCAGCGACGGCATCCTTAGTCATCGGAGGATCAGCGTGGTGTCCCAGCTCATCCAGGCTGGCGTCACGGAAGTTCAGACGCAACTCCCCTGCATACTTGAGGTGTTCAGGGATGTCATCACCCAAGAGCTCGAGAGCGCGCTCTACGCGAGCACAGGCTGCGACTGCTGCTTGAGCAGAACGACGCAGGTTGGCGTCATCGAAGTTGACCAGACGGTTCGCCGTTGCGCGCACCTCGCGACGCTGACGAAGCTCTTCCCAGTTCTTAACGGTCTCGGTCGCACCCATGATCGTGAGCACTGCAGAAATAGCTTCGTCCTCGCGGATCACAACACGGTGAACTCCGCGAACTTCGCGGGCCTTAGCAGCGAACTGCAGGCGGTTTGCTGCCCCCACGAGAGCCATAGCGGCCTCGTTGGTGGGGCAGACGATTTCAAGTGCTGCCGAACGGCCTGGGTCGGTCAGTGATCCTGCTGCCAGGAATGCACCACGCCAGATAGCCGAAAGGTCTTCTATATTTCCCGTGGTGAGCTTGTTGGGCAGGCCGCGGATGGGGCGACGACGTGCATCGAGGAGACCGGTCTGACGGGCAAGTGTTTCACCGTCAAGCACGCGCACCAAGAATGTGGGAGCATTCTTTCCACCAGAGTTAGGTGAGAGTCGACCTTCGGAACGCACACCGTAGATCTCTGCCAAGTCTTTGCGCACGCGGGTGGCAAGTTCTTGGGAGTCCAGCTCTGCTTCAACCGCGATGCGTCCTGAGATGGTGTGCAGACCACCAGCAAAGCGCAGCACAGTAGCCAACTCTGCGGTGCGCACGCTCGTTTTGCCCGCGCCAACGGTAATCAATTCTTGTTTGACGTTCTCAGTGAGACCCATATCCCCAGATTCCTCTTTGTTTCTTCAGTAATGATGTGTTGCGTGGTCGCTATTCGCGACCAAAATCTCTGTGCTTAACCCGCACAACAACGCCCGGAAGTTCGGCGAGCCGCTTGGCAAGCTCCTCAGTGAGCGCCACCGAGCGATGCTTACCTCCGGTGCAGCCAATCGCAATCGTGGCGTGACGCTTATTCTCACGCTGGTAACCGGCAAGAACGGGCTCAAGTGCTTTGGCGTAGTTCTCTACAAATTCCATGGCACCAGGCTGGCCCAAGACGTAGTCAGAGACGGCCTTGTCCATGCCGGTACTCCCCCGCAGTTCTGGAATCCAGAATGGGTTGGGCAAGAAGCGACCGTCGGCAATGAGGTCAGCATCAGTGGGAGTTCCGTATTTGAAGCCGAAGCTCATGAGGTTCAGGCGAACACCAGCGGTGTCTTCTTGAGCAAATTGCTCAGTAATCAGGGTGGAGAGCTGGTGAATGTTGAGATCGCTGGTGTCAACCACGATGTCACTGCTTTCACGCAGTGCCGTCATGCGTGAACGCTCTGCCAGGATGCCTTCCAGGATCGTTCCATCGCCCTGAAGGGGGTGCGGACGACGCACAGACTCAAAACGACGAACCAGCGAGGCATCAGTGGCATCCAGGAACAGGACACGAACGACCGTGTCCACGGGCATGGATTGAATGATCTCTTGCAAGTTCTCAAAGAAGTCGCGGCCACGAACGTCGACCACAGCGGCAATCTTGGGCAGGTTGGCCCCTGCTTTATCCGCTAGCTCAACCAGAGGGCGAAGCATCTGTGGTGGCAGGTTGTCGACCACATACCAATCGAGGTCTTCCAGGGCGTTGCCCACAGTAGAGCGACCAGCGCCAGACAAACCGGTGACGATGAGCACTTCCTGCTTGGTGCGGGATTGCTCGGGCATAGTCACTTCCTTGATATCTGGGGCGTGTTACGGCGTGTCGTTCAAGACTAGCCATTTGCGACACGCCGGGAAACTCCGGAGGTGTAAACCTTTGCCTAGGAGTTGAAGGTTATCCCGCTGCCAGAACGTCGAGAGCGTGCTGCAGATCCGCCGGATAAGGCGAAGTGAACTCCACGTACTCCCCGGTAGAAGGATGAGTGAAACCTAATTTGTGAGCATGCAGCCACTGACGAGTAAGACCGAGGCGGCCACTCAACGAGGGATCAGCCCCATAGAGGCTGTCTCCGACACAGGGGTGGCGCTGGGCGGCCATGTGCACGCGAATCTGGTGGGTGCGCCCTGTCTCCAGCTTGATCTCCAAGAGGGAGGCAAAGGGAAAGGCTTCAATCGTTGTGTAGTGCGTGACAGCATGCTTGCCGTCGTTGGTGACGGCAAACTTCCAGTCAGATCGTGGGTGGCGCCCAATAGGAGCGTCAATCGTGCCCGCCAGAGGGTCTGGGTGGCCCTGAACAACGGCATGGTAAATCTTGTTGACCTTGCGGTCATGAAAGGCCTGCTTGAGAGCGCTGTAGGCCTTCTCGCTCTTAGCTACGACCATGAGACCCGAGGTTCCGACATCAAGGCGGTGAACGATTCCTGCACGTTCAGCAGCACCGGAGGTAGCTATGGTGAATCCTGAGGCGGCTAGTGCACCGAGGACAGTGGGGCCATCCCAGCTTGCTGCAGGGTGTGCCGCAACGCCGACCGGCTTATCCACCACGACAAAGTCATCATCGTCATAGACGATGCCGAAATCGGGAACCATCATCGGTACGATCTCGGGGCCACGCTTTTCTTCCCAAGAGACCGTCAAGTGAGCTTCAGCACGAAGCTTGTCTGATTTACCCAGGGGAACACCGTTTTGCTCAACGCCGCCGGCTTCAGCAATCTCTGCTGCCTGGGTTCGTGAAAAACCAAAGAGTCGGGCTAGCCCTGCATCAACCCGGACGCCATCAAGACCATCCGGAACGGGAGTGGATCTAGTTTCCACCTGCGCCACCGTCTCCGAACGAGCCACCGTCAAAACCACCATCGACAGTTCCATCAATCCCGACAGATTCACTGCCGCCTAAGACGCTGGAAGTTGTTCCGGCAGCACCGAGAAGAACAGTTGCACCAGCATCTGTCGTTTCAGGCTTGCGGTTTTTGCGAGGCTCACGCGTGCCATCAATGTGGATGCCCAGCAGCGTCAGCAGAACAAGCAGGCACATGCTGGAGACGATGGCAATGTCAGCCACGTTATAAATCGCAGGCATCATCCAAGGCGTTGAGATGAAATCAATGACGAGGCCGTTACCAAAGGAAACGACGCCTTCACCATTTTCTTTGGTCAATCGATCGGTCAAGTTACCGAGCGTGCCACCCAGAAGAAGGCCGAAAACTGCTGCCCATGCGATGGAGCGAATCTTGCGAGCAAAAACAATGATGACGACTGTGACGACCGCGGCCAAGATCGAGAACACCCAGGTTGTTCCCGAGGACAGCGAGAACGCTGCACCGGGGTTACGCACGAAATAGAACTGCAGGAAATTACCAAGTACTGGTTCACTCACACCTTCGGTGAGGGTCGACATGACCCACATCTTGCTGAGCTGGTCAGCAGTGTAGACAACGACAGCAGTAATGCCGAGAAGCGTCAATACAGCCCAAATGGGCCGTTTAACAGCCACCGTTAGTTCTTGGCTGAGTTAACAGCCACGTCGAGCTCATCAAGCTCCGACAACTGGGTAGAAATGAAACCACGAAGCTTTTCGCGGTATTCCTTCTCGAAACCGGTGAGTTCAGCAATACTGCTCTTGAGCTTGGACTTCTCGGTTTCGAGGGAGGACAGCTGAGACTTTGCAGTTGCTTCTGCTTCAGCAACGAGACGTGTTGCAGTCTCGTGACCTTCAGCGATGAGAGCGTCACGCTTCTCAACACCTTCACGCACGTGCTCTTCGTGAAGACGACGAGCGAGGGTGAGAAGATCGTTAGCACTAGCCGTTGCACTCGAGTCATCGACTACTGCAGGCGCAGGAGTGGAGACGGGACGAGCAGGAGCAGCAGACTCGCCGCCTTCGAGGCGTGCCTCTGCGGCTTCAAGCTTGGTGCGCAGTTCATCGTTTTCAGCGCCAAGGCGGCGAAGTTCGACAACGATCTCGTCGAGGAAGTCATCAACCTCGTCCTGGTCGTAACCTTCGCGGAACTTCGTCTGCTGAAAGCGCTTGTTTACTACGTCTTCTGGCAGTAATGCCATGTCGAGCCATCCTCAAGTGAGAGATACAAAAATGTGATGTCTAGGTGACAACCTCCCTAACGCTACCAAAAGAGTTGCAGTGGGAGGAAACACCTGGGAAAGAAATAAAGCTGTTTGCTAGAGAACCATCAAGTATTCGGCGATATACATTGCCACGATGGCCGCCAACATGACGACTGTCCAGCCAAAATCAAGGGCAATTGCACCAAAACTCATGGGCTTGACGAATCTGCGCACTGCAGTCATTGGCGGGTCAGTGATGCCATAGACAACACCGCTGATCACGAGCAAGAAGCTCGGTGGTCGCCAACCTGGTCGCATTGCACGCAGGAAGTCCAGAATCAGACGTGCCCACATGGCAATGACGAATACCAGTAATGCGTAATAGAGAATTACGCCCACAATGCCGATGACAGACATGAGTTCGTGTGAAGTAGCAGCCACCGTGAGCGGCAGGCTACTTACTCTCCGAAGAAGGTGGTGTCGACTTCAGCGGTCTCAGCAGCTGCATCGCCCGACACAGCAACGTGTGCTGGGGAGAGCAGGAATACCTTGCTGGTGACGCGCTCAATCTTGCCGAAGAGGCCCTGAGAAAGACCCGATGCGAAGTCGATGAGACGACGAGCATCAGTCTCGGTCATCTGCGAGAGGTTCATGATGACGGGAACGCCTTCGCGGAAGTTCTCAGCAATAACCTTGGCGTCCGAGTACTGCTTGGGGTGGACGGTTACGATCTCGTTCATGTCGCTCACAGCCTGGTTCTTTGCAGTGTTACGGCGCAGGGGGGTTACCTGTGCACGGCCAGCAGATACGGGAGCAACCTGAGGTGCTGCAGCGTATGCGGGTGCGTCGTAGCTCGTGTCCTCGTCAGCGAGACCGAGATAGACCATGGTCTTCTTGAGTGGGTTGGACATTGAGTACCTCCAGGAATAAAAACTTCTAATTGAGATTAACCGGAAACAGGCCGGTTACCCGTGATTGCAGAGCCAATTCGAAGGTGTGTCGCGCCTTCTGAGATGGCAGCGGCGTAGTCATGTGACATGCCCGTGGAAATGAAGGTTGCTGCCGGAATAACAGATTGAACTCGCTCTGATGCTGCACGAACCCGGGCAAAGGCCACTCTGGGCTCTTCATCGAGAGGTGCAACTGCCATCACTCCGAGCAAGTTGAGGCTGGGCTGAGCTGCGACAAGCTCTGCGAGTTCCACCACGTCGGCAGGTTGAACTCCACCTCGGCCTGGATCTTGAGTCAGGTTGAGCTGAACAAAGCAGTCCAAGACGGGAACAATATTGTTTTCGGGTTCACCAGTTGGGGTGAACGCCGCATTCCCCAGTGACGTGACCAAACTGTCTCGATCGACCGAGTGCACCACGCTGGCGTATTTGCGGGCAGCGCGTGCTTTGTTGGACTGAAGCTGGCCAATGAAATGCCAGGTGAGATCAAGCTCAGCAAGTTCGGCAGCTTTCGCTTCCGCTTCTTGGTGACGGTTCTCCCCTACGTTACGCACTCCGAGGTCGTAAAGATCACGAACAAGCTGTGCCGGGTGGAACTTTGTCACCACAATGGTGGTGAGATCGTTGACGTCGCGCCCAGCATTGCGGGCCGCCTCAGCGATTCCCTCCTCTACGAGCGCAAGGCGCTCGGCTAGGGAGGTACTCACTTACTTGAGGAAGTCGGGGATGTCGAGGTCGTCATCCTCGTCAACGTAGGAAGGAGTCACCGAAACGTGGCTGGTGGTTGCAGGTGTCGAAAGAACACCGGCAAGCTCGTCATCGGCGAACACACCTGTGGTCGAGGAGACAATGGGGGTGTCAGCGTAAATGCTCTCACCGGCGGGCAGGACCGAACCGGTGTCGGTCGAAGTGAATGCACGGCGAGGCATGGGCTTGTGCGTGGGCTCGCCACCATCAAAACCAGCGGCGATAACCGTGACGCGAACTTCGTCACCCAGGGTGTCGTCAATGACAGCACCAAAGATGATGTTCGCCTCAGGGTGTACGGCTTCGCCGACCAGTGCAGCAGCGTCATTGATCTCGAAGAGACCAAGGTTGGATCCACCCTGAATGGAGAGAAGAACGCCACGAGCGCCTTCGATGCTGGCCTCAAGCAGGGGTGAGGCTACGGCCAGCTCGGCTGCCTTGATCGCGCGGTCTGCACCGCGTGAGGAACCGATTCCCATCAGGGCAGATCCAGCGCCCTGCATAACCGACTTCACGTCTGCGAAGTCGAGGTTGATCAGACCAGGAGTGGTGATGAGGTCTGTAATTCCTTGAACACCGGCCAGGAGTACCTGGTCAGCTGTAGCGAAAGCTTCTTGTACCGAGATGCTGCGGTCGCTGATCTCGAGTAAACGATCGTTGGGAACAACGATCAGGGTGTCAACCTCGGCGCGAAGTGCGGCAACACCGCTGTCTGCCTGTGCCGCACGGCGCTTACCCTCGAAACCGAAGGGCTTGGTTACAACACCGATGGTGAGGGCACCAATGGACTTGGCAATCTTTGCCACGATAGGTGCGGCACCGGTACCGGTTCCACCACCTTCACCTGCGGTGACGAAGACCATGTCAGCACCAGCAAGTGCTTCTTCGATCTCTTCTGCGTGGTCTTCAGCAGCCTTGCGGCCAACTTCTGGGTCTGCTCCTGCACCCAGACCACGAGTGAGCTCACGGCCGATGTCGAGCTTGACGTCTGCTTCACTGAGTAGGAGGGCTTGTGCATCAGTGTTGACTGCGATGAATTCAACACCCTTGAGACCTAGCTCAATCATGCGGTTCACAGCGTTGACGCCACCACCGCCGACGCCGACCACCTTGATGACGGCGAGGTAATTCTGATTCATTGACACGTTGTGGCCTCCGCTAGAACCCTAAAGTTCAAGTCGAACCTTAAAGTTATGCTCAGTATGCATTTCTTGATTTGAGAGTAGGTCGAAGCAACCCGCTCCCCCGTGCGACACGCCAGAGGAACTGAGATACGAAAATAAATTAGCGAACGACGGCTGTTTTTGGCGAGGAGACGTCGTACTCACTGACCGAACCAACTGGGTTGACGGCGAGCAGTTGAGACAAGACTCGGTTCTTCATCGCGGCGTTTTCAGGTCCACCCCAGAACACACGGGCACCACCAACGAGAACAAGCGTCACATCATCAGTGGTGTTGGCAATGACTTCTTCCAGCTGTCCCGCCAAAGCACTAGGCAGAGAGAGGATGACGTCGATCGCGGCGGCAAACCCCTTGGACTTCACATCGCCGCCCTCGACAGTTATGAGAGGAACACCAGGAATGCGTTCAGTTGACACTTCCAAGACAACACCTGCAGGATCCACCATGGTGAGGTCCTTATTGACCATGACGTAGCCGATAGGGCTTCGTTCCACGATCTTGATTACCAGCGTGTGCGGAGGAACCGCAACGGTGGAATAGGTCTTCACCAAAGGCTGTGCCTCAACTGCTTTGCGAACCGCGCCCATGTCCACTAACGGAAGGGGCTTATTGATCTGCGGTTGCAATGCAGCTCTGATCTGGTCGGCAGGAACGCGGGTTGCGCCCTCGACCACGATGGCTTGCAAAGCAAGAACCGGAGTAAACACGCCAATTCCCACAAAGACCATGACCGCGGCAAGCGTGCTGGCAATGGATGCCCACATGATCTTTCGACGACGCAGGTGTGCTGTGAAACGGCGAACTTCATCACGCTCAAAAGCTTTTCTCGCCTTGACTGCCTCTTTGAGTTTGCGTTTGGCTTCTGCCGCCTCCTGCTGCGCCCTCGTGAGGCGACGAGCAGGACGTCGAGATTCTTTCCGGGCTTCCGTTACAACGGGCGTTACAGGCTTGCTGGGCTCGCTAGCAGGACGACGAATACCCTGAACTCGGCTTCCCGCCGTTTCGACGCGCGCAGGCCCGGAGGGAACTGCGCGAGGTCGCTGAGGAGAAGAGGAAGCCGCTCGAGCTGATGATTTCAGAGCTTTGCGCTCAGCACGCGAGGGCTTTGCTGCCTTGGGAGCTTTGGCAGGCTTCGCCGGGGTGGACTGTGCCCGGGCCTGCGGTTGAGAGGTTCGTGGCGGAGGTGTGACTCCGCCAGGCCCAACTGGACGTTTCATGAGGGCTACTCAGTAGCTTCGAGGGAAGCAAGGATTTGAGGAATGATGCGATACACATCTCCGCAGCCCAAAGTAATGACAAAGTCACCAGGCTGAGCAATGGAGGCGATGTGCTCGGCGGCGGCTTGCCAGTCCGCAATGAAAGCGACCTTGGATTGGTCGGCAAATTTCTCCGAGACCAACGCACCGGTCACACCGGGTACTGGATCTTCACGAGCGCCGTACACATCCAACACAACGGTGAGATCAGCATCGTTTTCCAGGGTGTGAGCGAACTCACCACAGAAATGCTGGGTGCGGCTATACAAGTGCGGCTGGTGAACAGCAATCACACGGCCCTCACCCACCACAGTGCGTGCAGCGGTCAATACCGCGTTCACTTCGGTGTGGTGGTGCGCGTAATCGTCATAGACGCTCACCCCACGACGGATGCCGTGGAGTTCGAAACGACGTTCAGTACCACCGAATTCAGAAATGCCCGCAAGCGCAGAGGCAGCATCGAAACCAAGACCAACCAGGGTCGCAAAAGCACCGGCAGCGTTGAGGGCATTGTGACGGCCAGGGACCTTGAGCTGGGCAGTGTATTTTGTGCCCAGATACTCAATCGTGAGGGTCGCTCCCCCCGTTGTGGTGTCGATGTGAGCTAGGCGAACATCGGCATCCTTCGCTTCACCAAAAGTCAGCACACGAGGACCGCTGATTTTCTTGGTCACCCGGACAGCACCGGGATCATCGCTTGAGATGACAACAAGTTCTGTGGCAGCCGAAGCAAAGTCGACAAAAGCCTGATCGAATGCTTCGAGTGAACCGTAGTGATCGAGGTGGTCCGCATCCACGTTCGTCACCAAAGCCACCGCGGTGTCATAAAGAAGGAATGAGCCGTCAGACTCATCGGCTTCCACGACGAACAGCTCCCCTTCGCCATAGGCCGAGCTCAGGCCATATGCCTGGACTACACCACCGTTGACAAAGCTGGGATCTGCGCCGAGTTCACGTAATCCGGTGACGATCATGCCGGTGGAGGTTGTCTTGCCATGTGCTCCGGCAACGGAGACGAGGCGTGAGCCTCGGGTGATCCATTCCAATGCTTGTGAGCGATGGAGAATCGTGAGTCCTCGCTCCTGGGCCAGGACATACTCTGGGTTGTCCTGCCACAAAGCACCGGTCACAACCAACGTCTGGGCATCGCCCAAATTCGCTGCGTCATGACCGATATGAACGGTCACTCCTAAATCTTGTAAAGCGTGAATGTTGTTCGAGTCGCGCACATCTGAACCGGTCACGGTGATGCCTTTGGCAAGAAAAAGGCGAGCAATACCACTCATGCCCGAGCCACCGATGCCCACCATGTGAACGGTGCCCAAATTATCTGGGGCAATAACGATGGGGTCTGGCTTGATCACGGGCGAGCTTTCTTCTCACGGGCAGCAAAAAGCCACCGACTTCCGTTATAACTCAGAAAGCTGTGACTACACCGATGACAGGGCGGCATCGATGAGATTCATCATGCGGGCAGTGCCATCTCGCATTCCGACGGTGGCAGCACGTGTGCCCATGATCTCTAGGGCAGCTTCATCCCGTAACAGCGGAATGAGAGTGGATGTAACCCATGCGGGTGTGAAGTCTTGATCAGCGACCATCACGCCACCTCCGGCCTTCACAACCCCTGCTGCGTTGAAGCGCTGCTCACCATTACCGACGGGATACGGGACATACACAGCGGGGATACCGAGAGCAGAGAGTTCGGACACGGTCGCAGATCCAGCGCGTGAGACGACCAAGTTGGCCGCAGCGAGGGCCAGATCCATCCGATCGCAATAATCCAGAGCCACATAACCTGACAGGGTCGGAATACTCTCAGGCTTGTTCTGTCCGACAATGTGCAGAACTTGGTAGCCAGCAGCCACAATGTCTGCAGCGGAGTTGGCAATCGTCGTGTTGATCGAGCGGGCACCCTGGGAACCACTGGTCACCATGACGACGGGACGATGAACATCTAGCCCGAAGTGAGCACGGGCAGCGGCTCGAACAGCAGGGATATCGAGCGTCTCGATTTCTTTACGAAGTGGCGTGCCCACCGTCACTGCATGAGGCAATGGCGTTCCAGCAAAAGTCACCCCGACATAGGGTGTGCGCAGGGCGCCCCACCGATTAGCCAAACCAGGTTTTGCATTGGCCTCATGGATAACGAAAGGAACGCCGGCTTTGCGAGCTGCGGCATATGCCGGCGCTGCACTGTAACCACCAACTCCGACGACAACATCAACCTTGCGCTCGGATATCAACGCGGTAATGGTCGACACTGCTGTGGGCCAGCCTGCGATGAAATTTCGTGAGGAAGCCACCAGTCCCCTGATGCGAGGAAAAGGAATCCGCGGAATAGTGACCAATTCATAACCCCGGGCCGGAACCAACGTTGCTTCAAGCCCCTCAGCTGTTCCCACACACACAATCTGCGCTTGAGGATCGCGCAGGCGAATTTCATCAGCCATCGCCAACATGGGATTCACGTGGCCGGCTGTTCCACCACCAGCGAGAAGATAACTGGTCATCGAGTACGAGCTTGCTGTGTTTGCCTCGCTCGCGCTTGAGGTCTGGGCTGTGGACGTGAACGCTGACGTTTGACTGGTTTCTCTTCCTTCGTGAAGGACAAGACCACGCCAATTGCTAATAGCGACATGATCAGCGCTGAACCACCTGAGCTCAAGAGGGGAAGCGGAACACCCAGCACGGGCAAGACGCCCAATACAACGCCGATGTTGACGAAAGCCTGACCCACGATCCAAATCATGATTCCGCCGGTGACAATGCGAACAAGGGGGTCATTAGCCATGCGGATAATCCGGATAAAGGCCACGGCCAAGGTTACGAACAATCCGATGACAACCAAGCACCCGATCATGCCGAGTTCTTCCCCAATGATGGCGAAAATGTAGTCGTTATCTGCCGCAGGAAGCCATGACCACTTCGCTTTGGATTGGCCGAGACCCACACCAAAAACACCACCGTTGGCCAGTGCCCACTTTCCGTGAAGGGGCTGCCAACACGCATTGGTGTAGTCGGTGCAGTTCTCGTTCAAGAACGAGAGAATTCGTGCCATGCGGTTGGGGCTGATGATTGCCAGAACAATAACACCTGCGGCGCCAGCGATCATGGGCCACACAATCATGCGGGTTGCAACACCAGAGAAAGCCAAGCACGCCACGATAATGGCGAAAATGATGATGGCCGTTCCCAAGTCCTGACCAGCGAGAACCACAACCAGTGCCGCATAAACCGGAATCAGTGCGCTAAAGATGCGGTAGCTGTATGGACCCACTCTCTTGATGATGAGCGGGAGATTCACGCCAAGCCAGACCGCGATGGTCAGCTTGATCATCTCGGAGGGCTGGAATTGCACACCGATATCGAGCCAGTTACGGTTACCACCGGATTCAACACCCAACGGCGTGAATACCAGGAGCTGCAGACCAATTGTGGAATACAGCGCAATGTTGGCCCACTTGCGATAGAAAACGAGGGGCAAACGACTAATGCCCAGCATCACAGGTAGTGCGATGACGGCAGCACCTGCTTGCGTCAAGAAACCAACGAAGAAACCACCGCTTTGCAAGAACGAGTCCACTGCTGAGGCAGAGAGCACCATGATCAAACCCAGGATCACAGTGAACAATGTCACCCCGGCAAGAAGATAGAAGTTGGGCGACTCGGCCCGGAACGCAGTTCCCAGCTGAAAGCGGGTAGCAAGTCCGCCAGAGCGTGACGCCGAGGACGAGCTGGGTTGTGCTGCGCGACCAGTTGTTCTCCCGGGTGAACCAGGAGCGGAGCTGCGAGGAGCAGAAGCCGGTCTGCGAGTGTTATTCGTGCGAGGCGGAGTCGCCATCCGCCTCACCTCCAACTTTGTTTCGAACTGCTTGAGCGAAAAGGCGTCCTCGCTCGGCATAATCAGTGAATTGATCCATCGAAGCTGCAGCTGGAGCCAATAACACCACGTCACCGCTGTGGGCTAAGTCTGCGGCCAAGTTCACGGCATGAACCATGACATGACTAGTGTCATCCGCCTCAACCTCGAGCACGGTGACCCCGGGCGCGTGTCGCTCGAATGCCGCTGTGACAGGTTCACGGTCAACGCCGATGATCACAGCACCTCGCAAGCGATGAGCATGACGAGAAACGAGCTCATCAATGTTGACGCCCTTGAGTAAACCGCCCACAATCCACACGATGGACTGGTTGGCAGTCAAGGAAGCATCTGCTGCGTGAGGGTTTGTTGCTTTAGAGTCGTCGATCCAAGTGATATCTCCCACCGAAGCAACAACTTCGTTGCGGTGTGAATCCAAGCTGAACGTCTTCAGGGCCTCATAGATTGCCTCTGTAGGTGCACCGAAAGATCGTGCCAGCGCACTGGCAGCAAGTATGTTGGCCACGATGTGAGGAGCAGCTAAGCCCCGCTCTTCCAGGTCGCGGATGGTGGTGATTTCCAGAGCAGTGGAGTGGCGGTCATCCAGGAAGGCACGGTCACACAAGATGCCATCGACGACACCCAGGTCACTCTTACCCGGTGCCCCCAAATCGAACCCGATAGCTCGGGCTCCCTCCATCACGTCAGCGTTTTCCACCATGCGTTCAGTGAGCTTGTCTGCTTTGTTATAAACACACGCAACCTGAGTGTTTTCAAAAATCTTGGCCTTGGCAGCAACATAGGCTTCAAAAGATCCGTGCCAGTCCAGGTGGTCATCGGCGATGTTGAGCACAGCTGCTGAATAGGGATAGACACCGGTCATCCAGTGCAGTTGATAACTGGAGAGCTCCACCACAAAGACATCGAAACCTTGAGGATCACGAACCGCGTCAAGGACTGGAACACCGATGTTCCCACAGGGGGCAACGCGGAACCCAGCTGCGGCGAGCATGGCTGCAGTGAGCTGAACAGTCGTGGTTTTTCCATTGGTTCCGGTAACCATCAGCCATTGTGCTGTATTGACTTTGTCCCGCACACGCCAAGCAAGTTCAATGTCTCCCCAAATTGGGATGTTGCGTTCTGCCGCCCAGAGGAGAATCTTGTGATCAGGGTGATAGCCGGGTGAGACCACAATCAACTCTGGAGCAAACTCGATCAGTTCATGAGGAACATCTTCCCCACTTCGCTCTTGCACGTAGGTTGCACCGATGACATCCACCATGGTGATGCGCAGTTCTTCCGCACCAGCAGCGACCACCATGACCTGCGCGCCCAACTCGGCGAGAGTATCCACGACAGAGAATCCGGTGACTCCGAGACCCAAAACACCAACACGCAGCCCTGACCAGTCGGCATGCCAACTTGTCAGAACAGAGAGATCGCGAGGCGAAGCCATGAGGATCCGACTAGCGGGTGAGCCACTCGAGGTAGAACATGCCCACACCCGTGATAACGAACAGTGCCGAGATAATCCAGAAGCGGACCACAACGGTCACTTCAGCCCAGCCCTTGAGCTCAAAGTGGTGGTGAATAGGTGACATCAGGAAGATGCGCTTACCCTTTGTCAGCTTGAAATAGCCGCGCTGAACGATAACCGAGCCCGTGTCGATGACGAACAGACCTGCAAGAACAACAAGAAGAAGTTCGGTCTGGCTGAGGATAGCCAGGGCAGCTAGTGCACCACCGAGAGCCATAGAGCCAGTGTCTCCCAGGAAGATTTGTGCAGGTGACGTGTTCCACCACAGGAACCCAATCAAACCGCCCACGATGGCGGCAGCAACGATGGCGAGATCCAGAGGATCGCGCACGTCATAACACTTGTACGCAACCTGAGGGTCGAGACGACCACTGAAGCAGGACTGGTTCTGCTGCCAGAAATTGATAATGACAAAGGAACCAATAGTGAAGATCGATGCACCTGTTGCGAGGCCATCAAGACCGTCGGTGAGGTTCACGGCGTTGGAGGTACTGGTCACGATCAAGATAATCCAGACCAGGAAAGCTGCGATAGCCAGTCCCCCACCGAGCACCGCAAAGTTGAAGTGAGTGTTTCGGATGAAAGAAATACTCATTGACGCTGGCGTGACACCGTTTTCGTCGGGGAAGTTGATTGCAAGCAACGCGAAGACAACAGCAACGATTACTTGTCCGAAAACCTTGGGCCAGCCAGAGAGTCCCAGGGAACGCTGCTTGTGGGTCTTGATGAAGTCATCAACGAAGCCCACCAGACCTAGGCCCGTCATGAGGAAAAGCACCAAGATGGCAGGAAGTTCGATGGTGGAGCCGGTGAGAAGAGAAGCCAAGAAGTAGGACAAGATGACGCCCACAACGACGACGATGCCGCCCATGGTGGGTGTGCCCTTTTTCGCGTGGTGAGCGTCGGGGCCGCCATCACTAATGAATTGGCCCCAGCCAACGCGACGGAAGATTCGGATGAAGACTGGAGTCATCAACAATGTGAAGAGCAGCGAGAGCGCGCCGGCGAGAAGTAGGGTACTCACGCGTATGCCTCTCCTAGTCGATCGCCAAGGAACCGGAGCTTCGCCGAGTTCGACGATTTCACCAGAACGATGTCACCTGCAGTAATCAGGCTCGATAGGTAATCGTAAGCCTCATCTGGGGTCGAGTAGAACTTCGACTCACCGTCCCAAGAACCCTCGTTGATCGCAGAAATATGGAGTCTGCGTGCACCATCGCCAACAACAACAAGTTGGTCAATACCGAGGCGAACAATCAACAGTGCGAGATTGTCTTGTTCTTCACCGGCATATTCGCCCAGCTCAGCCATTTCTCCCAGAACAGCAATGGTTCGATTCTCGGGACCAGCAACCTGACGCAATGTCTTCAATGCGGCAGCCATGGAGTCAGGGCTGGCGTTATACGCGTCATTGATGACCGTCACACCGTTTCCACCCATCAGTTCCATCCGCCAGTGTTCAGCGCGGGTTACTGATTGCAAAGACGAGACGATGAGGTCTAGATCGAAGCCCAATTCCAGAGCAACTGCTGCGGCAGCGGCAGCATTCATGGCGTGATGCTCCCCCAACACTTTGAAGCTCACATGTGCGTGCCCAACGGGGGTGTGCAATTCAAATTCAGTTCCGGAAATGGAGGAAACGATGTCCGAGACCCTCACATCAGCAGAAGGGTTGTGACCAAAGGTGATCACCTTGCCGGGGGCAGCAGATTCCATGGACATCACGCGGGGGTCATCGATGTTCAGGATGGTGACGCCCTCTGAGCCCAGGGATTCAACGAGCTCACGCTTGGATTCAACCGTGACGTCAACCCCACCAAATTCTCCAGCGTGGGCCAAGCCGACCATGAGCACAACCGCGATATCAGGCTGAACCATGCCTGTCAGGCGAGAAATATGCCCCTTGCCACTGGCGCCCAGTTCGAGGACGAGATAGCGAGTATCTTCGGTGATCTTCAACATAGTGATGGGTGCGCCCACCTCGTTGTTGAAAGAGTCACGAGGAAAAACTGTGAGTCCCACCTGCTCACACATCGTGGCCACAAGATTCTTGGTGGTGGTTTTCCCGTTGGAGCCGGTGATGCCCACAACCGTGAGTTGTCCTGCAGCTCTCACTCGTGCCACAACCTCTGTTGCCAACGCCCCCATAGCCACGACGGTATCTGGAACAACAATCTGTGGGGCTGCGATATCAACCTCGTGATCGACGATCACCACGGCAGCACCGTTCTCAACCGCTGCAGGAACAAACAAGTGACCGTCGGTGAACTCTCCTGGCTTTGCCACAAAAATATCTCCGGGAGTAATCAGACGTGAATCAGTGTCGGTCAAACCCGTGACTGCTGTTTCTGCCGTCGCGCCAGAAGAACCCAACACCAGTGTTCCGGACATGGTCGCAGCAATATCTGCCAAGGTCATCGAAATCATGACGTGTGGTCCCCTCGAGGTGAATAGCCTGCCTCGCGCAGAGCACTGTGTATTTCTTCACGGAAGTTGAAGGGAATACTTCCGCTGGCAACTTCTTGCTCAACTTCGTGCCCAGGTCCGGCATAAACAATGGCATCCCCGGCACCAGCTTCAGAAATAGCTCGCGCAATAGCGCTGCGCACGTCGCCTTCTTCAATGATCAGAGCGGTTGAATGGGCAGACTCTGCCCCCTCACGAAGTGCGCTCCGAATCATTGCTGGATCTTCTGAGCGTGGGTGATAATCAGTGATCACGACAACATCAGCACCAGTGGCGGCAATCTTTCCCATGGCAGGACGTTTGGTGGTGTCTCGATCGCCATCGGCACCAAAGAGGAACACCACCTTGCCAGTGGTGACTGCTCGGACAGCTGTCAACAAGCTAGTAAATGCTTCCGGGGTGTGGCCGTAATCAAGATAGAAAACAGGACCTTCATCACCAGAGACAATTTCGGTGCGACCAGGAACCACAACGTCGATCTGCCCAGTTGCACTGAGGGCATGTGCAATGTGTTCAAGATCAAAGCCGGACTCCACCAGTATGACAATGGCCAATGCTGCATTGGAAGCCATAAAACTGCCCAGGAGCGGGACGGAGGTGGTGAGTTCTCGTCCGTCGGGCCCTTGCAGGACAAAAGAGGTTGCTCGCTGAGTTTGGGACGTAACCGTCATCTTCCAGTGTGCTGTTTCCCAGCCCACTGAATTAGGAATCGTTGCCAACGTGGTGATGGGGATATGCGTTTCACCAGCAAGGCGAACACCCCACTGATCATCCACGGTGATGACACCCCTGCTGGCCACATCTGAGCTAAAGAGTTGCGCCTTTGCTGCGTAATAATCTTCAAAGTCTGCGTAATCATCGAGGTGATCGTGGCTGAGGTTGGTGAAGCCAACCACGTCGAAATAAATTCCGTCTACGCGATGACGGGTCATCGCCTGTGCAGAAACCTCGAGGCACACTGCACGAACAGACGACTCACGCATTCGGGCGAGCAGAGCGTGAACCTCAGTGGATTCTGGGGTGGTGAGGCCACTGATCATGGCCACATCACCTATGCGGCGCTCCGCAGTAGAACTGAGCCCGCTCTTGAGCCCAAGTTGGCTCAGCAGCGCGGACAGGATGTAGACCACGGAAGTCTTACCGTTCGTTCCGGTCACACCAAAGACAGTGGCATCAACTTCTTGGGTGCGATAAATCCAGGATGCAATGTGGCCGAGGGATTCACGAACCTTTGACACAACAACAATGGGGATGCCGCAGCCCTGAGCAATCTCTGAGCCTGCAGCATCGGTGAGAAGGGCAACAGCACCTGCCGCAATTGCTGAATCCACAAAGCTGGCACCGTGAACCTTGGCACCGGGCATACCCACAAAGATGTCGCCGGGGCGCACATCCTTCGTGGTGAGAGTAATTCCCGTGACCTCGAGGTCATCCAGGGAATCGGTAGAGGTCAGTCCAAGTTCTGTAACGAGTCCCGCCAGCGCTCGAGGCTGGGGATGCTCAGGCCTTAAGGACCCAACAAAAGCACCCACGCGAGCACCACCTTTCCTTGCCTCAAGTCTAAGACCGTTCAGCTATTGGAAGCGGATTGGGAAGTCCGGTGCTTCACCCTGTGATGGCTTGATGCGGTAACGCTTGATGACCTGTTGCTCAATTGCCTTGAATACAGGAGGACAGACCATCGAAGTGAACGTAATCTTCGGTTCAGCAATTACAACCGTAATGATGTATTGCGGGTCATCAGCAGGAACCATTCCCATGTTGGAAACAACATATTCAGCCTTATATCCACCCGCGCCATCGGGCTGCTGTGCAGTACCCGTCTTCATCGCAACTCGGTATCCAGGAACAGTAACTTCCTTGGTAATCCATCCCTTAGTCACGAAGTTTTCCATCATTCCGATCACAGTTTTCGCTGATTCTGGCTTGATCACTTGAGTAGTTTCAAGAACATCGGGCTTCACCACTGTTCCATCTGGCAAAGTGCAACTCTCCACCAAAGTGGCAGGGATGAGCTTTCCATTGTTAGCGATGGCTTGATAGGCACTCGACATCTGAATCGCGGTAGTTGCAACACCCTGACCGAAGGTGACGGTGTAGTGGGTCTGGTTATCCCACGCATCAGAGGAGGCCAAAATACCTGCGGATTCCGCAGGATATCCGGCAGCAGAAACGGAAGACAAGCCAAACTTCAACATGTAGTCATAACGCTGATCCGGTGCCAATGTGTCACCGAGCTGGGACATTCCCACGTTAGAAGACTGTTCCAAAACTCCGGTCAAGGTAAGCGGCAAAGTTCCGTGCATCACGGCATCTGTCACTTCAGCACCATTGGGGAATTTCATGTAATAGGGATCCCAGACTTGAGTTTCTGGGGTGGCCAATCCGGTATCAATCAACATTGATGCCGTGATGGGCTTCATGGTTGAACCGGGCTCATAAGGGCTCATGAACGCGCGAGAACCACGGTTGGAATCATCGGTGGCATCAACGTTGTTGGGATCAAGTGTTGGGTAATCCGCTACTGCAAGAAGCTTGCCTGTCTTGGCCTCTTGGACAACAGCGATACCCCACTCTGCCGAGTACTTGTCTACTTGTTTAGCGAGGGACTGCTGAACAAACCACTGCAGATCTGAATCAATAGTGAGCTTCAGAGTGCCACCGTTCTGGCTTTTCACACTGGTGACAGTGCTGCCGGGGATCCTGACACCATCAGCACCTCGCTGGTACATCTCTTCGCCGTTGACGCCAGCAACACAGCTGTCCCAACCCGATTCAATGCCGGCCTGGGCCGAACCATCTGCTCCAACGAATCCGAGCAAGTTACCTGCCACAGCACCGTTGGGATAGGTGCGACCAGGTGCCTGTTCATAGAACAACCACGGGATTTCGAGCGCGTTGAGTGCCCTGAAGGTGTCTACATCAACAGCCTTCTTGATGTAGGCAAAGTCTGATTTGGGGTTTTCTGCCAGGGCATCAGCAATGATTTTGAGAATTTCTTCAGGCTTCTGCCCCGTCAATGTGCCAATCTCAATGGCAGCTTGCTGCGGAGTGATGGTCACTTCAGAGCGGTCAGTTTGGCGTAAGAAATCTTTGGCGTTCTTTGGTGAGACAGTGACGTTGTACCGCATCACACTGTCTGCAAGAACAGTTCCGTTCTTATCCGTGATCTGACCACGCTTGGAATACACCGTGGTAGGAATAGAACGTTTATCAACTGACTGCTGGGTCAGTGCCGCAGCCTGAATAACTTGGATATCTATCAGTCGGATGACAAAAACTGCGACTAAGAAAACCACAAACGCCAGCACAAGAGTTGCGCGGAATTTGACCGGGTTGGTTCTCACACAAGTTCCTTATAACTGCTGGCGTGGAGCGGAGCTTTCAGCCCACACTTAGCGCGTAGCGACACCAGGAAGGCCGTTGGTCAAAGCTACCGGCCCAGCTGGAACAGCTGCGGCAGGCGCGCTGTCAGTCACTGGAGCGGTCTTGGCGGCTTCAGCAGCTGCCTTCTTTGCGGCTGCTGCCTTTGCTTCTGATTCCTTCTGGGTAACCAGAGTCACACCGGTCAGGAGAGAGTTAGGAACAGCTCCTTCAGCGCCTGCGATCAATCCAGAAGTGGCAGATGCGGGCTCAGGAGTTCCCAGGACTGCGCCATCAGACAAACGCAGGTAGACGGGGGTGCTGTTGTTGACCATGCCCAGGGCTTCAGCATTTGCTGCCAGGTTCTGTGGTGAAGACAAGCGGTCCAGATCCTGGTTCATGGTCTGGTAGCTGCGGCCAAGCTCTTTGTTCGACTGCTGCATGGCAGCAATTTCGTAGGCGCCCGACGCGACAGCAACAGAGAGAAGCAGGTTCGAAATGATGATTCCGAAAATGACACCCACGGTGACAATTGCATAAAAAACCTTGGGACGAGCTTTGCGCTGTGCACGAGTTGCTACAACCTGAATGGATGGACGCCACGCAGTTGCCTTGTTCAGTGAGGTACGCGCTTTGAGTGCGAGATTGCCCTGAATGGTGGGAGATGATCCTCGCTGGGGTGCTGAAGGACGAGCGGAAGGCTTCGTTGCCATCTGTGGTCGAACCTGGGGACGTGAGATACGCGATGCGTTCAGGGAACTCATGCAGCCTCCTTGATTCGTTCGGCTGCACGGAGACGAACAGGTGTTGCACGAGGGTTACGTGCCTTTTCTTCGTCGCTGGCCAGTTCTGCACCACGAACGAGAAGTTTGAGTTCAGGCTTGAACTGCTCCAGCTCTACGGGAAGCCCCACAGGAGCTGACGAAGCAGCACCTGTCTGCAGGAATCCCTTGACAATGCGGTCTTCGAGCGACTGGTAAGACATGACCACGATTCGACCGCCCACGGCCAGTGTGCTCAGTGCTGCAGGGATAGCTGTTTCGAGTACAGAGAGCTCCTGGTTCACCTCGATACGAAGTGCCTGAAAGACGCGCTTGGCGGGGTGACCCGAGTGAGACAAAGCTGCAGGTGTAGCCACGGTGAGAATGTGCACCAGCTGGCCCGAGCGGATAATGGGCTCAACCGCGCGGTTGGTCACAATTGCTTTGGCGTAACGCGCAGAGAGTTTCTCATCCCCGTACTTGTGGAAGATGTTGCGCAGTTCGTGTTCGCTGTAGGTCGCAATGACATCAGCCGCGGTGATTCCCTCGGTCTGGTTCATGCGCATGTCCAGCGGTGCATCCTGCGAATAAGCGAATCCGCGCTCTGCCCGATCTAGCTGAAGTGAGGAGACGCCAAGATCAAACAGAATTCCGTCAACGGAAGAGATGCCCAAACCTTCGAGTGCATCCGCAATTCCGTCATAGACGGTGTGAACCAGGTGAACACGATCACCGAAGCGAGCTAGACGCTCACCGGCAATGGCCAGAGCGTCGGTGTCGCGGTCCAAGCCCACCAAGGTGAGTTCGGGGAAACGAGTCAAGAATGCCTCTGAGTGGCCGCCCATACCGAGCGTTGCATCAACAAGCACTGCTCCTGGTTTCTCGAGCGCAGGAGCAAGGAGCTCTACACAGCGTTCGAGGAGTACGGGGGTGTGAATGTCGTTGAGTGCCATATCGATTCTGGAACGAAGGCCCTAGATTCTGATCCCCATCCAGGTCAACCTGCTTCCGGGGAAGTGGAGTCAGGGTGCACAGGCTGGGAGTCAGAACCTACGGACTAGAAAAGTCCAGGAATCACCTCCTCCGTGGTGTTGGAGAAGGCTTCTTCGTTGGCAGCGAGGTAGGTGTTCCAAGCCTCGGTGTCCCAAATCTCAACGCGGTTACCTGCACCAATGACGGTGAGGTCGCGATCCAGACCTGCATACTGACGCAGGTTGGCGGGGAGCGTGATGCGGTTCTGGCTGTCTGGAGTTTCTGAACTAGCTCCGGAGAGGAATACACGCAGGAAATCACGAGCTGACTTGCTGGTGACCGGCGCCTGGCGGATTTTCTCGTGCAGGTCGTTGAACTCTGCAGCACTAAAGACGTAAAGGCAGTTCTCTTGACCGCGGGTCACAACAATGCCTTCAGCTAATTCATTGCGGAATTTAGCAGGCAGGATGACGCGTCCCTTGTCATCGAGCTTGGGTGAGTGGGTTCCTAAGAACATCTGCGTCACCCCCTTTCACAACCGGCCTTGTTGGTAATATCTCCACTTTACTCCACTTCCAGCCACAAGTGTTAAAAATTACCCACATTTTTGGCACGGCGTGTCGAGTTATCCGCTAATTTACAGGGTTTAAGTAGGTGGAGGGAAATGGAGCAATAGGGATTAACTTGGATCGGTTTGGGCGCACAAAAAAACCGCCCCGAAAGGCGGTTGTGGTGAGGGGCTTCCTACTTAGAGTCGGCCACCATCGCGCTCATCCCAGCGCTGTTCCATGCGCTGCATGAATGAACTTCCCGTTGAACGTGGCTTCTTGTCACTCGGCGAAGCTGGTGCGCCTGGCTTAGCAGCAACCAATACTCCAACAAACATCAGGGCAAAGCCAGCGATACCGATGGCAATCATCTGGGTCATGACACCAGCAAGCAGACCGCCCAAACCGGCGAGCGCGAGGATGACACCCAGCACGATGGCGCGGTAATTAGGGCGAGGCATTCCGACGAAAGCGGTCGAGGTGACATCAGCATCGTGACCATAGAGATTACGTTCCATCTCATCAAGGAGACGCTGTTCATGCTCGGACAGTGGCATGTGCTTCCTCCTTGGGTTTTGATGATGTGAAGTGCTCGAAGTCCCAGTGTACCTGCGCTGGCCTAGATAGGCTAGGCGCATGCGTGACCAAGACACATGGGTTGAACGAGTAAACACTCGCGTGGACCAGTTCATCACGGACCATGAGTCCATTGTGCGCGAAGTTTCCCCCGATTTGGAACCCTTCCTGCAGTTTTCACGGGAGTTTCTCAGCGGTGGAAAACGTTTCCGTGCCCGCTGTGCTCTGCTGGGTTATGGCACACAGCATGAGTCCACCCCCGATCACGTCATCGATGTTGCGAGCGCGTTAGAGATATTCCACGCAGCTGCTCTGGTCCACGACGACATTATGGACAAGTCAGATACTCGCCGTGGCGCCCCCTCGGCTCACCGCCGCTTTGAAAAGCTTCACCGCGAGTCAGGCTGGGCCGGCACTAGTGAAGACTTTGGCACTTCCTCTGCACTTCTCTTCGGTGATCTTCTCCTCGCGTTCAGCGATGAGTTGTTCTCTACCGGCATTGCCGCAGAGACCAACCGACCTGCTGTTCGTGCTTCACGTATTGAGTTCGACCGTATGCGCATTGATGTGACTGCTGGTCAATATCTCGACATTGTCGAAGAACGAGCGTGGCCCGTCATTGACAAGTTGGATGCCCTCACCCGCGCTCAACGCGTTGTCGTCTACAAGTCCGCGAAGTACTCCATCGAGGCTCCGCTGGTTATTGGCGCTGCCCTGGGTGGGGCAACACCCGAACAGTTGGAGTCTCTTCGAGCAATTGGGCTCCCCCTGGGTATTGCTTTCCAACTTCGTGATGACTTATTGGGCGTCTTTGGTGACCCAGCAGTAACGGGCAAACCAGCGGGTGATGATCTACGCGAAGGCAAGCGAACAGTGTTGATCGCTCTCGCACAACAAGAACTTTCTGCTACTGCGATTCGCCTGATGGATGAACTTCTAGGCGATTCGAGTCTTGATGATGCTCAAATCTCCATGCTGCAAGCAACCCTGACCAACACGGGCGCAGTCGACAAGCTGGAACAGGTTATTGAAGAGCAGGTCGTTCTTGCTCAACGCGCTATAGCGACCGCAGGCTTCAGCGACATTGCGACCCAAGGCCTCACTCAGCTAGCTGCGCTGGTATCCCAGCGAGCTGCGTAGAAAGCTTATTTAGAGCAGGGCCTGTGCGATACGTCGCACTTCTGCTTTGCGCCCTGCCTTGAGCGCATCAACTGGAGATGCTTTCAGGCTCTCTTCCTCAGCAATGAGCCAGCCCACCAGTTCATTACCTTCGAAACCGACGTCCTTCAGTAACACGATTGTTCCCTGGAGGGCCTGAAGCGGCTCACCATCATGGATGAAGTCAGCAGGAACTTTGAGGACACCATCAACACGCGCTGCGGCGAGAACGTTGTCCTCAATGAGTCGACGAACTTGGCTCTGGTTGAGTCCAAGCACCTCCATGAGATCGGGAATCGTCAACCACTGGGTCTGGGGTGTTTTTGCGTTAGCCACGAGATAAGCGTGCCACAGGTGGGAGCCTGGCGCGAACACAGAGGAAAACAGCGACACGCCGAATTCACTCCACGTTAACCTTCAAGCTGAGGTAGAGACTAAGCAAATCTTTTAATGGGGAGAGGAGTGCGCACATGTCCGGTCGAACCTATCGATCCACCCACGAGGCACTCTCTTCTGCAACCCCTCTGAAACCGCGCAAAATAAAGAAAATCGCGGCCATTCCGGTTGCCCTTGCTGCTGTTACAAGCATGATCTTCACCGCACAGTCGGCTTCTGCAGATCAGCTTCCCAAGATTGAAAAGCTTCCCAAAGCTAATGCGGAAAATTCTCCGACGATTGCGTCCTCTTCTTACAACTCCACTGCCCCACTGCGTGCTGACAAGTACACCGTCGCAGCGGGTGACACCCTGCGAAGTATTGCTCAGCTCCATGGTATCTCCTCTGCAGAACTGCTCGCTGCAAACGGTTTGAGCTGGAAAACCATGATGTTTGCTGGCCAGCAACTCAATATTCCCGCCTCCACCAGCGGCACTGAATCAGCTGAAGTGGGCGAAAGTATTACTCGACACAATGTTGCATCAGGCGAAACCTTGGAAGCCATTGCACGCAGCTATGGTGTGCAGCCACGCGCCATCATGACCGCTAATGGTCTTGACCGTTCCAGCCGTTTAGTTGTTGGTCAACGACTCGTTATTCCAGACGCAGGTCTGATGAGCAGCATGCCTGCTGTTGCCAGCGCGTAAAACGCCGGTGTTTCTCAGCGTTTTGCCCACCTGCCTTACATAGACTCACGTTGTGACTACTGCGCCCGAAGACCCCATGATCGGTCGTCTTATCGACGGCAGATATCAGGTCAAGTCACGAATTGCTCGTGGTGGCATGGCGACGGTCTACCTCGCCACAGATTTGCGCCTGGAACGCCGCGTCGCGGTCAAGATTATGCACGGCCACTTGGCAGATGACAGCGCCTTCAAAGCACGCTTCGTGCAAGAGGCCCGCTCTGCAGCTCGCCTGGCTCACCCCAACGTGGTCAATGTGTTCGACCAGGGTCAAGATTCCGACATGGCTTACCTTGTCATGGAGTACCTCCCCGGCATCACCCTGCGTGATCTGCTCAAGGACTACGGCAAGCTCACCCCGGAACAGACCGTGGACATCATGGATGCTGTGCTGCAGGGCCTTGCCGCTGCTCACGAATCCGGCATTGTTCACCGTGACTTGAAGCCTGAGAATGTTCTTCTGGCAGATGATGGTCGCATCAAGCTGGGTGACTTTGGCCTTGCTCGCGCCACCACAGCAAATACTGCGTCAGGCCAGGCCCTGCTCGGCACGATTGCCTACCTCTCCCCTGAGCTCCTGACTCGTGGCGTTGCCGATGCCCGAAGCGACATCTATGCCATTGGCATCATGATGTATGAAATGCTCACCGGTGAGCAGCCATTCAAGGGTGAACAGCCCATGGCTGTTGCCTATCAGCACGCCAATGACAAGGTTCCGGCTCCCTCTGCTTCTAACCCTGCCATCCCCGTTGAACTGGACGAGATCGTCGAATGGGCAACCACGCGTTCCCCCGATGGTCGACCTGAGAATGCAGGGATTCTGCTGGATAAACTCCTCCAGGCAGAGAAGGTCATTCGCTCAGGTTCGAGCTACCAAGATCTCTCCACACAGCAGACCATGGTTATGCCTGCTGGCATGCTCATCGGCTCCGACGATGAGACCAAGGCTTTTGGTACTGGGGCACTTGCGGGGCTCAACCGCAAGCTTCCTATTGATAACCCTGTTGCTGCTCTGAAAGAAATTTCTTCCACCCGACGTAGCCGTGGGTTCTGGATATTTGGAATCACTATCGTCCTCGCTGTTCTCGGAGCAACCGCAGGCTGGTTCTTTAGCTCGGGTCCAGGATCGCTTGCCACCATTCCTGCAACAGCAGGCATGGCTCCGGCAGATGCTCAAGCCATCATTGAGAAAGCAGGCTTCACTGCCAAGGTTGTGGAGACGAACGATGCCACTGTGGCTGTGGGCAAGGTCATCGAAACCGACCCCAAGGGTGGCAGTTCCGTCACCCGCGGTGCAACGGTCAAGATCCTGGTTTCCCTCGGCCCCAAGATTGTGGATACTCCTGCTTTTCCCGGCATGACCGAAGCAGACGCCAAGAAAAAGGCTCAAGACTTAGGCTTCAAGCTCAAGGACCCCTCACAACAGTTCTCAGCTGATGTTGCAAAGGGTTCTGTCATTGCAGCTGTTGATGGCAAGGGCGCTCCACTCCCCGCAAAGTATCCTGTGGGCGGCGAAGTTCAGTTCGTTGTTTCCTTAGGGGCAATTCCACCCGTTGAGGGTTTGAGCGTTGCAGATGCCACCAAAGCATTGACAGATGCTGGTCTTGTCGTTGGCGCTACCAATGAAGAATTCAGCGACGTTGCCAAGGGAACTGTTCTTTCCCTTGCTGTCCCTGAGGGCGTTGTGACAAAGGGAACTAACGTCACTCTTGTCGTGTCTAAGGGCCCAGACCTCGTAACCGTTCCCAATGTAGTTGGAAAGTCTATTAAGGACGCCATCGCAGTTCTGGAAGCTGCTGGATTCGGGTTCTCAACTGAGGTTGATCAGGAACTGTGGGATGCCAAGGCCGTTCGAAGTCAGAACCCTGCAGGTGACAGCCAAGCGAAACGTGGCGCCGTCGTCACCATCTCTAACCGCTAAAGCGGCGGAGATTATTCGCTAAGCCGAAGGCTTAGTTGCAATGCTGACGATCTTGGGTGCGCGCACAATCACGTTCACGATCTCGCGACCTTCGAGCGCTCGAACTACACCTGCAAGTTCACGTGCCTGAGCCTCTAGATCTGCCTCGGCAATATCGGGAGCGACGTCAAGACGGTCTCTCACCTTGCCATCAACCTGAACAACGCAGGTGACGGAATCCTGAACGAGCAAGGCAGGGTCAGCAGCAGGCCACACAGCGTGAGCTACTGCAGGCTGGTGGCCCAGAGCTGACCACATGTCTTCTGCAGTGTAGGGAGCGTAGAGGTCCAGCATCATGGCAATGGTCTCTGCCGACTCGCGCACAGCAGGATCTGCAGCACCAACACCGGAGTCAATAGCCTTACGGGTCACATTCACGTGTTCCATCAGGCGTGCGACAAGAACGTTGAACTTGAAGCTTTCGATCAGTCCAGGCGCTTCAGCGAGCAAGTGATGTGTTGCCTTGCGCAGAGCCTTATCTCCCCCGGTAAAGTCAACTCCAGGTGCACTGGAGACGTCCTGGGCAATACGCCACGCACGAGCCAAGAAGCGGTTGCTTGCTGCAGGTGACACGTCAGCCCAGTCAATGTCGTCCTCAGGAGGACCAGCAAAGGCCATCGTCAAGCGCACAGCGTCAACACCGTGCTCTTCGAGCTGTTCAGAGAGCTTCACAATGTTGCCCTTGGACTTGCTCATTGCAGAGCCTTCCATGAGCACCATTCCCTGGTTGAGCAGGTTGGTGAAGGGTTCTTCAAAGTCAATAAAGCCGAGGTCAAAGAGAACCTTGGTGATGAAGCGGGCATAGAGCAGGTGAAGAATGGCGTGAGTCACGCCACCGACATACTGGTCAACCGGAGCCCACTTCTTCGCTTCTGCAGGATCAAAGGCCTGAGTGTCATCATTCGGAGACAGGAAGCGCAAGAAATACCATGAGCTGTCCACGAAAGTGTCCATGGTGTCGGGGTCGCGTCGTGCTGGGCTGCCATCAATAGGGTTGGGCACATTGACCCAGTCCTCTGCAGCACCCAGGGGTGATGAGCCCTTGGGCTGCAGGTTCAGCCCCTCTGTGGGAGGAAGTACAACTGGAAGCTGGTCTTCAGGAACGGGGATCTCTGTTCCATCTTCGGCGTGGATGATCGGGATGGGAGTTCCCCAGTAACGCTGACGTGAAATCAACCAGTCGCGCAGACGGAAGTTCTTCGCTGCCTTACCTGTGCCGCGTTCAGAAAGAATGTCGATTGCCTTGGCAATCGCGTCCTTCTTGGTCAGGCCATCGAGTTCACCAGAGTTGATGAGCTTTCCTTCGCCACCGGTGGCGATGCCGGTCACGGCAGGGTTGTTGTCGAGGACATTGCCGTCTTGGTCAACACCGGCAGGAACGTCCACCACGATCTTGATAGGCAGGTCATAGGCGCGCGCAAAGTCGAGGTCGCGCTGGTCATGAGCAGGAACGGCCATCACGGCACCGTGACCATAATCAGCGAGAACGTAGTCAGCAGCCCAGATGGGCAGACGCTCCCCGTTGACCGGATTGATCGCGTACCGACCAAGGAAGACACCTGTCTTGGGGCGATCAGTTGCCTGACGCTCGATTTCAGTGGCCTTCTGAACCTCAGTGAGGTAGTCGGTAAATGCTGCCTGAATCTCAGGAGTAGAACCGGCTGCCAGCTCGGTTGCGAGGTCAGCATCCGGAGCAACAACCATGAAGGTTGCACCATGGAGAGTGTCCGGACGCGTGGTGAAGACGGTCACGGGCTGGTCGCGGCCTTCGATGACGAAGTCAACATCTGCACCAATCGAGCGACCAATCCAGTTGCGCTGCATGGTGAGCACCTTGGCAGGCCACTGGCCTTCGAGGGTGTCGAGATCATCGAGTAGGCGGTCTGCGTAATCGGTGATGCGGAAATACCACTGGGTGAGCTTCTTCTTCACCACGATGGCGCCTGAGCGCTCCGAGGTGCCATCTGGCATGACTTGCTCGTTTGCGAGCACGGTCTGGTCTACGGGGTCCCAGTTAACCCAGCTGTCCTTGCGATAGGCCAAGCCCTTTTTATACATCTGCAGGAACAACCATTGGTTCCACTTGTAATACTCAGGGTCTGAAGTGTGAATGACACGAGACCAGTCAAAGCTCGTTGCGTAACGACGCATCGAGCGCTTCTGCTGGTCAATGTTGTCGTAGGTCCAGGTGACGGGGTTCAGCCCACGCTTGATGGCTGCGTTCTCGGCAGGAAGGCCGAAAGAGTCCCAGCCAATGGGGTGCAGAACATTGTGGTCACGGTGGCGCCAGTAACGTGCAATCACGTCGCCGAGTGCATAAGCCTCGGCGTGACCCATGTGTAGGTCACCGGAGGGGTAAGGGAACATGTCGAGGACATACTTGCGTGGACGCTCATCTGTGGGGTCGTCAGAGCGGAATGGCTGGATCTCATCCCAGATAGGAAGCCATTTTTCTTGAATTTCCGCGAAGTTATAGGTCGCGCCCTCGTTTTCAGACATCCTTCTAAGAATACTCGCTTGGTGCGACCCCTAATGCCCGCAATAAAGGCGCAACCTTCACCCAGGTTTCTTCCAGTTCTGCACGAGGTACAGAACCACTTGTAATCCCGCCACCGGTGCCGATGGATGCACCTGCGGGGGTGAGCACGATGCTTCTGATAACCATGGCCAGATTGGCAGACCCATCGATGCCGAGATAGCCGAAAGCACCGGAGTAAATGCCACGCGGCCCTTGTTCCAACCCATTCAAGATGGTCATTGCACTGAACTTGGGCGCACCGGTCATCGACCCTGCAGGGAAACAGGCTTCGAGGGCGTCAACTGCGCTTAATCCGTGAGCAAGTTCTGCAGACACTGTGGAGACCAGCTGATGCACGTGCTCGTAAGTTTCCACTTCGAGCAGAGAATCCACCCGAACGGTTCCCAGCTGGGCAACCTTCCCGACGTCGTTTCTCATCAGATCAACAATCATGAGGTTCTCTGCACGCTCTTTGTCGCTAGCCAAGAGTTCCTCGGCGAGCGCGACATCCTGCACCTGGTCGTCTCCACGCTTACGAGTTCCCTTGATGGGTTTCGTTGTGAGGTGACCATCTGCATTCACGGTGAGGAATATCTCTGGACTGCTGGAGAGCAAAGCAAGCTCATCCACGACAATCAATCCCCCGTGGTGACTGGGGTTAGCGTCGCGCAAGCGCAGATACACCTCGAGCGGATCGAAATGGCCGGCAACCTGAACTTCGTTGGTGAGGCACAACTGATAAGCATCACCTGCAGTGATGGCATCCAAACACCGTTGAACTAAGACTTGATAGTGCTCAGCCGAGTGACGCCAGCTCACCGAAGCAGAATGTGCGGGTGCTGGCGCCTGCTGCTCTGGAACTGCAGTGCCTGTCAGGAGATGCTCTATCTCTTCTTGTCTCCTATGGAGTGCATCCACATCACCCAGGACCAAAAGGTCCAGTGTTGCCAGTTGGTGGTCAAACTCAAGTGCCCAATCCACATAGACAAAAAGAGCATCCGGCGTTGTGGCATCAGCCGTGGGGACTCCTGTCGTGTGAGCTGCTAATTCATAGCCCAGCCAGCCAACCCAGCCCAGAGAAAATCCACCCTCACGGACTGCCGAGGTGTCTACCGCTGAGTCGTGCTCCAGGGAAGAACGCAGTCTCTCGAAAATAGTGACATCCCCAGCGCTGACGTTCTCACGCAATTCTTTATCTGTAGGGATCGAGATGTAGGACAGACCCGAATCGGCTTGAGGACCGGCATCTAGCCAGATTGCTCGAGAGTGACCTGCGGCGAGCGCGCCATAGACAACAGCTGGGTCTACCCACTGCGGCATCCTGATGCGCTGAACTTGCCTGGTCACCGTACTAGCCTAGGGCTGTGGATGTCTTACGTTTTCGCTGGAATGGCAGTGAACTTGTTGACGTCACTGGCGCGCCTGAAATCCCGCTCTACGTAGCTGACTCATTCCTTCTCAACGAAGGCAAAGTGGTGGGTTTTGACCGCCACCTCGTCCGCTTCACTTCTTCTGCTGAGTTTCAAGGACTGGTTCGTCCAGTTGACGACTTCCTCTCCGCAGTAACGGCTGCCTTACCTCGAACGGGCACACTGTTTCCTCGTATTGACCTCACCGAACGAGGTGAGCTTGAACTTCACCTCCGCCCAGCTCCTGAGCTGAAAGAAACCATTGTTGTGGCGACGGCAACACATGATCCTCGAGTTGAACCCAGCATTAAGGGACCGGACATTCCTGTCCTCAATGCTCTTCGGCAGGAAGCCCAGGCCCTGGGTGCTGACGATGCCGTGATTCTCGATGCACAAGGCCGCATCGTGGATGGCTCAACCACCTGTTTCGTGTGGTTTGCGGACGGCGAATTACACGTACCTCCCGCTGAGGCAATCAGGGTCGACAGTACGACCGTTGCCTCGGCACGTGAGCTAGCAGCTAAGGGTGGCATCTCAGTAACGGAAACCTGGGCAACTGCCGCAGATCTTGCAGGTGTTGAGCTGTATGCCCTCAATGCCTTGCATGGCATCAGAGCAGTCTCGAAGTGGATTGATGGCCCTGTGCTCTCAGTGAATGAGGACAGGCTCGTACATTGGCGCCAGCAATACGATCTCTTGGCACAGGAACTTCCGGAGATCTGATGAACGAGATCATCAACAACATCTTGGCAACGGTTGCCTCAGTTGACCCTGTCACGCGCACCTTGATTTCCGCGTTGTTCATCATGCTGGAAACCTCCTTCCTGGTTGGTCTGGTGATCCCCGGAGACACCGTTGTGTTGATTTCCAGCACAGCCATTACGAACCTGCAGGAATATGTGTTCATGGTGGTGATGGTCATTGTTGGCTCACTCACCGGTGAAACCATTGGGTTCTTTGTGGGCAAATTCTTTGGCCCCAAAATTCGCACCAGCTGGTTGGGAAGAAAACTAGGCCCACATCGCTGGCAGCAAGCAGAGAATTACATCGACCGCCGTGGCGGCATCGCTGTGTTCTTGAGCCGATTTCTCCCCATTTTGCATTCACTTATTCCACTCACCGTGGGCATGACGAAGATGAAGTACCGAACCTTCATTGCCTGGACTGCTGCAGCGTGCGTGATCTGGACTTTTGTCTATGTGACGCTGGCAGCTGTCCTCAAAGACCAATACGAGGCTTTCGCAGCAAAGTATGAGTGGGCAGGATTCCTCTTCATCGGCATTGTGGTTGCTTTCATCGTTGTTGTTTCTCTCATCAAGAAGCGCGTCGAGAAAACCCAAGAGAAATACATGGATGAGCCAGGGGATCACGATTCCCGCACGGTAGAGAACTCTCTGGGTTCCTAAACTCTGCCAAACTGAGTGACGTGAAGTCGACCAAACCTTCGAGTGCTGCAGAGCTGACCCAAGATGTCATGCATCGCGCAGCTCGCATTGAGGATCGCTTCCACGCCTATCGCGAGAAGCGTGCACGCAAGCGCGGCTATGCCGTCACCGTTGTGCCCTATCCCGGATACGGTTCAACTGAGTGGGTTCGTGTTCTCTCTCGTGTTCTCCTGACACGCAATCCACGTCCAGGTTCTCGTGCTGCACGCAAGATGCAGAAACGCTCAGAGAGCGTGCGAGGGTGGCGTTCATTCGTTGCTGTACCTATCAACGAGGTTTCGGTCACCATCACAATCGATGGCACACAAACAGTGGTGAAGGCAGACCGTGGCGGTGTCGTGGATGTTCAGATCCCCATGAAACTCACCCCCGGAATGCATACGGTACAGATTCAGGCCGAAGGATCTGAAGTAACCGAGTCGACCATTCATGTGATCTCTCCCCAAGTGTCTGTGGGGCTTGTCTCTGACGTGGATGACACTGTCATGGTGACTGCACTCCCCCGACCATTCCTAGCCGCCTGGAACTCTTTCGTGCTCGATGAGCACGCCCGCGTTCCCACCCCTGGCATGGCCGTTTTACTCTCACGCCTTGCATCCATCCAGAAAGATATGCCCGTGGTCTATCTCTCTACAGGTGCGTGGAATGTTGCCCCCACGCTGCGCCGTTTCTTAGGCCGCAACCTCTATCCCAAGGGAACACTGTTATTGACGGACTGGGGACCCACCCACGACCGTATGTTCCGTTCGGGTCGCGCTCACAAAGAAACACAGCTGCGTCGCTTGGCTTCTGAATTCCCCCAGATCAAATGGATTCTGGTGGGCGATGACGGCCAGCACGATGAAGCCATCTACTCAGCTTTTGAGAAAGAGCACCCACGCAGCGTCAAAGCTGTTGCTATTCGTCAGCTTTCCAATGGTGAAGCAGTTCTCGCTGGTGGACGCAAGAAAGCCGAAGAGCATATTCAGGCCGGAGATGCACCCTGGGTCTATGCACCTGACGGCGCTGGCCTGTCAGCACAGCTGACAGAGTTCAACGTTCTCTAACTAGGCAGAGACGAATTCTTCAAACTGAGGAAGGTCCGCGTGCTTCACTCGAACATGAACGCGGGTTCCCTCTTCTTCATACTCTGTGGAATCAACCACTGCCTTGGCATGAAGTGCGGAAACTACGTCCCCACGGTCATAAGGAACCAATAAGTTCAACGGAACATCTGGAGTGGGGATGCGGTCAGCAATGACCTGCAATACCTCGTCAATACCTTCGCCGGTGCGCGCCGAAACAAAGATCGCAGAAGGTTCAAGACCCCGCAACAACAGTCGAGTGTTGTCGTCGATCAAATCACTCTTGTTGAAAACAATCTGTTCAGGAATATCTGACGCATCGGCTTCACCAATCACATCTCGCACCGTGCGAATCTGAGAGGCAGGATCAGGGTGGGATGCATCGACGACGTGAACAATGAGGTCCGCGTCAGCAACCTCTTCAATGGTGGAACGGAACGCTTCCACCAATTGGTGAGGAAGATTACGCACAAACCCAACAGTGTCGACCAATGTGTAATTACGACCGTCTTCGGTCTGTGCTTGGCGCACCGTGGCATCCAGGGTGGCAAACAGAGCATTCTCAACAAGCACACCAGCACGGGTAATGCGGTTGAGTAACGAAGACTTTCCAGCATTGGTGTAACCCGTGATGGCAACGGAGGGCACTGAGTTGCGCTTGCGATTCGCTCGCTTGGTATCTCGAGCAGGCTTCATCGCCTCAATCTGCTTACGCAGTTTGGCCATGCGCGTATTGATGCGGCGACGATCAAGTTCAATCTTGGTTTCACCAGGACCACGGGAGCCCATGCCGGCACCACCACTACCCACCTGACCACCGGCCTGACGGGACATGGATTCACCCCAACCACGCAGACGGGGAAGCATGTATTGCATCTGAGCAAGCTCCACTTGGGCTTTACCCTCACGGCTCTTGGCATGCTGGCTAAAGATGTCCAAGATGACTGCGGTGCGGTCAATGACCTTGACCTTCACCTCGTCTTCCAGCGCACGGCGCTGGGAGGGGGCAAGTTCTGTATCTGCGACGACGGTGTCTGCACCAAGTGCAGCAACGAGGTCTCGTAGTTCTTGAGTCTTTCCTCGACCGAGGTAGGTTGCAGGATCCGGCATGGGACGCATTTGCATGACACCGTCAAGAACTTGAGCACCTGCCGTTTCGCACAGCGCTGCCAGTTCGCGCATCGAGTTCTCGCCGTCTTCTACCTGCCCCTTGGGATAGACCCCAATGAGGACAACGTTTTCGAGTCGAACCTGGCGATACTCAACCTCAGTAACATCTTCCAGTTCAGTGGAAAGACCCTGCACTCGACGTAAAGAAATACGGTCAGCTAAGTCCTGCTGTTCACCGTCAAAACTGCGATCATGATCTCCGGCAGATGAATCATCGAGAGCTTGCGCCCTGCCGGAAGAAAACACGGAAAGACGTGCCCGGTCTGTTTTCTCCGCAGCGCGGGAGAGAACGCGGTCAACGATATCGTCGGAGGGCTCTGTAGTCATTGCTTCAAAGATATCGCCACTTACTGTGAACGATTCCCAGCTTGCGCCCAGTAATGTGAGGCTATGACCACAACTCTTGCTCCCTGCCCCCACTGCGGTGCTGCTTTGGTGCCAATTGTGTATGGCTTTCCTGCTCCTGATGCTTTCGAACAAGTCGCCCGAGGCGAAATAGTTCTCGGTGGTTGCATGATGTATCCAGGCGCCCCTGATGATGGCTGCCCTACAAAAGGGTGCTCAGGCCCAGCCGTTGAGGCACCTACCCAGAAGCGATAAACTCTAGACAAGGTCTGCGTCTCTACGTAGGCCATTTCTATGAGGAGTTCTTGTGTCAACACCTAGCAATCCAGCCCGATCATCGTCCAAGCTTCCTTGGATCATTGTCAGCGCTCTCGCTGCAGTTATCGTGATTGCTCTCGTGACGTTTGTGCTCGTTGCTAACGGAACACCCAAGCCAGATCCCACGAACTCGGGCATCCCCACCGTGACCCCGACCCCTCACCCCACCGCGACGCCCACCAAGACTCCTACGCCGACGGTTACCCCCACCCCGACACCAACAACTACCCCTACCAAGTCGCCAACACCCACTCCTAGCCCCACTGTTGTTCCCGTCACTGCATGGGCAGATAAGACGTATGGCACCTTCACCCCGGTGAGCCGCACCAACCAGACCGGAACCAAGGTTGTTGACTTCGGCAACAACATCACCGCTGGTGTGGTCAAGATCGACTCGACCAACCTCAACGATGTTTCATTCCTTGTTGAAGTTCTGGCAACTGATAACACAACCGTGATCGACACCATCGTGACAAGCCCCGGAAGCTACAACGGAACTGTTGCATTTGGCTTGGCTGGTTACGGTGATCAAACTGCTGGCGCCCTCAAGATCACTACCGCGAACGATGTGACCTGGTCTGTACTGATTTCACCTGTATCTGTAGCTCCACAGGGCCCTCTTGCTGCACCCAGCTCTACGAGTGGTGACGTTGTTTACCTCTACGCTGGCGCAGCAGCAACCCTGCATGCAGAGACCTTCGCTCCTAACCAGGGGATTGTGGTCATTCAGTACTTTGGTCCCACCAACACTGCTTTGACCCTTGTGAACTCCCCCACCATGATTGACCAACGCAGCCCTATCTCTGCTGGTCCATCTGTCGTCACCGTGAAGGCTGACGGCTCGTGGAACGTCACCGTCAACTAACCTGAAGACATGACCGAGAAGAACACCGAGCACTACTTCTCGGCGCAACCTGCAGGCGAATTCCGCAGCACCGAGATTGCTGTGCGCCTGGCGCACGGTGATTACACCGTGGAAACGGCAGGGAGCATTTTCAGCCCTGATCACATCGATGCAGGTACTGAACAGCTGCTTTACAGCGTCCCCACGCCACCAGCTACGGGAAACTTCCTTGACCTGGGCTGTGGCTGGGGCCCTCTTGCGCTCACCCTTGCACTGGAAGCACCTGAAGCTGCAATCTTTGCCATAGATGTGAACGAGCGGGCTCTCGAGCTGACTCGACGGAATGCAACACGACTAGGACTGGGTAACATCTCGGCAGGCCTTCCTGATTCGATTGACCCAGCTGTGAGTTTTGACCTGATCTGGTCGAACCCTCCTATCCGAGTGGGCAAGGCAGAACTTCACGACATCATGAAAACCTGGCTCCCCCGCCTGACCATTGGCGGCGAGGCATACCTCGTTGTGGCCAAGCACCTTGGTGCTGACTCTTTTGAAAAGTGGTTGGGCACTCAGTTCAAGGCAACCCACCAGGTATCGCGAGAAGACACCCGTAAGGGCTTCCGCATTATCAAGGTTGTGCGAACGAACTAAGGAAGTTTCGGAAGCTCCAAGTTCACCGAAGCACCCAAGATGGCACATCGGGCAGAGATGCCCACACCTGAAGCAATAAAGCCCGCAACATCGGGTTGATTGCCATCAACCACAAACTGGGCGTTCTTCTTGAGCTCAGTTAAAGCTTCCGTCAGCTGCTTATCGGTTGCCTGACCCAACACAGCATCAAGTTGGGTAGGGATGTTAATGAAATCTTGGGGAAGAGCAGCAATATTGCCCGAGCTCAACGCAGTGTTGAGTGTCTCCCACGTCGAACCAATCGCTTCACACGCGGCGGTGTTTGCTACTTTATCGCTCGCATCCAAACTTGGAATCTGGTCACAGCCTGAGAGTGATACCGCAGCGAGAACTGCCACTGAGAAGCTCAGAATGGCTTTATGAGAGGTTTTCATGTTCAGTTACGCCAGTTCCACGGTTCCGGTGTACACAAGCTCTGCTGGGCCTGAAAGAGCGACGTGCTCCCCTTCTTCAGTGGGGAACATACGCACGGCAAGAGTTCCTCCTGGAACGTCCACGCGCCAGTTGTGTGGCGCACCCTCGCCAGCCCAGTGACGAGTTGCTAAAGCAGCAGCGACAACCCCGGTGCCACAAGACAGCGTCTCACCGGAGCCACGTTCGTGGACGCGCATCCGGATGTGTCCGACGCCATCTTTCACGAGAGGGTCATGAGGAACAACGAGTTCCACGTTGGCACCGTCGGGAAGTTCTGGCTCCAGGCGTGGTGCGGAACTCAAGTCAGCTGCATCGAGCTCTGCGTCGTCTGCGAATGCTGCGATGACATGTGGGTTGCCCACATTAATACCCACGCCCGGACGGGCAACAGGAACTCCAGCCACCTTGACAACGGGCTCGCCGCCATCAAAACTCCAACGACCCATATCCACCTGGAACTGAGTTCCCTGTGCAGTGAGGTCGCGCACACCGGCTCGCGTGCCAATGGCTAAAGTTTCTCCACGATTAATGGTGGCAAGCCCTGTTTCTAGCAAGTACTTGGCATAGACACGAATGCCATTTCCACACATCTCCGAGAGTGAGCCGTCGGAGTTGTAGTAATCCATAAACCATTCAGCCGCTGAATCCTCGGCAAGTGCAGCAGAACCAGCAGGGTCCACAACGATCTGGCCAGGTTCGTGCTTGCGGTTGAGTTTGCTGCTTTTTACGGCGCGAATCACGCCATCAGCACCAATACCGAAGTGGCGGTCACACAATGCCGCGATCTGGCTAGGGGTGAGCGGAAGCTCCCCCTCGGGGTCGCTATAGAGCACGAAATCGTTTCCAGTTCCGTGACCCTTGGTGAAGTGCAGCGAGATAGCCATGACTCCAGCTTAAAGGTTGAGTTGTGAGATGACGTGAGAGACATTTCCCGAGTCCCCCGCCGGAAGCCAGGAAAGGTCGGAGTATCTCTTGAACCAGCTCACCTGACGTCGTGCATATCGTCGAGTAATGGATTGCGTCTCAGCTATAGCATCTGCACGCGTCATCTCACCTGAGAGTTCCGCCAATGCTTGGGCATAACCAATTGCTCGGCGTGCAGTAATCCCCTGTTGAATGCCTCGAGGAATCAAAGCAGTTACTTCATCGAGAAGACCATCAGCCCACATCTTCTCCACGCGACGATCCAAACGCTTGACCAAAACTTCACGGTCCTCAGCTAGACCGATAATGACGGATGGCAGCCAATAGACAGCTTCCTCAGGAAGGGTCCCCAGTGCTGCAGTGCTCCCTGTGACCTCGAGAACTTCGAGAGCACGAACGACACGTCTCGAGTTCTGCTGGTCGATACGTTCCGCTGCTTCGGGAGCTACTTCCTTCAGGCGTTGAAAGAGTGCACCTGGACCTAAGTCTTCCAATTCTTTTTCGAGGCGCTCTCGAATGACATCGTCATGGCCGGGGAAATCAAAATCGAAAAGAACACTGCTGACATAGAGACCCGATCCACCCACCAAAATGGCGAGGTTCCCTCGAGCATTGATTTCCGCAATGACTGATCGTGCCTGGGTTTGATAGTCCGCCACAGCTGCCTCATCGGTCACAGCCAGGACATCAAACATGTGGTGTGGAATTCCTCGACGCTCAGCCTCAGGAAGCTTTGCGGTGCCAATATCCATCCCGGCGTAGAGCTGCATGGCGTCTGCGTTGACAATTTCAACACCATGGCCTTCGGCAATCAACGCTTCAGCAACATCCAAGGAGAGATCAGATTTCCCCGTGCCCGTTGCCCCCACGATCGCAAGGATCTGGGTTTTCTCGCTCACGCTAACGCTGTCCGTCGTCGAGGTCGTAGATCGGAGCTGTTGAAACGCGCAGAGACGGCATACCTAATCCCACAACAGGGATTGAGGTTGAACCAAGATTCTTAGCTCCACCAGTGCTAGGAACACCACAGCTTTCTGCTTGTTCTCTATCCCAAGCATCACCCGCGATGGTGCGTCGGACCTTCAGGGGCGCTCCGGTGGGGTCATCTGCGAGCAGGTGGAAAGGAGCCGCTTCAGTGATGGTCACGGTGACGATGTCGCCCGGACGAGGGATCTCACTACCGGGCGTCACCTCAAAGTGAACCAAGCGAGAGTCTTCAGCACGACCACTCATCCGCTCAGTGGCGCTGTCCTTTCGGCCTTCGCCATTTGCCACCAGCACATGAACCTCGCGGCCAATCTGGGCTTTGTTTTCTTGCCACGCAATGTCGTTTTGGAATTTAAGCAAGCGCTCATAGCGTTCTTGAACAACAGCCTTGGGAATCTGATTTTCCATCTCGGCAGCAGGCGTTCCAGGGCGCTTGGAGTACTGGAACGTAAATGCGGTTGCAAAGCGAGCTTCGGCGACCACACGCATGGTTTCTTCGAAGTCTTCCTCTGTTTCACCAGGGAATCCCACGATGATGTCTGTGCTGATGGCAGCATGCGGCATTGCCTCTCGCACGCGCTGCAGAATTCCCAAGAACTTCTCACTGCGATAGCTTCGGCGCATGGCTTTCAGCACGCTGTCAGAGCCCGACTGCAGGGGCATGTGAAGCTGTGGCATCACGTTAGGCGTCTCTGCCATGGCGGCAATCACGTCATCAGTGAAGGCAGCGGGGTGTGGACTGGTAAAGCGAACGCGCTCCAGCCCCTCGATCTCACCGCATGCTCGGAGCAGCTTGGCAAAAGCACCCTTGTCACCAAACTCAACACCATAGGTATTTACGTTTTGTCCAAGGAGTGTGACTTCTATGGCACCCTGATCAACGAGCGCCTTGACTTCGTTGAGAACTTCGCCTGGGCGGCGGTCGCGTTCTTTACCTCGGAGGCTGGGCACAATGCAGAAGGTGCAGGTGTTGTTGCAACCCACCGAAATGGAAACCCAACCCGAATATGTCGAATCGCGCTTAGTAGGAAGGGTCGAGGGGAAGGTCTCGAGGGACTCAAGAATCTCAATCTCGGCTTTGTGGTTGTGCCTTGAACGCTCGAGAAGACTTGGCAGTGAGCCCATGTTGTGGGTTCCGAACACCACATCAACCCAGGGTGCCTTCTTGAGAAGAAGTGCTTGATCTTTCTGGGCTAAGCAGCCGCCCACGGCAATCTGTAGGCCTTTGTGCTTTTCTTTAACTCGAGCAAGGTGACCTAAGTTTCCGTAAAGCTTGTTATCTGCGTTCTCGCGAACGGCACAGGTGTTGATGACAACAACATCTGGTTGAGCAGAACTTGCACTGCGCTTGAGGTCGGGATCTTGTTCTGCTTCTGCAGCGAACTCGAACTTCACATAACCAGCCGCTTCCATGGAACCAGCCAGTCGCTCACTGTCGTGAACGTTCATTTGGCAACCGAATGTGCGGACTTCGTAGGTACGCTGGCGCCCATTCTCATCCACAGCTGCGTTAGACGCGGCGATGAGGGTGGGGGCTTCACTGGGGTTGTTCATAACCCCATAAGTTTACGCGCCAGAAGGCACAGGTTATTTCGGTGCGTTCGGACCCATGTAATGAGACCAGAGACCGGCAAGGGCCCACAGAACTCCGACATATCCAGCGGCATAGCTGGCAAACATCCACGGCGTGGAGACACCGGTGGGAAGTACTGCTGAAATCACGCCGAGAACAGAACACAAGATTGCACAGATGATGACGGCAACAACATTCATCTTCTTTGTCTTTGCACGAGCAGCTATCTGCTTGGGGGTCAAAGGCTTCGCTGGCTGCGATTCTTCAGCTGGTTCAATGTCAAACACGTCAGTGCTCTACTTTCTGCGGCGGTAGCCCCATGTGATGTACGCAATGATTACCAGCAAAGCTGCGGCAATTGCATAGGGACTGTTGAGGAGGTCGTTGAGCACGAACTCAGCCTAATTCCTTGACGCAAGTGCCTCTCTGCACGCCTCGCGGACAGTTTGACCCGAATACCCGCGGCGACTGAGAAAACCTACGAGACGACGTTCTGCCGTCGCCTGATCTAATTTACTGAACTGCCTGACCCGCTGAAGAGCAAGCTCCGTTGCTTTGGCTAGTTCATCATCGTCATCGATGGCTTCTAACGCGGCATCTACGGCATGCGAAGAAATTCCTCGCTGACGTAATTCCCGCGAAATAACGCTTTTACTCTTGCCTTTGCGCTCACTTAAGCGAGAGACGAGCTCACGAGCCAGACGCTCATCATCGAGGTAGTTCAATCGCTCAAACTTGGCTACCAGTTCGGCAGCATCTCCCTCAGCGGCATCTTTCGAACGAAGCCAGGTCATCACCTCGTGCACAGACATGTCATGTGTGTGCAGCTTACGAAGCAACGTTTGCTCTAAAGCATCAAGATCCAGGGCCGCAACTGATTCTTCTTCCTCAGTTGAATCTTCAACTTCAGTAAACATCACACGACTCAGACGTTGAACACCTGCAGGAATATCGGCAGCATCCCCTACTGCCTCGCCTGATATTTCAGGCGAGGCAGCGATGGGACTGCTTTCTGGGTCTACCCAGGGCAGAAAAGTGACGTTCGTCACGAGGCTCAAGCTTCCTTACGAACCTCTTCAACTGCGTCGAAGTCAGGTTCAACCTCAACTGCAGTTGCGGCAGCCTCGAGCGCAGCGGCTTCAGCAGCTGCTGCTCCGACGCCAAGCTTTGCCAGAATCTTCTGTTCGATCTCCAGCGCAACAGCAGGGTTCTGGAGGAGGAAGTTACGAGAGTTTTCCTTACCTTGACCCAGCTGATCAGCTTCGTAGGTGTACCACGCACCCGACTTCTTGACGATGCCGTGGTCGACACCGAAGTCAATCAGGCTACCTTCGCGAGAGATACCGGTTCCATAGAGGATGTCGAACTCTGCCTGCTTGAAAGGAGGAGCCATCTTGTTCTTGACAACCTTGACTCGGGTGCGGTTACCTACAGCGTCGGTACCGTCCTTGAGGGTCTCAATACGGCGGATGTCCAGACGAACCGAAGCATAGAACTTCAGCGCCTTACCACCGGCAGTGGTTTCGGGGCTTCCGAAGAAGACACCGATCTTCTCGCGAAGCTGGTTGATGAAGATCATGGTGGTGTTGGTGGTGTTGAGGCCACCGGTGAGCTTACGAAGTGCTTGAGACATCAGACGAGCCTGGAGACCCACGTGGGTGTCACCCATTTCACCTTCGATTTCAGCACGAGGTACCAGAGCTGCAACGGAGTCGATAACTACGAGGTCAATCGAACCTGAGCGCACGAGCATGTCTGCAATTTCCAGAGCCTGTTCACCCGTGTCGGGCTGTGACACCAGAAGTGCGTCGATGTCAACGCCCAGCTTCTTGGCGTAGTCGGGGTCAAGTGCGTGCTCAGCATCGATGAAGGCAGCAATTCCGCCCTGCTTCTGAACGTTAGCAATTGCATGAAGTGTGAGGGTGGTCTTACCCGAGGACTCAGGACCGTAGATCTCTACGATGCGGCCACGAGGAAGTCCGCCAATGCCGAGCGCAACATCCAATGCGATGGAGCCGGTCGGAATCACCTCGACGGGAGCGCGCTCGTCGCTTCCCAGGCGCATGACGGAACCCTTACCAAACTGGCGGTCGATCTGGGCTAGTGCTGTTTCTAGTGCTTTTTCGCGGTCAGCGGCAGATGCCATGGCCGTCTCCTTTACTTATCGAGGGTGATTCGCCTATCGGCTGCCGTGCTACTCCTCCGCTACCGACCGGCCGGTGAAGGCGGGACGGGCGCTGCGGGGCGCTTACGACAAGGCGCATGCTCCTATATGAACGAGTTTCACCGTAGAAGGAGCCACTGACATTGACTGTCAGAGGAGATCCTCCGTGGATAACACGTGCAAACAAGTGCATGTGTAGGAGACTAGCCGTTTTCGAATACATATTCGAACAAATGTCGGCGTGTTGAAAATTACTTCTTGGGCTCCGGGAGGCCCACGCCATACCAGCGGGACTCGGGAACATCGACCGCTTTCACCAGGGCAAGCCAGACGTTACGTGCAGGAATGCCCTTGCGTAAGGCCTCAGCTGACGTCACGGAACCTAATTCGGACAGCACCAAGTCATTGACCAAGACACGCCCATAAGCCTCACCGAACTCGTCCGAGACGGCACGCCAAAATTCGCTGAGGCGCACGAAAGCTACTAGCGAGTTGCAGCGAAGTCGTTGACGAACTCGTCAGGAACAGTGTCGGGAATCGCACGAATGGGATCGATTCCTTCAATCACAGCAAGACGGTCCCCTACTTCACGCATGATCTGCGAGATGGGGGTATCCAGAGCATCTGCTACAGCAGCAAGAATCTCTGAGCTTGCTTCCTTTTGACCACGTTCTACCTCGCTCAAGTAACCGAGTGCCACGCTGGCCTTGCTTGCAACCTGTCGCAGTGTGCGACCTTTCTGCAGGCGGTAGTCGCGCAGAACATCGCCGATTTCCTGTCGAACAAGAATCATGGTGCCTCCCTACGCTTGTGAACCAAATGGTTCCTCTACATCTATAACCCCATGCTAGCTTCAGAAACCTGAAAACCAGATGTGAGTCTGCTTGTATCAACTTAGGTTACGACAGTTTTATTCCCGAAATGTTTCATGAAACTCAAGAAATAACGGAAGTAAGCAACCTCAAAGCTGCGTGGACCGTCAAAGAACGGATCTCATTACGTGTTCCAGCGAGCGAAAGCTCTTCTACAACACGCTTTGTGCCCCATACGCAAGCGATAAACACTGTTCCTACAGCTTTTCCATCCTGCGGTTCTGGCCCGGCAACTCCCGTAGTGGATAAACCAATATCTGACCCCAGCTTGTGAGCAACACCTGCTGCCATTTCGAGTGCGACATCTGGATCAACAGCGCCCCGGCTCGCAAGAAGTTCCTGAGAAACACCCAGCATTGAAGACTTGAGGTCTGTCGCATAGGCCACTACTCCCCCACGAATGACGGCGGATGCTCCTGGGGCTTCTGTGAGTGCTGCACACAGCAAACCCCCGGTGAGTGACTCAGCAACGCTAACGCTGAGCCCACGCTCGGTGAGATGCCCGATGAGTTCAGTAGTCACGAGTGAGCCTTAGGCCTGACGAGAAAGTTTCTTGCTTTGACGCCAGGCATCCAGCAGATAGTCCACGCCTGTCCAGACCGTGATGATGGTCGCTGCGGACATCAAGACGATGTTGATCATGTTGGCAGCGTCACCCATGACCGATTGCATCGGGAGCAATGCGAAGGTAATAGCAACAAACTGAGTGATGGTCTTGATTTTCCCGCCCCGTGAGGCGGGAATGACACGATCACTGAGCACGGCAAGGCGGAAGACAGTGATACCCACTTCACGAAGGAGTATCAGTCCAGTTACCCACCATGGCAACTCGTCCAGGATGGACAGCGTAATCAGCGCGCCGCCGGTGAGAACTTTGTCAGCAATGGGATCAAGCAGCTTCCCAAAGTCACTCACCACGTTGTATTTACGGGCCAGGTAGCCATCGATGCCATCTGTTGCCATGCCGACAACAAATAATCCGGCACCCCACCAGCGCAGTGGTGATGTGAGGTCATCTCCAGCGGTCAACAGCATCCATATAAAGACCGGTGCAAAGAAGATCCGGACAATGGTGATGGTGTTGGGGACGTGCTTCATAACACTCACGTTAGTCGCGACCAGTGAGGTTCCAGGCGTCTTCACTGCCTTCGTCGCCGTCGATTTCTTCCAGGCCAGCAGACATTTCTGCAACAGGGTCATTGGCATAGGGGTCACCAGCAGGAATGACAGCGGGCGCGGCAGGTGCTGCGACAACATCGCCCTTGAGCTTGGCCAGAACTTCTGCGAGCTGCTCTTGAGATACCAAAACGTCACGCGCTTTGGAACCTTCGGAGGGGCCGACAATGTCGCGACTTTCCATCAAGTCCATCAGGCGCCCAGCTTTCGCAAAGCCCACACGAAGCTTGCGTTGAAGCATGGAGGTTGAACCGAACTGGGTGGAGACAACAAGCTCAACGGCTTGAAGTAGCACGTCGAGGTCATCCCCGATATCTGCATCAATCTCTTTACGCTCGGCCGCAGCGGCCACGTCCTGTCGATACTCAGGGCGTGCCTGACGGGTTACATGGGTGACAACCTTGTGAATTTCCTCTTCAGAAACCCACGCACCCTGAACACGAATGGGCTTATTTGCCCCCATTGGTAAGAACAGAGCATCACCTTGACCGATGAGCTTGTCAGCGCCGGGCTGGTCCAAGATCACGCGGGAGTCGGTAACGCTGGTCACTGCGAATGCGAGACGAGAAGGCACGTTTGCCTTAATCAAACCGGTTACAACATCAACTGATGGTCGCTGAGTAGCCAACACCAGGTGAATACCGGATGCACGCGCTAGCTGAGTAATGCGGACGACGGAGTCTTCCACGTCTCGAGGGGCAACCATCATGAGGTCTGCGAGCTCATCCACTACAACGAGCAGGTAGGGGTAGGGACGTAGTTCACGCTTGCTGTCCGGCGGCAGAGTGATGTCGTTGTTGACGACAGCACGGTTGAAGTCGTCGATGTGACGGAAACCGAAACTTGCCAGGTCGTCGTAACGCATGTCCATCTCTTTAACAACCCACTGCAAGGCTTCTGCAGCCTTCTTGGGGTTGGTAATAATGGGCGTGATCAGGTGAGGAACACCGGCATAGGGGGCAAGCTCTACGCGCTTGGGGTCCACCAGGACCATGCGCACTTCAGCAGGGGTCGAGCGCATGAGGATGCTCGTAATCATCGAGTTCACAAAGCTGGACTTACCTGAGCCTGTAGAACCAGCTACCAAAAGGTGAGGCATCTTGGCCAAGTTAGCGACGACGAAGCCACCTTCGACGTCTTTACCCACACCAATAGTCATGGGGTGCTCACTCGAGGTGGACGCGTTAGAACGAAGAACATCCCCCAAGGTCACGATTTCACGGTCAGTGTTGGGAATTTCAATACCGATGGCACTCTTGCCTGGAATCGGGGAAAGAATGCGAACTTCGTTCGATGCCACGGCGTAGGAAAGGTTCTTGGACAGTGCAGTTACGCGCTCCACCTTCACGCCAGGGCCAAGTTCAATCTCGTAACGAGTAACGGTAGGCCCACGACTAAAGCCGGTCACAGACGCATCAACAGCGAATTGCTTGAGAACTTCAGTAATTGCGCGAACAGCTTCATCATTAGCCGCAGATCGGGTCTTGGCAGGGGCTCCCTGAGCTAACGCGTTGGCAGGCGGGAGGCGATAGATCGCAGCAGGACCCTTGGGTACTGGCGGTGCCGCAACTACTGCTTCGTCGACTCCTGCAGCTGATGCAGTAGGCGCAACAACGGCTACTGGAGCCGTCGAGACATCATCCTGCGCAGCCACGGCAGAGGCATCGGTGACAACTTCGCCGGTGTGGAACACGCGCAGAGCTTCTTCAGCGTTGGCAAGCTCTTCAATGATGTCGAGGTCGGTCATCTCACGCGTTGCCGCAAGGTCCACAGCGTTAGCTGCAGGATCTGTGATGACAGGCGAATCAAAGGCAGCTTCAGTTTCCCGGCGGCTGCTGTTTCGACGCCACCACGGCAAGGAAGAAGCTTCGACTGGATCCAGGTCAAGAATTTCAATCTTGCCGGTCTGATTCGCTTCTACTTCAGAGTGTGCACCGAAAAGGTATTCATAAAGTTCACGGAACCGCGCCCCGATACGGTTCGGCGGGGTCTTGGTGATGATGAGCAAAGAAAGTGCAATCAGCACAATCATCACGATGACGGCACCGACAGAAGAAATCACGGTCGACAGCGGGCTTGCCAGAATCCAGCCCAGGAGGCCACCGGCATCAGCGAGTGCAGCAGGACCAGCAGAGGGGTCAGGCTGTCCACCAAAGACCTGAGCAAGACCTGCTGTTGCCATGAGCAGCAGCGTGATGCCCACACCAATACGGTTATTGTCGTTCACCGAGCTGGGGTGACGGAAAAGCCAAATTGCCATCAAGAGCATGACGACGGGCAATCCATAGGCGATGCGCCCAAAGAGACCGCCGATAGTCCAGTCGTTGATGATCTGTGCGATCTCGTTGTTAGGCAGGAACCACTGAGTGATTGCGCCGGCAACGGCCAACACCACCAAGGTGAATGGGACACCGTCACGACGTTCATCCTTGGCAAACTTTTCAGGCCCCAACATGCGCGCAGCACCACCGGTGATGTGTGCCAGCGTCATCCACAGCCAGGCGATTCCGGTGTATTTACTTCCACCGTTAGAGGAAGCTGAGCGAGTACTCGGAGAAGATTTTGTGGACTTCGAACCGGAGGTACGCGAACGAGACCCACCGGTCGAGCGGGAACGCGAATTAGAGCCTGAAGCCATGCCTCAAAGTTACGCGAGAGGACTGACTTTCCCCGTGATTACAGGCGAGTGTCCAGATATAAGAATGCCCCGCAGCCTCAGGGCTGCAGGGCATTCAAACGGAGGGAGGGAACCCCTATTGCGTGATCCACGCGGTGGCGTTGCCTGGAAGCTTGCCATCCACCAATGGAGCACTTGTGAGTCGAACCGTGCCTGCAGGAAGGGCCACTGGCTTCTTCCCGAAGTTTGTAATGCTGTGCCATCCGTTTTCACGAACGAAGTGCACAACCTTGCGCTTGCTGTCCACAAACTGAAGTGACTCAGTAGACAGCAACTCCTTACGGATCTTGAGTGCAGCGCGGTAGAGCTTGAGAGTTGAATCTTCCTGAGTTTCTTCAAACTCAACCGAGTGACCAGCGAACCAAGTTGGCTGTGGAAGGTGAGCTGAACCAGTTCCGAAACCAAAGGAAGAACCTGTCTTTTCCCACGGCAATGGAACGCGGCAACCGTCACGGCCCTTGCGGGTCATGCCATCACGCAGCCACATAGGATCCTGAAGCACCTGACCGGGGAGGTCAGCTACTTCAAAGAGGCCAAGTTCTTCACCCTGGTACAGGTAGGTGCTACCGGGAAGAGCAAGCAGGAGCATGGTTGCCGCACGAGCGCGTGTTTGTCCCTTTTCGCGGTCTAGCTCAGGGCTAGTTCCATCTGTCATGACCCACTTTTCGAAGTTGGTCTTCTTTGGCAGGCCATAACGGGTGGCATGGCGAATCACATCGTGGTTCGACAGAACCCATGTTGACGACGAGCCGGACTTCTCGGACAAATCAATGTTGAACTCGATCGTCTTCTTGAACTTCTTGGCAGACCAAGAGGCACTCAAGAGGTCGAAGTTGAAAGCCTGCCCCAGAGTTTCAGGACTTGCATAACGTGGGCGACGTTCTGCTGGAACCCACGCCTCAGCAACAGCAACACGAGGTGGGTTGTAGGAGTTGAAGATTTCTCGCCAACCCTTGTAAATCTCCATCACGTCATCACGGTCGAAGAGGTGGTGCGAACCATCGAGAGGAATGTTTTCCATGTCGTAGTTCTTGATTTCGGGGTAGGGCTCCGACATATCCTTCTTCATGGCGTGTGCCACGTCGATGCGGAATCCGTCTACGCCGCGGTCAGACCAGAAACGCAGGGTTTTCTTGAAGTCTTCAATGACCTCTTCGTTATCCCAGTTGAAGTCGGGCTGCTCTGGTGCAAACAAGTGCAGGTACCACTGACCGGGGGTGCCATCAGCGTTGGTTGTGCGAGTCCATCCTGTGGGCCCAAAGTGTGAGGGCCAATTGTTTGGGGGTAGTTCGCCGTTTTCACCCTTACCGTCACGGAAGATGTAACGATCACGGGCAGCAGATCCTGGCTCTGCCTTCAGCGCTTCCTGGAACCACACGTGAAGGTCAGAAGAGTGGTTGGGCACGATGTCAACAAAGACTCTGATTCCCTTGGCATGGTATGCCGCAATCATCTCGTCAAAATCAGCAAGATTTCCGAGCTTGGGGTCTACGTCACGGTAATCCGCAACGTCATAGCCGCCATCTGCGAGAGCAGAAGGGTAAAAGGGGCTCAGCCAGATCGCATCTACGCCAAGTTCTGAAAGGTAGTCAACCTTGGAGGTAATTCCCTTGATGTCGCCCAGGCCATCACCGTTGGAGTCCTTGAACGAGCGTGGGTACACCTGGTACACAACTGCTTGGCGCCACCAGTTTTCATCTCCGGAGAGGAATACTGACTCAGACATGTCACTCAACTTTCGTTTGTTTCTGTGATGCTACGTGATGTTTCTTTCGAACAGATTTCCTGTTCATCGACGCGCGTCGATTGTGGGGCAAAAGGTGGGGTTGTGAGGGATGTTACTCCCCCACAACCCCCAGTTATTACTTGACTGAACCCATCGTGACACCCTTGAGGAGTGTGCGCTGGAAGATCAGGAAGAACAAGAGAGTTGGCAAGATACCAACCAAGGCTGCAGCCGCCTGCGTGGTGGGGTCACTGGTGTACTGACCAGAAGCCAGACCCATCGACAACGCCACGGTTTGGCTGTCATTCGACGGCAACATAACCAGCGGTAGAAGGAATTCGTTCCAGGTCCAGATGAAGAAGAACACCATCAGAACAGTCAGCGTGGGGCGGACCAGCGGGAACACGATGTCCTTGAGCAAACGCCAGCTACCTGCACCGTCAATGCGAGCTGCTTCTAGCAGTTCCATGGGGAAGTCAGACATCACTGAGGACACCAGGTACGTACCAAAGGCGCTCTGCAACACAGCGAAGATGATGATCAGTGCCCAGATGTTGTCATAGAGACCAACCATCTTTGCCATACGGAGAAGTGGGTACATCAGTGCTTCACCAGGAATGGTGAACGCAACAAGGAACAGACCCAGAATCCAGAAACGACCACGGACGCGGCCAATACCAATGGCATAAGCGGTGAAGAAGCTCAGAGCCACACCCAAGATAGCTACCCAGAAGCTGATCTGGAACGAGTTCCAGAGCTTGAGGGAGAAGTCAGCCTTCTCCCAGAAGTGAAGGATTCCTTCAAAACTGATTTGGCTAGGCAGAGTCAGCGGACCAGTTGTGGTGTATTCCTCTGGGGTCTTGACCGAGTTGACGAAGGCCAGGTACAGCGGAGAAATCCATGCCAGTGCGCTGGCAATCATGAAAGCTACGACGAGCCAGGAAACAGGAGTGCGCTTGTTGAAGCCACCCTTACCCTTTTTGCTGACCTTTTGAGCTTTACGAGACTCGGGGTTGAGGGTGTTTTCAACCATGATTGCGGTGCTCATCGGTTTTCCCCCTGCTTGTTCTGGTAACGGAAAATGACCAACGACATGACGATCAGCAGGATGGCGAGCACGGTAGAAATAGCGGCACCGTAACCAACCTTGCTGGTCTGGATGAAGTTGAAGTAGGAGTAGTAAGCAGGAACTGTTGTAGCTGTACCTGGACCACCTTGTGTCATGACATAGACCGGAGCGAATACCTTTAGAGCCGCCACTGTCGTTGTCAGCAATACCACTGCAATTTCAGGGGCGAGCTGGTTCAAGGTGATGATGCGGAAGCGCTGGAACCATGTAGCGCCATCGATTGCTGCAGCCTCGTGAACGGACTGGTCAGCACGGGCAAGACCAGACATGAAGATCACGATGGTGTATCCGACCTGAATCCAAATCAGGACGATGGTGACCGAGAACATGGCCCACTTAGCGTCACCGAGCCAGTTTTGCGCCCATTCAGGGTGCCCCCAGTCGGTCAAAACCTTGTTGACGATACCGGTCTGTGAAGAAAGCATCCAAGTCCACAGCAGACCTGCGATGGGGATGGGGATGATCTGAGGGAGGAAAAAACCTGCGCGAGATGCTGCCGAGGTTGCGTTTCCAAATCGTGGTGACACGTAGTCAAAAAGTGCGGAGGCAATAATCAGACCCAGCGCGGTGGGGACAATCGCCATAGCGAAGATGAAGACAACAGAGTGAAGGAACGACTGCCAGAAGGTCTCATCGACCATGAGCTTGGCGTAGTTATCGAAGCCAATCCATTTAGGAGCGCCGAGGCCATTCCACTTCGTGAAGGAGAGGTAGATGTTCCATACGAAAGAAACAATCACGATCAAAGTGAAGGCGATGAGTCCTGGAACCATGTAAGGCCAGTAAACGCCGTTTGAGTTTTTGTACTTCTTGCGGACTTTGTCCGAAGTAAGTGCAGTCATGATGACCTCGTTGTCAGAAAGTTCAAGGTGGAGGGAAGTGTGAGGGGTAAACCCCTCTGTTGTCTCACGAGACTAGCGAGGAGAAGAATCCCCCGCAAGAAAGAGAAATCCGGTGCGATGCCGCGGACGACACCGCACCGGATTGTTGCCTATCAGTATGGTGAGGCTAATGCCTCATCGACGACTGGTTATGGCTTGTTCTCTTCGTAGTACGAACCGATTGCCTCGCGGTACTCAGCAGGAGTGGTGTTACCTGCTACGAGGTCGATTACGGCAGCCTTGAGGATGTCGTAGTAACCGGATACGGGCCAGTCAGGGTAGAAACCGAGACCGTTGTCAGCAACGAGCTGCTGGAAGAGAGGCAGGGTGATTGCAGTAGTTGCGTTGTCACCGAGCTCGGTTGCGAGCAGTGGAAGACCACCGTTTGCAGCCATGGTGTTCTGTGCCTTTGCCTGCAGAGTCAAGTTAATGAACTCAGCTGCGAGGTCAGGGTTCTTACCCTTTGCAGGGATAACCCAGATGTTTCCAGCAGAACCGGTCGATACAGCGTTACCTGGGTTGAGGATCTTGCCCCAGGTGAACTTAGCTGCACCAGCAACGGTTCCATCAAGCCAGGTACCACCAGGCATGAATGGAGAGGTGCCGCTGGTGAATGCTGCGACTGCGTCGTCAGCGGTTGCACCGGAAGCGCTAGCTGCGATGTAACCCTTCTGGGTCCAGCTCTGGATCTGCTCAGATGCCTGAGTGAAAGCTGCGTCGTTGAAGTCAGTTTCTCCATCGAAGAACTGGTAAGCGTTTACCCAGTCGTTGTCAGCCTTGTTCAGGGTCAGGTTGTATGCGAGGTGCACGAGCATGTAGTCAGCTGCTGCGATAGGAGTGATTCCTGCAGCAGTGAGGGTTGCGAATGCAGCTTCGAGGTCAGCCTGGCTCTTGAGAGCGGTTGCGTCGATTCCGTTAGCGGAAAGAACGTCAGCGTTGTAGAACCAACCTACGTACTCACCGTAGGTAGGAACACCGTAGAGGTCTCCGTTACCCATGAGGCCGTCGGTGTAGCGTCCAACCTGCTGTGCAGATGCGGGGAGGAGGTCAGTCCAGCCGTACTGAGCTGCGTAGTCCTCGAGGTTGAGGAGCAGACCAGCCTGTGAAGCTGCACCAGCGGTACCGTTACCCTTGTTCCACTCGGAAAGGTCAGGTGCCTTGTCGGAGTCGAGGATGGAGTTACCCGACTTCTCGATCTGTTCCCAGGTCTTGAACTCGAAGTTAACGGTTACGTCAGGGTTTGCGGCCTTGAACTCATCGAGAGCCTCGGTCCATGCGATGTACTGAGCGGTGTCTTCACCGGAGTACCACCATACGTTGAATGTCTTGCTGTCGTTACCACCAGCGGCACAACCCGAGAGGGTGCCGAGGGTGAGCGCACCTGCAGCAACAGCTGCGGCGACGCGGAGACCGCGCTTGCTTACCTTCATTAGTAATTACCTTTCTCAGTGGTGACCAATTTGGCCACGCAACTTCTTTGGTGCTTCCAGGTTGACGCGCATCGTCGACGCGCGTCGATAAAGAGAAATCTATCTAATGGTTAAGGGCATTGTCTACCCCGGAAACGCCGTTTCGGATTTTCGTAACCGAATCGTGATTCAAGGGGTAATTTGTTCCCTTACCCGCGTAATTGCGGGGCAGGACCAGTACTGCCCCGATCAAAGAACTGAGGCTGGGTGAGATTTTGCAGCACCGACTTCTTGTCACCATTGAGACGGGCAATGAGGTACTGCACAGCCATTCGGCCCAGCTCGGGGCCATCCACGTTGATCGTGGTTTGAGCAGGGACAGTCATATTTGCTGCTTCATCAGAAAGTCCAAAGCTTAGAACAGAAAGATCACCAGGAATGCTCATGCCCCTGGCACCAGCCACCTCAAGAGCACCAATAAAGGCAGGTTCGTTGAAGCCGATGATTGCCGTGATATCGGGTTGCTCTTGAAGCAATTCTTCGAACGCCTGTCGCCCGGAACGAATGGTGGGCTTGGGGTGCTTGATGGTCAGCTTCACGCCAGAGCGGTTGGCAACTTCGATCAGCGGCTTCTCAGTGCGCACAACAGGACCATATCCAGCCTCAACGAGTTCATCTCGCATAGAGATGACGCCAACGTTGGTGTGGCCGAGATCTGCCAGGTGGTGAATAGCCATTGGGCCCCATTGCGAGAAGTCCGCATCAACATAAGTTAAATCTTGGGAATCATCAGTACGGCCGATCAAGCAGAACGGAGTTCCGCTTTCTCGCAATACTTCAACGCGAGGGTCGTGAGACCTGACCTCCATCAAGAGAACACCCTCGACGAGGCCTTGCGCCACAATCTTCTTGAGCGATGCAGTGTCTTCAACAGCGTTAGGCCACAACAGCAATTGATAGCCGTCTTCGGCTGCTGCCTCAGTGGCTGCCTCGACATACTCAAAGTCGGTCTCGCCAAAGCCGCGCTCCCCCACGGGAAACAACAGTGCGAGCAAACCAGACTTCTTACTAGCCAAAGCTTGTGCCATGGCGTTGGGAACATAGCCCAAAGTTTGCATGGCCTCTTCGATGCGCTCACGCGTATCTTCACTGATGGGGCGAACGCCTGTAAGGGCGTAGCTCACTGTGCTCTCGGAAACGCCAGCCATCCGCGCAACATCAGCACGCGTGGCTTGTTTTGGTTTCTTCGTTGAGGACACATCTGTAGCCTAAACGAAATCATCGACACGCGTCGACTACTTATTCGATGAATTTAGGCTTCGATGACGAGAGGGATAATCATCGGGCGGCGACGGTAGCTCTTGGAAACCCACTGCCCCACTGTGCGACGAATGACCTGCTGCAGGGAATGCGCATCGCGAACTCCATTGTGCGCAGCTTCCTGCAGAGCCTTGGCAATTGCTGGCTTGATTTCATCAAACACAGCATCATCTTCAGCAAAGCCCTTGGCATGAATCTCTGGCCCCACGATGATCTTGCCGGTGGCAGGATCAACTACCACGATGATCGAGATGAAGCCCTCTTCAGCAAGGATGCGGCGATCCTTAAGGTCGTTATCTGTAATCTCACCGACGCTGGAGCCGTCAACGTAGACATAACCAATGTCGAGCTGGCCAACAACACGAGCAATGCCATCTTTGAGATCGATCACGGTGCCATCTTCGCCCAAGATGGTGCGGTGCGCATCAACGCCTGAGTCGATAGCAAGGTTGGCGTTCGCAACGAGGTGGCGGTATTCACCGTGGACTGGAAATACGTTCTTCGGCTGCAGGATGTTGTAGCAGTAAAGCAACTCCCCAGCAGCTGCGTGACCTGAAACGTGAACCTTGGCATTGCCCTTGTGGACGACCTTCGCACCAAGCTTGGTCAAACCATCAATGACTCGATAGACCGCGTTCTCGTTTCCAGGAATCAGACTCGAAGCCAAGATGACAGTGTCTCCAGGACCAACTTCAATTTGGTGTTCGAGGTTTGCCATACGAGCAAGCACAGCCATCGGTTCACCCTGGGAACCAGTGGACATATAAACCAGACGGTCATCGGGAAGATCTGCAGCCTTCTTGGCATCGATGATGGTTCCTTCAGGAACTTCGAGATACCCCAGCTCAGTAGCAATGCCCATGTTGCGCACCATAGAACGGCCCATCAACACCACGTGACGATTGTTTGCCACCGCAGCATCAATGACTTGCTGGACGCGGTGAACGTGGGAAGAGAAACTGGCCACGATAACTCGGCGCTTGGAGCGGTGAATCACACTTTCTAGCACCGGCCCGATTTCACGCTCGAGCGGGGTGAAGCCGGGAACGTCCGCATTAGTGGAGTCAGGAAGGAAAAGATCCACGCCCTCTTCACCGAGGCGTGCGAATGCACGCAGGTCGGTGAGGCGACCATCGAGAGGAAGCTGGTCCATTTTGAAGTCACCAGTGTGAAGGACAAGGCCTGCTTCAGAGCGAATAGCGATAGCCAGAGCATCAGGAATGGAGTGGTTGACCGCAACAAACTCGAGTTCGTAAGGTCCGAACTGTTCCTTATCGCCCTCTTTCACCTGCAAGGTGTAGGGCTGGATGCGGTGTTCTTTGAGCTTTGCTTCGATGAGAGCAAGCGTCAGACCAGAACCCACCAATGGAATGTCATTCTTCAAACGAAGAAGATAGGGAACAGCACCAATGTGGTCTTCATGGCCGTGAGTCAGAACAATCGCAAGAACATCATCCATGCGATCACGGATGTAGCTGAAGTCCGGGAGGATCAGGTCTACACCTGGCTGAGTCTCTTCCGGAAAGAGAACACCACAGTCCACGACAAGCAGTTTGCCATTGAGTTCATAGACGGTCATGTTGCGACCAATCTCCCCCACTCCTCCGAGTGGGACAACGCGCAGCGTTCCGTTTTCTAATGCAGGTGGGTCAAACAGTTCGTTAGGCATATTCCTCTTACGAGCATGGATCAAAAGATCCGTATTCACGCCCTGGCGGATGCCCTGACGAGTGTGGCGCTACCTGGTAGTGCCGGCGATTTTGGGCAATGCTCCGCCAGCGGCGGCATTGCGGTCGGGGCGGAAGTTGGAGAAGTCAACGCCAGCAATCGGACCGACAAGAGAGATCTCATCTTCGATCTTGGCTGCTTCCCATTCCTCAGGACCGACGAGGGGAAGACGAACGCGTGGGCTACCAATCTGGCCCAGGCCGTGCAGAACGTACTTCGCAGCGACAGTGCCGGGAACGTGAGTCATCAGAGCTCGAACTAACGGCTCGAGAGCTTTGTGTTCAGCTGTTGCAGTCGTGAGGTCACCCTTGTTGACTGCGTCAACGATCGCACGATACGGAGCGGGTGCAACGTTTGCGGTGACACCAATCAAACCCGATGCGCCAATAGCCATGTGAGGAAGCACGTTGGCATCATCACCAGAGAAGTAAAGAAGATCTGTCTGGTTCAACACACGGCTGACTTCGCTGAAGTCACCCTTGGCGTCCTTCACAGCAAGAATGTTGGGGTGCTTTGCCAAGCGGAGGATGGTTTCATACTGGATCTGAATACCTGATCGGCCTGGGATGTCGTACATGATGAACGGCAGGTCAGTCGCGTCTGCAACCATCCGGAAGTGAGTAAGCACGCCAGCTTGGGTGGGCTTGTTGTAATACGGAGTGACCGCCATGATGCCGTCAGCACCGGCTTTGGCACTCTTCTTTGCCAGCTCAATAGCGTGAGCGGTTTCGTTTGAAGGACCACCCATGATGATCTTGGCGCGGTTGCCCGCAACCTTCTTACCCACTTCGACGAGCTTGACCTTCTCATCGTCAGTCAAGGTGCTGGTTTCACCTGTGGTGCCGGTCACAACAATGCCGTCAGCGCCATTCGAAATGACGTAGTCAATGTGCTTCTCAACGTCATTCCAATCCACTTCACCATCTGCGGTGAACGGAGTTACGAGCGCGACAAGTACTTGTCCGAAAGGGTTTTCTGGGGTAGCCACAGATTAAGCGTACTGAAAAGCCGTGATTACGGCGAAACGCGACCGTGCTCATTGAAAGCGGAGTAGGTCAGAGGCATGAGCTTGGCCCATTCGTCTTCCATCTTCTCGGCAACCATTTCAATCTCACGCTGAGGGAAAGAAGGGAAGTGGGTACCTTCACGCTTGGTACGCAATGACAGGAAGTTCATCAGCGAGCGCGAGTTCATGGTTACGTACATCGAGGAGTACGTAGCGACGGGAAGAACTCCGCGTGCAACTTCACGAGCAATGCCCGCTTCCAACATGCGCTCGTACTCTTCGTAAGCCACAGTTACTGCACGCTTGGTTGCTTCCTGAGTCAGAGCTGTCTGCTCAGGGGTTCCAGGAATGAAGTCATAAGCACCTGGCTTACCCACCTGAATAAGGTTACGGTCAGCAGCGGGCACATAGAAGACAGGGTTGAGCTCACGGTAACGAGCAGATTCTTCGTTGTAGGAAGCAATGCGGTGGCGCATGAACTCGCGGAAGACGAAGATCGGTGCCTGTACGTAGAAGGTCATCGAGTTGTGCTCGAAGGGAGAACCGTGGCGGTCACGCATCAGGTAGTTGATGAGACCCTTGTCGCGCTTCTCGTCCTCTGCACGTGACTCAGGAGTGTGCATGGACTCTTCTAGAGTCTGCTCTCCCTGGGTCGACACACGTGCAGCAAAAAGCACATCGGAGTCGTGGGCGCTCGAGCGCACCAATTCAACAGTTACATCTGAACGAAATTCAATCTCAGCCACGGATAAAACCTTACCCGTCGTCACGTTACGTCACACTCGGCACGACGGGGTTGAGGAGAAATAGTCTGTAATAACCATGGACCTCTCACTCATCCTTCTGCTGATCGGCGGACTCATTGTGGTTTCCACCGCGCTGGGTCTGATCATTAAAGCTGCTGAAGGCCGTGTGAAGAAAGAAGATGGTCTCACTCGAGTCGACCCTGCAACCTTGGGTGGTGGCGTTCAGTTCGGCAAAATCGGAACACTGCTCCAGTTCAGTTCAGAGTTTTGCACCAAGTGCCCTGGCACCAGGAAGTACCTCGAGCAAGTGGCGAAAGATCACCCCGGCGTCTCCCATGTCGATGTTGACCTCACCAACCGTCAAGACCTGGCTCAGCAGTTCAACATTCTGCAAACCCCCACCACGTTCATCCTCGATGACAGCGGCGCCATCGCCGCTCGTATCGGTGGATCACCACGTCCCGAAGCAGTCACCGCTGGTTTGGAAATCGCTATCAAGAGAGAACACGACAGCTATGTCATCTAACAAGCCCAACCCCCTCGCAGCCAAGCCCGGAACCAAGGGTGTTGACCCTCGCGGTCCCCGCTTTGGTGCAACTGTCACGTTAATCACCCTCACTGTTGAACTGGTCTTCTTACTGGCAAATCCTGAGGCACTCTCCAGCAGTAACTCTTTGGCCCAGAACTTCGCCACCCCCGCAGGCATCCTGTTGACCTACATCACCGCCATCTTTGCAATCGGCGCATTTGCGGGCATTGCCAAGCACCCCTATGGCGCAATCTTCAAGGCCCTGGTTCGCCCCCGCCTTTCGGCTCCCGCCGAGCTCGAAGATCCCAAGCCACCCACATTTGCTCAGTTGATCGGGTTCATCATTTCTCTGGCTGGTTTGATCTTTGCCCTGCTGGGCCTCACCACCGGAGCTATCGTTGCCGTGGCATTTGCCTTCGTGGCCGCATTCCTCAACTCAGTATTTGGTTACTGCCTCGGCTGCCAAATCTATGTGTTGCTGGTGCGCGCCGGTATCGTGGGACGCGGAAGCGCTTCCGCCTAACTCATTCTTTTTCGAGCCACGGCCGCTTCCTGAATTGGAGGCAGTCGTGGCTCGTTCGTTAACCGTCCTCATTGCTGGTGGTACCGGCATGATCGGAACTGCCCTTCGCCAAGAACTCACAGCATCGGGGCACACGGTGCACTACCTTTCACGCACTGCAAGTTGGACTGCTGGTGGGGTGATGGGATTTACCTGGCCGAAAGAAAATGAGCCGCTAGATCTTGACCACATTTCCGATTTCATTGGCAAACCTATTGATGTGATTGTGAACTTGGCAGGTTCTTCTATTAGCAAGATGCCATGGACAGCAAAAACCAAGCATGAGATTCTCTACTCACGTTTAGCAACAACGACCACAATCGTAGAAGCAATCGAACTAGCCAAGAAAAAGCCTCGTGCACTCATCAATGGTTCAGCTGTTGGTTTCTATGGCAACCGCGACAATGAAGTCCTGACAGAGAAATCACCCCGTGGCGATGGTTTCCTCTCAGATGTTGTTGTCTCGTGGGAAGCAGCAGCGCAACCCGCAGAAAAGCACACACGGGTTGCCTACGCACGAACCGGTTTAGTCCTCGGCAAGAAGGGTGCCCTAGGTCCGCTGCGGCTACTTACTTCTTTCTTTGTTTCAGGCCCGCTTGCTGGCGGTAAAGACTGGTGGCCCTGGATCAGCCTGCGCGATGAAGCCCGCGCACTAGCGTTCCTCATTGAAAACAACATCTCCGGTCCGGTGAATCTCGTGGGACCACAACCTGCAACATCTGGAACCCTCATGAAAGCTCTAGCGAAGCTGATGAGCCGTCCCTACTGGTTCCCCGCACCAGGCTTTGCCATCTCTCTTGTATTAGGACAAGCCGGTCGTGAACTACTTCTTTCCAGCCAAAAAATCTCTCCTGAAGTTCTATTAAGTTCAGGTTTCACTTTCCTCGATTCAGACGTATCGGAAGGCCTGCGCTCTGCTCTGAGATAACGTGGAGGCATGGGTGTACGCATCGAAAAAATTGACCTCCCTGGTTTTGGAGTTCGTCACGACGTCGTGACGCAAGCCGGCCAGCACATTGGTGTCCTGAGCTTCCGCGACGGCCACCGTGAAGTTGCTCTCTACGATCCCGAAGATCCAGACGCCATCCTTGGCTCTGTAGCGCTGACTGGTGACGAAGCTGCCGCCTTGTCTGATCTTCTTGGCCACGCAGCTCTCTTGAGCCAGCTCTCTGGCTTGGGCAGCGGAACCATTGGTCTTTATACCGAGCAGCTCGTCCTGCCCGCAGATTCACGTTTCTTGGATCGCCCTCTCGGTGACACCCAGGCGCGTACCAAGACCGGAACGTCTATTGTTGCCATCTTGCGTGGCAAGGATGTCATTGCTTCCCCAACGCCCGCAGAGATTCTCCGAATGGATGACCTCATTGTTGCGGTAGGAACACGCGAAGGTCTGGACTCACTCGACAAGCTTCTGGCACACAGTCAGGTCTAGTTATGCACGACGAGACCTGGATGCTGATTGAGGTGGGAGCTATGCTCCTGGGCCTCAGTCTGCTCGGGCGCCTCGCCATCAAGTTCGGTCAATCACCTATCCCCCTCTATATGACGGCAGGGCTGGTATTCGGCTCTGGTGGCTTGCTCCCTTTGCAAGCGAGTACTGACTTCCTTAGCTCTGGTGCAGAGCTCGGAGTCGTACTGCTACTTGTCATGCTCGGTTTGGAATATTCACCCACAGAGCTGGTGGGCAACCTGAAGTCTTCTGCCCGGGCAGGTATTTGGGACGGTCTGCTCAATGCCATCCCTGGCGCAGTGTTTGCTTTGGTCTTGGGCTGGGGCCCCATCGCTGCCCTCGCCATGGCAGGTGTGACGTGGGTTTCGTCTTCCGGTGTCATTGCCAAGGTGCTGAGAGACTTGGGCCGCTTGGGTAACCGCGAAACTCCCATTGTTCTTTCTGTCCTCGTGCTCGAGGACTTGGCCATGGCGTTTTATCTGCCGATTCTCTCGGCCGTGGTTATTGGTGCCAGCTTGCTCCAGGGTGCAATCACTGTGGCGATCGCAGTCGGCTCGGTTTCTATCGTTCTTTACCTGGCCGTTCGTCACGGAAAGAAGCTCTCCCGCATCTTCCACTCAGAACAGCCTGAAACCCTGTTGATGGGCGTTCTGGGCCTCACCATGTTGGTGGCAGGCCTCGCCTCAGAAGTGCAGGTCTCTGCAGCTGTGGGAGCCTTCCTGGTTGGTATTGCCCTCTCAGGTCAGGTTGCCCACAACGCTGAGAAGCTGCTGGCTCCCCTACGTGATCTCTTCGCAGCTATCTTCTTCGTCTTCTTTGGTCTCACGACGAACCCCGCAGATATTCCAGAAGTCTTCTTCCCCGCGCTGATTCTTGCTGTAGTCACCATGAGTACCAAGGTCCTCACGGGTTATCTGGCGGCCAAACGAGCAGGTATCGGCCGCCCAGGTCGTTGGCGTACCGGACTAGCTCTGATGCCACGTGGAGAGTTCACTGTGATCATTGCTGGTCTCGCCGTCTCTGCCGGCGTTCAGCCGTTGATCGCACCACTTGCTGCTACCTACATGCTCATCACTGTGATTTCAGGGCCTGTCCTGGCACGCATCACGGACACTGCTTGGTTCAAGCAGCAGATGAAAGCAGCAGCTAAGCGCGAGGGTGCGCTTGCTGGTAGCTCGACGTCAGTCGCTCCATAGAGACGTGAGTGTAAATCTGAGTCGTGCCCATGCTGGCGTGACCAAGCATTTCCTGCACAATACGCAAGTCTGCACCGCCATCAAGTAGATGCGTTGCTGCGGTGTGACGCAGGGCGTGTGGGCCTGCAGGTCCGCTGCCCCCTAAAGGTTCAAGCAGTGACGCAACGAGCCCATAGACGGCACGCGTGCTGAGTTTGCCACCACGTGCACCGACAAAAAAGGCTGTTGTCGAAGGCTTTCCTTCAACCAAGATCTTGCGCGAACGAGTGAGGTAGTCCGTAATTGCTGATGCTGCCGGAATACCAAATGGGACAACGCGCTCTTTCGATCCCTTACCCATCACTCGGACAGTGAGGCGATCGAGGTCAACATCTCCCGTGTTCAAGCCCACCAGTTCTGAGACACGTAATCCTGAGGCATAAAGCAGCTCAATGATGGCAAGGTCTCGCAGGGCAAGTGGATCACCTTCATTGGCGTTATCGACCAACTGCTCAAAGATCTCATCCAGTTGAGGCATCGAAATGACTCGAGGTAGGGATTGATCTGCTTTAGGCGACTTAAGCCTGGCTCCCGCGTCATTCTCAGAAATTCCTTGGCGACGCATCCACGCTGTGAAGCTTCGAACACTCGCCGAACGCCGTGCGAGTGTTGTCTTGCTCAGACCAGTTTGTGCAGATTCATACAGCCAGTCACGGAGGAACTCGAGGTTGATTCCCTCCAGAGTTTTCACATTCCGACGTTCGGCATAGCTCGCCAGATCTCTGAGGTCTGACGAATACGCCTTGATGGTGTGCTCGGAATAGCCACGCTCAGCGCCCAGATAGGCGATGAAGCCGTCTAGGGCACTCTCAAGCTGCATAGGTTCAAGAATGCCTCACTCTTGCGCTTCTGCACGCTCTGACTCGCTTAGAGCTGGTGGCTGGCCAGGCAGCAGCTCCAACATCTCTGAAGCTGTCGTGACGCAGACGGCGTCATATTCACGTAGCAAACGGTGACAGCCAGCAGATGACGCGCTGGTGACAGGACCTGGGACAACTCCGAGAGGCCGCCCCAATGTTGCGGCATGGTTTGCCGTGTTGAGAGATCCTGAACGCCACCCTGCTTCCATCACTACGGTGGCCTGACTGGAAGCTGCAATCAAGCGATTACGAAGCAGGAACCTCCACTTCGTAGGTGCATAACCACAGGGTGCTTCTGCCAACACCAGACCTGATTCCATGATGCGCCCCAGCAAAGCATCATGCCCGCTGGGATAGAAGCGATCCACTCCACCGGCAAGGAAAGCCATGGTTGTTCCACCCACAGCCAACGCTGATCGATGGGCCATGCCATCGATGCCATAGGCAGCCCCGGAAACAATCGCTACGCCTACCTCAGCAATCGCAGAAACGGTCTCCATCGTGACGTGCTCGCCATAACCCGTTGAAGCACGTGCTCCAACGATTGCGAGAGAGTTCTCAAACTTCTCTAGTGCTGAGTATTGCCCCCTTCCCCACAACACCAGTGGAGCATGCATACCCAAATCGTCGAGTCCTACGGGCCACAGTTCCTGCTCTGGCGTAACTAGAAATGCGCCTAGCTTGGCTGCATGCGCCACCGCATTCAGCGCATCTCCAGAGTTGAGCCGCGGCTGCCATCTTGTGATTCCTTCAGCAAGATCTTCCTCGAACTGAGCTGGCTCACTCTCGAGTTCAACGAATTCTTCAGATTCCTTGACGATCTCATCAGCACGGAAACGGTCAATGAGGAACTGGAGGGCCCGCTCTGGTCCGAACAAGCCAACGAGCCGACCGGCGACTCTGTCGCCCGGTTCAATCAGGGTGGACCATGCTGCTCGAGCAAAACCAATGGCAAGCTTTTCTGAATCTTCATCTTCCGGCATCACCTGCCGCATATGTTCTTCAACAGCCAGACTGGGCAAACCACAAATTGTTGTCATGATGACCTCCGAAGAGAATCATCAGCTCAACACAGGTTCATGAACCCACAGAGAAACATAGATGTGGCCGAGTTCACTTCGACACAACTGTGGAGGACTACTCGTCGAGAGCGAGTTCCTTCGGGAGTTCAAACTCCTTTGAGGAGAGCTCCTCAACGTTCACATCCTTGAACGTCAATACACGCACGCTCTTGACGAATCGGTCAGCGCGGTAGACATCCCAAACCCAGACGTCACTCATGGTGAGTTCGAAGTAGAAGTCGTGTTCAGCGTCAATGCGCTTCACGTCGACTTCGTTGGCGAGATAGAAACGACGTTCTGTCTCGATCACGTAGGAGAACTGACCAACGACATCACGGTATTCGCGGTACAGAGCAAGCTCAGCCTCGCGGTCGTAGTCGTCGAAGTCTTCTTCATCCATGGTGAGTCAATCCTACGTCTAACAGCAAAGGTCTTACTTCACCCAGCTGGCACGGTGATAAGGAGTCAGCCCGATGGTCTTGATGGCTTCCATGTGCACGGCAGCTCCATAGCCCTTGTTCGATGCCCAGCCATATTCAGGGTGCTGTGTATCAAGAGAAACCATCAGTTCATCTCGGGTCACTTTCGCAACAATGGACGCCGCTGAGACAACAGCACAATCCTGATCGGCCTTGACCCGAGTAATCACCGGAAGTTTGCTCGACAGGGCAGGATTCAACCAGTCGTGTGCACCATCAAGCAGCACGGTTGCTTCTCCCACGGGAATACCTGCTTCATGGAGCTGGATGAGCGCTCTGCGCGCAGCAAGACCTAAACATGCCGTGATGCCTAGTTCATCAATTTCTGCGGCTGAGGCCTCTCCCACGGCCGTGGGAGCCCACTCTCGAACTTCAGGGAACAAAGTATTGCGCTTCTTTTCAGAAACCAGCTTGGAGTCTCGCAAACCGGCAGGGAATTCTGTCTTTCCGGGTCGCAGTGCACACACGCCCACCATGACCGGTCCTGCCATCGCCCCACGACCGACTTCATCGATACCAATGATGAGGGTGGAGCCCGAAGCAAAGAGTTCCTGCTCGACATCGAGGGTGGGTTCAGCAGGCATGAGTCCTACTTGGCGATTGTGGCGTCAGGAACGTCAGCAAAGACTTCTGGGTAGTTGGAGAGCCAACCCCAGTGGCTCATTGGCCAGCTCAGTACGAAGGCGCGTCCGACGACGTTATCTATTCCGACGAATCCGCCACCGGGCTTATCGGTGTTGTAGCGCGAGTCTTTGGAGTTGTAACGGTTGTCGCCCATCACAAAAAGCGAGCCTTCAGGAACAGTCACGTTGAAGTCGATAGCTGAAGCCCGGGTCTCCCCCGCAGGAACGGTGATGTACGGCTCTGAGATGGGAACACCGTTGACAATAATCTTGCCGTCAGCAGAGCAGCACTCAACCGTGTCGCCTGGCAATCCAATCACTCGCTTGATGAGGTGATCATTGCTATCAGGCGAGGCCAAACCAAAGAGGGAAAGAACCCATTCGGTTCCAGCTTGGATTCCTGTGACCTCCACAGGAGGTCTGGCGGGAAGCCATCCCCCGGGATCTTTGAAGACCACGATGTCGCCATGGTCCACCGCAACTGCCTTGGGAACGAGCTCGTTGACAATGACACGGTCATCAATCATGAGGGTTTGTTCCATCGACGCCGAGGGAATAAAGAAGGAGCGAACAAGGAAGGTCTTGACGAGGAAAGAGACCAGAATTGCGATGCCAAAAATAACTAAAACATCACGCAGGAAATACAGAAATGAACGCAATAAGGGGCGTCGCGGGGGTGCTACTTCTGTCATGAACCTGAATCTCTCTTCTGCACCTCAAGTCTAGGTTGCGCTTTCCGACAAAAGCCTGAGTGGTGCATATGAAACACCGCGGGGAAAACAAAAGACCCCCGGAGGAACCGGGGGTCTTTGTGAGAATCGACTTAGAAGTCGCGCTTCTCTTTGATCTTTGCCTTCTTGCCGCGAAGGTTGCGCAGGTAGTAGAGCTTCGCACGACGTACATCACCACGTGAGACGAGCTCAATGTGGTCGATAACGGGCGAGTGAACGGGGAACTTACGCTCCACGCCTACCTGGAAGGAAACCTTACGAACGGTAAAGGTCTCGCGAACGCCTTCACCGGAGCGACCGATAACAACACCCTGGAAAACCTGGATACGAGAGCGGTTACCTTCGATGATGTTTACGTGAACCTTTACGGTGTCACCGGCGCGGAATTCTGGAATGTCGCTACGCAGCGATGGTGCGTCTACAGCGTCAAGAATGTGCATGATTTATCTCAATCTGTACAAGCCACAGGTCTCATACGTGAATGATGAAAAGTAATTGTGCAGTGTTGTAAGTCTCAGTGCCCCCTGTGGCAGGGTAAGACCAACGGCACAAGATTCAATTCTGCCAGAGATTTACTCAGGAAGTAAATCGGGGCGAATAGCTTTGGTGCGTTCTAGCTGCTGTTCGTGACGCCATGTGGCAATTGCGCCATGGTTTCCTGAAAGCAATACAGGTGGAACTTCAAGTCCTCGCCACTCGGCAGGCTTGGTATAGCTGGGATATTCCAGCAATCCGTCTTCGTGGCTTTCTTCCACCAGCGACTCAGGATTGCCCACCATGCCTGGAATCAAGCGGCCTACGGCCTCGATCATGGCCAGCGATGCTACTTCCCCACCGTTGAGGACATAGTCTCCCAGCGAAATGGGGCGCACTCGAATGCGGCTAGCAAAGTGATCGCTCACACGCTGGTCGATGCCCTCATAACGGCCACAGGCGAAGATGAGCTGCTCTTCTTCAGCCAGCTCTTTAGCCACGGCCTGAGTGAACTGCTCCCCCGCAGGTGAAGGCACAATCAGCACAGGTGTCTTGGAGCTTTCGGGATCCGCCAGAATTGCATCCAGAGTGTCACCCCAGGGCTCAGGCTTCATCACCATGCCGGCGCCGCCCCCATAAGGAGTGTCATCGACGGTGCGGTGCTTATCGGTGGTGGCATCTCGTAGGTCGTGCACACGCGTGTCAATCAATCCAGACTGGCGTGCCTTGCCGAGAAGTGAAACATCGAGAGTGCCGAAGAACTCCGGAAAGATCGTGACGATGTCGATGCGCATTTAAGCCTCGGAGGAGTCCTCGGTAGGTGTTTCGTCATCCTCGTCTTCAGGAAGCTCTTCAAAGAGTCCGCCTGGAGGAGTCAGCGTGACTATGCCCTTCTCGATGTCAACCTCGGGAACGATGGCCTTGACGAAAGGAACCATGACGTCACCTTTGGGGGTCTTGATCACTAAGAGGTCTTGTGCGGGGAAATGATCCACACGAGCAACAGTTCCCACTTCAACACCGTCACGCACAGCCTTGAGGCCAGTGAGCTGATGGTCGTACCACGCTTCAGGATCTTCCGGCAGGACACTGGTGTCATGTTCAACCCAGAGAATGGCCTTGATCAAAGACTCGGCCGCAGTGCGGTCGGGAACATCCTTGAAGAAAGCGACGGGGTGGCTGTTGTACCAGCGAAGTTCGATCAGCTCAATGTTCTTGCCGTGCCAGGGAGATTCTTCTGGTACCTGAACAGAGAAAATGGCCCCGGGGACAAAGCGCTTCTCGGGCTCATCTGTATAGAGCTCGACCTTGATAGCACCTTTGAGGCCGTGGGCCTTGGTGAGACGACCTACGCGAAGTTGGGTCTGTCTAGTTTCAGCGGTCACTTTAAGCGTCGGTGTCGACGACGTCGACACGAACGTTGCGACCATCAGCCAGGGCGTTCACAACAGTGCGAATGGCCTTGGCAGTGCGGCCTGAACGGCCAATAACGCGGCCAAGGTCCTCGGGGTTCACATGAACCTCGAGGACCTCACCACGATTGTTCGAACGCACAGCAACCTTCACGTCATCGGGGTTCTCTACGATGCCCTTGACGAGGTGCTTGACTGCTGATGCGAGCATGTTGGTTAGGCCTGTTCCTCGCCAGCTGCTTCTTCAGCAGCCTCAACGATTTCCTCAGCCTCGGCAACAACCTCAGCTGCTACCTCTTCAACAACAGCTTCAGCTACAGCCTCTTCGACGATTGCTTCTGCAACAGCCTCGACTACTGCTTCTTCAGCTGCGGCCTCTACGACGGCTTCTTCAGCAGCCTCAACAGCTGCCTCTTCCTTCTTAGGTGCCTTCTCAGTCTTAGGTACGAGAACTGGCTTCTTCTTAGTGTCGACAACGAATGCAGCCTTGGGCTCAGCAACCTTAATGGTGCTCTTTGCATTCTTGTCACCCTTGAAGATTCCCCAGTCACCTGAGAGCTTCAGAAGTGCAGCTACCTGCTCGGTTGGCTGTGCGCCAACGGAGAGCCAGTACTGTGCACGGTCTGACTTGATCTCGATGAACGAAGGGTTCTCAGTGGGGTGGTACTTACCGATCTCCTCGATAACACGACCATCGCGCTTGGTGCGCGAGTCGGCTACGACGATGCGGTAGTAAGGTGCACGGATTTTACCCATGCGCTTCAAACGAATTTTGACAGCCACAATTCTCCTGTGAGTGATGTGTAACGGATGAACTGACGACCGTGAGCGTGGGGGCACACTCGGTACAAGCTCTAAGGGTTTCGGCACTTATCTGATTAGAGGGTCGGATATGAGTCGAACTCGACTTCCTATTCTGGCAGGTTTGAGCCCTAATTGGCTAATCGAGAGGGAAAATCAGCAGGTATGTTTGAAGAAACCAGCCCAGGAGAGAAATGAACAGACCCCACTACCAAGTGATGTGCACCTGGGGACTCTCAGGCGCTCAACGGTTGAACGTGAACCCTGATGTTGTGATTTGGGTTAATGCACTGTCTCAATCAGCGCCTCTCCCCCTCCAACTGGATTCATTCCCCGGGGACAGCAAGGTCTTGGTCGGCTCATACTTTGATGCGTTTGCGGTTGCAGATTGGGTGGCAAACTACCAACTAGAGCAACAAAGACGCGTCATTGTGCTGATTATCTGCTCAGATGCAGAAACGCACAATGTGGCAGACGAGTTAGCTGCCGGAGCGATCATTGAACGACTCGCACAACAGGGCCTCGATGCCATGAGCCCCGAAGCTGCAGTCGCAAATGCTGCCTTTAGTCAGCTTCGACATGCGGCAGCACACCTCATCGCCGCTTCAGAGCAAGCTCAAAAACTAACTCTCAGGGATGATGAGCTTGTACTCAATGAATCACTCACGTCTGCGGATGTGAGAGTGCTGAGGTAATACTTACTCAGCCTCAAAGTTGAGAGCAATAGAGTTCATGCAGTAACGGTCACCCGTCGGAGTTCCAAAACCGTCAGGGAAAACATGCCCTAAGTGAGAACCGCAACCTGCACACAACACTTCAGTGCGAATTTGTCCCAGACTTGCGTCTTCTCGGAGCACCACAGCATCTGGACGAACAGATTCATAGAAACTAGGCCAGCCACAACCAGAATCGAACTTGGTTCCTGCTTTGAAAAGCTCATTTCCACACGCTTTACAGGTGTAGAGACCTGCACGCTTTTCATCCAAGAGCTCACCTGTCCAAGGTCGCTCTGTTGCAGCTTGACGCAGCACCGCGAACTCTTCTGCACTGAGTTCAGCTCGCCACTGGTCTTCGGACTTATCTACTGAATAGCTCATTGCTTCTCCTGGATGTGTTGATTAGCCCTTGCCCAGCATCTTCTGCAGAGCTTCGAGTTCTTCGGGACTTGGACCACCTGCGGCACCTTGGTTACCCAGGCCGAATCCGCCACCATTTCCAGGCTTGACTCCCCCCGCAGCAAGGGCAGCGTTTTCCTGAGCTCGCTTGGCAGGGTTTCCAGACTTGGAACCCTTCTTCTTCGCAATCTGCTTCTTGCCGCCGTGACCCATAGCGCCCATGGGGCCCATGCCAGGAATCTGAGGCATTCCGCCCTTGGCAACGGTCTTCATCATCTTGGCGGCTTGCTCAAAGCGGTTGACCAGCGCGTTGACTTCGGTCACGGTCATGCCGGAACCCTTGGCAATACGTAAGCGTCGTGAACCGTTGAGAAGCTTAGTGTTCTGACGCTCAGCCTTGGTCATCGATTGGATAATGGCTTCGGTGCGAACGAGTTCCTTCTCGTCAAAGTTCTCCAGCTGCTCCTTCATGGCGCCTGCGCCAGGAAGCATGCCGAGCATCTTCTTCATGGAGCCCATGTTCTTGAGCTGTTGCATCTGCTTGAGGAAGTCCTCAAGAGTGAAGGAGTCTGTAGCGAACTTCTCTTGCAGCTGTGCTGCTTCGTTCTCGTCGAATGCTTCCTGCGCCTGCTCAATCAGGGTGAGGATGTCACCGAGGTCGAGAATCCGGCTAGCCATGCGATCTGGGTAGAAAGGCTCGAAGTCATCGAGGTTTTCGCCTGTGGAGGCAAACATGATGGGGCGTTCGGTCTCTGAAACGACAGAAAGAGCCGCACCACCGCGGGCGTCACCATCAAGCTTAGTGAGGACAACACCGGTGAAGTCCACGCCCTCTTGGAAGGCCTGTGCTGTGGCAACAGCATCCTGACCGATCATGGCGTCGATAACGAAGAGAACTTCGTCAGGGTTCGTAGCCTTACGAATATCCGCTGCCTGCTTCATCAGTTCCGCATCAACACCCAGGCGTCCGGCGGTGTCAATGATGACCACGTCGTATTGCTTGTCGTTGGCGAACTTGATGGAATCTTTCGCGACCTTGACGGGGTCTCCCACGCCATTTCCTGGCTCGGGTGAGTAGACAGCCACTCCGGCGTTCTTACCAACTACCTCGAGTTGCTGAACAGCGTTAGGGCGCTGAAGGTCACAGGCGACCAGAAGTGGCGTGTGCTTGTCCTTGGCGAGGTATTTGGCCAGCTTTCCTGCCAGGGTCGTCTTACCCGCACCCTGCAAACCAGCGAGCATGATGATGGTCGGTGGTTTCTTAGCGAACTCAAGACGACGCTGTGCACCACCGAGAATAGTGACGAGCTCTTCGTTCACGATCTGAACAACCTGCTGGGCAGGGTTCAAAGCCTTATTGACCTCATCGCTGAGGGCGCGTTCGCGAACATCGTTCGTGAACTTCTTGACCACATTGAGCGAGACATCGGCGTCCAGCATGGCGCGACGAATCTCGCGCAGAGTGCCGTCTACATCCGCGGGGGAAAGTTTTCCCTTACCGCGGAGGTTTTTGAGGGACTCCGTAAGACGCGTGGAGAGTGTGCCGAAGGTTGCCATAACCCCTCTAGCCTAGCCAACGAGCTGGGCTGCGAAGGCGTGTGGCGTGAAGCCCATCAAGTCATTGATGCCTTCGCCATTACCTACCAGCTTCACCGGAATACCTGTGCGCTCTTGAACAGCAAGAACAAAACCACCCTTGGCAGAGCCATCGAGCTTGGTGAGAACCAAACCAGTGACACCTGCGTGCTCGAGGAAGGCCTCTGCCTGAGACAGTCCGTTTTGACCGGTGGTGGCATCCAAAACAAGAAGTACCTCAGAAACGGGGGCCTGCTTTTCAATAACACGGCGGATCTTGGAAAGTTCATCCATCAGACCACTCTTGGTCTGGAGGCGACCAGCGGTGTCGATAATGACAATCTCGGTGCCCTTGTTGATGGCCCATTCAATGGTTTGGTAGGCCACTGCAGAAGGATCCTGACCTTCCATCTGCGGCTTAACAACATCTACCCCGGCACGCTCTGCCCAGGTTGCCAGCTGATCAACAGCCGCAGCACGAAACGTGTCTGCTGCGCCAACCACAACGCTCTTACCTGCGTTAGAGATGTATTTGGCCACCTTGCCAATGGTGGTGGTCTTCCCCACACCGTTGACGCCCACTACCAAAATCACAGCAGGGCGTTCACTGAGTTTGAGGGTGGTGTCGAATTTGTTCAGACGGTCTTCGATTGCTTCACGCAACAAACGAATGAAGTCATCGGGGTCTGTGGTGCCGAACTTGGCCACATTGGCACGCATGACTTCGATGAGTTCATCGGTGATATCGGGGCCAAAGTCAGCAGCAAGAAGGGTTTCTTCCAACTCTTCCCACATATCTTCGTCGATAGCTGAGCGACGAGAAACTTTGGCAACAGGCTTTGTCTTTGTAGGCTTTGAAGCCACTACTCGAGCGGGAGCAGGCTCTGCAATGACTGTTTCTTCGACAACTTCGTGAACAGGCTCTGGCTCTGCCACAACCTCAGGTGCAGGAGTTGGCTCAGGAACTACCTCAGTAATGAGTTCCGGAACAACTGCTTCAGGCTCAGCTACTGGCTCTGGTTTTACTTCAGCAACTGGTTCTTCAACGACAACATCGACAGGCTTAACAAGCTTTTCAGGTTCGGGCTTCTTTTCTGCCTTGGGCTTGTCAACAACTGCTTCAGGTGCAGGTGCTACCTCGCGATCTACCTCTTCATTTCGAGGAAGCGAAGGGACATCGTCAAAGATGTCCTCGACCGTGTCATCAGCGTCGCTTCCGCGCGCAAAGAGCCCTTTGAGCTTGGCGCCTAGCGACCAGCGTGATTTTTCAGCCATAGATACAGAGTATTAGGCGCCTTGGAGATACTGTGCCACGACGTGGGGAACGTAGGGACGAACATCTCCACCGAGCGAGGCAACCTGACGCACCAGTGAGCTGGAAACATAGGAGTGACCGGGCTCTGGCATGAGGAAAATGGTTTCCATGCCGGCCAGGTTACGGTTCACCATAGCCATGGGGGTTTCGTAGGAAATGTCGAGCTGGGTGCGAATACCCTTGATCAAGACGGTTGCCCCCACGTCAGAACAGTAATCCACCAGAAGACCCATGCTCCAGGAAGCGACAACCACGTTCTCGCTCAGGCCCGCTTCTTCGATTGCTTCTTCAATCAACGTGACACGTTGGGCAATCGGGAGCAGCGCATGCTTATCCGGGTTGTGCACCACGACTACGTGAACCTCATCGAAGAGCTTTGTTGCTCGAGCAATGACATCCATGTGACCGAGGGTGATCGGGTCAAACGAACCAGGGACTACGGCGATCCTGCGCATGTCTCCACCCTACGCACCAAACAGTCGTCTGGGCAGGCAAAATGCTAGTTTTTGTCCAAGAAATCGCGTTCACTTTCACTGAGTCGACGCGAGATGGCCTGAGCAAGCACTGGGTGGCCAGCAAATCCTGGATCTGACGCAAGAATTTCAGCTGCCGCATCACGGGCATCCATGATGACGTCGCCGTCTCGTGCAGCACGAAGTAACCGCAGGGATGAACGCCCACCGGACTGGCTCGTGCCCAGCACGTTGCCTTCACTGCGCAACTCAAGGTCAATTCGAGCCAACTCAAAACCATCTGTGGTGCTTGCCACTGCCTCCACTCGCTCATAAGCCGTGGTTCCAGGCTGGGCATGGGTCACAAATAGTGCCAGACCGGGCACACCCCCTCGGCCCACACGTCCCCGGAGCTGGTGCAATTGAGAGACGCCGAATCGGTCGGCATCCATCACGACCATGGTGGAGGCGTTGGGCACGTCCACACCCACTTCAATCACCGTGGTGGCCACAATTACATCGATGTCCCCTGCAGAGAATGCCTGCATGACTGCATCCTTGTCATCGCTGCTCATTCGGCCATGCAATTCTGCAATGCGGCGCTTGCCGAGCAAGGGGTGCTCACGCACCAGCGCAGAAATGGACTCAACTGAAGCCTTCTCGGGCTTCACGTCGTCTGCATCGAGTTCTATGTCGTCCTCGACTAGTGCATCAAGGTCATCTTCGGGTGCCCCTGCGGCATCGATGGCAGGGCAGACCACAAAGGCTTGTCTGCCGGCAACAAGTTCTTCTTCAACGCGTTCCCACACCCGCGAAATCCAGGTGGGGTGTTCGGCGAGCGCAACAGCATGACTGGTGATTCCCGCACGTCCTGCAGGTAACCCTGCAATGACAGAGACATCAAGGTCACCAAAGACTGTCATTGCCACGGTGCGGGGAATGGGGGTTGCCGTGAGAACAAGGACGTGAGGAGTGAGCTCAGTCTTCACGCGCAGTGCCTGACGTTGCTCAACACCAAACCGGTGTTGCTCATCGACAACAACGAGCCCTAAGTCAAAGAACTCGACCTTGTCACTCAGCAGCGCGTGCGTGCCAATGACTATGCGGGCTTGTCCAGAGACTGTGCGCAGCAGTGCTTGACGCTTTGCAGCAGCAGGGAGCTGTCCTGTAATCAACGTAGGCATCAGCGCAGCAGAGAGATCTGGCCCCAACATGTTGGTAATGGAGCGTAGGTGTTGGGCTGCCAGAACTTCGGTAGGGGCTAGCAAGGCTGCCTGGCCGCCAGAGTCGGCCACCTGCAGCATTGCTCGCAGCGCCACCAATGTCTTTCCTGAGCCCACTTCGCCTTGAACCAGCCTGTTCATGGGGTGAGTTGATTGGAGATCCTCTGCTATCTCGGCACCGGTCGTGAGCTGATCTTCTGTCAACGTAAATGGAAGGCGTGCATCGAGTTGTTCGAGATAACCACCTGCCTTGGGTGCTCGAGGGGTTGCTGCCTGTGCTTTAGCTTTTGCTCGCTGGTCCAGCAAGGTTGCCTGTAATACGAAAGCTTCTTGGAATCGGAGAGTATCCCTGGCTTTCTGCCAGTCTGCGTCGGTCTCCGGCTGATGAATCTTGAGAATGGCTTCGTTCAAACTGAGCAGCTTGCGCTCATCCCTCACCTCTGCCGGAACAGGATCCGGAAGCTCGGCCCCTCCACGAACAGTGGCAAGCACAATCTCCATCACTTTGGCGATCTGCCAACTGGCCAGTGTGCTGGTGGCGGGATAGATCGGAATGGGCTGCAGTGCCCACTTGGCGGCATCTTTATCGGCAGAGTCGCGCTCATCTTCACCATCGAAGAGTTCATAGTCCGGGTGGGCCAACTGCAGAGCACCGCGATAGGCACCGACCTTGCCAGCAAAGATTCCTCGAACACCTGCTTTGAGGTCTTTAGCTCGCCATGCCTGGTTGAAGAAGGTCAAGGTCATGATGCCGCCGGAGCGACCGTCTGTGATGCGCACTTCGAGAATCGATCCCTTGCGCGCACGCATCGGACGTTCACGAACATCTAAGACCTCGGCCACGATGGTGACGTTCTCGTTCAAAGGAACGTCATTGATTGCGGTGAGCTCGCCGCGACGGGCGTAGCGCCTGGGATAGTGCGCAAGCAGGTCGCCAACAGTGCGAATACCAAAGGCCTTCTTGAGTGCTCCTGCAGTCTTACTGCCCACAACTGGCTCGAGTGCTGCATCGAGCAGGGCATCAGAGCTGGGCATACCCCCAGTTTATGGTCGGGGTCGGACTAGACCCTCGAGATCCAGTGGATAGTCGTTTCCCCATAAGCCTTTGATTTATCCAACTCCAGACCAGCTGGAAGTTCAGGCAGACCCGTTCTGGTGCTGCGCTCAAGGACGACCTCTGCATCCTCAGCAAGGTGTGGAACCAGGAGTTCAAGTGCGTGAGTCACCTCAGCTTCACTGAGCTCATAAGGAGGGTCAATGAAGACGATGTCGAAAAGTTCTGATTGTGGGTTGCCCAGATATGCGGCAACCGAAGCAACCACCACTCGAGTGGAAAGGTCATCGAGCTTGCCGGCCCCACGAATGAGTTCTGCATTTTCTCGAAGCAGTGATCCTGCTTGAGGATTCTTCTCCACCATGGTCACGCTCATCGCACCGCGGCTCAGTGCTTCCAAAGCCAGTGCACCTGTTCCGGCAAAGAGATCCAGCACACGTGCGCCATCGATCACATCCCGAGCTTCCAGCGCAGAGAAGATTGCTTCTCGCACACGGTCACTGGTCGGACGCGTCCCGTTCTTGGGCACTTTGAGTTCACGTGAACCAGCAAAGCCAGAAATGATGCGGGTCACGAGAGCTCTCCATTCCAGCCGGTGTAGGGATTCCAGCCATTCTCTGGAAGAGCACCTTCACCCATGTTCACGTGAGGCGACTCGTCCTGACCACATGCCACCACGTGACCTAGTGGAGTAAACCCCGGAGGAAGAGCAACATCTGCTGGGAAGGTCATGAGTAAGGCATGGTCTTCCCCGCCATAGAGAATGGCCTGGCGAGCACGAGCTGCATCAACACCAGCCTCAATACCAAGATGTGCTGCCAGATCATCCAGAGCACTCTCGTCGAGAACAATCACCACATCACTAGCCGCAGCAATACGGCCGGCATCCATGATGAGCGAGTCAGAGATATCCATGGCTGAAGTTGCCCCGCCCACTGCGCCGGCAACTCCTTGAGAAATGGGAGGCCACGGCGCGAGCTGGGCAGAAAGCAACAATGGGTTGGTAGTTTCTTTCTCTCCAGCAAACAGCGCAGCTAAACCAAGTCCAGCAAGGCCGAGGCGGCCTGTCACGGCGACAACATCGCCGGGCTTAGCTCCTGAGCGAAGCAATGGCTGACGGCCTTCCAGATCACCGAATGCGGTGACACTGATGGTGAGGGTGTTGGAGACGGAGAGGTCTCCCCCAACCACGCCACAGCCCGGTGCAAGCTCGAGGCACGCATCGTGGAGACCTTCTGCGATCTGCTCCAAGAAAGTTACTTCTGTGTCTTGTGGAGCAGCAATGGAAACAACCATGCCCGTAGGTTTGGCACCCATGGCGGCAACGTCAGAAAGATTCGTCGCAGCCGCTTTGATGCCAAGCTGGTGAGGTGTGGACCATTCCAGACGAAAGTCTGGACCGTGGACCATCATGTCGGTAGTGATGACAAAACGGCCATCGGGAGCCTGCATTACAGCGCAGTCATCACCCGGACCCACGATCGTGAAATCGGATTGGGGTAGGCGAGGAAAAATGCGAGCGAGGATGGCGGACTCGGACACATCAGCCAGGGTTGCGTTCACAGGAATTTCACTCACCCTCTCACGGTAGCCTGAAGAGGATGAATATTCGCACTCGAGCACTCGCCTTCGGCACACTTTCTGCTGTGCTGGGGCTATCTTTGGTTGGTTGTGCTGGCCAAGTGCCCATGACCGCAGCTCCAGATGCGAATAATCCAGAATGCGCGAACGTCACCGTTCGCCTCCCCGACACGGTCGCAGAGCTCCCCAAACGCGAAACGAATGCACAAGCAACGGGTGCATGGGGATCACCAGCTGCTGTGCTGCTGACCTGCGGCGTGGAAGTTCCGGGACCCTCGTTACTCCCCTGCGTCTCCATCAACGATGTGGACTGGATTGAGGACGATTCAGAAGCTCCGCTCTATCGCTATACAACCTATGGCCGCACTCCAGCCGTTGAGGTAGTGATCGATTCTGATGCCGTCAGCGGTACGACAACTCTGGTGGATCTTGGCGCAGCCGTCAGTGTGCTTCCGAGCACATCGAAGTGCACAGACCTCACTGACGTCTTCAGCGCAAACTAGGTCTTAGTCTTCTGCGTGGTGGGCTAGCGCCACCTGGATGAGCTCATCAATGAGCTCGGGATAGCTCAGTCCTGTTTCCTGCCAGCATCTGGGAAACATAGAGATGGGCGTGAAACCTGGCATGGTGTTGATCTCGTTGAGCACGAAGCCGTCTTTTGTGAGAAAGAAATCCACACGAGCCAAGCCCGCACCATCGATAGCTTCAAAAGCGCGGATACTCAGGCGCTGGAGCTCGGAGAGCTCGTCTGCACTCAGTGAAGCTGGGCAGACCAGGTCGATACCGTCAGCTCCGAGGTATTTAGCTTCAAAGTCATAGAACTCACGACCAGAAACGACAATCTCTCCCGCAACGGATGCGCGTGCTGGCAGGCCAGGCATTCCCTGCAGCACAGCACATTCCACCTCGCGACCGACAATGCCGGCTTCGATGAGCACGTGATCGTCTTCGAGGAAGGCTGTGTCCATAGCTGCGGCGAACTGATCCCAGTTCGACACCTTGCCGACGCCCACGCTGGAACCAGCGCGTGCTGGCTTGATAAAGACAGGCAGTGGCATCTGCTCTGCCATTGCACGTATGGCCTGGGGGCGCTTATGCCAGTCATAACGCTTGATGGTGCGCCACGGCGCAACCTCAATACCCGCAGCTTGGAGAACCGTCTTGGTGAAGTGCTTGTCCATTCCCAGGCTTGAGGCCAAAACCCCAGAGCCCACATAGGGAAGCCCAAACAGCTCCAGCATTCCTTGGATGGTGCCATCTTCACCGAAGGGTCCATGCAAAATCGGGAATACAACATCTACGTTGCCGAGTGAGCGATCAACACCATCACCAGATACCCAGAGTTCGTTGGAGTCTGCCGATTCTGGCCAGATGATTCTGGTGCCATTGTCTTCAACCTCAGGAAGCTGGCCAGGGCGAAGAACGTAGTCGTCAGGGTTAGCGCTGGCTAACGTGAATGCGCCGTCTTTTGTGATGCCGATAGGCAGCACGTCATAACGGTCAGCGTCAATCGCCTGAAGGACTCCCCGGGCTGTCGCGCAGCTGATTGAATGCTCGCTTGAGCGCCCCCCAAACAACACCGCCACCACGAGCTTGGTAGTCATCGAGGCTCCTTTCGCCCTGAGGCTCATCCGTATCCGTTGTGAGGTGAGGTGCAATGTCCTTGGGGTCGAGCGTACCCGCCAAAACCTGGCTCACCTGCTCGACAATAGGCATGTCTACTTCACGAGCACGAGCAAGGGTCAGCACTGGAGCAACCGAGGCGAGACCTTCAGCGGTCTGCTGCATCTGGTTGGTGACTTCCTTGAGGGTGTAACCCTGGCCGAGAAGGCGTCCTGCTGTGTTGTTACGAGACAGAGGGGACTCACAGGTAGCAATGAGGTCACCCAGGCCAGCAAGTCCCGCCAAGGTTTCTGCCTGCGCTCCGTATGCAACAGCGAAGTCGGTCATTTCGGCCAAACCTCGCGTAATGATTGAGGCCTTGGTGTTATCGCCATAGCCCACGCCATCGACGATTCCCACAGCAACAGCGATGAGGTTCTTGAGCACACCACCGAACTCAGTGCCGGGAACATCTGTGTTGACGAAGCAACGGAAGTAACGGTTCGAGACTGTCAAAGCAACCTGGCTTGCAGTTTCCAAGCTCTGGCTGGAGATCACTGCAGCAGTGGGCTGCTCCTTTGCAATCTCGAGCGCCAAGTTAGGACCAGAGGCAACGGCAACCATGTCTGGGCTGATAGGAAGTTCTTCAGCAATAACCTCGCTCATGCGCAGGCCTGTCTTGCGCTCGACGCCCTTCATGAGGGAGATGACGATCTGATCATCGCGGAGGAGAGGTGCGAGTTGAACTAGGTTCTCACGCAAGGTTTGGCTGGGAACACAGAGGTAAACCTGCTCAGCGTTCTTCACCGCAGCTGCCATCGAACTGGTGGCAACCAGGTTCAGAGGAAGTCGAATACCGCGGAGGTAGTCACTGTTGCGGTGAGTTTCGTTGATGTCTTGAGCAAGGTCATCGCGACGTGCCCAGAGCATGACGTCATTGCCGCCGTCAGCCAAGATCTTGGCAAAAGTGGTTCCCCAGCTACCTGCACCAAGGACAGCAACCTTGCGTGCAGGTGGAGCTACTGGCTTCTTACTCAAAACCGCCCCGTCTCGCTCTGGTTGTGTTCGGCAGGGTTCCAGCGGGTTGCCGGAGCCTTCTCACCACGTAAGTCTTCCAGCAAAGCAGTGATGGCGTCCATCACCTTGGTGGTTGCAGCAGTCAGAGTCTTATTATCTAAGGGTTTTCCTGCGAACTCGCTGAGGTCGACTGGGTCCCCCACCTTCACATCAATGGTGTGACGAGGAAAAACGTTGAGCTTCTTGGAATACCGCGCCATCACGTTTTGAGTTCCCCAGTGAGCAACCGGGACAACAGGAATACCGAGCTCCAGAGCCAATCGCACAGCACCACTCTTGCCTCGCATAGGCCAGATATCTGGGTCGCGGGTCAGCGATCCTTCGGGATACACGATCAACGCTCGTTCTTTGGTCACGAGTTCTTTTGCTGCCATCAAGGCATCTGAACTACGAGTGGAACCACCGCGTTCTACCGGAATCTGTCCCGACTTACGCAAAATCCATCCCACAACAGGAACCCTGAGGATGCTGGCTTTCGCCATAAAGCGAGGTAAGCGACCCAGGTACCAGGTGGCAACACCAATAACCACAGGGTCAATGTTGGAGTAGTGATTGGGAGTAATGACTACCGCACCGGTTTGTGGCATCTTCTCGCGGTCGTGAAAGCGATACTTCACCATGAGCCCCATCAGGGGCAAGGCGATAGCGCCGAGCAACCAAAAGATTGATGGCTTACTACGTTCACTCACGAGGAGTTACTCGCCCTCAATTACAAAGTCGGCGCCGAGCTGACGCAGCTTGGTAATGAAGTCACCATAGCCACGGCTGATGATGCCTACGTTGCTCACACGAGAGGTACCCTTGGCCGTCAACGCAGCGATGAGATGGCTGAAGCCACCACGGAGGTCGGGAACTTCAATGTCTGCACCGTGGAGTTCAGTGGGGCCAGAAATGATTGCAGAGTGCTGGAAGTTACGCTGCCCGAAGCGGCATGGGTGACCGCTGAGGCAGTCACTGTGCAGTTGAATGTTGGCGCCCATTTTGATGAGTGCGTCAACAAAGCCAAAGCGCTGCTCATAGACGGTCTCGTGAACAATCGAAACACCTTGTGCCTTGGTGAGGGCAATCACGAGAGGCTGCTGCCAGTCGGTCATGAATCCAGGGTGCACGTCAGTCTCAATCACAACAGGCTTGAGCTCGCCACCGGGGTGGAAGAAGCGGATACCGTCGTCGTGGATTTCGAACGCGCCACCAACCTTGCGGAAGATGTTCAGGAAGGTGAGCATCTCTGCCTGCTGAGCACCACCGACGAAGATATCTCCGCCAGTAGCCAGTGCAGCTGAAGCCCAGCTGGCTGCTTCGTTGCGGTCGAACAGTGCGCGGTGGGTATAGCCCTCGAGCTTGTCCACGCCTTCGATGCGAATGACGCGGTCAGTGTCGACCGAGATGATGGCACCCATCTTTTGCAAGATGTTGATGAGGTCCATGATCTCTGGCTCAATAGCTGCACCAGAAAGTTCCGTCTTGCCCTTAGCGCGCACGGCAGTCAGGAGAACCTGCTCTGTTGCTCCCACGCTGGGGTAAGGCAAGGAAATCTTGGTGCCGACCAGGCCTTCAGGAGCGGTCATGCGAATACCGGTAGGCAGCTTCTCAATGACAGCGCCGAAGTTTCCGAGAACTTCTAGGTGGTAGTCGATAGGACGGTCACCAATGCGGCAACCACCGAGGTCTGGGATGAATGCTTCACCCAGGCGGTGCAGAAGTGGACCACAGAAAAGAATAGGAATACGGCTCGAGCCTGCGTGAGCATCGATATCCGTCATGTGTGCAGATTCAACACCGGCAGGATCAAGGTTCAAGGTTCCGGCAGCAACATCATGCTGAACCTTCACACCGTGAACTTCAAGCAATCCCTTGACCACGCGAACATCGCTGATGTCAGGAACATCACGCAGTTCGCTGGGGCTTTCACCGAGGAGAGCAGCAACCATGGCCTTGGTGACCAAGTTTTTAGCACCCTTGACTTCGATGCGACCAGATAGTGGGTGGCCACCATTGATGGTGATGGTGTCTCCGGAGAGGCCTACGCGTGCGCCAGCGGCGCGGGCGTCGTTTGCAACGGTGTTCATGCATGCCTCACAGGAAGGGTCTTGGGGCGCCAGCCTTCACGCTTCGCTTCGAAGTCAGTGATGGCCTGCTCGTTACGCAAGGTTAGCGCGATGTCATCGAGTCCTTCGAGCAAACGCCAGCGAATATAGTCATCCACTTCAAAGGGAACAACCAGGTCGCCCAGGGTTGCCTTCTTCTCAACGAGGTCCACGGAGAGTTCAACTCCAGGCTGGGCCTCAAGTGCCGCCCACAGCTTTTCGCAGTCTTCCTCAGAAATAACACCGGTGAGCAAACCTTGCTTACCTGAGTTACCGCGGAAAATGTCTGCGAACTTGGGAGCAAGAACAGCATCAAAACCGTAGTCACGCAGTGCCCAGACAGCGTGCTCGCGCGACGAGCCCGTGCCAAAGTCTGGACCGGCAACAAGAACGCGTGCACCTGAATACTCAGGCTGGTTCAAGATGAACTCAGGATCCTGACGCCAGTTAGCAAAGAGTGCGTCATCGAAACCGGTCTTTGTCACACGCTTGAGGAAAACTGCAGGAATGATCTGGTCAGTGTCCACGCCACTGCGACGCAAAGGGACACCAACTCCGGTGACGGAAGTGAATTTCTCCATGACTAGCCTTCCAAATCTGAGGGGCTTGAGAGCGTGCCGCGGATAGCGGTTGCTGCAGCGACCTGTGGAGAGACCAGGTGAGTGCGTCCCCCCTTACCCTGACGGCCTTCAAAGTTACGGTTCGAGGTGGAAGCGCAACGCTCCCCCGGTGCGAGCTGGTCAGGGTTCATGCCCAAACACATCGAGCAGCCAGCAAAACGCCACTCAGCACCAAATGCCTCAATGATCTTGTCGAGTCCCTCAGCTTCTGCTTCGAGACGAACTCGAGCTGATCCAGGAACAACCATGACGCGAACGCCATCTGCCTTCTTCTTGCCGTCAACAATGGCCGCGAAGACGCGAATGTCCTCAATGCGGCTATTGGTGCAGGAGCCCATGAACACCGCGTCAACTGGAACATCCTTGAGCTTGGTGCCTGGTGTGAGATCCATGTATTCGAGGGCACGTTCAGCAGCTGCACGCTCGTTAGGGTCAGAGAAGTCAGCAGGTGAAGGAACGACGTCGCTCAGTGACACACCCTGACCTGGGTTAGTACCCCATGTCACGAAAGGTTCAAGTTCATTGGCGTCGAGGTTAACCTCGGCGTCGTAGGTTGCACCCTCGTCGGTGGGGAGAGTCTTCCAATAGGCGACTGCCTCATCCCAGTCAGCACCAACGGGTGCGTGAGGACGGCCTTCGAGGTAGTCGAAAGTGGTCTGGTCGGGAGCGACCATACCTGCACGAGCACCTGCTTCGATGGCCATGTTGCAGATGGTCATGCGACCTTCCATGGACAGAGCTCGAATAGCGGAACCACGGAATTCGAGAACGTATCCCTGACCACCGTTGGCACCGATCTTGGCAATCACCGCCAAGATGATGTCCTTGGCAGAGACACCTGGCTTGAGGGTTCCCTCCACGTTGATAGCCATTGTCTTGAATGCTTTCAGAGGCAACGTCTGCGTTGCCATGACGTGCTCTACCTCACTGGTACCAATACCAAAGGCCATCGCGCCAAAAGCGCCATGGGTCGAGGTGTGTGAGTCACCACAGACCACGGTAATACCGGGCATAGTCAGACCCAGTTGTGGGCCGACAACGTGAACGATGCCCTGTTCTAGGTCGCCGAGAGAGTGAAGGCGAACACCAAATTCTTCCGCGTTGTTACGCAGGGTCTGAATCTGGACGCGGCTGGTCTCATCAGCAATGGGCTTGTCGATGGCCAGGGTGGGAGTGTTGTGGTCCTCAGTTGCGATGGTGAGGTCCAGGCGGCGGAGGGGACGTCCGGCCTGGCGCAGTCCATCAAAAGCCTGAGGACTGGTTACTTCGTGAACGAGGTGGAGGTCAATGTAGATGAGATCGGGGGTGCCGTCTTCGCCTTTGACGACCAAGTGGTCGTCCCACACTTTTTCCGCAAGAGTTCTTGGTTTGTTCACCCTGTAATTCTACTTCGTGTGCGAAGTAGGTTCTGCAGAACGCATCTTGATCACGCTGGCAATCGTGGCCACGGCCATCGAAGCGACAATGACCAACAGTGAGGTGACAGTGCTGATTTCAGGTGCCCACTCAATGTGTTGACCGCCATTGATAAAGGGCAGCTCATTCTCGTGCATCGCGTGAAGTACCAATTTCACGCCAATAAAGCCCAAAATGAAGGCAATTCCATATTTGAGGTATTCGAGTTTGTCGAGCAGTCCACCCAGCAAGAAGTAGAGCTGGCGCAGCCCCATCAGAGCGAAAATGTTGGCCGCGAAGACCAGGAACGGACTTGTTGTAATTCCGAAAATGGCCGGAATGGAATCAAAAGCAAAGATGACGTCGGTCACAGCGATAGTGATGAACACCACGAGCATGGGGGTGAACATCTTCTTTCCGTTGTGAACCGTGCGAATCTTGGCCCCATCAAAATCAGGTGACATCGTGATGCGCTTGCGCAGGAAGCTAATCAGCTTGCCTTCAGTCTCTTCTTCGTCCTCGTGCGAGCGGAAGGCCTGGTGATAGGCGGTGTAGAGCAGGAACGCGCCAAAGATGTAGAAGATCCAGGAGAAGTTCTCGATCAGGGCAGCGCCCAAGACGATGAAGATACCGCGCAGAATCAGCGCCATGATGATGCCCACCATCAGCACTTCCTGCTGATACTTACGAGGCACTGCAAAGCGACTCATAATGATGACAAAGACGAACAAGTTATCGATGCTCAGGCTGTATTCCGTGAGCCACCCGGCATAGAACTGGCCTGCATGCTCGATATCTCCCAGAGCAAGAATCGCGCCACCAAAGGCAACGGCGAGGAGCGCATAGAAGCCCACCCAGAGAGCAGATTCCTTCATGGAAGGGATGTGTGGACGCTTGAAAATAATCAAGAGATCGGCAACAAGAATCGCCGTCAAAATAACAAGCGAACCAATTTCAAACCACGCGGGGAGAGCACCATCCATAGTGCTTCAAGGCTACCGGTAAGAACGCTGAGAATTTCCTCAAAGAATAAGCAAAAACCCCCGCTAGAAGGCGAGGGTTTTTGTCGTTGGTGACCCCAACGGGATTCGAACCCGTGTTACCGGCGTGAGAGGCCAGCGTACTAGGCCGCTATACGATGGGGCCGTTTGCGACGTGTCAATAATGCCACAAGAACTTATCGCTCGCCAATCGAGGAATTCAGGCTAGATGAACACCCTCACGGCAGCAGGAACAACATCCACATGAACCGGGAGTGCCCAGACACGTTCGCCGTCTGCATAGGCCACGATTCCTGGGGCATCAAGAACGACTGTTTTTCCTCGTTCGATCAACACTTCTGGCTCAGAAACATGGGTACCAGCAAAGACACGAGGAAATAGTCTCAAGAAACGAAGCCGTGACAATGGTCTCAGCACAAACACATCAATTAAGCCATCTCGCATGCTGGCTTCAGGAGTTACTCGCATTCCCCCACCCATGGTGGAGTTATTTGCCACAGAGATCAACATGGCAGATTCCTCGCGCTGGACACCATTAACAGTCAATGAATAACGCACGGGCTTGAGTGCAAAGAGTTCCAACAGCAATGCCAACGTGTAGCGAGACTTCCCCTTGGGCCAGTGCATAGCGTTTGCTCGTTCATTCACAATGGCGTCAAAGCCCGCGGACAAAATGCTGGCAAACCAACGAACCTCTGAGCCATCCACACTCGTAATGCGGCCCAGATCAAGCCGTTCTGGTTCACGAGAGAGCGATTCCACCATCAGTTCAATACACCTGGTGAGATCCCCCACAGGCAAGCCAATCCCCCGGGCAAGGTCATTACCGGTTCCTGCTGGAACAACTGCAAAGGGCACAGAGGTCTGGGCAACCATGTTGACCGCAAGTGAAACCATGCCATCTCCGCCGACAACAACAAGAGCTTCTGGCGTGAGGGTCAGAGCACGATTGAGTTGACCTCGGAGCAGGTCATAGCTCTCTGCCCGAAGTGCGGTAACGCGATAGCCTGCGGTTTCCAGTGCCGCGACAGTTTGATCACCTGTTTGTAAGTTCTTCCCAAAAGCTGCAATGGGATTAATCGCCACAACAACATGGCGGGCAGAAGTAGTCACTAGAGAAAACTAGCTTCTTCTTCCCAGTTTTGCGCGTGAAGAACTTTCCATAGCTGAAACCCGTTAAGCACGGCACCAGCAAGCGGCGCAACGATAAAACCCAGAACAGACTCAGAGGAAGCCCGCCACCGTAAATGGCTTTAGCTAACTTGCGTACGGGATTGAAAACCTTTAGGTGTGAAAGAGTGCCAAAAGTTAAAACTAAAACGCCTGCATTCGCAAGGGTTTTACTTATATATCGATGGACTTCTTGTTTCACGATCCAAATGTCGTTTGTTTGATTGCCCTGTGAATTTGACTCAAAGTTCTCAGAAGAACTTATTTCCGACTGTAAAGCCCATAAATTAGTCGAATGAGTGATTCAAACCCTCCGCATGCTGCTCCGCCCACCGATTCACCAATCTTGTCATCCGTAGAAGATGAATTAGGTCGTGCGATAGTTGCACATGATTTCGCCGCATCCATCCGCGAACTCGACGCTAGTCAAGGACTAGTTATTGGAATTCTTGGGTCATGGGGGCATGGTAAAAGTTCATTCATTAATTTAATGAAAGAGCACTTTGAAACAGAGCCTAAATTAACTGTTATCGATTTTAATCCTTGGATGTTCTCCGGTTCAGAGCAACTCGTCAATTTCTTTTTCACAGAAATTGGAGCGGAACTCAAAATACGTAATAGCAATCTGTTTGCTAGAACTGCCGATTGGTTCGCAAAATACGCTTCAGTACTCAAGCCAGTTTCACAGATGACACTTATCCCAGGGGCAGGATTAGTCGGCGAAGTGATAGCAGCTACAGCACAAGGTGTTGCGGATACAACCAGCGCGAATCAGAGTGTTTCAAAACTCCGCGGTGAGATCACCGCTGAACTATCCGAACTGAACCAACCAATAGTCGTTGTGATTGATGACATTGATCGACTTACAAAAATCGAGATACGAGAAATCTTCAAACTCGTTCGACTTACAGCAAGCTTTCCGAACATTATTTATTTACTTGCGTTTGACAGGAAACTTGTCGAACAAGCACTTAGAGAAAATGACATTCCAGGGCGCGAATATTTAGAAAAGATTGTCCAACTTAGCTTTGACGTTCCGAAAGCCTCACCAAAGCTCCTCAGGACTAGGGCTCTTTCTGAGCTTGACCGAATAATTGCACCTGTTACAAATGCATCTCCGGAAATAACTCGCTGGGGTGATGTTTATTGGGAAGTAATTGACCCATTATTTTCAAATATTCGGGATGTGAAACGATTTGCAATTTCTTGTCGGGCGACAATTAAAAATTTGGCAGGTGAAATCGACTTAGTGGACCTACTGGCAATGGAAGCAATCCGAGTCTTCCGACCTGAACTTTTTAATCAGCTATCTAAGCTTCGTATTGAACTTACAAGTATTCGTAACTTCGCAAGACAGCAGGACGATCGTAAGCAAAAGGCAGTAGAAAATTTAATTGAACTCCTACCTGAAGATATTGCTCTTATCAGGGCACTGTTCAAACGAATATTTCCTGCCGCGCTTCAATATATAGAAAACAACAATTATGGCGAAGATTGGCTAAGAATTTGGCGACTGGCTCATCGCATGGCACATGTCGACTACCTCAACATGTATTTCGAAAGGGTAGCCCCGGACGAATTATTGGCATTCCAGGATTCGGAACGTGCGTTCACAGCGTTGGAAGACGCGCAAGCCTTAACGGCGTATTTTTCAAGTCTCAAAAAAGAAAAACTTGAAACCGTCATTGAAGGCCTTACGACTTATGAAGATAAATTCACTCCTGACATGGTGGTTCCGGGGTCTTTAGTGCTTTTGAACTTAATAGATGCAATCCCGGTAAGAGAGAACCGAGGAATCTTTGACATAAGTAGGCCAGACATGACTGTAGGCCGTGTCGTTCTTCGTCTTCTGCGCCGCATTGAAGAAGAGTCGAAACGAGAAATGTTCGTCACTCAAATAATCGAACGAGTTGATACGTATTCGTCACAGCTTCTCCTCCTCAACCTTGTTGGAAACCGAGAAGGTGTTGGGAATAACCTCGTTAGCGAAAAGTTTGCAGAACAACTAGATAAAGATTTTGCTAATCGTTTGCAAAACTTGCCCCCATCAGAACCATCACGTGAGTGGGACGCATGGAGGATCTATTACAAACTGCAAGAACACTTTCATGAACCCCCGCTGACTTCTCAGGTAAATCCAGTTCTCCTCAGAATGGTGTTTTTGTCATCAAAGACAACCTCACAAGCCCAAATGATGGACTCTCGCTCCGTCAAAACAGAAGACCGTCTTGCTTGGGATATTCTCCTGGAGTTGTTTGGCACAGACGTAGAAATTCAAAATTCTGTCAATGCAATACGAAAACGCCTCGGAGAAGATGAAGTTATTCAACTCGCTGACAAATATTTGTCAGGTTGGCGGCCTCAACAAACTTTCCCGACAACCGATTGACCTGGAATTATCTGAATAATTATTCAATCATCTTTATCGCTTGGAGGTCGCAATCTCACTACTTTCTGAGTTATGAGAATTCCCAAGACCGTAATAACACCGCCAACGGGTTGATTCCACGAAACATCTTCGTTGAGAACCACAACACCCAGGATTACGCCGATGAGCGGTGATAAGTAGGTAACAGTTGACGCAGGTGCCGCTCCCCACGAATTGACTATTCGCGTGTTCCAGATATATGCAATACCAGAACCAAAAATTCCGAGAATCAATACAGACACAATTACTAGCGGACTGAATGCAATTACATTGATATCGATAAATGGCACAAATGCAACCATCAACAAAGCTGCAAGACCGACTTGAACCGCGGCAAGCGTTGGTGAATCGTATTGAAACTTTCCGCTTACAAACCTTCTCATCCAGGTGAATGCGATTCCGTAACTTGCAGTACCTAGAAGACAGGCAATTTGGGCAAAACCAGTCCCTTGAATGGGATTGGCGGAATCAAAAAATTGCCATGGTCCCAAAACGGTCAAAATACCAATTCCTCCAATAAATATTCCGATCAAACGGGAACCATTTAGTTTTTCATTAGGGATGATTGCAAGCCCAATGAGCAAAGTCATAAGTGGGGTTGTCGCATTGTAAATTGCGGAAAGCCCTGAGGGAATGAACTGTCCTGCCCACGCAAAAAGCAAAAGTGGCAAAACGCAAAGGAATATGCCCACCACAGCAAGGTGGAGATATAACTTAGGTTCCCGAGGAAGGCGACGACGGGTGATGAGCAAAATTGCCATCAAGGTGATCGCACCAAAACTAAGTCTCAGCAGAACTAAATATGCGGGAGAAATTTCTTCCAGGGCAAGTTTGATGAATAAAAAACTTGAACCCCACGTAATCGAAAGCAAAATGAACCAAAGTGCTGTCAATTGTTTTTGTCTGGAGTACCGGCGCAAAATTCCCCCTAAAAATGCTGACAGTTCTAGAGTTCGTTACGTACTCACCAAAGTGGAAATCGACTTTCCTTATTTAGCTATAAGGTTTCCTTATGGACTTTACGCTTACGCAACTCCGTGCGTTCCTCGCAGTAAACAAATTTTCTGGTTTTACAGCTGCTGCGGATGAAACAGGGGCTACGCAAGCGGCCCTTTCCTATGCGGTCGCCGGACTCGAAAAAAGTCTGAACGACAAATTATTTATTCGCCAACCTCGGCTCGAGTTAACAGAACTAGGTAAGCAAATCCTCCACAAAGCCCAGGCGATTGTTGAGGCCGCAGATGAATTAGAGCGCGTTTCAAACGAATATTCATCGAATAAACAAGGGAGCATAAGACTCGCGGCTTCCACAACAGTGATTACCGGACTCATCCCCGATCTCCTTAAATTTTGGAACCATGCCTTTCCAGAAATTGTCGTAACTGTGCTCGAAGCTGAAGACGACGAAATGCCGAAATGGCTATCTGAAGGAATCGTAGACGCTGCCATCCTCATCAATCCAAGTTCTGTTGATTCAGCGGCAATAGTTATCGCTGAGGACGAATATAAAGCAGTGATTCGTCTAGACCACCCTTTATCGGGAATGAAGTCGATCAATGTCGAAGATCTAATGATAGATCCAATACTGATATCTGATACAGGCTGTAAGTCAAAGGTTCTGAGTATTTGCAGAGAAGCAGACCCAGATTTTCAGCCTGAACAAGAAATACGAGAACTCAAGACTGTTTTCGAACTTGTAGAAGCTGGCATTGGTGTTTCTATCGTTCCAGGACTCGCAGAAGTATTAGCCAATGACCAGCTATTACTTCTCCCACTCGAACCTATCCATACTCGATCACTTGTCTTAACCGGTCCAGAAAATAGGCGATGGTCACCGATCGTCGAAGTACTTATCGGACAAACAAAGTCCAAGAGCTAGAGCCCTTTTTCGAGGTACATAAACAATCTATATATTTGAAACAAAATTCAGCTTGTTTGGATAAATCAATTCATTAAACGAGAAAACCCTCGCTTTTGCGAGGGTTTTACTTGCTGGGGTACCTGGACTCGAACCAAGAACAAAGGAACCAGAAACCTTCGTGTTGCCAATTACACCATACCCCACCGGGTCCGAGACAAGCCCTGAACCGACTCCCTAGCCTAACCCACGAGGGGCAGACTAAACAAACTCACCGCTCCTAGCGTTCGTTGAAACGAACGAGTCGATCAATGGTGTCTTGCTTGCCCAAAATCTCCATAGATTCAAACAAAGGTGGAGAAATGCGGCGACCAGAAATGGCGGTGCGCAAAGGCCCAAAGGCAATACGCGGCTTGAGTTCAAGCCCCTCAATGAGAGCAGAGTTCAACGCTTCCTGAATGACATCGTGGGTGAATTCTGCTTCAGGAATGAGCTCTAGTGCTTCGACGGAAGCTGCAACTACAACCGAAGAATTCTCAGGCAACCCCTTGAGTGCATCTTCTGCATAGGTGATCTGTGAGGCAGGAGTGAACAGGAATTCAAGCAGCTCAGGAGCTTCGCTGAGCACATTCATGCGGGTCTGCACCAGAGGTGCAGCAGCAGCAAGAATCTCGAGCTGAACATCGGTGGGGTCGTTCGAAAGAACGTTGCCTGCCTGCAGATAAGGAATCATGCGAGCCGTGAAGTCCTCCACGGTGAGCAGTCGAATGTGGTCGCCATTGATGGCGTCCGCCTTCTTCTGATCGAAGCGAGCAGGGTTGGGGTTCACGTTGACCACGTCGAACGCCTTGACCATCTCTTGAATAGAGAAGATGTCGCGGTCGTGGCTCAGCGACCACCCCAACAGAGCGAGGTAGTTGATAAGTCCCTCAGGAATGAATCCACGATCACGGTGATGGAACAAGTTCGCTTCGGGATCACGTTTAGAGAGCTTCTTGTTTCCTTCACCCATGACATAGGGAAGGTGACCAAACCGAGGAATGTGAGTGGTGAAACCAGCGTCGATCAGTGCGTGATGGAGTGCAATCTGACGAGGTGTCGAAGACAGCAAGTCCTCTCCACGCAACACGTGAGTCACCTGCATGATGGCGTCATCGACAGGGTTGACCAGCGTATACAGCGGATCACCGTTGGGGCGAACCACCACGAAGTCAGGGAATGAACCAGCTGGGAAGGTGATTTCACCACGAACGAGGTCGTCAAAAGTGATGTCTTCGTCTGGCACGCGCACACGAAGTGCAGGCTGACGACCCTCGGCACGGTAGGCAGCCTTCTGCTCCTCCGTCAGGTTGCGGTCAAAGTTGTCATAGCCAACCTTGGGGTCCTTGCCTGCAGCAAGGTTGCGAGCTTCGATCTCTTCAGGAGTAGAAAAGCTCTCATAAACGCGACCAGTAGCCTTGAGCTTTTCAATGACCTCTGTGTAGATGTCAGAGCGCTGTGACTGGCGGTAGGGCTCGTGAGGTCCACCCACGTTGATGCCTTCATCCCAGTCCAGGTTCAACCAAGACAGGGCGTCAATGATCTGCTCATAGCTCTCTTCGGAGTCACGAGCTGCATCGGTGTCCTCGATGCGGAAGATGAACTTTCCACCAGTGTGGCGTGCGTATGCCCAGTTGAACAAGGCTGTGCGCACGAGTCCAACGTGAGGCGTTCCGGTTGGTGAAGGACAGAAGCGCACGCGGACGTCGCTCCCCGTCGCCGTGGAGAAGGGGTAGTTAGTTGTCATGCGTCGAGTCTGACCATCCAGCCGTGACGGTCAGGAAGGCGACCGTATTGAATATCTGTAAGTTCCTTGCGCAGGCTCATAGTGAGCTCTCCTGCAGGTGCATCAGGGTTGCCAACAGAAAGACCGTTTGCACCAATGAGCTGACCAATGGGAGTAATCACAGCAGCAGTTCCGCATGCAAATACTTCAGTGATCTGGCCGGAGGCAACGCCTTCCTTCCACTCTGAAATAGGAACAGTGCGCTCCTCAACCTGGAGACCACGGTCTTTAGCCAAAGTGAGGACACTCTCGCGAGTAATACCCTCCAAGATAGTTCCGGTGAGCTTGGGGGTCACGATCTTGCCGTCCTTGTGGACGAAGAAAACGTTCATACCGCCGAGCTCCTCGACGTTGGTTCCGGTTTCGGAATCCAGGAAAAGAACTTGAGCACAACCATTTTCGTAGGCCTCAACCTGTGCGGTCAGAGAAGATGCGTAGTTTCCACCGCATTTGGCAGAACCCGTTCCCCCCTTACCTGCACGTGAATACTCGGTGGTGAGCCAGATCTTGACGGGAGAAACACCCTGCGCAAAGTATGCGCCGGCAGGAGAAGCTATCAAGTAGTAGCCCACCTTGTGTGCTGCACGAACACCGAGGAATGTTTCGTTCGCAATCATGAAGGGACGCAAGTAGAGGCTGGTCTCGGGAGCAGAAGGAACCCACTTGCCATCAACAGCAATGAGCTGCTTGATGGACTCAATGAAGTCAGGAACAGAGAGTTCAGGCAATGCCATGCGGCGTGCAGAACGCTGCAGGCGCAGAGCGTTTGCTTCGGGACGGAAGGTCCAGATGGAATTATCGGCATGGCGGTAGGCCTTGAGGCCTTCAAAGATTTCCTGGCCGTAGTGCAGCACAGAAGCAGCAGGGTCCAGAGTCAAGGGACCATAAGGCTGCACGTGTGCGCCATGCCAGCCCTCATCGATGGTCCAGTCAATGGAGACCATGTGATCAGTGAAGTGCTTGCCAAACCCAGGATCTGCCAAGATTTCCTCGCGTGCAGCTTCAGCGCGAGCTGACGTCGATGGGGTCAGGGCGAAGTTCAGAGGAAACGTCGATGTTTCGTTGCTCATGTTCTTCCTTACTACTTGGACAGACGGGCGACGATGGCGTCACCAATCTCACTTGTACGACGGGTGGTTGAGCCACGCTCTGAAAGATCTGCAGCTACAGCATCGTTGATGCGAGCTGCAGCCTCGGCGTAGCCAAAGTGTTCGAACAACATTCCCACAGAAAGGATTGCTGCAGTGGGGTCTGCCTTCTGCTGTCCAGCAATATCCGGAGCAGAGCCATGAACGGGTTCAAACATGCTGGGGAATGCATTCGTGGGGTTGATATTTCCACTTGCAGCCAGGCCAATGCCACCGCTGATCGCAGCAGCAAGGTCGGTGAGAATGTCACCGAACAAGTTGTCAGTGACAATCACATCGAAACGTGCAGGGTCAGTGACGAAGAAGATGGTTGCGGCGTCGATGTGCAGGTAGTCAACCGAAACCTGAGGGTATTCAGCAGCAACTGCATCGACGATGCGGCTCCACAGTGAACCGGCGTTAACCAGAACGTTGGTTTTGTGAACCAATGTCAGCTTCTTACGGTCACGCTTGGCAGCAAGCTCGAATGCGTAGCGAACAACGCGCTCAACACCGTGCGCGGTGTTGACGGAGAGTTCGTTCGCAATTTCAAACTCGGTGCCCTGGCGCAAAGAACCACCATTGCCCACATAAGGGCCTTCAGTGCCCTCACGGACGACAACAAAGTCAACGTTGCCGGGGTTAGCCAATGGGCTGACAACACCGGGGAAGATGGTGGTCGGACGCAGGTTCACGTAGTGGTCCAAGCTGAAGCGCAGCTTCAGCAGAAGACCACGCTCAATGATTCCTGCAGGAATACGAGGATCCCCGGGCTTTCCTCCGACAGCACCGAGCAGGATAGCTTCGTGCGAAGCAATCGCTGCCAGGTCTTCGTCACTGAGCACATCGCCAGTGGCTAGGTAGCGGTCAGCACCGAGAGAGAACTGAGTCTTCTCAACAACTAGGTCAGCAGAGGGAGCAACCACGTCCAGCACCTTGACTGCTTCAGCAATGACCTCGGGGCCAATACCGTCACCGGGGATGACTGCGAGCTTGAGTGTGCGCGACATGGGAGTTCCTTGGATTAATCTGACTTATTCGGTGATGTCTACTTCGAGCATGACGTCTGCATCGATGGCCTTGCGAACCTTTTCGAGCAGTGATGCTGGAACGGGTGAGTCCACGGTGAGTACAGAGAGCGCCTTGCCACCAAGGTTCTGACGAGCAATCTGCATACCTGCGATGTTGATCTTGGCATCGCCGAATTCCTTGCCGTAAACGGCAACGATTCCGGGACGGTCGATGTATTGCATCACAATAAGGTGGTCGTCGATAGGGACGTCTACTTCATAACCGTTGATTTCCACAATCTTCTCAACCTGCTTGATACCAGCCAGGGTTCCCGAAACCGAGATCTGAGTGCCATCGCTCAGTGCACCGCGAATGGTGAGCACGGTGCGGTATTCAGGAGATTCTTCTTCGCTCAGGGTGCGAACTTCAATGCCGCGCTGCTCAGCAAGCAGTGGGGCGTTGACATAGGAAACGCTTTCGCTCACCACGTTGGTGAAGATTCCCTTGAGTGCAGCCAGCTTGAGCACTGAGGTATCGAACTGGGTAATCTCGCCGCGAACCTCAACATCTACCGAGGTGAGTGGGCTGGTGTGTGCCAGTCCAGAGAAGACCTGACCAAGCTTCTCCACCAAGGGAATAGCTGGGCGGACGTAGGGATCAATCACACCACCAGCAACGTTGACAGCGTCAGGAACGAGCTCACCACTGAGGGCAAGACGAACCGACTTGGCAACAGAGATGCCTGCCTTCTCCTGAGCCTCATCAGTTGACGCACCCAGGTGAGGAGTGGTGATGACGTTGGGCAAGCCAAGCAGAGGTGAACCAGTGGGTGGCTCAGAAACAAACACGTCCAGACCAGCACCGGCAATGACGTTGTTGGTCAATGCTTCAAAGAGTGCTTCTTCGTCAATGAGACCACCGCGTGCCACGTTGATGACATATGCGGTGGGCTTCATCGCTGCCAACTGAGCTGTGCCGATCATGCCGGTGGTCTCAGGAGTCTTGGGCATGTGGATGGTGATGAAGTCAGAAGTTTCAATGAGTTCATCGAGCGAGAGGAGCTGGACGCCGAGCTGCTGAGCACGAGCCGAGGTGACGTAGGGGTCATATGCGACAACCTTGGTACCGAAAGCCTTCATGCGCTCAGAGATGAGCGCACCAATACGACCCAGGCCGATAATGCCGATGGTCTTTTCATACAGCTCAGTGCCGGTGTACGCGCTGCGCTTCCACTTACCCTCGGCAAGGGCAGCGTGAGCTGCAGGAATGTGACGGGCCAGGCTGAGAATATGACCACAGGTCAGTTCTGCCGCAGAAATGATGTTGGAGGTAGGGGCGTTGACCACCATGACACCGGCAGCAGTAGCTGCCTTGATGTCAACGTTGTCCAGGCCCACGCCTGCACGAGCCACAACCTTGAGGTTGGGAGCTGCAGCAAGAACCTCTGCGTCAACCTGAGTTGCTGAGCGAACCAAAATAGCGCTGGCAGAGTGAACTGCTTCGAGCAACGCAGGACGGTCTGTTCCGTCTACAACCCGCACGTCGAAATCTGGGCCGAGAGCCTCGATAGTGGCGGGAGAAAGCTCTTCAGCAATGAGGACGACGGGCTTAGTCACGAGTATGTAATTCCTTGGGTTTTGTAGCACACGGGAGGTTCAAGTCTACCCGAGCGGTTTGGGGCTGTTTTGCGCTAATTCACGCTGAAAATGAGGAATGCGTTGGTGCCGAGAGCCAAGTCAACTCCAATGACCGCGGATATCGATAACGCGACAATGTAGATCACCAATGCAGGTGCCAACGACTTCGTGCGAGTGAGCCAGAGGGCACCGAAAAAGAGCACTGCTGGCGCGATGATGCCGAAGATCACCGCGAACCAACCGAAAACACTCAGTCCGATTCCCAGGGACAAACTTTGAGACATCACACCGATGAAATTGCCGATTCCTTCCCACACGTCATAGGCGAAAAGTAAGGCAAATACAGCGGCAATGATCCATGCGCCGACTGAACGTGTCATTTTCTCGTTCATGTTTAGCCTGCCCACGAAACGTAGGGCCATGGAATCAGAATGACGACACCCAGCAGAAGGAACAGGAGGCGGGTTACTACCTTCTTGTCTTTGCCGAGGTAGAGCACCGCACCAAACCAGATAGCTGGAGATGCCACAGCAAGCCAAAGCCCGAACTGGAACATGGCATTGCCAAGAACATCAGCAATTTGTGTGGGGTTACGCAGAGCGGTAATCAACCACGCCACTGAGAACAGCAAGTAGATGCCACCAAAGATGCCAAAGCCAATGAGTGCTGCTGAGCTCAGACCCTGAGACTCATCAGCTGCCTCTGTAATTGCAGAAGTTGCCTTGGAGCGTGGCTTCTTAACGGAAGAAGCGCCACCCGCGTCCCGCTTCGCACTCAGTGGAGAGCCCGTTGTCAGGCGATCATCGTCGCCTGCCCAACTGAGGGCATCTTCTTCTGGAGTACTCATACGTGACGCGCGTGGCGCATCCTCTCATTTAGCTAGTGACTAGCGAGCGGCAGAACCCTCGGTGTAGTCCTTGTCCTGTGGACGCCATGCGAAGAGCTCGCGCAGCTTACGACCGGTTGCCTCGATGGGGTGCGATGCACCCTTGTCGCGGAGGGCGAGGAACTCGGGAGCTCCCGCGTCCTGGTCGTTGATGAAGCGGGTTGCGAAAGCACCGTTCTGGATGTCCGCGAGAACTTCCTTCATGTGCTCCTTGACCGAAGGGTCAATCACGCGAGGACCGGAAACGTAGTCACCGAACTCTGCAGTGTCAGAAACCGACCAACGCTGCTTGGCGATGCCACCTTCCCACATGAGGTCAACGATGAGCTTGAGTTCGTGCAAAACCTCGAAGTAGGCGATCTCAGGCTGGTAGCCAGCCTCAACAAGAGTCTCGAAGCCGTACATGACCAGCTGCGAAGCGCCACCACACAGAACAGCCTGCTCACCGAAGAGGTCAGTCTCGGTCTCTTCGGTGAAGGTGGTCTTGATACCACCGGCACGCAGACCACCGATTGCCTTGGAGTAAGACCATGCGAGGTCCCATGCCTGGCCAGTTGCGTCGTTCTCGACAGCAACGATGACCGGAACACCACGGCCTGCGAGGTACTCGCGACGAACGGTGTGACCTGGGCCCTTAGGAGCTACGAGTGCGACGTCAACGTTCGAAGGAGCGGTGATGTAGCCGTAACGGATGTTGAAACCGTGACCGAAGATGAGGGTCTTTCCTGCAGAGAGGTTAGGAGCAACATCATCTGCATACAGGTGACGCTGGAACTGGTCTGGAGCCAGGATGACGATAACGTCTCCCCATGCAGCTGCTTCAGCAGTGGTCATGACCTTGAGGCCAGCCTCTTCTGCCTTGGCAATGGACTTCGAGCCAGCCTTCAGACCAACAACGACGTCAACGCCGGAGTCGTGCAGGTTGAGTGCGTGTGCGTGGCCCTGTGAGCCGTAACCAATAACAGCAACCTTCTTGCTCTTGATGAGCTCGAGGTCTGCGTCCTTGTCGTAGTGAATTTCAGTCACTTTGGGTTTTCTCCTTGTTTGTAGGTTTGGAAAATCTAAAAAACTAGTTCTTGAATACGCGCTCAGTAATCGACTTACTACCGCGACCGATAGCGAGAAGGCCTGACTGAGCCAGTTCCTTGATGCCGTAAGGCTCGAGAAGCTTTAGGAACGCAGCGATCTTTGCCGAGTTTCCGGTGACTTCAATCACGAGAGCATCAGCAGCAACATCCACCACGCTGGCGCGGAACAGCGACACAGCTTCCAGCACCTGTGAACGTGTGGAGTTATCCACGCGTACCTTGATCAGCATGTGCTCGCGGGCAACAGACTGCTCAGGGTCGAGTTCCACGATCTTGATCACGTTGACCAGCTTGTTGAGCTGCTTGGTGATTTGTTCGAGGGGAAGGTTCTCCACGTCCACCACAACCGTGATGCGAGAGAGGCCTTCAATCTCGCTGTGACCCACAGCAAGAGATTCAATGTTGAAGCCACGGCGGGCGAAAAGACCAGCAACGCGGGTCAACAAACCTGGCTTGTCCTCAACGAGGAGGCTCAAAATGTGTGTGCTCATAATGGCTACTCCCCTACTCGTCCGTGTCCCAGGTTGGCGCATGGTCTCTGGCGTATTGAACATAACTGTTGCTCACACCCTGAGGAACCATAGGCCACACCATGGAGTCAGCACTCACAACGAAGTCGATCACCACGGGGCGATCGTTCGTTTCGAGAGCCAGCTTGATGGCGGCATCGATTTCTTCTTCTTTGGTGACGCGAATGCCCAGGGCACCGTATGCATCAGCAAGCTTGACGAAGTCAGGAACACGAACTGTGTCGTGACCTGTGTTCAAGTCTGTGTTCGAGTAGCGACCGTCGTAGAACAGGGTCTGCCACTGGCGAACCATTCCCAGGGACGAGTTATTAATGATCGCCACCTTGATGGGGATGTTGTTGATGGTGCAGGTGGCCAACTCTTGGTTGGTCATCTGGAAGCAACCATCGCCATCAATAGCCCAGACCACACGGTCAGGCTCAGCTACCTTGGCACCCATTGCTGCAGGCACGGAGTAACCCATGGTTCCTGCTCCACCTGAGTTCAACCATGCATTAGGACGCTCATATTTGATGAACTGGGCAGCCCACATCTGGTGCTGTCCCACACCGGAAGCATAAATCGCTTCAGGTCCGGACAATTCACCAATACGCGTGATGATGTGTTGCGGGGCAAGCAGACCGTCGGTTGGTTCGGAATAACCCAATGGGTATTCCTTGCGCAGAGAGTTCAGGGTGCTCCACCACTCGGTGAAGTCTGCACTCTTGGCAGCAGGGGTTGCCTTGTAGGTCTCAATGAGGTCTGCAATGACATCCTTGAGGTCACCCACGATAGGGACTTCTGCCGCACGGATCTTGCCGATTTCGGCAGGGTCAATGTCGACGTGAATGACCTTGGCATTCGGCGCAAACAGCGACGCCTTGCCGGTCACACGGTCATCGAAACGAGCACCCAGAGTAATCAGCAGGTCTGATTCCTGCAGTGCGAGCACTGCGGGAACGGTTCCGTGCATACCGGGCATACCCAAGTTGTTCTCGTGGCTGTCGGGGAATGCTCCACGAGCCATCAAGGTGGTGACCACAGGGGCACCAACGAGGTTGACGAGCTCCAAGAGCTCCTTGGATGCACCGGAGCGGATAATTCCACCACCGACATAGAAGACTGGCTTCTTTGCTTCCACAATGAGGTCAGCTGCGGCCTGAATCTGCTTGCCGTGAGCCTTGGTGACCGGACGGTAGCCGGGCAGATCTAGGGTTGCAGGCCAAATGAAAGGTGCCAGTGCCTGTTGTGCATCCTTGGTGATGTCCACCAGAACGGGACCTGGACGACCTGTCGAAGCGATGTGATACGCCGCAGCGATAGTTGCAGGAATATCTTCCGCCTTGGTGACCAAGAAGGAGTGCTTGGTAATCGGCATCGTGATACCCACAATGTCTGCTTCCTGGAAAGCGTCGGTACCCATCAGGTGAGAGAACACCTGACCGGTGATAGCCAGCAGAGGCACAGAGTCCATGTACGCGTCAGCGATAGCTGTGACCAGGTTGGTAGCACCAGGACCTGAAGTAGCGATGCAGACACCGGTCTTGCCGGTTGACGAGGCATAACCCTGGGCAGCGTGACCAGCACCCTGCTCATGGCGCACCAGAATGTGGCGCAGCTTCTTGGAGTCCATCAGTGGGTCATAGACCGGAAGGATGGCGCCGCCAGGCAAACCGAACACATCGGTTACACCGATGAGTTCCAGTGTGCGCACAACTGCTTCAGCACCTGAAATAACAGGCGCGTTGGAAGCCGCGTCAGGCGTAGTGGGGAGTGATTCCGTAGACATCGTGAATCCCTTAAGTTGGAAGGCGAAAAGTGAAAGGGGCGTCGTTACCCTGTAATCGCACCCTCGGATGCGGAGTGCACCAGCTTTGCGTACTTAGCAAGTACACCGCGGGTGTAACGCGGAGGGAGCGGAGCCCAGCCGATTCGGCGGGCTTCGAGCTCTGATTCGTCGACGAGTAAGTCGAGCGTCCGAGCTGCGATATCGACCCGTATGAGATCACCATCGCGCACGAGGGCGACGGGTCCACCGTCAACAGCCTCGGGAGCTATATGTCCGATACACAGTCCGGTTGTGCCGCCTGAGAATCGTCCGTCTGTCAATAGTAGAACATCTTTACCGAGTCCCGCACCCTTGATAGCTGCGGTGATGGCCAACATCTCACGCATACCGGGACCACCCTTGGGGCCTTCGTAGCGAATGAGGACGATATCGCCCTTCTTGATGCTGCCTTCGGTGAGGGCATCCATTGCTGCGCGTTCGCGCTCAAACACACGTGCGGGGCCTTCAAATACTTCAAGGTCGAAGCCTGCGGTCTTGACCACAGCACCTTCGGGAGCAAGTGATCCGTGCAGGATGGACAGACCGCCGGAAGCGTGAATCGGGTTGTCCAGCGTACGAATCACTTCACCATCGAGAGGAAGAATGTTCATCTCGGCGAGGTTTTCAGCCAAAGTCTTACCGGTCACGGTGAGAGCGTCACCGTGCAGCAGGCCTGCATCAAGCAAAGCCTTCATGACTACAGGCACGCCACCAACACGGTCAACGTCGTTCATGACGTACTTACCGAATGGCTTGAGGTCACCAATGTGTGGAACCTTGTCCGCAATGCGGTTGAAGTCTTCGAGCTTGAGGTCAACCTCTGCTTCTCGAGCAATCGCAAGCAGGTGGAGAACAGCGTTGGTGGAACCACCAAATGCCATAACCACGGCGATAGCGTTCTCGAACGCCTTCTTGGTCATGATGTCGCGAGCGGTGATGCCCTGACGAATCAGGTTAACAACGGCTTCACCCGATCGGTGTGCGTAGTAATCACGGCGACGGTCAGCGCTTGGTGGTGCAGCAGAGCCAGGAAGGCTCATGCCAAGTGCTTCGGCAACAGAAGCCATGGTGTTAGCGGTGTACATACCGCCACAGGCACCTTCACCGGGGCAAATAGCGCGTTCAATACGGTCGAGGTCTTCTTCGCTCATGGTGCCGGCCTTGCAGGCTCCCACAGCTTCGAAAGCGTCGATGATGGTGACGTTCTTTTCGGTGCCGTCAGAGAGACGAACCCAGCCCGGTGCAATCGTTCCTGCATAGAGGAATACAGATGCGAGGTCGAGACGAGCAGCTGCCATCAACATGCCAGGAAGCGACTTGTCACAACCGGCAAGCAAAACCGAACCATCGAGGCGCTCTGCCTGCATGACGGTTTCAACCGAGTCAGCAATAACTTCACGAGAAACAAGAGAGAAGTGCATGCCCTCGTGGCCCATGGAAATACCATCAGAAACGGACACGGTGCCGAACTGAAGTGGGTAACCGCCACCTGAGTGAACACCCTCTTTGGAGGCCTGTGCCAGGCGGTCCAAGCTCAGGTTGCAGGGAGTGATCTCGTTCCAAGAGCTGGCCACACCAATCTGGGGCTTGCTCCAGTCTTCGTCACCCATGCCGACAGCACGGAGCATTCCGCGTGAGGCGGCTTTCTCGATACCGTCTGTTACGTCGCGACTACGTGGCTTCATGTCGTTTTCTGGCATAGGGATAAGTCTACGACGTTCACACTCACGGTTAACTCTCAGCGCGCTGGGGATAAACGCCCATTTTGTGCCCAGATGCACAACTAGGCTGGAACAAATGATTCAAGTTGGTATGAGCGCTTCTTGCGTATATCCCCTGGCCTGTGAAGATGGCTTCCGTTTTGCCCAGAAAGCTGGCTATGACGGTGTTGAGGTGATGGTCACGCGCGAACCTGTCACGCAAAGCGTCGACGGAATCAAGAAGCTCATGGATACCTACGAGATGCCTGTGCTCTCCATCCACGCGCCAGTACTCCTTCTGACCCACTTCGTGTGGGGTCGTGATCCACAGATCAAGCTAGAGAAGTCTGCAGAGCTTGCAGCAAACGTCGGCGCCAGCACCGTGGTGGTTCACCCACCGTTCCGCTGGCAGTCCACTTATGCCGAAAAGTTCCTCGACATCGTGCGCCAAACCAGTGAAAACACCGGTATCACTATCGCCGTGGAGAACATGTTCCCCTGGAAGGTTCGAAACTCCCAGATGCAGGCATATGCGCCTGGTCCAGACCCACGTGAGCTCGACTGTGATGCCATTACCCTCGACTTCTCCCACGCAGCACTTTCCGGCCACGACAGCCTCGAACTTGCCCTTGAATACGGCGAGCGCCTGCGTCACGTTCACCTCACTGACGGCTCTGCTGCAGCTGATGACAACCGCATCTTCGACGAGCACTTGCTCCCCGGCTACGGCAAGCAACCCGTTGCCGAAGTTCTTCAGCACTTGGCAGCCCAGGACTGGGATGGTCACGTTGTTGCCGAGGTCAACACCCGCAAGTCAAAGACCGAGGACGAGCGTCTGGCGCTCCTGGTGGAGACTCTCGAGTTTGCCCGTCTGCACTTAGGTCAGACTGCGCCAGTTTCTAGTTAGCGTCTGCTGATTTACGCCAGCGAATACCCGCGGCGATAAATCCGTCTAGGTCACCATCGAACACGTTCGAGGGATTGTTGACTTCGTATTCTGAACGCAGATCCTTGACCATTTGGTATGGAGCGAGCACATAGCTGCGCATCTGGTCGCCCCAGCTGGCGGTGATGTTTCCTGCGAGTTCTTTCTTCTTGGCGTTCTCTTCCTCGCGCTGCAAAAGCAAAAGTCGAGAAGTCAGCACGCGCATCGCTGCAGCTCGGTTTTGGATCTGGCTCTTCTCGTTCTGGCAGCTCACCACCAGACCGGTGGGAATGTGGGTGATGCGCACAGCAGAGTCGGTCGTGTTCACGGATTGACCACCGGGACCGCTGGAGCGAAATACATCCACCCGAATGTCATTTTCAGGAATCTCAATGGCCACGGATTCTGGCATCAGTGGCACAACTTCGACCGCAGCAAATGACGTTTGGCGTTTACCTGCAGAGTTGAACGGGCTCATTCGCACCAAGCGGTGAGTTCCTGCCTCTACAGAGAGAGTGCCAAAAGCGTAGGGAGCATCTACTTCGAAGGTGGCGGACTTGATACCTGCTTCTTCGGCATAGCTCGTATCGAGCACATTGACCTTGTAGTTGTGCTTTTCAGCCCAGCGTAGATACATCCGCAAGAGCATCTCTGCGAAGTCGGCGGCGTCCACACCCCCTGCACCCGAGCGAATAGTGATCACAGCAGGATAGGAATCGTATTCACCATTGAGCAGGGTTTGAACTTCGAGTTCCCCAAGAACTGCAGTGATGCTGATGAGCTCAGCCTCAGCTTCTTTGGCCGAGTCTTCATCCCCTGCTTCATTGGCCAGTTCAATCAATACTTCGAGATCATCGAGACGCGCTTCGATGCTGTTGATCTTGGTGAGCTCGGCCTGGCGGTGGCTGAGTTCACTGGTGACTTTCTGGGCATTAGCGGTGTCATCCCACAAATCTGGGGCTTCCGCTAATTCGCTCAGACGGGAAATCTCTGCAGAAAGACGGTCAACGTCAACGACAGCACGAATGTCGGCAAACGTGGAGCGCAGAGCACGAATCTGCTCGGAGAGATCAAGGTCAAGCATTGTGAGTCCAGCCTACCGGCGGGAGCTGGGGCGTAGGCTCGTACACGAGATGAGCAATTCCGGCGCCCCCTTCCAACTGCGACAAGCGGCGCTTCCGGTCTATCTGCCGACCTTGTTGTTCTCGGCTGGCGAAGCTGCCTTTATCCCGATTGTTCCTGTCATTGCTCAGAATGTGGGAGCCAACCTGGCAACAGCTGGATTAGTGGCCGGCATGCTCACCCTCGGAATCGTTTTCGGCGATATCCCGAGCGGCTGGATCATTTCCCGAATCGGCGAGCGCATGGCCATGCTGTGGTCGACATTGATTGCCCTGATTGGTGGCGGGCTTGCTCTTGCTGCCGCGAATCCCCTCATGTTGGGAGTGGGTATTTTCTTTATTGGCCTCGCTACGAGTGCTTTTGCCCTTGCCCGGCATGCTTTTCTCACAACCTTCGTGCCCTTTGCGTACCGGGCGAGAGCACTCTCCACCCTGGGTGGCATGTTCCGAGCTGGCGCCGTGATGGGCCCACTCCTCAGTGCAGCTGTGCTTGCAGTCACCCACACTCCCTTGGCTGCCTTCTGGCTGATGTTGATCTTCACACTCGCAACAGGGGCAGTATTGCTGTTTATGCCAGACCCCGAGAAAACCTTTGGTCGCGCCACCCGGATGAGAGATAGTTCAGGGCACTCTGTGACCTCAGGTGAACTCGAAGTGGAGCAAGAGACCAGTGGCCTCTTTGCCACCATCTCGCAGAACTGGAAAGTGTTGGCTCGTCTTGGTGGCGCCTCAGCACTTGTCATGGCACTGCGTTCGGGCAGAACAGTGATCTTCCCGCTGTGGGCGGTGAGCATTGGAATCAAGGATGCGGATACTGCGCTGATTATCGGCCTGGCCACTGCAATCGACTTCATGCTGTTCTTCTCGAGCGGTCAGATCATGGACAAGTGGGGTCGCTTGGCTTCAATTGTTCCCTCCATGATTGTGATGTCAGCGGCACTGATCACCCTGTCCGTCACGCACGATGTGAGCAGCAATGTGTTCTGGTTCATTGCCACAGCATTCCTCTTTGCCATAGGTAATGGCATTGGTTCAGGGATCTTGCTCACGCTTGCATCAGACCTCGCCGATAAGAAAAACCCAGCACCTTTCTTGGGTGCATGGAGATTCATTACAGACTCTGGTGCTGCCCTTGCCCCAATGGGCATAGCTGCCCTCACGGCAGCACTTTCTTTGGCAGTGGCCTCAGCAATCACTGGCGTGGCAGGAATCGTGGGAGTGATCATGATGTTGATCTACGTCCCACGATTCCTTCCGCGGAAGAAGTAATTAAATCAAGGTCAATTTCGACGTGACGAGGAATTCAGGCACAGGAACGTGAGAAATCACAATGACCGCGCGATGATCTGATTTGCTTGCTTCAAGCACATCTCTGATGAGCGCATCTGCCTGACCAGGGTCAACATTGGCCGTGGGTTCGTCCAAAACAAGAACCGGGAAATCATGCAACAGCGCCCGCGCTAGAGCGAGGCGTTGAGCCTGGCCCCCTGAGACTAAGGCACCCTTTTCACCAACCTGTGCGTCTAATCCCCCACGTTGGGTAACCCACTCTGATAAGCCCACACGGTTCAGGGCACTCATGAGTTCTTGATCATTCGCAGTGGGGTGCGCAAAGAGCAGGTTTTGACGGATGGACTGAGAGAACATGTGAGGTGATTGTTCAACCAAACCCACGTATTCCCGCACTTGCTCCACTGAGAGTGAACGAACATCAACACCGTTGATCGAATACTGACCCGAGTGATCAAGGAATCGAACCAGCACATGGGCAAGCGTCGTCTTCCCCGAACCACTGTGGCCTTCCACCAACAAGCATTCTCCAGCGCGAAGCGTGAACGAGAGGGGATGAAGGGCCGGAGTGCCTGCCCCTGGCCAGGACGCCGACACACCAGATAACTCGAGCGAGTCAAAGCTTCCCAGGTTTGCCATCGGCAGTGACACGTGTTCGCGTGGGATTTCTGAAGGAATTGTTTCTGGAGTCACCTCAGCAACTCGTGTTGCACTCGCTTTCACAGCTCGCCAGACGCCCAAAGCTTGAGGCAAAGTTTGGAAAACCTCAAAGACGGCCATCGGAACTAGAACAACGATGGCTAAATAGGGGCCACTGAAGACTCCCCAGCCCAGACCAGGTGTTTCATTGGCATCTGCGGGGAATACAAGATGTGGAACGCTGATCCACAGAGCAATGAGTGTTGCCAGACCCGCAATCAGCGAAAGTACAGCCGCGACAGCCCCCGATGAGACCGCTCGACGAAGTTGAACATCTCTGAGCTCACGATCTGCTCGAGCAACATCTGTCACGCGACCATCCAAAGCCCCAAAGGCTGAAAGCACATCAAGTCGTGACACGACATCCATCACGGTGTCATCCAGCTGAGCTCTCACACCGGCTAATGCCCGGTCAGATCCAGAGGCGAGCATCGATTGGAGCACAGTCCCCACAAGACCGGCTAAGACGAGAGCGATGAGCAATGCGAACCCAGCTGGTGGCAAAATCATCCAGACCGCAATCACGCTTCCTAGGCTCACCACTAGTGCGATCACAACAGGCTGAATAACTCGAAGTGGGAGATCTTGGAGTTGATCAACATCTGCCACGAGACGTGAAAGGAGATCTCCACGACGAGTTCTCGCTAACCCGTCAGGCGCTAACGGAACTAATCTGCGATACATCGCCACTCGCAATGTTGAGAGTGAGCGGAATGCAGCATCGTGGCTTGATAGACGTTCTACATATCTGAATGAGGCTCGAGCGAGCGCAAAGAATCGAACCCCCACAATGGCCATATTCAAATACATAATGGGGGGCATATCGCCGGCACGAGTAATCAACCACGAGGAGACGGCCAGCAAAGAGACAGCTGCTCCTGCAGAGAAAATGCCAAAAATAACGCCTGGCGCAAATTTACTCAACGGAGGTTGAGCTAAACGGAGAACTTCCTTCACCTCACTCACAAGCTCACCTCCTCAGATGCAAGTTTGAGCTGACACATCGCGTCTGCGGCAGCAATGACTGCAGGCCGGTGACTGACCACAATCACGGTGTGACCGCTTTCGGCAAAGGTGCGCATTCCTTCAACAACACGCTTTTCTGTTGCTGTATCCAAAGCTGAGGTGGGCTCATCTAAAACAAGAATGGGCGTGTTGTGAGTCAATGCTCGGAAATACGCACGTGCTAAAGACACTCGTTGAGCTTGTCCTCCGGAAAGCCCTGCCCCTGCCACACCCAGTACAAGTTCACGGTCTAAGTCTTCGACTGCTGCGAGTTCACAAGCACGTTGCACCAGCTTTGAGTCGATTGTCCCCTTGGATCCCAAGGTGATGTTCTCGAAGATAGAACCAGCGACAAGACTGGCGGATTGGGGGGCCCAGGCAATTTCTGCCCGGGCAACACCACTGCCAGTGAAGAATGTGTCGCCCCACCCGATATCTCCTCGAACAGGTACAAACCCCATGAGGGCATTCACCAACGTGCTTTTGCCCACCCCGCTCGGTCCCACCACAGTAGTGATGGCGCCAGGTAAGAACTCTGCAGTCAGATTGTCCAGAACTTGTCGGTCTCCCAGGCGAACACTGAGTCCTCTCACCGTAAATGCAGGACCTTGGTTGAGTTGGGTCGCGGGTGTTGGACCCGAAAGAGTAACCATGAATTCTCGACCGTTTGCACTGAGTTCGCGATCATCACGGCGGATTCCATTATCAACAATGGCCGAATCTAAAGAGCCCTGAGCTCGAGGAGCGTGCACAGATTCTTGATCTGCCGAGTCCAGGATGTCGAAGACATCATCAGCTGCTGCGAGACCTTCCGCTGCCGCATGGAATTGAGCACCAACGTTTCGAATGGGCAGATACGCCTCAGGAGTCAGCAAAAGCGCAAACAATCCCACGGAGAGGGCAAGACTTCCATCAATCAATCGAATGCCGATAGAGACGGCAACAAGTGCGACCGATAACGAAGCAATTAATTCCAGGGTGAACCCAGAGAGGAAGGAAATCCTCAGCACTTTCATCGTGCGCTTACGGTAATCCTCTGTTAGCGACTCAATGTGTTCAGACTGTCGCTGAGCACGACCAAAGATCTTGAGGGTTGAGAGTCCTTCTACAACATCGAGGAATCCTGAAGACAGAGTGGTCAATTGGCGCCATTGTTGGGCTTGAACACTCCTGGTTGCCCAGCCAATCAGAATCATGAACAACGGGATAAGAGGCAACGTGATGAGCACAGTCAGCCCCGTACCAAAATCAACACTGAACAGAACGACCAACAGAACCGGTGTTGCTAACCCCGTCAGAATCAACTGGGGCAAATACCGAGAAAAATAGGGGTCCATTGCCTCGAGGCCGCGACCGATGATGGTCGTGAGCTGTGCAGAGTTGTGTGTTGCCATCCACTGAGGTCCAAGTTTGGATATTGCAGCCATCACACGCAAACGCAGCTGAGATTTGGCCTTCGCCGCTCCCCGGGTGGCGGCAAGATCCATCAACCACAACACCACAGCACGGATAGCCACAGACACCAAGATGAGCTGAAAAGAAGGAATCAACTCGTGAATGGACTTTCCAGAGACAGCACCGCTGATTCCCTGCGCGACGCCCCACGCAAATCCAATTGTGGTGGCCACCTGCGCGAGCGCGAGAAAGGCGCCGGCGACGAGGAAGAACCTCGCCGCCGACGCATATCTCAATAACCGGGGATCAACCGGTCCAGTAGCCATAGGCGAAAGCCTAGTGAGCTGCCGCCAGAACACTCTGACGTGTCACGCGCTTGCGGAAAACCCAGTAGGTCCAACCTTGATAAACCATGACCACTGGCAAGAAGATCAGGGCAGTCCACGTCATCACTGTGAGCGTGTAATCCGAAGACGACGCATTCTCAATGGTGAGACTGTAGGCAGGGTTGTTTGATGCAGGCATCACGTCAGGGAACAGTGCTAGGAACAAGCTCAACACGGCAGTTGCAACTGTGACTGACATGAATGCGAAGGACCAGCCTTCACGTCCACGCAGGTTGAGCAAGTAGGCAGTAATCAGTGCCAAAGCTGCAATAACAGCGACAGCGCCTGAGAGTACCGATCCAAAGGCAATCGTGGTCCACACCAAGAAGGTGGCAGCAACCACAATCGTGACGAGGCCTGACTTGATGGCCAGCTTGCGTGCTCGCTCTTTGAGCTCACCCTCTGTCTTCAACGTGATGAACACAACTCCGTGGGTAAAGAACAAGACGAGAGTAGTGATTCCACCCAGAAGCGCATAGGGGTTGAGCAGGGGCAAAAGACCACCGGTGTAGATGTGGTTTTCGCTCAGTGCCACACCTTGAACGATGTTGGCAAAAGCAACACCCCACAGCAGTGCGGGCAACGCTGATCCGACGATGATCATTCCGTCGAACCACTTTTTCCACTTGGACTCAGGGTTCTTGTGGCGGTATTCGAATGAAACACCACGAACGATGAGCGCAAGAAGAATCAGCAACAGTGCGAGGTAGAAGCCACTGAAGAGTGTTGCGTACCACTCAGGGAAAGCAGCAAACAAGCTGGCTCCTGCAACGATGACCCAGGTCTCGTTGAGGTCCCATACGGGGCCAATGGTGTTGATGAGGACACGACGATCCGTGTCATCCTTGCCCAGGAAGGGCAGAGACATTCCTACGCCAAAGTCGAAGCCATCAAGTACGAAATACCCGATGAAGAGGAATCCAACGATAAAGAACCAGAGGTATGCGAGATCCATCGTGTCCTCCTAGTAGACAGTTCCGACGAGGACGGGCTGCTCTTCATCAGAGCCATCCACCTTCGTCATTTCAACGGGAGCAGGACCCTTTTGGGCTGCCTTGAGGAAGAGTTTGGCTTCAACAACAGCCAGCACTCCATAGATTGCCGTGAAGGCCACGAGAGAGATCAGTACTTCAAGTCCTGTGACTCCAGGTGAAACGCCGTCTTCGGTCTTGAGAAGCCCAAAGACAATCCAAGGCTGACGACCCATCTCGGTGAAGATCCACCCGAGAGTCATTGCGAGAAGTGGCAGTGGCCAGCTCCACGTGGCAGCCTTCCAAGCCCACTTGCCAGGGTTACGGTTTCCTCGAGTCATCCAGAGGCCAACAACAGCGACAAAAGCAGCAAGTGCTCCGAGGCCAATCATCCAACGGAAGGACCAATAGGTCACCCAGATCAGCGGTGCGTAGTCACCGGGGCCGTAGGCAGCAGTGTATGCAGCCTGGAGGTCGTTGATGCCTTCAACCTCACCCGTGAAGGTGTGGGTGGACAAGAATGACAAGAGTCCGGGAACGCGTACCGACCAGATTTCAGATGAACCGTCTGGTGTTCCGATTGAGAACACCGAGAAGGACGCATTTGCTGAGGTTGTGTAGAGAGCTTCTGCAGCTGCCATCTTCATGGGTTGTGCTTCAACCATGGCAAGACCCAGAGAGTCACCAGAGATGAACATCATGATTCCTGAACCCAACAATGCCCACAGTCCAAATTTCAAAGCAGGACGCATGGTGTCGAGGTTCTGGTTTCGAGAGAGGTGCCAAGCAGATACCGAAACGATGATTGCTGCAGCAACCATGATGGAGCCCAGAATTGTGTGAGGGAACTGATTTGTCGCGATGGGGTTAGCCAATACGGCAACGATGTCGACCAGTTCCGCGCGACCCTTTTCGGCATTCATTTCATAACCGACGGGGTTTTGCATGAATGCGTTTGCAGCAAGGATGAAGTACGCGGAGAGAACCGTACCTACCCAAGTAAGCCAAATTGTGGCTAGGTGGAGACCTCGAGGAAGCTTGTCCCAACCGAAGATCCACAAACCGATGAAGGTAGCTTCGAAGAAGAACGCCATCAAGCCTTCAAAGGCCAGGGGTGCCCCAAAGATGTCGCCTACAAAGCGTGAATAGTCTGACCAGTTCATTCCGAACTGGAATTCTTGAACGATTCCTGTCACGACGCCCATAGCGAAGTTGATGAGGAACAAGTTTCCAAAGAAACGTGTGAGTTGCAGGTAGTGAACTTTGTCAGTCCGGTACCACGCAGTTTGGAAGAGGGCTACTGAGAGAGCCATACCAATCGTGATGGGCACGAACAGGAAGTGGTAGACCGTCGTCAAACCAAACTGCCATCGTGCCAAAGCTAACGGGTCAAGCCATTCCATGGCTGCCTCCAAGGCATTGTGCGGTGTCTCTGATTGCTTTTCGGCTGAAAAACAATAGGTTCGATATACCCCTGAGGGTATTTTTGTTCCTGTTTCAACACTACGCTCGTTCGTATCCGAATGAGATGTTTGGAGGCCCTGATTTTTCTAACTATCGGAATTTATTCTCAGGGAACTCTCAGATAAGGTTAGGCAACCCTAACCTTATACAGAGAGACTTTCCCAGAAATAAAGGGTATTTACTGAGCCGAAGCGGCGAGCGCCCGAGTGAGGGCTTCCGTCAAAGCTGCATCTGCAGCACCATAGGCAGCCCAGTCACCAGCGATACGAGCTGCTTCACGGTCTGCAAGTGCAGCCTTGGCAGCTTGGAGCGCCTGGTTCAAGGTTTCGTTTGTAGTGGGCGCATTGCCACCGTTGTCAGCCGCTGGATCAGGTTCCGGCGCTACGGCTCCCCCGTTTGTGGGGTCATCCACACCAGCATTTCCTCCGAAGAGAGCGTCAAGTGCAAGTGGCAGGGTGTCTTCGAAGGCAATCTTGTCACCGAAGGCGACCAGGATCTTCTTCAGCAGTGGGTAACTTGTGTTACCGGTGGACTGAACATAGACAGGCTGAACATAAAGCAGACCGCCACCAACAGGAAGGGTCAGCAGGTTACCCTTCAGGACGTTGGTTGAACCCTGCGAGAGCAGGTTCAGTTCCTTGGACACATCAGGGTCAGCGTTGAAGTTGTTCTGAACCTGACCTGGTCCTGGAACGGTCACATCCTTAGGCAGGGTGAGAAGTCGAAGCTTTCCATAGTCCGCAGAACGCTTGCCCTTTTCGGCACCGGCATCCGCATCAGCAACGAGGTAACCCGTCAGCACGTTACGGCTGGAGGTTCCCGATGCCTTCGGGATGAAGGTGGAGTAGATGGAGTAGGCAGGCTTTTCCGCTCCTGGAACCTTCATGGTCAGGTAGTAAGGCGACTGATACTTGGTGGTGTCGGTCGCTGCAGTGGGGTCATTGGGTGTAACCCACGAGTCATCACTGGAGTAGAAGGAACCAGCGTCGGTCACGTGGTACTGACCAAGAATGGAACGCTGGGCCTTGAATAAGTCAGTGGGGTAACGTACGTGGCTCATCAGCTCTGCGGACATGTCGCTCATGGGCTTGATATTGGCAGGGTAAATCTTCTGCCAAGTCTTCAAGACAGCATCGTTTTCATCCCAGGTGTAGAGCGTGACAGAACCGTCATACGCGTCCACAGTTGCCTTGACAGAGTTGCGGATGTAGTTGACATTGTCCAGGGTGAATGCGTTGGCAGCCTCTGGCTGGTCACTAATCACTGAGGAGAGGGACTCTACCTTGGAGTAGGGGTAGTTCTCGCTGGTGGTGTAGCCATCGACTACCCAGAGAACTTTGCCATCCACCACAGTGGGGTAAGGGTCAGAATCGAGGGTCAGGTATGGGGCAACCTTCTTCACACGCTCAAGAGGGTTGCGGTTGTAGATGATCTGCGAGTCATTGGTGACAGCATCAGAGAGCAAAATCTCTTCGCTCTGGAATTTCAAGGCATAAACAAGACGGTTGAAGATGTTGTCGAGCTTGGGCCCACCCTCACCTGCGAACGTGGTGTAAACCTGTTCGCTCTGCTCACCAGAAGCTGGGTAGTCGAGTTCAACTGCCTTGGTGCTGGAGGTTCCACCCACGATGGAATACAGAGGCGATTTCTCACCAAAGTAAATACGTGGTTCAAACTTGCCCAATTCACCCGAGGAAGGGATTCCTGCCTCGAGGAACACAGGTTGACCGTCTGCGGAGCGCTCGGTTCCGTATGCGGAAACCATGCCGTAACCGTGGGTGTAGACCAGAGTGTTGTTGTACCAGCTCTGTGAGGAACCAATACCTGCCTGGTTGAGTTCACGAACAGCAACAACAGCGTCTTGGCTCTTACCATCAATGTTGTAACGGTCAACATCCAGTTCAGGTTCGAAGGAATAATACTGCTTGAACTGTTCGAGCTGTGCGAATGATGCACTCACGAGTGCAGGGTCAATGATGCGGATGCTGGCGGTTGTTTCAGCGTCAGCTCGCAGTGCACCGGCGGTGGCATCAGTGGTGGCGTTGTAGGGGATCTCTTCCACGTCCGAAATGCCGTAGGCCTCACGAGTGAGATCGATATTGCGCGCAATGTAGGGTTCTTCCAAGCTGCGCTCGGAGGGGTCCACGATGAAGCGCTGCATGATCCAGGGGTAACCCATGGTCAAGATGAGACCTGACACAACAAGCATTGCTGTGCCCACGAGAGGCAAACGCCAGCGTCCGGTGAACGCGGTCACGATAAAGAGCAGCGCAACAAGAATGGCAATGACCGAAAGAATCTGCATACCGGGAATGGTCGCATTCACATCGGTGTACCCAGCACCGGTGATGAGACCTCGGTCGCTTGTCAAGGTAGCGAACTGGTCCAACCAGATGCTGACCGCTTGGAGCGCAATGTACAGCGAAGCAATCACGGCAAGCTGGATTCGTGCTGCCTTGGCAACGCGCAGCTCACGCTTGGCCAACGCAATGGAACCGTAGACATAGTTGGTGATCAGTGCGGCAAATCCCGACAGCAGCACGATGGCTGAGAAGAGTGCGACCGCAGCCTGATAGAACGGCAGGTCAAACAAGTAGAACGAAATGTCCATGTTGAACTGTGGATCTGTCTGTCCGCTCGAGACACTGTTCAACGACAGCATGGCCAGTTGCCAACGAGTGGCAGTGGAGAGACCGGCAAATACACCAAGAAGGGCTGGAACACCCCAGGTCAGCAAACGACGAAGAGGCTCAATGACGTCCTGGTATCGATCGAGTTGAGAGTTCAGACGCGCATAAACCGGGCGACGGCGGTAGGCGATCTGAATCGAGAGCCAGACGGGCACAGCCATCGCAATAAAGCCTGCAACAAAGAATCCGGCAGCGGCGTACCACTGGGTCGTCAGCACATTGAAGAAGCCAACCTGCTGGTACCAAAGCACGTCGGCGTAGACGCTGGCGAAAGCAAAGAATGCAATGAGCAGGACGACGAGCACACCGATAGTGATGGCTAGTGGTCCACGGTTACCGAGACGACCGGGGGTGGGTGTTGCATTACTCACGAGATGACCTCAATCAGTGACGGGTGGGACGGGACTAATTCTGACATGTAGCGAGCATGCCCATTTTGGCATTCATCGCTTCTGACTTTTCTCCGTGCATTTTCACGAAGGACAGCACGGAAAGCGCATCATCCAATGTCTTCACGGAATAAACCTGAAGTCCACTTGGAACGTGGCCAACCACCTCATTGCAGTTATCGGCAGGGGCGAGGAAATAGGTAGCTCCCGCCTTCTTTGCGCCATAGAGCTTCTGTTGAATACCGCCGATAGGGCCCACGTTTCCTTGGGCATCAATGGTTCCAGTTCCCGCGAAATGATTACCGTCGGTGATGTCTTCGGGGGTGAGCTTGTCAATAATTCCCAGGGCAAACATCATTCCTGCGCTGGGACCGCCCACGTCATCGAGACGAATGGACACGTCGAAGGGAAAGTCATACTTTGCCTTGGCTCCGATACCGAGAACCACATTGCCGTCCACATCCATCGGTGTGACTTGAGCTTCCTGTGCCACACCACCGCGGATATAGCTCACTGTTCCCGGCTGAGTGCTTCCGTTCGTTGCAAGAAGTTCACGCAGCTGAGGAACACTCTCCACTGCGGTTCCGTTGAAGGCTGTGATGACATCTCCCACAGCCAGCACAGAGGTGGCGGGAGATTCCTTGGTGAATCCCAGAACCTCGACACCTACGACAACGTCGTAGCCAAGGCTGGTGAGAGCAGCAGCAATGGCATCCTGTTGAGAATCAACCATTTGTGCCGTGTTGGATGCTTCGCGTTCTTGGGTTGTTTCTTCCTTGGGGAAGATCAATTCCATGGGAACCACTGCCTTGGCGGGGTCAAACCATGCTCCGGCAACCTCTAACCACGAGGGGGTTTGTTCTGGATTTCCCAACACAGAAACGGTGAGAAGGTCCAATTCACCTGTGGTGGGGTAAGACTCAACACCCTCGATGGTGATCAGTGGGATTTTGTCTTTCTTCGAGTCATCTTCCGGGTCAGGAACCGAAACGACACCCAACGTGTCGAACCAGGGACCGGGCTGTTCAATCACATATGCAGAGGGAACGGCGGCAAGACCGACAGCGATAACGAGAGAACCCACCAACAACGTCACTCCGAAAGTGCGCTTGCGCTGAGCCTTAGATTTAGGGGGTTTTTGCTGCCCTTCAGGCAAACCTTGCTCATCAGCACGAAACAGTGTCACGTCGGTGCTCACCTTTCTTTCGTGCCTTGCCTTATCTCTAGATAAGAGTGTCAGGTATTGCTGGGTATTTCCCGCATGTTCGCGCCCAGCGCACGCGTTTTGACCCCGTATTCATGGGAAATACAGGATGCGGGGTTTAGCGTTGATGTACCGACACAAAGGAAAGCGCATGGCGGACGAGAACGATCGCACCCCCGAAGATGAATTCCGCGACATGATTCGCGACATTCTCTCCGGGAAAGAGGGCGTGGACGCGAGCCAACTTGCTGCGGCAGCAGGTCTTCCCAACGATCCCGCGAGCTTGGCTAACATCATGCGCCAGTTCCAAGCAGCTATGAATGCAAGCACTTCAGGTGAGGGCATCAACTGGAATATGTCGATGGAACAAGCCAAATCATTGGCCCTGTCCACCGTCAAGCCAGTTACTGCTATCCAGCGCGCTGAAATTGACCAAGCCTTCCATGTCGCAAATCTCTGGCTAGCTGAAGCAACCTCTATCTCCGAGCTCTCCACTACCCCGGCACTCATTTCACGGCTGGAGTGGATTGAACAAACCATGCCGTTGTGGACTCAGTTGGCTGAACCCGTCGCGAACAGCATCTCAGCAGCACTCACCAACGTGCTCACTGATCAGGCTCCCGAAGAGATGAAAGGCATGATTGCCGGAGCATCCCAGCTGATGAAGCAAATCGGTGGAACTCTCTTCGCGATGCAGCTGGGGCAGGTTGTGGGCCAGCTCTCCACCGAAGTTGTCTCCGGAGGAGACGTTGGTATCCCCCTTCTCGATGAAGGTCAAGCTGCTCTTCTCCCCCAGAACATGGATGAGTTTGGTGCTGGCTTAGATATCCCCATGGACCAGGTCCACCTCTACCTCGCTGTGCGCGAGCTGGCCCATGCCAGGTTGTTCCGTCATGCTCGCTGGCTTCGCCTTAACCTCATCTCTGCCATTCAAGACTTCGCTCGGGGCATCAGCATTGACTTGTCCCGCGTTGAAGACATTGCTGGAAACTTTGATCCCCAGAACCCTGACGAACTCAAAGAAGCTCTCTCGAGTGGTGCGCTCATTCCACCCAAGTCTGAAGAACAACTCGCAGCCCTGGGCCGTTTAGAAACCCAACTTGCCCTCATTGAAGGCTGGGTAGATGTCGTCACCGGCGCAGCAACAACTCGACTGCCCCGTGCCAGCGCACTGGCAGAAACTGTTCGCCGCCGCCGCGCATCCGGCGGTCCGGCAGAATCAGCCTTTGCCACCCTGGTGGGCCTCGAACTTCGACCACGTCGACTTCGTGAAGCGACAAGCCTGTGGCAGCAGGTCACCGATGCCGTCGGTGCAGATGCCCGCGACGGACTCTGGTCACACCCCGACATGATGCCCACAGCAGAAGACCTGGATAACCCTGCAGGCTTGATTGCCAAGTTGGAAGCAACTGCACGCGGTGAGGTTGCCGAACAGGACGATATGGACCGTGCTTTGGCAGATTTGTTAGATGGAAACATCCCGCCTGTGGATGAATCTGAACACGAATAGCGTTTATGCAGCATTCTTCGCTGCATGTACAAACTCAATCCTGATCTCCCCCTCATCTGGCGCACACCGACTTCCCTGCAAATAGGGATTGATAACCCCCGGGTTCTCTTACCGCAGCTGTATCCCGCAGAGGAAAGAATGCTCTCTGCTCTCCGAGCAGGAATCGCGGATGCCTCCGTTCCTGCCGTGGCACACGAATGTGGGTTGACTCCCTCAGAAAGTTCTGCATTGCTCACTGCACTGGGCCCCGCGATGGCTCAAACACCCCGGACGACGAGTTGGCGCATCGCGATTGATGGATCGGGAACGGCAGTGGATTCTCTCGGACTGTTACTCATTGCCTCGGGACACCGCGTCGTGAGGGCTAGTGCCGCCATGGCAGGCACATGTGATCTCGCCATCGTGGTGGGTGACTATGCCCTTGACCCGTATCGACCAGGGGGCTGGTTATCGCGCGATGTGCCTCATCTTCCGGTGGTATTCAGTGACGAGTCTGTCCGAATTGGTCCACTTCTCGGTGGAAGGGCGATGGGAGCAGAGACGGCAGAGAATTTCCCATGTGAACAATGCATCGAACTTGCTCATCGAGATTTGGATGAGTGTTGGGTGGCAATGGTGAGTCAGCTGGTGGGAACCCCTGCACTTACTCAAACTCCCCTACTCAATGCGGAAGTTGCTGCAGTGATTACACGGTGGGTGCAGTCACCCTCAGCACACCCGCTCAACAGCAACACAGCAGTTCGCATTGATGCCCACAGTGGCGCACGAGAAGAACTTACTTTCGCGTTGCACCCTGATTGTGCATGCCAAGCTCTGCCACGAAACGTGAGCGTTCTCGGTTCGTCGCACGGCCGGTCCCCTGCTGTGCCCAGGATAAAGAAAGCTGCTTCCTCGCTCGCGTGATAGCAACATAAAGCAACCTGCGCTCCTCAGCGATAGCTTCTAAATTCTGGGCGTAGCTGATCGGGAACAAGCCTTCACTCAGACCAATCACGTGCACAGAATCCCATTCCAGGCCCTTTGCCGAGTGAACAGAGGCCAAGGTGACAGCGTGCATGGTGGGTTCGTGGCGTGCCGCTTGACGAGCCAAGAGTTCGTCAGTGAAGGCCCGGAAACTCGTTCCCTCCGGAGCTTCATCTGCCATCACCATGAGGGCGTTCAAGGCTTCCCACTTAGAGCGTGCTGCTCCGGTGGTCTGGGGAGCCTCCTGGCTCCACCCCACCGAACGCAGCACATCACTTACAGATTTGAAGAGGGGTTCACCTGAAACGGAAACAGAGGCTCCGCGCAGCGCCATGATGGCTTGCTTGACCTCAGGAAGGTCATAGAAGCGCTTCGCTCCATGAATGGTGCAGCTCACACCAAGGTCAGAAAGTGCCTGTTCTAGAGCGACGGCCTGAACATTGATTCGATACAACACAGCAATATCTTCAGGAAGTGTTCCTGCCGCGATCTCAGCGGCGATCTTTGTTGCCACCGCACGTGCTTCGGCTCCATCGTTGGGATAGTCCGCCAGTTGTGGTTCAGGGCCTTCCGGGGTTGCTGCTGTCAACGTGAGAGCACCAGGACGATCACGCATCAGCGCATTTGCTGCCGACACGATAGGTGCGGTCGAACGATAGTTCGTCTCCAGCTTCACCACGTGCGCATCGGGGAAGGTTGCACCAAACTTCAGCAAGTAGTCACTGGTTGCACCTGTGAAGGAATAAATCGTCTGACTTGCATCTCCCACAACACACAGGTCGCGGTGATCTCCCAACCACAGATCAAGGAGGTGGTGTTGGAGAGGTGACACGTCCTGATACTCATCGACGACGAAGAAGCGGTAACGCTCGCGCACTTCCATCGCAGCAGCTGCTTCTGATTCCAGCAAGCCTGCTGTGAGAAGCAACACATCTTCCATATCAATTTGTCCACGCGCGTCTTTGAGTTCTTCATACCCATTCATCACAGCGAGAACGTCGGCGACGGCGAGGTTTCCTGGCATTGCGCGGGCATAGGCACGCTTCTCATAACTGGAGAGACTGAGGTTGCTGGTCTTGCGCCATTCAACTTCGGATGCGAGATCTCGCAATGTGGCGGTGTCCAACTTAAGCCCCAGCTGGTTTGCCACCTCTGCCAGGGGCCTTGATTTGGATTCAAAGATTTTGGGTGTCTCGCCGCCGACAAACATTGGCCAGAAATGGCCCAGTTGACGTAGCGCTGCAGCATGGAAGGTCTGTGCTTGAACCGGGCCAGCGCCAAGGTGTCGCAAGCGGGTTCGCATCTCGCCTGCAGCACGGTTGGTGAAGGTCAACGCCAGAACGCGGTCAGGTGAATACGTTCCTGTGGCAATGCCATACGCAATGCGGTGCGTGATTGCGCGAGTCTTTCCTGTTCCGGCACCGGCCAAAACACAGACAGGTCCGCGAAGTTCCTCCGCCACCGTGCGTTGGTCATCATCGAGTCCCGCAAGAAGCTCTTCAGGACTTGCCGGAATAATCTCGCTCACGCAGGGCGTCCATTCCAGGCATCATCTTGGTCAAGGCTCTCCCCTAACCATTCCTCAATCAATGCGCGAGCAATAGAGACTTTGCCGGGCAACACAATCTCATCCAGGCTTGCTGTGAGCTCAGCACGGGTGAACCAACGCAACGTGAGGATTTCTTCGCCATCGGCAACGTGATTCTCCGGATCAAAACCAGCGGCAACCTGTGCTCTAAAACCCAGCATGAGGGACTGAGGGAAAGGCCACGGTTGTGACCCGAGATAGACCGGGTTCACGACGACAACGCCAGATTCCTCGAACACTTCACGAATAACGGCAGCTTCGAGAGACTCTCCCGGCTCGACATAGCCGGCCAGGAGAGAGAAGCGATTGCTTTCCCACATCGCGTTGTTGCCCATGAGCAAACGATCTTGTTCGTCCACCACGAGCACAATCACCGCAGGATCTGTGCGAGGGAATACTTGTGCAGTGTCATCACCAGCGAGATGACGAACCCAGCCTGCCTGTCCGGAAACAGTAGCCTCACCGCTGGCCGGAGAGTGCGGGTGTGAACGATGCCAGTTCGCCAGAGCAAGTGCTTGCGTAAAGAGGCCTGCATCACGGTCAGAAAGTTCGTGCCCTAAGACTCGAAGGTCGCCCCAGCTGGAATCTTCAGAACCGAGAACTGCGGCTGCACTGTCATCGACGGTCACAGCCAGGAAAGGCGTTCCCACAGGCTCGTTGGGTGCCTCTGCGGTGCTAATACCGAGAAAAACAATTTCTTGTGATTCAGAGGCACTCAGTGCGCCAAGTTGATCCAGAGTAAACGTCAGAAGTTGGCGGCCCTGCACTAAAGCTTTGCCCCGGTTCAGGACAATCACACGAGTTCGGGCATCTGCGGCCAGCTCATCGAGCAAAGCGGGTCTGCTGCGTAAATCTGCCCTGCGATCGGTGGCATGCCGAGACAATGTGAGTCGTTGCGTGAATTCGTCGGTCATTGCACTCGTTCTGGGGTATCAGTAGGGCATTGGATGCGTGGCGTTGAGAGCCACAAGCGCATCCGCGAATTAGCCTGTATTTCATGGCCAGATCTCATATCACTCTAGCGGCGTTGGCTACAGCGGCTGTGCCCGGTTTTGACCCCGTTCAAGCCCAGGCTTTCTCCACCGGAATGCACGGTGACTTCTTCGCTGCCATCGTCACTGACGCCACTGGCCGCGAACTCATCGTTCGCGTTCCCAACTCTGCCGAGGCAGAAGCTCAACTCGGTGCTGAGAAGTATGCACTTGAGACCATGACTGCAGGCATTCGGTCGCGCTTGAGCTTTGACGTTCCAACCTTGGTTGGTCGCGCACCCATTGGCAAGACCTTTGGTTTGGTCTTCGAGTTCCTCCATGGCCACCAGCTCACTCTCGCTGAGTTCACAGCTGAATCTGGGCTCCCCACCTCTATTGGAACCTCGATAGCCTCGATCCACTCTCTGCCCACACACTTCGTTTCCGATGCAGGGCTTCCCTTCTTCAGCGCTCAAGACATTCAGCGCCAAACCCGTGACCTGGTGAGCAAAGCTCAAGGTACCGCTCTTCTTCCCGCTGCCCTCTCTGCCCGCTGGCAGGAAGCAGTCAATGACAGCTCGCTGTGGCTATTTGACCCCACCGTGATTCATGGTTCTTTAGGCGTTGACTCGTTCATCGCTGGGACTGATTCCGTTTCGGGTGTTCTCGGCTGGGCAGCATTACGTGTGGGCGACCCCGCCTCAGACATGCACTGGATAATCAATGCTCCTGTCGAATCCCAAGATGCCGCTTTCGCTGCCTATGGTGACTCACGACACTCATTGGTTGACCCCAAGCTTCGTCAGCGTGCAACGCTGTATTCCGAACTTGAACTTGCTCGCTGGTTGCTTCACGGTGTGGAGCAAAAGAGCCCAGAAATCGTGGATGACGCCATCGATATGTTGGATCGTCTCGTGGACAGCGTTCACCAGGAAAACACCAATGCTATTGGCACTGACACCGCGCCTGTATTGACCGTTACTGAAGTTGTTGAGCTCTTGGACGAAACTCCTGGCGACGCAGCTTCCGGTCGTTACCGTGGCATGGAGCCAGTGACCGACGACCAGCGTTCTTCTAACTCACTTTCGGAGTAAATCCGCTCAGGCCTGATCACCTTGTCTTCGGCTACAAAGTAGAAGGCAGCATCGATGTTTTCTGCAGGAACGCCTGACCACCGGGCATAGGCCAAGCGATAGAGCGCCAACTGGAATTGCTTCAATTCCAAATCAGCAGCATCCTTGGGTGCCTTGCCTGTTTTCCAGTCCACGATCTCAAAGCGCTGTCCCTGGGAGCCCTCGACTTCATAGATGGCATCTATCTTGCAAATAATGATGCTGTTGCCGAAGGGAACATTGACTTCGAGTTCTATAGCTACGGGCTTCTTGTTAGCCCACTGGCTTCGCTCGAATGTTTCCTTGAGCGAACGCAGAGTCTGTTCATCTGCAGAAACTAGGGCACTCTCGTCCACGCCATCGAGCTCACCCGGATGAGCATCAACCAAGTCGATGTGGCTCGAGACTGCAGAGCGTTCTTCCACCCAGGAATGGAACAGGGTTCCCAGTGCAGTGGCACGGAAGGGGCGCTCCGGCAGGGGTCTGCGCAGTGATCTCGCCACGGCCTGAGGATCATCAATAAAGTCTTTGAAACGAGACGCAGGTATTCGTTCAGGCAACGAAATATCAGCATCTCCATGTGCTCTGCGATCACGCTCTGCAAGCAAGAGTTCAATCTCGGAATCCCACGCAGTGGGCGTGACAGGGTTTGCCATATAGACAGCTTCTGCTGCTCGGGTCACGATGTCACGGCGTGAACCCAAGGAATCCAGTGGCCAGGTCACGGTTTCTTCGTCATCCCCCAGCGGATTAGCTTCATTAACAGGGGCAATGGGAAGTTCTTGGGAGAAGACCCCTGCAGCAGCGAGTTCTTGCAGGAATATTCCAGGAGGTCGTGGAGTGACCTGTGTGGCCCAGAAAGACGCTGAGAGCAACAGTGAGTGCTTGGCGCGAGTCAGTGCGACATACGCCAATCTGCGCTGTTCATCGTCGTATCGAACGCGGACCTCTTCCACGAACTGGTCATAGCTTTCACCCAGTTCAACCTGGGTTGTCGCCGAGCGCCAATTGAATACCGGCAGATGCAGGGCATCACCGCGGAATTGGAAAGGCAATCGACCAAATCCCAGCCAATTCTCGGCGCGGGTGCGATTTCCAGGAAGTTCATCCTTCACCATGCGTGGAATGGCCACCACGTCCCATTCCAGTCCCTTGGCACCGTGAATAGTCATGATCTGGACAGTGCCAGGTTCTGCCGGAGCAGATTGGGGACTCAAGCGTTCGCGTCGTTCCGCTTCTTTGAGCCAACTGAGGAATCCCCCCAGAGTTGCCCGATCTTCTCCATCAACATAGGCACTGAGTGGCTCCATGAAGGCTTCTAGGCTGGACAGGGCTGTTGCGGCAGATTCATTCGCGACTGCTTCGATGTCCAGCAACAGTTCCTGTTGCGCAATCGTGACGAGTTCACGCAAATCAACGCCCACACGTCGACGCAGTCGAGCTATCTGCTCCCCTGCCTGCTTGAGGCGGACGAGTCCTGTGGCGGAGAGATTCTCCAAAACGGTGTGATTCTCAGGTGCTGAGACGACGAAGTCCAATGCATCAACCAGTGATGAACCGTCTTCTGAAACAACAGAGTTACGCAGAGCATGACGAACTTCTTCGGTGAGACGCTGTTGGCGATGATCTCGCTCACTCATCCATTTCGCGATGGCACTCAATCCCACAATGTCCCGGGGAGCAATGGCCCAGCGAGCCCCGGTGAGGAGACGAACTAATTCAGAATCAGCGGTGGCATCGTGGAGAACTCGCAGAGTGCAGACCAAATCCACGATGACAGGCTCATCAAGCAGCCCACCTAATCCGACAACGTGGTAACGAACTCCATGTTCATCCAAGGCGCGTTTGAAGGGTTCGATGCCCTTGAGCGAGCGACACAGCATCGCTGAAGTTGTTTCATCATTGACGCGCCCTTTGAGCCAGAGGGCCACTTCATTGGCTTCGTCATAGATCGTTTCTGAAACGCTGAGTTCGACTTCCCCCTGGGGTGCATCTGGTTTAGCGCGTAATTGCTCAACAGGAATCTGGGTCTTGGCGGTGAGAGGCCTGACGAGTATGTTGGCTGCGGCGAGAACCCCCACGGGGTTTCTCCAACTAGTTGCCAAAGTGTAGGTCGGTGTGTGTTCAACACCAGCGCCAAAGGCAGTGCCAAATTGCTCGATGTTGTCAGCTGAAGCTCCGCGCCAGCCATAAATGGACTGATGTGGGTCGCCCACTGCCATCACCGGAGTCTGAGCGAAGAGCAAGCTGAGAAGCTGGGTTTGAACTACGGATGTGTCTTGGTATTCGTCAAGCAGAACGACACTAAATTGGCTTCGGAAATCTGCGACAACGCTGTCAAAGCGTTGACAGATTTCCAGGGCCAGTGCGACCTGGTCGCTGTATTCGATGAGTCCTTGGCGGCGCTTGGCTTCAGAGAATTGAACGGCAAGATCCACCAACACCGGCAGGGTGGTTCCGACCTCCCGAGCCTTCACCCACGCGTCAACTGCAGCACTCTTGCGACTGCCAGGAACATCGAGGGGCATGTTGAGGGTGTGCTCGTCGAGTGAGCGCGCAAAAGAAGCAATCTCAGCTGGGTCTGCCACGTTGTCCGCAATTGCACGAGAGAGCCGAAGGATGGCTTCTGTGAGCACATCCAGGCTCTTGTCCAGGTCAGAAAGAACTTCTCCTGTCCCTTCCCGAGCGATGGAGCGGGCGAGTTGCCAGGCAGCTGCTTCGCCGAGCACAGTGGCATCAGGGTCGCGTCCAATAAGTACTGCATATTGGGAATAGATGCGATTAGCAAAGGAGTTGTAGGTCGTAACCGTGGCTTGATCTAGCTCATCTATCTCGAGCGGAACAACATTTTTCTCAACCAACGTGGCCACGCGCGTGCGAATACGTTCACCCAATTCACCCGCCGCTTTGCGCGTGAAGGTCATACCCAGAATCTCCTGAATAGAGACCTTGCCGTTGGCAACTAGCCAGACCACCCGGTTCGCCATGGTTTCAGTTTTGCCACTGCCCGCACCTGCAATGACGAGTGCTGGTTCCAGCGGAGCTTCAATGATTGCTTGTTGTTCTACGGTGGGCTCGGGCTGGCCTAACCGGCGAGCCAACTCGAGGGCACTGATCTGGAAATCACTCATGATGCAGACACCGCCGGTGCTGTGTGAATACGGAATTCATACCGCGTGTGGGGTTTTCCACGCTCTTCTTCAATCACGATGGGGGCAGTGAATTCATTCCCAGCCATCCCTTGGGCAGCGGTCTCAATCCGCTCTCGAATGGTCTGAAGTTCGGTTTCGTCATAGGGCATTTGCTCCATGGACTTATAGAGCTTGCCCTTCGTGCCATTAGTGACGTAGATGAGCTTTGCTCCCCCGTTACGTGAACCTTCAGGAACTTCTTCCAAGACCCCCTCGGTCAACGCGAGTTGATAGCAAGCCAATTGGGCGTGTTCGGGAAGATCTTTCACGCGTGGTTCATACTTGCCAGTTTTGAGGTCAACAATGACAACGTGACCGACGGCATCTTGTTCTATGCGGTCGATATATCCACGAAGGGTGGCTTTCCCGAGCTCGAGCGTGAAGCCACCTTCGGTTGCCAGAAGAGTCTTGCCGTCACTCTTAAAGTTCTGCAGATACTCAGAAACAGCCGCAACCATTTTGCGAACCCGTCGACGTTCGCCCACGCTCAGCCACTCTGCATCGAAGGAAAGCTCATGCCAACGTTCATCAACTGCAGCCCACAGTGAGTCCGCATCGATCGGCAACGAGTCATCTGTGCTGACATCTTCCATCACCTTGTGCACGATGGTGCCAATGCCCTGCGCGGAGCTGGATGTGCGACCCACAACAGATTCAATGAACCAGGCCAGTTGGTTCTTCTCCCAGGTATCCAGCTTGGACGGCGAGACCGAAACAGAGTTTCCTTCAACGTTCAGATCTACCAGGGGTGCATCAGTAGATGGCTCGCGCAGGCCATACCAATCAGTTGGGGCTGCCCCGGGAATATCAGCAGCAGAAAGCTTCGCCAACGCACTCGCGAGTTGAGTGCTGCGCTCTGAGGCTTCGCCTCGGCGCAGAGAAAGCGTCAATGCTCGTCGCAGCGAGCCGACAAGTCCTCGCAGAGTGAGTGGATACTCAGTGAGCCCGTTGCGCTCAGAATCCCGCTCTTCCACAGAATTGATTCCGGTTACTGCTTCAACTCTCCTCAGGAATGGTGAGGGTAACGTGTCGTCATTAGCTGTAGCGGTGAGAATGACGGACTGGCGTGCGCGAGAAATTGCGAGGGCAAACATGCGTAGTTCATCATCGAGAACTGCCTTGCGGGACGCTGCGAAATCGGTCTCAACTCCTATCGAATCACCCATCACATCTTGGGCATGCAGCAAAGAACCTCGAGGACGTAGATTAGGCCACAGATTCTCTTGAACAGCAGCAACGGCCACTACGTCAAACTCAGTGCCTATCAAGGCCGATGGCGTGCACACCAGCACAGCGTCTGCTTGAGCCTGCGGGGCAAGGGTGTCCTCGGGAACATCAGCATCAAGTAATTCCGCGATAAATTCTGCAGCCGGGCGATCGGGATATCTTTCGACATAACGCTTGGCAGAAGTAAATAGCGCCATCACACCATCAAGGTTCCGATTGGCATCGTCGGCGACGAGGCCGGCACTGAGCGCCTCAGTGCCCCAGGTTTTTGCCAGACCACTGCGTTCCCACACAGTCCAGAGCAATTCTTCAATCGAGTTCCCCGCAGCATTGTCACTGCGCAGTAACTGAAGGGTCTCAGCAAAACGTCCAGCACGTCGTGCCGGGGCGAAATCGAGGGTGACGAGATCTGCCGGTTGTTCAAGAGCGGCAATGAGGAGCTCTTCGCCGGTGCGCGCTCCCCCGGCAGCGAGTTCATCGTGGCGCAGGGCAAGTCTCAACCTGCGCAGGTCAAGAACTGTGAGCCCCACCATTGGCGAGGTCAACAAATCAGTAGCTACATTCGGAGTGAGCTCCATCCGCCCCATCGCCACTGCAATAGCAGCGATGAGATCAAGTGCTGCGGGATGTTCTTTGAGAGAACGCTCAGACATCAATGTCTTCGTCGGCACCTCTGCCACGGCCAATGCACGTGCAATCTGAGGGACCAAAGAACCTGTGCGAACCACTACCGCCATCTGGGACCACGCAGTGGAGCCCAGAATGTGCTTCTCGCGGAGTTCCCGGGCAATAGCGGTTGTTTCCGATACGCGTGAGGTGCGCTCCAAGACAGCAACCGGAAGACTCACCGCATTCTCAGCGACAGAGGTCGCCTTACGCTGAGCACCTGCCTCAGCAGAGCCCATCTCCGTAATCTTTTGCACAGCTGAACGAATGGCAGGCCCGTGCCGGTAGACGGCATCGAGCACGAAGGATGATGCACGGTTTCCAGGGATCCCCAACTCAACAGCGAAACGGCCCAAGAAGTTGGGCACAGCCCCACGGAATGTGGTGGAGGTGATATCTGGGTCTCCGAAAACGATGATCGGAACACCGCGGCGGGCGAATGCCTGAAGAATCCGCACCGCTCCGAACGTGAGCTCCTGGGCGTCATCGACGAGAACAAGTTCGACGTCCGACATCACAGATGCATCAGCGAGCGCGTTTGCGCCGATGGAAAGTATTTCTGATGAGTCAAATGATTCTGTGCGGAAACCGGCTAAAACTTCTCGGTATTCACTCCAGAATTCTGCTGCCGCTTCCCATTCGGGGTGTTCACGCGTCTGGCCTTGCTGACGGAGTTCTACAGGCGTCCATCCCATCTCCGTACTCCGGGCAAAGAGATCACGTAATTCGCTGCGGAAGGCTCGACGTTGGCGCACTTCTGGCACGAGAGGGTCGGGCCACGCAGGACCACTACCGTCTTCGATGTGTCCAACGAGTAGCTCTGCAATGATGCTGTCTTGCTCACTACCAGTGAGCATTCGAGGTGCAGCTTGCCCTGTGGCCAATGCATGTTCTTGAGCAAGAGCGAATGCGAGTGATCCAGGGGTGCGCGCAAGGGCACCGTTTGTCGCAATTCCCAAGCGCAAACCCAGGGAGTTTCTCAAGCGTCCTGCCGCAACGCGGTTGGGGCTCAACACCACGATGTTGTCAGGATTGGTTCCCTGAGCGACGCGCAAAGCAACTAACTCAGTAAGTACTCTGGTTTTTCCCGTACCGGGCGCACCCAGAACAACAGCGGATTGATCTGCTGCCAGGGTGAGAATGTCCGCCTGAACAGCATCGGCTACGAAAGGGCGCACGGGTGCGATTTGACGCTCTACAAACCCCGTTTTAGCCACACCCCCACGCTACTGTGAACCACGGACACTCCCGCGGAAACAAGCCGGAGTAGCGCTAGAGAGAATCAGTCTTTCGCATGCAGCTGTGCGTGCTTTTCCCACTCGTTCATGAGGTGCAAGATGGCATCGTGGAATCGCTGAGTGGGGACACCTGGGGTGATGTCTCCGAAGTAGTGCTTGCACCAGCGAGCCAAACGAGCTTGAGCCTCTGGGTCGTGCTCAATGGCATCCATCTGGGCAACGATGTTGCCAGCTTGGTCGGCATCAAGCCATTCGCAGTCGCTAAGGTAACCACCTTCGTCGAGTTCTGCTTCAGGGTTGACCGGGCGAGTAATGATCAGAGGCTTGCCTGCGGCTAAGCGGTCATAAACCATGGCAGAGATGTCCACAATGGCCATATCGGCAACAGAAAGCTGCCAGCCCAGCTCAGCACCCTCATCCACGATGTGCTTGGCCTGGGGATCATGAGCATTCGCTCGGCGCAACAATGACTTGATTTGGTCGTTAGCTTGACCGTATTCAAAGTCCACTGCACCACTGCGAGGGTGGGGGCGGTAGATCACGCGGTGACGCCCAGTCGCAATGAGAGCTTCCACCAGGGCAAGACCATGAGTTTCAACAGAACCATAGGCAGCAGCAGGGCGGTCGCCCTCCCAGGTGGGGGCATAGAGCACGACTTCGCGATCATCTGGTTCGAACGGAACTGTGCCGGTGTAGTGATCTGCTTGGGGGCGGCCAATAGGGATTGCCCGCTTATCGAAGTCGTAATCCCAGAGCACGCGGCCTAAACGTTCACGCGCCGCATCTCCTGCGATCAGGCTGTAGTCATAAGCCTTGAACTGGTTGGTCGTCATATACATCTTGTCGGATTCACCGTGGTTGATGAAGACATGGAAACGGCTGCCGTAGCGGAACATCTGGAAGTTACGGGCGTTCTGGTTGACGTAGAGGATCACATGAAGATCCTGGTCAGCGATGAATTCTTCCAGCTCAACCACGGTGCGCACATACGCAACGGGAACAGGCGATTCATCCAACAATTTCAGCGCACCGAGAGTGTTACGGCTCAGAATGACAACAGGCCACGTCTTCGCCAGTTCTTCAAGAGGCTTGTACCACTGGCGCACTTGGTAGAGGTTGACCTCACCATCTGCGAAGTAGACCCCAACTTTGAAGTTGTGGTCTGGGAGCGGGTTCGCCTCAAGTTTGCGTGCAAGTTCCTTGCGGCGCAAACGACCTTGAAGTGCCTTCGACAACAGGGTGGTTGCCGAACGTGCGTCTTGAATCAAACCCATGAAATTAGCCTAACTTGCAAAGAAATAGTCAGTAACGACTACAGAATCGGAAAACGACCAGCCTTGGTCATCCGGGCCACTGTGAGCCACCGCATCCCCACACGACCACCTGGGTTTTCTCGCCAACCTTCAACCCAGCCTGAGAACCAAGACCCCAGACCGGTGCCTCCCGTTCGTACTGAGCGGACTAACTGCACCCCAGTCCAGGACAGAACATAAAACGGAACCAGAATCCACGGCAAATTGCGCTTTGCCAGCCACACCCGGTTACGTGCATTGAGGCGGTAATAGGTGGCATGACGGGTAGGACTGGTTACGGGATGGTGCACAACCATGTCACCGGCGTACAAGACCGTCTTGCCTGCGTTCCACACTCGCCAGGCGAGCTCAATGCCTTCGTGGGCATAGAAGTAGGGATCTCCCCAACCTCCAATGTCTTCAAAGACTCGGGTTGGCATCAAGACAGCAGCTTCCAACACGGAAAAGACATAACTGGAGTCAGTGGCCTCGCCCTTGCGTAAACGAGGAATCCACCTGCGAGGAGTCACTTTTCCACTGGGGTCAGTAATGCGAGGTTGCAGCAATCCCATCGAAGAATCTGCCTGGAACTTTCGAATGCCTTCCGTGAGGAACAACGGATCTGAAAGTTCTGCATCATCATCGACGAAGAACAGGTACTCCCCCTGAACTTGAGCTGCCCCCGCATTACGGCCGGCAGGAATACCCACATTCTCTGCAAGATGAAGCCCACGAACACCACCTGGAAGGAACTCAGGTCGCCAGCCATTACCCACCACGACAACATCGAGTGTGACGAGTTGTTGCTGAAGGACGCTCTTGATTGCCCGAGAGAGATCTTCGGGACGCTGTCCCATCGTGAGCACAACGACGCCCACACGAGGTCGAACGCCGTATTCAGTGCGCCTAAGCAGCCCGGACACGCGAGCTCGTCATGATGGCAACGAAGTGGCCAATGATGGCAAGAACGGAGAGGGGAAGCAGAAGTGCCACCAAAACTTGGCTGACATGAAGTTCTCCCACAGCAAGGCCAACGACAGCTGCAAGGAAAGCAATGATGGTCAGCTCAACCGAGTGATAGATGCGGTGGAATGGGACGAAGCGTGCCAGACGACGCAGCTTGGCTACCATTCCAGGCCGCGGGGCATTAGCCCCCTTGGCATCTGCCAACTTGGGCAAATCTGACATGGCGCGTGCAACACGAACCAAATCGTTGAGCACCTTGTTCAAAATGATCACGATGGCCAGGAATGCACCGAGGGCAACCCACATCCAGTCAATGGGGCGAGAGTTGTCGGCAAAGCCAGCTGCACGAAGACCCAGCGCAAGGGGAATCAACGCTTCGGTTGTGTAGTGACCCACTGCATCCAAGAAGTGTCCCGCAGGAGACTTTGTTTTGCGCCAGCGCGCTACTTCACCATCACAGCAATCAATCAACATTTGTAGTTGACCAAGAATCAATGCCAGAACAGGACCCCAAATACCAGGAATCAACAATGCTGCAGCAGTTGCCCAACCGGTCAGGATCATCAGCCCGGTGACACCGTTTGCCGAGATAGGAGTCTTGAGCAAAACCCAGGTGACATAGGGAGAAAGATCACGAAGATACAGGTGAGCTACCCAGTGCTCTGCGTTGGCACGCGTGCGCACTTCGGGTGGCTGAGTGACTTCGCGCAGCTGAGCGAGGGAGGTGGGTTTCTCCACGTCTTACCTTCCGCTCTTGCCGGCGATGTTTGAGGTGAGTCTGGTGTAACTCATGATGAAACCTACACCCCATGCGAAGTGAATACAGGGAAGCACTAGAGGAAACCAGCCGAGTCCCTTGAGCCCCATACCTCGGCCATAAACCACGGTGGAAACAAGCACGAATGCCACATAAACCGCTGGCACAATCCACCCGAGCGTGAAGCCCAGCAGACCAGCAATGATTCCCAGTGCAGTAGCCAACACCATTGCAGGTGGAACAAAGTAGCGCAGGCCACTTCCGAAGCGACGAGAGAGTTCACCACGCCATAATCCGGTGGAGTACATCTGCTTGACCAGAGCCTTCACAGAGGTGCGTGGCCGGTAGACAACCTTGAGTTTGGGAGTGAACCAAACAAGTCCCCCGGCATCGCGGAAACGTCGGTTGAGTTCCCAGTCTTGGCCTCGACGAATCTCTTCGTTGAACATGCCGACCTTGAGCAAACTCTCACGGTTGAAGACACCCAGATAGACAGTGTCGACAGGACCTTCTTTACCTCCCACGTGGAAGGGTGTACCGCCCAAGCCCACTTTGGTGTCATAGGCGCGTGCCACAGCACGCTCAAAGGGCGTAGTACCTTGGGCATCCATGATGCCACCCACGTTGTCGGCCTGAGTGCGCAACAGGGTTTCCACGGCAATGCGGGCGTAGTCATTCGGCAGCACCGAGTGGGCGTCCACCCGAATCACAATGGGAAAGTTCGAGGCTGTGATCGCCAGGTTCATTCCCACAGGGGTCGCAGCCGCTGGGTTATCTACAGAATGAATCCGCGTATCTTCGGCACACATCTGGGCAACGAGCTCATTGGTGCCGTCCGTGCTGGGCCCAAGCGCAAGGGTCACTTCCATGGGACCGACGTAATCCTGCTCCAGCAAGCTCGCCACGGCAGCACGAATGTGGGTGACCTCATTGAGGACAGGCATCACATAAGAAACGCCAGGTAGGGGCGTTGCTGGGATGGGCGCGGAGCCAAGAGCAGACATGGGGTCCTTGAGTAGAAGGCCGAGTTCTAGGTTACCAAGAGCTGGCCGTTTCCCCAGCTACTTGAGAGTGCCGAGCTGAACCTTGATTGTCTGCTGCTTACCATCACGGTTGATCACAACAGTCGCGTCCGAACCACCAGCTGCGGTGCGAACCAAGGCGGTGAGGTCGTTAGCATCTGTCACACGAACACCGTTGAACTGAGTCACGATGTCACCAGCCTTGATGCCGGCTGCAGCTGCAGCCCCGCCATCAACGGCCTTTTCGATGTATGCACCGACTGCGGTGCTGCCATCCTTGGTGGCGGCATCTGAAACCTGTGCGCCAAGGAGACCGTGAGAGGCCTTCTGGTTTTCAATCAGTTCAGAAGAAACACGCTTGGCCAGGTTGGAGGGAAGTGCAAAGCCCACACCAATGCTTCCAGACTGGCCCTCAGATGATCCAGCGCTCGCAATAGCGACGTTGATCCCGATCAGACGGCCCTTGGAATCGAGGAGAGCACCACCCGAGTTACCTGGGTTGATGGCAGCATCAGTCTGGATCACAGGGATGGAAATCGAAGCGCTCTGAGTTTGGGTTTGGCTCTGTCCTTGACCAAAGTCGAAGTTGAAGGGGTTGGAGCTATCTCCACTACCGGAGTCAGAACCCGAGGAATCAGGAACGGACGAGCTTGCAACCTGGATGGATCGGTTGAGTGCAGAAACAATTCCGGTGGTGACGGTGCCAGCAAGGCCCAGCGGTGCACCCAGCGCAATAGTGAGGTCACCCACGTTGAGTTTGCTGGAGTCCGCCCATTCAATGGGGGTGAAAGTGCTTTCGCTCTCAATCTTCAGCACTGCCATGTCGACTGTGGGGTCCGTTCCCACGATCGAGGCAGGATAAATGTTTCCGTCGTTGTCCTGAACAGTGATCTTTGCCCCAGAATCAGCGCCATCAAGGGTTGCCACGTGGTTATTGGTGAGGACGTAGCCTTCCTTGTTCAGAATGACACCAGATCCAGTTCCTGAACCTTCTGTGCCTGTCACAGCAATGGTGACGACGCTCGGAGAAGCTTTTGCAGCCACAGCAGTAACCGTCGAAACTTCATCAGAATCATTAATCGTGATGCCTTGAATACTGTTCGAGGCGGTGTTGGTGGCGTTCTGGCCACCCATGACTGTTGCAACACCAGCTCCGGCAATTCCACCAACGAGTGCGGCGGCCACTGCCACGGCGACGAGTGGAGCTACTTTGTTCTGCTTGCGCTCTCGAACAGCTGCTGGACCAACAAACGTTTCAGGAACTACCTGTTCAGCAGCAGGAGCTGCAGGTGGCGGAGTGGCATCTCCCACGGGTGGGAAAAAGTACTCGGGAATTCCTTTGTTGTTGTTCTCAGTCATTCGAGAAGCTCCTTTCAAGCACTTTCAGCATTCCGCACAAGTCTGTGTGAATCCTATGACCAGCCTGAGTGTTGTCTGAGTGTTTATTGAGCAGAAACAGTAGGCATAAAGTGCCCTCTCAGGCTAACAGCCGGGAGCTGTTCGACCTGCCGTGCAATCCCGAGCAGCCAAGACAGTATCTGCACTTTGAACAATCACCACGGTGGACGTTGCAGCACTCGAGACCTCACCAGAAACGGGAATCCACGCTCCCCCACCCACGCGATACTCAGCACCGTACCGAACTGTGACAGAAGTACTGAAGCTTCCTTCAGATCCATAAACATGACTTGTCGAAGTTGGAGAGAATTCACGCAATCCGAGAGCATCCCAGCGAGCACCGGCAACCGACGTTGTTTGAGTACCACCATCCCCGTAATTCCAGTCGTACGCATGTGGCGTGAATCTGACTTCAGCTGAGCGACCAAACAAGGAACCGCCTACAACATGAGTAGAAGCCCCAGCTATGAAGTTGGTATTGAGATTCACAACTGTCCATCCACGTGGTTGAGAAGTCAAAGAAGCTGATTGGGGAACAAAGTTGGCTAGATCCGACAAAGTGATGGGCGCATATGTCACAGGTGCGGGAGCAGGAGTGGCAGGAGTTTTTCGGCATTGAGGCGAAGGGGAAACTAAGCCCAGACACCTAAAAGCTAACGACGATGGAAAGTAAACAGGGGTTACGACAGCAGGACGAGAATTTGTTGTTCGACCTGCAGGAGCAACAACAGAAGAACTCCCACCAGGAATTGTCGTTCTACCCCAGACGTTTACAGAGTTGTTAGAGGTTTGGGCGTTTGTACAAATACCTGCCACCGCAGCAGCTGTAGAACAACTTCCGGAGGCGGCTAAAGCCTCTGTTGTATTTATTGAGGAGAAAATTAGCCCGAGTGCCATTGAAAAAATCAGCAGTAGTTTCGGCCTGACCACACTTCACTGCTTTCAATTGTGGCTGACGAATTAGTTACCCTAACTTCAAAAATAATTGGAAGTCGAGATTGCCGCCCCACTGGAGTCACATCAATTCCGTCTGCATTTAGTAGCTTTGTTTTGCCGACATCAAGACAGACATAATAACTGGCGGAATTTTGACTAATTTCACCAATGTGCAGCGAGTCAAAGCTAGTTGCCCCCTCAACAGTTATGGATTGTTCTTTATAGGTTTTATAAACATCCGCGCTTTCTTCAAAGAGTTGAGTGGAGACCAACCCCTTCAACCGCTCAGGATTAGCCCCACCATCTCTAGCTATTTGATCTGAGACCACGAGATAGTTCGCATAGGCAGCTTGTGCTGCAGCCAGTGCTTCTTCGTCGCTCGAGAAGAGAGGCTGTTCTTGAGCAGCAGCCGTGCTTGTTTCTTCTGTTGGTTGCTGAGTTGAACACCCTGCAAGAGCAATAGCTATCAAGGGAACGGCAATGAGAGGTTTCACACGCATGACAGGAAACCTACCCATGTTCAGCAATATGCCTCCTGAGTTATCCACATCTGGTTAAACGACAAGCGGGAGAGCCCGAAGGCTCTCCCGCTTATGCGAGTGGTTCTCGACTAGCCGCCGAGAGCTGCCTGGAATGGTGCTGCTACGAAGTAGAGCACGAAGCCAGCTGCAACAACCCAGAGGACAGGGTGGATTTCCTTACCCTTACCTGCGAATGCGCGGATGACGACCCAGGTGATGAAGCCGATACCGATACCGTTTGCGATCGAGTAGGTGAAAGGCATCATGATGATGGTCAGGAAGGCAGGGAACGAGACGCTCCAGTCCTTCCAGTCAATGTCAACAACCTGAGACATCATGAGTGCACCAACGATGACCAGTGCCGAAGCACCAACCTCGATGGGTACTACAGAGGTCAGAGGTGCGAAGAACATTGCAACCAGGAACAGCACACCGGTGACGATGTTAGCTAAACCAGTGCGAGCGCCACCGGCGATACCGGAAGCAGACTCGATGTAGACGGTGTTGGAGGAGGTGGAGGTGAAACCACCAACAACAGCACCAGCACCTTCAACAACCAGTGCGGACTTCAGACGTGGGAAGTTACCGTCCTTGTCAGCAAGGCCAGCCTGCTTGGACAGACCGGTCATGGTGCCCATTGCGTCGAAGAAGTTCGAGAACACGAGGGTGAACACGAGCATGATTGCAGCAAGTGCACCGATGCGCTCGAAGGAACCGAACAGGTCAACTTCACCAATGGTGGAGAAGTCGGGAACAGCAAAGATGCTGGTGGGCAGACCAGGAATGGTGGTGTCCCAACCGAAGGGGGTTACGAACTCACCGTTGACGAACTTGCCGCCCACCTGGAAGATTGCTTCCGCAATGATCGCGATGATCGTGGTCGAAACAAGACCGATCAAGATTGCTGCGCGAACGCGCAGTGCCATCAGAACACCAATGGTGAGAAGACCGATGATGAAGATGGTGGTGGGGAGACCAATTCCGTGGTCGGTGCCAACACCGAGTCCAACAGGAACGGGACCAGCGTCGGTGCGACGAACAAGTCCACCGTCAACAAGACCGATGAATGCGATGAAGAGACCAATACCCACGGTGATCGCGGTCTTCAGCGCAGCAGGTACTGCGGTGAAGATCATGGTGCGAAGACCAGTGACCGCGAGGATGAGGATGATGATTCCGTCGATGACGACGAGGCCCATGGCCTCCTGCCAGGTGACGTCCTTGACCAGAGTTACTGCGAGGAATGAGTTGATACCCAGACCTGCTGCAATAGCGAAAGGCAAACGTGCGACGAAACCGAATGCGATGGTCATCAGACCTGCAGCCAGTGCAGTTGCCGAAGCAATTGCCTGAGGTGCGAATTCGAATGCGTCAGCTGCGCCGCCGCCGATAACGTTTCCGTTAACGTCGGGGCTGAAAGCCAAGATGATGGGGTTCAGGATGATGATGTAAACCATCGTCATGAAGATGACGAGACCGCCGCGGAACTCCGTACCAATGGTGGATCCACGCTTGGTGATTTCGAAGTAGCGATCGAGTGTTGCTGAGAAGCCTGACTTGGGCTTTTCGGTGGTCGAGGACGACAAACCGTTCTCCTTTTTGAGTAGGGATGAGGGAACTACAGGTTCAACCATAACCTGCCTGAGAATTTGCCTTGAGTTTTTCGCCGGAAAGTCTTAACCACTACTTGAAGTGAATTTCTTTATCCTTCACCACCACATATAGGGGTTAACAACATCACCCCCTCGCTTGCGCGAGGGGGTGATGTTGATATTCCGGACTTATTTATGGAAGAACGGAATGATCAAGTAGATCTCATAGAGCACTGCGATGGCACAAAGTGTGAAGCAGATGTAAGCAATGCTGCGGAAAAAAGATTCCTTACGCACAGCTGAGCCATCACCCTTGGCCGCTTTAGGAGCCAGCAGCTCTGCATCAGTGACGAAACGAACACCAAGTGAGTAGAGCGAAACGATCACGGCTGCTCCGCCTACAGAGGCGATAACAACGGACAGGAATGCATCCCAAGCGATAGTCATTATTTCTTGCCCTTCTTGTTCTTTTTAGCTTGCTTCGCGGCCTTTTCTGCTTCTTTCTTGGCAGCCAGCTTGGCAACTTTCTCTGCACGACGACGCTGTGCAGGAGTTTCGATGATCTCGCTCGCACCTTCAACCTCAGAGAGGACGTTGGTGTGAGTGACAGCGTTGCGCTTGCTGATCTGGAACAAAGCGATGATGACACCAGTCACGAGGACCGCATCAATCAGAATTCCGAATGGACCAGTTCCTGCGATCCACGCAGCGAATGCACCCACAATGGCAGCTGCAGGAAGCGTCAGGAACCATGCGCCCACAACGTGGCTTGCTTTGCTCCAACGAACTGTGCCGCCCTTACGACCCAGCCCGGCACCGATAACGGAACCAGAAGCTACCTGAGTGGTGGAGAGGGCGAAGCCAAGGTTGGTCGACGCCAGGATGGTGACACCGGTTGCGGTTTCAGCGGCAAGACCCTGTGCAGGCTTGATCTCAGAAAGACCAGTTCCCATTGTCTTGATGATGCGCCAACCACCAAAGTATGTACCGAGTGCAATAGCGAAAGCTGCTGCGATCATGACCCAGAGTGGAACGCCACTGTCCTTACCCAGCACTCCAGCTGTAATCAGCACCAGAGTGATAACACCCATGGTCTTCTGAGCATCATTAGTACCGTGCGAGAGAGCAACAAGTGAAGACGAGAAGATCTGGCCGGTACGGAAGCGAGAACGGCCAGTGCCAATTCCAGTACGCGCACGTTCAGCCTGTGAACGAGCGGTGATGATGTAGGCCAGCTTGGTAGCCAGATAAGCGGCAACACCTGCAATCACGGGAGCAAAGAGCGAAGGAAGAATAACCTTCTCAACAACCTTGACAAAGTTCACTGCGTCAAAACCTGCACTGGCAATAGCGGCACCAATCAGGCCGCCAAAGAGCGCGTGCGAGGAAGAGGAAGGAAGTCCAAGAATCCAGGTGGTGAGGTTCCACAGGATTGCTCCGCACAAACCAGCGAAGATCATTTCCACCTTGATGGTGATGTCTTCATTGATGAGGTCAACCGAGATGGTCTTAGCCACTGCGGTGGAAAGGAACGCACCTACAAGGTTCAATACTGCAGCAATGAGTACTGCTGTTCGAGGCTTGAGAGCACCAGTAGCAATCGGGGTTGCCATGGCGTTTGCTGTGTCATGGAAACCGTTGGTGAAGTCAAAGAAAAGCGCGAGTGCTACAACGAGCACGACGACGAATAGAGGATCCACAAGGGCCTTTTCTGTGTATGTGACGCTACGAAATGGTGTTGAAACAAAGTTTGGAGAATCTTCACGTGGAGTTGAGGGGAAATTCAACTTCAGTTGATAGTGACATCTCTGAACTGCCTGAGCAACAAGTCTCTTGAACAAAGTTAAGGAAATGCGTGGATTAAGTTAAATCTCACGTCACAACCCTCGACAGACGCTGGAACGTTTGAGCCTATCCTGTCATCCAATTCCGTTTTAGACACGAACTGGAGCTCGACCGTAGCATGGGGTTATGACTGCACAGCTGCCCCTCAACAGTGTTGAACTCGAAGCTCAAGGGATTACCTTGGCTCAGCAGCTCCCTGACCGTGCCACGCGCGGAACAGTTGAGGTCGGTGGCTATCAACTCGCCACCATCACCATCGAGGCAGTTGGCCCATACAGAGGTACAGCACTGCTGGTCCCTGGCTATACCAGCTCAGCAGACACGTTCAATGGTTTACTTCAGCCTCTATATCAGCGTGGCTATAAAGTCGTCGCTTTCTCCCAGCGAGGACAGAGCCTGTCTGAAGGCCCTGACAACACTGACGGCTATGCATTAGAACGCCTGGGCGCAGACATCCACGACATCATTGGCAAGCTTGAACTCGGTAACGATGTTCACCTGTTGGGCCACAGTTTCGGTGGTGTTGTCTCCATCGAAGCTGTTCTTCAGGACCACTCCCCTTTTGCGAGCTTGACCATGTGGAACTCAGGCCCCAGAAATATGGGTGGCGACCTGTTAGAGCAGCGCTATGGTCTTCTGGAGCACGGTCCTCGTGCGTACTACGTCGGCAGCCAGCTCGCTGCAGGTAAAAATCCCGAGGCAGATATCAAGGGCGAGCTCAACGTTATTGAGCAGTACTACTACGACCGCCTCATGTCCACCAACCCTGCCCAGCTTGAAGCTGGGATCAACATTCTCATTGACCAGGTTGACCGAACTGTTGAGCTGTCGCGCACTGGAATTCCCGTTCTTGTGTCCCACGGCGCCAACGACGACGCCTGGCCTATCGAGATGCAGCGAGAAATGGCTGAGCAACTGGGAGCTGATTACTGGGTTGTGGCGAATGCAGGACACTCAGCTCACGCTGACCGCACTCACACCTCAGCACAGCTGCTCGCCACCTTCTGGGACGAGCACTAGCGACTAGGCCAGTTGGTGAATAACCAAGCTGGTCAAGAAACCGAGAGTGGCAAGCAGGCCCGTGTAGTTGTGAGCCTTGCGGAATGCGTCCGGGATCATGGTGTCGCTGATCATGGCCAGCATCGCACCAGCCGCTAGAGACGTAATGAAGCCGGTGAGCTCAACAGGAGCATCAGCCAAGATCGTGAAGCCCAACAGGCTGGAGATCGCCGCAGCGAGAGCAATGCCTCCCCACAGAGCGAAGACGAAGCGTGGTTTCCTTCCCGCAGCCTTGAGCTCGGCAGTGCTGGAAAGACCTTCGGGCAGGTTCGAAATGATGACCGCGGTCAGAATCGGAATACTGACTCCCTGACCTCCGAGCATGGACAGGCCCAAGACCATGGACTCGGGCACACCGTCGAGCAATGCTCCCACGGCAATACCCGTGCCGGTTCCGGGGCCTTCTGCTGAACCTTTTTTGTTTCGAGCATTGAGACGATCAAGCAGGACATTCACGCCCACATAAACAATCGCCCCTACAGCAAAGCCGGAGACGGTCGGCCAGAGGCCAGACTCGGCCATAGCCTCACCGACCAAGTCAAAGGCGAGTGCCGAGATGAGAACTCCCGCACCAAAGGCCATCACGCTGGCCACGACCCGTGAGGGCACTTTCACAAACCATGCGATGAGCGCACCCACGAACAGGGCTCCACCAGCCAGCAGACCTGCGCCTGCTGCGGTGAGCCACTCGTTCATGGTTACAGGCTAGGCGTACTGAGACGCTATTGCACGAGTAAGGATGTGAACCAGAGCATCGAGCTGGATGGAATCCTGCGAGCCTGCTTCAATCTCTTCACCCTCGAGGGCACGAGCAGCAAGTCCACGCTTACTGTCGATGAGCTCGGCAATCTTCGCGTCAATGGTCTGGGCAGCGATGATGCGCCATGCGGTAACAGGCATTTCCTGACCAATACGGTGAACACGGTCAATTGCCTGGGTCTGCTCAGCAGAGGTCCAGGACAGTTCTGCCAAAACAACGTTGGAAGAAGCCTGCAGGTTCAAACCAACACCAGCTGCGGTGAGTGAACACACGGCAACCTGAACGGACTCGTCCTTGTTGAAGGCATCAATGGCATCCTGGCGAGCAGAAGTGGTCTGGTCACCACGAATGGAAACAGACTTGATGCCCTGGGCCGCAAATGCACGCTCTGCAGTGTCCATCACGTCGATGTGCTTGGCGAAGAAGACAACCTTGCCCACTGAACGAGCAAGCTGAGCAGCATAGTCAGAAGAAAGTCCTGCCTTGGCCTGACCAATCTTGCGCACCATGGTGAAGACGTTCTCACCAGTCTTCTGACCCTTGGATTCGTCCAGCTCCTGCTGGGCAACCATACGGATGAGCTCTGTGGTGGAACCACGGAAGTTACCGGTGACGGTGAAGCGGTTGTAACGCTCGAGCAGACGCTTGGCCAGTTCAGCTTCAGCAGCCTTGATTGAGTTACCGAGTTCATCATCGAGTTCAACGGGCAGGTCAACCACTCGCTTAGCAGGAAGGTCCTTGGCCACGTCAATCTTGCGGCGACGAACAATACCCATCGAGACCACAGTGTCACGGGCAGAGGCATAGAAGCTCTGGTCGGCGGGGGTGAGACCGATTGCTTCAAGCTTGGCAGTGAGCTCTGCCGAGGGCTTCTCGCCGTCAATCCAGCCGAGGAACTTCCAAATAGCTCGGAAGTCGTCAATGTCGTTGATCAGTGGCGTACCGGTCAGCGCAATACGCAGGGGGTTGTGGCCTGGAGTGCGCGCCACGATGCGGTCTGCGAGTGCAAGTACGTGCTTGGAGCGCTGAGAAGCGAGGTTCTTGATGAAGTGTGCTTCGTCAACAACCATGCCCTTGAAGCCCATCTGGCCAATCCAGGAGAGGTGGCGGTCCAGGACCTCGTAGTTCACGATGAAGACATCTGCGAAAGCGTCGACGTCAGTTCCGTCACCGTGAATAACCGTTGCCTTGCGGCCAGGGATCCAGCGCTCAACTTCACGCGCCCAGTTCATCTTGACCACGTTAGGAACGATGGCAAGCAAAGGGAAGGCGTTTGCAACAGACGCCGCAATGAGCGACTGTGCCGTCTTTCCTAGACCTGGCTCATCGGCGAGGAGGAAGGTGCGGTGACCTTCCTTCACACTCTCAATGAAGCGAATCTGGTGTGGCATGAGTTCGCGTCCCTGAGGAGAGAAGCGATCAAACTTGGGAACAGCAGGCATCTCCATACACGCAGAGCCGCCGCCGGCACCAGTCTCAAACGACTTGAACAAGGGGCCAAGCAGCTCCCAGTTCGACAAACGCATGACAGGAACAGAACCCGTGGTGGGCTTAGAGAAGTCAGGCTCCAGGAACGGGCTGGACTTCAGACGAGCCTTCACAGAAAGCGGAAGAACCTGCTTCTCTGCAAGTTCAGGAGCGAACTCCTGAACAGGCTTGGCCTGCTCGGTGGTGATGATGAGGTCTTCGGGGTTGATCTCTGCGCCGGATTCAACCAGCCAGTCCCGGCGCATTTTCTGCGCTACAGGACTGGTTGCGTGGTCTACTTCGAGCAGCTGGATCAGCGACGTGTCGCGGGCAGCAGTCTTAGCGAGGATGGTGGCAACACCATCGAGGCGCTTGAGCTGTTCTGCACGTGAAGAATCAGTCAACGCAGCGTCACCCTTGACGCGTGCGCGCTCTTCACGCACGAGGAAAGCAATGACCTGGAACTTGGTGCGGTTGGTGGGACCAACCTTCTTACCAGTCTGAGCTTTTGCTTCTACCTCACGCACCTTGCGAGCGAGGATAGGGATGAGCCCCGAGTTATCGAGGGTGTTACGACGAGTGCCGGTACGGGCCACTTGGTCTCCATGACTAAAGAAACGATGACATCACGAACAAGCTGTGCTTGCGTCATGCCCCAAACTGCACCTCCCCCAGAAGGTACCTCGCGCATCACGCGTTAGCGCCGGCGACAGTAGAAACGAAGGTTGTGGTGCAGATTTAGTCTACTACTTCGGAGCTGGCGTCTTAATCAGGAAGCCACCGAGGAAGAAAGTGGCAGCTGCAGCTGTCTGAAGAAGCATCCACCATTGGATTCCTGGAGTAATTCCATCTGTCAAGCGAACAACAGGATTCCAATAAATCGCAATCATTAAGAACAGTGGAAGAAAGATCCACTTCTTGGGATTAGCCCACTGCCAGGTGAATATCGCAAGGATGACAGCCAAGATGCTGACCACGAACAAGATCGTGATGTACCACTCGGAGCCGTAGAGACCCATACCGATAAACATTGCAGTAACTCCCGCAAGTCCAGGCACGATGCCAGGACGGATGAGCTCAGGTTCTGCTTGCTTTTTTGTCATGTAAAAAGTTTAGCGACGACGCATGCGGTCGGCTTCAGGACAATCGAATGGATCGCGAGCTGCTAAACCAACCTTGTTGAGATAGCCAATGACGATTCCGTAGGAACGCATCAGCGTGGTCTCCGTATAGGGAACACCCTCTGTTGCACAGTGCTCCTTCACAATCAGACGAGCTTTGCGCAGATTGGGTCGAGCCATGCTGGGGAACAAGTGGTGTTCGATCTGATAGTTCAGTCCACCCATGAATGCTGTGGTTCCAGCACCCTTGATGTTGCGAGAAGTCAGGACCTGCTTGGTCATGAAGTCCACGCGGTTCTCTTTGGGAATCATGGGCATGCCCTTGTGGTTCGGGGCAAAGGATGCACCCATGTAGACGCCAAAGACCGCGAGCTGAACACCCAGGAAGGCAAAGGCCATGCCGAGGGGAAGGAAGATGAAGATCACAGCAACATAAGCGCTCAGGCGCAGAGCAATCAACGTGAGCTCAACAGCGCGACCTTCAAGGCGTTCCTTTTGGAACAAGGTCAAGATGGAGCGGAAATGCAGGTTGATGCCCTCGAGGGTGAGCAGAGGGAAGAAGAGATAACCCTGGCGTTGGGTAATCCAGCGCAGGAAACCCTTTTGCTTGGCAGCATCTACTTCTTGAAAAGAGATGGTGTCCCACTCGATATCAGGGTCTTTCCCCACGGTGTTGGGGTTGATGTGGTGCTTGGTGTGCTTGTTCATCCACCACGCGTAAGAAATGCCGACCACAGCAGTAGCCAGGATGCGGCCACTCCAGTCATTGAGCTTGCCTGAGGCAAACACCTGACGGTGGGAAGCCTCATGAGTAATAAAGGCGAATTGGGTCAGCAAAATACCCAAACCAGCAGCGATGAGGAGCTGGAACCAGGAATCTCCGATGAGCACAAACCCGGTAATCAAACCGCCCAGGGCCAGAGAAAGGCCCACAAACAAGGTGATGTAGAACACGGGACGCTTACGCATCAAGCCAGCTTGGGTCACTGCCTTCATGAGCGCTGCATACGAGCTTGTGAGCGGCTTACGGTTGGGATCTTTCGGCTCAGTTGAGCGGAGAGGGCCAAGGGTAGAGCTAAGAGACATTGTCGCCACTTCTGGATAAGTCAGGTCGACTTCACAGCCGGCGAGATAGTGCGTAATGCACTTAGTTCAATCTAGCGTGCGAAACTGCGAAGACGCAGTGAATTGAGCACAACGAACAAACTCGAGAATGCCATGGCTGCTCCCGCCAACATGGGGTTCAGGAATCCCAGTGCCGCGAGCGGAATCGCGGCGACGTTATAGGCGAAGGCCCAGAATAGATTTCCCCGAATAATTCCGAGGGTTCTGCGGGAAAGTTGAATGGCATCCACGGCTGCAGACAAAGTTCCACGGACCAAAGTGATGTCGCTGGCGGCGATAGCCACGTCTGTTCCGGTCCCCATCGCAATGCCCAGATCGGCCTGTGCCAGCGCGGCAGCGTCATTGACACCGTCACCGACCATGGCCACACGCTTGCCTTCAGCTTGGAAGCCCCTGACTACATCAACCTTGCTTTCAGGACTTGCTCCAGCAATCACGCGAGAAATACCCACTTCTGCGGCAATCGCGCGGGCAGCTTCTTCATGATCGCCTGTCAGCAAGACAACGTCCAGACCGAGTTCACGAAGGCGAGAAATAGCCAGAGCAGAATCTTCCTTGATGGTGTCGGCGACAGTGATGATGGCACGAACTCGGCCATCCCAACCTGCTAAGACAGTGGTTGCCCCCGTTGAGCGAGCAGAAGACAGCACCTCACGCTGCACAGAAGAGAGCTCGAGGGAATTCTCTTCCATCCACCCTTGGGTTCCCACCGAAAGAGTGACGCCTTCAACAACACCGCGAACACCGCGCCCAGCGACAGAGCGAAACTCTGTCACTGCAGGAAGCGGATCGTGCCGATCAGTAGTGACGTACAACACAATGGCTTGGGCAATCGGGTGTTCTGAGCCGCTTTCTAACGAAGCTATGCGCTGCAGTGCCGCTGACTTGTTTTCATCGTCAACATAAACATCTCTCACCGTCATCTTGCCGGTGGTGACCGTTCCCGTTTTATCGAGAACAACGGTGGTGATGCGGGAAGAACTCTCAATGGCATCTGGGCCGGAAATGATGATGCCCATCTGTGCTGCTCGTCCCGTGCCCACCATCAACGCAACAGGAGTAGCAAGCCCGAGCGCACATGGGCACGCGATAACAAGGACCGCAATACCTGCTGTGAATCCGACGGCCAGTGGAGCACCAGCTATCACCCACCCGATGACAGTAACTACAGCGATACCCACCACGATCGGCACAAAGACGGCAGAAATTCGGTCAGCAAGTCTCTGCACAGCAGCCTTATGGAGCTGTGCATCTTCAACGAGTGCCGCCAACTGAGCAATGCGAGTGTCCTGGCCAACCTCCGTGGCACGAACGACAAGTTTTCCGTCCAAAGCAATAGTCGAGCCTGTGACACGGGAAGTGGCAGTGACCTCTACAGGAAGACTTTCCCCCGTGAGAGCGCTTTCATCAACAGCCGCTTGACCCTCGAGGACAATGCCGTCCGTGGCAATGATTTCCCCAGGGCGAACGACAAAGACATCCCCCACACGAAGTTCAGATGCAGGAATTCGTTCTTCAACGCCGTCAACTACTCGAGTGACTTCTGTTGCTTTCAACTCCCCCAGTGCACGCAGAGCCTCACCCGCAGTGCGTTGGGATTTCTCTTCGAGGTAGCGCCCGAGCAAGAGGAAGGTGGTGACCCCAGCAGCAGCTTCGAAATAGATGTTGTGGGTGGGATCTGCCTGCCAGGCAAAGAGTTCCATGCTGTGGTGCATGTGGGGATCCCCAGCAGCTCCAAAGAAGAGGGCATAGACAGACCAGCCGTAGGCAGCAAAAGTCCCCAACGTAATCAGGGTGTCCATCGTCAAGGTGCCGTGACGAAGATTGATAAATGTCGCCCGGTGGAAGGGAAGACCACACCAAAACACGACGGGAGTGGTGAATAACAGTGAGATCCACTGCCAATAGGTGAACTGCCAGGCTGGAACCATCGCGAGCACAATGACAGGGATAGTCAAGAAGATGGAGATGACTAAGCGCTCGAGCAACGTTACTTTGCCCGCTTTGCCTTCTTCTAATTCAGCTTCGTTGGGCTTGGCCGCCTGAGGCAATGTTGCGGTGTATCCAAGCTTGGTTACCTGCTGTACCAGTTGCGCTTCGCTGACAGTTGAGGGAAATTCAACCTTGGCGCTGTGCATTGCTAAGTTCACGGCAGCGGTCACACCAGGAAGTTCGTTGAGGCTTTTCTCAACACGGGCAACACAGCTCGAGCAGGTCATCCCCTCAACACCCAAGACGATGGTGGATGTGGTCTGGCTAGCCATGGCTACCTCATTCCTTCATCATCCATAACGTCTGGTGGTTCCAGAGTATTCCTCCCTCACACAAGAAAACACCGCCCCCGAAGGGGCGGTGTTTCTGTCAGAACGACTAGTTGGTCGTTGCGGGAGCAGGTGCAGTGGTGGGGTAACCCTCAGGAATGATGTCGTTACCGTTTGCATCATGCTCGTGTGGAACGTTGCCAGGCATGGAGCCATCAGCTTCGAGACCACCCTGTGGTCCGCCGGCCATCTCGCCCTTGGGGCCGTGACCGCGCTTGCCTTCATGGCCTTCGCCGCCACCTTGAGGACCGCCTTCGCCCAGTTCCATGTGCGCAGGGGGCTGACCTGCAGCCTGTGGCCCTCCACCAGCATGACCGATCACGTTGGCGACAGCAATGCCGCTTCCGAATACACCAGCTAAGAGAGCAACGCTTGCTGCAGAGATACCGATGATCGCACCGGTGCCGAGGCGACGCTTGGAGCGGGCTTCAGCGATGGGTGTTACCGGAGTTTCGGTTTCTTCAGCTGCAGCTTCGGGGGTGTACTCAGCAGGAGTCTGAGTTGCCTCTGCGTTGTCGAGGTTGTCGTTGTTGTCGTTCTTTGGCATCTGCATGCCTCCTTACGTTCGTTTTGTGTGGTGGCCTTGTGGCCGGTAATTACACACTGGAGAACGAAGCTATGAGGACACTATGAACGGGTTATGAGAGAGCAGAGAGTTTTGCCTGGATTTTTCTCTCAAGAAAACGCTGCTGAGCTGTGGCCACAATCTTGTTGGCCATGCCGTTGAAGATGATGCCATGCGCAGGAAGAATCGAAAGCCAATACAGGCGGCCGCCAAGCCCACGTGGGAAGAAGATGGCGCGCTGCGTGTAGTGAGAAGTTCCATCAGGCAGAGCATCTGCAGTGAGCTCCAGCCAGGCCAGGCCAGGAACTTTCATCTCCGCACGCAGGCGCAGGAAGTTGCCGTGATCGATGCGCTCCACGCGCCACCAGTCCACGGCCTCCCCCACACGAAGCTTCTCGGGATTGCTTCGTCCGCGACGTAAACCAACGCCTCCGACGAGCTTGTCGGCAAAGCCGCGGGCTGCCCAGGCAATGGGAAGTGAATACCAACCGTTATCCCCACCAATCCCCTCGATGACAGCCCAGAGGTCCTCAACTGGTGAGTCACAGTCACGTTCTTTGAGGTCAATATAGACACGGTGACCAGCCCATTCAGGGTCACTCGGAAGAGGGTCGCTGGGAGCGCCATCGACACTGGAGTTCTGCCAACTCGTCTCCAACTCCCCTTCTTTCATTCGCTCAAGAGCGAGATGGACCGCAGTGCGATAAGGCAATAAGCCTTCTGGCGGTGGCGGAATGATCGAATCGATATCGTGCTCATTCATCACGCAGTCGTGTTGAAGTGAGGCAATGATCGGCACGGCGAGCGCACGTGGAATGGGCGTGACGAGGTTGACCCATTGACTGGCTAAGTAGGGGGTGAGAACGGGCAGTCGAAGGATGGCACGTTCTTTCATCCCTGCTTCAACGGCATAGCCGTTCATCATTTCGGAGTACTTCAGAACTTCTGGCCCGCCAATGTCGAGCGTGCGATTCACACTCGCAGGAAGATCCGCTGCCTTGATCAAGTAATACATCACGTCACGAACGGCAATGGGCTGAATGAGGTTGCCCACCCACTTGGGTGCCGTCATGACGGGAAGCACATCGGTGAGGTGCCTAATCATTTCAAAGCTTGTGGATCCAGAGCCAATAATCACGCCGGCTTGCAAGGCGACAGTGGGGACTCCGGAATCAAGAAGTATCTCACCCACTTCTGCCCGTGATCGGAGATGCTTGGAGAGTTCACCCGTGGCGGGGTGGAGACCTCCCAGATACACAATCCGGGAAAGTTTGTTGGTTTTGGCTGCGTGAGCGACGTTCCTGGCGCCGGTGAGTTCTTTAGCCTCAAAGTCACCTTTTTGCCCCATGGCATGGACCAAGTAGTAGAGAACATCGATGTCGACACATGCCTGGTTGACTGCCTCTGCATCCAGCAGATCACCTTCGACAATCTCTACCTGAGCGCGCCACGGCACGTCCTTGAGCTTGTCGGCAGTGCGGACCAGCACTCGAACGCTGAAGCCCGCTTCAAGGAGACGTGGAACTAGGCGCCCACCGATATAGCCGGTTGCACCGGTGACCAGTGCTCTGCGAATCGACATGTCCTGACTCTACGCCTGGAAGCTTGGTAGCTTCTATATACGGGGAGGGAAAAATGCCGACTAAAAAACGCCTGTGGCTCAGTGGCGTCATCGCTGTCCTGATTCTCCTGCCCATTGTTTCTGTGGGCTCTGCCTTCAACGCTGTGCAGTCCATGCAGACGGTGGGCACCGTTGAATCTCTCGAGCAGGCACTCTATGGAACAGAAGTTCCAGTTGATATTGCGATCCCGACAGAAACCGCCTCCGCCACCCCGGATGTTCCGGCAACACAAACTGCCCAACTGGGCTCCACTAGTGCCACCTCGTTCTTGTCATTGCTCGACCAACTCGCTACCGACGATTCCCCAGGAACTCACACCGGCTACAACCGGGACTACTTCAATGCGTGGGTTGATGCCGATGGCGATGGCTGTAATACCCGTGCTGAAGTTCTCATCATGGAGTCACAATCAGCGGTGACGACCCGTGGTCGATGCACGGTCAGCACTGGCCAGTGGGTTTCGGCCTATGACGGCGCTACTTTGACCGATGCTGGTGATCTTGACATTGACCACTTTGTTCCCCTCAACGAAGCCTGGGGTTCTGGTGCTTATGGCTGGGATAGTGCGACTCGGGTGAGCTTTGGCAACGACTTAGGCTATGACGCCTCTTTGCTCGCCGTGACCGCCAGCTCTAACCGCTCCAAAAGCGATCAGGATCCTGCGCAGTGGATGCCAACCAACCACAGCTACTTCTGTGACTACGCAGCAACGTGGGTTGCAGTGAAGTGGCGCTGGAGTTTGACTGTTGATTCTCTGGAACGACTCACCCTGCAATCAATTCTCAATGGCTGCTCCACGGTGAGCATCACCGTTCCTGAGAAAGCAGTGGTGACCGCAGGGACGGTTTCTGAACCCGTTGCCCCGGTCAGTGATGGGGTTCTCGACACCAACTATGGAACCTGTTCTGTGGCGCAAGCTAATGGCGCAGGTCCCTACTACCAAGGCGTGGATCCTGAATATGCCTGGTATCGCGACCGCGACAAAGACGGCATTGTCTGCGAATAGGACTTAACAGAACAAGGGCCCGACCTCCGAGGAGGTCGAACCCTTGTGCGCTGTGTTTACGCTTACTTTCCGCCGCAGCACGCGCCGCCGCAGCAGCCGCCCTCTTCGCCGCCACCGAGGGTAGCGGAAGGGGTCTCAAGCTTGATGTTTGCGGTTGCCATGTGGTCTCCTTCAGATAAGGGGTGACCGTCGGGGCTTTCGCCTGACCGGTCGAGGTCTATATCCAGTGTGCGCTTGTTTTCTCTGAACGTCAACGTCAGATGTGGGTATGTCGCCGAGAGCTTAATTACCCGTGTGAGCTACCCATCTCCAGAAGCACAACACCAATAATGATCAGAGCAAGTCCCAGGAAGCCCCAGGCGTTGAGGTTTTCTTTGAACAAGAAGATGCCCATAATGGCAACCAGCGCGGTTCCCACTCCAGCCCAGATTCCATAGGCAACACCCATGCTCAGGCCTTTAGACAGGCCTAGCCCTAAGGATGCGAAGGCAGATAGATAGCCGACGAAAACAAAGATGGTCGGTATGACTTTGGTGAAACCTTCACTCATCTTGAGTGCAAGTGTTCCCACCACCTCGGAGACAATCGCGAGGGCAAGAAGTAAGTATGCAACAACCATGAGTTCAGCCTAACTTGCACCGTGAATACGACGACTGAGCTCGTGCGCAGTGGTCGTCATTTCCGGCAGGAGAGAGTCGATTCGCTCTTTGAATGCATCTGGAGTGTTCAATCCAGCTGCCGAGAAGGTCACGGCAATACCTGCCGCCGGCCAACCAATGTGGTCCTTCACGACGACTCCTACTGACGCCAAACCCTCCGTGACCTCTCCACGCTCCAGGGAATAACCCTGGGTCGCGGCATCAGTGACGAGTGCTTTGAGCTCGCGGTAGGTGCGGGGTCCCGTGCTCGCCACTCCTGCACGCTGAGTAAAGACGATGCTGTCGGGATACAGCGCACGTAGCTGTGCTGCGGGCAGCGCCGAGAGCAGGGCGCGACCAGAAGCAGTGAGGTGCGCTGGAAGACGAACACCGACGTCAGTAACAAGGCTGGGTCGACGTGGCGCACGTTCTTCCACGACGTAGAGAACATCAGTGCCGTGCAGCACCGCAAGGTGAGCAGATTCTCCGATGTGGTCCACCAGCTTTGCCAGCAGGGGTGCACCCAGTCGAGTCAGGGGCTGTTGGCGGGTATATGCAGAGGAAAGTTCAAAAGCGGCGGGGCCAAGGCCATAGCGGCGCTCTTCGGGGATGTGCAGGGCAAAGCCACGCTCGGTGAGCACAGTCAGGATTTGATAGACCGAGGATCTGGGCAACTCCAGTGCGGTGGCAATAGATTGGGCTGGTACCGGGCCACGCTGGTGAGCAAGATGCTCAAGAATGCGCAGGGTTGAATCGGCTGCAGGGACTTTACTCACAGCGCCAGTCTGCCATGTCTGTCATCCCAGACACAAGGGGGTCTTTCACTGTATTTTCGGGCTATTTTTTAGTGTGAAATCAGAGCATGAGTTCAGTAGTCGTCGGCGCAGGTGCCGTATCCATCGAAGACGTGGTCGCAGTCGCCCGCCACAACGCCACCATCACCCTTGATCCCACCGCACTTGCTGGCGTTGCCGCCTCCCGTGCCGTGATTGATGGACTGGCCTCTGACCCCAATCCCCACTACGGAATCTCCACCGGCTTTGGCGCTCTCGCAACCACCTTCATTGAAACCGACCGCCGAGCTCAGCTCCAGGCATCTCTCGTTCGCTCTCACGCTGCTGGCTCCGGCCCCGAAGTGGAGCGCGAAGTTATTCGTGCGCTGATGCTCTTGCGCCTCTCCACTCTGATGACCGGTCGCACCGGTGTGCGCCCCGTGGTCGCTGAGACCTATGCCGCTGTCATCAATGCAGGAATTACTCCCGTTGTTCGTGAATATGGATCCCTCGGTTGCTCCGGTGACCTCGCTCCTCTCTCACACTGTGCTCTGGCCACCTTGGGTGAAGGCGATGTTCGCGACGCAGAGGGTGCTCTCATGCCTGCAGCTGAAGCACTTGCGGCAGCTGGCATCACTCCGCTCAAACTCGAAGAAAAAGAAGGCCTGGCCCTCATCAACGGCACCGACGGCATGCTCGGCATGCTGGCACTGGCCATTACTGATCTCAAGATGTTGATGACCACCGTGGATGTTTCCGCAGCCATGAGCATCGAAGGCCTGATGGGCACCGACAAGGTATTCGCAGCAGACCTGCACGCACTGCGTCCCCAGGTTGGCCAGGGACAGTCAGCAACGAACCTGCGCTATATCCTCGCTGACTCCCCCATCGTGCACTCACACGCAGGCCCCGAAGATGGCCGCGTGCAGGATGCGTATTCTCTTCGCTGTTCACCCCAGGTTCACGGTGGTGCGCGGGATACGATTTCTCACGCCGAGATGGTGGCAGGTCGCGAACTGGCATCTGCCGTGGACAACCCCGTACTGACCGTAGATGGTCGCGTGGAGAGCAATGGAAACTTCCACGGTGCTCCTGTGGCGTATGTGCTCGATTTCCTCGCCATCGTTGCAGCTGACGTAGCCTCGATGAGCGAACGCCGCACAGACCGCTTCCTCGACCGCGCACGCAACCAGGGCCTTCCTCCCTTCCTCGCCCACGAAGTCGGTGTCGACTCTGGCCTCATGATTGCCCAATACACCGCAGCTGGTTTGGTTTCAGAGATGAAGCGCCTGGCAGTTCCCGCCTCTGCCGACTCCATTCCTTCCAGCGCCATGCAGGAAGACCACGTTTCGATGGGTTGGCATGCGGGACGCAAACTGCGCAAGGCAGTCGATGCGTTCTCCCGCGTGATCGCCATTGAACTCATGACTGCAGCCAGGGGCATTGATCTGCGCGAACCTCTCAAGCCCAGCCCCATTACTGGTGCAGTCATTGCCGAACTGCGCAGCAACGGCGTTGCCGGCCCCGGCGCAGACCGCTTCCTCTCCCCCGAGATTGAAGCAGCAGCAGAACTCACTCTGAGTGGACGCATTGCAGCGGTCGCTCAGTCCGCAGCCACTACCCCACTGATCTAGTCAACACGAAGAATTAGCCAAGGAGAACATCATGACCTCAGGACCTCGCACCGTTCGCGCAGCTCGCGGAAACAAGCTGACCGCTAAAAACTGGCAGACCGAAGCCCCCATGCGCATGCTCATGAACAACCTCGACCCTGAAGTTGCTGAGCACCCCGAGAAACTCGTGGTCTATGGCGGCACCGGTAAGGCTGCCCGCACATGGGAAGCATACGACGCCATCGTGCGCACCCTCGAAACTCTGGAATCCGACGAGACCCTCCTGGTTCAGTCGGGAAAGCCTGTGGGCGTTTTCCGCACCAACGAGTGGGCCCCTCGTGTCCTCATCGCTAACTCCAACTTGGTGGGTGACTGGGCAACCTGGCCTGAGTTCCGCAAGCTCGAGGCAGAAGGTTTGACCATGTATGGCCAGATGACTGCTGGGTCCTGGATCTACATTGGAACCCAGGGCATCCTGCAGGGTACTTACGAAACCTTCGGTGCCGTTGCACGCCAGCACTTTGGTGGCACCCTCGCTGGAACGCTGACGTTGACCGGTGGATGCGGTGGCATGGGTGGTGCACAGCCTCTGGCTGTCACCATGAATGATGGTGTTGTTCTCATCGTGGATGTGGATGCCTCCCGTCTCGAGCGCCGCGTTGAACACGGCTACCTCGACGAGATGACTCATGACCTCGATGACGCGATTGCTCGCGTTCTCGCCGCGAAGGAATCAAAGACTCCACTTTCTGTGGGCATCGTGGGTAATGCTGCTGACGTGTTCACTGAGCTCCTGGAGCGCAAAGTTCCCATCGACATCGTGACCGACCAGACCAGTGCTCACGACCCTCTCTCCTACCTCCCCGAGGGTGTCTCTGTTGAAGAATGGCACGCCAAGGCAGAAGCAGATTCCGTCTGGTTCACCGATCACTCCCGCGCAGCCATGGCGAAACAGGTCAAGGCCATGGTTGAGTTCCAGGATGCTGGCGCCATCGTCTTCGACTACGGCAACTCGATCCGTGCTGAAGCCAAGCTCGGCGGTTACGACCGAGCTTTCGAATTCCCTGGATTCGTTCCTGCCTACATCCGCCCATTGTTCTGTGAGGGCAATGGTCCCTTCCGCTGGGTTGCTCTTTCTGGTGACCCAGAAGATATCGCCAAGACTGACAAGGCCATCCTGGAGCTCTTCCCTGAGAATGAGCACCTCAAGCGATGGATCACCAAGGCGGGCGAGAAGGTTCACTTTGAGGGGCTGCCTGCTCGCATCTGCTGGCTTGGTTACAAGGAACGCCACCTCGCTGGACTCAAGTTCAACGAGATGGTTGCTTCAGGGGAGCTTTCTGCTCCGATCGTGATTGGTCGCGACCACCTGGACTCCGGTTCGGTAGCTTCCCCCTACCGCGAGACAGAAGCAATGAAGGATGGCTCAGACGCTATCGCTGACTGGCCTTTGCTCAACGCGCTGCTCAACGCGGCATCGGGTGCAACCTGGGTTTCCCTCCACCACGGTGGTGGCGTCGGCATCGGCCGTTCCATCCACTCTGGTCAGGTCACTGTTGCCGATGGCACCCCACTGGCAGCACAGAAGCTCGAGCGTGTACTGACCAACGACCCCGGAACCGGCGTGATGCGTCACGTTGATGCTGGTTATGAGCGTGCTGAAGAAGTAGCACGCGAACGTGGTCTGCGCGTTCCCATGCAGGAAGGCTAAGCCCTAGGCTCACAGTCATGACCCGCACACTCTTCACCAATATCGGATTGCTCGTCACGAACAATCCGAGCGAAGCTGTGCGCGCTGGCGGAACGAAAACTCCCATGGGGGAAATCGAGAACGCCGCCATGATCGTGGACAACGGACTTGTTGCCTGGGTTGGCCGTGGAGTTGATGCCGAGACCGGCGGCGGTTTTGATATAGACGCAGTGGTCAATGTGCACGGAAACACTCTGATTCCAGGATTTGTAGATTCTCACTCGCACATTGTCTTTGCCGGCGATCGTGCCGGTGAGTTTGCTGCCCGCATGGAAGGCAAGCCCTATGCCGCTGGCGGAATACGTTCCACTGTGGCAGCGACACGTGAAGCAACAGATGAAGAGTTGCGTCACCGCCTGCACACATTGCTCGCTGAAATGCATGCTCAGGGAACCACCACCGTTGAAATCAAGAGTGGTTATGGCCTGGATGTTGCCACCGAAGAGCGTCTTGTTCGTCTGGCTCGAGAAGTCACCGAAGAAGTTACCTTCTTGGGAGCTCACGTTGTCCCCGCCGAATACAAAGACAGCCGTGAAGACTATGTTCAACTCGTGATCGGCGAGATGCTCGAGAAGTGTGCCCCTCATGCCAAGTGGATTGATGTCTTCTGTGAAGAAGGCGCATTCACTGTTGAGGAATCACGTCTCATCCTGAACGCAGGCAAGAAAGCAGGGCTTCTCCCCCGCGTTCACGCTTCACAACTTGGCCCCGGTGAAGGAATTGCACTGGCTATTGAAGTCGGCGCTGCGTCAGTTGATCACTGCACGTATCTCACGGATGCCGATGTTGAGGCACTGGCTGCTTCGCAGACCGTGGCGACGCTGCTGCCAGGAGTCGAGTTCTCCACCAAGCAGCCCTACCCGTCCGGACGTCGCCTGATCGATGCTGGCGTCACAGTGGCACTCTCTACTGACTGCAACCCTGGCTCCAGCTTTACGTCCTCTATGCCCTTCTGCATCGCTGTGGCAGTGCGCGAGATGGGCATGACCCCCGCAGAGGCCCTCTGGGCCTCCACTGCAGGTGGTGCCCAGGCTTTGCAACGCACAGACGTGGGAAAGATCTCCGTCGGGATGCGTGCAGATATCGCTGAGATTTCAGCCCCGAGCTATATCCACCTTGCCTACCGCCCAGGTGTTCCCCTGATTGGTCGCGTGTGGAAAGACGGAGAACTTATCGCTGGCTAAGCCCAGCGACAGCTTCCAATACACACAATGCTGCCAAGCGAATGGTGCGACCATCGGGAGCATCCATGGTGGCATCAATCTCGGCCAGGTCGATAGAGCGAACCTGAGGGTGCTTACCGGCTGCACGTGCAGCTTGGCGCAGTTCGTAGGCGCTTATGCCGCCAGGAACGCTGGCGGGGCAGGCTGGGGCAACAGCCCGATCACACACGTCCACGTCGAGATCAACATGAATGGGCCCACCGGCTGATCCTGCAATACTCAGGGCCTCAGCCATGACATCTGTCATGGGACGACGCTCGAGCTCATCACGGTGAATAACCGTGATGCCAAGCTCCTGAGCTCGGCGGGCATAACCCACCGAGTTGGCAAAGTCTTGAATACCGATCTGGACAATACGCTCAGGATTCATTCCCGCTTCAATGAGCCTGCGCACGGGTGAGCCGTTGCTGACACCATCACGCAAGTCATAGTGAGCATCGAGGGTGATGAGTCCCGCAGTGTCGAGGTCACTACCCCACACACCCAGTGCAGAGGCGACAGTAATGGAGTTATCACCGCCCAGCGCAATCACGAGTTCGGACGCCTTCGCAGCATCTGCCATCAAGGCGATGGTGCGGGCCTCACCCGCAGGAGAATCTGGGTCTGTCACGTTGCCAAAATCAGCAACGGTGAGGTCTTCCAGATCCACAATCGCAGGATCAGCTCGCAGATTCTTATCGAGTGTTCCTCGGTCTTGCATCAGTGCAGGCGAGTAGCGGTACAGGGCTGCACGAATCGCGTCAGGGGTTTCGTGGGCGTTCGTCGCACTTAAAGAAGTGTGAGACGCGGGGATTCCCACCAATGCAACATCGATCTTTTTCCCCGGAGCGATCTCATCTGGACGTGGCCACCCTCCAGCTCGAGGCCAGAGAGGATCAGTGGAAAGACCTGCTGGTTGGTTAGACATCAGCTGCCTTAGCTGCTTTCTGTCCCTGGTATCCGGCAAAGATCACACCTGCGAGCAAAGCACCAATTGCGACCTGCACGAGATACGAACGGTACTCAAAGGGAAGGAAAAGTGACACGATCATCAAGGTGGCATTAGCAAGAGCAGTGTCGCGCATCAGCGGGTAGGCAGCGACGTGGGCTGCCAGCCAGGTCTTGTCATTCTTTCGAGTGGCCTTGGTGCGAATACCCGCCCACGAGTTAGGGCCCAGTTTTCCCGTTGCCGCTCGAGCTATCACGGCATACAAAATAATGTCCGCCACAAGCGAGAGCGCAACAATGAGGTACTGGGTGCTGGAATCCATACTTCTAGGCTACTGGTCAGGCGCCTGAATTTGCCGTGGTAAACTGGTATCACCGACGCGGGGTGGAGCAGCTCGGTAGCTCGCTGGGCTCATAACCCAGAGGTCGCAGGTTCAAATCCTGTCCCCGCAACAAAAAGAGAAAGCCCTTCCGCTTGGAAGGGCTTTCTTGTTTCTATTCGCGAGTATCGTGGAAACGTGACCAGAAGCCACTACACCCTCAACGAAGACCTCCAACTTGCCCTCCAACTGGCAGATGCAGCGGATGAGATTTCTCGCGCCAGATTCTTGGCGATGGACCTTGAGGTGAGCACCAAGCCTGACAAGACTCCCGTCACCGATGCTGACCGTGCTGTTGAGCAGGCCATTATCGACATCCTCAGCCGCGAGCGCGGCGAGGACTTCATGCTGGGTGAAGAGTTTGGCGAACAAGCAGGTTCAGTTTCTGAACACCCCACTGGAACTTCTGATCACCCCCACCGTCAATGGATTATTGATCCTATTGATGGCACCTCAAACTTTTTGCGGGGAGTTCCCGTGTGGGCAACCCTGATTTCACTTGCCATAGATGGCGTTCCTGTCATCGGCGTGGTGAGTGCTCCAGCACTGGGTAAGCGTTGGTGGGGTTCCAAAGGCAATGGCGCGTGGGTAGATGAATCGCACGATCCTCTAGCGAATGTTCCCATTCCTGAAGAACTCTCTGAATACCTCGAGCAGCCCATGGTTGCCGTTGCAGAACCACGCAAGCTGGAAGTCTCTGGCGTGAAAGATCTGGCAGATGCCAGCATCAGCTACAACTCACTCCAGCAGTGGGACCAGGCTGGCTATCTCGATGAACTCGTGGGTCTGAGCCGTAAGGTCTGGCGCACCCGTGCCTATGGTGACATGTGGTCTTACATGATGGTTGCCGAGGGCATCCTTGATGTGGCCGGTGAATTCGATCTCAAACCCTATGACATGGCAGCCCTGATGCCCATTGTGACCGAAGCTGGTGGAACCTTCACCTCAATTGAGGGTCACGGAGACATCTGGCACGGTAGTGCTTTGGCCACCAATGGTCAGCTTCACGCTGCTGTTCTTGCTGAACTAGCTCGCTAGTTTTCCTTCTGCCTTCAGGCGCGCGATTCGCACCCGTGCTGCATCCTCAGATGTGGATGAGGGCCCAAGAAGGGTTCTGAGCATCTTGAGAATGACGCCGGTCATCCAAAATGCGGGCCACCACGGCTTCTTGAGTCCCAGGATCTGTCGGTATTCCTCAGGAATACTCGCCACCGCTCCGCCAAACATGATGCGATAGAACGGCATCATGCTGCGGCGCAAGGGTGGCTTCTTGAGGAAAGCAATAGTTTCCTCCACACGCTCGTCGTGTTTGAGCACACCATCAACATTGAACTGATGCAGGGCAGCAATGAGCTCTGCTTCAGACCGAGGTGGGTTGGCAACACCTACAAGCTCGCCTGCCTTGGACCATTCATTGACGTATTGGTCAGAGCCACCGGGGATAGATTCTCCCCACGCCTGCTGGCAACCCAGGAACGCGTCTGTGAAGACAACATGAACCCAGTAGAGCAACTCTGGGTCTCCGGCCGTGTATGGCTGTTCTACGCCCTGCGCATCGATGTAGGTGCCCTTGACGCGGTCATGGAACTTGGCCACACGAGACGATTCAGATTCAGCGAGCTTGGTGTCACCAAAGGTGACCGTAATAAGCCACTGAATAGTTCCTGCCAGGCGTCCTAGCGGATCTTCTTTGTAGCGTGACCAGTCGTGCACGCCGGCCATAGCTCCAGGATGCAAAGTCTGCATCAGGAGTGCACGAATACCGGCAACCATTGTGGGCATACCACCGTGCACTGCCCAGGAAGCTGATCCTGGGCCGAAGAAGCCCACGTCATCGCCAGCTTCAATGTTCTTCACCCAGTAGGGAGTTCCTGCCGTATCCCCCGAAAAGGTTTCCAGCAGGTGTGAACGAATGCTGTCGCTAAAGCGACTCATGCGTCGAGCTTGGAGTTACTATCAAGTTTGTGCCAGGTGCGGTTGTGGTACACCAGCGGGTGAGCTGCACTGGCGTCCAGCTCTGTGCTTCCCTCCGCAGGTGACTTAGCTTCCAGCGCTTCAATCAAGAAAACGGTTGAACTTCCTGCCTTGAGCTTGTTCACGGTGCGACCACGAATCCAGGCGTGAGCTTCGGAATAGACGGTTTCACCGGTGGGGAGTTTCTCCCATGCGACATCGTCGGGGAAACGGTTTGCGCCACTGGTGGCAGCAAGTTTGGCCAAGTGCAACTGGTCAGCGCCCAGGAGATGGATAACAACAGTCTCAGACTCTGCGATGGTGGGCGTGGCAGAGGACTGTGCAGACGCAGAGAACACGAGCAATGGGGGCTCAGCACTGACAGAGAACACGCTGGTCACTGTCATCGCAACAGGACCCTTGCCAGCATCTGCGGTGACAATGGCAACACCAGCAGGGTGATTGCGGAAAGCCAGCTTGAACTCATCAGCCGAGAGCACATCAACATCGTGAGGTGGGTCGATGATGCCATCGTGAATGATGGGCATGTTCTCTGACGGCGCATTGTTTGTCATGGTTTCTCCATTGTTTCACCTTGTGCTGCACGTTAGCCTCAGAACTATGAGCCTCAACGAGATCGCACTGACCACTTTGACCGGAGAACCCACCACTTTCGGCGCTTATTCCGACAAAGTAGTGCTGGTCGTGAACGTAGCAAGCCGTTGCGGACTTTCACCGCAATACCAGCAGCTCGAAGAACTTCAGAAGAAGTATGGCTCTCGTGGCTTCACTGTGGTGGGAGTTCCTTCCAACCAGTTCCTTCAGGAGCTCAAGAACAGCGACGATATTGCCGAGTATTGCTCCACGACTTGGGGCGTCACTTTCCCCATGATGGAGAAGGCCAGTGTCAACGGCCGCAAGCGCCACCCCCTCTATGTCGAGCTGGTCAAAGCAAAAGACAGCTCAGGTAAGGCAGGCCCAGTGATGTGGAACTTCGAGAAGTTCCTTGTTCTTCCCAGCGGAGAAATCAAACGCTTCCGCCCCACCACAAAGCCAGATGATCCAGAAATCATCGCGGCCATCGAGGCAGCGCTGCCCAACTAGAACAACAAATAAGAAAGCCCCTGGTTTACATTCAGCAACCAGGGGCTTTCTTGTAGCAAAAGAGAATTACATCTTCTCTGCTTCAGGATCCTTAACGCCTTCTTCGACGATGCCCTGTGCGAGGAGAGCCAAGCGGCGCTCTTCGAGGCGACGCTCGAACTCGGTCTGACCTGCTGCGATGAATTCATCGGTCAGCGGGTAGTTGGTGGCGCGAGGCTTGCCGTTGTACTTCTCGATGTAAGCGTCGAGCTCGGGGCCGGACTCCCATGATGTGATGAGGCAGTAACGTGGCTCGTCACCCTGGTGCCATACGGCGTGCCAGAAGCGCTGAGTGTCCACAATGAGCTGTGCACCTGCAGGAAGAGGAATACGGATCTCGGTGGAGGGGTCCAGGCGGTCTTCGCGCAGAATCATCATCGAGTCGGGGTTGTCAGAGAGGTTGAAGAAACCACGCACAATCCAGCCGGTGCCATCTGGGTTCAGACGGTTGTTGTCGTCCTGGTGCATGTTGTACAGAGCGTCAGAGTACTTGTTGGGCTGAAGCTCGATAACGCGGCAACGACCAACGTTGGAGCCAGGCTCTTCAGCACGCTTGGTGAGAATAGGTGCGAGGTTTACGTTCTTCTTGACCCAAACGCCATCCTTGTCGGTGCGAGGAGGGGTGTGGTTCCAGAAACCGTTGCACTCCATCTCACCAAAGGCAGAAGCCAAAGGTGCGAAACGGGTAACACCGGAAGACTTCCAATCGACATACTCAATGTCGAGCCATTCTTTGGGGTCTGCAGCTTGGTCGTAGCTGTCAAGAACGACATAACCAGTTTCTTCAAATGCCTTGAGGCGGTTGTAGCCCATGAGGTGGGTCCCTTTCAACAACGAGCGCACACGTTTTAATACGCTCAACTGAGGGAAACGCTACCACTGGAGCGGGTTCGTAACCGGGATACTCACGGCGTTCTTATCCAATTCATTCTGGGGTGAGAACACGTGTCTACTCCGGCATACATTTTCACTTGAGAACCCATCATGTGCTGCTCTTCCAGAAGTTATAAATGAATGTGCACAACACAACTCGTGATGTCTCCCGCAGCACAACTGCCCAGAGTCATTCACTTCTCGACGACATTGTTGGAATTACAGCCTCCTCACTGCTGGCAGCCATAGGTATCTTCTTGATGGACAGTGGCCATGTGGTGACCGGCGGTATTGCCGGACTGGCTCTGCTGATTAGCTATGCCACCCCCTTTTCTTTCAGCATGGTGTGGATTGTTGCCAGCCTTCCCTTCTTGCCCTTGGCGGTGTGGAAAAAGGGCTGGAACTTCACTCTGCGGAGCTTTGTTGCGATCGTTCTGGTTTCGCTGTTTGCACAGCTCACCACCGCCAACCTTGGCCACCTCAACATTGACCCATTATTTGGCGCCGTTGCCGGCAACGTGGTTGCCAGCATTGGTGTTCTCGGGCTGTTTCGCCACCGTTCTTCCTTGGGTGGCTTCAATGTGGTGGCACTGATTGCTCAAGAGCAATATCACTGGCGAGCAGGTTATGTTCAGCTGGTTATTGACCTCGCGATAGTGGCAGGGGCGTTCTTCGTCGCCTCCCCCGTCATCGTGCTTTACTCTGCGGTGGGTGCCTTTGTTTTCAATTTCATCCTCGCCTTGAACCACCGTGAAGGCCGCTACAACGGTTAAACAAAGAATCCCGCTCGATCAAGGATCGGGCGGGAGTCTCAGAACTCGTGGCGCATGATGTGATCAACTCACTGCTGTGGTGGAGATGGGGGGAATTGAACCCCCGTCCACTGCTGAAATTGTGAGTCTTCTACGGGTGTAGCTGATTAGAGGCGTTCTACTTGGCTCCGACCTTTGTTACCAGCATCTAAGTCGACAAGCCCAGTCTGAGTTAAAGTCCCGCAGTGCCCTCAGGCATAACACTGCAGCAAGTCCCCTCAATGATGCCAGAACACGGAGCGGGGACGCCTCCGGTCTGACAGACTTCAGGCTCGCTTATGCAGCGAGGGCGAAGTCGGCGCGGTTAGATTTTGCACCTATTTTTTACAGAGGTCGTTAACGAGATATCCCTGCATCCTCGACCCGCTTCTCTCCCGCTTGCAGGCAATGTCGAATCCGATCATCCCCATGAGAGTGCGTTGTCACATCATGCGCTGTTGAGTTGTCTAAACGAGATTGCTCTCGCTCTAGCGCGTATTTCAGCGCAGTTGAAGTGTACAACGCCCAGCTGACAAGAGTTATTCCTGAAAGCCAGGAATGTTATTCACCCATGTTTTTGCGAGCCGAGATAGCGCGGTCTGATTCACGCTTATCTTGGCGCTCACGAAGCGTCTGACGCTTGTCATATTCCTTCTTGCCCTTGGCAAGTGCGAGCTCAACCTTGGCGCGGCCATCTTTGAAGTACAGGGAAAGTGGTACGAGGGTGTAGCCACCCTCCTTCACCTTGTTGTGAAGTTTGAGAATCTCTTGCTTGTGCATGAGGAGCTTGCGCTTCCGACGCGGAGCGTGGTTATTCCAGGTGCCCTGGGTGTATTCAGGGATGTGCACAGCATCCAGCCAGGCTTCGCCGCCTTCAATAAAGGCGTAGCCGTCAGTTAGTGACGCACGTCCTTGACGCAGAGACTTAACCTCTGTCCCCCACAGCACAACACCGCACTCGTAGGTGTCGATGATGTTGTAGTCGTGACGAGCTTTACGGTTGGTGGCAACAACCTTTTGACCTTGTTCTTTAGGCATTGCACACCTCCTTCAGCTTGTTGTGCGCAAACCCTTAGTTTACGCGCCTGGAGGGGCTACTAAATCTTGAGATAGCGAGTGATGGCGAAGTTTGCCGAGATAGCTGCCAGCAAGGATCCGACAACCACCAAGATTGGAACCACAATCAAAGCCTCTGAGATTCCCACGAAGGAGGTCAGTGGAATGTTGACCGCGAGGTAGCCTTGCACGAAGAAGTGCACGATACCGATGATTGCTCCGCCAGCAAGGACGGAACCCACGAGAGCAGCAAACACACCTTCAAGAATGAAGGGGGTCTGAATAAAGCGGTTAGAAGCACCGACCAAACGCATGATGCCTAGTTCTCGACGGCGTGAGAACGCCGACAAGCGAATCGTGGTGGCAATCAGCAGGACAGCAGCAATCAACATCAATCCGGCCACACCAATAGCGGTGTAACTGGCGGAGTTGAGGATAGAGAAGATCTGGTCCAGGTAGCTGCGCTGGTCAGTAACTGACTCAACACCCTTCTGGGCAGAGAGCGCCTCAACCAAAACAGCTGACTGCGAGGGGTCCTTGAGGTTGACCCAGAAGGTTTCGTTGAGCTGATCTGCCGTGACGTACTCAGCGACAGGGTTTCCCTTGAACTGCTCTTGGAAGTTCTTGAAAGCAGCTTCGTGGTCTTCGAAGTAGAACTTGTCAATGAAGGGAGCCAGAGTTGCACCAGAAAGTGCGTCATCAACAGCCTTGACTTCAGAAGCCGTTGCAGCTCCATCCAGGCAGTTCTCCCCTGCAGAGACATCTGTGCAGAGATAAACAGCAACCTGGGCCTTGTCATACCAATAGTTCTTCATCTGGCCGATCTGCATCTGAAGCAGAATTGCAGTACCCACGAATGTGAGAGAGATGAAGGTCACCAAAATGACCGAAACAACCATGGAGAAGTTACGACGCAAACCGTTCGCAACCTCTGACCAAATCAGAGAGAACCTCATCGAACAGGCCCCACATTCTGGTCATCATTACCGGTGTTCTTTGCCCGCTGCTGAGCCTGGATTCGCAAACGCTCTGTCAAAGGCAAAGAGCTCAGGTCAACCTGAGGCTTCGTCAACGGTTCGCCCTCAGCCGAGGCTGGAGATGCATCTTGGAACGCAGGCTTGTCCAAGCGTTGAACGGGACGTGAGTCGTTCATGCCGAAGAGTTCGCTCAGGTCACCGAGGTCATCGATCTCACCGGTGTCATAGGCACTGGGAATCTCAGGAACAGCGTCCATGGTGATTTCATCAACCTGCTCGAACACAGGAGTGGGAACCACGATGTCCGTTGTTTCAATGATCTGGGGCTGCTCTGATGCCGTCACGATGCCCTGCGGGCGCGTGGTTGCGGCCATGGCTGCAGCTGCCGCTGCAGTGTGGTCACCTGTTGAATTGATGGTGGCATCTGCGCCCACGATGGGCAGAGCTGCTGTGTTGCCATAACCAGATTCACGTTCGTCACGAACAATTTGGCCTGCAACGAGCTCGATCACACGCTTTTGCATGCGATCCACGAAGTCAGCAGCGTGGGTGGCCATCACGATGGTGGTTCCACCAGCGTTAATGCGCTCAAGCAGAGCCATGATGCCAGCGCTAGTGGCAGGGTCGAGGTTACCGGTGGGCTCATCAGCCAGAAGAAGAGCGGGCTTGTTCACAATGGCGCGGGCAATAGCCACGCGCTGCTGCTCACCACCTGAAAGTTCGTGAGGGTAACGCTGAGCCTTGCCAGCCAGGCCCACCATCTTGAGCACGTCAGGAACTGCTTCCTGAATGAAACCGCGAGACTTACCAATCACCTGCAAGGTGAAAGCAACGTTGTCAAAGACCGTCTTGTTGGGAAGCAGGCGGAAGTCTTGGAATACGACTCCGAGGTTGCGGCGGAAATAGGGAATCTTTCGGTTCGAGATGGAACCCAAGTCCTGGCCGAGCACGTGAATAGAACCAGAGTTCGGCTTATCTTCCTTGATCATCAGACGCAGGCAGGAAGACTTACCGGAACCGGAAGCTCCCACGAGGAAGACGAACTCTCCACGCAGAATCTCAAAATCAACGCCGTTGAGGGCGGGACGCGAGGAACCTGCGTACTTTTTAGTGACCGTACTAAAGCGAATCATGACTCATCGAGCCTATGCGGGCAGCAGCCTAAAAAGCTGAAAGGCGCGGGCGTGCCGACGAACCGATAACCTTGAAACATGCGCAAGTTCTTATTCAATGCCAGTGTTCTCGGAGCCATCTTCGGCGGCTTCTCTGCGCTGCGTGCAACCTTGCGTGGCCCACGTGACTGGCGCTTAATTCTGGTCTGGCTGGGCTGGGGAATCTCAGTCGCACTCGCTGTCGCGGATGTCGTTGCAGAGAGCAAAGAAGAAGAGCTCGAAAACGAGCAGTACGACTTCTAAACGGAGACGTCAACCATGATTTCGACCACTCTCAAGGGTGCTGATCCCCACGAGTATGACCACTCCCACCCTGACTTAGCTGGTGGCTGGCTTCGCGCTTCCGTCTTTGGCGCCATGGATGGTCTTGTTTCTAACATCGCCCTAATCGCCGGTATCGGTGCTGCCGGCGCTAATTCTCAGACAGTCGTCCTCACCGGCGCTGCAGGTCTGGTTGCCGGTGCTTTCTCGATGGCTCTGGGTGAATATGCCTCGGTGAAGACCGCAAACGAACAAGTTGACTCAGAACTCGAGATTGAACGCCAAGCACATGCTCGCAACCCTGAAGGTGAAGAGAACGAACTCGTTCTGAATTTCATTGAAATGGGCATGGCAGAAAAGACTGCTCGATTTGCTGCAGCTGAGGTTCACCAGAACTCAGAACAAGCTGCTCGCATCCACATTGCGCAAGAGCTGGGCGTCGACCCAGATTCGAAGCCTTCTCCCTGGATTGCAGCAACATCGTCATTCCTCATGTTTGCCACCGGTGCTTTCATTCCGCTCATTCCCTACGCCCTTGGCTTTGAATCTCTTGCTCTAGGTCTGGGCGTGGGTGGTGTTGGCCTTTTGGTTGCCGGCGGCATCGCGGCGCGCTTCACACGCAAGTCATGGTGGAAGAGTGCACTGCGCCAACTCTTCTTTGGCGCTATCGCAGTAACTGCAACCTACTTGGTTGGTTCACTGCTGGGAGTGGGCACCCACTAGTTTCACCGTCTACGCTGGAGCGCGTGCAGCAGGAGATTATTAACTGGTTCGAGTCCGAGGGCAGAGATCTGCCCTGGCGCCAGCCTGGCTTCACACCCTGGGGTTCACTCGTTTCCGAATTCATGCTCCAACAAACTCCGGTTGCCCGGGTTATCCCCAAACTCGAAGAGTTCTTGAACCGCTGGCCCACCCCCGCCGCGCTGGCGGCATCACCGTCTGGGGATGCTGTGCGAGCGTGGTCAAACTTGGGATATCCCCGCAGGGCACTGTGGTTACATGCCTGCGCTGTGACAATCGTAGAAAAGTTCAACGGCGAGGTTCCAAGCAACGTCGAGGATCTCCTGTCTTTGCCTGGAGTTGGCCCCTACACCGCTCGCGCCATCGCAGTCTTTGCCTACGGCGGACATGAACCTGTTGTGGACACCAACATCCGACGCGTCATTGCCCGCCACAACCAGGGCAATGCAGATCAGGGCCCACCGTCCACCACACGTGACCTTGAAGCGATGACTGCACTTCTTCCTTCACCCGAGCACTCCCCCGCCTTCAACGCCGGAATCATGGAACTCGGTGCCCTGGTGTGCACGGCACGAAACCCCAGGTGTGAAGTGTGTCCCATTGCTCGAACATGTGCGTGGAAGAACGCAGGTTATCCAGAACATGTGGGCCCGAAGAAGACCGTTCAGAAGAAATACGAAGGCAGTGACCGCCAGGCACGAGGTGCTGTCATGAAAGCGCTCCGCAACGAGCGCACCACAGTTACTGCTGCAGTTTTAGAGTCAGTTTGGGCTGATAAAGCACAGCTTGGTCGCGCCATTTCTGGGCTTCTGAAAGACGGCCTGATTGAGCTTGTCGCTGATGACAGCTATCAACTCCCGGCGTAGTGTGGGGATTCTGAACGATGAAGAACTCCGCGTAATCGCGAAGAAACGACTCAAGAAGCAAGCAGATTTCAAGCAATACCTCTGGATATGGGCTGGGGTATCTGTTCTCCTCACCGCGATCTGGTTCCTCACTTCCCCTGGTGAATATTTCTGGCCAATCTGGGCCATCTTTGGCATGGGAGTTGGTGCTCTCTTCAGTGGAATTGATGCCTATGGCAAGAACCCTCGAGTCATCACCGAAAGTGACATCGATGCCGAAGTCGCCAGGATGAAAAAGAATTCCTAAAGAAAACAGGAATGGCCCGGGAAAACCCGGGCCATTCCTGTTTAATTCTTAGTCTTCGTCAGAAGCTTCTCGAGGCTTCACATAAGGGTCTTCATCCCCTGCGTATTTCGCCTTCTTGGCAAGAGCATCGACTTCTTGATCCTGGGCTCTGGCTTTAGCCAACAAGTCATCAATCGACTTGGCGTTCTCTGGCAACGCATCGAGGATGAATTCGATAGTCGGTACCAAGCGAACAGTCAGACCACGGCCTACTTCGCCACGAATACGCCCTGTGTTCGCCTTGAGAGCAGCAGCAGTCTCTTCACGTTCTTCGTCAGAGCCATAGACGGTGTAGAAAATGGAGGCGCTTTGCAGGTCGCCCGTCATTTTGACATCGGTGATGGTGACAAAGCCCAGACGAGTGTCTTTGATGACACCGCGTTCTAGCGCTTCGGCAACGATGACCTTAATGAGTTCACCGAGCTTACGAGCTCGTGCGTGATCAACCATGATGTTCCCTTACTAGAAGTGAAGAGGGGCCCTGTTGTAAAAGTAACAACCTGACCCCTCTTGCGCACTTAGACGCGGGGCTTTTCCTTGAGTTCGATGGTCTCGATCTCATCGCCCAGCTGGATGTCGTTGTACTTACCCAGACCGATACCACATTCGAAGTCAGTCTTGACCTCAGTGGCGTCGTCCTTGAAGCGACGCAGCGACTCGATGGCCAGGCCATCGGCGATGACGATACCCTCACGGATAACGCGAGCCTTCGAGTTACGAGTAATCGTTCCGCTACGGACAATACATCCGGCAATGTTGCCGAACTTGCTGGAGCGGAAGATCTCACGGATCTCTGCAACACCGGACTGAACCTCTTCGAACTCAGGCTTGAGCATGCCCTTAAGGGAGTTCTCAATGTCCTCGAGTGCCGAGTAGATGACCGAGTAGAAGCGGATGTCGACGCCTTCACGCATGGCACGCTCACGTGCCTTGGTGTCGGGACGAACGTTGAAGCCGATGATGACTGCGTTGTCAACGGTAGCGAGGTTAACATCGCTCTCGGTAACAGCACCAACACCACGGTGGATGATGCGCAGCTGAACGCTGTCATCAACCTCGATCTTGAGAAGCGACTCTTCCAGTGCTTCAACAGCACCGGACACGTCACCCTTGATGATGAGATTGAGGGACTCAACCTTGCCATCTTCGAGTGCCTTAGTGAAGTCTTCCAGCGAGATGCGCTTGCGAGCCTTAGCCAGCTGAGCGTTACGCTGAGCAGCTTCACGCTTCTCGGCGATCTGACGAGCGGTACGGTCGTCTTCGGTAACCAGGAAGGTGTCACCTGCACGAGGCACGGTAGACAGACCCTGAACCTGAACGGGACGTGATGGAGTTGCTTCCGCAACAGCCACACCGTTCTCGTCAACCATGGCACGAACACGACCGTATGCAGTACCTGCCACGATGGCGTCTCCCACACGGAGCGTTCCGGACTCGATGAGCACGGTTGCAACAGAACCGCGTCCCTTGTCCAGACGAGCTTCAATCGCGATACCGCGAGCGTCCTTGTTGGGGTTTGCACGTAGGTCAAGACCAGCATCTGCGGTGAGGAGAACGGCGTCAAGCAGTTCTGTCACACCAAGACCGGAGAGAGCAGATACGTCAACGAACATGACGTCTCCACCGTATTCTTCGGCAACCAGGTTGTATTCGGTCAGCTGCTGACGAACCTTTGCAGGGTTCGCATCTGGCTTGTCCACCTTGTTGACGGCGACGACGATAGGAACGCCGGCTGCCTGAGCGTGGTTCAGTGCCTCAATGGTCTGAGGCATGATGCCGTCATCTGCTGCGACCACGAGGATCGCGATGTCGGTAACCTGCGCACCACGAGCACGCATGGCGGTGAACGCCTCGTGACCGGGGGTGTCAATGAAGGTGATGAGACGGTCGACGCCTTCGTGGTTGGCGTGAACTTGGTATGCACCGATGTGCTGGGTGATTCCACCAGCTTCGCCCGCAATGACGTTGGTCTTGCGGATGGCATCGAGCAAACGAGTCTTACCGTGGTCAACGTGACCCATCACGGTGACGACAGGAGGACGAATCTCGAGATCTTCATCTGTTTCATCTTCGAGCTCTTGGTCGAGGTCGATGTTGAACGCGTCGAGAAGTTCGCGGTCTTCTTCTTCAGGGGAAACGATCTGAATCTTAAAGCCGAGCTCTTCACCGAGGATCTGGAATGTGGCCTCATCGATGGACTCAGTAGCCGTTGCCATTTCACCAAGGTGGAACAGAACGGTAACCAAGTTACCGGGGGTTGCATTGATCTTGTCTGCGAAGTCCGCAATCGAAGCACCGCGGCGAAGCAGGATGACAGTGTTGCCATCACCACGAGGAACGCTTACGCCACCAAGCGAAGGTGCCTCGCGGAGTTCAAACTCTGCTCTTTTCGTTCTCTTCGACTTACGTGCCTTGGACTTTCCGCCGCCACGACCGAACGCACCAGCGGTTCCACCGCCGGGACCACGGCCACGACCTGCGCCACCGCCTGCGGGGGGACGGTTAGGACCAAATCCGGGACGTGCGGGAGCGCCTGCTCCAGCACCTGCGCCAGCTCCACCAGCACCACCGGGACGGAAACCGCCACCAGCACCACCTGGACGCTGGAAACCAGTTCCTGCGCCACCTGGGCGACCTGGGCCACCGGGACGACCAGCGCCACCGGCACCGCCGGGACGAGGCATGCCACCGGGGCGAGGAGCCATGGGGCGGGGAATGCTGCCAGGGTTAGGACCCGCGGGGCGGGTTCCCATGCCCTGTGCAGAAGCAAAGGGGTTGTTACCGGGACGTGGAGCACCCGCGGGGCGAGTACCCATGCCCTGTGCAGAAGCAAAAGGGTTGTTACCGGGGCGAGCGCCGCCAGCAGCAGCCTTAGGAGCTGCTTCGCCACCTTCTGCAGGTGCAGCTGGTGCTGCAGGAGCCTCTGCGGCAGGCGCAGGGGCTTCAGCAGGGGCCTCAGCTACTGGCTTGGGGCCAGGAGTGGGCGCTGCAGGTGCAGCGGGAGCTTCAGCAGCAGGTGCGGGAGCAGCCTTGGCAGGTGCTTTCGCAGCAGGTGCAGCTTCTCCAGCAGGAACAGGCTTCATGCCTTCTGCTTCAAGAGCGTTACGCAGCTTGCGCGCTACGGGAGGCTCAATTGTTGACGATGGTCCCTTAACGAACTCACCGAGATCTTTAAGCTTGGCTAGAGCAAGCTTGCTGTCGATGCCGTATTCGGCAGCAACTTCGTGTACGCGTGGTTTGGCAGCCACAATTCTCCTGTCTTAGGGCCTGAGCCCTGTTAAAACAGGACCAGACCATTACTTACGGACGGAACTCATTTCGAGCCGCTCATTAGTTGTCCATTAGCCGTTCAGCCTTTGTGTGATGGTTTCAGTGTTAGTAATGTCTGCGCGAAGTGCTCGCCCGAAAGCTCGGCGCTTCACTGCTTCATTGCAACACTCTGGTGTGGGGTGTAGCCACGCACCTCGACCTTGCGCTGAACCGGAAATATCCGCTTCAACACAGCCATCAACGTTGATAACCCGCACCAAAGCGGACTTATCTGAGCGCTGACGGCAGCCGATGCACGTCCTTACAGGTTCCATGATACCCCAGCAACGCTGTGGCGGGGGTTCCCGCCGTGCGGTGCTGCTTAGTCTTCGTCCATAACGGAGTCAGGCTGGATGTCGATCTTGGCACCGGTGAGCTTGGCAGCAAGGCGTGCGTTCTGGCCTTCCTTACCGATTGCCAGCGAAAGCTGGTAGTCGGGAACGAGGGCACGAACAGCCTTGGTAGCTGCATCGAGAACGAATGCGTCCGACACCTTGGCAGGTGAGAGAGCGTTCGAGACGAAGGTGGGAAGGTCGGTGGAGAAGTCAACGATGTCGATCTTTTCCTCGTTGAGCTCCTCGGTCACGGCGCGAACGCGGCGTCCGAGCTCACCAATGCAGGCACCCTTAGCGTTGATCGCAGGGTCAGTTGCCTTAACCGCAATCTTGGTGCGGTGGCCTGCTTCGCGGGCCAGAGCAACAATCTCAACCAGGCCGCTCTGAATTTCAGGAACTTCCATCGTGAAGAGCTTGCGTACGAGCTGAGGGTGGGTGCGGGAAACAGTGACCTGTGGGCCCTTGGTTCCGCGGGTCACACTAGTGACATAGACGCGAATACGGTTTCCGTGCGAGTAGTCCTCGGAAGGAACCTGCTCTTCAGGAGGCATGACTGCCTCAACAGTGCCGAGGTCAATGAAGACCATCTTGGGGTTCTGGCCCTGCTGGATCACACCAGAAACGATGTCACCCTCGCGGCCCTTGAATTCACCAATAACTGCTTCGTCAGCAATGTCTCGCAGGCGCTGATTGATGACCTGCTTCGCTGCGAATGCTGCGATGCGGCCGAAGTCGTCAGGAGTTGCAACGGATTCACCGATGAGCACGCCTTCCTCGTCCTTCTCAGGAACGAAGATGGTGACGATGCCGGTCTTGCGGTCAAGCTCAACGCGAGCTTCAGGAAGCTCAGGAGCAATGCGTGGTGCACGAGGAGTGTCGGTGTCTGCAGAACCTGCACCACCACCGAGACCGGTAGCGCTCTTAGGGTTCTTCACTGGTGCAACGCGAGGCTCAGCCTGAACCATGTGCTTTTGGTAGGCGGTGAGGATGGCCTGTTCGATGATTTCTACTAACTCATCGAAGGGAATACCTTTTTCGGTTTCCATGAGCTTGAGAACTCTGAGATCGATGTCCACTGTGGGCCTCCTCTATTCGCACCTGTAATCCCACGCCTCCCGGCGCAGCACTCTAAGGTTACCCGACCTGCGGGCATGATGGAACCGCGCTCCCCCAACGGGAACGTGGCAATGAATTCTTGTTATTACTTGAGGTGCGTGAGCACGTCTGCAACGGGAACGCTGGTGCGCTCGTTGCTGCGACGATCCCACAGCTCAACAACGCCGTCGGCAAGACCCTTACCCACGATGACGATGGTGGGAACACCAATCAGCTCAGCGTCACCAAACTTCACCCCAGGAGAAACCTTGGGGCGGTCGTCATAGAGAACCTCGTAGCGAGCATCTTCAAGCTCGGCCACGATCTTCTCGGCAGCTTCGAATACCTCATCGTCCTTGCCAGTGGCAATGACGTGGATGTCGAAGGGTGAGACGTTTGCAGGCCAAATCAGGCCCTTCTCGTCGTTGTTGGTCTCAGCGATGACAGCAAGGATGCGTGTCACACCAATGCCATAAGAACCCATGGTGACGGTGACGAGCTTGCCGTTTTCATCCAGAACCTTGAGCCCCAGAGCTTCGGCATACTTGCGCCCCAGCTGGAAAACGTGACCGATTTCCATACCGCGAGCAATCTCAACAGGACCAGAACCGTCTGGTGCTGGATCTCCTGCGCGAACATCAGATGCTTCAACAACCCCGTCCGCGATGAAATCGCGACCTGCAACAACATCGAGCACGTGCTTCTGGTCAACGTTGGCGCCGGTTACCCAAGCACTGCCATCAACCACGCGAGGGTCAACGAAGTAGCGGATCTTGGAGGTTCCTTCAGAACCCAGAACAGCACCCTTTTCTGACCAAGGACCGATATAACCCTTGACCAGGGTCTTGTTCTTGGCGAAGTCTTCTTCTGTTGCTGCTTCAACAGCTGCAGGTGAGAAGGCGACCTCAACACGTGCCAACTCAACATCACGATCGCCTGGGAGGCCAATTGAGATCAGCTCACGGGTGCCATCGAGGTGAGTCAACGCCAACACAACGTTCTTGAGGGTGTCAGCAGCGGTCCACTGGCGACCATCTGCACGAGGCTCGGTTGCGTTCAGGTGAGCAACCAAGGAATCGATGGTGGGAGTGTTCGGTGAATCAAACACGCGAGCCGCAGGCTGACCTTCAATAGGAATCGAGGCAGGAACAACCGTGGTGAAGGCTTCGATGTTGGCGGTGTAACCACCAGCTGAGCGCACGAAGGAGTCCTCACCAACTTCGGTGGGGTGCAAGAACTCTTCTGAGCGTGAACCACCCATTGCACCGGCATCTGCCTTCACAATGACGTAGTCGAGACCCAGACGGGTAAAGATGCGCTCATAGGCATCACGCTGCGCCTGGTAGCTGTTAGCGAGTCCCTCATCTGAAATGTCGAAGGAGTAGGCGTCCTTCATGGTGAATTCACGGCCGCGCAGGAGACCTGCGCGAGGGCGAGCCTCATCGCGGTACTTGTCCTGGATTTGATACAAGCACACAGGCAAGTCTTTGTATGAGTTGTAAAGGTCCTTCACCAGAAGGGTGAAGACCTCTTCGTGGGTGGGAGCAAGCAGGTAGTCCGCATCCTTGCGGTCCTTGAGACGGAAGATGCCATCCCCATATTCAGTCCAGCGACCGGTAACTTCGTAGGGTTCCTTGGGCAGCAGTGCAGGGAAGTGAACTTCCTGAGCACCGGCAGCTGTCATCTCTTCGCGGATGATTTTCTCAACCTTGGCTTTCACTCGCAGACCCAGCGGCAGCCAGGCAAAGACTCCAGGAGCTTGGCGGCGAATGTAGCCGGCACGAAGCAGCAGCTTGTGGCTGGTTACTTCTGCTTCAGCAGGATCTTCGCGCAGAGTACGGAGAAATAGGTGTGAAAGACGTGTAGGCACGTCTCAATCTTAAGCCGTGGCGGCTGCCTTGGTGCGCCAGCCGAGCGCGAGCACGGCGATAACAACAAAAAGCACGAGAGTAATGGTCCACACATTCAGCAGCCCATAACCCACAGCCGCAAGCACGAGACCCGCCAATGCACCGCCACCCGCACCCGCCAGGCTCATCACAGTGTCTGAGAAGCCTTGAACTGTGGTTCGGTCTTGTGGAGCGACTGATTCGGTGAGTAAAGCACTAGAGGCGACCGTTGCGGCAGACCAACCCAGCCCAAGCAGAATGAGGGCAAATGTGACCGCAGCTAGCGAGTCTGGTGCAGCAAAGTTGACCAACAACGAGGCAAGCAAGATTGCTTGTCCCAGCAGGATTACTGGCTTACGACCTATGCGGTCCGCCATCCATCCAAAGACAGGTGACAGCGCATACATTCCGGCTGTGTGCAATGAAATCGTGAGGCCAATGAGAGGAATCACTACACCGTGCAAGGCAAGGTGAACCGGCGTCATGGCCATGACTGCCACCATCGTGGCGTGGCTCATCGCAAGTGCAAAGACAGCAACGGCGGCAGCTGGGGTTTCGGCAAGGATGCGAACAGCAGCACCGAATCCTCGGCGCGGAGCGATCTGCACTCCTCCTTCAGCAGCTGCACGTTCACGAGCTAACAACAATGGGTCTGGACGAAGAGCTGTGAGGAAGAGTATCGCTGAGAAGAGTTGAGCAATGGCTGCAATAGCAAATGCTCCAGTCAGCGGGGGTAGTCCTAGTTCTTCGCCCAGCAGGTCCCCTGGGCCCACCAAGTTCGGACCAGCAACAACACCGATTGTTGTGGCCCAGACCACGAGCGAGAGATCCCGTGCACGCGTTTCTGGTTTTGCTAGGTCAGCAGCGGCGAAGCGGGTTTGTAGATTCACTGCACCACCTGCGCCGAGTGTGAGCATGCTCGCGAGCAATAGAGGCAGGTTGTTGAGGGAGGCAGCAACAATCACCATGATTGCTCCGACAAGACCGATAGCGCCGCCTGTTGCCAGGGCGTAGCGACGCCCCACGCGGCCTGCCAAGCGAGCAAGAGGAATAGCGAAGAGCGCTGTGCCCAGTGTGGACATGGTTGCGGAGAGTCCCGCAGAGGCAGGGGAACCGCCAACTTCAGCCGTCAGGAGAGAGCCAAGAGAGAACGCGGCACCCATGCCCAAGCCACCCAGGACCTGACCGGTTGCAAGGATGCGCAGAGAGCGCTTCTGAATAGCTCCGTAGTCGACTGTGGTCACGTCTAGAGGCTATACCCCAGGGGGTTTATTTGAAGCGACTGAAAACCACAATTCCGATGCCAATGAGCACCAGGAAGAAAATAGCCGAAAAGATGAATGGCCCTGTGAAGATAGCTTCCATTAGGGGGTGATGACCTGAACGGTGCCCACTTCGCTGGCGGGCATCTCTACTGCCAAGCGGTTTGCTTCCTCGATCAGAGTTGCCACAATTTCGCTCTCAGGAACGGTCTTCACGACTTCACCCTTGACGAAGATCTGGCCCTTGCCGTTACCAGAGGCAACACCGAGGTCAGCATCACGTGCTTCACCAGGTCCGTTCACAACGCAACCCATCACAGCAACGCGCAATGGAACGGTCATTCCTTCAAGACCTTCGGTCACATCATTAGCCAACTTGTATACGTCAACCTGCGCACGGCCACAGCTGGGGCATGACACGATCTCAAGCTTGCGCTCACGGAGGTTGAGCGACTGCAGAATCTGCAAACCAACCTTGACCTCTTCAGCTGGTGGTGCAGAGAGGGAAACACGGATGGTGTCACCGATGCCCTCGCCCAGAAGAATTCCAAAGGCGGTAGCCGACTTGATAGTTCCCTGGAATGCAGGACCTGCTTCGGTTACACCCAGGTGAAGTGGCCAGTCACCGCGCTCAGCGAGCTGGCGGTAGGCCTTGACCATGACGATGGGGTCGTTGTGCTTGACCGAAATCTTGAAGTCGTGGAAGTCGTGTTCTTCAAACAAGCTTGCTTCCCAGACGGCGCTCTCTACAAGTGCCTCAGGAGTTGCCTTGCCGTACTTCTCTAGCAAACGTGGGTCAAGCGATCCCGCGTTCACCCCAATACGAATGCTGACGCCTGCTTCTTTGGCGCGGCGAGCAATCTCGCCGACCTGGTCATCAAACTTACGAATGTTGCCTGGGTTCACTCGAACTGCAGCACAGCCTGCATCAATCGCGGCATAAACATAGTTGGGCTGGAAGTGAATATCAGCGATAACCGGAATCTGGCTCTTCTTGGCAATGATCGGAAGGGCTTCGGCATCGTCACGGCTAGGGACAGCAACACGCACAATGTCACAACCGGATGCAGTCAACTCAGCAATCTGCTGCAGGGTGGCATTGATGTTGGTGGTGGGCGTGGTGCACATGGACTGCACACTGACCTGAGCGTCACCGCCGACCAGCACCTTGCCTACCTTGATCTGGCGCGATTTACGGCGAGGAGCAAGGACTTCAGGGGTCTTGGGCATTCCCAAATTCACGGCTGGCACGAGGTTTAGCTTACGCGTCTCTGCTGAAGATGTTTAGCCAAAAATGCTGACAGGTTTGAAGATGTCTGCATACAGCAACAGTGCGCTCATCGAGCCCAGCAGAAGCACAACCAACAGGGTGAGTGGCATTAGCTTTGCTGTATCAAAGGGACCTGGGTCGGGACGTCCTCGCCACTTTGCAATCTTGCGACGGGCACCCTCATAGAGGGCACCTGCAATGTGGCCGCCATCAAGCGGGAGCAGTGGCACCATGTTGAAGACAAAGAGTGCGATATTCAGCGATGCCAAGATGCCAATCAGAGTGGCACCCTTGGAAACGGGATCAACAAGGTTCGTGCTGGCTACTTCCCCAGCAACACGACCCACACCCACAATTCCGATGGGTCCATTGACGTCACGCTTACCTTCACCAAATGCCACGTTCGACACATCCACCATGCGCTGAGGCAGGTGCAGGATCATGTTGGTCACGCCCGAGATGTTCTCTCCCATGAGCGGGAACACCGCAGTAATGGGCTGTGAAGCAAGGGCGTAAGTAGGGGCAATGCCGATAAAGCCCACTTCTTGGTTGATGGGGTTGCCTGCAGCGTCGAGGATTGGCTTGCCTTCGGCATCAACCAGAGAACGCGTAGCAAGAACGGGTGTAATGGTCAGATTCTTTTCGACACCGTTTCTGTCAACCACGATGGAAAGAGGCTTTCCGGCTGAGGCACGAATAGCGTCGGTACCGTCATTCCAGTTCGAGACTTTCTCACCGTCAATAGACACAATGGTGTCGCCTGCCAGCAGTCCTCCGGTTACACCTGGGCCTTCAACGGTGACATCACTGCAATCTGCGGGAACGCCCTCAAGCGTGACGCATTGGGTGACCGATGCCACGGAAGTAGTGGGTTGGGGTTGGCCAATTCCCACAAGCAAGATGGCGAACAACACAAAAGCCAAAACCAAGTTCATGAATGGTCCGCCGACCATGATGATGATGCGCTTCCAGACGGGCAAGTTATAGAAAGCACGAGTTTTGTCGAGATCAACCATCGACTCATCGCTGGCCTGACGGGCATCTTGAACGAGCTTGCCGAAGAGACGGCGAACACGATTCTTCGATTCGGTTGGCTCATCTCCCGGAGGGAACATCCCTGCCATCGAGATGTAGCCGCCGAGCGGGATAGCTTTCACGCCGTACTCGGTTTCTCCCACTTTCTTAGAGAACAAGGTTGGACCAAAGCCGATCATGTATTGACCAACACGCACGCCGAAGATTTTTGCAGGCACCAAGTGCCCGATTTCGTGCAGACCAATAGAGACCGCGAGACCCACCACAAAGATAACGACGCCGAGTACGTAAAGCCAGAAAGTATCCATTAGAAAAAGATTAACCTGACCGTCTGACAATCAACCGAGAAACGGTTAGCCACCAATAACTTCATCCGCACGTCGACGAGCCCAACTCTCAGCATCCAGGACTGCTTCTCGTGAGAGTGCACCTGATGCCGGTGTGTGTTCGTCCACCACACGCTGAATCGTGGTGAGGATGTCGAGGTAGCCGATTTTGCCTGCATGGAATGCCATCACGGCCTGTTCATTGGCCGCATTGAACACTGCCGGGAAGGTAGATCCCGCGGTACCAACCTGCTTTGCCAGCCATATGGCAGGGAAAGCTTCCTCATCGAGAGGTTCGAAAGTCCAACTCTGTGCCTTTGTCCAATCCAAAGGTTCCCCCACGCCCGCAACGCGGTGAGGCCAGTCCAAGCCCAACGAGATAGGAAGACGCATGTCAGGCGGTGACGCCTGAGCGATGGTGGAACCATCCACGAACTCCACCATCGAGTGTACGATGGACTGCGGGTGCACTGTCACATCAATTCGATCGAATGGAATGTTGAACAACAAGTGAGCTTCGATGACTTCCAAGCCTTTATTGACCAGCGTTGAAGAATTTGTCGTGACTACGAGCCCCATGTCCCAGGTGGGGTGCGCGAGCGCTTCTTGTGGTGTGACATTCACGAGAGATTCACGGCTACGACCACGGAATGGTCCACCGGAGGCAGTCAGAACAAGCCTGCGCACTTCGGCATGGGTTCCAGAAAACAGGGCCTGTGCGATGGCAGAGTGCTCAGAGTCAACCGGCACAATCTGACCTGGCTTGGCCAGATCAGTGACCAACGTACCGCCGACAATCAAGCTCTCTTTATTCGCCAAGGCGAGAGTTTTTCCTGTTTCTAGTGCAGCAAGAGTCGGGCCAAGTCCAACAGAGCCAGTAATTCCGTTGAGTACAACGTCGGCGCCGACAGAGCGAACGAGTTGTTCTGCTTCAACATGTCCGATTGCAATATGGCTCACGCCGAACTCTGTTGCCTGCTCGTGCAGAACCTCGCGGTTACTTCCCACGGACAGACCGACAACCTCAAAACGATCACGGTTCTCGCGAATGACATCCAGCGCCTGGGTTCCGATGGAACCAGACGAGCCAAGAATGAGAACGCGACGCATAACAGCCATCTTTCCACTGTTCAGCTCTAGCTATGTCGTTCGGATGCGAACTAATATGGAGAGGATTGCTAACTCTGCGAAAAATCACGAATTTTTCCTACCCAACACTCACTTTCCTCAGAGCCGAGGAAGTTAGGATTGCACTATGTCAAACACCTCTGCCCCCGCATCAGTTGCAGTAACTCAGGAACGTAAGGTTGTCACCGCGATTCCTGGTCCCAAGTCACAGGAAATGCACAAACGACGCGCTGAGGTAGTTCCTCCCGGCGTTGGTGCAGCCCTCCCCGTCTACATCGAGAACGCCTACGGCTCCATCGTTCAGGATGTTGACGGCAACCAGTTCATCGACTTCGCAACCGGCATCGGCGTCACCACCATTGGCCACGCCAACGATGCAGTTGTTGCTGCTGTTTCTGAAGCAGCTGCTCACTTCACCCACGTCTGCTTCACCGTGACCCCCTACGAGGGCTATGTCAAGGTTGCTGAGCTTCTTGCCAAGCACACCCCCGGCAACCACGCCAAGCGCACCATGCTGTGCAACTCGGGTGCTGAGGCTGTAGAGAACGCTGTGAAGATTGCCCGAAAGTACACCCGCAAGAACGGTGTTGCTGTTCTGGATCACGCGTATCACGGTCGTACCAACCTGACCATGAGCATGAACTTCAAGAACGCTCCCTACGCAACAGGTTTCGGCCCCACTGCTCCCTCGATTTTCCGTGCACCAAGCTCTTACCCTTACCGCGACGGTCTGTCCGGCGCCGAGGCAGCCAAGCGCACCATCACGTACCTCGAGAAGATTGTCGGCGCAGAAGACCTCGCTGTTGTCTTCGCTGAGCCCATTCAGGGTGAAGGTGGATTCATCGTTCCTGCAGATGGTTACCTTCCCGCCATCCAGGAATGGTGCACCAAGAACAACGTCGTCTTCGTAGCCGACGAAGTTCAAGCAGGTATGGCTCGTACCGGTGCTTACTTCGCGTCTGAAGGTTTTGGTTTCGTTCCTGACCTCGTTACCATCGCCAAGGGCGTCGGTGGCGGAATGCCTATCGCTGCCGTAACAGGTCGCGCCGAGATCATGGACGCGTCTCACCCTGGTGGCCTTGGTGGCACCTTCGGTGGTAACCCTGTTTCCTGCGCTGCAGCAATTGCGATCTTCAGCGAAATCGAGAAGGACAACCTGCTCGACGAAGCTAAGCGCGTGGAGAAGACCCTCGGTGGTGGCCTCAAGAAGCTGCAGGACAAGTACCCCATCATTGGTGAAGTACGCGGTAAGGGCGCCATGCTCGCTATTGAGCTGGTCCACCCCGGCACCAAGGATCCCTATGCAGAAGCAGTTACCAAGATTGTGGCCTTCGGTGCACAGCACGGTCTGCTCCTGCTCTCGGCTGGAACCTACGGAAACGTTCTGCGCTTCCTGCCTTCGGTCAAGACCAGCGATGCCCTCCTCGAAGACGCACTGAGCGTTCTTGACGAGGCATTTGCCACTCTCTAACAAGTAGATTATGAGGGGTCACCGCGTCTAACGCAGTGGCCCCTCTTTTCTTGTAATCAAAGGACTGACCATGCCCGGAACCGGTGAAGTAACAACCTCAGAGGAACTTGCTGTCCTCGTGCGCAACGACTTTATTGAGTCACGCCATGCAGGGAGCGTCGTTGTTGTAGACCCTGCTGGCAAGGTTCTGTTTAGCAAGGGTGATCCCACCGCATTGGTGTTCCCTCGCTCTGCCATGAAGCTCTTCCAAGCCATGGGTATCTTTTCAACTGGCCTGAAGCTCTCCCCCGAATTCACTGCCCTTGCAACCTCCAGCCACACTGGTTCGGCAGCACACGTGGAACTGGTCAAGGAACTCCTCGCCACGGAAGGCTTCACCGAAGCTGACCTCAGGTGCGCAACAGAGTGGCCCGTCAACAAGGACATGCTCAAGCAGGTTTACAAAGCAAATGGCGGGGCTTTACCGATTTATCACTGCTGTTCCGGAAAGCACGCAGCGATGCTGTTGGCCTGCAAGCACGAAGGATGGCCAACCGAGAATTATCTCGACCGTGACCACCCACTCCAGGTCCGCATTCTCGAGGCCGTCGAATACCTCACGGGGGAAACCATCACCTCAACCGCAGTTGATGGCTGTGGCGCTCCGGTTCACGCCATGCCCCTGGTTGCACTGGCTTCAGGTGTCGCCAAGATGCACGCGGCAGATGAGTCCACACCGATGGGCATCAAGAAATCAGCAGACACACTCTTTGAGTCCATGCTTGCCCACCCCTGGATTGTGGGAGATCACGGCGAACCTGATGTGATCATCATGGAGGAACTCGGCTTCACTGCAAAGTCAGGTTACGAAGGGGTTTTCATCGTCTCAACCCCAGATGGAACCACTGTTGCCACCAAAATTCTGGATGGCAACCTCCGCGTTGCACCTATTGTTGCCCTGCAGGCATTGGTTCGCGCAGGTGCACTGGAACAGACCAGGCTTGATGCTCTCATCCCTCGCCTTCACACTGAAGTTCAAGGTGGCGGCAAGGTTGTTGGACAGCTTCAGACCACGTTCTAGTCACTAACCCAGCACCGTGCGTGCTGTGGAGGTCACGTCCAGCACCATGCCTTCAGGCATGAAGATGGACACCACTGGCGGATGCCACGTTTTCTGCAAGCTGACGGTGGCACTGCGGCCGTCATTTGTGACGGCCGACACTACAGAAATACCTTTGCTCTCGGTTACGGGGATGAGCTGTAAATAGTTCTCGGTTTCTGAGCGAACAGCAGAGCTTGTCAAAGTAATGCTGGCGCGGCCGTTGATCACCTGTACGTCATCCAGATTGAATGCTTCAGCTGCGGCGAGCGCAGCTCCGTCAGCCACAGTAAACAGGCGTTTGCGCTCGATATACAGGCTTGTGGCTGCAACTGTGCCAAGAACGACAGCAAGCCCAATCAATCCAGCAAAGATAATCAGAATCAGGCTGGAGCCTTCCTCATCTTCTCGGATACGCCTTGCCCACATCAGCGCACTCCATGGAATCGTGAAACAACCTGGCTGGCTTGGGATGAGACGGGAACAACAGCAGCTTGATCAAGGTTGAGCACTGCAGGAACTAATGGCATCACAACCTTGACCCCCACGCCTATACTCACCAACGACTCAGGCTCAAGGCAGCTAGCAGAGCAGGTGATGGTGACATCTGCTTGTTTCGAGTCCAGGCCATAATCGGCGAGCGCAAAGTCGATTGCTTGTTGAGCACGCTTGACGGCGGTGCCTTGATCAGGGGATTCGACGTAGACGCGTGCTGCCTGCCTAGCCGCACCCTCTGTCGCTAACGTCGCGCCTTGCACAGCACCGACTGCCACAACCAAATACACCAGAGGAATCAGGAGCAGCATTCCGGCCGTGATGAACTCAAGCGAAGCTGAGCCATCTTCTTTAGTGAAGAACTTCGGAAGCCGCATGACCACTCACCTCCATCGAAGCTGCAGGACCCCAGAGCCCAATCATGGGAAGTGGCGCTTTCACAGTGATCACCGTTGCGGGAGCACCCATCCATTGCTGGCTTGAAACAGCGATGTCTTGGGCATATTGATCCCCCACCGCAGTTGTGATGAGTTCTTTGGTGCGCTGGACACCTTCAGCAGGGGTGGAGTCGATCAGCGCACCCCACCTCGCTCCTTCTGAGGCTGCATCTTGAATGGTGTTGCGAACATGCAGAGCGAGGCCCAGTTGAAGCACACCCAGGGTCAGGAAGGTGAGCAAAATGCCCACAAAGACAAACTCGACCACAGCCGAGCCGCTCTCGTCATTGCGCACTCTCTCGAGCACGCGTCCTAACCCTGACTTCATGATGTGTTCTAGAAACTCACAACGCGTGAGATGGCCTGATCAAAGACGGTGCCCAGAGCTGGAGCGGCAATAGCCCAGATGGCAACAACGAGTCCAGCGGTCATCAGGGTAATCAGAACCCATCCCGGAACATCTCCACGCTCATCGCTGAACTTGGACTGAATAGCTGAGCTGATTCGAGTAATCATGCTTTTCATTTCTGTATTTCTCCTTGAGTTGTGGACTAGAAGCCCGATTGAATGACGAGTAAACCGGGGAAGACGGCAAAGACGATGGTGACGGGCAAGATCAGGAAAACCAGTGGCACCAGCATGGCCACTTCTTTTTGTCCAGCGCTTTCGAGCAATCTGCGCTTGGAATCTTCACGGGCATCTAAAGCATGTGCTTGAAGTACAGCTGACACTGGAGTTCCACGGTTGAGTGCTCCCAGAATCTGTTCAATGCCACGGGAAAGTGCAGAAATCTTGAGCTTGCGCTCTAGTGACTGCAGGGCAGTAGCCATTGGGATACCCAACTGAACATCCAGCACAACCACACGGAACTCATCTGTGATGTCACCATGGCCAATGGTGGCCATGCGGCGCAGAGCGTCAGGCAGTCCTTCACCTGCGGAAAGACTCAAGGATAAAAATTCCCACACCGCAGGCAATTGAGCCTCGATGCGCTTCACTCGAGCTTTTGCGGCATATCCCAAGAAATACCTCACGCTGAGAAAACCCACAAGCGCACCCATGACGGGCACGAGCACATAAGCGAGCGCACTGGGCTGTGTCATCACAGCAACAGCGCCATCAACCAGAAGCCCCGCTGCGGCTCCCCACAATCCCCAGGTAATTTGGCGGGCACGGAACTCAGTAACCGAGAGTTCGGATCCAGCTCTGGCAAGATCAAGCTCCACGGCATCGGCCGGACCTGCGAACCGTTCCGTGACAGTCATCAAACTGTTCTTCAGTCCACGAATACCAAAGTCGAACTGTGGCAATGGAGCAGAACTCTTTTCTGTCACATCGGCATAGGCCTGCGGTGAGATATCCGCGACCAAGTGAGCAACGCGTTTCTGGAGCGATGCGCTACGAAAGCTCGGCAGTGTGGTGAGGATAATCCACACGCCCAAACCGAAGAGAGCACCAAGTCCTATCCCCCATCCAGCAAGTGAACTCATGCCAACCACCGCTTCTCATCAGGGAGGTATCCCACGGCAGACATGATTCGGTATGCCAGCAGGCTCACTCCGAGTCCAATCAAAATGAGCACAACACCTGCGCCCGAGTTGTAGGCCTGGGCAGCTTCTGACCTGGTGGATAACATCACCAAGACAATCCAGGGAGCCATCACGCCAATACGAGCAGCCAAACGAATCCAGCCCTGTCGAGCTTCAACTTCCTGGCGCAGTGCCGATTCAGCACGGAGGTGCGACCCGAGTGATCCAAGAACGGTCGTGATTTCAGTTCCACCAAGTTCTCGGCCCAGGCGAAGGGTCTCCACGATGCGATCGCCATTGGGGTTGGCCCATCGAGCTTTGAGATCCAGTGCGGCCAGTTCAAAGTTTCCAGAAACTTTGTAATCCTGGGCAAATAAGGCCGCAGGTGTGCTCACTGCTTTCGAAGAGAACCCTGCAAGTGAGATAACAGCATCCGGGATATTCGCTCCAGATCGAATGGCAGAAATTAACGCATCCACCACATCAGGCCATTGATTTCGCAATGCCTTGCGTGCTGAAGCACGCCTGCTTGCGGCAAACATCACCGGAAGCGCTGCTGCCGTTCCCGCTAGAACCACGCTCAACACAGCAACTCCTGTTACTGCCCAAGCAAGAGTGCCACCAATGACTGCAAGAACAACACACAAAGCCAACAACACTGATGACTTCATGCCTAGTTGCAAGGCGGTTTCTTTCAGACCACGCGAAAACTTCGAGGGTGTCGATACCCGTTCCACACGCTCTTTCTTGGGCCACAGCTTGCTGGAAACGATCAGAAAGATGCCCAATCCGGCGCTGGCACCCAGAAAGATTCCCAGGATCTCGATAGATGACAGTCTCATGCTGCGTCCAAGACAATACGAGGGTTGAGGTTTGTCAGTTCAAACTTGTCCATGCGTTCGGGAGCTAGGCCAGTAGCTACCAAAACGTCTTCAACGAGGTGGAAGATGACTGTCGATTCAATCTCTCCATCCACGACACGTCCTGTGGGGGCGATGATTTCGCTGACACGGCGGCGACCAAAACGATCGAGCTCACAGTGCACAACGACATCAATACAGCTCGCCACCGTGGGCACCACGAAACTGGAGTCAATGTTGCGGCCCGCCAATAACGGCAGCGTGCAGAGCTTGGTAAGTGCATCTTGAGCGCTGTTGGCGTGAAGTGAACAGGCACCGGGAAGGCCACTGTTCAACGCGATGAGCAGATCGAGGCTCTCTGCTTCACGGACCTCCCCCACCACCAAGCGGTCTGGGCGCATGCGCAAAGCTTCTTTGATGAGGCGGCGGAGAGAGATCTCGCCTGTGCCCTCCAAGCTAGCCTGACGGCACTGCATCGCAACACAGTCACGAGCATCGAAGTTGAGTTCAAAAGTTTCTTCCACAGTGATGATGCGATCATTCTCACGAGAAGAACGAAGCAGCGCATTGAGCATCGTGGTTTTACCTGCCTGGGTTGCTCCACAAACGAGAATGTTCTGTCTAGCTAGGACACTCATGCGAAGAAACTCTGCTGCTTGGCGCGTGAGAGAACCGCTCTCCACAAGATGAGCCAAGTCACGCACGTTCTTGGAGAACTTTCGAATGTTCACGGCCCAGTGCTTGGAGGTGATGTCGGGAATGGTCACGTGAAGGCGTGATCCATCAGGCAGTGATGCGTCCACAAACGGTGAGGACATATCAACGCGACGCCCAGAAGCCTGAAGCATGCGCTCAACCAGGTCGCGCACCTGTGTATCTGTGAATGAGAGCTCGGTCAGCTCAGCGACACCATTGCGCGCAACGAATACCTCTGTTGGGCTGTTGATCCAAATTTCTTCAATGGAGGAATCTTCCAGCAGGGGCTGCAGTGCACCGAAACCATTGAGTTCAGCCATAGCGAGGAAACGAAGTTCCTCATCGTTAAGAGGGGCACCTGAATTGTGGGAACCATCCCGAAGAATCTCGTCACGAAGTAACTTCTCGAGGTCAGGATTCAGACTCGTCGAGGAAACAGCACCGTCATGTGCTTTGGCTCGAACAGCACCAACAATGCGGGAGATGGAATCAGACATGAAGAAATCATGCCCGTTCCATCACAACCGGCTTAGGAGTTATCCACACCTCACCCGAGTCCGGGAGGGGGTGGAGTTGTTGGCAACTCAGGCAAACCTGTGTTGAGCAAGGCGTTAATCATTCGATATGCCTTCTGAGGAAGGACATCCCCGGGGAAATATTCCTCGAATAATCCTTCAAGTTCTTCAAGTGTCGATAAACCGGTTATGGCAAGCAAATTAGCTATATCTTGATCGTCACGACCTGTACGTGAAGCAGCAAGCTTCATCACCAACATGACTTCAGGCGTGGTCACCTTGAAGGAGACTCCCTTGTTTTCATACAAGGTTTCCCAGGTGACGCTCTTTCCTAAAGATGGAACGAATTGGGTCGCAGCATTGTTGATCCAGTCAGGATCCCAGCCGTTGATGTCAGCAACAGCTTCTGCAGAAGGACGAATAATGTCAAAATTTATGGCACGCAGATCAACATCGCTAGTCAGTCGCCTGTCGAAATATCGAAGTACGAGTGCGGCACCGCCGATGATAAATATTTCAGCGGAAATACCGCGGCTATTGAGATCGTCAGCAAGTTCCTTGAGTCCACGAATGATGTCATCGCGCGAAAGTGATTGAGTCATTAGACGCTCTCCATCGCGATAGCAGGGAACAAAACATTGTGGCGTTGGAATGCAACTGATACCTCGTCGAGGTCTGGAGTTGGACCGTAAATTCCTTCGCGCAAATGCTGTAATTCAGGAAGAAATAATTCTGAACTTTCGAGCCACGAAGGCAATGGCAAAGACTCATCAATCAGCCAATGCTCGACTAGCGCAGCAATAGCTGCGTCATAAAGCGCCGAACCGGTAGATTCCGGGGCCACCAGCGTAAGCACAACACGGACAGCTGGAGTTTGTTTCCTCAGAGAATCACTAAACGAGATGAACTCTCGGTAGGCAGCCTGATTGTCACCTTCAGCAAGAAAAAGAGCGATACTTTCCGCTACTTCTCCTGCTGTGCTGGCCAAAGTCGGAATAGCAATCAACCTGTGCCGTGATTTCTTCAACAGCGATGAGAATCTCTCAACACTTACTCCACGTGCTCCAGTCTCAATTTGGCTAATTGCGGCAGCAGAAGTGCCGCCAAGATCTGCCAATTTACGCACGGTAAACCCACGAGCACGTCGTGCTCGACGAAGTTCTTTGCCTGCGTCCATAGGAGTCTCCTCTGTTATCACATATGATAACAGAGTTTGACTGATCATCACTTTTTTGACCAATCAATGCTGAGCTTTTCAATAACGTGCTCGTATAGCGCCGCCGCCACAGCGACAGACTTGAGCTTCTTGCCCTTCTTCAGCAGCAGGAACTGGTGTGGGTACTTCTCTATAAATCCCAGAGGGTCTTTGACGAACTGATCGTAATCAATAACTCTCTCGTTGGAATGGTGGGCCATGTTATTCCTTCTTCGTTGAATAACCGCTTTCGCGGCCCCCTCCTAAAAGAAAGATTGCCAGCAACCACTGACATTATTAGCAGAGCTTCTGAACGACTCCAGAAACAACCAGGTTGAGCTCTGCTGGCCACTCTGAAGTTGCTTCAGCTCCACGTTCCATGATCATGTTTTTGGAAGCTGCCCACGTAATGAGCTCCTCAACGGAGTTGATACTGCTTGTATTCGCTGCGTCCTTAGCCAGGGTACGAACAAACTCGCCCTTGCCCTTCTTATTGAAGTGATTCAGCGCACGCAGCTGACCGTTTTCACCTTTGGTCACCACGCGCAGATAGACCGTGTTCTCTGCAGGTGCAACAGGGGCGAGGGCTGAATAGCCTTCAGAGCGCAGATCCAGCACGAGCCTAGGTTCTGCCTTGAGCTTCTTGGCCAACGCCTTGCTTCCTGCCTCTGCCCATGCCTTCTTGAGGCTTCCAGCGGCTAATGCAGGCAGTTTGGAGTCGAATGAGAGTCGATATGCCGGGATGGGCTCTAAAGCTCCCACGGGCCCTAGAAGCGCGGATTGGATCATCACGTTCTCTGCCAGGAATCCACGGGCCTGCTCATCGAGATTCATGGCGGCAAGGCCGTCATAGAGAACGCCGGTATAACGATCAATGGCCGGCATGGTGGGTGAGGTCTTGACCGCCTTGTTGCGGTCAACCTCTCCCATCTGCTTAGGGCTCAGCTTGAGAACTTCAGCACAGACCTTGGGCTTGCGCGCCAATGACACTGTTGCAGCCACTACGCGCTTGCGAATGGCGTTCAGCTGAGGAAACGACAGTGCCGTTTCGGCAAGAAGCTGCTCCAAAGGAGCACCCTCTCCCCCGTCGCGCTTCGTTTCCGAAGGCGGTAACAAAATCAACATGTCTGTCCCTTAAGTGCAAACGCCCGCAGGAAGAGAAACTCTTCGACCGCGGGCATTAGCGTGTGAGAGGTTAAGCGTTAGCCAACCAATTCTGCGGCAGAAGCAACAACAGAAACGTTGTTGTTTTCAACCGAAAGGAAGCCACCAGCTGCGTTAGCAGTGATCTTCGAGCCGTCCTCAGCAGTGACGCGAACTTCACCACCGGCGAGAATCGCCAGCATAGGTTCGTGTCCGGGAAGGATACCGATCTCGCCCTCGCTGGTCTTGGCAACAACCATTGAGGCTGCGCCAGACCAGACTTCCTGGTCGGCAGCTACGACGCTGACCTGAAGGAGAGAAGAAGCCATGATTAGCCGTTTTCCTTCTGGATCTTTGCCCACTGCTCTTCAACGTCAGAGATAGCACCAACGTTGAAGAAGGCCTGCTCAGCCACGTGGTCGAATTCACCCTTAGCAATAGCGTCGAAGGACTCGATGGTTTCCTTGAGGGGAACGGTCGAACCTTCAACACCGGTGAACTTCTTCGCCATGTAGGTGTTCTGCGAGAGGAACTGCTGAATACGACGTGCGCGCGAAACGGTGATCTTGTCTTCTTCAGAGAGCTCGTCAACACCAAGAATCGCGATGATTTCCTGGAGTTCCTTGTTCTTCTGGAGGATCGCCTTGACGGTGGTCGCAACGCGGTAGTGGTCTTCACCTAAGTAGCGAGGGTCCATGATGCGCGAGGTCGAGGTCAGTGGGTCCACAGCGGGGTAGAGACCCTTCGATGCGATTTCACGAGAAAGCTCGGTGGTTGCATCGAGGTGAGCGAAGGTGGTCGCTGGAGCGGGGTCGGTGTAGTCGTCCGCAGGAACGTAAATAGCCTGCAGCGAGGTAATCGAGTGACCACGAGTCGAGGTAATGCGCTCCTGGAGGATACCCATTTCGTCAGCCAGGTTGGGCTGGTAACCCACAGCTGAAGGCATACGGCCCAGAAGGGTCGACACCTCAGAACCTGCCTGGGTGAAACGGAAGATGTTGTCAATGAAGAGCAGAACGTCTTGCTTCTGAACGTCACGGAAGTATTCCGCCATGGTCAGAGCAGACAGTGCTACACGAAGACGGGTTCCGGGTGGCTCATCCATCTGGCCGAAGACGAGGGCGGTCTTGTCGAAGACGCCTGCTTCTTCCATTTCGTGGATAAGGTCGTTACCTTCACGGGTACGCTCACCCACACCGGCGAATACCGATACACCACCGTGGTCCTGAGCTACACGCTGAATCATTTCCTGAATCAGAACGGTCTTACCCACACCGGCACCACCGAACAGACCAATCTTTCCACCCTGAACATAGGGGGTCAGAAGGTCGATGACCTTGATACCAGTTTCGAAGAGCTGAGTCTTGGACTCGAGCTGGTCGAATGCTGGTGGTGTGCGGTGGATAGGCCAGCGCTCCTTGATGTCAATCTTTTCGCCAGGCTTACCGTTGAGGATGTCGCCGGTGACGTTGAAAACCTTACCCTTGGTGACGTCACCAACGGGCACGGAGATAGGAGCACCGGTGTCGGTAACTTCCTGGCCGCGCACGAGGCCGTCGGTGGGCTTGAGGGCAATGGCACGCACGAGGTCGTCACCGAGGTGCTGTGCAACCTCGAGGACAAGCTTGGTGCTCTCGCTGCCGAGGACGACCGTGGTCTCCAGGGCGTTGTAGATGCCGGGGATCGAGTCGTGTGGGAACTCGATGTCGACGACGGGACCGTTCACGCGGGCGATGCGACCGGTTGCGGTTGCTGCCTTCTTAGGAGCCGCTGCTTTCTTAGCAGGTGCTGCCTTTGCGGGGGTCTTAGCCTTAGTAGCTGGTGCTGCTGCCATTGCTCTTCTTCTCTCTTACCGGGTTTGGAAAGTCTGTGTTACTTGGCGGACGACAGGGCGTCGGCGCCACCAACGATTTCGGAAATTTGCTGGGTGATCTCGGACTGACGAGCGTTGTTCGCCAGACGGGTGTAGTCGCGGATCAACTTGTCGGCGTTGTCGCTTGCCGACTTCATTGCGCGCTGACGGCTAGCGTGCTCGGACGCAGCCGACTGCAGCATCGCGTTGTAGATGCGGCTTTCGATATAAACCGGAAGCAGTGCATCCAGAACCTTGTCTGCCTCGGGCTCAAACTCGTAGAGGGGAAGAACTTCTTCTTCACCAGGAGCTTCGACACCTTCGACAACTTCCAACGGAAGCATGCGCACAACGGTGGGAACCTGAGAAACCATGGAAACGAAACGGTTGTAAACAACGTGGATTTCATCCACGCCACCGTCTGCGTAGTCGCGCAGGAAGCTTTCGAGAACGGAGGCAGCAATTTCCTGCGCAGTTTCGAAAACGGGCTGGTCAGTGCCACCGGTCCAAATACGCTCAGCGGGACGCTGGCGGAAGGAGAAGTAAGCGTTTGCCTTGCGGCCAACCAGGAAGTACACAACTTCCTTGCCCTGCTCACGAAGAAGCTCAGCGAGCTGCTCCGATTCGCGCAGAACCTGTGAGCTGAACGCACCAGCAAGACCGCGGTCAGATGCAAGGATCACAACTGCTGCGCGCTGAATCTTTTCAGGCTCGGTCGTGAGGATGTGTGACACGTTGGTGTACGTGGCAACAGCCGACACGGCGCGAGTGATCGCACGCGAGTAGGGCGTGGACTGCAGAACGCGTGCCTGCGCTTTTTGAATGCGCGAGGCAGAGATCAGCTCCATTGCACGCGTGATCTTCTTGGTCGTCTGGGCAGAACGAATTTTCTGCCTATAGACCCGAAGTTGCGCTCCCATGTCTCTCCTGTGGTTTCTCTAAAAGGTGATTGATGTCAGTGAAAAGGCGCTTAGCGCTTCTTCTTGACGATCTTTTCCTGATTGACTTCGTCAGCGTCGATGGCGGTGAACTCTTCCTTACCAACCGAAGCCAGTGAAGAACCGTCGCCTGCCTGGAATTCCTTCTTGAAAGCAACAACTGCCTTCTCGAGGTCTTCGACAGTCTTGTCATCGAGCACGTTGGTGTCGCGCAGAGTGGTCAGAACCTTGGTCTTGCGACCGAGGTAGTCCAGGAACTCACGCTCAAAGCGCAGGATGTCCTCAACGGGAACCTCATCGAGCTTGCCGGTGGTACCAGCCCAGATCGATACAACCTGGTCCTCAACGGGGTAGGGGGTGTACTGAGGCTGCTTGAGCAGTTCGGTCAGACGAGCACCACGAGCCAGCTGACGACGGCTTGCGGCGTCAAGGTCGGATGCGAACATCGCGAATGCCTCGAGTGAACGGTACTGAGCGAGTTCGAGCTTCAAGGTACCGGAGACCTTCTTGATCGACTTGACCTGAGCGTCACCACCCACACGAGAAACCGAGATACCTACGTCAACGGCTGGACGCTGGTTCGCGTTGAACAGGTCCGACTGAAGGAAGATCTGGCCATCGGTGATCGAGATCACGTTGGTGGGAATGTATGCCGAGACGTCGTTTGCCTTGGTCTCGATGATGGGAAGACCAGTCATCGAACCTGCACCGAGCTCGTCAGAGAGCTTTGCACAACGCTCCAGCAGACGGGAGTGTAAGTAGAAGACGTCACCGGGGTATGCCTCACGTCCTGGTGGACGGCGAAGCAGCAAGGAAACTGCACGGTATGCCTCAGCCTGCTTGGAGAGGTCATCGAAAATGATGAGGACGTGCTTGCCGCCATACATCCAGTGCTGACCAATGGCAGAACCAGTGTAAGGAGCAAGGTACTTGAAACCTGCGGGGTCAGATGCAGGAGCAGCCACGATGGTGGTGTACTCCATTGCGCCAGCGTCCTCGAGTGCGCCCTTCACAGCAGCAATCGTGGAACCCTTCTGGCCGATAGCAACGTAGATGCAGCGAACCTGCTTGTTGGTGTCGCCGGACTCCCAGTTAGCCTTCTGGTTGATGATGGTGTCGATCGCAATAGCGGTCTTACCAGTCTGACGGTCACCAATGATGAGCTGACGCTGTCCACGACCAACGGGGATCATGGCGTCAATTGCCTTGATACCGGTCTGCATGGGCTCGTGCACCGACTTACGCTGCATCACGCCAGGAGCCTGAAGCTCGAGAGCACGACGGCCCTCAATCTTCTTGATGTCACCAAGACCATCGATGGGGTTACCCAGTGGGTCAACCACGCGACCGAGGTAGCCTTCGCCTACGGGAACGGAGAGAACCTCGCCAGTGCGGGTTACTTCCATACCTTCCACGATGCCGGTGAACTCACCGAGGACAACAACACCGATCTCGTTCTCGTCGAGGTTCAGGGCGAGACCAAGAGTGCCATCTGCGAAGCGGATGAGCTCGTTAGCCATCACACCGGGCAGGCCCTCAACGTGTGCGATACCGTCGGCTGCGTCGATGACGTGGCCAACTTCGGTCTTCGAAGCCTTGGTGGGCTTGTAGGAAGAAACGAAGTCCTTGAGAGCGTCGCGGATCTCGTTGGGGCTGATCGTAAGTTCTGCCATTGTGTTTTCCTTGTCTGATTCAGTCGGTTGACTGAGAGGTTTTGGTAAGTGTTACCGGCTATCCAGCGAGCTGGAGTCGCAGTTCTTGAATACGGGACGAAACTGAACCATCAATCACGTCATCGCCGACCTGCACGCGCAAGCCACCGATAATCGCAGGATCAATGATGAGGTTGATGTTGAGCTCGCGTCCGTAGACCTTCGCCAGGGACTTGCCCAGGCTGGTGAGCTGCGCTGCAGCAATAGGCTGCGCACTGGTCACGGTTGCAATGGAAGCGCCTGCCTGGTCCGCAACAATGTCTGCAGCGTAAGAGAGCAGGGCGCCAATGCGGCGACCACGAGGCTGCTGAACAAGCGCAGACACGATGGCAATAGTTGCCGCCGATGCCTTGCCCTTGAGCAGCTTGACTACGAGAGCGGCTTTAGCGTCGGGGTTACCAAGCTTGGAACCTAGGCTGAGCTCGAGTTCTGCGTCGCTCGACACGGCACGAGAGAACGCGAACAGCTCAGCGTCTACAGCTTCATTCTTCTTGGAACCCGACACAGCAGCGCGGATAGCGATTTCTTCGACACCGGCGAGCAGGTCATCCTGGCTCGACCAGCGATCAGAGACGATCTGTCCCAGCAGCTTGGACGCGGTGGCATCCAGTCCCTTGCCGAAAACCTTGCCCAGAAGGGAAGACTTGTCGGCTGCAGGAACAGCAGGGTCAGCTAGTACGGCGCGCAATTGGGCAGACTCAGCGAAGGCACGACCAGCAGCAAAGAGCTGTTCGCCCAATGCCAGGTTTGCCTTTGCTCCCAAGCCAGCAAGTGCTGCCTTGGAGCTAGTGATTGCGTGTCTGCTTGCGCTACCCATTACTTAGCTGCCTTCTCCGAAGCTGCGAGGTCAGCAAGGAAGCGGTCAACGAGTGCCTTGGACTTCTTGTCGTCGGTGAGAGCCTCACCGATAACGCCCGAAGCCAGGTCGATGGCCAGCGAGCCAACCTCACTCTTGAGCGAAACGAGTGCGCTCTGGCGCTCAGCTTCGATCTGAGTTTTTGCAGTCGCAGTGATGCGAGCTGCCTCGGTTGACGCGAGATCCTTTGCCTCAGTCACGATCTTGGCGCCGTCTGCACGAGCAGCGTCGCGGATCTTGCCTGCCTCAGCACGAGCGTCAGCGAGCTGCGCGGTGTACTTAGCAAGGGCTTCCTCAGCTTCACGCTGAGCAGCATCTGCCTTCTCGATGTTTCCCTCGATAGCTGCTCCACGCGCTTCCAGCATGGCTGAAACGTTGGGGAGCACCTTCTTCCAGAAGAAGATGAGGATGATCGCGAAGACGACCGCCGACCAAACCATGTCGTACGGTGCTGGCAACAGAGGGTTTGGTGTTTCCTCTGTTGAAGCCACGATTAGTGCCTGAAGCATGATGCCTCCGTGTCGAACGGGTAGATGACTAGTTGGTGAAGATGAAGTAGGTCGCGATACCGATGAAGGCAAGTGCCTCGGTGAAAGCGATACCCAGGTACATCAGAACCTGAAGACGACCTGCGAGCTCAGGCTGACGAGCAACCGACTCAATGGTCTTGCCAACGACGATACCTACGCCGATAGCGGGGCCAATGGCTGCGAGACCGTAGCCGACGGTGGCAATGTTGCCGTTGATTTCGGCGAGAACCGATGTTGCGTCCACGATTGTTTCCTTCCGTGTGGTCGATTTAGGCGGATGCCTAAATCGTTTAGTGTTCCTCAGCCAGCGCGAGCTGGATGTAGACCGTTGTGAGCAGCGTGAAGACGTATGCCTGCAGTACTGCAACAAGAATTTCAAATGCGGTGAAGACGAAGCCGAATGCGAAGGTTCCGATTCCGAAGAAACGAGCCCACGCAGCCTGGTCCAGCGCCGCAGAGAAGAAGAAGAAGTCTGTTGCTGAGAAGCAGAGAACCAGCAGCAAGTGGCCGGCAACCATGTTCATCAAAAGACGAAGAGCGAGAGTAATCGGACGCAGGATGAAGATTGAGAAGAACTCAATCGGGGTCACGATGATGTAGATAGGCCAGGGAACTCCTGGTGGGAACAACGACGCCTTGAGGAAGGTTCCGGGGTGCTTCTTCAAACCTGCGTAGATGAAGGTGACGTAGGCCACCACAGCAAGAGTCAGAGGAAGACCGAACAGTGACGAACCTGCCACGTTCATACCAGGGAAGATACCCGGGATGTTCATGGCCAGCACTGTAAAGAAGATGGCGGTGAGCAGGGGAAGGAAGCGCTTGCCGTCCTTCTTACCCAATAGGTCTTCAGCGATGTTGACGCGGACAACGTCCAGTGCCATCTCAGCCAGAGACTGTCCCTTGCCAGGAACAAGCTTCATGTTTCGTGTAGCAAGCCAGAACAGCAGGATCAAAATCGCTGCCATAGCAAAGCGGATCAGGATGATGCGGTTGATCTCGAAAGGAGTACCAGCAAAGAAGATCGCGGGAGGAAAGAATTCCGTAATTGACGGACCCTGAAAGCTCGAGCCATCCCCTGAAGAGGTGACGAGCTTGGTTACAGCGTTTACTAGCAGCGCTATCTCCTGTTTCGGGGCGTGGAGCTTCTGCTCTCGCGTCGACGAACATGCGGGATCCCCCCAGCAGTTCAATCTCGTTTGGCTTCGTTGTCGAAACGTGGGTGATTGATCCGCAGATGGTGCGAGGGATTACTCAAGACTTTACAGGGAAAAAGTGCGGCTGACCCAATCTAAAAAAGACTTACCGGTCAGCGGAATGTTCCGTCTGCGTTGGCCTACTGCTCCCGTGCGGGAGCCGGCGGTCCGAGACGAATTTTCTTTCCTTGCGTATCGACGCCACCCACACGATTGCTGCGTTCTGTCAACGCCACGAGAGAGAGGTACCGATCAGCAGTCCAACAGAGCAACTTACCCTTGTGGTCCTTGGTGCGGGAGAGTATTTTCGCCGCTTCAAGCTCTCCCAGTGCCCGATGCGCAGATGCCGGCGAAACACCAAATCTGCTTGTCACAGACTCCGCAGTCAACACCGGTTCCTCTGCAAGAGTGTCAAGTATTTTGACCGTCACCGCATCACGACGCGGAGCATTGGGGACAACACCACTTTCACGCCGAAAAGAAACGAATTGCTCTGCTAGTTCTTCATCGAGTTCAGAAACGAGCTGAGCTAACTTCACAGCATTTGCTGCGGCACGTTCCGTCGCTTCAGCAAATGCAATGACCCATTCGTCTAACAAAGCAGGTTCTTGGCGAAATCCCGTCAACCCAGAAATATATGCGTCCACATTTCCGGCAAAAACTGTGCTGATGGGAATGAGAGAGTTCCTTACCGCATCAGCTCTTCTGAGCACGGAGTGAATAAGCGCTCGACCTGTTCGACCGTTGCCATCGACGAAGGGGTGAATGGTTTCAAACTGAGCGTGAGCAATGGCTGCCCGCACAACCGGATTCCCCTCGGTGGCGGTGATGAATTGTGCCAAGTTGTCAACAAGGCGTGGCACATCACTTTCTGGCGGCGGCACATACTGGGCCCTCAGCGGGCTCCAACCAGATCCCCCCACCCAGTTCTGTTCTGTGCGGAGCCCATATTCAAGTCGTGGCTCAATCACGTGCTGAAGCGCACACAGGTCAGCCGTTGTGATCTCGCGGGTGTGTTCCGAGAGTTCAGCGATTGCTTGTTCAGTTGCGCGAACATTTGCCACAACATCAAGTGCGGCCTGAGTCCCCTGTTTCAACGATTCTGCGATAGCAAGTTTTTTGGGGGTGACTCGGTTACCTTCAATCCAGGATGAGGAGATGCTCTCGGAGCGGATAAGTAAATGGCTCAGGTAGCCACCACGGCTACCCACTCGCTCATCAGCGCGGGCCAAAACCACCAGTGCATCTTCTGCTGCAGATTGTGCGCGTTCACCCAGTTGAGGCAACCTCAGGCTGAGCTCGTCTGGAACATATGCCAGATAGCGCCCTGCTGCTCGATCTTTGCGACTGAGTCCACCAGTGTCTTCTGGTTGCCACAGCCTCTCTACGTAAGTACCCATGGTGACTCCTGACGTAGAAAAAGGAAGCTTATATTTCTACTTTAGAGCATCTAACCGAGAAATAGGAACACGAACCGACAGGATATTTCAAGAGCAGCGAGGCCGCTGACTGTAGCTAACGACTGAGGTCTGAGACGTAGGGCATGCGGGTCTTCATCACGACGACCACATCCACCACGAGCGAGGCAATGACGCCGGCGATGAGAGACAAGAACAGGGCAGTCGGGTTGATCCAGGGCTGGTCGCGCAGCGCAAGCGCTGCCACGATGAACGCCACGAACTTCAAAAGCCAGGCGCCCAGCACAATTCCGAAGAATGCCACGATGTCGAAGCGCACAGCAATCAAAATGCTCAGCGCAGTAATACCTAAGAACACCCCAGCCATAGCCGCACCAATAACTGCAGACCATGCCGCAATGGGGCCGGCAACGAGCAGGCCGATCACTCCGCCCACCACAGCAATCGCTGCGGCGAAAGCGAAGCCATAGGCCAGCGTGCGGCGCAGCACGGGAACAGAGCTCGGAACACCGGGAGGCAGTACGCGTGAGGTTTCAGGATTAGTCATGACTACTTGTCGGTATCTTTCTCGTCTGCGAATGTGGGTTGTGAATTAGAGGATGACTTCTTGCCTGAGCCGCGGGTCACGATGCCGTCCAGTTCAATCTGACCGGTAGCTCCGGCAATAACTTCCTCGGCAGGAACTGGAACATCGTCCTCGAACTTGTTGCTGGCTGCATCTAGCGGGTCATACTCAGCCAGGACAGCGTCGTCCTTGAGGGACTGAATTGTCTTCTCCACGCGCTGGCGACGCGTCAAAGGCAGGATGGTCAGCACTGCGCTGACAATCGTTCCCACAATCAAAAACACAATCGCGATGGCATATGGCTTCACAATGAAGAACAACAAGAAGCCGATAGAAACAACGGCAGTCCAGCTGTAAAGAATCAGTACAGCTTGCAAGTGTGAATGCCCCATGTCGAGCAGACGGTGGTGCAAATGCTTGCGGTCAGCAGTGAAGGGAGACTTACCCGCGCTCACCCGGCGCAGCACGGCAAGGGAGAAGTCAGCCAACGGGAGAAGCAGAATGGCGAACGGCAACATGATGGGTAAGAAAGCAGGAAGTAGCTGCGACTTACCTAAGCCGGTCTCGGTGAAACCGCCTGGATCAATCTGCCCTGTGACGGCAATACCGGCCACTGCCATGAGCAGACCCACCAGCATGGAACCCGCATCTCCCATGAACAACCGGGCACGGTGCCAGTTGAAGGGTAAGAACCCAGCACACGCACCCACCAGAACTGCAGCAATCAACGAAGCCAGGTTGAAATAGTTGGAGGGGCTGGTCTCACGGGCAAGCAGGTAGCTATAGATCAGGAAGACACCGTTAGAGATCAGTGAGACACCAGCAACAAGACCATCGAGGCCGTCAATGAAATTGACGGCGTTCATGACTAGAACAATGACAAAAATGGTCAGCAGGAAAGACATGGTGGGGGAACCCACCGTGATGCCGCCAATGGGAAGCGACAGAATCTGAACACCCTGCCAGGCAACAAGTGCTGCAACACCTAACTGGGCAGCGAGCTTGATGGTCCAGTCCAAATCCCAGATGTCATCGAGAACTCCGACAACCACGATGAGAAAAGCCGCGCCCATGATGGCCAGCACAGGACCTGGCTCTGCAAAGACAACCCGGAAAAACGGAATCTGACTTGCCACGGCGAAGGACAGCAAGATCCCGAGGAACATCGCCACGCCACCCAAACGAGGGGTGGGGCGAGTGTGAACGTCACGCTCACGAATCTTGGGATAAAGCTTGTATTTCAGGCTCAGGCGACGAATGACATATGAGAACCCGAAGGTGACCACTGCCGAGGCGAAGGCCATGAGCGCGAGCATGAACACGAGTTAGCCCACCGCTTCAGTCGAAGGCTCGAGTGTGTCACCAATGACGTCACGGAGCTGTGCTGCGGTGACAACACCATCACGAAGAATGCGAATACCGCCGGTGCCGCGAGAAAGCGCAGTGGCATCCACGATGGTAGAAGCTAGCCCTTCGGTTGCTTCACCCCCGTCGAGATAAACCTCAACACGAGCACCCAGCTGATCATGAGCACCAGAAGCAGTTGTCGCTGCAGGTTCACCTGTGAGGTTCGCCGAAGAGACCGCAAGCGGTCCGGTTTCTGCCAGAAGTTCAAGCGCAACAGGGTGTGCTGGGACACGAACAGCAACTGTGCCGTTGGTGTCACCCAAGTCCCATGCCAGTGAAGGTTGTGCTTCGAGCACGATGGTGAGCCCGCCAGGCCAGAATGCCGCAGCAAGAGAGCGGACTTCGTCAGGAATGTTCTGCGCAAGACCATCCATCGTTGCTGCCGATGGCATCAACACAGGAGGAGGCGACTGACGCCCGCGGCCTTTGGCCTCCAGAAGCAGTTGCACTGCTTCTGGACTGAATGCATTAGCTCCCACGCCATAGACAGTGTCTGTGGGAATGACGACAAGCTGACCCTTCGCCACGGCTTGGCGAGCAAGCCGCATGCCGGTGAGGAGTTCGGAATTATCCGAGCAGTCGTAGATGCGAGACATAACTCTGACAGTTTACGCGTCGAAGTTTAAAGCGAAGTTGGAACAGCGCCTTAGAGCGGCTGAACCAAATCACGCAAGATGTCACGGGGTCCATTGCTCACTCGGAAATAGCGCCCTGTGAGGACTTGACCAAGCACAGGAACCCAGCGAATAGCCCGGTAGCGTGGGTAGGAAGAGCGTGCCTGTTGGAGTTTCAGCGACGAAGCGATCAACGACAGTGCGGATGCTGAAGCACCGAGTTCACTCGCCCGCTCAGAAAGTGACGTGATGCGAGCCAACAGGCGAGCATTACGTTCTGCCCCTTCAGCGCGTAGCTTGGCCATGCGAGTAGAAAGTGTGTTTTTCTTCACACCAATTTGGTTGGAATCATGTTGGCGATAGCCAATCAGTGATTCCGTCACAGCGAACTGCTCACCTGAGAGTGCAGCAACCATGGCCAGCCACTCGTCATGAACCCAGCCAGAAGGAAAAGGCGCGGCTTTATCGAAGACCGAACGTGAGAAGGCAGCAGTAGCACCGGTCACAATGTTGCGCTTGATTAGAACATCTACGGGGTGAGAAACAATCCCCGCTCGTTCTGCAGAAGAGAGTGACAACGCTTCAAAGAGAGAGTGGCCGAGTGGCTCTCCGCTGGAGTTAACCAACTGGGCATCGCCGAAGACAAAACCTGCCCCTGCTTTCAGCTGGGCAGTTTCCACTTCCAAGCGCTGCGGGAACCACAGGTCATCTTGATCTGCCAAGAAGATGTAGGGCTTGGTCGTTGCGGCAATGGCCTGCTCGAAGTTCTTGGTGACGCCCAAGGATGTCTTGTTTGAGATCACAGTCAATTTCACTGTGCGCAGTTCAGAGCTGTGCTCAGAAAGTCGTTCCCAGGTTTGCTTGACTAGAGCAATCGTGCCGTCAGTTGAGCCGTCATCCGAGACCACGATTTCTGCAGGCAACAGCGTCTGAGCAGCCATGCTCTCCAGCTGCTCCACGATGAACGGTGCACCGTTGTAAGTGCACATTGCCACCGAAATCTCGGGCGAAATAGCCACAGGTCAACTCCCCTTAGGTCAGGGTTCAGTCTACGGGCGGGTTGCTGTGGTGTAACGGTCGCGACCGGTCAGGTCGCGATGTGTTGCAGTAGCACGCCATCCGTCTGCCGAGAGAATCTCTCGAATATCGGCGCCTTGCAATTCACCGTGCTCCAACATGAGTGCAGCACCGGGACGCCCGAGAACTAAAGCCACCTGCGACACCTGGCGCACCACATCAAGACCGTCCTGGCCGCCATAGAGAGCAAGTGCGGGGTCAAAGAGCTGAACCTCTGGGTCACGAGGAATGGCATCTACCGGGATGTAGGGAGGGTTGGACGCAATGACAGCGACTGTGCCTTCAAGCTGAGGGAAGGTCGCTAGCAACTCTTCGCCTGCAAGGTCACCGGGTACTAGGTGAGCATTATTGCCACCCAGTGCAGAGAAGTTCTTCGACGTCCATGGAAGAGCTTCAGGGCTCTTCTCCACGGCATAGATGGTGGCGTGAGGAACTTCAGTTGCCATCGCGAGGGCAATAGCACCAGAACCTGTTCCGAGGTCTACACCAATGGGCGAAGGCTCCGCCAGAGAACGTAAGGCATCAATGGCCATTCCAGCGAGCTGTTCCGTCTCGGGACGAGGAACAAAAACGCCTGGGCCAACCTGGAGCGTCATCGACCTAAACCAGGCGACACCCAAGATGTGTTGGAGGGGTTCGCGGCCAGCGCGGCGTTCGACAAGCTGACGAATAGCAAGCGCAGATTCACCTGGCACGGTGAAGCCCGTGACCAGCTTGGAGGCGAGTTCACCGCGGCTCCAGCCCAGAATGTGACCAATAAGTAGCCCGGCATCCACGTCTGCTTCCAGAATCCCGGCAGCACTCAACTGCTCCATTGCCCACTGACGAAGATCAGTGAGGGCAATGTCGTCGGCATGAGGTGTGGAATTCATAATGTCTTTGAACGTAACAGAACTATGCGGGGGTGCGTGTGTGCCACATAATCAAAGAACGCTTTAGTACCACCCACTTAGTAGAGAAACAGGTTCATCGTGGCTCGTCTGTATGACAACATCACAGAGCTCACTGGCAACACCCCGCTGGTGCGCATCAACAGCTTGACCAAGGGCGCTGGCGCCACGGTTTACGCCAAGCTCGAGTTCTACAACCCCGGCAACTCCGTCAAGGACCGCCTGGGCAAGGCAATCATTGACGCCGCAGAGAAGTCTGGTGAGCTCAAGCCAGGTGGAACCATCGTTGAGGGAACCTCCGGTAACACCGGTATTGCTCTTGCCCTAGTGGGCGCAGCTCGCGGCTACAAGGTCATCCTGACCATGCCAGAGACCATGAGCATCGAGCGCCGCGTATTGGTGCGCGCATACGGTGCTGAAGTTGTCCTCACCCCAGGTTCTGAGGGTATGCGCGGTGCTGTTTCTCGCGCAGAAGAGATCGTGGCTAACACCCCTGGTGCAATCCTGGCTCGTCAGTTTGAGAACGCTGCAAACCCAGCTATCCACCGCGCAACTACTGCCGAAGAGGTCTGGGCAGACACCGACGGCAAGGTAGACATCTTCATTGCAGGTGTGGGAACTGGTGGAACCATTACTGGTACCGGTCAGCGCCTCAAGGAACTCAACCCCAACGTTCAGATCATTGCTGTTGAGCCCGAAGAGTCCCCCATTCTCAACGGTGGCGCTCCTGGTCCTCACAAGATCCAGGGCATTGGTGCGAACTTCGTTCCCCCCATCCTCGACACCACCGTTTATGACGAGGTATTCGACGTCAACTTTGACCAGTCGATTGAGTTTGCTCGCCGCCTGGCTGCGGAAGAAGGCATCTTGGCGGGTATTTCCACCGGAGCTATCTTCTACGCAGCAACTGAGGTTGCCAAGCGTCCAGAGAACGCAGGCAAGACCATCGTTGCCATCGTCTGCGACTATGGCGAGCGCTATGTCTCCACCGCACTGTGGGAGCCTTTTAAGGACTAGCCCCTCTATTCAGAACCCCCGTTTGACGAAGTCTTACGGGGGTTCTTGGGTTAATAGTGATTACGCATGAACCCGTTTATAACAATTTATAAGCATTTATAGTTTTTTCTTATAAGTACTTATAAAATGTTACATATGGAACATGGAACGAACCCTTACTCCCCTGGCGCTGGTCGAAAGCCGACTGAACTTGTTGGAAGAGACCAAACTCTGGACAGATGGAAATCTAGTCTGCAGCGAATCGAAAATGGTCGGGACGCAAGATCTTTTTGCCTATACGGTTTACGAGGTGTCGGCAAAACCGTTCTGCTTGCTGAATTTTCCAGAGAAGCAAAGAAACACGAATGGATAGTAGTTAAATTTGAAGCCGGGGCTGGACAAACTCTTCGGGAAAGACTGAGCCTGGAGCTACATCAAGTTCTTGCAGATTTCGCAAGGCCAGGCGCAAAAGAACGAATGCTAAAAGCTTTCAAAACACTCGCGAGTTTCAAAACGACGTTCGATCCTAATTCTGGAAACTTCAGCTTTGGTATCGACCTAAGTGATCAACCAGGCGGAGGTGCGGATTCAGGAAACTTAGAATCTGACATGTTTAAACTCGTCCACGACGTCTCCAGCGCAGCGCAAGATCTCGGCTTGGGCTTCACACTATTGGTCGATGAAGCTCAAGACCTGGAGGAAGAAGAACTCGCTGTTCTAGCTGCAGTTACTCATCGCGCTGGGCAAGAAGGTTGGGCATTTCTAGCTGCCGTTGCCGGACTTCCAAGCCTGCCAAGATTGTTTTCTGAAGCGAAGTCTTATACAGAACGGCTTTTTGATTATCATGAAATTCGAGAATTACCCCTTGAAGATGCGCGGTTAGCGCTCACCTCACCTGCTGCTAGTGAAGGAATCGGGTGGGAAGACAGTGCTCGAGATTATGTGATTAACGCAGCAAGCGGATATCCCTATTACATCCAGCAATTTGGACATGATTCATGGATCGCCGCGGATTCCGACCCGATTTCTCTCCAAGATGCTCAACAAGGAGTTGAGTTTGGACAACGGGAATTAGACGGTGGGTTCTTCCGGTCCCGCTGGGATCGCGCCACTACCAAAGAAAAAGAATATCTCCGTGCCGTTGCTGCAGAGGGAAATAATTCAGCTATGTCTAGTGAAGTCGCCTCTCGCATGGGGCGAAAGATTGAAAGCCTTGGGCCCGCTAGGGCAAATTTGATTTCAAAAGGCATAATCTACGCCCCCGAACATGGGGTCGTAGCATTTACCGTTCCTGGAATGGTTGAGTTCATCAATCGACAAACTGACGAATAGTTTTTTAGAACTTAGATAGCCTTGTAAGTCTTATGCTCAATATCCGTGAAGACATCGCCAACGCGCGCTCACACGACCCAGCTGCTCGCTCGTCGTTTGAGACCTGGGTTGTTGCCTCTGGTCTTCACGCTGTCTGGGCACACCGCTGGCACCACTGGCTGTGGACTCACGGCTTCAAATTCCTTGCACGTGTGGGATCGCAGTGCTCACGGTTATGGACTGGCGTGGAAATTCACCCAGGTGCAACCATTGGTCGTCGTTTCTTCATTGACCACGGGATGGGTGTTGTGATCGGTGAAACTGCAGAAATCGGTGACGACGTGATGATCTATCACGGAGTCACACTTGGTGGGCGTTCTCTGGAACAAGGTAAGCGCCACCCCACCATCGAGAACAATGTCACTATTGGAGCAGGCGCCAAAGTCCTAGGTCCACTCACCGTTGGTCACAACAGCGCCATTGGCGCCAATGCAGTTGTTGTCAAGGACGTTCCTGCTGACTCACAGGTTGTGGGCATTCCAGGTATTGCCCGCCCACGTAACGGCAAGGTGGCGGTGCCAGGTGACGTAGTCGAGGACAACGGTCGTGCATGGGTTGATCCCGCCATGTTTATTTAAATAGTTCCAAAAGCTCTACATACAGGTAAAATAATAAACAGCAAGAGTTTGATTCTCTGAGAAATCCGACAGTCGACTTGGTCCCTCACGAATATGCTGCGGCAGTGAGGGATTGCTCATTTAAGCTGCAGTGGATTATTTCGCTCGTGAAACTTCCAATGAATACTTCGCAATCTTCTTACCGTCATCCAGCGAGACATTGAGTGCTCGGTGAATGTTGACCCACTTTGTCCAGGCATAAGCAGGATTGACAAAGAGCCAGTGAGCTTTAGCCCAGATGCTGTAGTCACTATCTCGCAGAATCTTGCCCCAGCACACAAGCACATCTCTCACAGAGCGAAGCTTGGCTTGTGCCCACGACAATGACTGTCGACCTTCGCCCACGCGACGCATACCCAGATTCTCGTCAAAAATGCGCTTGCCATATTCACTGAACGTGACGTCATTTGAGTGCTCAACCACGGCAGTTGCCGCATACGCCTTGCGGTAACCAGCTTCGAGCAGATCTCGAGCAAAAGCCATATCTTCGCTGTATTTCACGTCGCGGTAGGGGATGGTGTTGAGCAAGAACTCGCGACGAGTAGCTGAGTTCACGTCGGAGTAAAACAACTCCCCCGGAGTCAATTCGTTGGCTTTAGAAATCGCTCCATCTATGAGGGTAGTTACACCGTCTGGGCCGCAGGCCCTGAAAACGCCATCGATTTCATACTTCAACAGTGGTGAACAATTAGCTCTTGCGATGTGCTTCCCCACTACCCCCACACAATCCAAACCTGCAGGGTCCAGTGGAGCTGTGATGTTGGTGAGCCAATAGGAATCAACTGGAATAGCGTCGTGACTGAGATAGGCAATATTGGTACCACGAGCCAACTTGGCAGCGAGGTTACGTGTCTTGCCGTGACCAAACTCTGAACCAGGAATCTCCGCCAAACGAACTGCTGGGTGGGTTCCAATGATGTCGAGTGTGGCATCGCTTGAACCAGAGTCAATGACGAGGATTTCGAAGTTGCCGGCAAAATCTTGGGACTCAACTGCATGAAGCAAGCGATCCAGATACTTCTCTCCGTTGAAAGTAGGAATGAAGACGGTTGCATCAACCGTCTTCTTACTCTCTGGAGTAACGAGGGGCATTACTTCTTCTTGCGCTTGATGATCTTGTCGAAGGTGGCCACAACATGTGCACCGGCATCGTTCCACGAGCCACCTTCAGCAGATTTAGCCAAGGAACGCGAATACTCAACCTGATCTGGGCGATCTAAGGCAGCAATGATGCGATCTGCCATGAGTGCTGGGGACATGGGCACAAACTCAATACGTGGGTCATCACGCAATGTCATGCGGGTGTTTTCACCATCGTTGACCACGGGAACGACGCCACAAGCCATGACTTCAAGGGGAAGCAACGACATGCATGTCAATGACAGAACAAGTGCAGCACCACAACGGTTATAGAGCTCTGGAAGTTGAGAAACCTGCAGGGTTCCATGGTTTACAAAGGGGAATTCAATACCCGCTTTAGACATATCCCAACCAGCAATGTTGATGGTGATGTCAGGACGCCTGCGGTGGACTTCTTCCAAAACCAAGAGCCCAAACTCGGTGCCACGACGAGGAGTCGTGGGGCGAGCATAGAACAAGATTTCGTTGCGTTCAGCATCGTTGGTGCGGGTATAACGAACAGCATCAACGGCGTATTCGTAGAAGTCTGTGGGCATTCCGTAATCACGCTTCAGCTTCGCGGCAAGCCACGAACCGATCGTGATTCCGTGGTAACCGAGACGGTAAGAGTTCTCCGCCACGACGTAGTCAGGACCTGCAGGGAAGAAGTAGGGCTCAAAGTCGAGTACCCAATAGATCCTCGGGATATTCCGTTCGTAACGCCATGCTGCATACGCAGTTGCCCAGTCGGTCGCCACGATGACATCAAAGTCCCCAGTCAAGCCCGTTTCAGGGTCATACATCCGGTATTCAGCGTTGAGCTGGGGATAACCAGAGTTGGTGGAGAGCATGTGCTTCACGCCCTCAACACTCACCTTGGGGAAAGTACCTGCTGAGTATAGAAAGATAGTGATTTCGTAGCCCGCTTGTTCCAGAAACTGCATGAACAGATACGCATTCTGGTGGCCACCACTTGAGCGTCCCGGAGGAGAGATAACCCAAGCAATCTGGGGCTTTCCATTGGGATTAACAGGCTTATCTGCCTTGAAGTTACGGTCCCGAGTCCAGTCAACAGCGAGAACATCCTGCTTGAACACCGTGGCCAGAGGCACTTCCTCAAAAGGGTTAGACCGGGAGGTTAACCACTTCGCTCCGCGCCACGCAGTGGACTTAACGCCCTCATATTTGAGCATTTCTGATGCGCGCTTGATAACAGACATTACTTCTGGAATGCCTTCACAGTGTCAATGACGTAGGCAACCTGAGCATCTGTCATTCCGGGCCAGAGCGGCAAGCGAGCAAGACGGCCAGCAAAGGAATCAGTCTTCTCGAGAGAGCTAACAGTCCGACCATATTTTGTTCCGGCAGGGCTTGAATGCAGAGGAACGTAGTGGAACGTTCCCACAACGCCATTGCTACGCAGATACTCAAGAAGTGAATCACGAGTGTCCTGATCAGGCATGAGCACAAAGAACACGTGTGCCGCATGTTCTCCGTCAACAGGAGTCATCACAGAACCGCCAAGAGAAGAAGCCCACTCGGTCAGAGCTGAAGAATAGGTATTCCAAATCTCAAAACGGCGTTCCTGAATTCCTTCGAAGGCATCAAGTTGTGCATCTAAGACTGCTGCATTCAACTCAGAAGGAAGGTAGCTGGAACCCCAGTCAACCCAGGTGTATTTGTCCACCTGACCACGTAAGAACTTAGAACGGTTTGTTCCCTTTTCACGCATGATCTCTGCAGCTTCAACGAGAGCTGGGTCATTGATCAGTACTGCTCCACCTTCACCACAGTGCACGTTTTTGGTGTCATGGAAGCTTTGGATTGCAACTGAACCGATAGTTCCGAGGGCACCAAAACGTGACTTCACAGCTAAGCCATGAGCATTGTCTTCAATCACGGGGATGTTGTGCTTGCGTGAGATAGCCATGATGGCATCCATATCCACAGGTGCTCCGCCGTAGTGCATGACAGAGATGGCTTTTGTCTTGGCAGTAATTGCCTTTTCTACCTCAGCAGGGTCAACGTTTCCGCTGTCACCTTCGATATCCACGAAGACCGGCACTCCCCCGGCGGCAACGATAGAAGCAGCGCCAGAAGAGAAAGTGAAACTGGGGACAATTACTTCGTCGCCTTCACCAATACCCAGAAGGCGAACTGCCATCTCTAAAGCAGCAGTTCCTGAAGTGGTGAGCAGAACCGTTGGTGAACCCGTGAGCTCCACCATCTTTGCCGAAGCAGACTTGGTAAAGGGGCCATCACCATGAACATGGTCAGAAGCAATAACGGCTGCGAGATTGTCCGGCGCCGCAGGCGCACGGAAAGGCACCGAGAACAGAATCGGTGTCAATGCGTCGTCTGCAGACATGTTTTGAGTCTAGTTCTGAACTAGTTTTGGTCGCCCAAAGCTGCCAAGCGCGATTCTTCATCAGCAGCAATACAAGACTGAATTACCGGCTCCACAGCACCGTCCATCACGCGGTCCAAGTCGTAGGACTTGTAACCGGTGCGGTGGTCAGCAATACGGTTCTCAGGGAAGTTGTAGGTGCGAATTCGCTCTGAACGGTCCACGGTGCGGATCTGCTCTTTACGTGCCGCACTGGCTTCCGCCATTGCTTCCTCCTGCTGGCGAGCAAGGATGCGCGCGCGGAGCACGCGCATACCGGCTTCACGGTTCTGAAGCTGGCTCTTTTCGTTCTGCATCGAGACCACGATTCCAGTAGGAAGGTGGGTAATGCGCACGGCAGAGTCAGTGGTGTTCACAGACTGTCCTCCAGGACCACTCGAGCGATACACATCGATCTTGAGGTCATTCTGGTTGATAGCGACTTCTTCAGGCTCGTCGACTTCAGGGAAGACCAAAACTCCAGCAGCTGAGGTGTGGATACGTCCCTGAGACTCAGTAGCGGGCACGCGCTGTACGCGGTGTACACCACCTTCATACTTCAGGTGAGCCCAGACACCCTGTGCTGGGTCGTTCGAGTTGCCCTTGATGGCAACTTGAACGTCCTTGAAACCACCGAGGTCAGATTCCGTCTTATCCAGAACTTCTGTCTTCCAGCCCTTGGACTCTGCATAGTGGAGATACATGCGCAGAAGGTCAGCTACGAAGAGCTGGCTTTCTGCACCACCTTCACCACCCTTGATTTCCATGATCACGTCACGGCCATCATCAGGGTCACGAGGAATAAGTAGACGACGTAGCTTTTCCTGTGCACCAGGAATTGCTTCCTCGAGTGCAGGAATCTCAGCAGCGAATGCTTCGTCTTCCTTGGCAAGTTCCTTGGCAGCAGCCAAGTCCTCTTCCAACGTGGTCAAGCGCTCATAGGCAATCTTGATCTGGCTGATTTCGGCATAACGGCGGTTGAGCTTCTTCGAACGTGACGCGTCAGCGTGCACGGCCGGGTCGGAGAGCTGAACCTGCAGCTCTTCGTACTCGGCGAGAAGGCCTTGTACAGAAGAAAGCACGGCTTAGTCCTCCTTGGAAGCGTTGGACTTCTGCATCAACATGAGGAACTCAACGTTGGTTGCAGTGTCCTTGAGCTTACCCACAACGCTTTCCAGCGCCTGCTGCTGGTCAAGACCAGCAAGGGCGCGGCGAAGCTTCCAGGTGACCTTGACTTCGTCGGGACCCATCAGCATCTCTTCGCGGCGAGTACCGGAAGCGTTGACGTCAACGGCAGGGAAAATGCGCTTGTCCGCGAGTGAACGTGAGAGGCGAAGCTCCATGTTGCCGGTGCCCTTGAACTCTTCGAAGATGACTTCGTCCATCTTCGAACCGGTCTCAACCAGTGCCGAAGCGATGATGGTCAACGAACCACCGTTCTCAATGTTGCGGGCAGCACCAAAGAACTTCTTAGGTGGATACAGTGCAGCTGCGTCCACACCGCCGGAAAGAATACGACCGGAAGCAGGAGCTGCCAGGTTGTATGCGCGGCCCAGGCGGGTAATGGAGTCCAGGAGAACGACAACATCCTGGCCGAGCTCGACGAGGCGCTTTGCGCGCTCGATAGCGAGCTCTGCCACCATGGTGTGGTCTTCTGCGGGACGGTCGAAGGTTGAAGCAATAACTTCACCCTTGACGGTGCGTTCCATGTCAGTGACTTCTTCTGGTCGCTCGTCGACGAGAACAACCATGAGGTGAACCTCAGGGTTGTTCTGAGCGATGGCGTTGGCAATCTGCTGCATGACGATGGTCTTGCCCGCCTTGGGTGGTGCAACGATCAGACCTCGCTGACCCTTACCAATAGGCGAAACCAGGTCAATGATGCGACCAGTGATCTTGGAAGACTCGGTCTCCAGGCGCAGGCGCTCCTGTGGGTAAAGAGGAGTCAAGGACTGGAAGTCGACGCGGGTTGCTGCTTCTTCAATGGTCTGACCATTGATGGAATCAATCTTGACCAGTGCGTTGTACTTCTGACGACCGAAGCCTTCGCCATCGCGTGGCTGCTTGATAGAACCAATAACAGCGTCACCCTTGCGCAGGTTGTACTTCTTGACCTGGCCGAGCGAGACATAGACGTCGTTGTTTCCAGGAAGGTAACCGGAAGTGCGCACGAATGCGTAGTTGTCGAGAACGTCCAAGATACCTGCGATAGGGATCAGTACGTCGTCTTCGAGGATTTCTGGTTCAACTTCGTCGCCCATGCGGCCACCGCGGCGGCGGTCACGCTGACGGTTGTTGCGGTTGTTGCGGTCATTTCGGTCGAAGCGCTCTTCGCCCTCGGACTCGGGACCGTTGTTACGGTTACCGTTCTCGCCCTCGGTGCGATCGTTGCGGTCGCGACGGTTGCGGTTACGGTTACGGTTACGGCTGGGGCGATCGCCTTCGGCGTTGTCGCTCTCAGATCCACCCTCTGAAGAGGTGTTGTTCTCAGCGTCGCCGTTGCTTTCAACAGCATCAGCATTCCGACCGCGGCCACGTCCACGACGTGGGCCTGCTTCGCCAGTCTCAGCTGGTGCTGCAGATTCGGCTGCGGGGGCTTCAGCAGAAGCTTCAACAGTCTTCTTGGCTGGGCGGCCACGTCCTCGACGTGGTGCCTCCTCAGCGCTGGCCTGCAGAGCAGGTGCCAGTGCAGGAACACCGGCATCGCCAGAGTTCACGTGGTTTGAAGCACTCACCGAAACAGCACCGGACACTGCATCAGCAGATGCCACGGGAGCAGTTACGGTTGCACGACGAGAAGTGCGCTTGCGGGGTGCTGCTTCTGCAGCGGGGGTTTCATTGATCGAGTTCTCAGACATGAGTTCTCCTTATAGATATTTAGAGCACTAGAGCTTTTCCAAGCCACTGCATCTAATAAATGTGGGCTGTGTGGAGGTAGTGCGAAATGGGGTGTTACAGAAGTTCGATATCGAACTGGTGAATGCTCCGGGAGGCTTTCGCGAGATTTCGCGACTTCAACCGGTGCACTCACATAGTAGCAGCCCAAGCGATTCCTTGAGAAAATGAATATCTAAAATGACCAGGGATTAATTCTCAATTAATGTCGGCTAGCAAAATGCAAGATTTATAGCAGTTAGGTAGCCAGAAATACATAATCCTGTAATCAACAACATTCCATAAAAAGGCGCTATAGACCAAGATAAGACAGCAGTTTTGCTCGGCAGCCATGATTTCTTGTGCTGAATATTTTTACTTTTTTTCGCACTTTTTGCTGTTTTAGCTTCGTTCACTACTGAAACATCCAGGGAAAATGGAGGCACTCTGGAGTCTCCATTTGCAACTAGCTCATACAACTTCACATATTTCTGCTCAGAAGATAAATAATTTGCATCTAGAAATGCGAAGCAAATTACACTGATGAAGCCCAAAATAGCGACCTCAATTGACTTTGTTGTCAATGCATATGCGTAGGCCCCGGCGACAACCGGTATCAGCCAACTTTTCGTATTTGAAGATGCTGCCGACATTCTCAAAATAACGCCTTGAATAAACGCCAAGTGAGTCCGCTTGTCCTCTTGACTCAGAGTATTTTCTTTTGCCATTTGCTAATTCTCCGATAATCACCCAGCAATAAAAGTCATCTGATTCTGCCTGATTTTGACCAAGTCTCTATATTTCTCGCCAAATTGTTATAAGTCCTCGATGGATCTATATTTCCAAACAAATCTTTAACAGTTGGATCAAATACGGGAATCTGAAACTCTGGCTTAAACGGGGAGGGGCCCGGATTATCTGGGCCTTTAGACATTGAAGGCAGCCCATGAATACGGATTGCCAATAACGGAGTGCCTGTCTTCCAAGCATGATTAATTTCATACTGAACCCAAAGACGATTACATGTTTGAGTCCCCAGGAGAACTATGCAAGCAGATTTTCCTTTCATTTGAGTCGCAACCCAATTTTCTATGGCAGCATCTCCACCTTTTTTAACTTCTTCCCACTTCTGCGGTTCCACTGAGGGTTCACCATGTATCGCGTTAATATTTCGAACCATTTGAACTCGATGAACATCCCTCTCATAGTGAAAAGAGAAAAATACTTTTTCTGCCATAAGTCCCCCAAATAATTCAAGAATTTTTCTGAATCCTTGCTAAGAGAATTCATTATTTTATAAACCTAATGAATGTTTGCCCACAACTTAATAAACATTCAGGGGATCTTGACGAATTCGTTTGAGCTCCATCGTGAAATTTTGCCTTCCAAAAAGAAGTAATGAACTTGTTCTTCAGCCATCCTTGTATCCTTGTCAGCAGATTAATTTTATGAAGTCCAAATTTTCTCCCTCCAACGATGTAGCCATCATTACCGTGAGCTACAACTCCAGCGCGCAGTTGGCAGACTTCCTCGCTAGTGCAGTGAATTCGGTGTACTCCCCCAGCCAAATTACTGTGGTGGACAATAACTCTGCAGACATTGCTGCTACTGAGAAACTCACCAAGAAACTCTGCGTCAACTTGCTCAAACTCGATAACAACGTGGGCTACGGTTCAGCTGTGAATAAAGCAGTTCCTCTACTTCCTGAAGAATTCACTACTTTGCTGGTGTGCAATCCAGACAGTGAACTCAATCCACAGACAGTTACAGCACTGAGAAATGCAGTCCAGGACTCCACCGTTGGCGTGGCTGGGCCTCGGATTTACAACGAAGACTGCTCGGTTTATCCCTCAGCGCGATCAATTCCATCCATCCGCAACGGTGTTGGGCACGCACTCTTTGCGAATATTTGGCTTTCCAACCCGTGGACCAAGAGCTATCTTTCTGAAGCACACCTGCAGAACAAAACAGTTTCTACTGGATGGGTATCAGGTGCTTGCTTGGCAGTGCGCCGTGACCTCTTCGCTCAAGTAAGCGGCTTTGACGACCACTACTTCATGTATTTCGAAGACGTAGACCTGGGCTACCGCCTAGGGAAGATGGGGTACACAAACCTCTATGTTCCCGAGGTCTCGATAACCCACATCGGTGGCGAATCCACCAAAGCCATCAAGAAGACCATGCTGCGCATTCACCATGAAAGCGCCATGCGCTTTATCCAAGTGAAATACAAAGGCATTCTGTGGGCGCCAGTACGCGGAGTGATTCGCTTAGGGTTGGCGCTGCGCTTCTGGTTCCAGGCTAGAAAAGCAACAACGTAGAAGTTCTTTATTCAGCAGGTGCGTAAGAAGCGCCTGCAAAGTCCACAGCAAGCATGAGAGCACGCCAAGGGCTCTCTTCGTGCTGGGCAACAAGCTTTGCTGCCTCAACGCGCTGTGCAGGATCAGAACACAGCACCAAAATGGATGGACCAGCGCCAGAAACCACTGCTGCAAAACCGTGTTCACGAAGCAGCTTGATCAGAGTGCTGGTCTGAGGCATAGCCTCAGCTCGATAGTCCTGGTGAAGTTTGTCTTCTGTTGATTCGAACAGAAGTTCTGGGCTCTGAGTGAGAGCAGCGACAAGAAGGGACGAACGAGACACATTGAAGATGGCGTCTTCGTGAGGCACATTCTCTGGTTGCAATGCACGAGCCTGTTTGGTCGACATGGTGAAGGAAGGAACCAGTACCAGAGGTGAAACACCTCGGTGAACAAGCAAACGCTTGCAGCGTGGGCCATCTTCTGTGGTCCACGCGATAGTCAGGCCACCAAACAGCGCGGGTGCGACGTTGTCAGGGTGGCCTTCAAGATCAGTAGCTAGGCGCAGCAATGTATCTGCGTCGAAGTCACAGATTCCTTCGAGAAGTCCCTGAGCAGCAACCAAACCAGAAACAATTGCTGCGCTGGAAGAGCCCATGCCACGGCTGTGAGGAATCTGGTTGTGTGCACGAAGGTTCAGTCCTGGCATTGCCACCCCCGCATGCGCGAAAGCGTGAGCAATGGACTGAACAACCAAGTTGGAAGCATCAGTAGAAACCGGCGCTGCGCTATCTGCAGCACCTTCGCCAATTACCTCAACAGTTGCACCAGGCTCGGAACGAGTAGATACCTCGAGCTGGTCGTAGAAACCTAAAGCAAGACCAAGAGTGTCAAAGCCGGGGCCCAAGTTTGCCGAAGTAGCCGGTACGCGAACGGTAACCGCTCTGCCTACCGGCACCTGCATGGCCCCTGAGGACATTAGTGCGAAGCGCCCTTGACAAGGCCAAGTACACCTGCAACATCTTCAGTGCTCACGGGAACGACAGTAGGAGCCACTTCAGTGCCGTCTGCCTTCTTGAGAGCGTAGAGGGGGTCCTTGAGGCCGTGACCAGTCACAGTCAGTACAACAGTTGATCCAGCTGGGATGTGACCGTTCTCGGCACGTTCCAGCAGACCTGCAACAGAGATGGCAGATGCAGGCTCAACAAAGATGCCCACTTCTGCAGAAAGGATGCGCTGAGCAGCAAGGATGCCTGCGTCATCGATGGCACCGAAGTAGCCATTGCTTGTGTCGCGTGCACCGAGTGCGAACTCCCACGAAGCCGGGTTACCAATACGGATAGCGCTGGCAAGAGTCTCTGGGTTCTTCACGGGGTGGCCTAGCACGATGGGTGCTGAACCAGCTGCCTGGAAACCGAACATGCGAGGAAGCTTGGTGGCTGCGCCGCGTTCGAGTTCTTCGCTGTAGCCACGGAAGTAGGCGGTGTAGTTACCAGCGTTACCTACAGGAACAAAGTGGAAGTCAGGTGCGTCCTGAAGAACTTCTACAACTTCGTATGCAGCGGTCTTCTGGCCTTCGATGCGGTCAGGGTTCACCGAGTTCACGAGGTGAACAGGGTAGTTAGCTGCAAGGTCACGAGCAATGTCGAGGCAGTCATCGAAGTTACCTTGGATCTGAATGATTTCTGCATTGTGAGCAACAGCCTGGCTGAGCTTACCCATGGAGATTTTGCCTTCAGGGATCAGAACAGCAGCAGAAATGCCAGCGTGGGTTGCATACGCAGCTGCAGAAGCACTGGTGTTACCAGTGGAAGCACAGATAACAGCCTTAGCGCCGTGCTCAACAGCCTTCGAGATGGCCATGGTCATACCGCGGTCCTTGAATGAACCCGTTGGGTTCATTCCTTCATACTTCACGAAGACACGTGCACCGGTGCGTGCCGAGAGAGCCTTAGCTTCAATCAGTGGCGTGCCACCTTCACCCAAGGTAATGATGGGGGTCGCATCAGAAATGTTCAGGCGGTCTGCATACTCGGGCAGAACGCCACGCCACTGGTGTGCCAATTTAGGCTCCTTCAACTCGTAGAACCGAAACCACTGAGCTCACGGCATCCAGCTGCGCGAGAGCGGAAACGGTGGCCGCCAGATCAGACTCAAGAGCTGCGTGCGTGCCAATAACTAGCGTAGCCGTCGGAGCAGCCTCTCCAGACACCGCCTCGCTGCCAAATGTGCCTTGCTCAACCAATTCGACCGAAACTCCGTGCTTAGCAAACTCTTCTGCGACGGATGCAAGAACACCAGGACGGTCAAAAACCGACAGAGTCACGTGGTAGCGAGTCGTAATCGCACTAATGGGCAACACAGGCAGGTTAGCGTGCGTTGACGCACCCAAACCAGGGCCGCCAATGACGTGGCGGCGGGCAGCAGATACCAGGTCACCCAAAACTGCAGAAGCAGTTTCAGGACCACCAGCGCCTGCGCCATAGAACATCAGTGAGCCGGCTGCTTCTGCCTCAACGAAGACTGCGTTGTTGGCCTTGTGCACCGCAGCAAGCGGGTGTTCACGAGAAATCAATGCAGGGTAAACGCGGGCTGAAACACCTTCTTCACCGGTGGCCGGGTCGGTCAAGCGCTCGCAGACGGCAAGGAGCTTGACCACGTATCCAGCCTTCTTGGCCAATTCAACGGTCTTACCCGAAATCTCACGAATACCTTCGCGGTGAACACTTTCAAGGGGAATAGTGGTGTGGAATGCGAGGCTGGCGAGAATAGAAGCCTTTTGAGCAGCATCGAAAGCGTCAACATCTGCAGTGGGATCTGCTTCTGCGTATCCCAGCTCGGTAGCCACAGCGAGCGCGTCATCAAATGACGCACCTTCAGTGTCCATCTTGTCCAGGATGTAGTTGGTGGTTCCGTTCACAATGCCCATGATGCGCTTGACGCGGTCACCAGCAAGACTTTCACGGAGAGGGCGAATAATGGGAATAGCTCCGGCCACAGCAGCCTCGAAGTAAAGCTGAGCGCCTACGCGCTCAGCTGCTTCGAACAGCTCGGTTCCGTGAGTCGCAAGCAGTGCCTTGTTAGCCGTGACAACGTCAGCACCTGAGTTGATAGCTTGCAGGATGTAGCTGCGAGCAGGCTCGAGCCCGCCCATGACCTCAATCACGATGTCAGCACTCAGAATCAAAGATTCTGCGTCGGTGGTGAAGAGTTCCTTAGGAAGATCAGCAGAGCGAGCTGCGTCCAGGTTGCGCACGGCAATACCGGTGAGCTCAAGGCTTGCTCCCACACGGGAAGCAAACTCTTCTTTGTGCTCGAGAAGCAGTCGTGCAACCTGTGCTCCGACGGTTCCACCGCCAAGCAAAGCTACGCGGACGTTACGGTACTCAATCATTGATGTGCCTTTCGGATAACGCCCATGTCGCGCGCTAATAGGTCTTCTTCGGTTTCGCCGCGCACAATCACGCGTGCGACCCCGTCTTTCACGGCCACGACCGGAGGTCGTGTTAAGTAGTTGTAGTTACTGGCTAGTGACCAGCAATATGCACCAGTCGCAGGAATGGCAAGTAAATCCCCTGGGTCGACATCTCCCGGGAGGTAATCCGCATAGACAAGAATGTCTCCGGATTCACAGTGCTTACCTGCAATACGGACCAGTACTGGTTCTGCATCGGAAACACGATTAGCCATACGAACTGAGTAATCCGCTCCATAAAGAGCAGGGCGAGCGTTATCGCTCATTCCACCATCAACACTGACATATTTGCGAACAGCAGTTTCTCCACTGGAGACGCCGCACTCGTCAACAACGTCGACAGTTACGTCCTTGGTGGTTCCCACTTCATAAAGCGTGAAGGTAGATGTGCCAATGACTGCACGACCTGGCTCAACACAAATAACTGGGATCTCAATACCTAGGCGAGCACACTCAGCAGAAACCACAGATGCGATTTCCTGAGCTATGTCTTCAATGGCAGTGGGTTCATCCGCTGGAGTGTAAGCAATACCGAAGCCACCACCGAGGTTCAACTCAGGGACCGGACCTCCCTTGAGAAGTTCTGCGTGCAGAGTGAGCAAACGTGCAGCTGATTCGGCAAAACCGTCAGTTCCGAAGATTTGAGAACCGATGTGGCAGTGCAGACCAACAAACTCAAGGGAATCATGAGAGCGAATCTCAGCAACTAGCCCAGGAGCGTCAGAAATGGTGATGCCGAACTTCTGATCTTCATGTGCGGTAGCCAAGAAGCTGTGGGTGTGGGCGTGAACACCACTGTTGACGCGAAGGCGAACGCGTTGTGTTTTACCAGCACGGCGAGCAGCTTCCTCGACTCGTCCGATCTCAACAAAAGAATCAATCACGATAGTGCCGACACCGAGATCAACAGCACGCTCGATTTCAGCCTGAGACTTGTTGTTTCCGTGCAGGCCGATGCGGGCTGGATCGAGTCCCGCGGCGAGCGCAACAGCGAGCTCTCCCCCACTTGCGACATCAACGTTGAGTCCTGCGTCGGAAACCCAGTGCACTACTTCAGTACAGAGGAACGCTTTACCTGCGTAGTAGACCTTTGCCTTAGCTCCAACAACATCCATCGCTGAATCAAAAGCGGTTCGAACTTGCTCAGCTCGATTACGTGCATGAGCTTCGTCAACAACGAATAAGGGAGTGCCGAACTCAGAAGCCAATTCGGATGCCGAAATACCTGCGACTTCGAGTTCACCTGAGTCATTACGAAAGATATTTGATGACCAAATGCCACTAATCAACGCATTGTCATCGACACTGGCATCGAGCCAGTGTGGAGCAAGCGGATTAGCAACCACAGGAATACCTCTTGAGATGAAAAATCAGAGTAAAAGTGTGGGCGAGCGGACCCGGCTTGGTCCCTGAAGCCTATGTCGTATTCGACATATGAATTCTACTAGAGGTCAATCACCAGTCGATTTCCCTTAGCCCTGGATATGCAAATCATCATTGTGTCTCCCTCAGCCCGAGCTTGAGCAGAAAGAACCGAATCGCGGTGATCTACTTCGCCTTCAATTACTCTTGTTTCACAGGAGCCGCAGGTACCTTCCATGCAGTCTCCAGGTATGTCAATTCCCTCAAAGTCTGCAGCCATCAAAATACTTTCATCGGCTGGTACTAGAAGTTCCACATCAGATTTTTTGCAGTAGACAGTGAATTCACTATTTGGCTCAGTGAGCACAATCTCTCTTGGGTGGAAACGTTCCACATGCAGATTATTTAAGTTTTCGACCATCGAATTTTCAAGCGCGGTAATTAATCTTTCTGGGCCACATGAATAAACATGTGTGTTTTCCGAAACCGTGGCTATTGACTTTTCAAGGTCATATGTTTTCCCTTGATCCTTTGGATAGAGCTGAACTTTTTCCCCATAAGCTGAAAGCAAATCACTCGCGTATGCCATCGTCTCCAATGATTTCCCCAAATAAGCAAGTTTCCAGGGAATTCCTTCCTCTTCTGCGAGCTCAAGCATTGGGACTATTGGGGTGATACCTATGCCACCGGCAATAAATAAATAATTCTCTGCTCGAACAAGAGGGAAATGGTTTCGGGGTCCAACGCTTACTAACTCGGTGTCCATTTGGACTGATTTACTAATAAATAAAGAGCCGCCCCGACCAAATTCTTCAATTAAAACTGCAATTCGCCAATTTGTGGGCTCCAACAAGCCTTTCATGAGTGAGTACTGTCGGGTTACAGAATTGTCTAATTTTAGATCTATGTGAGCGCCCGGCGCCCACTGAGGAAGCACTCCACCATCAGCTCTAACAAATTCCAGCTCAACTACTCCCTTAGCTGGAGTAACTCTGTTCACAATCCTCAACAGCTGCATTGTTTCTTCATGCGTAGAAAAATAATTCATTTCTAGCTCACTTTAAGTTTCATTTATAAGTCGGGGTACACATAAAAAGTATGAATATAGATAACCTTAACCCCTGAAGTATTAACTTCATCGGGGGAATTAGGTTTATTTATGAAGCGGGTCAACAGCAATCAAATGGGAATTAACAAAGTTAGGGTAACTAGCCCTAATATCGTGAAACAATTTCGCGAGCTAGTATTTACTTCCTTTAATGGGCTGCCTGTTCTCGCTTTAGTTATTTTCTTGATATCAACGATTTTTAGTGTTCTGGTTTTCAATCAAGGTGACCTAAGCCACACAACCAAATCTTCTTTCGCATTTTTAGATGGACACTTTCTCGATTTTTACGATGTAAATAAAGTCATCGTTGGCGGTAATGACTACTTTCCGCTGTTATATGCAGTTTTTGCAATCTGGTTTATTCCGCTCAAGCTTTTTGGATTTGCTTCAGATGATTCTTTAGGTTTTGCACTCCTACCAATTGAAATAGTTTGGGCAAAGTTATTACTTGCTTTGTTTTTGTTTTCAACGTTACTTGTGGTCAACCTCATTGCTCGAGAGCTATTTCCCAACGAAACAAAAAGACAACAAGTAGTTATTTTTACTTATCTTCTTTCTCCATTTGCATTATTCGCAGCTACAGTCTTTGGGCAGTACGACGTAATCGGTTTGTTCTTTACTCTGCTTGGTTTCTTGTATTACCTCAGAGGTAATACTGGGAAATTTGTCCTTTTCTTCGCAATTGCCATATCGCTCAAGTTTTTTGCTCTTGTAATTTTTGTCCCGCTAGTAGTTCTTAAATACAAATCAATTTGGAAAATTCTTTACCTTTTCGCGTTATCCTCGCTTGCTGTTCTTTTGCAGGTAATTCTTTATTCAGGAAGCCCAGTATTTAGGGAATCTGCATTCAGACTGCTGACTTCTAAAACCGGTAACACCTCCAATGAGCAATTAACTTCCTTCGTCGCCATTCTGTTTATTATTGGATGCTTTTATCTATGGCGGATAAAGCCAAATAGTGAATCATTGGCCAAACACGCCGTTTTCGCTGCCTGTGCATCATACGGAGTTATGTTCGAGGTCGTAGTTTGGCACCCACAGTGGTTGATTATCATGACACCTTTTTTTGCCATGGCGGTCGGATATTACAAGAGGCCAACCACTTTTCTCGTTTGGGAAGCAATTGCTTTTCTTGGCTTCATTTGGTGCGTGGTTAATTGGTGGATGTACAACGTCGATAGCCCAATGATAGAAAGAGGGGCATTTTCAAACATATTTAATCACCATCAACTTATTCTCAGTGACATATATGAGGCCGCCAGAACTCGTGAATTTAAATATGTGCTTGAACTGTTTTTTATTAGCCCTCTGATCTATTTGCTCGTTGAGTCGGTAAGCCCTAAATTTGCACTTTCTTTTAAGATGCCAAAACCTTGGGTTTGGATTTCTCGTTCGCTTCTCATTCCGGCAATCTGGACAATTCCGACCTTGTTTGCTTTCGTTGTTCCACTTTCAATTGCTCAAAACATTTCTCCAGGCGCACCGGCTTACAGCATGGACACAGAGACAATTGGAAAAGATGCAACTTCTGTAACCCCTGAACTCCTTGAAAGCGACACAATTGAGCAGTCATTTGTTGCTAGCAAAGATAAGTTGTCAGGAATTGCAATTCGCGCGGCAACTTATAGACGATCTAATGAAGGCTTCGTCACAATTTCCGTCACAGACAGTTTGGGAAAGATTGTGGCGAAAGAATCCATGCCAGCAGCAAAAATATCTGAAGTGAAAAAAACATACCTCTGGTTTGAACCAAAGATGGATTCTGCCGGAAAAACGTACTTCGTAAAAGTAACAAGTTCAGGAAATTTAGATCGTGATAAATCACTCAGCTTATGGCAAACGCCTACAGATGGCTATTTCAAAGGGCAGTTATCAATAAATGGCGTTGCTATTGATGGTGATCTTGAAATGTACGCATTCTACAAATATTAAAAATGGTTTGTATACTGCGTTTTTACATACGCTCCGGTGCAGAAACACCGAGCAAACCAAGACCATTGCGAATAACCTGACCGGTCGCATCGTTGAGCCATAGACGTGTGCGTTGAAGATCTGTTACTTCTTCTTCTGCCTGTGGAATAACACGGCACTTGTCATACCAGCGGTGGTAGTAGCCTGCTACTTCTTCGATGTAGCGTGCAACGCGGTGCGGTTCACGAAGTTCAGCAGCCTGAGCAACAATGCGAGGGAACTCTTGTAGAACACCCAGAAGCTGTGATTCAGCTTCGTGATCTAGGAGTTCTGGAGCGAAACCATCCTCGCGTCGCACACCAGATGCTTCTGCGTTCCGCGCAACAGCACAGGTTCGGGCGTGGGCATATTGCACGTAGAAGACAGGGTTGTCATTGGTCTTTTTGCCCAGAAGGTCAAGATCAATATCAAGCTGCGAGTCACTAGAGCTACGCACAAGCGCATAACGGCCAGCATCCACGCCAACGGCTTCAACCAAGTCTTCAAGGGTGACGATGGTTCCAGCACGCTTACTCATGCGCATGGGCTTTCCGTCACGAACAAGATTGACCATCTGGCCAATCATGATTTCGAGATTCACACCAGGTTCGTCTCCAAATGCAGCGCACATTGCCATCATGCGGGCAACATAACCATGGTGGTCAGCACCCAACATGATGATGTTGCGATCAAAGCCACGCTCACGCTTGTCTAAGTAATACGCAAGGTCACCAGCAATATAGGCGGCCTGACCATCACTCTTGATGATTACACGGTCTTTGTCGTCACCTAGATCTGTTGTGCGGAGCCAAGTAGCTCCATGTTGTTCAAAGATGTGGCCCTGTTGGCGGAGTCGCTCAACAGCTCGCTCTACTGCTCTTGATTCGTGAAGCGAGTCCTCGTGGAAGTACACATCAAAGTCCACACCAAACTCATGCAGGCTGGCCTTGATCTCACCAAACATGAGTTCCACACCTAGGGAACGGAATACTTCCTGCATTTCTTCTCGAGGAAGAACTGTCAGATCGTTCGCATACGCAGTGGTTACACGGGCTGCAATGTCATGGATATATGCCCCTCCATAACCATCTTCGGGAGCAGGTTCGCCGAGATGTGCCGCAATAAGACTGCGAGAGAAGCGGTCAATCTGTGCACCATGGTCGTTGAAGTAGTACTCACGTGTGACTTCACCACCAGCTGCGTAGAGAATACGAGCTAGCGAGTCACCCACGGCAGCCCAGCGTGTGCCGCCCATGTGGATAGGGCCTGTGGGGTTTGCAGAGACGAACTCAAGATTGAGTTTCACGCCTCGGTAAACATCACCGCGACCGTATTCAGTACCACTTTCAACGATGGTTTTCGCTAGAGCACCAGCTGATGCCGCATCAAGACGAATGTTGATAAATCCAGGTCCTGCAACTTCAACAGAAGCAATTCCTTCAACTGATTCGAGTTCAGTTGCAAGTTCGGTCGCAAGCTCACGCGGGTTCAATCCCCAAGGCTTAGCAAGTTTGAGAGAAATACTGGATGCCCAGTCGCCGTGGTCGCGGTTTTTTGGTCGCTCAAGAACAACGTCATCAACAGAAAGGGAGGAAACGTCGTTGTTTCCACGTTGAGCAACGAGAATGATGCGCTCAAAAAGTTCACGAGCTAGGTCTTGAGGGGTCACAATGCTCAATTCTATCGGCCGGGATGCCCATAGCTTGACTGATAGCCTAGTTCTGTCCCGCCCTCGTAGCTCAGGGGATAGAGCATTGGTTTCCGGTACCAAAGGTCGGAGGTTCGAATCCTCTCGAGGGCACTAGTTTCCCAAAATAAGTTGGTGAAATTCATCAACTGACTGTTTTGAAATATCTAGCTACCTAAAGCACTTTCATATTCATCTAAATATTTGAGTGACATTTCTTTAGCAGAGAAATTCCTATTCTTCGTTTGCCATTTTGTTATATTTCGGGAAAGTGTTTCGAATGCAGTTTTTGATAAAACTTCTTCATTTATCTGCATTATCCAGTGTTCCGGGGAATTCTTAGGATCGATTATCACACCGACACCTGCTTGGGTGATTCTCTCCTCAACAGCACCAGAACCTGAAAAAGCAACTACAGGAATGCCGAGCGATAGCAATTCTGTTAAGGCATGACTGAATGTTTCATGAGTTATCGAAGGAAGAAAAGCAACCTGAGGTTGAATTTTATTGACTAGGGAAGGCAAATCTGAGACTGAATAAGGCCCATAGTTCTTGACGTTTTCACTTAAGAGTTTCCTCAATGGTCCTAATAAATGAATCTCGAAGTTGTGGGAATTTGCGTACTCTGCAAATTTACGAACTTTGTACTCTCCCTTGTGGGGGCCTATGTCACCAAGCACCAAAATTCTTAACTTCTCGTGAATCACTTGATCTTTCGAAGCTCTGACATCAAATTGAACTGAAGTGGTGTGAGGAGCGACCCTGATTTTTGACTGAAGATGAGGGAAAATTGTCCTTAAATCTGACCCAGCTGATTTCGAAGGTACAAATATGCCAGATGCACCAGATAGAAATTGACCCATCTGTTCTTGCCAGCGATGAACCAATCCATTTTTCAAAAAGCGCAACTCATATTTTGGCCAGAGCGCAGTCTGACAATAACCAGTACCTGAAGTGCAAACTCCTCCGCAAAAAACTAGATTTTCATCAAGGAGATTATGAGAAGCGCAAACAGAATAATAATCATGAAAGGTGAAGAAATATGGAATGTTGAAATAACTTGAAATTTCCTTAATTCCAATACTTTGCCAAGCCATATGTTCTATTTGAATTATGTCAATATCGAGGTGACCGAGAATAACGGAAAAGAGATAGTCATAATCACTACTTCTGTGAGAAAAAGGCTCTACCGGATTTGGGAGTTCAACTTCAAATAACTCATGAACTTGGTCCGCACCAATTGACAATCTGACACGGCCACGATCGCAAACCAAGGTAAAAATGTCGAAGTTATCTTCCAACTGACCAAATAATTTGGATGTTGTTGCAGGTAAACCACCACCACTTATCGGTTGCACAAGTAATATTCTTTTTTTCCCAGAATTTAGTGGCAACGAAGTATTGACTGGAATTAATTTGTCAATTGGCAAAGCCCTGAAACGCAGTGTTCTGAGGTCAGATTGTGCTGATGCAAGAACTTCCCAACAAGTTTCACAACCAACATTTAATCGAAGAGCGTTTGATAGCGTTTCTGATATTTCGATTGGAATTTGCTTGACCGAAATTCCTCTACCGGCTAGCTTCATCGAAAGATTTGAAGCAATTTCTGTAACTGAACCTGACAGCAAAGCTGCATCTCGATTAAAAATTTCAAATGCCCTCCGGGAGAGTCCCCAGAGTCTGACATCGATATATTTTGCTTCTTCTGCTCTGAATATGTCAAAACCCCACTGAACATGACCAATAGGGCTAGCTACAACTCTGAACGAATTTATAAGTGATTTTTCATCAGCAAGATTTTGAATGTGCAATCGAAGTATGTCGTTCAATGAAAAATCCTGTAAACAAGATGCTTCTGCGATTACAACTGAGCTCCAATTTTGTTTTCCCAAAATGTTGTAAAGCCAATTGGGGTCAGGAGTATTTTTCAAATCCAAGTCTGGATAATGAGCGCATTTAAATCCCCTAACCAAAGCATATTCAAGACCGAGCTTGGCTATTTGGGAACCGAAATGAGAAGCTGTTGCAAACTCTTCGTCCGAATAGTAGTTAAGAATTGTTAGTGAAGCATGTAGTTGCTCACCAAAATCTTTCGCCGTATCTGCACGATTCCTGCGCAAATGAAATTTTGTTGATTCGGATAGTCGTTGATCTATCTCTTCAGGGAGAAGTAACCCCCTTGAGGTCCTCAATAAATCGATAACTGTTGCAATTGAAACATTCTTGAAAGCAGGAATAAATTTAAATGTTCTAACAAAAAGGTAGATACTGACTCGAACAAATTGTTCAGTCATCAACAATAGAAATTTCTTGAAAGAATTCATGGGTATACCTACTTGACGTCCCAAGTAAAGATCTCTTGTGCTTCACGCGTTACATCAAGAAATTCATATCCATGTGAATTGTCGGGTTCTAGATAAGCTCCCTCTGCCCATTCGTTCCATGCATTAATCACTACAAAGGCTTCTTCCTGAGCAAATCTTGATGAAGAGTATCGCAACGCGTCAATAAGCCATTCTCTGTAAAGCTCTGGCGAACGCCCTTTCAAAATTAAGGTATTAGTCCCATGCCTTGGTGAAGGGTCCCAGGAAACAACTAATCCAGGAATTACAGGAAGATGCCCCCGCCTTGTGTAATTTGTGTAGAGATTGACAACATCTTCATATTCGATGACATGGCCTTTAATGTTGTTTAGCTCAATCGATTGAAATCTGGGAAGATTTTCTAATTCTTGCATGTGATAAATAGGGCGTTCGGCTTCTGCAGAGAAACCCGAATTTGCTGCATCAAAAGTGTCACCCGTTTGAATCGTAATCAGGTATGGGGGCAAAAGACCTGCTGCGGAGCAGATTGCGTTCCAGGTCTCCACGATAAATCCCAAACCAGGAATATCTGAAGTTCTGTAAACAAAAAGTACCGGTCTTCCTGCTACTTTTACGTATCTTGTATCACGAAAAAAGGGGATTAAATACTTGATAAAATTTTCGGCATCTGAAAGCGAATAATCCTGATCAAGTATGACCTCTCCAGCTCCTCCGTCCCATTTTCGAGACCATGATTCATTGGCCCAACAAAAACAGAAATTCATTGGAATATCAGGGTTCTCCAACAAGATTTGCGCAGGTTTTTCAAGGATCTGAGTACCCCCGAACCAATAATGGTAGAAAATCTGACCATACACACCACCCCTTTCCATCAAGGAGGCTTGTTTGCGAAGGATTTCAGGATTATCCAAACGATAGTGTCCTATATCAGCATGCGGAACTCGGGGCTGATCATGGCCAGAATATTTTGGTTTACTTGCCGTAACTCTTGTCCATTCTGTAAACCCTTTTCCATGCCATTCGTCGTTGAGCGGTATGGGATAAAACTGGGGCAAGTAAAAACTGAGGACTTTGGGAGTAACTTGCGAAGGAATTTCTATGCTCTCCTTCATTGTTCAATACCAATTTTAGAACCGGTATTTATTTTGGATCGTACTAGTTCGCTCAGTAACTCAAAATAAATTACAAAGGAGACAATCATGAACGCCGTAGTCGCAAAAAACGGCAATCTGGCATCGGCTGCATTTCCAAACAGAATTAATCCGGTGAGATACCCAACTCCCGCAAGATAAAGGCTTCCTAAAATCAGCAATCGACTAGAAAATAGCTCACGACATTTCCTAAAAGAAACAACCAACACAATAGCAATTGTTGACAACATCAAAATGAACCACGGCCTTAAGAAAAAGAGGCCAGAATTCGAAATGGTTGCTGATACAAGTTTGTCTCTGAGGGATGATGGCTGAAGTGCAATTCCGTAAGGATTTTCAGAAATACCAGGATCTGTAATTAAAAATTGATCTCCGAAGTTCAGCCCTAATAAATATTTAGCCATTTGGCGGTGCTGATGAGTGAAACAAAATGGTTGTTCTTGTATTGCTTTAAGCCAGGCATCGTTTAATGTTTTGCCAGATTTCACTTGAGAAAGCAGACCTTGTGAAAGATTTACATGCCTTGGATCGTAAGTTTTAGAAATTTCTTCAAGGGTCATACCTGGAGCTGAATTCCCAAAAAGGTTTTCTCCACTACAAATACTTGCTCCAGCTAACTCAAGTTTTTGAATTGGTGGGAAGAATTCTTCTGTGCCTCCAAGCTGATTGAAGGTAGGAAGTGAATAGTGGTCGAGCTGAGTTTTGATTCCAAAAAAGGAAATACAAATAACAAAGCCAGCAATAAGCGCAAAGAATACTTGGCGTTTGGGTTGTTTAATTATTCGCTCCGCAATAAACCAAGCTATTGCGATTATTAATGGGAAAGCTGCACTAACAGAATTGTGCCTAGTTGATATACCAATGAAAATCAGGGCAAAAGAAAAAGTAATTGCTAAATAAAAAAGTGACCTACGTTTGACTTTCCTAACAGCCACTGCAATTGCGAACCCGGCGAGTAGAAATGCGGCCGTTAATACGTCTTTCCATATGACTGTTATCGTCCCTGCGATAACTGGGATTGAAAGGTAAACAAATTGGAAAGCAATACTCGCAGAGACCTTTTTTGTAAGGGAATACACCAAACTCGAAATGGCTACTAATAAAAGTGAGACCTGAGCAAAATGCATCATTGAAGGGTTATCAGAAACTCGATCAACAAACCACCAGATATAACTCACCATTGGAGGCCAAATTGAATCAGAAACCCCTTCGCGCGCTCCTGTCAATGCGTGAATTGAGTCGTAAGACATAAATCCTGGGTAATAAACAAAACAAAGTAGTGCTGCAACAAGAAGCGGCCAAATAATTACAAGGCCTACTTTGTATGTGGCGTTATATTTGTTTGAATTCATAGTTCCCGCTCTTCACTAAATATCCCACTAAAAAAGAAATAGAGCATCAAACATAAATGAACATGAATTTGCTTTGCCCCCAATAATAATTTAATCCTAGGGGTTAGTAAGAAACGTTCTTTCGTGAACTGAAAACATTCTTATATCCGCGAACGTTCAAAGCTAATTTCAAAATTGTAGGTCTTTTTGCAATCTTGAGAACTAATTTTTTACGAAAATTAAAACCTGTGTCATCAAATATTTCGTTAAGAAAATCAATCGCAATTTGATGCCCTTCAAAATCTTTATCTCTTGCAGCAACAGTTGCATCGTGAATCGCGGCCGAAATCATTCTTGGAGCTAGATGCTGATGAATAAATTTGGGGTAATAGTCGGAATCAGGGTTAAAAAAACTCAAATATTTCCTGTAAAACTTAATCCGACTTTTGGGGAAAGAATGGTTTCTTGATGAATTATGAGGATGAATTCGATAATTAATTAGTGCATTTGGAGTGTATTCGTATGCCCAACCAGCAACAAATATCCTCATAAAAAGATCATCATCTTCATATCCTCTAAATTGGGTATCGAAACCACCAACACTGAGGAAAGCTTCCCGTCTTATTAATGAAGCGGAAGGTAGCATCATCAAATCTTGTGAAATTAGCCCAAAAACTGAATTTACCGGTGGGATGTATTCTTGTTTTGCTAAAAATTGCCTTCGAATAAATCGATTCTGGTCGTCAAATTCATTGAAATCGCTGTATACCCAGCCGAGTTTTGGATTGTCAGCAAAAAAAGGAACCATTTCGGAAACATGGGTGGGCTCCCAGGTATCGTCTTGATCTAAGAAACCTATCAAATCCCCCTGAGCACTTTTCACACCTGCATTTCGAGCTGAACCTTGTCCGTTATTGTCTTGTTCTAATAATTTGACAATTTTTCTAGCTCGAGGGTTTCGATTTAAATATTGATTCAAAATCTCAACTGAAGAATCACTAGAACCATCGTTGACGATTAGAATTTCCGCAACCTGTTGTGTCTGGTTCAAAATGCTTTCTATTGCATCAATGAGGTGTCTTTCACCGTTATATAGAGCAATTACAGCAGAAACGCTAACTTGTTGATTTGAAGCGACCATATTCAAAGTGTATGCGCCTTTAATTTGAGGTAGTTGACGATAGTCGCTCAGAATTTTCTACCAGAAGATTGCTCAAATATGTTCCGTAACCACTTTTTGAAAGTGCATTCGCTTGGAGAGAGAGTTCCTCTGAAGAAATCCAACCATTGCGCCATGCAATTTCCTCAATGCATCCAATTTTAAATCCTTGGCGATCTTCAATTACACGAACGTATTCTGAAGCTTGCATCATTGATTCGAATGTCCCGGTGTCTAGCCAGGCGGTACCTCGGTCAAGTGTTTGAACGTTGAGTTCTCCAAGTTCCAGGTAACGCTGGTTTACAGAAGAAATTTCGAGTTCCCCTCGATCACTTGGAACGATACCTTTAGAAATTTCGACAACCTTGTTGTCATAGAAATATAGACCCGGAACAGCGTAATTACTTTTTGGATATTCGGGTTTTTCCTCGATTGACACTGCTCGATTGTTGCTATCAAATTCAACGACACCATATGATTTAGGGTTTGAAACGTGATAAGCAAAGATAGTCGCACCAGATTTGTCTGCATTATTAGAGAGTGCAGTACCTAAAGACTCTCCATGGAAAATATTGTCGCCGAGTACGAGAGCGACATTATCTTCACCAATAAATTGTTCTCCGATGATAAAAGCCTGAGCTAAGCCATCTGGTGACTCTTGAACCTCATAATGAAGTTGAATTCCCAGCTCTGAACCATCACCTAGTAAAGCTTGAAATTGAGACTTATATTCGGGTGTAGAAATGATCAATATTTCACGAATTCCGGCAAGCATCAATGTAGAAAGTGGGTAGTAGATCATTGGCTTGTCATAAATGGGCATTAACTGTTTTGAGATGCCTTTAGTAATTGGCCACAAACGGGTCCCCGACCCGCCTGCAAGAATAATTCCGCGCAATTTACTTCCCTCGTTCTATATACATTCTCATCTATCCCAAAGATTTAAGATATTGAGAAACTACGTCCTTGCTTTCCCCGACAACTTGAAGATTTCCCTTTTCAAGCCACGCTGCTTGATCACACATATCTTTTATCGACTCCATCGAGTGGCTAACAAGAATTACAGTTCTTCCAGACATTTTGAAGTCTTTGAATTTATCTAAGCATTTTCTTTGAAATGCTTCATCACCAACGGCTAATACTTCATCAGCAACCAAAATATCTGGTTCAACGCTTATGGCAACAGAAAAACCAAGCCTCACATACATTCCTGATGAATAGTTTTTAATTGGCTGGTCAATGAACTGCTCAACCCCCGAGAAATCTACAATTTCGTCGTACTTTGAATCGATTTCTTTTTTCGACATCCCGAGAATCGAGCCATTGAGATAAATATTTTCTTTGCCCGATAACTCGTGATGAAATCCTGATCCAACCTCAAGTAATGCAGCCATCCGTCCGTTGTAAGTAATTGAGCCCTTGTTAGGCGAATAAATCCTGGCGAGGCACTTCAGCAAAGTTGACTTTCCAGAGCCGTTACTTCCGATCAATCCGAAAGTAGAACCAGCTTTGACGTCGAAGGTTACATCATTTACCGCAGTGAATTCTTCATAACGAGAAATTCTTCCCCGCATAATTGCAGATTTGAGACTCTGGTTTCTTTCATGATGAAGCTTAAATAATTTTGAGACATTTCGAACCTCAACAGCATTCGTCATAATGCCTCCGCTAAATTTTTATCTTTTTTGGAGTAGATCAAAACTCCTAATGCAAGTGAAACAAAGGACCACAGGAAACAGGTCAAGAGGGATGTAGCACTAGGAGCAGTTACGTCATAGAGGACTGTCCTGAAAACATTGATGAACTGTTCCATGGGATTTAAGGAATACACATCCATCAGCGTTATATTCGAACCAAATAATGGCCCCATTTTTTCTGATTGTGTCGCCACCAAACTGAGTGGATAGATCACAGGCGTCAGGTACATCCACAACTGCAGTGCTATGGAAATGAGATGTTCAGTATCTCTGAAGTACACATTCACAATCGACAGAATCAAACTCAAGCCCACTGCAAATACAAACATCAAGAGCATTATCAAAAGCAAATATGGCAAGGTAATCCAAACCTTTGCCCCAGCAATTACTAAAGCTACCAAAAGAACTAACATCTCAAAAAGCCAGTTGTACCCAATCGCTACAACATCAGATATGGGCAAAACAACCCTGGCAAAATAAACCTTTTGTATAAGTGACTCATTTGCGACCAGGGATTGAACACCTGCGCTGAGTGCTCTAGCAAAAAAGAGCCAAGGAAGTAACCCGCAGAGCAGCCATAACGCAAAAGAATCAATACCGCTGGGATTTCCAGGACCAGGTGTTACTCGAAATACGAAAGCAAATACAAAGGTGTAAACAAGCATCAAGGCAAGCGGATTTGCCAGCGACCAGAGCTGACCGAGAATAGTTTTTTTGTACTTGCCTTTTATTTCTCGAACTGCGAGATTGAGCATGAGTTCTCTGGACCCAAATACATCTTTGATGTAAGACATTAGGCACTCCGCTCTTTAGCGAAAGTCTTCTCCAGAATCAGAAAAATGGCCGAATTGTAAATAAATGGCACATTACTTTTTTGGAGGAACATAGAGTCGAGTTTAGCAACCAAGCCTAGATATAAACTCACAGCTGAAGATATCTTCGGTGCAAGTAGTTGAAGGAATAAAATGCTGGAGTCACTGAGAACTAAGTTTTTATCCAATTGGGTTCCCGTTTCCCTTTTTCTGATTGGATTCTTGGGACTTGGAACCGCAAGTCTTCTTCATGGCAACATCATGTCCCTCTTTGATGAGTGGGGATACCTGGACTACCTATTTAAAATCCCAAGTCAAGGAATTGTCCTCAAGGGTGAGTTTTATGGCAATCAAGCTATGGAACTCATGGCCTGCAAAGGCGAGGTACCCTTCGGGATAATGGGAGGAGCTTGTGGGAGTAACTACGACCCAACTACCTTCCCAAATGGTGGAATAGTTACGACAGACCCATACACTCCCCTTTATTTTTGGTTTACGTGGCTTTTAGGGTGGATTTTCGACATCATCCCTGGAGTCGGACAAGTCGCAGCTTGGCGACTGGCAAATATTTTATGGCTGTGTGCCGGCCTCATTACCTTCTATAGATTAGGTCGCCTTTGGAAGGCACCCAAAATAGCTATTTTTGCAATCGGGCTCATCATCATCGGCTCACCATTTTCATACTGGGCTTATACATACGTCAGTACTGATGCGCCATCATTTTTCTTTGGAGCTTTATTGCTTCTTCTTGCTTCAAAATACGTTCGCGGAACTGTCCCAGCCTGGGTACTCATTTTGGTCTCAGTTATAGCAACTCTTTTCAAAGTTACGAACATCCTCGCTGTCTGTTCCATCGCACTTTTCCTGCTGATTTACTCCATTTATTGGAAGCGCAAAAGTCGATCTGAAGATTCACTTGTTACTAGTCAAGGTATTAGCTTCAATTTTTGGAAAGCACTGTTTGTCTCTGGGCTTGCCATAGGGCTATCAGTGATTGCCGAGATTTCTTGGCTCAAATTCCATGATGCGATTGCAGCAACTTCAGCATCAGTTGACCAAGGAATCAACAGTGCATTGACTTGGTATGAACTTCTGCGCTTAACTTCACTTACAACCTCGACGCTTGGAATGACTATTCCAGTAAATGGCTTACCAGGACTCACTACACTCCCTCTACCTGACTACCTCCTTACTCCTTTGATGTGGATTATCGTCGGTGGAGTCCTGGCTGCATTTTGGTCTATGAAAAAAGGGAATTCACGAAACCCCATCATTGTTACTGGAGTAATAACGATGGTAGTAGCTGGTCCAGTATTAGCTCTTGCACTTCAAGTTATGGCTGGGTCCTATTTTGTGCTTCCACCAAGATATATGGCCCCTGTGATGGCGGCAGTGCTCTTACCCGCACTATTTACAATGAAAAACAAAATTGCGCTGTGGTTCATTTCCAGCTATGGCTTAGCTCTACTTCTTGGGCTGATTGCAGCTTCTTGGGTAATTTCCACAGTTGAACTAGGCGGGTAAATCAGTTATCTGCAGGTATTCTTTAGCCCTGTATTCCCACGACCAAAATTCTAATAACGATGGTTGAATTTTAGGCAAGGGATGGCTGACTGCATCATTCAGAGTTTTGGCTAGTGAATCAACAGAGTCACTGGTGACGACTCTCACAGGCGCTCCCTGGCTAACAAGTTTCGCCACACCAGGTGCGTTGTAGGTAACGACTTGTGCGCCTGCTGCGACTGCCTCAAGGAGTGTCGTTTGAAATCCTTCTGAGAGTTCAGTTGGGTTTACATAAACCGAGCTAGACAGAGTCCGCATCACTTCGTATTGGGAAACTTTGCCCTTAAATAAAGCTTCATCTGTGAGCCCAAGCTTGTTTGCTAGCAACTGCAAATTGGGCATCTCTGATCCATCCCCCAAGAGTTCGAGAGTAGGGGAAAATCCATCTTCTTTGAGTAATGCGATTGCCTTGAGAGTTTTATCTGCACCTTTGCCTGGAACAAGTCTCCCTACAAAAACAAATCTAGGGTTACCACTACTAATAAGTTTTTGGTTTGATACTTCTTGAGTTGAGAGATCAACTGCGTTATAGAAAATTTCAGACTGAATTTTGGCTAATTTATATACAAAATCTGCGACGTTCTCTGAGACAGCCAGGACTAGGGTTGAATTCCTCAGCGAGTATTTCCCTAGAGTGAGGTCTACTGCGCGACTCATGAGCCCTACTAAGAACCCAACTCCCCGCACAAAGCCAGAACCATGTTCTGTATGAACAACTGGAATCCGATTTTTACGACCAAGAAAAACACCAATCCAAGTCATTGGAAAGAAACGTGTGTGAGTTGAGAGGACAGAGGGTTGTAAATCCTCAATTATTGAATTCACCTTCTGAAAACCGAGGAAAGTCGGGAAAGAAATCACATCTCCGAAACCAAATCCTCGTTTGATTCGAATTACAGAAATCCCGTCTTCAATTGAATGTGACGGTTCTTTCGAAAGCGTTACAACTGTACATAGCTGACCAAGATTAACCAGCGACTTGGCGAGATTGTAAACATGGTTTTCTACTCCCCCTGTTTTAGGTGGGTAATTATTGACCAAAAACAGAAAATGTTTCTGACCATTATTCAAACTCATATTCAAATCGTATGTCACCAACCTGCTTACCAAGGCTTCACGGTATTCTCATTAAAGTTCGTAATAAGTTGAGGGATGGGTGTTTCATTGGTTGGCATCTCTGTAATTATCCCCATGATTCGATATGACACTTGGCTTGATGAAGCGGTTCACAGCATCCTCAATCAGGAGGATGTATCTGTTCAAGTCGTAGTTGTTCACGACGGCATCGAACCTGACCCGACGAAGTCTTGGCATACCGACTCCAGAGTAACAATCGTTCATTCGCCCGCAAGAGTTGGACAGGCAGCTGGGATGAACCTTGGGGTTAGGCATGCCGAATACGACCTCATCGCGAGATTAGACAGCGATGACGTGTCTTCACCAAGAAGGCTTGCAGCTCAAGTCGCATACTTAACTTCAATTCCAGGAGCGGTCGCTACCGGGACACGTGTGATGCGAATTGACGACCAGAGTGCTGAAATTTCTGAATTGAAATACCCTTCTGGGCCTGATGTAAGAAAACATCTGATACTTCAAAACGTTGTCCCCCATTCATCGTTATTGATGAAAAAACATGCTTTCTACGAAGCTGGCGGATACGACCCATCCATCAGGCAAATGGAGGACTACGAATTTATACTCCGACTTGCATTGCTCGGTCCAATTGGAAATGTGGATGAGTTACTTACCCAGTACAGAGTTCATCCCGGCCAGGTGAGCCGTGGAGCTGCACCTCGTGGGTCTCACATCCAAAAGGTCCTGATTGCCCGCAAGCAGCTATCGAAGAACTTGGGTGATTCGTATCTCAACTACGCGATAAAAGCTTTGGTTTGGCAAGCAGTTCAATATTTGAGGTACTACAAAATCGTTAAGCCAGGATACGAACGAAAATCCTAATTTTGCCCCAATATTCGTTCACAAACTAATGGTTGTTTGGCACAAGACTTATTGTTTGCGTGATGTAGCGAGACACGTTGACAATTTCACGTTCAGAAATTGGTAGACACTAAATTTACATTTTTACCGTGTTGAGAAACAAAGAGATGATGTTCAAGAATTCATGAAAAAAATAGACATTACCGACGGAGTTTGCGCCTATCTTCAAGGAGGGCTGGGCAACCAGCTTTTTATTTATGCGGCGGCATACGCACAGTCAAAAAGACTGAATTGCAATTTGTACGTAGATATTTCTAAGTATTCAAAAAGAGATCCTCTAGATCGACACAAAGAAACACCACGTAAACCCGAACTTATCGGTCTTGGGCTACCTGGGGTGGTTATTGATGATGATTCTCCATGGACTGGTAATTCCCCACGCAGACCTTCATTACTGCGTTTACCCGGTAGCAATTCCAGAAAACTAAACGTTTTCAGGGAGAAAGCTGCTGGGTATAACTCTTCAATTTTAGAAATAAAAAAAGGTACGACTTTATATGGCTATTTTCAGTCATACAAATATTTCGAATCTATTAAAAATGAACTTAAAGAAATCATGCTGTCATGCGAGTTATCTCCTGCTGATAAACGCGCAGTAGCAGAGCTCAATGCTTCTCAAACTACACACGCACATGTAAGGAGAGGCGACTATATTGACCCCGTTGTAGCAGCACACCATGGAATAGCCGGCGTTGAATATTTTGCACGATCCAAACGTCTTATTAGCGAGCTAATTCACGTGAATGAAATGACCATATTTACAGACAGCCCAGAATTGGTAGCCAAAGAATTTGCATCCCTAGATGATTTTTCAATCTTCAACGACTCAGAATTAACTTCATTCGGAGCGATTAGAGCTCTATCACAGGGTTCCGGACTCATTATGAGTAATTCATCGTTCAGCTGGTGGGCGGCATGGCTAATGACAAGGGATAACCAGAAACCAATCGTGGCACCAAGGCCTTGGCAAAGCAATGGATCTGCAGCTGCTGACCTACTCCTACCAGAGTGGATAACACTCGATGCCCGCTAAGGGGCAAGAAACGCAAGATAATGCGAAAACCAAACTCCCAGGCCTAACAGCGAAATTGCATAGGCCATAAACACCCACAAAGGCCACTTTGCCTTAATTACTAATCCGCCGAGAAGTAACATCCCAGGGATTAAACCTGCACCATATCTGGCCGGGAGTTGAAAGTAACTATGTGTCACGAGTGTGAGCATTACCGCTAACAACGGCGCCGCGAGAAGTGCAGATGCTGCCACGGCAACAACCAAAGGGAAATGGTTCTGGTATTTCAAAGTTACGAGCACTGCAGCCAGCACTGAGACGATTGTGAGCCACGAAAGTGGAGCATACACAAATCCTGGTATGTACTCATCTACTGCCCCAGAAGCAATAGATCTAGGCAAAAAACTGGTTAGTTGAATGAATAATTCTTCAATACCAAATGGATGCGAGGCTCCTTGATCCGCTGAGAGAGTGCTTGCTGCCATCAAAGAATTAATACGGAGCCACGCCCATTGTGCTCCTGCTCCAAGAGCAAGTGCGATTGGCCCGATTAACCCTTGATAAACAAGAGTTTTCGTTGTTTTGTTGGGAGAAAATGCTGAATCGCCATGGCGTCGTTGAGTGAAAACCCAAATTGTGTCAGCAAGTAGGTACGCTGCAGCAACACCCACAGAAATCAAATTAATAATCTTAAAAAGTGAAGCAACGACAGCAAAAATGACGAACCAATAACCGGCGATTTCATTTCGAATATATTTTGTTGCTACAAAAAGAAGTAGTGCTCCAAAAAAGAGCGAGCTTGAGTCTGTGCTCACGTATGTATATGTCCACCACACAAATGGAGAAGAAAGGAGCAAAAGTCCAAAAACAAATATGGTCAGGTTTGAAACTGCCCATTTCCGCAATAGCAACCAAAAAAAGAAAATCGATCCTGAGAACCACACAACACCTGAGAGCCTCCACCCTGTCAGTTCAGGAAGACCAGTAATGAAATGAACGAGCTCCCCCACACCAAATGCTGAGTAAAAATACAAAGGGGTATAAGGGTCAGCAGTAGAAATACCAGTGTTGGGGAAGTCCGATAACACCGGTACTTCACCGCAAAGTGTCCCTATGGGGCCGAATGGACTTGTTCCGTGACAAGCAAGAAGGTTGAGAACGAATGGATCAACGATTTCTCCCTTCCGCACTATCCATTGCGAAGGTATCTTCACCAAATAGTCGATGTAAACCCATTCATCTATCGGCGAAGTGGAAAAGGTATGCATTAAGGTCACGGTCGTCAAATACGCAACAGAGATGGCTAAGAGTGAGACCGGAACCCAATAACTAAGCCAAAACTTTTTCGCGGATTTCAACGGATGACGCTCCATCAAGCTATCTGTCATTACCGGCAACCCCACATTTGCTTACTTCTCTTTCATATAAACATAGCCGTAGTCAGGAGAGCTAAGCTTTTATGCATGGGCGTAGATTACACAACAACACTTGTTGTCGTCCCTGCACTTAACGAAGAACTTTCTGTTGCCAACGTAGTCAGGCAAATTGGCAATGAACTCCCCGGCGTCACCTGCTTAGTCGTAAACGATGGCTCACTGGATAGAACTGCATTTGTGGCACTTGAAGCAGGTGCCTTGGTAGCAGACCTTCCATTTAACTTGGGTGTTGGTGGTGCAATGAGACTTGGGTTCAGGTTTGCACTTGAAAATGGATACACAGCAGTTATCCAAATCGACGCCGACGGGCAACATAATCCAGCAGAAGCCCCCAAAATTCTGAAAGAACTCACAAATGCAGACATAGTGATCGGCGCCAGATTTGCTGGCGAAGGCGATTATGTTGCTAACGGGCCAAGAAAATGGGCTATGTCTTTTCTGGCGAAAGTACTCAGCCGAACAGCGCGGATCAAATTGACAGACACTACCTCCGGTTTCCGAGCGGCAGGGCCAAGAGCAATCGAATTGTTTGCAAGCAACTACCCGGTTGAATACCTAGGTGACACCGTTGAATCTTTAGTTTTAGCAGCGCGGGCAGGCTTCGTTATCACCCAAGTTCCTGTGACTATGAGCCCTCGACTTCAAGGCACCCCTTCTCAGAGTCCAATTAAGGCAACACTGTTCTTAGCCAGAGTTGGTCTTGCTGTTCTATTCGCATTTATAAGACCCTCCCTTTCACCCACAAACCGATCTGAATAGAGCAATGATGACAATCCAATACATTCTTGGAATAGCTTCGGCGGCATTTGTACTCATCCTTGTGGTTGAGCTTCTTCGTCGCCGCCAACTCCGAGAGCGCCATGCAGCATGGTGGCTTTTACTTGGAGTTTTTGCTTTAGTCATCAGCATCTACCCACCCTTTTTGGATTGGATAGGCGCCAGTTTAGGCTTCAAAGCACCAATTAACCTTGTTTTTTTTCTGAGCCTGATTATTTTGTTTTTGGTTGCACTTCAACACAGTGCGGAATTAACCAAAATAGAAGGACAAAATCAAAAACTTGTTGAAAAAGTAGCCCTTTTGGAAATAAGACTGAAAAAAATCGAAGATAAGCCTAGGGAATCGAAATAAAGTTTTTAATTTGGCTTACAGTTACATCTCTGGCATTCTCGCCCAAGAGTAAGCGTTTCTTCCACGCAATTGTCCATGCAAGACTGTCATCAAATTTCAACTTATTGCGCCAATTTAGCTGAGCTTCAGATTTACTTGAGTCCAGAGCAAGCAATCCAGCTTCGTGGAGGTGATTCCCCGACGATTCATCAATCCAACTTGCCTCATCTCCCCAAAGCTTGGAAGCAGCATCTGCAATGGACCGCACAGAGACAAAACTTTCAGGGGCCGGACCAAAGTTCCACTCCCCTAAACCGCCACCAGCTAATAGCTCATCGGCAAGTGCCACATAACCATTTACGCAGTCCAAAACGTGTTGCCATGGTCGTACAGCATCTGGGTAACGAATTGAAGTCGGTACACCTTGAGAAAAACTTTGTAGGAGATCTACTAAGAGGCGATCCTTGCTGACATCGCCTCCGCCAATTACATTTCCAGCACGTGCGATAGCAGTAGGAATTCCAGGGAAGCTCTTTATCCAAGATTGGGTCATTATGTCTGCCATAGCTTTGGACGAACTATAAGGATCATCCCCGCCTAAAGATTCATCTTCTTTGTAGCCCTCAACCCGATTTACGTTTTTATAAACCTTGTCTGTGGTAATCACCACATGCGCTTTTACTGAATCAGTATTTGCTACTGCTTCAATAACGTTGAGGGTACCCATCACATTGGTCTCAAAAGTAAGTCTTGGTTCTAAATATGATTCACGAACCAATGGTTGTGCGGCAAGATGGAAAACTACTTCAGGTGAAACATGCTGAACAGCTTTTGCAGTCGCCGCTGCATCTCGAATATCGAGGCGAATGTCGTGTTCTAAGTCGGCATCTAGTCCAGCAACCTCAAAAAGTGCGCCCGGTTCAGGGGCAAGTGAAATACCTGAAACTTGGTGTCCCTGTTGCTTGAGTAACAGAGACAGCCAGGCTCCTTTGAATCCGGTGTGACCCGTTATCAGGTAATGCATTGCTACTTCGTGGCGTCAGTTACGAACTCAATGATGGACTCAGCAATGTAGTCGAGCATTGGTTGAGTAAGTCCCGGGTAAGTTCCAACCCAGAATGTGCGGTTCATCACGATGTCAGTGTTCTTGAGGTCGCCAACTAGACGCCAATCGACATTGCGATATGCAGGCTGCTTAGTCAGGTTTCCAGCGAACAGGAGGCGGGTACCAATCTTGCGAGAATCAAGGAAACGCAAGAGCTCTTCACGGTTTACGGGGTGTGAAGGGTCAAGAGTGATGGGGTAACCGAACCATGAAGGGTCGGACTTGGGTGTTGCCTGAGGAAGGATAAGGCCTTCGACCCCCTGCAACTTGCTGGTGAGGTAGTTGAAGTTATCCTTACGAGCCTGAACAAATCGATCCAGCTTGCTCAGTTGTGAAACGCCCAAAGCGGCTTGCATATCGGTTGCCTTGAGGTTGTAACCGATGTGGCTGTAAATGTACTTGTGGTCATAACCTTCTGGAAGGTCTCCTAGCTGCCATTCGAAGCGCTTAAGGCAGGTGTTGTCACAACCCGTTTCGCAGTAGCAGTCGCGACCCCAGTCGCGGAAAGACTCAACCTGCTTGCGAACAAGAGGAGATTTCACGAAAACTGCTCCACCTTCACCTGTAGTGATGTGGTGAGCTGGATAGAAAGAAACCGTCGCAGTATCACCGAAACTACCGGTTCGCTGACCGTCATAAGTGGAGCCGAGTGCGTCACAAGAGTCCTCAATTAACCAAAGCCCGTGCTCCTTACACAGTTCGCGGACAGTATCGAGATCAAATGGGTTGCCCAGTGTGTGAGCCATCATGATGGCCTTGGTCTTGTTGCTAACGGCTTCACGCAATCTGTCAGAGATTGCATCGTAGGTACCAAGTTCAACATCCACGATTACAGGACGGAGACCATTTTGAATAATGGGGTTAACGGTCGTGGGGAAACCGGCAGCAACAGTAAGAACTTCATCGCCAGGCTGTAGTGCTCGACGGCCTAGCTTGGGACTTGTTAGGCCGCTCAATGCGACTAGGTTTGCGCTGGATCCAGAGTTCACAAAGAGTGCACTCTTAGCTCCTACGTATTTTGCAAGTCCCTCTTCAAAATCTTTGTGGAACCGCCCTGCGGTTAGCCAACCATCCAATGACGCGTCAACAAGAGCCGCAAAATCTTCCTTATCAAGAACTTTTCCAGAAACAGGAACTACGGTCTCACCCGGCTTGAATTCAGAAGTTTTAAGCTTTTGTTCGGCATAACGACGAACATCATCAAGAATTTGCTGACGCTGTAAATCAGAAATTGGACTCACCCCACGAAATTAGATTTGTAGATTACAACTCTACCCCTAGCTCACAGAAGAATAATTGAGTTCAAAGTAAGCTTGATACATAAAGTAGGGGCAATAACCCGACTCAAGCAGAAAGAACCTAATCTGTCATGAAAGCTGTATTGCTTGCCGGGGGGCTTGGTACCCGAATGCGCGAAGAGACTGAATTCCGCCCCAAGCCCATGGTTGAAGTCGGTGGAAAACCAGTCCTCTGGCACATTATGAAAATTCTTGCTCAGCAGGGAATTACTGAATTCATTATTTGTACTGGCTATAAAAGTGAGTACATCAAAAACTATTTCTACAACTACGGTCCCTCGAACATGGACTTCACTGTCACTCTGGGCGATCATTCTGGCATCGAGTATCACGGAAACCATGATGAATTCGATTGGAAAGTAACTGTCGCTGACACTGGTGCAGAAACAATGACCGGCGGACGAATTAAGAAGATACAAAAATACATTGGTGATGAGCCTTTTTTCTGCACCTATGGCGACGGAATCGCTGATGTAGATATCAAAGGACTACTCGAATTCCACAAGTCTCACGGCAAAACTGCTTCAATGACGACCATCCAACCGACAAGCCGTTTTGGAGTTGTTGATATGGGGCATGACGGCGTCGTAGATAAGTTCCGCGAAAAGCCCAAGGTCGAAGACTGGATCAACATTGGATATTTCGTTTTCGAACCAGCCATTTTTGATGAACTTGGAGATAACTCAGTTCTAGAGGAAGAACCGCTTCATAATCTTGCTGAAAAGGGCGAAATTGCAGCCTTTAAACACCGTGGATTCTGGCAGCCAATGGATACATATCGCGAATCTCAGATGTTGAATGACATCTGGAACTCGGGCAAAGCGCCCTGGAAGAGCTGGGAATAATCTGTGTCAACCAAGAAATTAATCTCCATCATTGTTCCCGCTTATAACGAAGAGGATTGTGTCGACGAACTTGCTGCGAGATTGACTTCAGTTTTCGATTCAGAACCAAATTACGATTTCGAATGTGTCATTGTTGAAAATGGATCAATTGACTCAACAATGGAAAAATTGGTTGCAATTAATGCTCGTGATGGAAGATTCAAAATTCTTCAACTTGCGAGAAATTTTCGAATGGATGGCGGCATTACCGCAGGACTTTCAGCGATTACCGGTGATGCTTGCGTATTGATGACTGCAGATCTTCAAGATCCCCCAGAACTGATTCCGACTTTTATCCGAGAATGGGAAAAGGGCTATGAGAACGTTTATGGGGTAGTTACTGAGCGTCAAGGCACAGGAATAATCAGAACTTTCAATTCGAAAGCTTTTTACTGGCTAGCCGGAAAACTTACAAATGATCGAATCACAAAGAACGCGAGTGACTTCCGTCTTATCGACAGGAAAGTCTACGAAGTAGTTCGATCTATGGAAGAACGTAACCGTTTTGTCCGTGGTTTATTCTCCTGGGTCGGCTTCAAATCACTCGGCGTAAAGATGGTTAGACCTCCTCGACATGCTGGAGTTTCGAATGCTCACACACTCAAGGTTCTTGATCTGGCGTTCAAGGGTATTTTCGCTCATTCCTACGTGCCACTCAGGCTAATCACAATCTCTGGTTTCGTTGTTAGCGTTCTAGCGCTGGTTACTCTGATTGTTTTCCTCATCAACTTTGTATTCTTCGGTGTTCCGTTTAATGGCTTCGGAACAATAATTTCCATCATGTTGGTTGGATTTGGAATGATTACTCTTTTATTAGGAGTTATCGGTGAATATTTGGGGCTTGTTTACGAGGAAGTGAAGCATCGTCCAAACTTCATCGTTTCAAACAAAGTTGGCTTTTAATGCCTAAAGTTTTAGTTTTCGGCGGGACAGGTGCTCTGGGTTCTGAAATAGTCAGACACTTCAGAGCTAATGACTGGGAAGTCACAATTGCCAGGCGGACAGGCATAGATGGAAACGTCGATATGTCTAACCCAAATTGGGCAGACCAACTCACGTGCAAATTAGATGCCGTCGTCTGGGCGCAGGGGGCGAATTTTGCAGGAAGCCTGATGGAAATTTCTCTTGAAGACGTCAGAGTCGCTTTCGAAGCAAACGTAATGTTCATTTTGGATACACTCAAAAAACTCAAAAATGCTCAGGCTCTTGAGCACCCGAGCAGGGGGGTCATCCTCAGCTCTGTCTGGCAAGAATTTGCTCGAGAAAATAAACTGGCATATCTCGTGAGTAAGTCTTCCCTCTCTGGCCTCATTCCATCTCTAGCCATGGATTTTGCCTCAGATAAATTCGCTATCAATGCAGTGCTCCCCGGCGTAATTGATACCCCTATGACTCGAAATCAACTTTCCTCTGAACAGATTCAACGTGTCGAAAGCGGAACCCCAGGCGGAACTCTGGCTACACCAGAGCATGTTGCAAAAGCAGTTAGTTTTTTGGCAAGTTCTGCGTCAGCGGGAATTAACGGCCAATCGATCATTGTCGACCGAGGTTGGAGCATAAAGCGTGAAATCTAGTCTTTCTGTCTCCAGTTCGACAGGAGAATATGAAATTCTCATAGGCAAAGGTCTGGTAAATACTTTGCCTACTGACTCTGTCGTACTTGTCGATCCAAACATTACGAAGTTCCTTCCCCAAGAACTCGAGCACGTCATCGAAGTACCAGGAAATGAAGAATCAAAAACTCTGCTTGGTTGCGAAAAAGTTATTCTCAACATGCGTGAGAACGGAGTTCGGAGAGGCCATGCTGTAACCGCAATTGGTGGTGGAGCCATTCAAGATGTAGCCACTTTATCGACGTCTTTATATATGCGTGGAGTTGACTGGAACTACGTTCCGACAACATTAATGTCTATGGCCGACTCTTGTATTGGCGGAAAAAGTTCAATAAATGCGGGTGGTATCAAAAACCTTGTGGGGAATTTTCACCCACCTCGCAAGATATTAATAGATCCAATATTTATTGAAACCCTTCCTCCGGAAGCAATTACCTCAGGTTTATCTGAAGCAGTAAAAATATGTTTCGCACGAGGGCCAGAAGCTTTTTCTCAATATTTAGCATCGCCCGCATCAATTTCACCCGGAAACAATGAAGAAACAGCCCTACTCATTCACCATGTGCTTTCTTCAAAAAAATGGTTTGTGGAAATCGATGAGTTCGATAAAAATGAAAGACAGTTGTTGAATTTCGGGCATTCTTTTGGACACGCGTGGGAAGCGGCTTGTGGGTTCTCTGTTCAACATGGAATTGCTGTATCTGTAGGAATGCTCGCAGCACTGAACCACCCTCGCTCTGCAAATACTGAGGCAATGCTAAAACTCAAGTCATATTGTCAACAGATTGTCCAGCCGGTGCTGCCACAAATACAACTTGCGACTGAATCAACAGACTGGGATGTGTTTAGAGCGGCACTTGGCTCCGACAAAAAGAACAGCTCTGATCAGTTGCGATTAATACTTCCTAATTCGAACTCTGAACTTGAGATAGTTGAAATCCCACTTCTACCCGAACAACTTATTCTTGCAACAACAGCAATCCAGTTAGCACTTAAGGAAATCAGCAATGACTGATGCAGCAAAATATTCTGACCAATTCGTCGATTGGCTTGTTGAAGAGGGCTATACCCATTGTTTCTTTGTTGCAGGTGGAAACATCATGCACTTACTCGACTCAGTACGTACGCGAATGGAGTGTGTTCCCTTTGTCAATGAAATTGGGGCAGCCATCGCTGCAGAATATTTCACTGCTTCTTCTGGAAGTAAAAACAAAAAGGCATTTGTTTTAGTAACAGCAGGGCCAGGACTCACAAATACTGTTACTGCTATCGCAAGCGCCTGGGTCGAAAGTCGGGAGCTGCTTATTGTTGGCGGCCAAGTTAAAAGTTCAGACCTGAGCAGAGGTCTAGTCAGGCAACGAGGCATCCAGGAAATTGACGGTGTTACTTTAGTCGACTCAATCTGCAAAGCAACTTTGCAAATAGATAAACCAGTCTCTAAAGAACTAATAATTTCTCTGATTCGACTAGGTTCAACCCCAAGAAAAGGTCCGGTTTTTCTAGAATTATGCCTAGATGCGCAAGCTGCTGCCCCGTTTGAAACCGAAACTGCCCAACTAAAAGATACTGTGCTTCCCCTCGTCACAGATCAAGAATTGGATCGAGTGCTTGAGTTGCTATCTCAATCACAGCGACCTGCTTTCCTTCTTGGAGGAGGGGTATCACGTGAGGAGGTTCGAAGCCTTGATTCGAAACTTCAAGAATTAGGAATTCCTATTCTCTTAACTTGGAACGGCGCCGACCTCCTTCCTGCTAATAATCCGCTCTACGCAGGAAGGCCTAATACTTGGGGTCAGCGATCAGCAAACATAATTCAGCAACAAGCAGACTTGCTCATCGCTATCGGAACGCGCCTTGGAATACAGCAAACTGGTTTTGCCTGGGAACAATTCCTGCCGGTAGGGAAACTTATTCATGTCGACATTGATGACTCTGAACTGACTAAGGGACATCCTGAATCAGAATTAGCAATACAAGCTGATGCCAATCACTTTTTGACTGCTTTGACACAAAAAGCGGTCTCTCAGCCCGAGTGGCAAGTCTGGAACGACTTCATTGACGTAGTTCGGGAACGGGTACCTCTCAACGACCCTCAAAACGTCACAGGTAATGAATATGTAAAGCCATACGAAATGTTGATGGAACTCTCCAACATCCTTAATGAGGATGACGTATTCGTTCCCAGTAGCAGTGGAAGTGCATTTACCGTTGCAATGCAATCACTTCAGCTCCATGGGAATCAAAAAATTGTTACCAACAAAGGCATGGCGAGCATGGGCTACGGTCTTTCAGGTGCAATTGGCGCGAGCCTCGCCAACAAAGATTCAAAAACAATTTTGATTGAAGGCGATGGCAGCTTCGCACAGAACCTTCAGGAACTAGGAACCGTTGCTTCTCAAAATTTGAAAGTCAAAATTTTACTTTTTGCTAACGATGGCTACGCTTCGATACGGATGACTCAGAGAAATTATTTCAACGGTGCCTGGATTGGTTGTGATTCTTCAACAGGATTAGGACTCCCTGATTGGAATGAATTGGCAAATTCCTTTGGAATTCCATATTTGAGAATGAACCCTAACGAAACATTTTCTGCCGAAATCAAAAATGCGCTGAATTCAGAAGGACCTTCATTCATTGAAGTACCTATTGACCCAGAGCAGACTTTCTTCCCAAAAATCATGTCTTCGGTTCAGCCTGATGGCAGCATGAGCTCCAACCCGCTACATTTAATGCATCCACAACTTTCAGACACTGACGCTAGATCTCTGATGAAATTCATCGAGACTTACTAGGGGGCGCACATGAATAAAACTGAACGCAAAATGACCGACATCCTGAAACAGGGTAAAGAAGAATTCGGTGTTGTTTGTGTCAAGGCAGAGTTTGAAGCTGAGGGTACTCGCGTTGACGAGCTTCTAAGATTGGTTGATATTTCACGTCAGGCTGGCCTCCCACTTACAGTTAAAATTGGTGGCTGCGAAGCAATCCGCGATCTGCTTGAATCCAAGCAGATAGGTGTACGACACGTCGTTGCTCCCATGGTCGAAACTCCTTACGCTTTGAGCAAATACGTCGCGGCCAAGGACGCAATTTTCGACGAAGACGAAAATAATGACACTGACTTTCTCTTCAATATCGAGACAATCACCGGTTACAACAACCTTGATGAAATGCTAATAACGGCAAAAAGCGGACGAGGCCTGAACGGCGTTGTTTTTGGCCGAGTAGATTTCGCAGGTTCTTTGGGGGAAAGCCGCGACACCATTAACACGCCAAAAATTACTGAATACGTAGTCAAAACTGCTCAGAAGACCAAAGACGCTGGACTTGACTTCGTTATGGGAGGTGCGGTCTCAAGTGATGCACTAGATGTTGTTCGTGAAGTAGCTTCTGTTCACTTGACCCGTTTCGAAACACGAAAAATAATTTTTGGTGGAGATTCTGCAACCATCAACAGTATTGAAAAAGGACTAGTAAACGCTGTTCACTTTGAACTTCTATGGCTCCTCAACAAGCGTGATTACTACGGTCGTATCACGGCAGAGGACGCAAAGAGAATTGAAATGCTTGAGTCGCGCTGGCACGTACTCAGTGGAGAAAAGTAAATCTAGTCATAAAAAATGGGTGAGTATCAAAGATACTCACCCATTTTCATGCCCTCGAATGTGTTCAAGATTTGAGAGGTTAAGTCAAGCGGGTCAAAAGACAACTCTCTTTCAAGCTCGCTCCACCGATGAGTATTAGCGAAATAATTATCAGTGCCCTTCTGAGCGGGCTTCGTTCTCGTGATTACCGCTGAAGGATTTATCAGTGCAACTACTTGACGAGCAAGCTCGGCCATTTCGATTAAAGGCCCTTCAGAATTCAATACGATAAAACTTGATTTTTCCGTCTCAGCCAAAGAAAGTGCCAATAAATCTTCCACCGCAGAATATCTTCTAAACACTGGGATTGAAGCTTTGATATGCAACACACCATTGGCAGCTTGTGAAATGAAATCTGTTAAAGCAAAACTTTTTGGCTTTGTTACATAGGCGCCAGACACGCTCCATGCTCTTGCGATAACCCCCCGCTTATTTACTTCGAAAGACAGCTTCTGCAGATCAAGTTCCGCTTTTCGTTTCAGAAAGCCATAAGGATTATCTTCGATTTCACCCAAACCTGCATCTTGAGGAAACACAGCCGCGCCACTTGAAAAAGAGATAAAACGCTTAACAGTTGGAAGGCTTATAAGTTCAACTAGCTGCTGTTGAATCTTCTGATTTTGATTAATGTAATTTGGCAAACCATATTCGTTAATTCTTTCCCTCGTAATAAAAGCGCAGTCAATAATTACTGTGGGTGAAAAAGAACGAATTTGATCGATGTCAAATTTATGAACTTCGAAAGTTTTTCCAAGTGAATTAAAGTTTCGCGTGTGAGAAGCGAGTAATAAACAAGGCAATCCGCTTTTCAACATCAAATTGGCTGCAGTTTGACCAAACCATCCAGAGGCGCCTGTAATCACAATTCGATCATCAGGTTGTAAGTGGCTATCCCAGAGAGTTTGTGAAGAAGGGTTGAGAAGGTGAGCTTTCTTAATCTGTTGGATCAATTGGAGACTCACTCGCTTCTCGGGTTTCGTTTGGCCGTCTGAAGGAAAAATATTTATGGCCCAAATAACTAACAATCGTAAGGACTAACGTAGCAATTCCCTGTGCCAGATACACATTTATGTGACTGGTAAGAACGATTGCGGGAAGTAGGAAAGTGTTGGCGATCAGCGGGACTATGTAAACAGTCTGAAATCTCCAAAAGTCTCGAAACAAATGTCCCTCAACCACAAAAACAAATCTACGGTAGATGGCAAAGGCTACCGTGGAAGATATGAGGTGAGAAACATACAAACTACCTATATAGGTGATGTACCTTCCAAAACTCCACTGGATTGCAGAAAAGATTACAAAACCGAATACGGTGTTGAACCCGCCAGTTAAGAGAAATTTAAACTTCTCATGCCTCACTAGTTTTTTGGCTTTATCCAACATATTCGACTTACTTTAGAGTCTTCTGTAACAAAACAGTCCCAAGCCAACGATCAAATTTGAACCCAACTCGCCCCATTCGTCCAATTTCTTTAAAACCAAAGTCGTCATGAAGCTTGAGAGAGGACTCCGCTCCCCCGTCAGCGATGACGGCAATGATTTCTTTCAATCCAGCTGCTTCAGAACGATTCATGAGCTCCTGCATCAACGCTTTGCCCAACCCTTTTCCAGTTGACGCAGCACGAAGATAAATCGAGTTCTCTACCGTGTAGCGATAGGCGCGCTTTTGCTTCCATGGAGTGACCAGCGCATAGCCAAGCACCTGTTCACCAGGAGATACAGCAACGATAAAGGGCATCTTGAGTTTCTCAAGATAGGCAAATTTCTGCTTCCACTCTTTGAGGGTCATCTGATCTTCATCAAAAGTCACCACGCTGTTGAGAACGTAATAGTTATATATCTCGCGAATATCTGGAAGATCTGCAGCAGTTGCTTCCCTGATTTCAAAAGAAAACGGCGCTTCCGGCTCAGGCCGTTTCTGCAGATGCAGCGGCAGCTGGCGTGGTTTGAGATATTCCTCTGGAAGCACGAGCACAAGCCTACTGACTAGAACAACACAGAATTGCTTGGCAACGCCCAATTAATGGGCGCCTGGCCAAGCTCTATAAGGGCTTTGTTCACCTTGCTGAATGGCTTCGAATCAAAGAAACCCCGAGAGGCAGAAAGCGGACTCGGGTGAACTGACTCGATAACTACAGTTTCAGCCAGAAATGGTTTTGCTGAAATCGCGTCATTCCCCCATAGCAAAGCAACGAGTGCGCTTCCTGCGCGCCCATCGAGTGCCGTGAGCGCACACTCTGTGACCTGTTCCCAACCAATTCCTCGGTGAGATCCTGCTTCACCTGCGCGAACAGTCAAAACCCTGTTTAAAAGCATGACTCCCTGGTCTACCCAGGGCTGGAGATCACCTTTAGCTGGTTGCTCGCAACCGATATCTGTTTGTAGTTCGGTGAAGATGTTCTTCAAACTTCGTGGCAATGTGAGCTGTTCAGCTGCCACGGAGAAGGAAAGGCCGACTGCATCTCCTGGAGTTGGATACGGGTCTTGTCCAAGGATGACGACCCTGACCTTCTCAAAAGGAGTCTTGAAAGCCCTCAGGATGTTCTCTGGTTCAGGAAATACTTGATGCCCGGCAGCTAATTCTTTGTTCAGCTTGAGCACTATCTGATTGAGCACTTCTTGAACCGGGGCAAGAACTTCGACCCAACTTGAATCAATGAAACCCTGCTGGGCTAATTCCTCAAGATTGAGGGTGATTGTCATCGTGTTTGTGACCGTCGTTCTGATGTGAGGCGTGTTCTTGAGACTTTTTGTGAACTGTCTGGACCTTTTCACTGAGGTAGGAGATCACGGTTGCTGTTGTTGCACCCACGATGACAACTCCGCCCAACATCAACAGAGATGCGTAAATGCGTCCCATGACGGTCACGGGGATCATGTCTCCATAACCAACTGTGGTGATGGTCTCGATTGCCCACCATACCGAGTCGCCGTAGTTCGTGATGGTGGCGCCCACTGCGTCACGCTCAGCCGCATAAACAGCCAAAGAAAGAACGTAGATATACATCAAAGCGAATGAAGCCGCATATGCGACCAACCGTGCACGCACAGAGGAACCTTGGCGTCCTCGGAAGAAACGCAGTCGCGAGAGATACATCAACAACAGGAAAGGTCTGATAAACGGAATGGCCATCGAAATGAGGTCAATCACATTGCGTTTGAAATACAGCCGTTTGTTCGTGGAGAGGGTTAATCGCACGAAGTAATCGATGATGAACGTCAGCCAGATAACTGTGAGGCCTAGAAGGATGATTTTGTCGAGTCCACGGGTGAAAACCTCATCGTCGAGGATGAGGACTGAGTAGCCCAACAGGAAGATGAATGACAAAAAGATAAAAGGGAGTGTGGTGTATTTCTCCCAGATGATTTCTTTGGGGCTTCTGGTGTCTTCAACTAGAACACCTGCGGAGTTCATGATCAGTGGCTTAGGACTCGATTCCATAGTTCTAGGCTAGTTAATATGAGCACACAGCGGGTCGCGTTATGGGATAACGCCCGTTTTGGAGCTATTGCTCTCATGGTGGCAGGCCATACACTAACCAAAATGGTGGGCGAGAACGACGCCGCTTTCACTCTTTACGTCTTTATCTATGCTTTCCATGTTCCCGTCTTTGTCGCCGTTTCTGGCTACTTCACAAAGGGAACAGCACCAGACGATAAGCGCATACGCACTGTGTTCACAGACATCGTGGTTCCGTACATCATCTTTGAAGTGATCTGGTCAGTAGTTCTCTTCTTCTATAACGGAAATTTCCGCCTTGACCTCACCAGGGCTTCTTGGACTCTCTGGTTCTTGCTTGCACTGGCTATCTGGCGCATCGTTCTGCCTTATTTGGTGGCTTTGAAATACCCACTGCTGATTAGCATCGTGATTTCCATTACTGCCGGCTACTTTCCTATCGATCAGACCTTCTCAGCTGCACGAGTTCTCGGGTTTTTGCCTTTCTTCGTCTTTGGCTGGCAACTCCGGGAATGGAACCTCGGCGAGCGCTGGATGGCGCTCAGCTCACAATCAGTCATTCGTTGGCGAGTAGTGGCAGCAGCGTTCATGGCTCTTGTCGCAATCGGAATTGCAATCAGCGTTCCCTTCCTCCGAGAAGTTCAAATTAGAAGTTTCATTACCTATGACTCTGGCTATGCCACCTTCGGATATGACCAGTGGTGGGGTGGCTTAGGCCGTCTCGCCACCATGCTGGTGGCTGCGGCCATGATTATGGCCTTCTTGGTTCTGATTCCTCGTGAACAAACATGGTTTACCCAGTTCGGTCAAGCAACGATGTATGTCTACTTGCTCCACACCTTCGTGCTTTATCCCCTGCGTGAGAACGGCGTTCTCGATGGCGAGCGTCCCCTCTGGTACATCCTCTTGGCCGTAATTGGTTCATTCGGTTTGACCGTTCTTCTGTCCACAAAACCGGTGGTGAAGCTGTTCAAGCCGATTGTTCAACCGAACCTCAATTGGCTCTTTGTTACACCACGTGACTTGCGTAATTGAGTAGTGCTCCTGGCGGGCGTAACGTCAAAGCAAGTTTTCACCACCTGCCTAAGGAGCACACCATGAGCAATGACCAAGCAAACTGGAAGTTTGAAACCAAGCAGATCCACTCGGGCGCGCAGCCTGACCCCGTCACCAACGCGCGTGCGACTCCGATCTACCAGACCACTTCTTACGTCTTCAACAATGCAGAGCACGCAAAGAATCTCTTTGCTCTTGCAGAGTTCGGAAACATCTACACCCGCATCCAGAACCCCACGCAGGACGTTGTAGAGCAGCGTGTAGCAGCTCTTGAAGGTGGAACCGCAGCACTTCTGGTTTCCTCAGGCCAAGCTGCTGAAACATTCGCTGTTCTGAACATTGCTGAAGCAGGCGACCACATTGTGTCTTCGAGCTCCATCTATGGAGGTACCTACAACCTGTTCAAGTACACCCTGGCCAAGCTCGGTATCGAAGTTACCTTCGTCGAGAACCAGGATGACGCAGACGAATGGCGCGCAGCTGTTCGCCCCAACACCAAGCTCTTCTTCGGTGAAACCATTGGTAACCCTCGCATCAATATCTTGGACATTTCACTTGTATCCAAGGTTGCTCATGAGGCTGGAATTCCCCTCATCGTGGACAACACCATCGCTACCCCCTACTTGATTCGCCCTCTCGAGCACGGTGCTGACATCGTGATCCACTCCGCAACCAAGTTCCTGGGTGGCCACGGAACTGTTATCGGTGGTGTCATCGTGGACGGTGGCAAGTTTGAATGGTCCAAGAACGTCGAGAAGTTCCCAGGCCTCACCGAACCAGACCCCTCGTACCACGGTGCGAGCTACACCACCGTTCTTGGCGACGCTATTGCGTACATCATCAAGGCCCGTGTTCAGCTTCTTCGTGACCTCGGTTCCTCCATCGCTCCTGCGAGCGCATGGCAGATCATCCAGGGCATCGAAACCTTGAGCCTGCGTATTGAGCGTCACGTGGAGAACGCAACCGCTGTTGCACAGTGGTTGGAAGCACACCCCCAGGTGGCTTCCGTCAACTATGCAGCGCTGCCATCCAGCCCCTGGTACACCGCAGCTAACCGTTACGCCCCTAAGGGTGTTGGTGCTGTGCTGTCTTTCGAACTCAAGGGCGGTGTTGAGGCTGGCAAGGCATTCGTAGACAACCTCGAACTGTTCAGTCACTTGGCAAACATCGGTGACGTACGTTCACTGGTTATCCACCCTGCTTCCACCACTCACTCGCAGCTCACTCCTGAGCAGCAGCTGACAAGTGGTGTAACTCCTGGTTTGGTTCGCCTCTCAGTAGGTCTTGAGAACATTGAAGACCTTAAGGCAGACCTCGAGAAGGGTCTTGCTGCTGCCGCAGCAATCTAGGACTCAACGCACTAGTAACTAGTCGAGGGGCTTGGCCTTGGAGTAGCGTCTACTCCATGGCTGAGCCCCTCGTTCTTGTTTCAACTATTGGTCACATTCGTCATCTGCATCTCAATCGTGCAGAGAAGATGAATGCTGCAAATAGGCAGATGCTCTCTGAGCTTTCCCTGGCGTATGCCGAGGCAGACCGCGACGACAACGTCCGCGTTGTCGTCGTCTCTGCCACAGGTGACCACTTCACAGCTGGTCTGGACCTTGGGGATGTGTTAGGAACAGCATCACAATCTGGATTAGAACTCACCCCTAAAGGCGGCATTGACCCCTGGGGAATCACAACAGCCCCCATATCTAAGCCCGTTATTGTGGCAGTTCAAGGAACATGCCTCACACTCGGCGTCGAATTGATCCTTGCTTCTGAGATGGCAGTAGCGGATGACACAACTGTCTTCGGTCAGCTCGAGGTAACCAGAGGCATCATGCCTTTCGGTGGGGCAACTACCCGCTTCGCCCAGCGCGTGGGCTGGGCACATGCTTCTCGTTATCTCCTCACCGGTGAAACTTTCACCGCAGCAGAAGCTCAACGTATTGGACTGGTCAATGAAGTTGTTCCTGCTGGAACCCAGGTCGAGAGAGCGCTTGAACTAGCTGGTCTCATTGCAGAACAGGCTCCACTGGCTGTTCAAGCGACTTTACGGAACGCACGGGTAGCTCGTGCTGCAGTTGAGAAAGAAGCGCTCAGCCAACTTCCGAAGGAATTGGAAGCGCTGATTGGCAGCCAAGACTTCCAAGCAGGTGTTGCCGCGTTTAATACGAGGTCAAAACCAGAGTTTCTGGGTAATTAGCTTAAGATGGTAATCATTTTGATCCTTTGGATGCAGAACAGTGTTTATAAGAATCAATTTGGTTGATAAGTGCTGAACCCTAGCGAATTCCACTGAGCTAGTCTGAATATGTTGTTGGAAACACACTCAACAGGCATTCTAAGAAGCCGGGCTTCGAAAGATCAGAGTATTAGATAGGGCAAGTTTGTGAAATTGATTACCACAAACCAAACTTTCTGGCTGACCTTTTCTGGTTTACTCAGAAATGCAGGAGTGATTGTGGTGTTGATTGTTCTAGCTAACACTTCAGGGGCTGCAAGTGTGAGTGAATACTCGTTGAGCCTTGCAATTACAACTCCATTTTTTATATTTGCTCAATTGGGCTTAAAAAGCCTTTACTTAACAAAGCATGCTGACCATCGTCAAAAAACTTATCTTTTAGTCCTTGGCGTTGCACTTACTTTTGCTTTTATTATCTCTGTCGCAGCAACTTCAATTTTTACTCCGACTTTGATTATTGTTGTTGCCCTAGTCGCCTTTTCGAAAGTTATAGATTCATTTTCTGATCTATTGACTGCACCTTTGCAACGTGCCCAGAAGGCGCAATTTATCGCAGTTGTTTACGGAATCAATGCGCTATTTTGCTCGGTTGGGGTAATCGTAATACTTACCCATTCATTGAATCTCGTATATGCCCTTGCCTGGATTCTCCTTTTCAGCATTTTCAATATGTGCGCTCTTTTAATCCCTGTTGCATTACATACAACTCGAAAATACTTATCCCACGTCGAGAGCGATCCAACAAATACCCGAGAACTCCTTCGAGTCACACATGCGGGATTGCCATTAGGAATCTCGACAGGGTTATTTGCTCTAACTGCTTCTGTCCCTCAATATCTTCTAGCCCACCAAGGGGAAATCGATGCAGTGGGATTTTTGTCAATTTTGTTATATGCCTTTGGGCTAGCTGAATTACTTGTTGGAAGTGCATCGCAAAGTTGGATTCCTGAAGCGCGAAAGTATTTCACTTCACCTTCCCTGGTGAAAGAGTTCAAAAAGTTACTCTCAAAAACTGTTACCAAATGGACAATCAGCCTAATTCCACTATTTCTGGTCGGCATTGTTTCTTCATGGTTTGTCATACCAATGGTTTTCGCAAATGACTATCGAATGACAATCCCCATTACTCTGCCGCTAATTGTTTCTTTGTTTTTGTTACCAAATCTTCAATTTGGAAACATTGCCATCTTGGTTGCAAACCTCTACTCAACTGAGATTATTCTTGCTTTAGCAGCCTTAGTAATTGTCCTTGGCACTGGATTTATACTTATTCCAATTTGGGGCCTACCTGGCGCCCTTTGGTCTTTAACTCTCTCATCACTTATAAGAATATTTATTGGCAGGTTTCTTCTTGGATTGAAAGTCAAAAATTCTTACGCAAAAGAATAATCACCTCTAGAACTAGGAAATGAATGGATTGGCAAGATTCCGCCGACAACCTGCCCTCAGGCTTTATTACTGATGAGCAGGTTCGTTCTGTTGCCGGAAAGCCTCCTGTTACAGGTGCATGGCGCGACGGTGATGCTCCAGGCAACCGTCAGTTCGCAAACCTAGGCCCCTTTGACTTTGAATGTGGTGGATCACTCCCCCATGTTCGAATTGCTTATGAAACCTGGGGCACGCTCAATGAGGCCAAAGACAATGCTGTGCTTGTCCTTCACGCCCTCACTGGAGACAGCCACGTTGTTGGTCCAGCCGGAGGTGGCCACACCACAGCGGGCTGGTGGAACGAAGTAGTAGGTTCAGGCCTCGCTATCGACACCGATAAGTGGTTTGTCGTTGCACCGAATGTTCTAGGCGGGTGCCAAGGGTCTACTGGCCCTGCTTCACTGGCTCCAGATGGCTACGAGTGGGGTTCACGATTCCCATACACAACTATTCGTGACCAGGCACGTGCTCAGGCGCAGTTCTCTGACGTTATTGGCATTGAGAAGTGGGCAGCGGTTATTGGTGGCTCTATGGGCGGCATGCATGCCCTCGAGTGGGGAGCAATGTTCCCCGAGCGCGTAGAGCGTCTAGCTGTACTTGCTGCCCCACCTGCCACCAGTGCCGATGAAATCGCACTGAACACTGTTCAGATAGAAGCAATCATGCTTGATCCTTCTTTCCGTGCTGGTCATTACTACGAAGCACGTGATGGTGAGGGCCCGTTCCGTGGCCTTGCATTGGCACGCCGTATTTCATTCCAGAACTTCCGCACACCTTCTGAGCTCAACGAGCGCTTTGACCGCTCCTCGCAAAGCAACATTAGCCCGCTTGGTAAAGGTGGTCGCTTTGCTGTTGCGAGCTATCTCGACTTCCACGGCAACAAGTTCACCCGCCGTTTTGATGCCAACAGCTACGTGACCCTCGTTGAGGCGATGAACTCACATGACTTGGGCCGAAACAGAGAAAGCATTGAATCAGTGTTGGAAACGATCACAATTCCCACATTGATCATTGGTATTGATAGCGACCGCTTCTTCCCACTCGCTGGTCAGAAGAGACTTGCTGCTCACATTCAGGGAAACATCAATGGTGACGAGCCAGCCTTGCTGGAATCAGACTTTGGTCACGATGCATTCTTGATTGAATCAGAGTTCGTGGGTAAACAATTATCAAAATTGTTATCCAAATAGAGGTCAGTTAATGACGGATGACCTTGTCAATGTAGTGAGTGCCCTCTGCATCTAGCGCCTCAATGTCGGAATCAACCATGATCTGCGCTAGCTCAGGAGTAAGTACTTTGGGAACCCAACCAAGTGCGTTTCTTGCTCTCGAAGAATCACCAACCAGAGCGTCAACCTCTGTTGGACGAAGGTAACGCTCGTCAAACTTCACGTATTGTTCCCAGTCCAATCCAACATGTTCGAAAGATAGCTGAAGGAAATCACGAACTGTGTAGTCAGTACCGGTTGAAACTACGTAGTCATCTGGAGTGTCATGCTGAAGCATCATCCACATAGCTTCGACATATTCAGGCGCATAACCCCAGTCTCGAACTGCATCAAGGTTGCCCATGAATAGTTCGTTCTGGATACCTGCCTTGATTCGAGCAACTGCACGAGTGATTTTTCTTGTGACAAACGTCTCACCGCGACGGGGAGATTCGTGGTTGAAAAGAATGCCATTTACGGCAAACATTCCGTAACCTTCGCGGTAATTACGTGTGACCCAATAGGAATAAAGCTTTGCAGCGCCATAAGGAGAACGAGGGTAGAAGATGGTGTCTTCGTTCTGTGGCGGAGGGGTTGCTCCAAACATTTCTGAGCTCGATGCTTGGTAGTAGCGGCAATCGAGGCCGACCATTCTGATCGCTTCAAGGAGACGGATTGATCCCAAACCTGTTGAGTTCCCTGTGTATTCAGGTTCATCGAAACTTACTCGAACGTGAGACTGAGCGGCAAGGTTATAAACCTCGTCTGGCCGAATCGAGTCGAGAAGTGTTACGAGTCGAGAACCATCGCTCAAATCTCCATAGTGCAGGAAAAGGCGAGTTCCTGAAAGGTGTGGGTCGTTATAAAGGTGGTCAATTCGCGAAGTGTTGAAGGTAGAAGCCCTACGGATAACACCGTGAACTTCATATCCCTTTTCCAAAAGCAATTCAGCAAGATAGCTGCCATCTTGACCGGTGATTCCCGTGATGAGTGCTTTTTTTGGGGACTCTGGAGTCATTACTTTTCACCTAGGCCAATTGTTGATTCAAATACTCACCCAAGACTAGCTCAGGTGTTTTCAATCTGACGGCAACAGCAAAGAATAAGCTGAGGGAAGTAATTTTGCGGGTTGAATACCTAGTTGAGGATTGGCTTGATGAACATATCTAAAGAAGCGAAAATTTATATCGCGGGACATAGAGGACTTGCAGGCGGTGCAATCTGGAGAAAACTCGAATCGTCAGGCTATCAAAACCTAATTGGTAGAACGTCCAAAGAACTAGACCTAACCGACCGAGACCGTACTTTTCAATTCATTAGTGAAGAACTTCCTGACGTCATTGTTGACGCTGCTGCCAGGGTCGGTGGTATCCAAGCAAATAACTCTTTCCCTGCAGAATTTTTAAGCGAAAATTTACAAATTCAAACAAACCTCATGGATGCCGCAAATAAATATGAGGTTGACAAGTTACTTTTTCTTGGTTCATCATGCATTTACCCAAAGTTTGCTATGCAACCCATAAAGGAAGACTCCTTACTTACTGGTGCGTTGGAGCCTACTAACGATGCGTATGCGATAGCCAAAATTGCTGGGATTATGCAAGTTCAAGCCTCGAGACGACAATACGGTCGTCATTGGATATCTGCTATGCCTACGAATCTTTATGGCCCCGGAGATAACTTTCACCCCGAGCATTCTCACGTCTTACCTGCATTGATGCGGAGAATTCATGAAGCAAAAATAAACAATTTACCTGAGGTCGTCATCTGGGGCTCAGGAACTCCTCGCAGAGAATTTCTCTACGTCGATGACCTGGCAGATGCCTGCATATTCTTACTCAATCACTACGATTCACCAGACACCATCAATGTTGGAGTTGGCTCTGACGTGTCGATAAGTGAGCTGGCTAAGTTAATTGCAGACGTAGTTGGCTACGAAGGATTACTCTCCCAGGACTTGTCAAAACCTGACGGTACTCCTCAAAAATTACTAGACGTTTCAAGAATAAATTCTCTAGGTTGGGAAGCTCGAACATCATTAGACGATGGAATTGACAAGACATACAGATGGTTCCTTGAAAACGAAGCAAACGTTCGCAACAAATGATTCGTCATTCAACGAATACATTTTAGGATTCCAAACCCGCCCTGTGACTTATCAGGAAACTTTCAACTAAATGTTTAGACTTAAACATTATGAGGATTATTGGAAAAGGTGCGAGTAAACGAGTCGTTGTCTTAACGATTTTTGCTCTACTTTTTTCAATGTTCAACGCAACATCACTCAGCAACACAGCTGCGAAAGCGGCAGACTTAAGCCAGTTTGATGCTGGAAACATCATCAGTGACTCAAAGTTTTTTGATGGAAACGCCCTATCTGCATCTGGTGTTCAGGATTTTCTAAACTCAAAGGTTCCGAACTGCACGATTAATAATGGGAATCCGTCACATCAGGCAGGTGCACCCTGGGGATCTACCTCGATTGCAGATACCTGTTTACGTGATTATTTCCAACAAACACCAGATATGGCAGCTCAACCAGGATATTGCTCTGCCTACCCAGGCTCTCCGAGAGAAAACGCAGCAACAATAATTGCCAAAGTTGGACAAGTTTGTAACATCAGTCAAAAAGTTCTTCTAGTACTTTTGGAAAAAGAACAGTCCCTCATTTCTGACTCATGGCCTACTGTTAGACAAATTAATCAGGCGACAGGATTCGCTTGCTACGATAACGGCCAACCTTGCGTCGTCGACTATGCCGGATTTTTTTATCAGGTTTGGTCTGCAGCACGACAACTTCAGCGTTACGGCACCGGTTCATTTACGTGGTATCCAGTTGGCCAGGTTTCAAACATTGCTTATCAAGCAAATGCGCCTTGGTGCGGCACCAAGAGTGTATATATTCAAAATCGAGCAACAGCCGCGCTCTACTACTACACGCCCTACACGCCCAATGATGCAGCTCTAAATGCTGGTTACGGAACCGGTGATTCTTGTTCCGCGTATGGGAACCGAAATTTTTATCAGTTATTCGTTGACTGGTTTGGAAGCACCAGAGGCTTTGAAACAATCGGCCCAATTAAGGCTTACTACGACTCTATTGGTGCAGCTTCGAGCTATCTTGGATACCCGACTTATACCCAGTTCTGTGGGTTGAAATTGTCTGCCTGTTTCCAAAACTTTAGTGGTGGAAGTATCTACTCAGTTCCTGGAGTTGGAACCTTCGATATAAAGTCTGAAATACGCCCAGGATGGGCTTCCCAAGCATTCGAAAATGGCTGGCTCGGCTACCCCACAAGTAGGACTTATTGTGGGCTTATCAACGGTGGTTGTTACAACTCATTTCAAGGTGGTTTTGTTTTTTGGTCTCCGACTTCCGGATCTCATGCATTAACCGTCGACTACAGAGAAAGCTGGGGAAATTTCGGTTTTGAGAGTGGTTGGCTTGGATACCCAACTACTGACCCAATCTGTGGATTAGTTAACACTGGGTGCTACCAACAATTTCAGGGAGGATACATCTTCTCCTCTCCGGCAACAGGGGCGCATCCAGTCAAACCCGAAGTGAGAACACTCTGGTCTCAATACGGTTTCGAATCTGGAATCCTTGGGTATCCGACAAGCGATCCAAGCAACACTTCGACTACATACACTCAAACGTTCCAAGGCGGAACAGTAACCGTCACCAACGGAGTCGCACGCATATCTGCCTCCATAGACCCTTGGGTTAACGGAATCATCACAAACTCCTGGCTCGGAAACATGACTTCACCTAAATGGTGTGGACTCAAAGACAGCGGTTGCTTCCAAATCTTCCAAAACGGATTCCTCTTCATCACTCCTGCAACAGGGGCGCATCCAGTCAAACCCGAAGTGAGAACACTCTGGTCTCAATACGGTTTCGAATCTGGAATCCTTGGGTATCCGACAAGCGATCC
>NZ_JARXVT010000004.1 GCF_029892845.1 Aurantimicrobium minutum
GGTTTCGAGTGAATGTTTGACCCTGAGATCCATAAACTTTCTTCCCTTCAAGTAGAGACTCTTAATTACGAGTCCCACTTTTGGGGTTCAGTTCAGTGAGCAGGGGCTTTCTTGTTGTGGCTTAGTTGTAGCTGCGGAAAGCAACCACGGCGTTGTGTCCACCGAAGCCGAAAGAGTTGCTGATGGCGAGAATGTCACCGGCAGGAAGCTCACGTGGGCTGGTGACAACATCAAGCTTGATCTCAGGGTCCTGATCATCAAGGTTGATGGTGGGGGGAGCAAGACGGTTGTGGAGTGCCAGAACGGTGAACATGGCCTCAATAGCACCGGCACCACCAAGAAGGTGGCCGGTGGAAGCCTTAGTTGCTGATACAGCGATGTTGTCCAGGTGGTCTCCGAACACGCGGCGCAGAGCGTTATATTCAGCTATGTCACCCACGGGTGTTGAGGTGGCGTGAGCATTGATGTGGACAACGTCCTCAATGGTTGCGCCTGCCTGCTCGAGAGCTTGAAGCATGGCACGTGCTGCTGCAGAACCCTCTGGGTCTGGTGCAGTGATGTGATACGCGTCAGAGGTGACAGCGCCACCGGCAACCTCTGCATAAATCTTTGCGCCACGAGCGAGAGCGTGCTCTTCGGTTTCAAGAACCAGAGCAGCAGCACCTTCACCCAGGACGAAACCGTCACGGTTCACGTCATAGGGGCGAGAAGCGGCCTGTGGGTCATCATTGCGCTTAGACAGTGCCTGCATGGCAGCAAACGACGCAATAGGAAGTGGGTGGATTGCGGCTTCAGAACCACCCGCGATGATGACATCTGCCAGACCAGCCTGAAGGTGCTCATATGCGTTCGCGATAGCTTCGGTGCTGGAAGCACAAGCAGAAACGACGGTGCGCACACCTGCACGTGCGTGGAGGTCCATACCAATAGCTGCTCCGGGGCCGTTAGGCATGAGCATGGGAACGGTCATGGGGAGAACACGACGTGGACCCTTTTCGCGCAGGGTGTCCCACGCGTCGAGGAGAGTCCAGACTCCACCAATACCGGTGGACCAGTCAACGGCGAGGCGACCGGGGTCAACCTCGGGGCTGCCTGCATCTGCCCATGCTTCGCGGCCTGCGATGAGTGCGAACTGAGAAGAAGGGTCGAGACGCTTGGTCTCCACACGCTCAAGAACGTCGACTGCGGGAACCGCTGCCTGAGCAGCAAACTTGATGGGGATTTCCCACTTCTCAACCCACTCTTGTTCGAGTGCGCGAGCACCAGACTTACCAGCGAGGAGTGCAGCCCAGGTCTCGGGGGCATTTCCTGCGAGAGGAGACGTGGTACCGATACCGGTGACGACAATCTTCTTGCTCATGAGTTGAGTCTTTCTGGTGGGGATGTGAGGGAAAGCTGGGGGATTGTAAACAAGGGCCGGAACTGGTGTTACCGGCCCTCGCTTACGAAATCCTTAGGATGCAGAAACGATGAAGTTAACTGCGTCGCCAACGGTCTTGAGGTTCTTTACTTCCTCGTCGGGGATCTTTACGTCGAACTTCTCTTCAGCGTTCACGACGATGGTCATCATCGAGATCGAGTCAATGTCGAGGTCGTCGGTGAAAGACTTGTCCAGCTGTACCGTGTCGGTTGCAATGCCGGTTTCGTCGTTTACGAGCTCAGCCAGACCTGCAAGTACTTCTTCGGTGGACAGTGCCATTGTTATCTCCTTGTTGGGGGTTCGTTTGACTGGTTTAGTTTACCGGCCAAGTGAGGCTTTTCTAGGGAAGGACGACGACCTGAGCGCCATAGACGAGACCGGCACCAAAGCCGATTTCGAGGGCGAGGCCACCGCTGAGCTCGGGGTGTTCTTCGAGCAGTCTGTGGGTTGCGAGAGGGATTGAGGCAGCGGAGGTGTTCCCGGTGGTCTCAATGTCCTTCGCAATGACAACGGATTCGGGCAGTTTGAGCTGCTTTGCGAATTCGTCAATGATGCGCATGTTTGCCTGGTGGGGGATGAAGGCTGCGAGCTGATCGCTGGTGATGCCTGCTTCTTCAAGAGCCTTCTGAGCGACCTTAGCCATCTCCCAGACAGCCCAACGGAAAACAGTCTGGCCTTCTTGACGCAGAGTTGGCCAGGCTACGTCGCCGTGGCCATCGCGGTATTCAGCCAAAGTGTGGTTCATGCCGACGGCATCCCACTTCGAGCCGTCTGATCCCCAGACGCTCTTAGAGATGCCAGGGAAGTCACTGGGACCAACAACGGCAGCACCAGCGCCGTCACCGAGGAGGAAGCTAATGGTTCGGTCAGTCGGCTCGATGATCTCGCTGAGCTTTTCTGCGCCAATGACGAGTACATACTTGGCCAGACCTGAGCGGACAAACGAATCTGCCTGAGCAATTCCGTAGGTGTAACCAGCACACGCAGCAGAGATGTCATAGGCGGCCGCAGGGTTAGCGCCGACGCGGTCGGCTACCAGTGCTGCCATGGACGGGGTCTGCACCGTGTTGCTGATGGTGGAGATGAGGACGACATCAATCTCTTCAGGCTTGATGCCTGCCTTCGCAATCGCTTCCTTGGCCGCTTCTGTTGCTAGGTCAGCAGCAGTGATGCCCTTGGAGGCGCGCTTGCGTGTGATCACACCGGTGCGCTGGCGAATCCATTCATCGCTGGATTCGATCGGACCTGCGATGTCATCGTTGGTAACGGTGAGGTCACCACGAGCAGCACCCATGGCGTAAATGCGAGCGTACTTGGCGCCTTCAGACTGCTTGAGATTCACGTGAGTCATGATGAGTTCTTTCTCGTCCGGCCGCTTAGGCGACAGAGTCAATCAGTTCGCGGGCAGCTACAAGGTCTTCGGGAGTCTTCACAGCGACGGTAGGAACGCCCTTGAGGCCACGCTTAGCCAGGCCCACAAGTGCGCCGGCGGGAGCTAACTCGATAATGCCAGTGACCCCAGCAGTGGCGAAGCCCTCCATGCACTTATCCCAGCGCACAGGTGACGACACCTGACCAACCAGAAGATCGCGGAATTCCTGACCCTTGGTCACAATGGAGCCGTCTTTGTTGGTCCAGAGTGCCTTGACTGCATCAGCAGTGTTTACGGTCTCTGCAGCTTCGCGCAGAGTCTCCACAGCATCCAGCATGTAGCTGGTGTGGAATGCACCTGCAACCTGGAGAGGAATGACGCGAGTACCTGCAGGAGGCTCTTCAGCGAGCTTGGCTAGTGCGGGAAGTTCTCCGGCAACGACGAGCTGTCCGCCACCGTTGTAGTTGGCGGGGAAAAGGCCAAGCTCGGAGAGCTTGGCAAGAATCTCTGATTCTTCACCACCGATAACAGCGCTCATACCGGTAGGGATAATCGCTGCAGCATCTGCCATGGCGCGACCGCGGATACCCACCAGGCGCACGGCGTCTGTGGCGTCCAAGACACCAGCACCAGCAGCTGCGGTGAATTCTCCAACCGAGTGGCCGGCAATGCCAGCAGTCTTGGAAAGGTGATCTGTTTCTGCCAATGCATCCAGAGTGAGGATGCCAGCTGCCACGATGAGAGGCTGTGCAATCGAGGTGTCACGAATCGTGTCAGCGTCGCTGACAGTTCCGTGCTTGACCAGGTCAACACCTGCAGCGTCAGAAAGTGTTTCGAGAAGAGCTTTGGCTCCCGAATCAGCTATCCATGGTTCGAGGAATCCGGGGGTCTGTGAGCCCTGTCCAGGGCAGACAACAACAATCACGTGTTTAGTCTTCCAATCAATGGCGGTGAGCGCTGTGCACTCATCGACACACTATCGCGAGAATCGTTGTGGAGTCTCTACATTTTCCGCATGTTACCGGCGGAAAATCCCTATTCTGCAGTGGTGGGACGAAGTGGTTTGCGCGGCTTCTTGATGGGTTCCTTGATGGAACCCAAAATCAATGCACACTGCAAGATCATGGCTTCACGTGGACCAGTGGCATCCCAGCCAATGACATCAGTCACGCGCTTGAGGCGGTAACGCACCGTGTTGGGGTGAACAAACAGGTCCCGAGCCGTAGCTTCCAGGCTGCGGCCGTTGTCCAAATAACTCTGCAGAGTAGTAAGGAGCTCTGAAGACTGATCACTGAGTGGAACGTAAATGCGCTCAATCAGTGTGGCGCGAGCTAATGGGTCACCCGCAAGAGCTCGTTCAGGGAGCAAGTCGTCAGCGGCAATGGGCCTTGTAGCACCGCGCCACGCGCTGGCAACAGAGTAGCCAGCCAGTGCAGCACGAGCACTGGAGACAGCATCAACGAGGGAGGGAACCTCAGGTCCCACGACCAAGTGTCCTTCGCCGAAGTCTTCTTCGATCTTCTTGGTGATGTCCATGAAGCTCATGGTGGAGTTCTCCACCTCTTCTTCGAGAGGCTCAGCACGACCGATAACAACAACCAGACGGTTTCCCTGTACACCAATCAAAATGTCGGCGTGCAAATGACGTGCAGTTCGGCGCAGGCGGTCCACTTCTAACTGGCGTGGTGCGCGGCCAACAACGACACAGACCTCGCCACGGCCTTGCCAGCCCAAAGCAGCAATACGGCTGGGGAGCTCGTCATCGTATTCGCCAGAGAGGATGCTGTCGACTACGAGTGCCTCGAGACGTGCATCCCAGAGGCCGCGGGCCTCTGCTGCACGTGCATAGACATCAGCTGCTGCGAAAGCAATCTCACGCGAGTAAAGCAGGATCGCTTCGCGGAGCTCTTCACCGTGACCCTTGATGCGTTCTTCTACAACTTCTACCGTGCAGCGAATGAGCTGCAAGGTTTGCTGCAGGGTGACGGAGCGCAGAAGTTCACGAGGGGCTCCACCAAACACATCCGAGGCAATCCACGGAGTTGTTTTGGGGTCGTCAAACCAGGCAATGAACGAGGTAATTCCCGCCTGGGCTACTAGTCCCACAGCAGAGCGACGCCCAGGGGGCATATCGCGATACCAGGGAAGCGTGTCCTCTAGGCGTTTAACGGTCAGCGTGGAGAGCTCACCAGAAATGGTGCGCAACCAGGCAAGCGTTTCCGCTTTAGTTCGTTCAGCGGCCATCCGCGGTGGTTAGCTTTCGCCGCCGGCAGATCCGGTTGTTCCTGCAGTGACGTCGTAGAGGCGGTACTTCTCGATTGCCTGGCGAATCAGTCCACGATCAACCTTGCCCTGCTTAGCCAGCTGCTCGAGTGTGCGCACCACGACGGAAGGACCGTCGATGGTGAAGAAGCGACGAGCTGCTGCACGGGTGTCACTGAAACCAAAACCGTCAGCGCCCAAGGTGGCATAGTCACCAGGAACGTAGGGGCGAATCAGGTCAGGAACCATGTGGTTGTAGTCGGTCACAGCAACGAATGGACCTTCAGCACCAGAGAGCTTCTCGGTGACATAAGGAACCTGTGCAGGTGCCTCGGGGTTCATCATGTTGAAGTGGTCAGCTGCAATACCGTCGCGGCGCAGTTCACCCCATGAAGTGACAGACCAGACATCGGCAGAAACGCCCCAGTCTTCAGCGAGAAGTTTCTGTGCTTCCAAAGCCCAGGGAACAGCAACACCAGAAGCCAAGATCTGAGACTTGACGCCAGGCATGTCGTTTTCCTGGAGCTTGTAAATTCCGCGTAGAACGCCATCGACATCGAGGTTCTCAGGTTCAGCGGGCTGCTGAATGGGCTCGTTGTAGACGGTGATGTAGTACATCACGTTGGGGTCAGGGTGAGTTCCGCCATACATACGCTGCAGACCATCACGCATGATGTGTCCGATTTCGTAGGTGTAGGCAGGGTCATAGGTCACGACCGCAGGGTTAGTTGCAGCGAGGATAGGCGAGTGGCCGTCCGCGTGCTGGAGACCTTCACCGGTCAGTGTGGTGCGACCAGCTGTTGCACCAATGACGAATCCACGGACCATCTGGTCACCGGCGAGCCACAGGGCGTCACCGGTGCGCTGGAATCCGAACATCGAGTAGAAGACATAAATCGGGATAAGGATTTCACCCTGGGTGGAATAGGAGCTACCCACTGCGGTAAATGCTGCGAGTGCACCCGCCTCATTGATACCCACGTGCAGGATGGTTCCGGTGGGGTCTTCTTTGTAAGCAAGGAGAAGATCGCGGTCCACGGACATGTAGTGCTGTCCGTTGGGGTTGTAGATCTTCGCGTTGGGGAAGAAGGTGTCCATACCGAAGGTACGAGCCTCGTCAGGAATGATCGGCACAATACGTGGACCGAATTCCTTGTCTCGAATCATGTCCTTCAGCAGACGTACGAAGCCCATGGTGGTGGCGACTTCTTGAACACCAGAACCCTTGGCAGCGATGTCGTAAGTCTTCTTTTCGGGAAGAGCAAGCTCGGTGTACTTCGAGCGACGCTGAGGGACATATCCGCCTAGTTCACGGCGACGTTCGTGCATGTACTGCAGGCGAGGATCGTTTTCCTCAGGCTTGTAGTACGGAGGCATGTAGGGGTTTTCTTCCAGAACCGCATCAGTGATGGGGATCTTGAGGAAGTCACGCATGAGCTTGAGGTCATCAAGCTTCATCTTCTTCATCTGGTGGGTCGCGTTGCGGCCCTCGAAGTGCTTACCCAGTCCGTAACCCTTGATGGTGTGAGCCAGGATGACAGTGGGCTGACCCTTGTGCTCGGAAGCTGCCTTGAACGCGGCGAAGACCTTGTTGTAGTCGTGGCCACCGCGCTTGAGCTTCCAGACATCGTCATCGCTCATGTGCTCAACGAGCTTGAGCGCACGTGGGTCACGTGCGAAGAAGTTCTCACGCACAAAGGCGCCGTCTTCGGTCTTGTAGGTCTGGAAGTCACCATCGGGGGTGACGTTCATGAGGGTTCGGAGTGCACCGTCGTGGTCGTTCTCCAGCAGTGAATCCCATTCACGACCCCAGATGACCTTGATGACATTCCAGCCAGCTCCGCGGAAGAAGCTCTCGAGTTCCTGGATGATCTTTCCGTTACCGCGAACAGGACCGTCAAGGCGCTGCAGGTTGCAGTTGATCACGAAGTTGAGGTTGTCAAGGCCTTCGTTGGCAGCTACCTGGAGCTGTCCACGCGATTCGACCTCATCCATTTCGCCGTCTCCGAGGAATGCCCAGACCTGCTGGTCGGATGCATCCTTGATGCCACGGTTGGTGAGGTAACGGTTGAGCTGTGCCTGGTAGATCGCGTTGATGGGGCCGAGACCCATGGACACGGTGGGGAACTGCCAGAAGTCAGGCATCAAACGTGGGTGTGGGTAAGAAGAGAGTCCGCCACCGGCGTGAGACTTTTCCTGGCGGAAGCCATCGAGCTGGCTTTCGTTCAGGCGTCCCTCAAGGAATGCACGTGCGTAGACACCAGGAGAGGCGTGACCCTGCACGAAGATCTGATCGCCGCCACCAGGGTGGTCCTGGCCGCGGAAGAAGTGGTTGAAACCCACTTCGTAGAGAGAAGAAGAAGAAGCGTAAGACGAAATGTGTCCACCCACGCCAATGCCGGGGCGCTGTGCGCGGTGCACGAGCATCGCAGCGTTCCAGCGGATCCATGCACGGTAGCGACGTTCAGTCTCTTCGTCGCCAGGGAACGCGGGCTCGTTCTCTGGAGCAATGGTGTTGAGGTAGTCGGTTGTGGGAACCATGGGCACGCCCAGGTGAAGTTCCTTGGAGCGACGAAGGAGGGAGAGCATGATGTCTCGACCGCGTTCGTGACCCTGTGACGCAACGACGCCATCAAGTGATTCGTTCCATTCCGCTGACTCTTGCGGATCGGCGTCGTAGTTACTGACCGAGTAGGGATCCTGGTCGTTAACCGTCACAACAACCTCTTTCTTACAAGCAGATCGTGCTTGTACATGCTGGGGGAGGGAAGATCCAGCTGGGTTACAGCGTGGACACTAGGTAACACTCTACAGACGAGAAGATGCCCAACAGTAATTAGATATGGATATGTAAACCATCAACGCATCTAGGATTGTTCTGTCGTCATCCCACAAAACAAGGAGAAGCTCAAATGAGCCTAACTATTGGTGCTCCAGCCCCGGAATTCACTTTGAAGAACCAGTTCGGTGAAGAAGTATCTTTGTCGCAGTTCCGTGGGGTGAAACCAGTTGTCCTCGTGTTCTACCCACTCGCATTTACTGGCATCTGCACGGGTGAGCTCTGTGAACTGCGTGACAACATCTCTGTCTTCAAGACCAACGGTGTTGAACTACTTGCTATCTCGGTTGATTCCAGCCCCACTCTTCGTGTTTTTGCAGAAAAAGAAAACTATGATTTCTCCCTTCTCTCTGACATGTGGCCTCATGGTGAAGTTGCGATGAAGTACGGCGTATTCCTTGAAGACAAGGGCTTCGCGAACCGTGGCACCTTCGTGATCGACAAGGACGGAAACCTCGCAGGGCAGTTTGTCACCGCCCCTGGACAGGCTCGTGATTTCGCTTCGTACAAAGAGCTCGTAGAAAACCTGTAATATATTTCGAGCACGGGCCTTTAGCTCAGTTGGTAGAGCGCCACGTTTACACCGTGGATGTCATCGGTTCGAGCCCGGTAGGGCCCACTCGTGTGAAAGAGCGTCGCAGAAATGCGGCGCTCTTTCTTTTTTGTCTGGGCGACACCCGCCCTGAACTTTTGGGTTAACGTTTGGTGTTCAAGTAGTGTGCTCTGAGGGGATTTCCCCTACATCGTGCAAAGGAGGCGTGAACAATGACTGACAACTCAGAATCAACATTCCAGCCTCACTCTGATGAAGAGCTGGCACGTCTGTTGGAAGAACAGATGCGCGCAATGCGTTCTGCTCAGCCCATCACAGCCCCACAGCCTGTTGCTGCTTTCACTTCCGAACCCGTAGCACCTGCTGCGGGAGAAGAATTGGGCATCGACGATCTTTTCGGTGCGCTTCTCGAAGACACCACCGACATCCCTGTTGTTCAGGAGATTGTCGTCGAAGAAATCTTTGTTCCTTCAGTGGATGAGAGCACTCTCGAGCACACTCAGCCCATCACCTATGTCCACGAGGATGTTGTTGAGGCAGCAGTCGTGGAAGACCACATCATTGTTGAAGAAACAGTTGTTGAGGCAGTTATCGAAGATGCGCACGTCATTGCCGAGCGGGTTCTCTCTGAAATCAGCATCGATGGTGAAATTGTTGCCACCACGATTTCTGAAACCGCTGGATCTGATCCAATTCCCCAGATGTTTGGCGAAGCAGTGGTCAGCGAACCTGTTGCTGCTCCCGTGTTTGCCGCTTCGATGAGTTACACCCCTGAACCCGCCATCTTCGATGAGGTGCGTGTTGAAGATGAGGTCGTAGAAGACGTCATTGTTGAAGAAGTTGTCGTTGAAGAGTTTGAAGCTCCCCAGCTTCGTTCAACAAACCCCATCAATCACATCAACTCGTTCGCACCTCGCCCGAGCTTTGATGAGCTCGTTTTCGGAGTTAAGTCAGACGACTAGGCTCGAATCGTGACTAATCTTCGCGATGTTGTTGAGTATGCCCACTCTCTGTGGCCTCTTTCTGGAGCAGAAAGCTGGGATGCCCCAGGTCTCGTTTCAGGCTCTCTAGATAGCCCCGTTCAGCGCATCCTGCTCGCTGTGGATGCTGTTTCTTCGACGGTTGAACAAGCCGTTGAGGTCAAGGCAGATCTGTTGATCACTCATCACCCTTTACTCATGCGGGGTGTGACGAGTGTCAACGAAGAGCTGTATAAAGGCAGCCTCATTGCTCAGCTCATTCGAGGAAACGTGGCTCTCCTTGCTGCTCACACCAACGCTGATGTTGTGGAGAACGGCGTATCTGATGTCATTGCTCAATCATTAGGGCTCGTGAACACGTCACCTATCGAACCTGGTGCGCTTGCGGGAACGGGAATTGGCCGCGTGGGGAACCTTCCAGAAATGACCACTCTGGGAACTCTTGCTCGTGTTCTTGCTGATCTGCTTCCCAACACTGCTGGGGGAGTCAAAGTCTCAGGTGACTTCAATGCAGCTATTTCTCGCGTCGCACTCTGTGGAGGCGCAGGTGATTCATTGTTGGCTACTGAAGCTGTGCGGGGTTCTGATGTCTACATCACCTCTGATTTGCGTCACCATCCAGCTCAGGAAGCTCGAGAACAGGCACTGGTTTCTGGTGGTCCAGCTCTCATCGATGTCTCACACTGGGCATCTGAGTGGCTCTGGCTTGACACTGCTGCCTCTCAGCTGAAGAAGCAATTCCCTGATATCGATGTCGAGGTTTCGGATCTGCGAACAGATCCTTGGGACTTCCTCGTCGTACAGTAGAGATACAAGTTCCACCCATAATTCAACGAGAGAAGTGACGTGAAAGCACGCCCAGAGGATCAGCTCGCTCTGCTCACCCTGCAAGAACGTGATAACCACATCACTCAGTTGACCCACGCGCGGAAGAACATTGCCGAACAGACAGAGCTAGCGGAAGTGACGGCATCACTTCGTGAATTCTCTCAATCACTCATTGCAGCTCAGGGTGTTCTCGAAGACGCCAAGATTGAGCTTTCCCGCATCGAAGATGACGTGCGAGTAGTTGATGAGCGCATTGCTAAAGACAAGGAACGCGAATCTGGCGCCGCTTCGGCTAAGGATCTCCAGGCTCTCGAAGCAGAGCTGACGTCCCTTGCCACTCGCAAGAGCAACCTCGAAGACATTGAACTCGTGGTCATGCAAAGCATCGAAGATGCAGAAGTTGCTGTGGCAGACGTTGTTGTTGAGCGTGACGCTGTGGAAGCGCGTCGCGCCGCACTTGCGGCTGCCATCTCTTCACGCGAATCAGAAATTGATGCAGAATTAGCCACGGAGCAGGCAGCCCGCACCGAGCTTTCTGCCAGCCTTCCAGCGGACCTTGTCGAACTGTATGAGCGTCAGCGAGCACGCTATGGCATCGGTGCCGCTTTGCTGACTCGTCGAGTCACTGGCGGTAGCGGCGTAGAGCTCACCTCGACAGACCTCGATGCAGTTCGCGCTGCAGCACCAGATGACGTCGTCATCTGCCCAGACAGCTCCTGCATCTTGGTGCGCACGAACGAATCTGGGCTCTAATGCCACGTCAGCTCATCATTGAAGCCGATGGTGGCTCTCGAGGTAACCCCGGCATTGCTGCCGGCGGTGCAGTGGTTATTGATGGTGAATCGCAGCAAGTTCTTTCTTCTGTCGGAGTGTATGTGGGTATCGCCACGAACAACGTTGCCGAATACAACGGCCTCCTAGCTGGTCTGATCAAGGCCTACGAGATCGACCCTGGTGCACTTGTGCACGTCCGCATGGATTCCAAGCTTGTTGTTGAACAGATGTCAGGTCGTTGGAAGATCAAGCACCCTGATATGGCAGTACTTGCCGCCAAGGCAAAAAACGTTATTGGCAACCGTGCAGTGACCTATGAATGGGTGCCTCGTCTACAGAACGCGCTTGCTGATGCCGCTGCGAATAAGTCCATGGACCTCCGCGAATCCTTCGACGCGTAGGCACTTTCTCACTCCCGCTCTAGACTTAATCTGAATGGGTCGGCAAGACGGTCGCGTTAGTGGGGTTTACTCCGCTACCGAGGAACGTCCGGGCTCCACAGAGTAGGGCGGTGGGTAATTCCCACCCGGGGTAACCCGCGAGAACAGTGCAACAGAAAGTAAACCGCCTCCGGTTCGCCGGCGGTAAGGATGAAACGGTGGTGTAAGAGACCACCAGCAGTCTGGGTGACCAGATTGGCTAGGTAAACCTCGCCCGGAGCAAGGTCAGACAGAGAACGTTGAGGCTACTCGCTGAGTTCTCGGGTAGACCGCTAGAGAATTGCGGCAACGTAATTCCGAGATAGATGGCCGTCACGCGCAAGCGGACAGAACCCGGCGTAATAGCCGGCCCATTCACTTACTCCAGATCGAACGCTAAACGCGCGGCACCCATGATGCCAGCCTTGTTAAACAGCTTTGCGGGAACGATGGGGGTTCGAAGCGTGAGCAGGGGCAAGAACTTCTCGTGGCTCTTGGAGACCCCGCCGCCGACAATGAAGAGTTCGGGGGAGAAGAGCATCTCAACGTGGCTGTAATAGCGCTGCAGGCGCTCAGCCCACTCTGGGTAGCTCAGACCTTCACGCTCGCGCACAACGCCCGAGGCGCGCTTCTCAGCGTCGAATCCGTCAATTTCGAGGTGGCCCAGTTCGGCATTCGGAATAAGGACACCGTCATAGATCATGGCAGCACCAATACCCGTCCCGAGAGTGGTCATAATGACCAGTCCCTTCTGGTCACGTGCTGCGCCATAGATAACTTCGGCATACCCAGCTGCGTCAGCGTCGTTCACAAAGTGGATATTGCGACCAAGCTCCTTCTCAAAAAACTTCTCTGCTTCGAAGCCAATCCACCGCTGGGAGATGTTGGCTGCGAGCATCGTCACTCCGTGACGAATGGAGCTGGGAAAGCAAATTCCCACAGGAACGTTTTCGGGAGCATCGAGCTGTTCGATAACCTCTCGAACTACACGAGCGATGTCTTCGGGCTCTCCGCCTTCAGGTGTTGCCACACGCACGCGGTCTCCGATCATTTCTCCGGAGAGAACATCCACCAGGCCACCCTTGATTCCGGTGCCACCAATGTCGATACCAATTGCTGTTGCGCGCATGAAAAACCTTTGAAAGTCGTTGAGTTAAGAGAGTGTCAGGATGTCGGCACCGGTTTCGGTAACAACGAGGGTGTGTTCAAACTGGGCTGTCCAGGACTTGTCTTTGGTGGTGACGGTCCAGTCATCTGACCACATGTCCCATTCGTGAGTGCCGAGGGTCAGCATGGGCTCAATCGTGAACACCATGCCCACCTCCATTACGTCGTTGTAAAGGGGGGCTGAGTCGTAATGAGGAATGATGAGCCCCGAATGGAAGCTTGTGCCCACACCGTGGCCCGTGAAGTCCCGCACAACGCCATAACCGAAGCGTTTGGCATAGGACTCGATCGTGCGGCCAATCACGTTGACCTCACGTCCCGGGGCTACTGCCTTGATGCCACGACGAAGTGCCTCTTCAGTGCGTTCAACGAGGTCACGTACTTCTGGGGTTCCTTCACCCACAATGAAGGTGCGGTTAGTGTCACCGTGCACACCATCGAGATAACTTGTGATGTCGACGTTGACCAGGTCACCCTCTTGTAGCACAGTGTCATCAGGAATGCCGTGGCAGATCACTTCATTCAGGCTTGTGCACAGAGACTTGGGGTAGCCGCGATATCCCAGAGTTGAGGGATAAGCGCCATGGTCCAGAACGTATTCATGGCCAATCCGGTCAATCTCGTCCGTCGTCATTCCTGGCTTAAGGAGAGTGCCAATCAGATCAAGCGCCTGGGAGGAAATTCTTCCAGCACGACGAATCTTCTCAATCGTCTCCGCGTCGTAGATATCTCCACCCTCATGTGCTGGAGGAGAGGCTTTGCCAACGTACGGAGGGCGAACAATCTCACCTGGAACCGAACGCTGTGGGCTCAAAACTCCGGGAATCAAAACCCCTGCGGCATCTCTAGGCATAAGGTTAAGTTTATGTCTGACAAGCCAAGTGAAATGTTCTGGTACAACCTGCACACCAAGGCAGTTGAAAAGGGATTCCTTTCGCCCTCATCTGAGCGCGTGGGCCCTTTCGAAACTGCACACGAAGCAGAGCACGCCATGGAAAAGTTGCGTGAAAACAGCGACCGTTGGGAAGCTGAAGAGCGTGCGGAGCGCGAAGGTAACTAGTTAGTTATCTTCGTAGCTGTGCTCAGGGCCTGGGTAGGCTCCTGATTCCACATCTGCTTTGAATGCCTGTGCGGCATCGCTCAAAATTGCACCCAGGTTGGCGTACTGCTTGACGAACTTGGGCACACGACCGGTGTTCATGCCGGCAAAGTCTGTCCAGACCAAGAGCTGGCCGTCTGTTTCTGCACCCGCACCCACGCTGATGGTGGGGATGCTCAATTCTGCTGTGACACGGGCAGCCAGTTCAGCTGGAATCATTTCGAGCACCACTGCAAAAGCTCCTGCGGTCTCAACAGCCTTGGCATCTGCCAGAACGGCGTCTGCAGCTTCGCCGCGGCCCTGAATCATGTGACCACCTAGACCGTGCTCGCTCTGAGGAGTGAAGCCTACGTGTCCCATCACGGGAATTCCTGATTCCACAATGCGTCGGATCTGGTCAGCGCTACGAACACCACCTTCAAGCTTGACGGCGTGAGCGTGTGTTTCTTTCATGAAGCGCATCGCCGTGCGCAGAGCGTGTTCAGGCCCCTCTTCATAGGAACCGAAGGGCATATCTGCAATTACGAATGCTCGCTTGGCAGATAGTGCTACAGCACGTGTCAGCGGAATGAGCTCATCCACCGTGACCGGAAGAGTTGAGTCGTAGCCCAGAACAGTATTTCCTGCAGAGTCGCCCACGAGAAGAAAGTCAATGCCGGCCTCGTCGAAAATCTGAGCAGTTAAGGTGTCGTAACTGGTCAAGCCCGTGATCTTGATGCCGTTTGCTTTTGCCTGGGCAAAGTGACGCGTGCGGACACGCTTGGTGACAGCATCTGAGGTGGGATCTGGGTGAACGCTCATGGAACCAGTCTAGTTACGCGTAAATGTGACCGGCAGTCGACGGTCACGCCCGAAAGCCATCTCAGAGATCTTGGGACCAATGGCACCTTGACGTCGTTTCCATTCAGCACGGTCGACGAGTGAAATGACACGGCCCACCATCTCAGAGCCGAAACCACGAGAAATAATCTCATCACGCCCTACACGCTCGGTAATGTAGGCATCCAGGATGGCATCCAGAACGTCATATTCGGGCAAGGTATCTTGATCGACCTGCCCTGGGCGAAGTTCTGCCGAGGGCGGTTTCGTGATGGAATTCTCTGGAATCGGGGGAGTGAGCCCCTTTTTTCGAGCATGCTGGTTGCGCCAACGAGCCAATTCCCACACCAATGTCTTGGGTACGTCCCGAATGGGGGCGAAGCCACCCACGCTGTCACCATAAATGGTGCTGTATCCCACCGCAATCTCGGTCTTGTTGCCGGTGGTGAGCACGAGGTGACCCTCAGCGTTGCTCAGCCCCATCAAAATGATGCCGCGAATTCGAGCCTGCAGGTTCTCCGCAGCAACGCCATCCAAATGAAGTTGAGTTTCCACTGGTTCAACCAGGGGAGCAATAGCTTCCGTGCGCATGTCTATTCCTAGACGTTCCGCCAAGTCATCTGCGTCAGAACGTGAGTGATCACTGGAATAGTTACTGGGCATCGAGACGCCAAAGACGCGATCGGGGCCGATTGCATCAACAGCAAGGGCTGCGCACACTGCGGAGTCAATACCGCCGGATAAGCCGAGAATCACGGAACGGAAGCCGTTCTTTTCGACGTAATCGCGCATTCCAAGAACCAATGCGTCCCAGATTTGCTCATTAATCTCGAGCTGAGGTGCGATGTCGTTGACAATCTTGGAACGGGTAGCCCGCTCGGGGTGTCCCTTGCCGGCTTCCACCACAACCACTCCAGGGCCCACCTGAGCGCCATGTGTTGTCGAATCCTTTACGTCGATATCCAGCATGAGGGTTTGTTCCACGAACTGGTGTGCACGGGCTAGGACTTTGCCGGAGGCGTTGGTCGCAAAGGTGCCACCGTCAAAGACCAAATCATCCTGACCGCCCACGAGGTTCACATAGACCGCTGGAGCATTGACCTGCTCTGCGCGTCGTTGGACGAGAGGCAGTCGCACTTCATCCTTTTCACGTTCAAAAGGTGAACCATTGAGAATCAACAGAAGGCTTGGCTTTACCTGCGCAATTGCTGCCACGGGTCCACCTTCGCGCCAAATATCTTCACAAATAGCAAGGGCAACATCTGCCCCTGCCACGTGAACGACGAGCGCATCCGTTCCAGAACGGAATATGCGGTATTCGTCGAAGACGGAGTAATTGGGAAGGTGATGTTTGTTATAAATCCCGATGATGCGGCCATCTTGTAATACCGCGGCTGAGTTATATGCAATTGCCGAAGGCGAATGTGTATTGGCGTGATGATCGTCTAGTGGTCCGTGCGGGAACCCCACAATTACGGGAATGGACCCGGCTCCAGCTGCCGAAATCTGAGTAGCAATCTCTTCTAAGTGAGTTCGTGTTTCGCGCAAGAAATCTGGACGATTAGCGAGGTCTTCGATGGGATACCCCGTCAAAGACATCTCAGCAAAAGCAACAAGATCGGCTCCCTGGCCGTAAGCCTCAACCGCTGTGTTAACAATCTGTAAAAAATTGCGAGAAAAATCCCCTAAACGCGGGTTTGTCTGGGCAAGCGCCAAGCGAAGTATGGGCATAACAAGTAGCCTAGTAGCGATAGGAAAGGGTTCTCATGGACAAGCAACAGGACTTCGTGCTGCGCACGATTGAAGAGCGCGGCGTAAAGTTTGTTCGCCTCTGGTTCACCGACGTTGTGGGAACTCTGAAATCAGTTGCTGTAGCACCTGCAGAGGTCGAAGGTGCCTTCGCTGAAGGTGTTGGTATCGATGGTTCTGCCATTGAGGGTCTGACCCGTGCCTATGAGGCAGATGTCCTCGCACACCCAGACCCCAGCACTTTCCAGATTCTTCCGTGGCGTGGTGAAGTAGACCCCACGGCTCGCATGTTCTGCGACATCAATACTCCTGACGGCCAGCCTGCTGTTTCTGACCCTCGCAACGTTCTCAAGCGCACGTTGGCTAAGGCTGCAGAACGTGGCTTCACTTTCTACACTCACCCTGAGATTGAGTTCTATCTCCTCAAGGACAGCGACTGGGCAAACGGTGGTGCACAACCCGTAGACACAGCTGGATACTTCGACAACGTTCCTGGCGGCACTGCACACGACTTCCGTCGTCGCTCCGTGCGCATGCTCGAAGACATCGGAATCTCTGTCGAATTCAGCCACCACGAAGCTGGCCCTGGTCAGAACGAGATTGACTTGCGCTATGCAGATGCGTTGACCACTGCGGACAACATCATGACCTTCCGCACGGTGATCAAGGAAGTAGCGATGGAGCAGGGCGTTTACGCCACCTTCATGCCGAAGCCTTTCGCGCAGCACCCCGGTTCGGGTATGCACACCCACATGTCCCTCTTTGAGGGTGACAACAACGCCTTCTATGAAGCCGGTGCAAAGCACCAACTCTCCAAGGTTGGTCGCCAGTTCATTGCTGGTCTGTTGCACTTCGCACCCGAGATCACGGCGATTACGAACCAGTACGTCAACTCTTATAAGCGTCTCTGGGGCGGTGGAGAGGCTCCTGCTTTTGCTAACTGGGGCCACAACAACCGTTCAGCACTCGTTCGCGTACCCGTCTACAAGTCTGGCAAGGGCCAAAGCGCTCGTATTGAATACCGTGCAATTGATTCTGCAGCGAACCCTTACCTTGCATACTCAGTCCTGCTTGCAGCCGGCCTGAAGGGTATTGAGGAAGGCATGGAACTTCCTGCAGAAGCTGAAGAGAACGCCTGGGAGCTCACTGACACTGAGCGCAAGGCTCTCGGTTACAAGCCATTGCCCTCCAGTCTTAACAATGCAATTCTGCTGATGGAAGAATCAGAATTGGTTGCCGAGACGCTCGGGTCAAAGGTCTTTGATTACGTCCTGCGTAACAAGCGCCAAGAGTGGGCTGACTACCGTAACCAGGTCACCAACTTCGAGTTGCGCTCTAACCTCGAGACGCTCTAACAGCTCCATTACTCGTGGCACTGTCGCGCACTCAGCTCGCTAAGGCCGGTTTTGCCGACCTCAGCGAAGCACTGATGCAGCTCGAAAGCGTCTGTGAACTCACGGGAAGCAATGCAGAACTCATTTTGAGTTCTATTCACAACAGTGCGGACCCTGACCGGGCGATTGCGTGGTTATTGCGTCTGAGCCAGTCGGCAGCTTCTATGAAGTCTGTGAAGAAACTCCTGTCAGAACAGGAATCTACAACCCGACTGCTGAGTATCTTGGGCGGCTCCAAAGGACTTGCTGAGTTCATTGAACGCCATCCCCACACACTTGCATTTTTCCAAGATGAACCTGGTCTGCCGGGGGACCAGGAGAAGATGCGGGCCTCGTTACTCAAAAGCGTGGGAGCTGTCAAAGGTTTCGCACAAACCGGCGGAGACACAGCCCGCGATGCATTACGTATTCATTACCGCGAGCTCTTACTCAAGATCGCTATTTGGGATCTAGGTCACGACAACCCATTGCACCAGATCGAGTGGGTGACGGGTTCTCTCTCCGATATTGCCGGTGGAGCACTCGAAGCGGGTCTCGCAATTGCGCGCACCGAGGTTGCAGAGAATTTCTCGCCCGAAGAGGTTGCACTCGTTGATCTAGCCATCATTGGTATGGGTAAGTGCGGAGCACGCGAGCTCAACTATCTCAGCGATGTGGATGTCATTTATGTGGGGGCTTCGCTCGACGAAGAGAAACTGCCTACAGACAAGGCACTCACCATTGCTACTCGTCTTGCCCAGCACACAGCACGCGCCATCTTTGAAGTATCCAAAGAACCTGGACTATGGGAAGTAGATGCCAACCTCCGCCCAGAAGGTAAAGATGGCGCACTTGTGCGCACTCTGGAATCCCACCTGGCTTACTACGACCGCTGGGCCAAAGACTGGGAGTTCCAAGCACTTCTCAAAGCTAGGCCGCTTGCAGGTAGCGCTGAGCTCGGCGAGAGATATGTCTCCTCAGTTGCACCCAAGATCTGGTCCAGTGCCAGCCGTTCCAACTTTGTTGAACAGGTTCAACGCATGCGAGAGCGCGTCACCGAAAACATTCCCGGTGATGACGTCGAGTTTCAGATCAAACTGGGGCCTGGCGGTTTGCGCGATATCGAATTCACTGTGCAGCTGTTGCAGCTTGTTCATGGTCTTGTTGATGACACTGTTCACACCAAGGGAACTCTTGAGTCATTAGCTCGCTTGTCGGAGGCCGGCTACGTTGGTCGGGATGAAGCACAGTCCTTTGCTGAGAATTATCGCTTCCTTCGTTTGCTTGAACATCGCATGCAGTTACGTGATCTCTCTCGCACACACCTGATGCCTCGTGACGAAGCGGGACAACGAGTTCTTGCTCGAGCCACTGGCTTATGGAATACAGCTGATGAAGTTGTTTCACACTGGCAACAGACCAAGCTCGATGTTCGTGAACTCCACGAGCGTCTGTTTTACAGACCCTTGCTTGCGGCAGTGGCAAAGCTTCCAGAAGAAACTCACCAACTCACCAGTGATCAGGCAGAGGCTCGTCTTGCGGCTATTGGTTTCCGTGACCCGCAGGGTTCCCTCAAGCACATTGCCGCACTGACCAACGGCGTCTCCCGCCGGGCAGCTATTCAGCGTGCGTTGCTTCCTGTCATGTTGCAGTGGCTTTCTGAAGGCGCGAACCCTGACCATGGGTTGCTGACGTTCCGTCTACTCAGCGAACAGCTGGGGGAGTCTCACTGGTTCTTACGCATGCTGAGAGACTCTGCGGGTGCTGCTCAACGACTTACCAAAGTGCTCAGTGGTTCGCGCTATGTATCCGACTTGATGGAACTCATCCCTGAGTCTGCTGCCTGGTTCGACGGGGATGAAGAGCTTGCTCCCACGCCTCAGGATGTCCTCGAAGCAGAAGTTCTCGCAATTCTGGCCCGCCATCACGGTGACGATGACACCGCGCGCAAGGCTGTTCGTTCCATGCGCCGACGTGAAGTGCTCCGTTTGGCTATTGGTGGCATTTTGAATGTGCTGACGATTGACCAGATCAGCCAGGGCCTCAGCGACGTCACAACCGCTTCCTTGAACGGATATCTCGGCATTGCTCTGCGAGAAGCGGAGCGCAATCCTGAATTCGCCGTGATTGCCATGGGGCGTTATGGCGGCCAAGAACTGGGATTCGACAGCGATGCTGATGTGATTTATGTCTACAGGCCCACAGCGGAGTGTGAAGGCGAGCAGGCCCAGAAGCGTGCGGAACGAATTGTCTTGCGCATCAAAGAGCTTGTCGAAGACCCACGACTTCCATTCGAAATCGACACTGATCTTCGTCCAGAAGGTAAGAACGGTGCCATTGCCCGTTCACTGGAGTCCTACGCCGCTTATTACGCGCGCTGGTCCCTGATGTGGGAAGCGCAGGCTTTGTTGCGTGCACGTGCCGTGTTAGGCCCTGAGAAGCTTCAAGAAGACATGATGAAGCTCATAGATAGTGTTCGATACCCTGATGGCATCAGCGTTGATGATGTGAGAGAAATCCGACGCATCAAGGCACGAGTTGAGGCTGAACGCCTGCCACAGGGTGCTGACCCATCTCGCCACGTGAAGTTGGGGCGAGGGTCACTCAGCGATGTCGAGTGGACTGTGCAGTTACTCCAACTTCAATTTGCTCATTCTCATCCAGCGTTGAAGACAACTTCCTCCGTGGGGGCACTGCGCGCAGCGGTTGACGCTGGACTCATCGAAGAAGTTGATGCGCAGAAACTGATTGAGGCATGGATATTTTCTTCTCGCGTGCGCTCAGGAATCACGATCTGGGCAGATAAAGCGACGGACGTTCTTCCACAGGACACTCGAGACCTTGAAGGTATTGCGCGTTTGTTGAACTACCCACCAGGTTCTGCAACTCGTCTAGAAGAGGACTACCTCTCCATCACTCGTCGATGCCGCCAAGTGGTTGAACGCGTATTCTTCGATTTCTAATTCACGTCTGAGTTAACGAAGAAAGCCACTGCCTTGCGGCAGTGGCTTTCTTTGAGTTTCCTCTATGACGATTAGACGCCGTAGTAGAGCTCGAACTCGAAGGGGTGGGGACGCAGCGAGAGAGGCTTGATTTCGTTGTCGCGCTTGTACGAAACCCAGGTCTCAATGAGGTCCTTGGTGAACACGTTGCCCTGCAGGAGGAATTCGTGGTCTGCTTCGAGAGCCTGGAGTGCGTGCTCCAGAGACTCAGGAACCTGAGGAATGTTCTTTGCTTCCTCGGGTGGCAGTTCGTAGAGGTCCTTGTCTACGGGCTCGTGTGGCTCGATACGATTCTTGATTCCGTCGAGACCAGCCATCATCTGTGCAGCGAATGCGAGGTAAGGGTTACCCGATGCATCAGGTGCACGGAACTCGATGCGCTTTGCCTTGGGGTTGTTACCAGTCAAGGGGATGCGGATCGCAGCGGAACGGTTACCAGCTGAGTAAACGAGGTTTACGGGAGCTTCGTAACCTGGAACCAGGCGGTGGTAGGAGTTCACGGTTGGGTTGGTGAATGCGAGCACAGCACCTGCGTGCTTGAGCAGACCACCGATGTACCAACGTGCGAGGTCAGAGAGACCACCGTAGCCGTTTTCGTCGTAGAACAGTGGCTTGCCATCGTTCCAGAGCGACTGGTGGGTGTGCATACCTGAACCGTTGTCACCGAAGAGAGGCTTAGGCATGAATGTGGCAGTCTTGCCCCACTCGTTTGCAGTGTTCTTGACGATGTACTTGAACTTCAGAATGTCATCTGCAGCCTTGACCATGGTGTCGAAGCGGTAGTTGATTTCACCCTGACCTGCGGTACCCACCTCGTGGTGGCTGCGCTCGAGGATGAGACCAGCGTTGATGAGCTTGAGGCAGATGTCGTCACGGAGATCAGCGTGCTGGTCCACGGGGGAGACGGGGAAGTAACCGCCCTTGTAGGGGGTGGTGTTGCCGAGGTTTCCGCCTTCAATCTTCTTGCCGGAGTTCCAGGGAGCCTCGGAAGAGTCAATCTTGTAGAAGGAAGTCTGCTGGTTTACTTCGTAACGTACGTCATCGAAGATGAAGAATTCTGCTTCGGGCGCGAAGAACGCAGTGTCAGCGATTCCAGTTGATGCAAGGTACTTTTCAGCCTTCTTTGCAACCTGACGGGGGTCACGGTGGTAGATCTCACCGGTACGTGGGTTGTAGATGTCGAAAAGCATGACGAGAGTGCGCTCGGTGCGGAACTCATCGACGTAGCAGGTGGTGGGGTCTGGGATGAGCTGCATGTCCGACTCGTGGATCGAGGCGAAGCCACGGATCGACGAACCATCGAACATCTGACCTACAGTGAAGAATTCTTCGTCAACTGTGGAGGCAGGGATGTTGAAGTGCTGCTGAACACCGGGGAGGTCGGTGAAGCGGATGTCAAGGAACTTTACGTCAGTGTCCTTGATGAACTTCAGAACCTCAGAGGAATCTTTGAACATGCTTAGATAGCTCCAAATTAGATGGAATAAAGCGGTTACGTGAGTGCAACCTTGATACCAATGTACGAGTCTGGCGTTGCGTAGCTGTATCGCAATTGTTTCCACCATGTTACAGGCTTCGAGGCGCGTAAACTCGGGGGTATGGCTTCCAACAACTCCGGCGCATCAAAACGACCAGATCTTCCCATTAGTCGCTACCCCGGGGAGCGTTTGGGTTTGCCAGAAAAAGGACCACGTTCGGTTGCTCGAGTGGGTCGTCGCATCATCGCTTTGGCGCTTGATTGGACTATGTCAGGGGTCCTCGTGTCGCTGCTGATGGGTGCTAACTATTTTGAATTAGTCGAACGTGCAACAGCTGCCTCAGAAAATCTGAGGAAGGGTTCCACCAGTGAGGCCCTTGCACAGATGCAATCTGCAAGCGATGCCCTCGTCGCACACCAAACGTATGTTGGCCTGATGTTTGTGGCACTACAGATTCTTGCGATCTGGTCTATCGGGGGAAGCATCGGGCATCGACTCATGGGTCTCTACCTCGTGAATTTCACTGGAGGGAGCCTCACCTGGTGGCGACCGATAGTGCGAAGCTTCATGCTCGTGCTGGTTATTCCAGCGTTGGTCTGGGATTCAGACCAACGTGGTTTCCACGACAAGATCGCTGGAACGCTGCTACTCAAGTCCAGATAGAGAAATCCGGCCCACTCGAGGAGTGGACCGGATAATCAGTTCTGTTAGCGTGCGCGCGAAGGGCGAACCTTGTAGGGGTCGATGCCCTTCGGGATTGGAATGTTTGTTCCAAGAGAAGCTAAACGGTTTGAGACAACACGTACTTCACTCTTGGTCAGAGCGTGCTTGATCTTGGTGAGCTGCCAGCCGAGCTTGTAAAGCTTGACGGACTGTTCGTCGGGGCCCACAGTAATCACGGTGATGGGAACGTTAGGAAGAATCTTGGCGGTCTTGCGCTTCTCGTCATCAACGAGACGCTGGGTACGGGCAATGGGGCCTTCGGCAATAAGTGCAACACCACCACGACCAACGGCGCGGTAAACGGCATCCTTGGTTTTCGCGTTGATGGCGACGGGCATTTCTTCTGCAATCCAGCTTCTCTTGAGTGCGGACTTGATCACAGCACCAACAGCACCAGGTTGACCCTCAATCTGAGAGTAGGCAGCACGCTCTGCGCGACGACCGAGCACGATGAGTCCAACAAGTAGACCCAACATCACGCCCACGATGATCCAAATCACCAGGGTGAAAACATTGCCGTCACTGAGCAGGAGACCTGCTGCAACACCAGCTCCGGAAGGGAGCAGGACGGAGAGCAAGAGCAGTCCAACAACGCTCTTGTCGTAGCGACGGGTCATCTGGAAGACCTGCCACATCTGAGCTAGACGTGAAGATCCCTTGGGTTTTTTCGTACGTGCCATGAAGAAAACAATACCTATCGTGGAGTGGTTTAGATGACCACCACGGGGGAGATCACCTCAAGAAGTGACTAAACGGCCTGGGAGAAGCCGAGCTCAGCATCAGCTAGGTGGCTGAGGCTTTCAGGGATTTCCCGTCCCTTGGCTCGCATGGACTGCGCGTAGAGGCGTCCTGCGCGGTAGGAAGAACGCACTAGCGGCCCAGAGAGGACCCCGAGATAACCAATTGCTTCTGCCTCATCCTTGAGCTCAACAAACTCTTCAGGGTGAACCCAGCGGTCCACAGGCATGTGACGTGCACTGGGACGCAGATACTGCGTGATGGTAATGATGTCGGTGCCAGCATCGTAGAGATCCTGCAACGCCTGGCTCACTTCTTCACGAGTCTCACCCATACCGAGAATGAGGTTTGATTTGGTGATCATTCCTGCATTGCGTCCCTGTGTCAGGACATCAAGTGAACGTTCATAGGTAAAGGCGGGGCGAACGCGCTTGAAGATGCGAGGCACTGTTTCCACGTTGTGGGCAAAGACCTCAGGAGCTGCATCAAAGACCTGCTTCAGGTGGTCTGGGTTTCCGGAGAAGTCAGGCACAAGAATTTCCACGCCAGTGTTGGCGTTTTGCTGGTGAATCTGTCGGATGGTCTCGGCATAGAGCCAGGCACCCTCGTCTTCAAGGTCGTCGCGAGCGACACCAGTGACAGTTGCGTAGCGTAGATTCATCTGGGCCACGGATTCGCCCACACGACGAGGCTCGTCGCGGTCAAAAGCATCAGGCTTACCGGTATCAATCTGGCAGAAGTCGCATCGACGGGTGCACTGTGAACCACCGATGAGGAAGGTTGCTTCACGGTCTTCCCAACATTCGTAAATGTTGGGGCAGCCAGCCTCTTGGCACACGGTGTGGAGGTCTTCGCTCTTCACCAATTTCTGGAGCGCCTGATATTCAGGCCCCATCTTTGCTTTGGTGCGAATCCATTCAGGCTTTTTCTCGATAGGAGTTTCGCTGTTACGAACTTCCAAGCGCAGAAGCTTGCGGCCATCAGCTGACATGAGCATCCTCAAAGTAGTGAGTGAAAAGACGAGTAACAACAGGGACAACGTCACTGGGGGTGATGTTTGTTCCCGAAACTTGAGAAAGTGTTGTGGCACCAGCATCACGGATTCCACACGCAACGATGTTCTCATATGCCTGGAGCGAGTTATTGCAGTTGATAGCGAAACCATGCATGGAAACGCCTTCGCTGATTCGAATGCCGATTGCTGCGACTTTGTCGTATCCCAGGCCACGGTTTACCCAGACGCCAGAGCGTCCGTCTACTCGTTCACCTGTCACGCCGAATTCAGCTGCTGCCTCTATCAGAAGGCCTTCAATGGTGCGGACATAGGCCACGACATCCATGGGTTCTTGAAGCTTGGTAATGGGATACCCCACGAGTTGCCCAGGTCCGTGCCAGGTGATCTTTCCGCCGCGGTCAACGTCAATGACTTCAGTTCCGTCCACAGGACGCTCGGAGTCTTCCGTTCTTTTGCCGGCTGTATAGACAGACTGGTGCTCGAGCAATAGAAGAGTGTTGGGGCGTTCTCCGGAAACCACTTGTTTGTGGATTTCACGCTGTTTTTCCCACGCTTCACGGTAGGGGACTGCGTCATCTCCGAGACCGAGAATGACCACATCCAACATGCTTCAAGTCTACCTGCCGTGTCGCTCTTGTTCTCCACAGGAGTATTTCCTCAGAGGCCTACACCTCAGGCAACTTGTGGGAACGGATGAGCTCTTGGTGCTGGCATATTCACACTTATGTCTACGCGGAATCACTCTCACATAATCGGCTATTTAGTTGAGCCTGACTCACACAACCATGGTGAATTCACAGGTACCGCCGAGATTAATGGACAGCCTATTCAGCATCTCCTCACTCCCTATGCTCAACCTGGTTTTCCCATAGATGTTGGCAGAAATGAGAATGGTGATCTTGTTTGGGTTTCTGAACGCGGCACTGGAAGACAAGTTATCCCCGCTTTGAGTGCTAATCCGTCTCTAGTCATGACCTTTGACCCGCCACGAAGTGAGCAAATAGAAGACAAGGAATTGCCAGAGATTGCTCGTAACCCTGTCCAGGTATTAGTTGGAGTTCTTTCACGACGTCGTATGCCTGTCATCGCTTCTGCTGTCTCGGGAGTTGTCCTCGTAGTTGTAGGTCTTGGACTGACGTCGACTCCAACGAATTCAACTGAAGCCATGTCGGATATTGCACCTTCACTGTTTTCGTCGCAACAACCAGATCCAGCTCACGTGATGGAACCCACTCAAGCCGCAATCGAATTTGTTCTTGCCGGACAGGTTCCTGGGTTCTCGCTACCTAGTGGTGTTTCTCGTGAATCTCTCACCGCAACAGTGGTGAGCACTAGTGGAGAAATTGTGTTGGTCGATGTTCACGCCGATCAAGCAGAAGGCTTAACGACATTCGCCACGCTGCTCCTGCAAAAATCAGGAACTGCGTGGCGAATTCGTGAGGTGTTTGATCCTCGTTAGAACTTAGATGCCGAGGTCAGCGTCAAATGCGCCTTCTTCGAGACGTTCCTTCATTGCTCCGAGGAAACGTGCAGCGTCAGCACCATCGATGATGCGGTGGTCATAGGACAGAGCAAGGTAGACCATCGAACGAACGGCGATAACTTCCTGTCCTTCAGCTTCAATCACGACGGGACGCTTGGTGACAACACCGGTACCGAGGATGGCGAGCTGGGGGAGGAAAACAACAGGGGTGTCGAAGAGCGCTCCACGAGAACCAGTGTTGGTCAAAGTGAAGGTTCCACCAGCAAGCTCGTCTGGCTGCAGCTTGTTGTCGCGGGTGCGAGCAGCTACGTCAGCGATAGCGATGGAGTACTGAGCAATGTTCAGCTCTCCTGCGTTCTTGACAACTGGGGTGAGCAGACCGCGCTCGGTGTCAACTGCAATCGACACGTTTTCGTAGCCGGGGTAAACAATGTTGTCACCGTCAACAGTTGCATTGATGATGGGGAATGCCTTGAGTGCCTCAGTTGCTGCAAGAGCAAAGAATGGCATGAAGCTGAGTTTTCCACCAGTTGCGGCAACGAACTGTCCCTGAACACGCTTGCGCAGTTCAGCGATGCGAGTGACGTCTACTTCTACAACGCTGGTGAGCTGAGCAGTGCTCTGCATCGAGATAACAGCACGCTCGGCAACAACCTTGCGCAGGCGCGTCATCGGAACAGTAGTTCCACGCAGAGGAGAAACGGTCAGTGGGGTGCGGGCCTTTGCAGGAGCTGCAGAAGAGCCTCCACGAGCTGAGAGAACGTCTTCCTTGCGGATGCGTCCACCGATACCAGTACCGACAACAGCGTTGAGATCTACACCGTTCTCGTTAGCAAACTTGCGAACGATAGGAGTGACGTAACCTGCACCACCTGAGTGAGCAGGAGCCGCAGCTGGTGCTGCAGGAGCTGCTACAGGCTGAGGTGCAACGACGGGAGGTGCTACGACTGGAGGAGCAACAACAGGTGCTGCAACCACGGGAGGTGCCACCACTGGGGCGGCAACAACAGGTGCTGCAACCACGGGAGCTGCAACGGGCTCTGGTGCGGCAACTGGTTCGGGAGCAGCAGGTGCTGCTGGAGCTTCGGCTGCAGGTGCTGCAGGAGCTGCTCCAGCGCCGGAACCATCACCAATGTGTGCAAGGACGGTGCCGACGGCAACGGTCTCATCCTCTTGGACCAGAATTGCTTCCACAATGCCCGAGATGGGCGAAGGGATCTCGGTGTCAACCTTGTCAGTTGATACTTCGAGTAAAGGCTCATCTACCTCTACGCGGTCACCGACGTTCTTGAGCCACCGGGTAACGGTGCCTTCGGTGACGCTTTCACCCAATGCGGGGAGGCTGACTGACTCGCTCATGGACTAAATCTCCTTGTTAGCTGCTGCGTTGTTTAGCTTACTAATGCTTGACCGGTCTCTACAGCGTGTGTAGAGGCTTGCCAGCGAGGTACAGGAATGCTTCACCCAGGGACTCGTTCTGAGTTGGGTGGGCGTGAAGCAATGGTGCGATGTCCTCTGGGTGTGCTTCCCAGTTGACGACGAGCTGAGCTTCACCGATGAGCTCACCCACGCGAGCACCAATCATGTGAACACCAACGACGGGGCCGTCGATAACGCGAACAACCTTGACGGAACCAGCGGTTCCGAGGATTTCGCTCTTACCGTTACCAGCGAGGTTGTAATCGTAGGCAGCAATCTTGTCTGCGCCATACTGCTCTGCAGCCTTTGCTTCGGTGAGGCCAACAGATGCGATTTCAGGCTCGCAGTATGTGACCTTGGGGATGTTGGTGTCGCTGATCACAACTGGGTTGAGGCCGGCAATTTCTTCGGCAACGAAGATGCCCTGCTGGTAACCGCGGTGAGCAAGCTGAAGGCCAGGAACGATGTCACCAACTGCATATACGCCAGGAATGTTGGTAGCAAGACGTTCGTTGGTGATGACGTAACCACGATCCATGGTGATGCCGACCTCTTCGAAGCCACACCCTGCAGTTGCAGCGCCACGTCCGACAGCAACGAGCATGAGGTCTGCTTCGACGGTCTCGCCGCTTTCGAGAGTGATGACAACACCAGAATCGCTCTGGGTCACGCCCTGGAAGCGAACACCAAGCTTGTAGTCAATTCCACGCTTGCGGTAAGCACGCTCAAGAGCCTTGGAGATGCTTTCTTCTTCGTTAGGAACGAGGTGGGGAAGACCCTCAATGATGACAACTTCAGCACCGAAGCTCTTCCAGACTGAAGCGAACTCCACACCGATAACGCCGCCACCAAGAATGGCGACCTTGTTGGGAACGTAGTTCATCTGAAGTGCGTGCTCGCTGGTGATGACACGGCCGCCGATTTCGAGACCGGGAAGTGAGCGAGAGTAAGAACCAGTAGCAAGAACAACGTTCTTGCCCACGATGGTGTCCGCGCCCACAGCAATAGTGTTGGGCGAAACGAGACGGCCTTCGCCTTCGATGACGGTGACGCCACGTGCCTTGATGAGGCCGCCGAGACCCTTGAACTTCTTGGCGATAATGTCTTCGCGGAATGCGTTGACACGATCCATGTCCACGCCGTTGAAAGTGGCGTTAATGCCGCATTCGTGAGCTTCACGAGCGTTGTCAGCAACCTCGGCTGCGTGCAACATCGCCTTGGTGGGGATACAACCCACGTGGAGGCAGGTGCCACCAAGCTTGTTCTTTTCGATGAGTGCGACGTTCATGCCAAGTTCGCTTGCGCGGATGGCAGCAGAGTAGCCACCACTTCCGCCGCCAAGTACGACGAGGTCAAAGTTGAGTTCAGCCACGTTTCTGCTCCTTTTGAGAGGGTGTTTGCGCCAGTTAGACGCAAAAATCTGCGTTACTTTCGGTGAAGTTAACCTTTATGAGACTACTACGCCGTGGCGTATGACTCTGCGAGGTTGATCAGTGTTCTCACTGCTACGCCGGTAGGGCCTGCGCTGGTAAAGCCATAAGCCCCTCCAGCGTTGTTCGCCGTGTTGGCGATATCCAAGTGAACCCAGGGAATCTGGGGAGCATCTGGCTTATCGGAGGTCTTTCCTACGAAATCTTTGAGGAAAGTAGCTCCCACAAGCATTCCACCAGCTGTGTTGCCAGGCTTGACGTTCGCAATATCTGCGACATCTGAGTTCAGATATGCACGCAATTCCTCGGGCAACGGCATGTGCCAGAAGTTTTCTCCGGTTGAATTTCCGAGTTCCACGAGGTGGGAAATAGTTTCGGCGTCACCCATCACTCCTGTGTAGCGAGTGCCCAGAGCGGTTGTTGCAGCGCCGGTGAGAGTAGCGATGTCAAAGATGACATCGGGGTATTCCTTACTTGCGGCAACTAGGCCATCGGCGAGAACCAAACGACCCTCGGCATCAGTGTTGAGCACTTCTACTGTTTTTCCACCGTGAATGGTGAGGACGTCATTTGGACGGGTAGCTGTGCTGGACGGCATATTTTCTGCAAGACATAGCCATGCAGTGATGTTGACATTGAGTTTGAGCTTGGCGGCAGCAGTGATGATGGCCAGGGTTGATGCCGCACCAGTCATGTCATATTTCATGCCGATCATGCCTGCACCGGACTTGAGAGAAAGCCCACCGGTGTCGAAGGTGATGCCCTTGCCGACGATGGCTATGTGTTTCTTTGCCTTGCGGGGGGAATACACAAGCTTGACGAGTCGAGGAGGGCGCGATGAACCTTGTCCGACTCCCACGATTCCGCCAAAACCGTCCTTGATGAGAGCCTTTTCGTCCCAGACGGTCGACTTGATTGGTAATCCCTTGATGGCGGCAAGTGTGTGGTCAACAAAGGTCGCTGGGTAAAGATCGTTAGGGGGAGTGTTCACTAGGTTCTTGACCAGGGTGAGTGCCGCTGCACTGACAGCTGGTTTTGAAAGGTCTACTGTCAGTTTCTTATCGGCAACAATTTCAATCGATGTCACCGCAGACTTTTTCTCCGGTGTCGATTTGTATTCGGTGTATGAATAAGAGCCAATTGCTGCGCCTTCAGCGAGCGCTTCGAGAGAAGCTGCTTCGACAGCACCAAAATCGAAGGCGACAGTTTCATTTCCCGCCAACTTCCTCACGGCAACCGCTGCTGCGTAACGGAAGCTGTTTGGGGTTAGAGGGCCAGAACCAAGTCCAACAATGGCAAGAACGGTGGCGGGGTGTGCTGGATCTATAGCCGTGGTGAAAGAATCTTGTGCCCCGGTGACGTCCAATGACGCTGCGAGTTTTTGCAGTTTGGTTGTGTCCCGAGAAGCAACAAGGCGAACCCCCTTCTTCTCTGCCACAGCACCGATCACAATCAGTGCGTGTGACGAAGGACGGGAGACCATAGATAGCGAAGGAATACTCACGACTTCACCCTAGGTTCCTGCGCACTATGCAGGCTTCTCCCACGCGTACAACGCAACAGAATTACGAACGTAGACTGAAGCTATGCCTGAACGCGAGAGCTTGCTCCACTTCGTGATGGACCCTGTTGAAGTTCCGCGAGGATTGCCGCTGGTCGCCGGTTTGACCGGGTTCGCAGACTCAGGTTCAGCGGTCACTGGATTCACCGACTACATCGTGGACACGATGGATTCGCAGATCATTGCCATCTTTGATGCAGACTCTCTGCTGGATTACCGTGCTCGTCGCCCCATCATCTATTTCGATCAGGATCACTTAACTGGTTTCGAACCTCCGATGTTGGCTTTCCATCTGGTCCGTGACGAAATGTCACGTCCTTTCATCTTGTTGACAGGGTATGAACCAGATTTCAAGTGGGAAGCGTTCAGTCGAGAAGTTCTTAACTTCGTTGAACGATTCGATATCGCCACAACAACTTGGGTTCATTCCATTCCAATGCCAGTGCCTCACACGCGTCCTATCGGCACCACGGTCAGTGGTAATCGCTCAGACCTCATCGAACAGTTCTCGGTCTGGCGTCCTCACACCCAGGTTCCAGCCAATGCCATGCACTTGGTCGAATATCGTCTTCAAGAAATCGAACACGAAATTGCGGGCTTTGTTCTCCTCGTTCCTCATTACTTGGCAGATACTGAATTCCCTCAGGCATCTCTGGTTGCGCTGGAAAGCATCAGCTCCGCAACTGGTCTCATCTTCCCAACGGATCGTTTGAGAGAAGAGGGCCGTGAATTCGTCGCCAAGATCGACGAACAGGTCGAGACCAATGAAGAGTTGAACAAGCTCGTCCACACCCTTGAACAGCGATACGACTCGTATATGAAAGACAACGCTCTTCGTTCGCCTCTGACTGACCTTGAAGGTGAACTTCCGACAGCAGATGAAATCGCTGCAGAACTTGAAGAATTTCTTGCGTACCGTCGTGGTACGGAAGAGTCTGGCGACATGCGATAATAGAAACCGGACCCAGTCTGTTCCCTTCCCGGGACTTGACAAGGGTCCTAGTTATGCCCCCGAACAGGAGAAATCTGCTCATGGCAACAGAGAAGGCACCATCTAAGCCCAAAGGTCGCATTGCGTCGTTCTTTGGTGGAAAATCTAAGCCCTCTGCCGCCGAGCCTGCTCCGGAAAGTACTCCCTCTGTGAAGGCTCCTGCCGCCAAGACTCCTGCCCCAAAGACAACCAAGACGACTGAAAAGCCAGCGGCGAAAGCCCCAGCAAAAGCAGTTGCTAAGACTCCAGCCAAGGCAGAAAAGCCTGTTGTAAAGGCTCCTGCAAAGACAACGGCGGCGAAGGCTCCTGCTAAGGCCCCTGCCAAGGCAACTGCGCCCAAGGCCGCTCCCAAAGCTGCTGCGAAAGCCGAGCCAAAAGTTGCAACCAAAGCACCTGCTAAGGCACCTGCTAAGGCTGAAGCAAAGCCAGCTGTCAAAGCTCCTGTGAAAACAGTAGCGAAGGCACCTGCAAAGACAGCTGCCAAGGCTCCTGTAAAAGCTGTTGAAGCTGAAAAGCCAGCAGCTAAAGCGAAGAAGCCCACTAAAGCTGAGCTTGAGAAAATGGCTAACGCTCTTCTTACCGAAGAAGCAGCCCCAGCTGAGATCGCATCCAAGCGTGGCCGTGGTCGCGCGAAGGCAGTAGATCCTGATGCTGACGACGAAGAAGTCGATGTTGAAGAGCTCGTTGCTGATGTCGTTATTGAAGCCGTAGTCGTTGAGGTGTCAGATGAGGACGCACTCGACGAAGACGAAGACAAGCCTGCTCGTCCCGCTGTGACGGAAGAACCTCTTCCTACTGGCGCGATTGTTCTCTCCATGGCTGATGAAGATGATGACGTTCCTGTCTACTCAACTGCCATCACCGGTGCTACAGCAGACCCCGTCAAGGACTACCTCAAGCAGATCGGTAAAGTTCCACTTCTCAACGCTGTTGAAGAAGTTGAGCTCGCATTGCGCATCGAGGCTGGTCTTTTCGCTGAAGACAAGCTTGCAACCAAGAAGAGCATTCCTAAGCAGCTCGAACGTGAACTTCGTTGGGTAGCTCGCGATGGTCAGCGCGCAAAGAGCCACCTACTGGGTGCCAACCTTCGTCTGGTTGTGTCACTTGCGAAGCGCTATACCGGTCGTGGCATGCAGTTCCTGGATCTCATTCAGGAAGGTAACCTCGGCCTGATTCGTGCAGTTGAGAAATTCGACTACACCAAGGGCTTTAAGTTCTCGACATACGCAACGTGGTGGATCCGTCAGGCCATTACCCGCGCCATGGCTGACCAGGCTCGTACCATCCGTATTCCTGTTCACATGGTTGAAGTCATTAACAAGCTTGCACGTGTTCAGCGTCAGATGCTTCAAGACCTTGGTCGCGAACCAACTCCTGAAGAGCTCTCTCGTGAACTAGACATGACTCCTGAAAAGGTTGTCGAAGTTCAGAAGTATGGCCGTGAGCCGATCTCTCTCCACACACCCTTGGGTGAAGATGGCGACAGCGAATTTGGTGACCTCATCGAGGACACTGAGGCAGTTGTTCCTGCAGATGCAGTTGGTTTCACCATGTTGCAGAAGCAGTTGGAGTCTTTGTTGGATTCACTATCCGAGCGTGAAGCTGGCGTAATCCGCATGCGCTTTGGCTTGGGCGATGGAATCCCCAAGACACTCGATCAGATTGGTGACACGTTCGGTGTCACTCGTGAGCGTATTCGTCAGATTGAGTCGAAGACGATGGCGAAACTTCGACACCCTTCGCGTTCTCAGTCACTACGTGACTACCTCGAGTAAATCGAGAGACATGAAAGAAGCCCCGACGCATTCGCGCCGGGGCTTCTTCGTTAAGTCAGGTGTTAGATCGAGCGATCGTTAGCTGCGTGCAGCTTTGCCGTCTCATCATGCCATTCAGCTCCCAGGCCAGTGAGCTTTTCACGGTGCTTGGAGGCGTGGTGTGCACAGAAGAGAAGGACACCGCCTGCGGGCATGGTGGCACGAACATATGCCTGAGCACCGCAGCTGTCGCAGCGGTCAAGGCTGGTGAGCTCGGAGGCTACGTCGGTTGATGCTGTTTCAGTCATTGCTGTTGTCATCTCTCGCTCCTCTTCGTAATGAAGTCCTAAGCACATATAACCATGAAGAGCTGGTAAATGATGCCGGTTTAGCGGGCATTTCGCTGACCGCGTATCAGTATCCTGACGCGTGCCTCCGTGGAATCAGGGGTTCGACAAACTACTGTCAAAGAGCGCCACGAAGTAGTTGAGGAGTCGCGTGAGTTCTTCAGAGTATTCCGCTCGCCATCTTTCCGTTTTGGAAGGACTGGAAGCTGTCCGTAAGCGTCCCGGTATGTATATCGGTACGACCGACTCTCGTGGTCTCATGCACTGTCTCTGGGAAATCATTGACAACTCTGTCGATGAGGCGTTGGGCGGTCACGGCAACTGCATTGAGATTCAACTTCACAAGGACAACAGTGTTGAAGTCCGCGACAAGGCTCGTGGTATTCCTGTCGATGTTGAGCCCAAGACTGGTCTGACCGGCGTTGAGGTTGTCTTCACCAAGTTGCATGCTGGTGGAAAGTTTGGTTCAGGTTCTTACGCTGCATCAGGTGGACTTCACGGTGTTGGCGCTTCGGTAGTGAATGCACTTTCTGAACGTCTCGATGTCGAAGTTGACCGTGACGGCAACATCTGGGCGATGTCTTTCCGCCGCGGAGAGCCAGGCATCTTCGATGATAGTAAGGGAATAGCTCCCAACAACCCCTTCACTCCCTTTGAAGACGGCAGCTCTTTGAGCGTCAAGGGCAAAGTTGCCAAGGGTGTCACGGGTACTCGCGTCCGCTACTGGGCAGATCAGCAAATCTTCACTCCTGGTGCTTCTTTCCAGACCGAAGACCTCAACGATCGTGCTCGTCAGACTGCTTTCCTCGTTCCAGGTTTAGAGATGAAGATTTCAGATGAACGAGGATCTGAAGTTCTTGAGTCGAGCTTTAAGTTCAGTGGAGGTATCAGTGAATTTGCTGAATATCTCGCTCCTGATTCTGCTGTGACTGATATCTGGCGTTTGACGGGTGAAGGTCACTTCACAGAAACGGTGCCTGTACTTGGTTCAGATGGGAACATGGCTCTTTCTGAAGTTGAACGAAGCTGTGGTGTTGATATTGCGCTGCGGTGGGGAACTGGTTACGAAACGGAAATGCAAAGTTTCGTCAACATCATTTCCACCCCAAAGGGTGGAACTCACCAGCAAGGTTTTGAACAGGCACTCCTCAAAGTCATCCGAGCTCAGGTCGAAGCAAACTCTCGCAAGCTCAAAGCTGGCAATGACAAAGTCGAGAAAGACGATGTTCTAGCCGGTCTCACAGCAGTCGTGACTGTTCGAGTTCCAGAACCACAGTTTGAAGGCCAAACGAAGGAAGTTCTCGGAACTCCAGCGGTGAAGGCGATTGTTGCCTCAGTCGTTCAGAAGCAGCTTGCAGCACGCCTCACCTCAACCAAACGTGATGACAAGACGCAGTCCTCTCTGTTGTTAGAGAAAATTGTTTCTGAGATGAAGAGCCGTATTTCGGCCCGCACCCACAAAGAAACTCAGCGACGTAAGAATGCACTCGAAACGTCAAGCCTTCCTGCCAAGCTCGTAGATTGCCGCAGCAACGACGTTGAACAGTCTGAATTGTTCATTGTGGAGGGTGACTCAGCACTGGGCACGGCAAAGCTTGCTCGAAACAGTGAATACCAAGCTCTTCTTCCTATTCGAGGCAAGATACTTAATGTTCAAAAAGCTTCTGTTTCAGACATGCTCAACAACACGGAATGTGCATCAATCATCCAGGTGATTGGTGCTGGTTCAGGTCGTAGCTTCGATCTTGACGCCGCACGTTATGGCAAAGTCATCTTGATGTCTGATGCTGATGTGGATGGTGCACACATTCGCACGCTCCTGTTGACTCTGTTCTTCAGATACATGCGCCCACTCATTGAGGCCGGTCGCGTCTTTGCAGCCGTGCCACCACTGCACCGTGTTGTCGTTCTCAATCCAGGCACTAAGCCCAATGAAACGATTTACACGTATTCAGAAACTGAGCTGCAGTCTGTTTTGGCTGCATTAGCAAAGTCTGGCAAGCGCTATCAGGAGCCTATTCAGCGATACAAGGGTCTCGGTGAGATGGATGCTGATCAGCTAGCCACCACCACGATGGATCGCTCAGCTCGTACACTTCGCCGCGTTCGTGTTGAAGACGCTGCCATGGCAGACACCGTCTTTGAACTTCTTATGGGCAACGACGTGGGACCACGTCGTGACTTCATCATTGAAGGCTCTGCAGGTATGACGCGCGACAGAATTGACGTTTAGTTTTAGCTCACTGCATTACCCACGAATGCGACGTCGCCGTCCAGGAGTGTTCCTGAGGCATCACGCTTAGCCAGTTCTGTGGGGAGTTCTCGTGGCATGCCATCAAGTGCGCTGGCGCGAGGTGTGCCTTGACCTGCCCAAGCGAGAGCTAAGGCATCTTCGCCCTTGAGGAGAGTCTGTGCGCGCACGCCACCGGTGCCACGACCCTTAGCGGGGAATTCTGTCAGCAGTGACATCTTTGCGCGGCCGGCATCTGTTCCCAACAGAGTATTCATGCTGGTGGAGATAGTGACGACCTGTGCTTCAGCTTCGGGGCAGGCAGTGAAGTAGATGACTCGAGAGTTGTCTGAGACACGAATACCGGCCATGCCGCCGGCTGCAGCCCCCTGTGGGCGCACAGCGTCTGCACTGAAGTGAAGCAGCTGTGCATCTGAGGTGACGAAAATGAGTTCATCTGCATCTGTTGCAGGTGCAATTCCAACTACTTGGTCAGAATCCTTCATCGAGATGATGGCGTTTCCAGACTTCACGGGGAATGCATCTGCCTGAATGCGCTTCACAACGCCTTCAGTGGTTCCTAGCGCGTAGGTTGTGTCGCCACCGAGGGTAACTAGACCAATGACCTTTTCTCCGGATTCCAGCTCAATGTAGTCAGAGCTGTTCACGGCGGCTGCGAGAGAAACGCTGGACGCTGGAACTCCAGGAAGTGACACAGGAGAAAAGTGAACTAAACGTCCTTGGCTAGTAACCGCACCTATTAATCCACGACGTGTTGTTGTGACATCAGAGACCACTCCATCGTGAGCAGTGCGGTGGGTTCCCTGAGCTATCGGATCTTCCGCATTTTCTAGATCAACACGGGCCAAACGACCACTTGCTGAAAGGAGAACGCGACAAGGGGTGTCTTCGAGCTGCAGAGCCTCGGGCTGAGCAGACGCAGCACGAGCGGCTGTTGTGGCGGGTGCGACTGTTGACGTGGAGAGTACTGTTCGTCGAGGAGTACCCAGATTCTTAGATACTTCGGAGAGTTCTTTCACTACGACATCGATTAGCTTCTTATCGCTGGCGAGGATGGTTTCGAGCTCCCCAATTTCCTTACGAAGGGCATCTGCTTCGGCTTCGAGTTCAACTCGTGAGAACTTGGTCAGGCGGCGCAAACGAAGTTCTAGAATGTAGTCAGCTTGAGGGACGGAGAGTTCAAAGACGTCCATCAAGCGTGCGCGAGCTTGTTCGGTGTCATCGCTCTGTCGAATAAGTTGAATGACCTCATCGATATCCATGATGGCGACAAGCAGACCATCAACAAGGTGAAGTCGTTCTTGGCGCTTGGCCAAGCGGTGCTGAGAGCGGCGTTGAACAACCAGCTTGCGGTGTTCGACATAGACCGTGAGCATTTCTCGAAGACCCATGGTCTGTGGGCCGCCGTTGACGAGTGCCACATTGTTGATGCTGAAGGAATCTTCGAGGGGGGTGTAACGATACAACTGCTCAAGAACTGCTTCGGGATCGAACCCCGTTTTTATTTCAATCACGAGTTTCAAACCGTGATGGCGATCAGTCAGGTCAATAACGTTGGAGATGCCGTTGAGTTTCTTACTGGTAACGCCATCCTTGATTTTGTCGATGACTTTTTCAGGGCCAACAAGGTAAGGAAGCTCAGTGACAGTGATTCCCATCTTGCGTGGGGAAATGCTGCCGATGGTCACGCGGGCACGGGTCTTGAAGCTGCCACGACCCGTTTCGTATGCCTCACGGATACCGTCCAAGCCCATGATGACACCACCCGAAGGAAGATCGGGCCCGGGAACGAAAGCCATCAGGTCGTCCAGCGTTGCCTGGGGGTTACGGAGCAGGTGGATAGAAGCCTCAATGACCTCAATGAGGTTGTGAGGAGCCATATTGGTGGCCATACCGACGGCAATACCGCTGGCACCGTTGACAAGAAGGTTGGGATACGCAGAAGGTAGGACGTCTGGCTGTTGGAACTGGTTGTCGTAGTTCGGAACGAAGTCGACGACATCCTCATCCAGGTTTGCTGTCATTGCGAGTGCGGAAGCTGCCAGACGTGCTTCGGTGTAACGAGCAGCAGCGGGACCGTCGTCGAGAGAACCAAAGTTTCCGTGGCCATCGATGAGGGGGAGGCGGAGTGAGAAATCTTGGGCCAATCGCACAAGTGCGTCATAGATTGAAGCATCACCATGTGGGTGGAGCTTTCCCATCACTTCACCGACGACACGGGCAGACTTCACATGGCCCTTATCGGGACGTAAACCCATCTCACTCATCATGAAGAGAATGCGACGCTGAACAGGCTTCAAACCATCACGCGCATCAGGCAGTGCGCGTGAGTAGATCACGGAATAGGCATACTCCAGAAAGGAGTCCCGCATCTCTGTCGAGACATCGATGTCTTCGATGCGTTCGACAGCATCGTGAGCGGGGGAGGAGGGGGCCATATCTCTGATCTTTCGTTACGCATAAGACGTTGAACGCATACCAAGCAAACCGCTCAAATATGGCAGACTGACGTCGATGTCCATCATGTTACCGAGCCTGAATTCCGCGCAGTTGAGCCTTGCCGACGTGTTGCCAAGTTGCTTGGCAAGCCTCGGAATCGAGGATCAACCCAACGTGCTTGAGTTTCCTCAGGTGTCTTCTGCTGTTGTGGTCTTAGTTGATGGTTTAGGGTCACACAATCTCAATTCTGCAGCGGCTCACGCTCGCTTTTTGACTCAAAATTCTGCTCGGCCTGAATCTCTGACCACGGTCTTTCCCAGCACGACAGCAGCAGCGCTGGCTTCCCTCACAACGGGAACTAGACCGGGTGAACACGGAATGACGGGATACAGGGTCCGTGATCCGGACTCTGGTCATGTTGTGAATTTATTGACAGGGTTGGGTTCACTGTCAGATCCCTCAGAGTGGATGAGGGAAACCCCGCTCTATTCGAGCGCAACACAACATGGCGTTTCTGCCTCTGTCGTTGCCCACCCGCGGTTCGCTGAGACACCACTGACACAGGTTATTCATGAAGGTGCTGTTCAGGTCGGAGCCAAGAGTCTTGATGATCGGGTCCAGGCTGTTCTCAGCGTCTTAGCTCAGCCAGGTCAACATCTGGTTTTTTTGTATGTGTCAGAGCTCGATGAACTCGCTCACAATAAAGGCGTCTCAAGCCCTGAATGGGCAGCATCACTTGAATCTCTGGATGGAGCGCTCAAGGAACTCAACGAACAGCTCCCAGCAGGTGTGGGCATGTTCGTCACTGCTGATCATGGAGTTCTTGATGTTCCGTCATCTAAGCACTACCTCTATGGAACCGATTCTGAACATATGGAATTCATTGCCGCTGTGGGGGGAGAGCCCCGTTGCCTCCAGCTGTATTTTGATGAAGCTACGACACTTGAGCAGCGTTCAAATGCAATAACGGCCTGGCGCAGAGACTGGTCAGAGCTCGCGTGGGTTCTTACACAAGAAGAAGTTGTAGCGGCGGGGCTATACGGAACTGTTCACTCTTCGAACACTGCACGTTTAGGTGATGTGTTCATTCTTGCTAAGAAAGACGTGGCTTTTTATGACGAACGTGATCACTCGATGAAAGGCCGGAACATGATTGGCCAGCATGGTGGAACTTCTGCCATAGAAATGGCTATTCCTGCCATCAGACTTGGGGCTTACGCCTAGAAATTTAGCTTTGGTTAGGCTGGGTCGTCATCGGAACGAGTTCCAAAGACGATGTCGTCCCACGACGGCATTGATGGACGACCGTTCTTCCCAATTTGCTTGGAATCATTTTTCGATTCGGGCACGGTGGGTATTTCTTCAGAAACGCTCATATCGAAGGGTTCTGTGAAGTTGATAGTTGCATCAAATTCAACGGTTTCACCACTGATCACAGTGTCATCGCCCACGACATCAACAGAATCTGTGGCCGCGCTGACTTCATCCTTGAGCCACGCAGGAGTTGACTCTCGATCGTTACGACGCTTACGCAAGGCCTCTAATAAGTCTGCGGTAGGGCTATGTTCGCGGGTTTCTTCGGCTGCGGGGGTGACAGAAGATTCTGGAACTGCAGCGACGGGCTGTGGATGTGCAACCTGCACTGGTTCAACAATGACAGTGTCTGCAGAATCTGTGGCTACAGCACGAAGCTTGGGGATGAGGCCAGTACTAAGTTCTCCCTTTTGAGAAAGAGTAGAGGCATCACTGTTGGCTGGGGTGAGTGTGCGTTTGCGTGGTTCGAAAGACCACCGCGCATCGTGCTCAATACCGTTGGCAGTGAACTCTAGTTTCACAACCCACGAGCCCGTTTCTTCTTTCCAGGTAGCCCATCTCTCAGCAGAGGCGCTGAGGCTGTGGAGTCGTTGAGTTATCACCGTTCCGAAGGCCGTGCTGAGATTGCCAGTTTCCGTCTCCACTGTCGTCTGGGTAGGAACGGACAAAGCAGAGGTGATGATGAACTCACGCTCAGCGAGCACAGGAGTTTCGAAACGCTGAATCAGGTCGAGGCTTGCCCCGGTGAGGGCAGAAATTTCGTCATTGGATAATCCAGCACGAAGGTGGGATTGGATGTCTTTAGGGGAGACACGTGGTCCATCTTCTGCAGTGCGGCTGTGACGCAAACGGCGCAATGAAGTCTCGTCGACGGGGACGCGGAATTCATTTCCTTCATCGTCTGCAACAACAAGGGTCGCGCCATCGACATCGGTGACTTTGAGTTCGCGCATAACAGTGTGCTCCTTGGCCAAATTCTGCTGACTAGAGAATTCCACGGATTAGCAGTGTTACCCCGTAACGCATGCGCGTGCCGAGCTAATTCGCTCTCTCGCGCAACACGCCCAGTCAGGTTTTTGTGTTTCTGAGTTCTATGAGGCAAACTGTCGGCGCCGGAGCATTTCAACGCCGGCGACGTGACGAATTGGATCTTCAAGATGGCAACTGACTACGACGCACCTCGCAAAACAGACAACGACGACACTGAGTCGATCGAAGCGCTCAAGGAGCGTGTCCCCGACAAGCTCTCCGGAGCGGTCGATTCCGAAGATGCAGATAACCCCGGTGGCTTCGAGCTCGCTGGTGCAGATCTCTCTGATATGGAACTCGACGTTGTCGTGCTTCCTCCCCAAGATGACGAATTCACTTGTGTGAGTTGTTTCCTGGTCAAGCACCGTTCACAGGTGGATCACGAAGAGAAGCTTGGTCCTGTCTGCAAGGAATGCGCTTTCTAACTCTTAACAAAATATGGCCGGCACATTTGCCGGCCATATTTTTCTTTAAGCGGTTACTTCTGGTTTCTTCCAGCTCTCAATGCAGAAACAAGTTCTTCAGGTTTGCGCGTAGAGAAAAGCCAGTAGGGGGTTGGGTCATTAGGGTCCGTGATGTCAACGCGGACTACGGGGTTTACCCAGCCACGTAGGAAGATCCAGGCACGCGCATCGAGTTCGGGACCTCGAGCAGCTACTGCATAGTTTCCGGAATAAGCACTCACCGAACCTATGAATGCACGGTCAATGTGGGCTTTGCCTACACGAAGTTCTTTTTCGGTGAGAGTGATCGTCGGTGAAGTAGTGAACATGGGGATCACGATGAGGGCATAAACAACCAGTGACAGAATCACGCCCAGGAAGAAATTGATGGGCGCCATCACCAGGATTGTGGTGGGAATCATGAATCCCGCAATCAAATACATCCACCACGAGGGGCGTAAAACTTCACGAAACGTCGTCATACCTCTATTCGACCACTGTTTTTGGACTAACCTCGACACGTGGCCGAAACAGTTGAAGTTCTTATCACTGCTCAGAATGTTCCCAGTTACTCTCACCCCGGTGACGCGGGAGCAGATCTCTCCTCTTCTGAAGCACTTACTTTGGCGCCAGGAGAGCGTGCGACTGTGGGGACAGGAGTCTCCATCGCCCTCCCAGATGGCTTCGTTGCATTCGTCGTTCCTCGCTCAGGCCTTGCTGCAAAGCATGGAATTACAATCGTGAATTCTCCCGGCACAGTAGATGCCGGTTATCGAGGCGAGCTCAAAGTCACCCTTCTCAACACGGATTCCTCACAGCCTTTTGACATCGCCGTGGGCGACCGTATTGCTCAGATGATTGTGATGCCCGTTACTCAGGCTCGTTTCATCCCAGTAGAGAAACTTCCACTAAGTGAACGTGGCGAATCAGGTTTTGGTTCAACCGGACTCTCCGCACGAAAAGGAAACTAATTCATGTCAGGTCCCATCTCAGAAGCAAAAAGTGCTCCAGCAGATCGCGAAACAACTGGTCCTTTTGACGAATCAGAAGTAAGCGGAGTTCGCCCCTACGTTGATTTAGGTGCTCTCAAGCTTGTTCCTCGTGAGGGTCTCAACCTCCGCCTGGAAGTAGAAGAAGGCTCAGGCCGTGTCGTTGCCGTAGCAATGGAATATCAAGGATCAACGCTTCAGGTGCAGGCTTTTGCGTCAACACGTTCTCAAGGTTTGTGGCACGAGGTTCGCTCTCAACTCACCGAGCAGATTTCTACACAGGGTGGATCTGTCGAGGACACTCTTTCTGAAATAGGTCCTGAACTTCTGTGTAAGGTTCCGACACTTGTTGAGGGAAAGCAGGTTTTCCAGGAAGTTCGATTCATCGGTGTTGATGGTCCTCGTTGGTTCCTTCGTGGCGTTATTGCAGGTCCTGCTGCAACAAACCCAGAAATGGGTGCACGAATGATGGAACTGTTCAGAGACATTGTTGTTGTGCGTGGACAACAGCCCATGCCCCCTCGCGAATTGATGCCCTTGAAGGTCCCCGAGCAAGCCGCTGGTATTGCTCCAACCCAGCGATAGTCATGTCGGATAATAATGGCATTGCGGGACTTGCCTCCCAGCTTGGCGGCAGCTCCAACGGAAAGCACCCGTTATGGAATGCCATGGGTGGTGCTTTAGGGATCGTCGAGACCGTTCTGCCAGGTCTGTTGTTTGTAGCTGTATTTACGCTCACCTTGGATCCTTGGCTCGCAATCTGGATTTCGGTTGCCATTTCGGTCATGTTCACGCTGTATCGGCTGATTCGGAGACAAGCTGCCACGCAAGCCTTGGTTGGCTTGCTGGGAGTCGTTATTTCTGCCGTCTTGGCACTGATGTCTAACAAGCCTGAAGACAACTTTGTTGTGGGTATGGTGACCAACGGCGTGTATGGATTCGTTTTCCTCGTTTCCATCCTGGTTGGCTGGCCCCTAATCGGTGTGGTGATTGGGCTAGTGCGAAGCGAGGGTACTTCCTGGCGCCAGAATCGACACCACAAACGTGTCTATATGGGCGTGACAGCACTCTGGGTTGGAATGTTTACCCTTCGTCTTGCTATTGAGTTCCCCTTGTACCTTGCTGGAAACATCGCTGGTCTTGCGACGGCCAAGTTGGTGCTGGGGCTGCCTTTGTATGTTCCAGTGCTGGCTTTAACGTGGTTGATTGTTCGCTCTCTCTATCGAGAAAAATCCTCAAATTCGCAAAAATAACTGTCAAAAAGTTCAAGTAAGATATATCTTGATATCAAGAGACTTTTTGTTTTCTTGATACGCAACACTTTTTGACCTGCGTAGTACGCCCAATGGAGGAGCAGCACGTGTCGGCAGTAAACAGCTTTGGAGCTAAGAGCACACTCGAGGTATCGGGAAAGTCTTACGAGATTTTCCGCCTTGACTCAGTTCAGGGACACGACAAGTTGCCCTACAGCCTCAAGGTTCTCCTTGAGAACCTTCTTCGCACTGAGGATGGCGCAAACGTCACCGCTGAGCAGATCAAGGCCTTGGGTAGCTGGGTTCCTTCTGCTGAGCCCGACACTGAAATCCAGTTCACTCCTGCTCGTGTCATCATGCAGGACTTCACCGGTGTTCCCTGTGTAGTTGACCTTGCCACCATGCGTGAAGCAGTAACCGAACTCGGTGGTGACCCCACCAAGATCAACCCTCTCGCACCTGCAGAGCTCGTTATTGACCACTCTGTCATTGCAGACCTCTACGGTTCAGCTGATGCTCTCGAGCAGAACGTTGAAATCGAGTACGAGCGTAACGGCGAGCGTTACCAGTTCCTCCGCTGGGGCCAGACCGCATTCGACGACTTCAAGGTTGTTCCTCCAGGAACCGGTATCGTCCACCAGGTCAACATTGAATACTTGGCTCGCGTCACCATGGCTCGCGAGGTTGCTGGTGTTCTTCAGGCATACCCTGACACCTGCGTAGGTACCGACTCTCACACCACCATGGTCAACGGCCTCGGTGTTCTTGGTTGGGGCGTTGGCGGTATTGAGGCCGAGGCTGCAATGCTCGGTCAGCCCGTCTCCATGCTTATTCCTAAGGTTGTTGGTTTCAAGCTTTCTGGCTCAATCCCCACCGGCGTAACGGCTACTGACGTCGTTCTGACCATCACCCAAATGCTGCGTAAGCAGGGTGTTGTCGGCAAGTTCGTCGAGTTCTACGGTCCTGGTGTTTCTTCTGTTCCTCTGGCTAACCGTGCCACCATCGGAAACATGAGCCCAGAGTTCGGTTCAACTGCTGCAATGTTCCCTGTTGACAACGTGACTTTGGACTACCTGCGTCTGACCGGACGCTCGGCTGAGCAGGTTGCTCTCGTTGAGGCATACTCCAAGGCTCAGGGCCTGTGGTTTGACCCCAGCAACGAGCCCAACTTCTCTGAATACATGGAACTTGACCTCTCGACCGTTGTACCTTCCATCTCTGGTCCAAAGCGCCCTCAGGACCGTATTGAGCTTTCGAAGGCACAGAGTCAGTTCGCTGAAGACGTCAAGAACTACACCCACGGCGACTCGGTCAAGGTCAGTGTTGATGGGGGAGAAGAGTTCGAGCTCAAGAATGGTGCTGTCACCATTGCAGCCATCACTTCTTGCACCAACACCTCCAACCCTTCGGTCATGCTTGCAGCAGGTCTTCTTGCTCGTAACGCTGTGAAGAAGGGTCTCAAGTCCAAGCCTTGGGTAAAGACCACCCTGTCTCCTGGATCCAAGGTTGTTACCGACTACTACGAGAAGGCTGGCGTTACTCCTTACCTCGACGAGCTCGGTTTCTACCCCGTTGGTTACGGCTGCATGACCTGCATCGGTAACTCTGGTCCGCTCAAGGACGAGATTTCAGCTGCCATCAACCACAACGACCTCGCTGTGACTGCAGTTCTCTCGGGTAACCGTAACTTCGAAGGCCGTATTAGCCCCGACGTGAAGATGAACTATTTGGCAAGCCCACCCCTCGTCATCGCTTACGCACTGGCTGGTTCGATGGACTTTGATTTCGAAAAGGATGCTCTCGGAACTGGTTCCGACGGTAACCCTGTCTTCCTCAAGGACATCTGGCCTGACACTGCTGAGGTTGAGAAGGTCATTGGCGAGTCCATCGACACTGCCATGTTTGACCACGAGTACTCCTCCGTATTCAACGGTGATGAGCGCTGGCGCAACCTGCCCACTCCAACTGGTGCAACATTCGACTGGGATACCAAGTCCACCTACGTGCGCAAACCTCCATACTTCGACGGCATGAAGAAGGAAACCACTCCAGTTACCGATATTGCTGGTGCTCGCGTGCTGGCAACTCTGGGTGACTCAGTGACCACTGACCACATCTCACCTGCTGGAAACATCAAGGCTGGCACCCCTGCGGCTGTCTACCTTGACCAGCACGGAGTTGCTCGCGGTGACTACAACTCCTACGGATCTCGTCGTGGAAACCACGAAGTAATGATTCGCGGAACCTTCGCGAACATTCGTCTGAAGAACCAACTCTTGGATGGTGTTGAGGGTGGTTACACTCGCGACTTCACTCAGGCAGATGGCCCTCAGTCCTTCATCTATGACGCAAGCGCAAACTACCAGGCTGCTGGAACCCCACTCGTCATCTTCGGTGGCAAGGAATACGGATCCGGTTCATCACGTGACTGGGCAGCTAAGGGAACCGCTCTGCTGGGCGTGAAGGCCGTTATTACCGAGAGCTTCGAGCGTATTCACCGCTCTAACCTCATTGGTATGGGTGTTCTTCCTCTGCAGTTCCCTGCAGGTCAGAGCTGGGAGACCCTGGGTCTTGACGGCACTGAGGTTGTTTCGATCTCTGGTGTTGAAGAACTCAACAAGGGTGTTACTCCCAAGACCGTTCGTGTGACTGCTACTCCTTCGGAGAACTCTCCTGCAGGAAAGCAGACCATCGAGTTTGACGCAGTAGTACGCATCGACACCCCTGGTGAAGCTGACTACTACCGCAACGGTGGAATCCTCCAGTACGTGCTGCGTTCGCTTGTCGCTTAGTCGACGAATTCACAGCACAAACTGGTTCGTTTCCTCATAGACTCGACCCATGGCAATTCTTGAGACTGTTCACGGTCCACGCGACCTCGACAAGCTCACCAACGACCAACTGATTGAGCTCTCCGGAGAAATCCGTGAGTTCTTGGTGCGCGAGATTGCCCGCTCTGGCGGGCACCTCGGCCCCAATCTCGGTGTGGTCGAGATGACGATTGCCATCCACCGCGTCTTTGATTCACCGAAAGACTCAATTGTCTTTGACACGGGACACCAGTCCTATGTTCACAAGCTTTTGACTGGTCGACAGGATTTCTCCAAGCTGCGTGAAAAAGGTGGCCTTGCTGGCTATCCTCAACGCTCTGAATCTATTCACGACATTGTGGAGAGTTCTCACGCTTCCAGCTCGCTTTCTTGGGCCGATGGTATTTCCCGTGCCTATTCAATGTCTGGTCAGAAAGACCGTCATGTTGTAGCAGTGGTGGGTGATGGTGCTCTCACTGGCGGTATGACCTGGGAAGCTCTTAACAACATCAGTCATGACAATGCTCGTAATTTGATCATCATTGTCAATGACAATGGACGCAGCTACGCTCCAACCATTGGTGGCATGGCTCGATTCTTGGATAGCGTGCGTACTCGTAAGGGTTATCGCAACCTGCACTTCAGTAGCTCACGCTTTTTCGCCAAAATGGGTCCCTATGCCCGTGCCTTCTACCGAGGCATCCGCGGCGGTGTTCACGGCTTCTTGAGCCGCTTCACCAACAATCAAGACCTCTACGCCAACCTAGACATTAAATACCTTGGCCCTGTCAATGGCCATGATGTCAAAGCGATGGAGGCAGTTCTTCGTCAAGCGAAGAGCTACGGCGCCCCCGTCATCGTTCATGCCATTACTGAAAAGGGTAAGGGCTATGAACCCGCGCGCCAGGACATTGATGACCAGTTCCACGCTGTCGGCAAGATTGATCCAGCCACGGGTAAGGCTTTAAGTAGTTCTTCTTCGCTGGGGTGGACAGATGTCTTCGGTGATGAGCTCGTTGCTCAGGCTGAGCACAATGAGAAAATTGTGGCCATGACGGCGGCGATGTTGCGGCCTACCGGGCTTCACAAGATGCTCGAACGCTACCCCGAGCGCATCATTGACGTTGGTATTGCGGAACAGCACGCTGTGACTTCAGCTGCTGGTTTAGCTTTTGGTGGGATGCACCCCGTTGTTGCGATTTATGCGACGTTTGTGAATCGTGCTTTCGACCAGGTTTTGATGGACGTAGCACTACATAAAGCAGGTGTGACTTTCGTCCTAGATCGCTCTGGCGTGACAGGGCCTGATGGCCCCAGTCACCACGGTGTGTGGGACCTCGCATTGTTGCAGATGGTCCCTCATATTCGTCTTGCGGCCCCGCGCGACGCTACGCGTCTGCGTGAGGAGCTTGCAGAAGCTTTGGCGGTGCAAGATGCACCTACAGTTATTCGTTTCCCTAAGGGCTCTGTAGCGTCTGATATCGATGCAGTACGTCGCTGTGCAGACGGTGTTGATGTCCTTCTTGAAGCCGCTCACAAGGATGTTTTGATTGTGGCTATCGGTGCTTTCGCACAACTCGGTCTCGAGGTTGCTGCACGCCTAGCTCAACAGGGCATCGGCGCAACGGTTGTTGACCCCCGTTGGGTTGTTCCTGTTCCCACCAGCATCATCGACATGGCACGTGACCACCGTCTCGTCATCACCCTGGAAGACGGAATTCGTGTCGGTGGCATTGGCACACGTATCCGTCAAGATCTTCGCAGCGCAGGTGTAGACACTGCTGTGGATGAACTTGGTCTCCCCGACGAATTCATCGATCACGCAACACGTGAGGAAATCCTCGCTGAAGCAGGTCTCACTGCACAAGACATTGCTCGAGATGTCGTCGCGCAAGTTCTCGGCAGCAAGATTCCCGTGGCTAGGCCACTACCTGAAGAGTCAAATGTTTCTGACTCACTCCGAGCTGAATAGATCTACTTCGTCGTTCCCGCAATAACGGGAGTGTGGAATGTTCCGCCAAAGACTCGTTGGCTTGCACCAATGCGGTCAAGGAACGGTGTTGCTCCGCCCATTTGGAAAGGCCAACCCGCACCCATAATCATGCACAAGTCAATATCTTCAGCTGCAGAGACGACATTTTCTTCAAGCATGCGATGAATTTCATCAGCTAAACCATCTTCGATTCGGAGTCGAATCTGCTCAGCTGTCATAGGTGAAGTGCCACCCTTGACAATAGCTTCAGCTCCACGGTCGTATCCGGTAATCTTTCCCGTCCTACCTCGAACGATAATTGATCCGTGTTCTGCCAACTTGTGCAGGTTATCGCTGCGGAAAAAACGATCAGGGAATGCTGCATGGTGAGTATCTAGTACGTGTGCACCCACTTTGAGACCGACGAGGTCAAGAAGTTCAAACGGCGCCATGGGCATGCCGAACGAAGCGACAGACTCATCGACAGTCTTGAAAGGTGTCCCCGTATCAACGGCGTGCATTGCTTCGCCCAGCAGGCGCGCAAGCAGGCGGTTCACCACAAATCCTGGGGAGTCGGAGGTGATCACGGCTGTCTTTCCTAACTTTTTAGCCGTGTCCATCGCCGTCGCGAGAGCCGTGTCGTTGGCCTGCGGAGCGTTGACAACCTCTACCAGTGGCATGACAGCTACAGGATTGAAGAAATGGAAACCCACGAGGCGTTCAGGGTGTGACAGCTTGGCCCCGATGTCTTTGACCGACAGGCTCGATGTGTTGGTAGCAAGAATTGCGTCTTCTGCCACGTACTGTTCGATATTGGCAAAAACTTCCTGCTTCACGCTGAGTTCTTCGAAAACGGCTTCAATAACCCAATCGGCATCTGAAAATGCTGCAGGGTTCGTTGTGCCACTAACGAGGGCTTGGAGGCGCTGGTTCTCGTCTGAGGAGATGCGTCCCTTGTCATGCATGGATTGAATCTCTGCGTGGATGTAGGCAAGTGCTTCGTCGAGCTTCTCTTGGTTGATGTCTGTGAGGACAACTGGAACCTTGAGCTTGCGCACAAAAAGCAAAGCAAACTGTCGTGCCATCAACCCGGCGCCAATGACTCCCACCTTGCCGACAGGACGGGCGAGCTTGGGGTCCGGAGCGCCAGCTGGCTTCTTTGCTCGCTTTTGAACGAGGTCAAAGGCATACATGGAAGCCTGGAATTGATCTCCCACAATGAGTGAAGCAATTGCTTCATCCTCGCGAGCAAAGGCTGCTTCTTTGTCGACTTTCCTTGCTTGTTCGAGCAATTCAAGAGCAACATAGGGAGACTTCGCTACGGTTCCAAGCTTGTCCTCGACACTCTTTTTGGCAATGTTTACTGCCAAATTCCACTTCGCCAAGCGCTCAATCTTGCCAGGCTGGTTGGGGCGGTGTGGCTGGTGCCCGCCAAGAACAGAATCTGCCCAAGTGAGAGATTCTTCGAGGAAACGAGCTGAACCAAACAGGGCATCGGCAATTCCGAGGTCAAACGCAGCTGAAGCATTGAGCATGCGGTTGTTCTTGAGGGGGTTCTCAATGATGACTTTGAGTGCGTTCTCAATGCCGATCAGATTGGGTAGTAAGTAGGCGCCACCCCACCCGGGAATAAGCCCCAGGAATACTTCAGGTAATGCAATAGCGCTGACGTTGGCATCAACGGTGCGATAGTCAGCATTTAATGCGACTTCAAGACCGCCACCCAGGGCAAGTCCATTGATGAAGACGAAGGAGGGAACACCGAGTTCTCCAAGTCGTCCTAGAGATCGGTGACCAAGCTGAGCAAGCTTTACTGCCATCTCTTTACTAGGAACTTCCCCAACACGGCTGAGGTCAGCGCCAGCAGCAAGAATAAATTCTTTACCGGTCAGAGCCACGCCGTGGATTTCTCCTTGTGCAGCGCGGTCCCTGAGTGCAACTAACGTCTGATCCAGTTCCAGAAGACTCTTCGGTCCCAGGGTGTTAGGGCGGCGATAGTCCAACCCGTTGTCCAGGGTGATGAGAGCAAGAATCTTGCCACTGGGCAGAGAGACATCCCGCACAAAGCTGTGGGTGACGACTTCTTCATCACTCAAAGCAAGAAGATCAGAGAAATCGATGGCGTCGTAATTCGTCATTACTTTGCTCCCTTGTAGTGAGGGTTCTCCCAGATGACAGTGCCACCTTGTCCCAGACCAATGCACATAGTGGTCAATCCGTACCGAACCTCAGGATGACGTTCAAACTGATGAGCGAGCTGAATCATGAGTCGAACACCACTGCTGGCAAGGGGGTGTCCGAGGGCAATTGCTCCGCCGTATTCATTGACGCGGGGGTCATCGTCCGCGATGCCAAAGTAATCAAGGAAGGCCAGAACCTGAACAGCAAATGCCTCATTGACTTCAAACAGTCCGATGTCCGAAATGTCGAGACCAGCTTTACGTAAAGCCTTTTCTGTAGCAGGAACGGGACCGATGCCCATCACTTCTGGTTCAACACCGGCAAAGGCGAAGGAAACCATGGTCATCTTGATTCCTAGGCCAAATTCTTCTGCAGCTTGCTCGCTCGCGAGCATGCACACCGTTGCACCGTCGTTGAGACCGCTGGCATTTCCTGCGGTTACGCGGCCATGAGGTCGGAATGGTGTTTTGAGAGCAGCAAGGCCTTCAAGAGTCGTTTCTGGTCGAGGCGCTTCGTCAACTGAGGCTAAAGTCCAGCCTTCTGCGGTTTTGGCAGAAACAGGAATGAGATCCGGTTGAATGTGACCTGCAGCATAAGCAGCAGCTACTTTCCCCTGAGAACGCAGGGCATAAGCATCTGCTCGATCTTTGGTGAGATGGGGGAAACGGTCGTGGAGACGCTCTGCAGTTGCACCCATGTTGAGCGCGTCGGCACTCACTAATTTTTCTGCAAGGAAACGAGGATTGGGGTCAGCGTTGAAGCCCATAGGGTGGCGACCCATGTGTTCAACACCACCGGCAATGACAATGTTGTAGGCGCCCATGGCAATTCCACCTGCTGTCGTGGTGACAGCAGTCATGGCGCCAGCGCACATACGATCAATTGCGTAACCAGGGACGTGGCGGGGGAGCCCGGCAAGAATTCCTGCAGTTCGACCGAGGGTGAGTCCCTGATCTCCTTGTTGAGTGGTAGCTGCGATGGCAACTTCATCGATTTCATCAGCAGGAACTGCTGGGTTGCGCTCGAGGAGCCCCATCATTGCTTTGACGATGAGATCGTCAGCTCGGGTCTGCCAGTACATTCCCTTTTCGCCAGCACGGCCAAAGGGTGTTCGTACACCATCGACAAATACGACACGATTTCCCGCTGTCATGATTTCCTCTCGAAGCGTCATTGCTATCTTGATGCTAGTTCGTGGGATTCAGCTGTGAAAGACGGCTGATGTTCTCTACGAAACCTGTGGTGTTTCTTCGGGTACTTTTTGGTCTGCTTCAACAAAAGCATTGGAAATCAGCGCGCACGTCTCTGTGATCTGCCAAATACGTGCACCTTGCTTCTTGAGAGCAGCAGTAATACTGACAACGGTGATGGGGCTTGGTGGAGACCAAGCTAGTTCGCGAAGAATGCTGGGAGTTAACAGGTTTTCAACCGGCATTGATAGTTCTTCAGCACGCGCTGAGAGAGCCTCGCGAGCGGTCTGCAGTCGTTCTAATGCTTCAGGTTTGCGATCTACCCACGCACGCGGGGGAGGCAAAGTATCACTCGGGATGCGCATCACAGGAAGTGACTCATCCTTCAGGCCATGGAGAACAGCGTCCCACCACGTATCCAAGAGACTCTTGCTCGCTCTTCCATTGAATTCTTTGAGCCCTATGAGTTCTGATTTGTTTGTCAAAGTTGATCGACTTGCGGCAACGATGGCGCTGTCGGGAATAAGTCGACCGGGGGATACATCACGACGCTGAGCTACGTCATCGCGGGCGTTCCACAGAGATCTTGCAACTGCAAGCTGTCGAGGAGTTCTCAGAGTGTGGAGCCCAGAAATTCGACGCCAAGGCTCCGCGCTAATGATCTTTTCTGGTTTGTCGAGTGTTGCTTGAAACTCTTCCTGAGCCCAGGTGAGTTTGTTCGATTCGATAAGTAACTTCTCAATCTCATCCCTCACATCCACCAGGAGTTCAACATCGAGAGCGGCATACGTCAACCACGGTTCAGGCAATGGACGTGTTGACCAGTCAGCTGCACTGTGTTCCTTGGCCAGATGTATTCCCAACAGGGCTTCGACAACAGGCCCGAGGCCTACTCTTTCCATTCCAAGGAGGCGGGCAGAAAGCTCAGTATCAAAAATGCGAGTGGGGGTAATTCCTACTTCACGCAAACAAGCTAAGTCCTGGCTTGCCGCATGAAGAACCCACTCTTGGTCTGCATTCTGCAGGAAGAGTTCAGACATGTCTCCAATAGCTGGAGGGTCAAAGAGAAAGGTGCCTGCTTCGCGACGGTGTACCTGAATCAAATAGGCACGTTGTGAGTAGGTAAAGCCAGAGGCTCTCTCTGCATCTATGGCGAGAGGACCAGTACCTGCTGAGATGACATCACACGCTGCAAGGAACTCTTGTGCGTTATCTATAACGCGAACGCTAACCACGCTCCCTGCGACGAGCAGTAAGGCTGACAGCATCAGCTGTCGGCGGGAGTCCCGCCAGCATGCAGAGAAGTTCGCCCCAGGCTTCTGCTTGTTCTCCCATTTCAGGGGAGGCAGGAGACCACGAAGCACGAAGTTCTATCTGAGCTCCTTCGCCGGAGTCGGCCAGTTCGCCAAAACCTGTTGACAGTATTCGTGTTGCTGTTCCGGAAGCATTGAAATAATCAGCTTCTCGAATGGTCAGAGCATCGGTAAGCCAAGACCATGCGACGTTTGCTAAGAAGGGGTCGAGGCCTATCTCTGCTTCCAACGGGGCTTGGGCAAAAGCCACAACTCGGAAAGGGCCACCCCAAGACTCTGGCTCTGCGGGATCATAAAGAAGAATGAATCGACCGGTCCCGTGCTGGGATTCGTGCTCGTGTTCCGCGATCAAGACATCTGCAGCAAGGGCAAAGCTGTAGGGAGCTACACCGCCGGGAGAGTCAATCTGACGCACAGTCAGTTCTTCACGAAAGGTCACAGCACTGATGCTCTCAACGGCAAGTTTGAATGCCTCGGGCATGTTCTCGGTGACTGTCACATCTTGACCCTAAAGTCGCGGCATTACTGGTGCTCTACGGCTCGCCGCCAATATTGGAAAGTCATCTCGGTGTTCTGCTCTGACAGGGTCGCTTGAAGCTCAAAATCTCCACAATCCGATAGGAATTCAGGCAACTCTCTTGATGGATGAGTCCCAACGCGTGTCAATGCGATGTGGTCAAAACCCCATTGTTGACCTACGAGTTGGGCGGTAGTAACTCCCCCTTCACACAGGATGTGTTGATCCTCATGCATGAGAGAGTGAACAATCGCTTGGACGCTCGGATATGTCGTGACGCGTGCAGGATCTGGGCACGAATCCCAAGGTAGCTCACCTGAACGAGACAGCACAGCAAGGCGACCACGAGGCGGGAGAAACCAGCCTTCATGGCGCACAGATTCGGCACCAACGATTACGACGTCTGCATCAGAGCGCAGAACTTTCAATATTCTGCGATCTTCGACAGATGTCAGGGTGTGCGACGTTGAATCAGCGCCTCGGGTTTCATCGGAAGAACTCAAGACCATGTTGAGTCGAACACTGCGACCGTGAGGCCATGCATAGTGTTGTGAGAGCTGCTCATCAGTGAGCGAGGAACTCTCCATCTTTATGCTTCGGTCTTCTCGCGGATCTGTCGTTTCATGCGCCACAACATCCCTGTCATCCCACGAACACGTAAGGGAGAGATTAAGGTGTTGAGGCCCAGAGTGCTGGGAAAGTCATCTGGAATACCCAACGCCTCGTCAACAGAAAGCCCAGTCAGGCCTTGAGCGAGGATGCTGGCAAAACCACGCGTGGTGGGTGCTTGCTCTGGTGCCGTTGCGAAAACAGCAACGGTGTTGTTTTCCACCTCGACAAAAATGTACACAGGTGACTGACACTCCTCGACCTTTTCTAAAAGCTCAGGGTGATCTGCATACTTTGCGGGAAGATCAGGGAGTTCTTCTGCGAACTCAATGAGAAGTTGAATCTTGTCCTTGTCACCTAGGTCAAGGAAGTCTTCTCGAGTTTCAGCGAGTACAGATGGCAGGTCAGTCATGATGAAACAATCTTCTCAGGTATTCGAGGGAAGAAAGAATGGGAGCCAACCGAAGTTGACTCCCATATGTACTAAGCGACCAGTGCGCCGGGTTCAGTGCCCTTGACAATAGGAACGCGAACCGCGGAACCCCATTCAGTCCAAGAGCCGTCGTAGTTACGAACACCGGTGAATCCGAGGAGATAGTTCAATACAAACCAGGTGTGGCTAGAACGTTCTCCAATACGGCAGTAAGCGATGATGTCGTCACCAGGCTTGAGGCCAGCACCATCAAGATAAAGGGCTTCAAGTTCAGCACGGTTTTTGAAGGTGCTGTCTTCATTCGCTGCACGAGCCCAGGGAACACTTGCAGCTCCTGGAATGTGACCGCCACGAAGTGCGCCTTCTTCGGGGTAGGCAGGCATGTGTGTGCGTTCTCCGGAATACTCTTCGGGGCTGCGCACATCAATCATGGGCTTACCAATGTGGGCAAGAGTGTCACTCAGATAAGCGCGGATAGGAGCATCATTACGTTCGATCACTGGGTAGACAGAAGGAATGAGCTCTGGCTGCTCTTTTGTGAGTTCACGTCCTTCGGCAATCCACTTGTCGCGGCCGCCATCAAGGAGACGAACATCTTCGTGACCAAATAGCTTGAAAACCCAGAGTGCATAGGCAGCCCACCAGTTGCTCTTGTCGCCGTAGATCACCACGGTGCTCTCACGCGAGATGCCCTTAGCACTCAACAGTGCGGCGAAGGCCTCACCTTGGACATAATCACGAAGCACAGGGTCGTTAAGGTCGGTGTGCCAGTCAATCTTGACGGCTCCTGGAATGTGGCCAATTTCGTAGAGAAGAACATCTTCATCAGATTCAACAATGACCAGGTTGGGAGTTGAGAGGTGTGCAGCGAGCCATTCGGTGCTCACAATTGCTTCAGGGTGTGCGTATTCGGCGAATTTAGGACTGTTATCGATAGGTACGCTCATTGCTCCATGTTTCTTTCTCAAGGCACGCTACACAAAACAGGCAGGAATAAATGCCAATAGGCTTGAGGTGCACTTTCGAGACTACGTACTGAAACTCCAAGTGCCAACCCCACAGGCCCTATTCACACCATATGTTGAGGAATATTTCACGCGATGACTTCCACCATTTCTCTGGTCGAACGTCATCCGACCCTTGACGCTAGTTCGATTGTGAGCAGTCTGGTCCCGCCTCCACAGTTTGTTGAGGCTCGATTCGACAACTACATCCCCAATTCAGATTTCCCTTCACAAGAAGAAGTTCGACACATCTTGGAAGAGTTTGCGTCAAAGAACACATCTGTCATTAAGCAGGGAAAGCTTTTTGGTCGGTCAAAAAAGGTTGAGGACGTCCCACCTGGGGTTTATCTCGACGGTGGCTTTGGTGTTGGAAAGACGCACCTTCTTGCTGCAGCTTGGAATGTTGCTTCAGGAAAGAAGTACTTTGGCACCTTTCTGCAATACACCTCTTTAGTTGGTGCATTGGGCTATGTGAAAGCAGTTGAAGCACTCAAAGGCGCAAGCTTGATTTGCATCGATGAGTTTGAACTCGACGATCCAGGCGACACCATGATGATGACGCGTATGCTCGGCGAACTCGTCGTCGGTGGAACACGTATTGCAGCTACGAGCAATACTCCACCTGCTGCACTGGGAGAAGGACGCTTTGCCGCCGCTGATTTCTTGCGAGAAATTCAGGCCTTGGCATCTAACTTCAGAACTTTGCGTATTGATGGCACGGACTATCGCCAACGGACTGCAGAGGGTATTTCACGAGTTTTCAGCTCAAGTGATCTGACCACGTCGGTTGAGAGTAAAGCCAGCGAGGGCTTCACCGTCTCTGTGGACTCATTTGATGGACTACTAGCTCACCTGGCGACAGTTCACCCGTCTGTCTACGTTCGTTTGCTTGAAGGCATTGACATTATTGCTTTGACCGATGTCCACGTGATTATGAACCAGACTGACGCTCTGCGACTTGTTGCCTTTATCGACCGCGTCTATGACGCACAGATTCCCATCATTGCCAGTGGCTCTCCGATTTCAGAAGTTTTCGGGGGAGACATGATCAACGGTGGATATCGCAAGAAGTATCTTCGTTGCGTATCCAGACTGATTGCTCTTACGAACTCCTAAAGCGAAACCAGCTGGAAACAAAACACTTCATTTTGTAACCTCAGCGTCACCTCAATGAACTCGTGCGGTAATCGCAACCGAGCACACTCATGAATACAGACGGTTCTTTATCCGTCACCATTCGTGAAAGAGGTTGAAATGGATCAAGGCAACACCGCCTTCGTACTCATCAGCGCAGCGCTCGTGCTCCTGATGACTCCCGCCCTGGCATTCTTCTATGGCGGTCTCGTCAAGGCAAAGAGTGTCGTCAGCATGATGATGCTGAGCTTTGGCTCACTCGCACTGATTGGTGTGTTGTGGGTTATCTATGGTTACGCAATTGCTTTCGCTAACGAAGGTTCCGCAACTTTCTATGGCATTGATGGTGTTATCGGTATTGATACCGCATACATCGGTCTTGAAGGACTTCTCGAGACTCCTGAAGGAGCTGCCTTCCCACCACTTGCATTTGCTGCCTTCCAAGCAACCTTCGCCATCATCACTGTCGCACTGATCAGTGGATCTATCGCTGACCGTGCGAAGTTCGGTGCTTGGTTGGTCTTCGCTGGTATCTGGGCAACTGTTGTGTACTTCCCCGTAGCTTCATGGGTATTCAACTTCACCATCGTGGACGGCAAGATCGTGGACGGCGGATGGATTGCCTACAACCTCGGAGCAATTGACTTCGCCGGTGGTACTGCTGTGCACATAAACGCTGGTGCAGCTGCTCTTGCTCTAGCACTCGTTGTCGGTAAGCGCATCGGTTTCGCCAAGGGTGTAGCTAAGCCTCACAACGTGCCCCTGGTTCTCCTTGGTGCTGGTCTGCTCTGGTTCGGTTGGTTCGGCTTCAACGCTGGATCTGAACTCGCTGCTGACGGTATCGCTTCGCTTGCTTTCATCAACACCATTGCTGCTCCTGCAGCTGCTGTTCTTGGATGGCTCCTCATCGAGCGCATCAAGGAAGGTAAGGCGACGTCGGTTGGTGCTGCTTCCGGTGCTGTTGCTGGTCTGGTAGCGATTACCCCTGCTTGTGCGAACCTGACTCCAATGTGGGCCATTGTCCTAGGTCTGGTCGCCGGTGCTGTCTGTGCACTTGCTATCGAACTGAAGTTCACCTTCGGTTTCGATGACTCGCTCGACGTCGTGGGTATCCACCTCGTTGGTGGTCTGATCGGAACCTTGTTCCTCGGTTTCTTCGCTACCGACGTCGGACTTCTCTTCTCCGGCTCGTTCGATCAGCTGGGCAAGCAGGCTATCGCAGCCTTCACCGTCCTGATCTTCTCCTTCGTTCTCAGCTACATCATCGGAACGATCATTGAGAAGACCATGGGCTTCCGTATCAAGAACGAAGATGAGCTCGCTGGCATCGACACCATCGTTCACGGTGAAGAAGGTTACGCACTTCAGGACGCATAATCCGCGTTCATAACTGATTACTCACGCGCTGGGCCCTGCAGAAAACTGCAGGGCTTGGCTGCGTTAACGTGATGGAAACATGAACGCTTCACGAATGAAACGCGTGTGGCAAAGAATCTCTTGTGGAGGTTCTCATGGACACAGGTAATACCGCTTTTCTGATCATCTGCACTGCTCTCGTCCTGATGATGACGCCAGCTTTGGCCTTTTTTTACGGCGGATTGGTCCGTGCCAAGAGTGTCATCAGCATGATGATGCTCAGCTTCGGTTCGATGGCTATTGTCGGTGTGCTGTGGATTATCTACGGCTATGCAATCGCTTTTCCCGCTTTAGATAGCTCTACCTTCTATGGTTTGCCGGGGGTGATTGGGATCGACTTTGCTCACATCGGGCTTGAAAATCTCATTCAGGTTCCTGAAGGTGCCAGCGTCCCTCCTTTGGTATTTGCTGCGTTCCAAGCAACTTTTGCCATCATCACCGTCGCTTTGATTTCAGGCGCGATTGCCGACCGCGCCAAGTTTGGGGCCTGGATGGTTTTTGCAGGAGTGTGGGCGACGTTGGTCTATTTCCCGGTGGCTTCCTGGATATTCAACTTCACTGAAGTTGACGGTCACATCGTCAACGGCGGTTGGCTTGTCTACAACGTTGGCGCACTCGACTTTGCGGGAGGGACTGCAGTAGAGATCAACTCAGGTGCGGCAGCCCTTGCCCTCGCTCTGGTTCTCGGTAAGCGCATTGGTTTTGCTAAAGGAATTCATAAGCCTCACAACGTCCCCTTTGTTTTGCTAGGCGCTGGTTTGTTGTGGTTTGGATGGTTTGGTTTCAACGCGGGCTCAGCTATCGCAGCAAACGGTATCGCTGCTATTGCCCTCATCAACACCATGGCTGCCCCCGCAGCAGGCATCATTGGCTGGCTCATCATCGAACGTGTGAAAGATGGCAAGGCAACTTCAGTTGGTGCTGCATCTGGTGCTGTTGCCGGTTTGGTTGCCATCACGCCATCGTGTGCATACCTGACCCCAACATGGGCTCTCGTCTTAGGTTTTGTAACGGGTGTGTTGTGTGCTTTGGCTATAGAGCTCAAGTTCACTTTCGGTTTTGATGACTCCCTTGACGTTGTCGGAATTCACCTCGTAGGTGGTCTCATAGGAACCTTGTTCCTTGGACTATTTGCTACCGAGGTTGGCCTCATTTACTCTGGCTCATTTGATCAACTTGGCAAACAAGCAATCGCAGCGTTCAGTGTTTTGATTTATTCCTTCTCACTTTCATTTGCTATTGGTTGGGTTATTGATAAGACCATGGGCTTCCGAGTGCGCAACGAAGATGAACTTGCCGGTATTGACCTGGTTATGCATGGAGAAGAAAGCTACGACTACTAAACCTGCGTGTCAGGTTTTGCTTTCAGGCAAACTTCTCGATAAAGTTCCAAAGTACTCATTAGAGTGCAACGCGGATGTGGCGCAGTGGTAGCGCATAACCTTGCCAAGGTTAGGGTCGCGAGTTCGAATCTCGTCATCCGCTCGAGTGTGGTCATTCCTAAGACTTACTCATTGTTAGCGTGGGAAACCACCTACGGTGGATTGGCCGAGAGGATAGGCAGCGGCCTGCAAAGCCGTCCACACCGGTTCGAATCCGGTATCCACCTCCAAAACTAGGTAGAATTACTTAGCTTTTGAGCGATTGGCGCAGCGGTAGCGCGCTTCCCTGACACGGAAGAGGTCGCTGGTTCGATCCCAGTATCGCTCACTGAAAACCCTCGGATTTCCGGGGGTTTTTCATTTGGCTAGGCTGGTAGTTGAGAAAGTTCTAAGAGGAGTTCACTTCGTGTCTGATGTATCCGGTTCACTAACCGTTCAAGCCTCCAGCGATGGCTTTGCGCTCTACACAGACCGCAGCATCGTTGCCATGCGAGTCAACGGTGAACTGCGTGACCTTGCACATGTTCTCTCCGTGGGAGACGTTGTAGAACCCGTCACCATTGATTCTGCTGATGGTCTCAACATTCTTCGCCACTCGGCTGCCCACGTACTTGCCCAGGCGGTTCAGAATGTTAACCCTGAAGCCAAGCTCGGTATTGGCCCGCCAGTAACCGACGGTTTCTATTACGACTTTGATGTCGAAGAAGCTTTCACCCCAGAAGACATGAAAGCGCTGGAAAAGGCCATGTCTCGTATTGTGCGCGCTGGTCAACGCTTCATGCGCCGTGTAGTCACCGAAGATGAAGCACGCGCAGAACTCGCTTCTGAGCCCTACAAGCTCGAACTCATTGGCCTCAAGGGCGGAAACACTGGCGACGACAACGAAAGCGTTGAGGTCGGCGGCAACGAGCTGACCATTTACGACAACGTTGATCCCGCAACGGGGGAGACCGTGTGGAAGGACCTCTGCCGTGGTCCACACATCCCGAACACTCGCATGATCGGTGAAGGCTTTGCTCTTACTCGCCTTGCTGCGGCTTACTGGCGCGGTTCTGAGAACAATCCTCAGTTACAGCGCATTTATGGAACAGCTTGGCCTTCCAAAGCAGATCTCCGCGCATATCAAGAGCGTCTAGAAGAAGCTGCCAAGCGTGACCACCGTCGCCTTGGTAGTGAGCTGGACTTGTTTAGCTTCCCAGATGAAATTGGGTCGGGTCTACCTGTATTCCACCCCAAGGGTGGTGTGATTCGCCGCACTATGGAGGATTACTCACGTCGTCGTCACGAAGAGGGTGGATACGAGTTTGTGTATTCACCACACATCACGAAGTCGAACCTGTTTGAAACCAGTGGTCACCTTGACTGGTATTCCGATGGCATGTTCCCTCCCATGAAGTTGGACGAGATTCGCAATGAGGCAGGAGACGTCACCCGTCAGGGCGTGGACTACTACCTCAAGCCAATGAACTGCCCTTTCCACATTTTGATCTTCAAGTCGCGTTCAAAGAGCTACCGCGAACTCCCTTTGCGTTTGTTCGAATTTGGTTCTGTCTATCGTTACGAGAAATCTGGTGTTGTTCACGGTTTGACTCGTGTTCGCGGCATGACTCAAGACGACGCGCACATTTTCACCACGCGCGAGAACATGAAAGAAGAGCTCACCAAGGTTCTGAACTTTGTTCTCTCATTGTTGCGTGATTATGGCCTCGATGACTTTTATCTTGAGCTTTCTACCAAGGACCCCAAGAAGTATGTTGGCGACGACGCCATCTGGGATGAAGCGACTGAAACTCTCCGTCAGGTTGCAGAAGATTCAGGTTTGACGTTGGTTCCAGATCCAGGTGGTGCTGCGTTCTACGGCCCCAAGATCTCTGTTCAGGCACGTGACGCCATTGGCCGCACTTGGCAGATGTCAACCATTCAGCTTGATTTCAACTTGCCTGAGCGTTTCGACCTTGAATACACAGGTTCTGATGGAAACCGTCACCGCCCGGTGATGATTCACCGTGCACTCTTTGGTTCCATCGAGCGCTTCTTCGGTGTGCTGACCGAGCACTACGCCGGCGCTTTCCCACTCTGGCTAGCTCCAGTGCAGGCAATTGGTATAGCTGTAGCTGAAGAGTATGAAGCGTATCTTTCTGGAGTACTTGACCAGCTGAAGGCAGAAGGGCTTCGGGTACAGCTCGACGCCAGTGATGACCGCATGCAGAAGAAGATTCGCAATGCAGCCGCGCAGAAGGTTCCTGTTCAGATCATTGCCGGTGAAGAAGACCGTAACAACGGTGCTGTGAGTTTCCGCTTCCGAGATGGAACTCAGCGCAACGGTATTCCGGTCAGTGAGGCAATCGCACTTCTTGTTGGTGCAGCCAAGGACCACCGTCAGGTGCTGACCGCTGAGGACCTATGAGTCACTACGGAGAGAATGAATTCGAGGGTGTAGACCTTCGATCTGCTTCTTCTTTTGCTGGTGTTCCTGACGAATTCCAGCGCCTGTGGACCCCACATCGCCTTGCGTACATAGAAAATGGCCAGCAACCAGCCGAGGCAGACTGCCCGTTTTGTTTGGCTCCTCAAATGTCCGATGAAGAAGGCTTGATTGTTCATCGAGGCACCCATGCATTTGTCTTGTTGAACCTGTATCCCTACAACAGCGGACATTTACTTGTCTGTCCCTACAGACACGTTGCGATGTATGACGAAGCAACTGTTGAAGAAGTGGCAGAAATAGCTAGTCTTACTCAGGAAGCAATGCGAGTGCTGAAGAAGGTCTCTCGCAATGATGGCTACAACATCGGTATGAACCAAGGTCGTGTTGCAGGTGCCGGAATCGCAGATCATCTTCATCAGCATGTAGTGCCTAGATGGGCTACGGACTCAAATTTCTTCCCCATCATCGCCAAGAGCAAAGCAGTAACAGCTCTTCTCAGTGATGTGCGCAATGCCATCGCGCAAGCATGGCCTGAAGGCAACTAAACTTTTTCCTCTCACCCTCCACATAAAGAAGTTGTAGAAAATGACTGAAAAGAACAACGCACCCCTCACTGGCAGCAACCGCGTCAAGCGCGGACTTGCAGAGCAGCTCAAGGGTGGTGTCATCATGGACGTTGTTAATGCAGAACAGGCACGCATCGCTGAAGACGCTGGTGCAATCGCTGTAATGGCTCTCGAGCGTGTTCCTGCAGACATTCGTGCCCAGGGTGGCGTTGCACGCATGAGCGACCCTGACCTCATCGAGGGCATCCAGGCTGCTGTGAAGATTCCTGTCATGGCAAAGGCTCGTATCGGTCACTTCGTTGAGGCCCAGGTTCTTGCCGAGCTCAACGTTGACTTCATTGACGAGTCCGAAGTTCTCAGCCCTGCTGACTACATCAACCACATCGACAAGTGGGCGTTTGACGTTCCTTTCGTCTGTGGTGCAACCAACCTGGGTGAAGCACTTCGTCGTATCAACGAGGGTGCTGCCATGATTCGCTCCAAGGGTGAAGCTGGAACTGGTGACGTTTCTGAAGCAACCAAGCACATCCGCAAGATCAACTCTGAACTGCGCTGGTTGTCCTCCATGTCAAAGGACGAACTTTATGTTGCTGCTAAGGAGCTTCAGGCTCCCTACGACCTCGTTGTTGAGGTAGCTGCTGCAGGCAAGCTTCCTGTTCCCATGTTCACCGCTGGTGGCGTTGCAACCCCCGCAGATGCCGCAATGATGCTCCAGCTTGGTGCTGACGGTGTCTTCGTTGGCTCCGGTATCTTCAAGTCCGGTGAGCCCGCGGCTCGCGCTAAGGCCATCGTCAAGGCAGCAGCATTCTTCGATGACCCTCAGGTCATCGTGGAAACCTCTCGTGGCCTCGGTGAAGCAATGGTGGGCATCAATGTCTCAGACATTCCTGCACCACACCGCCTCGCTGATCGTGGCTGGTAACTTCCACCACCTCAGAATTGGCGTTCTCGCCTTTCAAGGTGATGTTCGTGAGCACATCCACGTTCTGGAAGAACTGGGTGCGCAGGTAGTCAAAGTTCGTCGTCCTGATGAACTTGCGTCCGTGGATGCCTTAGTCATACCTGGCGGAGAATCCAGCGTATTAGACAAGCTTGTGCGCTTGTTCGGCATGCAACAGCCACTGCGTGAAGCAATTGCCTCTGGACTCCCGGTTTTTGGAACATGTGCAGGGCTGATCATGATGGCAGACCATATTGTGGATGCCATTTCTGAGCAGGAATCCCTTGGTGGACTTCACGTAGATGTTCGTCGCAACGCTTTTGGCACCCAAATTGATTCCTTTGAGGTTGATCTTGAGATGCCAGGTGTTACCGCTGAGCCAGTTCCCGCTACCTTCATTCGTGCGCCTATCGTGGAGCGCGTGGGTGAGGGAGTCCGTGTGATTTCACAACTTGATGATGGGCGCATAGTTGCTGTTGAACAGGGATACCTTCTGGGAATCTCCTTTCACCCCGAAGTGAATGGGGATACTCGAGTGCATGAATACTTCCTTGGGCGCGTAGCCCAATCAGTCTCTGAGAAGAAAGCTAGTATCTAAGGCATGTCTGGACATTCCAAATGGGCAACCACTAAGCACAAGAAGGCGATTATCGACTCTCGCCGTGCGAAGTCTTTTGCCAAACTGATTAAGAACATTGAAGTTGCGGCCAAGCTCGGCGGTGCCGATCTTTCAGGTAACCCCACCTTGGTGGATGCAATCCAGAAGGCGAAGAAGACTAGCGTTCCCAACGACAACATCGACCGCGCCGTCAAGCGCGGTGCGGGTCTGTCCGGTGAAACCGTCGAGTACACCACCATCATGTACGAAGGTTACGGACCCAACGGTGTAGCTCTCTTGATCGAATGTTTGACCGATAACAAGAACCGTGCAGCTGCAGAGGTTCGTACCGCCATGAGCCGCAATGGTGGCAACATGGCTGACCCTGGGTCTGTTGCATATAACTTCAGCCGAAAGGGTGTCATCCGCGTTTCAGCTCAGCCTGGTATCGATGAAGATTCCATTCTTGCTGCTGTTCTTGATGCTGGTGCAGAAGACGTAGAGACCCACAACGGCTCATTTGAAATTACTTCTGAGCCACAGGATCTCGTCAAGGTACGTGAGGCACTTCAGGCTGCAGGTATCGACTATGACTCTGCAGATGCTGAATTTGTGCCCAATCTTGAGGTTGAAGTAGATGCAGACACAGCTCGCAAGGTATTCAAACTGATTGACGCCCTCGAAGACTCTGATGATGTTCAGAACGTTTTCAGCAACTTTGATTTGAGCGAATCAGTTCTCGCTGAGCTCGAGCAGGACTAACTTGCGCATTCTCGGAGTTGATCCGGGTCTCACCCGCTGCGGCGTTGGAATTATTGATGCCAACCCTGATCGTTCTGTCTCTTTGGTGACCGTAACGGTACTGAAGACGGATAAAGACCTCGAACTTCCATTGCGCTTGTTGCAGTTACGTTCAGAACTTGCGTCGCTCATTGAGGAGTTCAAGCCCGAGCGAATCGCGGTGGAGCGAGTATTTGCTCAACATAATCTTCGAACCGTGATGGGAACTGCCCAGGCCAGCGCGGTTGCCTTCGTGGAAGCTGCCGAGCGGGGGATTCCTGTCGACATGCACACACCGAGTGAAGTAAAGGCATCAGTGACGGGCACAGGGCGTGCAAATAAAGTCCAAGTTGCAACAATGGTAGGTCGTTTACTCACTCTTCCTGAAGGCAAGTTGCTCCCTGACGCTACTGATGCACTTGCCCTCGCTATTTGTAATGCGTGGCGCGGGGGAGCCGGAACTGCCCCGAAAGGTACTCTCACTCCTGCTCAGCAGCGTTGGCGTGACGCGGAGCGTCAGGCAAAGAAACGCGGTTAACACCGCTTAAGCTGGGCAGGTGATTGCCTCCCTGCGCGGCACCGTTCTTTCGGTGCGAGAGAACACCTGCATTGTTGATGTTCATGGTGTGGGGTACGCGGTGAACATCACCCCGACTCATAAACACTCTCTTACTGTTGGGAGCGAACATACATTCCTCACGTCACTGATTGTTCGTGAAGATTCAATGACGCTCTTTGGTTTTGAAAACCCAGAAAGTCTTGAGCTTTTTGAGTTGCTCCTTTCCGTTTCAGGTGTTGGACCTCGATCTGCACTGGCGGTTTTGGCTGAGCTTTCCCCTGCAGATATTTTGACTGCGGTAGTCAACGAAGATGACACTGTCTTTAAGAAGGTAACTGGCGTGGGTCCTAAGACCGCGAAATTGATTATCGTTCAGCTTGCGGGAAAGCTCACTGCTCTGTCGCACTCGGAAGCTGTCGTTGCTTCGATTCCCGCGAGTTCTGCCATCACTCTCAGCGTGGTCCAGGCATTGGTCGGTCTTGGGTGGAATGAAAAAGTTGCAAAAGATGCTGTTAATTCTTTAGACACTTCTTCGTCCACTGCCACGACTGCCTCCGTATTGAAAGATGCACTTGCTGCGTTATCGAGGAATAGCTGATGGCAGAGGATGACATCACGTCCGTGGAACCTCTCGATGATGCTGAGTTGGACTTTGAAGGAGCTCTTCGCCCTTCCTCCCTTGATGAGTTCGTTGGTCAGCGCCGAGTAGTTGGTCAGCTTGATCTCCTACTCAAGGCAGCAGAAATGGATGGACGCACACCAGACCACATCCTGTTGGCAGGCCCTCCTGGTTTGGGAAAGACAACATTAGCCATGATTGTCGCTCACGAGACAGGTCGTGCTCTGCGGATGTCTAGTGGCCCAGCAATATCTCATGCCGGCGATCTGGCTGCGCTGCTGTCTTCTCTCGTACCTGGTGAAGTTTTGTTCATCGACGAGATCCACCGGATGGCTCGTTCTGCAGAAGAGATGCTGTATCTGGCGATGGAAGATTTCCGGATCGACATCATGGTGGGCAAGGGTGTTGGTGCCTCAAGTATTCCTCTCGAACTTCCACCCTTTACGTTGGTCGGTGCTACAACTCGAACCGGATTACTTGCCAACCCTCTGCGTGACCGCTTTGGTTTTACTGGTCACCTTGAGTTCTATGGAACCGATGAGCTTTTGCGTGTTCTGATGCGCTCAGCTGCGCTTCTTGGGCTAGACATTCCGCAGCCAGCACTTGCTGAAATTGCTGGTCGAAGCCGGGGGACCCCACGTATTGCTAATCGCCTGCTTCGTCGAGTACGCGACTATATGACTGTTCATCCTGGCGAATCAGCTATAGACGCTGTGAATAACGCTTTAGCGCTGTATGACGTGGACCCTCAAGGCCTTGACCGTCTTGATAGGTCGGTACTAGAAGTGCTGATCAATCGGTTCGCTGGGGGACCGGTTGGAGTCTCTTCACTTGCTGTTTCAATTGGTGAAGATGCGGAAACGATCGAAGCCGTTGTCGAGCCCTTCTTGATTCGTGAAGGCCTCGTGGTTCGAACCCCTCGTGGTCGTGTGGCAACAGCAGCAGGCTGGCAACACTTGGGGCTCACCCCGCCTGCAAATGACCCCACTCTTCTGTGACCTATACTCAATTAGCGGTGATTTTTCACCATTCTCCAGCACTAACTAAGGACTTCTCGTGGATGCAATGACACTCTTCATGATGGCTGTTCTCGCCGTCTTGGTCTTCTTTATGTTCCGTAACGGACAGAAGCGTAAAAAGGCAGCTGCAGAACTGCAAAACCAGGTCGTTGTAGGCGCACACGTCATGACCACTTTCGGTGTTTATGGAACCATCAAGTCCATCGACGAAGTTGAGAACATCGTTGTTCTTGAAACTTCCCCAAAGAACACACTCAAGCTTCACCGTCAGGCAATTGCACGTGTTGTTGAGTCGGCAGCAGTTGCTCCCACTGCAGGAGAGGCTATTGGCGCTGATCTGACTAACTTGGCTCTCAACCCTGAAGCTGAAGCTGGCAAGCTTGAAATCGACCCTCAGTTCGGTGAGCGTAAGCCTAAAAACTCAAAGTAATGGCTAAATCTCAGTCGTCGCGCAAAGCGCTGCGCTCTTTGACGTGGCTTCTTGTCCTCGTTGCGGGCCTTTTTGGAATTAACGCTGCAGGTGTTCTGTGGGGTGGGGGCTCGTGGGCTCCTAAACTCGCTCTCGACCTTGAGGGTGGAACGCAGATTGTTCTCTCACCTCAGCTTGAAAGTGGACAGACCGTCACGGCTGAACAGATGGCTCAAGCTGTTTCCATCATTCGTCAGCGTATTGACGCTGCTGGTGTATCCGAAGCAGAGATCAACACTCAGGGAAACAACAACATTGTTGTCTCCATTCCCGGAACACCTGACGATGCAACTCTGGCTCGAATCGAAGCATCTGCAAAGCTTGAATTCCGTGCGGTTCTCGAAGCCGGTGCCCCAACTTCTACTGCTGTAGGTGCTGATGGAACGGCAACTCCTGTTCCCGTTGGAACTATTGACCCCAACCTCTCAACTGTTCCCGCAGTGTCGCCGTCGAACGGTAGTGACCTCAACTGGGTAACACCTGCGTTGCAAGCTCAGTACGAACAGTTTGATTGTGCATCCGATAGCGCACAGACAACCAACACTGCTCCTGAAGACCAGCCTCTGATCACCTGTGATTTCAGTAATACGGTCAAATACATTTTGGGCCCTGTTGAAGTTTTTGGTTCTGATATTTCAAACGCAGGCGCAAGCCTTGTTACTACTTCGACCGGTGCTACGACTGGCCAGTGGGCAGTTGACCTTGCATTCAACGGCAAGGGAACAAAGGACTTCGGTGACGTCACAACTCGTCTCAATGGTTTGACTGGTTCACAAAACCAGTTCGCCATTGTGTTGGACGGAAAAGTTCTCACTGCTCCTGCCACAAATGCAGCGATCACAAATGGAAGTGCCCAGATTACGGGTGGTTTCACTCAGGAGAGCTCAAAGACTCTTGCAGATCAGCTGAAGTATGGTGCTCTGCCTATCGGTTTCCAGGTTCAGTCATCTGACACTATTTCGGCAACACTTGGTTCTACGCAGTTGATGAGCGGTCTGCTCGCAGGAGCAATCGGCCTCATCCTGGTTGTTCTGTATTCCCTCTTCCAGTACCGCACATTGGGTTTGGTTACCGTTGCTTCACTTATTGTTGCTGCAGTCTTGACTTACCTAGTGGTGACTATCCTTTCGTGGCGTGAAGGTTACCGACTTTCTCTTGCCGGTGTTGCCGGTTTGATTGTGGCCATTGGTATCACTGCGGACTCTTTCATCGTGTACTTTGAACGAATTCGTGATGAGTTGCGAGACGGACGCGGTCTGGAATCTGCTGTTGAATCGGCGTGGAATCGAGCGATTCGTACCATTATCGCCAGTGACGCTGTCAACTTCTTGGCAGCCATTGTTCTCTTCATCCTCGCGGTTGGAAACGTTCGAGGCTTTGCTCTGACCTTGGGTCTCACTACTGTGGTCGACCTCTTTGTTGTCTCCTTGTTTACTCACCCGATTCTTCAGTTGTTGTCGAAGACCAACTTCTTCGCTAGCGGACACAAGCTTTCAGGCTTAGATCCCCAGGCGCTGGGAGCTGCGTATCGAGGTCGTGCACAGTTCGCTCCATCATCTGCTGTTTCTTCAGGGAAGCTGGCAAAGTCTTCCAAGGAAGCTCTTAAGCGTCAGACCATTGCTGAGCGTAAGGCTCAACAGTCCTCCGGTGAGAAAGGTGAGAACTAATGGCTAGTTTTTCTCAGTTCGGTAATGATCTTTACACCGGCGCTCGTTCAATCAACATTGTTGGTCGCCGTAAACTTTGGTATTCCATTTCAGCAGTGTTGATTTTGATCAGCATTGTTGGGCCCATCATGCGCGGCGGTTTCAACTTCGGTATTGAATTCACCGGTGGTAGCGAATTCGTTGTGTCAAACGTGTCTGACACCTCACAAGCCTTGGCTACAGATGCTGTTCAAGCTGTGGATCCCAACATGGTCCCCAAGGTTTCTCGCCTCGGTGATTCAAGCGTTCGTGTTCAGACAGAACAGCTCACGGACACTGAAACCCGCGAAATTCGTAATGGCCTAGCAGGCGCTTACTCAGTTGCTGTTGAGAACGTCACCAGCTCATTCATTGGCGCTAGCTGGGGTCAGGACATCACTTCTCAAGCGATCCGAGGTTTGCTGGTCTTCCTCGTGCTTGCAGCGCTTGTCATGGCTATTTACTTCCGAACCTGGAAGATGTCATTGGTTGCCATCATTGCTTTGCTTCACGACCTCGTCATCACAGCAGGTATTTACGGTATCTCGGGCTTTGAAGTGACTCCTGGTGCAGTAATTGGTTTGCTCACTATTCTTGGTTACTCGCTCTATGACACCGTTGTTGTTTTCGACAAGATTCGTGAGAACACGCGTGGAACTACGCGTGAAGCTGGATACACCTTTGCTCAACAGGTGAACTTGGCTGTGAACCAAACACTGGTGCGTTCTATCAACACTTCGGTCGTTGCAGCCCTTCCAGTGGCGTCAATTCTCTTCATCGGTGCTTTCGTTCTCGGTGCAGGAACATTGCGAGACATTTCTTTGGCTTTGCTCATTGGAATCATTGTGGGAACCTATTCCACGATCTTCCTCGCTACTCCTCTCTACGCTCAGATTCGTTCCAATGAGCCTGAGATTCGAAAGAGCGATAAGAAGGTTCTTGCAGCTCAAGGTAAGTCTGACGCGGCTTCAGAGCCTGTCTCTGCCTAAGTGCAGATAACCCCGTCATAATGGAAACCTCAAGGAGGCGACATGGTTGATACAACGGGTTCAACATCACTGCGTCGTCTTGTGCCACGAATCTTTAGCCGCGCACAACCTGCTGACGGTTTCGACAAGCTTCTCAAGACAGTTCGCCAACATCACCCTCGGGCTGACTTCATACAACTTGAAGAGGCACATGAGGTAGCGCGCAAGGCACATGAAGGACAAAAACGTCGCTCGGGTGAGCCCTACATCACACACCCCATTGCCGTAGCTCAGATCCTGGCCGAGTTGGGTATTGGCCCGAAGACCATCATTGCTGCGCTTCTCCACGACACAGTCGAAGATACTGACTACACGCTTGATGAATGTCGAGCACAGTTCGGCGCTGAAGTTGCCATGTTGGTTGATGGTGTAACCAAGCTCGACAAGGTGAAGTACGGCGACAGTGCTCAAGCCGAAACTGTTCGCAAAATGATTGTGGCAATGTCGAAAGACATTCGTGTTCTGGTTATCAAACTTGCAGACCGTCTTCACAATGCCCGTACCTGGGGCTTTATGCCTGTTGAATCTGCACAGCGCAAGGCTCGAGAAACACTTGAGATTTACACCCCGCTAGCTCATCGTTTGGGTATCCAGACCTTGAAGTGGGAACTAGAAGATCTCTCCTTTGCTGTCTTGCACCCCAAGATTTATCAAGAAATTGAAAACCTCGTCACACAGCGCACCCCTCAGCGCGAATCGTTTGTTCAGTCCGTGATCAAGGACGTAGAAAACGACCTCAAAGCAGCTCGTATCCGCGGTGAAGTTAAAGGTCGCCCCAAGCAGTTTTACTCGATTTATCAAAAGATGGTTCTTCGCGGGCGTGAGTTTGATGAGATCTATGACTTGGTTGGAATTCGCGTCATCGTGAACAGTGTTCGTGACTGCTATGGCATACTCGGCTCTATCCACGCCCGTTGGAACCCTATTCCTGGTCGCTTCAAGGACTACATCGCTACACCTAAGTTCAACCTTTATCAGTCTCTTCACACCACTGTGATGGGCCCTTCAGGTCGTCCTGTTGAAATCCAGATTCGTACACCTGAAATGCATCACCGTGCTGAATTCGGTGTTGCTGCGCACTGGATGTATAAAGACCGAATGAACAGTGGCAAGAGTGACGATACCTTGGCTGTGCAGGACACCGACATGGCGTGGCTTGCTCACATCTCTGACTGGCAGGCAGAAACTGAAGACCCAGGAGAATTCCTCGACTCTCTTCGTTTTGAAATTGGTGCCAAAGAGGTTTATGTCTTCACTCCGAAGGGGCGCGTCATTGGCTTACCTTCTGGGGCAACACCCATCGACTTTGCTTATGCTGTTCACACCGAAATTGGTCACCGCACCATGGGGGCCAAGGTCAATGGTCGCCTTGTTCCGTTGGAGAGCAAGCTTTCCAGTGGTGACGTCATCGAAGTGCTTACTTCGAAGAACCCAGATGCTGGCCCCAGTCAAGACTGGTTGAACTTTGTTCAAAGCACCCGCACACGTAACAAGATCAAGCAATGGTTTACCAAGGAACGCCGTGACGAAGCCATTGAGCAAGGCAAAGACGCCATTGCTCGTGCAATGCGCAAACAAAACCTTCCCCTTCAGAAACTGATGACCCAGGACTCTTTGTCTGAAGTCGCAAGCAACCTTCGCTATGAAGACGTCTCAATGCTCTATGCGGCGGTGGGAGAAGGACATGTCTCCACACAAAGCGTGATTGAGAAGATCCTTGCCAGTATTCATGAAGATGGAGACACGGAGGAGGTTGAGTTTGTTCTGCCTTCTCGGGGACCCTCAAAGCCACTTCTGCACAGTGACTCAGGTGTTCTAGTTCGTGGTGCACCGGATATCTTGGTCAAATTGGCAAAGTGCTGCACCCCAGTACCTGGTGATGCTATCTCCGGCTTCGTCACTCGCGGCCAGGGTGTATCTGTTCACCAGACAAGCTGCCACAACGTGTCGAACATGCTCAACGAACCTGAACGCATGATTGAAGTTGAATGGTCACCTTCATCAAAGAGCGTCTTCTTGGTTCAGATTCAAATTGAAGCTTTGGATCGTTCTGGACTACTTTCTGACGTGACGCGTGTTCTGTCTGAACACCACGTCAATATTTTGTCTGCAACGGTTAGTACCACTCAGGATCGCTTAGCGCTCAGCAGGTTCGTATTTGAGATGAGCGAAGTAACACATCTTGATCGGGTGCTCAACGCAGTTCGCCGTATTGATGCGGTCTATGACGTTTATCGCGTCTCCGAGGGTTAGAACAGAACTTTCTGTAATCGTGCCAGCGCCCTGCGCTTGTGAGGAATAGACACCATACTCTGGATAGTTCTTTCAACAAGTACGTGTGAGAGATTAAACTTCTGCATCAATAAATGTAATGATTCGCCCATCGACACAGTTTCATTGTTGTCAGATTTCAACACGTCAATCAACGTCCTCAGGGGAGTAGTCACTCCATGTTTTCCTGATATCCAGATATCTGTTGTCGTGAGAGTCCGTTCTTCAATCTGAAGCTGAGGATTGTTTGGTTCACGAATGCGCTTTCCTTTCAAGGTTGACGCTGAATGGCGCCGTGGTTCAGGAATCACCTGATGAGCCCACAGTGCGGAAAACATGGTGAGAACCACAGGATGTCTTTCGCGACCCAGCACTAAAGAACTTCTTGAACGCCAGTCATCAATCTCATCCCACAACAGAAGCTTGTCGCTGATCTCGCCATCGAGACGAAGAGCTGCAAGCTCAGCAGAAGAGAAATAGTCCTGAAAAGATGAATGGCCCATCCGCACATAATGCGTGATGGGCCATTCATGAAGTGAACATTCACTTCAAGTGTGGACAACTTACTTCAGGACAGCAAGCCATTCCTTCTGCGTTGCAATTGCTTCTTCGAGTTCTTTTGTCTTCTTGGAGTCCTTGGCTGCTTTGGCAGTGGCAAGTTCAGATTCGAGCTTCTCAATTTTCTCTTCAAGTTGACCAGCAAGACCCTCAGAACGTGCCTGCTTTTCAGGGTTAGAGGCATTCCAGTGGTTGTCTTCTAGCTTGCGAACAGCTTGTTCAACCTTGCGCATGCGTTCTTCGGTGGGCTTGAGCTGTGCGCGTGGAACCTTGCCAGCAGCGTCCCACTTCTTTTGAAGAGCGTTGAGCTTGTTACGAGCGTCTACTCGATCAGTTGATTCAAGAAGAGCTTCAGCCTCTACGAGGATTGCAAGCTTCACTTCCAAGTTTCCTGCGAAGGAAGCGTCCTCAACCTCATCTTGTTCCTTCTTGGCTGCGTAGAGGGCATCTCCAGCTGCTTTGAAGCGGGTCCAGAGGGCGTCATCGATCTTCTTACCTGCACGAGGGGCAAGCTTCCACTGATCAAGCAATCCACGATAGGCAGCAACGCCGTTGGAGCCCTGCGAGAGGAGGGCCTCTGCCTTGGCAATGAGTTCTTCCTTTGCAGACTTTGCACCCTTGTTTTTTGAATCCAAATCGGCAAAAAAAGCGCGACGGTGCTGATCAAGTTTCTGGCGAGCATCGCGGAATCGCTTCCACAGATCGTTCGACTCAGTCTTTGACAGACGTGGGCCGTTCTTCTGAGCAGCCTGCCAGGCAGCAAACAATTCATCTACTTTTGCTGTGGTTGTCTTCCACTGAATCTTTGCTGGGTCGGCCGAAGCAAGAGCCTCAATTTGTTCGACGATCGCAACACGAGCAAGTCGAGATTCTTCAACTGCTGCTGCGTTCTTTTCTTTTTCTGCTTCGTTGAGCTCACTCAGGGAGGCAACAAGCTTCTCGAGGCGCTCAGCTAGAGCGGCATAGTTGCCGATGCCGTTCCGTGCCTCAACTTGCTCAGCAATCTTCTTTGAGCTTTCACTGATTTCTGCTGCAGGTGCACCACGCTTTGCGCGCTGTTCCAGCAGAACCAAGGCGGAATTGGTGTCATTGAACTTGCGTTCAAAGAAAGCTAAGGCCTCTTCAGGAGTGACATCTGCGTACTGACCAATCAGACGCTCACCGTCAGCTTCGACGACATATACATGGCCGGCTTCGTCGACACGTGCCGTTGTCTTTTCAGACATAACAATCCACCTCGTTGGGATAGGGAACAACCAGCCTCAAGCCTAGAGCAAGGCTTCCCTTCCCGGGGACTGTTACTTAACGCTCACGCCAGTGAGTGTGACAGGTACCTTAGGTGCACCATCTGTGCCACCGTTGGCTGTGCCTTGGCTTGTCACCTGGGCCACGAGCTCTGGAAGACCACTAGTGATGCGACCAATAACGGTGTATCCGCCTGCTGAATCACTGGGAATAGTGCTGTCTTCGTATACCAAGAAGAATTGGCTCCCCATAGAGTTGCCGTTTCCGCCTTGACGGGCCATCGCAATAGTTCCTGCAGGATAAACGTTGTCTGCAGGAGCATTCTCTACAGGGCCATAGGAATAACCAGGTCCACCGGTTCCATCTCCTACAGGATCACCACACTGGAGAACAAAGATTCCTTCAATGGTGAGGCGGTGGCAGCTAATTCCTTCATAGAATCCACTGCCAATCAGAGAGATTGTGCTGGCCACAGCTTTGGGGGCAGCTTCGCCGTTGAGTTCAAAAGTAATGGGAACACCCGCAACATCCATTGCTCCGTTCCACACGCGGTATTCGCTGAGTGCAGCATCGGGGGAGCCATCTGTTGAAGCAGAGGGAGTAGAGGTCACTTCGGGGGCAGGTGACGTGATGGAAAGAACTGCTGAAGTAACACCAATTCCAAGAGCAATTGCCGTCACGCCGGAGATTGACCAGACAATCGCTCTATTCCGGGCCTTTTTGGCCTTCTGCGCGCGTTCATGAGCAGCTTTCCTATCTGCATAAGACTTGATTCTGTCTCGGTCTTCTTTGGTTACGCGTTTGTCGCTCATCTTCGCCATAGGAAGCAACGCTAATCTAAAGTCCATGGCACAGGGCGATTCGACACTCGGGGGACACACAGCTCCTCTAGCCGTTCGCATGAGACCTCGGAGTCTGACTGAAGTAGCGGGCCAAGATCAACTCCTCAAGACGGGCTCACCTCTTCAAGTGTTGGCAGCACCAGGATCCCAGAGTGCAGTGTCTGTTATTTTGTGGGGCCCTCCCGGCACGGGTAAAACCTCCTTGGCACACGCCATTGCGACTTCTTCTGATCGTCGTTGTGTAGAACTTTCTGCAGTTACTGCTGGGGTGAAGGACGTCCGTTCTGTTATGGAGGAGGCTCAATCACAGCGTGATTTATACGGCGTACGCACTTTGCTTTTTCTTGATGAGATTCATCGCTTTAGTAAGGCGCAACAAGATGCCCTTTTACCAGGCGTTGAAAACGGCTGGGTCACACTCATAGCAGCCACGACTGAGAATCCTTCGTTTAGTGTCGTAACTCCTTTGCTTTCACGATCACTCCTGTTACGTCTCGAGCCACTCTCTGATGCTGCGTTAGATGCACTTATCCAGCGTGCTCTTGATGAGCCATTTGGCTTGGCAGGAAAATTCAGCGTTGATGAACAAGCTCGAGGTGCAATCATCAATTTCGCCTCCGGTGATGCTCGTAGAGTATTGACTTCCTTAGAGGCTGCTTCTGCGATTGCTCAGCAAACCTCGAAAAAGAAGTCTGGAATCATTGCGGTTACGGCTGATCATGTTTCGGCAGCAGTGGATTCGGCTCTTCTTCGCTACGACCGCAATGGTGATGAGCACTACGACGTCATTAGTGCCTTTATCAAGTCAATTCGTGGTTCTGATCCTGATGCAGCTGTTCATTATCTTGCTCGCATGATTGCAGCGGGGGAGGATCCTCGATTTATCGCGCGACGTCTGATCATTTCTGCGTCTGAAGATATTGGTTTGGCAGACCCACACGCTCTCTCTGTTGCAACAGCTGCTGCGGATGCCGTTGCCTTTGTTGGTATGCCCGAAGGTCGAATTCCTCTTTCCGAAGCCACCCTTTATCTAGCTACTGCCCCTAAATCGAACGCTGCCTACAACGCGATTAATGCAGCGTTAGCTGATGTTCAAGCTGGTAAATCAGGTTCTGTCCCCAAACATCTTCGAGACGCTCATTACGCCGGAGCAAAGAAACTTGGACACGGTAAGGGATACCTGTATCCACACGATTCTGTTCTCGGCGTTGTTGAACAGCAATACCTGCCTGACACACTGGTTTCAACCGAGTACTACAAGCCCACAGACCACGGTTCTGAACGTGATGTCAAAGCGCGTCTGGAGAAACTTCGAGCCATCACAAAGAAGCGTCGATAGCCACACGTCAATAGTGATAAGGTTTTAATGTCTATTTCGACTGTGAAGCGCGGCTGCAACACAGTAACGAAAGAACTGGATGGCCCTGTAGCCGGGCACCATGACAAACCCCTCGATTTTTCGCTCTCTATGAGCGTGTTCATTTTGTTTGTTCAATCGAAAAGGAAATTGTGTCTACTAAGTCACGTACCCGTAGCAAGACCCGTCTGTCGCGTGCCCTCGGCATCGCACTGACCCCCAAGGCAGCAAAGTACCTGGAAAAGCGTCCCTACGCTCCAGGTGAGCACGGCCGCACCAAGCGCAAGGCTGACTCTGACTACGCAGTTCGTCTGCGTGAGAAGCAGCGTCTACGCGCTCAGTACGGTATTCGCGAAGCTCAGCTGCGCAACGTATTCCAGGAAGCTCGTAAGACCCAGGGTCTGACCGGTGAGAACCTGGTTGAGCTTCTCGAGATGCGTCTCGACGCTCTCGTTCTGCGTGCAGGTTTTGCTCGCACCACCGCTCAGGCACGTCAGCTGGTTGTGCACCGTCACATCCTTGTTGACGGTCAGCTGGTTGACCGTCCGTCTTTCCGCGTAAAGCCTGGACAGCTCATCCACGTCAAGCCACGCTCCGAGGTACTTGAGCCACTGCAGGTAGCTGCAGCTGGTGGCCACGCAGAGGTTCTTCCTCCCGTGCCTGCATACCTCGAGGTTGAACTCGACAAGCTTCACGCAACCTTGGTGCGTCGCCCCAAGCGTGCAGAAGTTCCCGTCACCTGTGACGTTCAGCTCGTGGTTGAGTACTACGCAGCTCGCTAAATTCTTAGCTCAGAAAGGGTGTGGATCTTCGGATCTGCACCCTTTCTTGTTTTATAGCTTGTGCTGCGCTCCCATAGACTGGAGTCTCGCATTTGCACCTTTCATCTGGAGAAATCATGAAGCAGCTCTTTTGGCTTACCGTAGGCGTTATCGCCGGCTTCTTTGTCGCGCACAAAGTTAACCAGACCGAAGAGGGCAAGGCGTTCTTCGCCAATCTTGACGCCAAGACTCGTGATTTCACAGACGCACTCGTTGAAGGTTACAAAGAGCGTGAGGCAGAGCTGCGCGCAGCTCGTAAGAACTAACTATGCAGACCGCTGAAATTCGCCAACGTTGGCTTGACTTTTTTGCTGCGCGTGAGCACACCGTAGTTCCTTCTGCATCACTTGTCAGTGATGACCCCACTCTTCTCTTCACCGTTGCAGGAATGGTTCCATTCATTCCTTACCTTTCTGGTGTTGTGCCTCCGCCATATCCACGTGCCACTAGCGTTCAGAAGTGCATTCGTACTCTGGACATTGAAGAAGTAGGAAAGACCACACGTCACGGTACTTTCTTCCAAATGAACGGAAATTTCTCGTTCGGCGACTACTTCAAAGAGCAAGCCATTGAATACGCCTGGGAACTCCTGACTTCTTCTGAATCTGATGGCGGTCTTGGCTTTGCAGAGAAGGATCTCTGGGTCACTGTTTATGAAGACGATGACGAAGCCATTGCCTTCTGGAAGAAGACCGCTGGTCTTCCTGACGAGCGCATCCAGCGCCGCGGCAAGGAAGACAACTATTGGTCAACAGGCCAGCCCGGTCCTGCAGGTCCGTGTTCTGAAATTTACTTCGACCGTGGTCCTGCCTATGGCATTGAAGGTGGTCCTGTCGCAGATGAAGACCGCTACATCGAAATCTGGAACCTTGTTTTCATGCAGTACCTCCGTGGTGAGGGAACTAGCAAAACCGAATTTGAAATCTTGGGTGAACTTCCCAACAAAAACATTGACACTGGAATGGGTCTGGAACGTGTTGCTTTCCTCAAGCAAGGCGTAGAAAACCTCTATGAAATCGACCAGGTTCGCCCAGTGCTCGATCGTGCTGCTGAACTCGCGGGTGTAACTTACGGCGCAAACCACGAGAACGATGTTCGTCTTCGTGTAGTCGCTGACCACGTTCGTTCCGCACTCATGCTCATGGCAGACGGCGTTCAAGCTTCAAACGAAGGTCGCGGATATATCCTGCGTCGTTTGTTGCGTCGCTCTGTTCGTGCCATGCGTTTGCTCGGCGTTGACTCTGTGACTTTCCCAGAGCTGTTTACGGCTTCCCGCGATGCAATGAAGTCTGCTTACCCTGATGTTGAGAACGAATACGCACGTATTTCGCAGATTGCCTATGGTGAAGAAGAAACTTTCCTCAAGACTTTGGCTTCTGGAACCACCATTCTTGATACTGCAGTGACCGAAACTAAGAAGTCAGGTTCTCAAGCACTTGCTGGCGACACAGCATTCTTGCTTCACGACACCTTCGGTTTCCCCATCGACCTCACCCTCGAAATGGCTGAAGAAGCTGGGCTGAGCGTTGATCGTGCTGCTTTCGACACTCTGATGCTGGATCAGCGCACACGTGCCAAGGCTGATGCGAAAGCAAAGAAGTCGATTCTTGCCGACCTCTCTATTTACACCGATCTTCGCTCAAAGGGTGAAACAGTCTTTACCGGTTACACCGACTTAGAGACGGAAACCAGCATTCTTGGTTTGCTCAAAGATGGTCTTCCTGTGCAGAGCGCATCAACCGGAGACATCGTTGAAGTCATCGTGGGAGCAACTTCTCTCTATGCAGAATCAGGTGGTCAAGTCTCCGATGCTGGTTCCATCATTGGTGACGGTTTTGACCTTGAAGTTCTCGATGTTCAGAAGCCTGTCAAGGGTCTCGTTTCCCACACGGTCGAGGTTCGAAGTGGTCAGGTAAACGCTGGCGCTCCTGCAACCACAGTTGTAGACAAGGCATACCGTGCTGCAGCTGCAGCTGCTCACTCGGCTACTCACCTTGTTCACGCAGCATTGCGTGAGGTTCTCGGAGAAACAGCCCACCAGGCAGGTTCTTTGAACAAGGCTGGCTACATGCGCTTTGACTTCTCATGGAACGAAGCACTTTCTGCTGAAACACGGACAGAAATCGAAGAGATTGCCAACAATGCAATCTTGTCCGACTTCGAAGTGGTCACTCGTGAGATGGCTCTTGACGATGCTAAAAAAATGGGCGCAATGGCTCTCTTTGGTGAGAAGTATGGCGAGACCGTCCGCATGGTTGACATCGGGGGCCCTTGGTCACGCGAACTCTGTGCTGGAACTCACGTTGCTCACTCATCTCAAGTAGGACTTATCAACCTGGTTAGCGAAGCATCAGTTGGATCTTCAAACCGTCGAGTTGAAGCTTTAGTTGGAGCAGATGCTTTCAAGTCATTGGCTGCTGAACGTGCCATTGTGCATGAGCTGTCCTCTTCGTTGAAGGCACCTCGTGAACAGGTCACCTCTCGTGTTGCAGACCTCGTTGCCAACCTCAAAGCTGCAGAGCGCAAGATCGCTGAGTTTGAAGCAGCTGCTGTTCGTGAGCAGATTCCTGCACTTGTTGGTAAGGCTGCTCCTGTAGGTAAGGTCACAGCAATCGTGGAGACCGTTACTGGAGTCGCATCTGTCGATGATCTTCGAAACTTGGTTACCGGTGTTCGCGAGAAGGTTCAGTCCACCAACAGCGTTATTGCTTTAGGTGCTGTTGTCGACGGCAAGCCTGCCGTGATTGTTGCCACTACAGAGGCTTCTCGAGGTGAAGGCGCAAAAGCTGGTGCTCTTGCCAAGCTCGCTGCGGGAATCCTTGGCGGTGGCGGCGGCGGTCGTGATGACATGGCTCAAGGTGGCGGAACGAATGTCGCAGAGCTTGGTTCTGCTCTCCAAGCAATCGTCTCGGAGCTTCGCGGCCTCTAATGCGAACTGGCGTTCGAGTCGGCATAGATATCGGTACCGTTCGAATTGGCGTTTCCCGAAGTGATCGTGACGGCTATTTAGCGACGCCGGTAGAAACGGTAGATCGTGGTTCCGAGGCTCCACTTTCGCGACTAGTTGCACTCGTTGACGAACTTGACGCCATCGAGATCATTGTGGGATTACCGTTGTCTCTCAACGGTTCTCACACTGCCTCGACAGACGATGCACTCATGATGGCCCACGAACTCTCGAAACTGACACACGTGTCTATTCGGCTCATAGATGAGCGTCTGACTACTGTTTCTGCGCATTCAGCCATGCGTGCCGTGGGGAAGAAGCAAAAGCAAACTCGTTCGGTTATTGATCAGGTAGCAGCAGTCATGATTTTGCAGCACGCACTGGATTCAGAGCGTTCAACGGGAAAGCTCCCGGGTAAAGACCTCAGCGAGTTTCCAGCTCAGTCATAAGGTGCCTCGGTAGGCTGGCAGAAGTCCATTCCACGAACAGGCAGTGATGTTAGACGACCAATTCACCCCAGGCCCAACCCCTCCTTCGGCATCGACATTTTCCGATGTCCCGTCACATGCTGCCGGCAAACGGAGGAAGTCATCACGTAACAAGCCAGCACTCGTCATTGGTTCGATCATTGGTGTACTTGTTCTTGTAGGCGCAGTACTGGGTGGTCTTTTTTACACCGGGATCCTCGGTGGCTCCCAAAACGATTATTCAGGTGGGGGACATGGTGAAGTCATTTTCACTATTGGTGAAGGTGAAATCGGTGATCAAATTGCCAACAATCTTGTCGAAGCTGGTGTGACTAAAAGTTTTGAATCTTTTTACCAGCTGCTCTTGGAGACCACGCCTGAACCTGTCTTTACTCCTGGTGTCTACAAGCTGAAGTTGGAGATGTCTGCTCAATCAGCTTTAGATGCCCTCCTGGATCCTGCCAACAGAGTCGAACTGACGGTGACAATTCCTGAGGGCACGACAGAGAAGAACGTTCTCAAGATGCTTGCTGAGGGACTCTCTATCCCCCTGGCAGATTTTGAAGCTGCCGTTGCAAATCCCGCTGAATACGGAGTTCCAGAACAAGCCACCACCCTTGAAGGTTTCTTGTTCCCTGCTACCTATACCTTCTCTCCTGGTGTGACTGCTAACGCGGTTATTCAGAGACTTGTCGATGAATCTCTCGCTGCACTTGATTCAGCTGGTGTTCCCACTGATCAGCGCTGGGAAACAATCATTATGGCTTCGGTCATTCAGCGTGAAAGCGGTCCTGACCCCGAGGACTTGTACAAAATCTCTCGTGTGTTCCACAACCGTTTGGAACAAGGCATGACGATGGGTTCCGACGTCACAACCTGTTACGGAGCAGGTTTGATTGGCAAGGATTGTTTGCTGATTACCCAAGCTGCTTTAGATGACACAAGCAACCTCTACAACACCAGAATTCTGACGGGTTTACCCATTGGTCCCATTTCGAATCCTGGTGCTGTGGCTATTGACGCTGCGTTCAATCCCACTGAGGGACCTTGGTTATTCTTTGTCACCGTAAATCTGACCACAGGTGAAACTGTCTTTACCGAGACAGCAGCAGAACATGAGGCTGCCGTAGAGCAGTATTACTCCTGGCTTGAAGCGCACCCTGAAGCAGTCGGATAATGAGATGACCTTAGATCTTCAATCTCTCGCGGTGGTCGGCCACCCGATTGCTCATTCCCTTTCTCCTGCTCTTCATAAAGCGGCCTATTCACAACTGGGCTTGGCGTGGAATTATGAAGCTGTTGATGTTGCTCCTGATGAGTTTGACTCTTTCTTAGCTTCGCGTGATTCATCTCTGCGTGGAATATCCGTGACGATGCCACATAAAGGGTCAGCTCTTTTAGCTGCGAATACCGTTGATCTGCTGTCGGAGCAAACAGGATCAGTGAACACCTTGTTGTGTGAATACGACAATGATGGTGTCCGTTCACTTCGGGGATTCAATACAGACGTTTTTGGAATCGTCAATGCTCTCAGAGACAGTCAACGAGAACATGCTCTACATGTTGCTGTCATCGGGAGCGGAGCAACAGCTTCGTCGGCAGTTGCAGCTGCTGCAGAACTGGGGGCAGAGCATGTCTCCATCATCGCGAGAACACCACAAAAAGCCTTTTATCTTGAAACAGTAGGCCAAGAATGTGGCGTGAATGTCTCAGTTAATTCGATTGAAGAGATTGCTTCAATCTCCGAAGTTGATGTTGCGATTTCAACTCTTCCCGGCGACGTTTCTCAATCACTTTCATCTCTTTCAAGGACAACGCAGGCCACATTGTTGGACGTTGCTTACAGCCCCTGGCCCAGCGCTCGAGCTGGGGAATGGGCAAGTGCTGGGGGAGAAGTAGTGAGTGGTCTTCGAATGCTTGCTCACCAAGCACTCATGCAGGTTCGAATATTCGTCGGGGGATCTCCTTTTGATGTGCTTCCGGACGAAGAAGCTGTTAAAAGTGCAATGTTCGCTTCTGTAGGGCTTGAAACTCTCTAGAGTGCAATTCCTTCCTCCGCGTCTATGACAAACTTGATACATGCTTAGATGGCTTACCGCAGGTGAATCTCACGGACCAGAACTGATTGCTGTTCTCGAGGGATTGCCAGCTGGCGTGCCAGTGTTGGCCGAAGATATTCAGCTCGATCTTCAACGTCGTCGTCTCGGCTATGGTCGCGGTGCACGGATGAAGTTTGAGCAAGACGAACTCAACATTTCAGGTGGTGTTCGACACGGCAAAAGCCTCGGTGGACCGATTGCTCTTCGCGTGGGAAACAGTGAATGGCCAAAATGGGTCGACGTAATGAACCCTGCTCCAGTAGATGCCTCCGTACTTGAATCCGGTCGTGGTGCTGCACTTACCAGGCCACGTCCAGGCCACGCAGACCTCGTCGGCATGCAGAAGTATGACTTTGATGAGTCACGCCCCATCTTGGAACGTGCAAGTGCACGAGAAACAGCAGCCCGTGTTGCCCTCGGCGCTGTCGCACGCTCCTTCTTGAACGAGCTGGGTATTACTCTTGTCAGTCACACGATTGCCATTGGTCCGGTTTCGGTTCCAGATGGAACTCCGCTTCCACATGCTTCAGATGTTGATTCACTCGATGCTGATCCACTCCGTTGCTTTGATAAAGCTACGAGTGACTTGATGTATGCAGAAGTAGAACAAACCCACAAGGATGGCGACACTATTGGTGGGGTTGTTGAGGTGTTGGCATACGGTTTGCCACCCGGGCTTGGCTCTCACGTTCACTGGGACCGCCGCTTAGATTCACAGCTTGCTGCAGCTCTGATGGGTATTCAAGCCATCAAAGGTGTTGAAGTGGGAGATGGATTCGAAACCACCCGACGCCGTGGCTCCGTTGCGCATGACGAACTCTTTGCTTCTGATGAGGGAATTGTTCGTGAAACTGATCGTGCTGGAGGCATCGAAGGCGGAATGAGTACGGGAACCGTTCTTCGTGTTCGTGCCGGAATGAAGCCCATCGCAACTGTGCCTCACGCCTTGCGCACAATCGATACTTCTACCGGAGAAGCAGCCCCTGCTCACCACCAGCGTTCTGATGTGTGTGCTGTTCCAGCTGCTGGCGTTGTTGCTGAAGCGATGGTCGCATTGACACTTGCGAATGCTGTTCTGGAGAAGTTTGGTGGCGACAGCATTGGCGAGACCAAGCGCAATCTAGACAGCTACCTCGCCCACATACCGGACTCTGTCCACACTGTCGGCAAGTAAGCACGTGGCATCGCCTGTCGTCGTCTTTATCGGTGCTCCTGCTTCGGGTAAATCAAAAATCGCCAAGCGGGTTTCGTCACTTCTCGATGTTCCCAGAATTGATACCGACAAAGTAGTGGTTGAGAAGTACGGCCCGATCGTCGACATCTTCGATTCTTCGGGTGAAGCAACTTTCCGCAATTACGAACGTGCTGCCGTTGTTGATGCTCTTGCGCAGAAGGCCATTGTGAGTTTGGGCGGGGGAGCAGTGCTCGATCCTGCGACTCAGGCAGATTTGAAAAATGTACCTGTTGTTCTTCTCACCGTTTCTGAAGAAGCCGTTGAAGCCAGAATTCAAGGCCCCAAACGACCTCTTCTGAGGGGTGGAATTGATTCGTGGAAAGAACTTGTTGCTGCCCGTATGCCGATTTATACAGAACTTGCATGGAATACTTTTGATACATCGGCTGGTGATCTGGACAAGATAGCTAAAGACATCGTTACTTGGATCAATGCCGGCACTCCACGACAAGGCAGCGCATCATGAGTATTTCCCAGATTCACGTCACCGGTGGCGGCGATTACATGGTCAACATTGGTCGAGGAATGTTGGCCAATCCCGAGTCGTTCTTTGCCCCGATTTTTGGCCCTGCCGTCAATAAAGTTCTGATTATTCACCCGCCGACCATGGGTGCAATCGCGAACAAGCTTCGTGAACAACTCATGGGTGAACGTGAAGTTCTTCTCGCAGAGGTTCCTGATGCAGAAAACGCAAAACGCGTGGAAGTTGCAGCTTTCTGCTGGCAAGTATTAGGTCAAGCTGATTTCACTCGTTCGGACGCCATTATTGGTCTCGGCGGTGGAGCTGTAACTGACCTTGCTGGTTTTGTTGCCGCTACGTGGCTTCGCGGAGTGAAGTTGATACAAATTCCCACGACGGTTTTGGGGATGGTTGATGCTTCTGTCGGAGGCAAAACAGCCATCAATACCGCAGAGGGTAAAAACCTAGTTGGTTGTTTCTATGCTCCACATGCGGTTGTGTGTGACCTAGATGTTCTGGAAAAGCTTCCCCGTAATGAACTTCTTGCAGGTTTTGCTGAGGTTGTGAAGTGTGGCTTCATAGCTGAACCTGAAATTCTCGACATCCTTGAAGCTGATGTAGATGTCGCCACTGACCCCACTTCTCCTCAATTTCAACGTCTCATTGAACTTTCTGTCGGCATCAAGGCTCGAGTCGTTTCAGAAGACTTCACCGAGCAGGGGCAGCGCGAAATCCTCAATTACGGACACACTTTGGGCCATGCTATCGAGCACGCTGAGCGATACACCTGGCGTCATGGCGCAGCAATCAGCATCGGTATGGTCTTTGCTGCTGAGCTCTCTCGCATGACGCAGAATCTTCCTGATGAGGTTGTCGATCGTCATCGACGTATCCTTGAATCTCTCACTCTGCCAACTACGTATGGTGCAGAGGCCTGGGAGTATTTGTTGGGCACGATGAAACGTGACAAAAAGGCTCGTGGTTCCATGTTGCGCTTTGTTGTTTTGCGCGATGTGGGACAGCCCACCATCTTGAACGTTCCAGACACGTCGGTACTGTTCACTGCCTACCAAGAACTGACAGCCTAAGTTTCGTTAGGCTTAGTTATATGGCACGCATTCTTGTTCTCAATGGCCCAAATCTGGGTCGTCTCGGTTCTCGTGAACCAGATGTTTACGGCAACCAAGATCTTGCTGCCCTCAAAGTTCTGCTCGAAGCAGATGCCCCCTCTCACGATATTGATTTGCGTCAGACGGATTCAGAGCCTGAACTGATGTCTTGGTTATTCGAAGCTGTCGATTCGAAGACCCCTGTGATTTTGAACCCTGCCGCATTCACTCACTATTCCTACGCTCTTCGCGACGCAGCTGCCATGGTGACCAAAGCTGGTGTTCCCCTCATTGAGGTACACATTTCTAATCCACACTCTCGTGAAGAATTCCGCCACAACAGCGTAATTTCAGCTGTAGCAACAGGTGTTATTGCGGGATTCGGCTTTGATTCTTACCGTTTAGCTCTGTCTCAACTCACACGCTAGCGCTGCGATGTGCTCGTAATACTGGGCACACACGTAGACTTGTCTGTTGGGTCACCACCCACAGTTTTGCCTTTGGGCATTTTGATTCATAAAAAAGGAACACACATGGCTTCTACCGCTGATATCAAGAACGGCATTGTCCTTAACATCGATGGTGCTCTCTGGACAATCATTGAATTCCAGCACGTCAAGCCAGGTAAGGGTGGAGCTTTCGTTCGCACCAAGATGAAGAACCTGATGACTGGCAAGGTTGTCGACAAGACTTACAACGCTGGTACCAAGATCGACATCACGAACGTTGACCGCCGTGACTTCCAGTACCTCTACAACGATGGCAACGAATACGTCTTCATGGACAAAGGCAACTACGAGCAGCTTTCTGTCTCCGAAGTAGTTGTGGGCGATGCAAAGAACTTCATGTTGGAGAACCAGGACGTTCAGATTGCACTCCACGAAGGAACACCACTTTACGTTGAGCTTCCTGCTTCTGTCGTTCTTGAGATTACCTACACTGAGCCTGGCCTCCAGGGTGATCGTTCAACCGGTGGAAACAAGCCCGCCACTGTTGAAACAGGCTTTGAAATTCAGGTTCCTTTGTTCCTGGAAATCGGCACCAAGGTAAAGGTCGACACTCGTGACGGTTCTTACCAGGGTCGCGTAAACGACTAATTCATGAGCGCTCGTACTAAAGCGCGCAAGCGCGCTCTCGATGTGCTTTTTTCAGCAGATGTGAGAGATATCTCAATTTCTGATGCGTTAGAAGCGGAAGCAGAAAGAGCGGCCAGTGAGCCGGAGCGTTCTGCTTCGTGGCTCTATGCCCGTGAAATTCTTGATGGTGTTATCGACCACAGCGTGGAAATCGATGAAACCATCGAAACATATGCTCGTGGTTGGTCTCTAGAGCGTATGCCTGCCGTAGATCGTGCAATTGTGCGCATTGCTGTGTGGGAAATCCTGTACAACCCAGAGGTTCCGAGCGCTGTTGCCGTGGATGAAGCTGTTGAAGCCGCAAAGACCCTGTCAACCGATGAATCCTCTGGATACGTCAACGGCCTGTTGGCTACTATCGCTTCGACTGCAAACTGATACACTAAGTACAACACCGACATCCTTTAATTTCCGTCCAGAGAGGCGGGGAAGGAGGTCAGAATGACTGCACGAGCTATCATGCAGGCGACTGACATGCAACGCGCATTGACGCGGATTGCTCACGAGATCCTTGAATCTAATCGAGGCGCTCAGTCCCTCATCCTTCTTGGCATTCCCACACGCGGCGTCACGCTCGCACATCGTCTCGCCGAAATCCTCGAATCAATCGTTCCTGGTTCTTCAGTACCTGTCGGCTCCCTTGACGTCACGATGTACCGCGATGATCTGTATCAGCAGCCCACACGCTCCACCGCGCCTACAGATGTGCCTGTCAGCATCGATGACATGACCGTTGTCCTAGTCGATGATGTCCTCTACAGCGGCCGAACAGTTCGAGCTGCACTGGATGCCCTGACAGACCTGGGCCGCCCAAAGGCTGTCCGTCTTGCTGTTTTAGCAGATCGTGGCCACCGCGAACTCCCTATCAGGGCAGATTTTGTTGGCAAAAATCTTCCTTCCGCACACGGCGAGCGCATCAATGTGCGCTTGGTCGAACATGACGGTGAAGATGGCGTTGAAATTGACGAGGTGATGAGCGTATGAAGCATCTTTTAAGTACTCGTGACGTTACCCGTGAAGAGGCTATCCAGCTTCTCGATATTGCCGAAGATATGTCCGCAGTCAATGATCGTGAGGTCAAGAAGCTGCCTGCACTTCGTGGCAAGACTGTTGTGAACCTCTTCTTCGAAGACTCCACTCGCACTCGCATCTCTTTTGAAGCAGCTGAAAAGCGTCTCTCTGCAGATGTGATCAACTTTGCTGCCAAAGGATCTAGTGTTTCTAAGGGCGAAAGTCTTAAGGACACAACGCAAACTCTCGCTGCTATGGGTGTCGATGCTGTTGTCATCCGACACGGCGCATCTGGTGCACCTCAGGTGCTCGCTCAAAGCGGTTGGATTGATGTTCCTGTGATCAATGCAGGCGATGGAACACACGAGCACCCCACTCAGGCTTTTCTGGATGCTTTCACTATGCGTAAGCGCCTACATGGTGCTGGTTCACGTGGAAAGGGCCTCGACGGTGTCAAAGTCAATATTGTCGGAGACATTCTGCACTCACGTGTCGCGCGCTCAAACGTGTGGCTCCTACAAACGCTAGGTGCTGAAGTTCAATTAGTAGCTCCACCCACTTTGCTTCCCCATGCGGTCAACACGTGGCCTGTCTCTGTGAGCTTTGACCTGGATGATGCACTTGCTCAGAGCAAACCAGATGTCGTCATGATGCTGCGCATTCAACAAGAACGCATGCATGACGCTTTCTTCCCTAATGAGCGGGAATACTCCAACATGTGGGGTCTTACACAGGAACGCTTCTACTCACTGCCAGCTAAAACAATGGTGATGCACCCCGGCCCCATGAATCGTGGCTTAGAAATTAGCTCAGCTGCAGCAGATTCCCCACAATCAACAGTCCTGGAACAAGTAGCCAACGGTGTCTCTGTCCGCATGGCAGCGCTCTATATGGTTCTTACCGGCGAACGAGAGGTAACTCATGACTAATCCAGATTTGCTCATCAAAGGAGCCACGCTTCCGGATGGTTCTCGAGCTGACATCCTCATCGAAGGAACGCAGATAACTGCGGTTGGCAAGGGATTGAGTTCTGCCTCTGCAACAACTATTGATGCAGATGGCCTTGTGGTTCTGCCAGGACTTGTCGATCTGCACACACACCTGCGGGAACCTGGATATGAACAATCAGAAACTGTTCTCACTGGTACGCAGGCAGCAGCACTCGGTGGCTTCACTTCTGTGTTCGCCATGGCAAACACCCTTCCTGTTGCGGATACCGCAGGTGTGGTTGAACAAGTGCTTCGACTTGGTGACGAAGCTGGCTACGCCACTGTTCGTCCTATTGGAGCCGTAACCAAGGGACTTGAAGGAATCCAGCTTGCAGAGCTGGGTGCGATGGCCAATTCACGCGCGGCAGTGCGTGTTTTCTCCGATGACGGCAAGTGTGTCTTTGATCCACTGATCATGCGCAGAGCTCTTGAATACGTGAAAACCTTCGGTGGCGTTATCGCCCAGCATGCTCAAGAGCCTCGACTCACCGTTGATGCTCAGATGAACGAGGGCGAAGTTTCAGCTCGTCTCGGTCTTGCTGGCTGGCCTGCAGTTGCCGAGGAATCCATCATCGCTCGCGATGTGCTCTTGGCCGAGCACACTGGCTCTCGTCTCCACATTTGTCACCTCTCTACTGCTGGATCAGTAGATGTTATTCGCTGGGCAAAAAAGCGTGGCATCAACGTCACGGCTGAAGTTACCCCACACCACCTTCTTCTTACTGATGACCGTGTTGAAAGCTATGACGCCCGTTTCAAGGTGAACCCTCCACTGCGACGTGCTGAAGATGTGATGGCGCTTCGAGAAGCACTCGCAGACGGAACCATCGATATCGTCGCAACTGATCACGCACCACACCCCATCGAGTCCAAAGACTGTGAATGGGGAGCTGCTGCGTTCGGCATGGTGGGACTTGAGTCAGCTCTAGCTGTAGTTCAAACCACCATGGTTGAGACCGGTTTGATTGGATGGGCAGATGTTGCGCGAGTCCTTTCTGAAACTCCTGCTCGAATTGGTGGACTTGCAACTCACGGTCAGAAGATCCAGCCAGGTATCCAAGCTGAACTTGTCTTGGTTGATCCTGCTACCCGCCGTAACTTCGGAGTGGAAGACCTGGCAAGCTTGTCTCACAACTCTCCCTACCTTGGGATTGAGCTTGCTGGTCAGGTTGTCGCCACAATCCACCAGGGATATCTCACAACCGATGACCGAACTCTGGTTGCTGCTGATGTTGTATCTGCACAAGCTGAGGTGGTGGCCCGTGGATAAAGTTCTCGCCACAGTCGTGGTAATTGCGCTCATTGCACTTGCTATCTCAGGAATGGCCATTGCTTGGCGCAAGCGTGTAGCTCGAGACAGCCGATTCCAGATCGTTGCTTCTGGTGCTCCTGTTGTTTCTCACAGTTCAGCACCAGCAGAGTTCTCCGGCCTGTATGTCGCAACTACTCTGGCAACTGACCCGCTACAGCGCGTAACTCTTCCGGGTCTTTCCTTCCGTGCTGATGCACATGTTCTCGTGAGCACGGACGGACTTTCAATTGCTCCACGTGGAGAAAAGTCGACCTTTATCCCTGCCGCGCAGATAGTTCAGATTCATCGCACTCAGGTAGCTATCGACAAAGCAGTTGAAAAAGACGGACTAACCGCAATCTCCTGGACAGCTTGGGACACCCTTGCTCAGGAAGATGTTGCGTTCACGTCCTTCTTCCGCTTCTCCATCCCTGAAGTGCGTCTTGCCTGCGAGAACGCGCTCACCATTAGTTTCCCCAACGCCAAAGCCACATCGAAAGAGGTTGCCTCGTGAGTCTCACGACCCCCAATGCCGTATTAGTTCTCGAAGACGGTTCACGTTACGAAGGTCGCGCCTATGGTGCAGAAGGAACCACCTTCGGTGAGATTGTTTTCGCTACCGGTATGTCTGGTTACCAAGAGACACTGACAGACCCTTCCTATGCAGGGCAAATTGTGTTGATGACCGCTCCACACATAGGCAACACCGGAATGAACGATAAGGACATGGAGTCTCGTCGCATTTGGGTTGCAGGCTACGCAGTGCGTGACGCGTCACGCATCGTCTCTAACTTCCGTGCAGAACGAAGCCTCGATAACGATTTAGACCATGAAGGCATCGTTGGTATCCAGGGCATTGATACCCGTGCCGTCACGCGCCACATCCGCTCAAAGGGTTCCATGCGCGCAGGTATTTTCTCAGGCTCAGCAGCAGCAGAATCTGCAGAAGCGCAGCTGACTAAGGTGCTTGAAGCTGATCAAATGGCAGGAAAGAATCTTTCCGCTCAGGTTTCAACTCAAGAAGAATACGTCGTGCCCGCAGTGGGGGAGAAGATTGGCTCAGTTGCCATTCTCGACCTCGGTGTGAAGACCTCGACAGTCAACTACATCGCTGAACGTGGCTTTGATGCCCATGTACTCCCACAAACGGTAACGGCTGAACAAATCCTGGCTATGAAGCCCTCAGCCTTGTTCTTCTCGAATGGTCCTGGAGATCCTGCGGCAAGTGACAAGCATGTTGAGCTCCTCAGTACTGTCCTTAAAGCAGGGATACCCTTCTTTGGCATCTGCTTCGGAAACCAACTTCTTGGTCGCGCACTCGGCTTCAAGACCTACAAGTTGCCTTTCGGACACCGAGGAATCAACCAGCCGGTGCTCGACAAAGCCACTGGTCGCGTAGAGATCACCAGTCAGAACCATGGTTTCGCAGTAGACGCACCGATTGAGGGTGTTCTCGAGTCGCCTTCAGGTTTTGGCCGTGTAGAAGTCAGCCACTACAGCCTCAATGATCAGGTTGTGGAGGGTTTACGCTGCCTCGACATCAATGCTTTCTCTGTCCAGTACCACCCAGAAGCTGCATCGGGGCCTCACGATAGCAACTATCTCTTCGACCGATTCCGCGACATGGTCCTCGCATCCGCTACTACCTCTGGAGCATCGAACTAATGCCACGTCGTCCAGACATCAAATCAGTCCTCGTCATTGGATCCGGTCCGATCGTTATCGGCCAGGCCTGTGAATTTGACTACTCAGGAACTCAGGCCTGCCGCGTTCTTCGCGAAGAAGGCATCCGTGTGATCTTGGTTAACTCCAACCCGGCCACCATCATGACCGATCCTGACTTCGCAGATGCAACCTATGTGGAGCCCATCACTCCTGAGGTCATCGAAGCCATCATCATCAAGGAAAAGCCTGACGCTATTCTGCCCACCCTTGGTGGACAGACGGCGCTCAACGCTGCCATCTCCCTCCATGAGAATGGTGCTCTTGAGCGTCACGGCGTTGAGCTCATTGGTGCCAAGGTTGAAGCAATTCGCAAGGGCGAAGATCGTCAGATCTTCAAAGATCTCGTGCTTGCTTCTGGCGCTGATGTTGCTAAGTCATTCATTGCTCACACACTCGAAGAGTGCATTGAAGCAGCAAAAGAACTTGGCTACCCACTCGTTGTTCGCCCCTCATTCACTATGGGCGGTCTTGGCTCCGGTTTTGCTTACAACGAAGAAGATCTCATCCGCATTGCTGGTGACGGTATTCACTCCAGCCCAACCAGTGAAGTGCTCCTTGAAGAGAGCATCCTGGGTTGGAAGGAATATGAGCTCGAGCTCATGCGAGACACGGCCGACAACACTGTTGTCGTCTGCTCCATTGAGAACGTAGATCCCGTAGGCGTTCACACCGGTGACTCCATCACCGTGGCACCCGCATTGACGCTGACTGACCGCGAATACCAGAACCTCCGTGACATTGGTATCGAAATCATTCGCCTTGTTGGTGTCGATACTGGTGGTTGCAACATTCAGTTCGCCATCGATCCTAAGGATGGCCGTGTCATCGTGATCGAGATGAACCCACGTGTTTCTCGCTCCTCTGCGCTTGCTTCCAAGGCAACAGGATTCCCGATTGCCAAGATTGCAGCCAAACTAGCCATCGGTTACCGCTTAGATGAAATTCCTAACGACATCACCAAGGTGACTCCTGCGTCCTTCGAGCCGACACTTGACTATGTCGTGGTGAAGGTTCCTCGATTCGCATTTGAAAAGTTCCCCGCTGCTGATGCAACTCTGACGACCACCATGAAGTCGGTCGGTGAGGCCATGGCTATTGGTCGCAACTATGCAACAGCTCTCCAGAAGGCGCTGCGTTCACTAGAAAAGCGTGGCAGCTCCTTCCACTGGGGTGAGGAATCACGTTCAGTCGCAGAACTGCTCACCATCTCTCAGGTTCCTACTGACGGTCGAATCGTGACCGTCCAGCAGGCACTGCGCAAGGGTGCATCTCTTGAGCAGGTCTTCGAGGCAACCAAGATTGATCCCTGGTTCATCGACCAAATCGTTCTCATCAATGAGGTGGCTTCAGAAGTTCAGGCTGCACCGGCTCTGGATGCGTCTGTCATTCGTTATGCGAAGGACTTTGGATTCTCTGATGCTCAAATTGCTGAACTTCGTGGACTGACTGAGCAGGAAGTGCGAGACCAGCGTCATGCGCTCGACATCCGTCCCGTGTTCAAGACTGTTGATACCTGTGCTGGTGAATTCCCAGCTTTGACCCCGTATCACTACTCGAGTTATGACCTGGAAACTGAAGTCATGCCGAGTGAGCGCAAAAAGGTTGTCATTCTGGGCTCTGGTCCAAACCGTATCGGTCAGGGCGTGGAGTTTGACTACTCCTGTGTTCATGCATCCTTCGCACTTTCAGATGCTGGTTATGAAACCATCATGATCAACTGCAACCCTGAAACAGTCTCAACGGACTATGACACCAGTGACCGTCTCTACTTCGAGCCCCTCACATTGGAAGACGTTCTTGAGGTCATTCACGCTGAAAGCAAGTCGGGTGAACTTGTAGGCGTCGTAGTTCAGCTCGGTGGACAGACAGCACTGGGTCTCGCAAAGGGCCTCAAGGCAGCCGGAGTAACTATTTTGGGTACAACACCCGAAGCAATCGACCTCGCAGAAGAACGTGGTGAATTCAGCCGTATCCTCGACGCAGCTAACCTGCTCGCTCCACGCAACGGCACTGCCACCGATGTTGAAGGTGCTGTGAAGGTCGCTGAAGAGATTGGTTACCCTGTCCTTGTCCGTCCGTCTTATGTTCTGGGCGGTCGCGGTATGGAAATTGTCTTCGACACAGCAACGCTGCGCGACTACTTTGTTCGTATCGATGGCCAGGCCATCGTTGGGCCAGATTCTCCACTTCTTGTGGATCGTTTCCTCGATGACGCGATTGAAATCGACGTAGATGCCCTCTTTGACGGAGAGCAACTCTATGTCGGTGGCGTGATGGAACACATCGAAGAGGCGGGTGTTCACTCCGGTGACTCGGCTTGTACTCTTCCCCCCATTTCTTTGGGCAAGAAGGATGTCGACCGGGTTCGCGAAGCAACTCTCGCTATTGCGCAGGGAATTGGTGTGAGAGGTCTTCTCAATGTCCAGTTCGCTATCGGTGCTGGCGTTCTCTACGTTCTTGAAGCGAACCCTCGTGCATCTCGTACTGTGCCTTTCGTTTCCAAGGCGTTGGGCATTCCTCTGGCCAAGGCAGCTAGCCGAATCATGGTGGGGGAGAGCATTCGAGATCTCATCTCTGAAGGTCTCCTTCCTATCCAGGACGGCTCTGTTGTCCCCATGGATGCACCCATCGCAGTGAAGGAAGCTGTTCTTCCCTTCAAGCGTTTCCGCACTCCTGCAGGTAAGGTTGTGGACTCGCTGCTCGGCCCTGAGATGCGTTCCACCGGAGAAGTTATGGGTATGGACGTGAACTTCCCCATAGCTTTCGCTAAGGCACAAGCCGGTGCGTATGGCGGATTGCCTTCCTCAGGAACCGTGTTCATCTCTGTTGCAGACCGCGACAAGCGCAACATTATTCTGCCTGCCTTGCGCTTCTCTCAGCTGGGCTTCAAGATTGTGGCTACTGAGGGCACAGCAGAGATTCTTCAGCGCAACGGTATCCCAGCAACCATCATCGGTAAGGTCAGCGCCAAGTTAGGCGATGACACCATCGTTGAGCTCATCAACCGCAACGAAGTAGACATTGTGATCAACACTCCCAGTGGATCAGCTGCTCGTGCAGATGGTTACGAAATCCGCGCATCAGCTATTGCCGCAGACAAGCCTTTGTTCACCAATATGGCTCAGGTCAGTGCAGCTGTTGCTTCTATCGACACAATCCGCGAAGGTTTTGATGTGTGCAGTTTGCAGGAATACGCCATCAAGCGTCGTGAGGCTCTGGCTCGAGCATGAGTGAACTAGGTTTCGGAGACCGACTCCAGACTGCCTTTGGGCAGTTTGGTCACCTCTGTGTCGGTATTGATCCCCATCCCTTTCTCTTGAATGAGTGGGAATTCGATGACACCTCCGTCAGCCTTCGTGAGTTTTCCCTCCGCGTAATCGATGCCTGCGTTGGCCAGGTAGGGATTATCAAGCCACAGGTTGCTTTCTATGAACGCCATGGTGCCAAGGGGATGGACGCTCTCGAATACGTCATTCGCCGTGCTCGTGATGCTGGATTGATTGTCATTTCCGACTGCAAACGTGGAGATATCGGCAGCACCATGGAGGCCTATGCTCAGGCTTGGCTCACTCCCGGTTGGAATCTCGAATCAGATGCCATCACAGTGAGTCCTTACCTGGGCTCTGGAGCCCTCTCTCAAACTGTTGACTATGCCTTGTCTCACAACAAGGGTGTCTTTATTCTCGCTGCGACCAGTAATCCTGAAGCAGCGGTACTTCAGACAGCTCAAGTGACTCAAGGTATTCATCAAGGGAAGACCGTTGCCTCAGCAATGCTGAGCGATGTTGCACGATGGGCAACTGAAGCTACACCAGCCAACTCGGTGGGAGCTGTATTGGGTGCGACACTAGACCTTCCTGCTTTGGGTATTCAACCTGATGACTATCCCGCGCTTCCTGTACTTGCCCCAGGTTTTGGTTTCCAAGGTGCTCGCGTTGAGGATGCTCGTCGTTTGTTTGGAAACCTGTCGACCAATCTGATCGTGTCTGAAACCAGGAGTGTCCTCTCTGCAGGCCGTGAAGGTGTTGTGGAAGCAGTCACTCGTCGTGCTGGAGAGGTTGCTTCCGCTCTTGCCTAACATCATGCCCGAGGTCGACCGCCGCGCAGCTGCGCAGGCGGGAGTCGTCGCGCGTCGCAAACGCGCTGCCATCAAAGCAGATGTTTTTGAAGGCCGCCGTTCTGCTCTTGATGTGTTCGTTGTGGCATCAATAGATCCCTCTTCCTCCGAAGCTACTCTGAGAGTGACTGACTTCCTGAAGTCCCTGCGCGGTGTGGGAGCGAACAAGATTCCACGCATTCTGGAGGATCTTGACATTTCTCCTCGAAAGCGTCTGGGGGGTTTGGGCAAACACCAACGTGTGGGATTGCGTAAATGGATTGTGGCTTATCAGTCAAAGCGCAGTGAATCTTGGTCGCCCAAGGCTGTCGTGCTCGTTGGACCTTCAGGGGTCGGCAAAGGAACTGTTGTTAACCACATAGTTCGCAACCACCCTCAGGTACACCTATCTATTTCTGCTACGACTCGCGATCCACGACCTGGTGAAGTCGATGGGGTCAATTATTACTTCATAGATCACGGTGAATTTGACGCCATGATTTATTCGGAAGCACTCCTTGAGTGGGCTGAAGTTCATGGACAGAACAAATATGGAACACCACGTGGTCCAATCGAAAGTGCCCTTTCTCAGGGGCGAAGTGTCCTGTTCGAGATTGATTTACAGGGTGCACGTCAAATTCGCGAAACAATGCCTGAGGCCAGACTTGTTTTCCTTCTTCCTCCAGATTGGGACGAACTAGTTCGTCGTTTACGTGAGCGTGGAACAGAGTCAGAAGAAGAGATCAAACGCCGGCTTGAAACTGCATTTGGTGAATTGGCTGCCAAAGATGAATTCGACGTTCGGGTAATTAACCGAGACGTCACCGAAGCTGCCCAACAGGTCGTAGACTTAATGGGACTTATCAAGGAGTAATAATGGCTACAAAGCTTGAAGGCATCATCAACCCACCTATCGACGACCTGCTCTCGAAGGTTGAATCTAAGTACGCATTGGTTATCTTTGCATCCAAGCGTGCTCGCCAGATCAACGACTACTACTCCGACCTTCACGAAGGAAGCCTCTTCGACAACGTTGGACCCCTCGTTGACTCCAACATCGACGACAAGCCTCTCTCCGTTGCTATGCACGAAATCAACGAAGACAAGCTAATCGCTCGTCCACTGTCGGCCTAATATCCGAATCGACACCTGAAGTGTCGCGCACACCATTACGCATTGTCGTCGGGATAACCGGCGGCATTGCTGCGTATAAGGCAGTATCTGTCGTGCGTGAATTCGTCAAAGACGGACACCACGTCGATGTCATTGCCACAGAAGCGGCTCTGCAATTTGTTGGGCGCCCAACCCTTGAAGCCATCAGTCGCAACCCTGTTCACGTCGGTCTCTATGACGATGTTGCCCAGGTGCGTCACGTTGCACTGGGTCAACAGGCTGATGTCATTGTTATTGCACCGGCAACAGCAAATACTCTTGCTCAAATTTCTTCTGGCCTAGCTCCTGACTTATTAGGGAATACTGTCCTTGCTCGTCGGGGCCCTCTAGTCGTTGCACCTGCAATGCACACAGAGATGTGGGATAACCCAGCAACTCAGTCAAATATCGCAACACTCATCTCGCGTGGTGTCATTGTTGTTGGCCCAGGTGTTGGTCAACTCACCGGCTCAGACTCAGGTGTTGGTCGTATGAGTGAACCCGAGGACATTGTCGAGGCAACTTATGCTTCAGTATCTTCTGACGTCTATCGAGACTTGGTCGGAAAAAGAATACTCATTACTGGTGGAGGTACCCGAGAGCCACTGGATCCTGTTCGATTTATCGGTAATCGCTCTTCAGGGAAGCAAGCAGTGGCTCTTGCACAACGAGCTCTTGCACGTGGTGCTGAGGTCACCTTGGTCGCATCACATCTAGAGGTTGAACCTCCAACAGGAGTACAAGTTCTATCTGTCTCTACCGCCGCGCAGATGCAGGAAGCAGTTCTTTCGTCAGCGCACGATTTCGACATTGTCATTATGGCTGCTGCTGTCTCTGACTATAGGGTAGACGCTGTTTCCAGCACCAAGATTAAGAAGTCAGAAAGTGAAGGAAGGCTTCACATTTCTCTCGTTGAAAACACTGACATTCTCCGAGAACTCGTTCAGACCAAGTCATCAGGACAGATCATTGTCGGTTTCGCGGCTGAAACTGCTTCTGGAAGTGAGCTTCTTGAGCTTGCTCAAGAGAAGCTCAAGCGAAAGGGCTGTGACTACCTCGTGGTCAACCAAGTCGGTTGGGATCAGGGTTTCGCAACAGAAAGTAATGCCGTCACAGTCATTGCGTCTGGTGGCGATATTCTGAATACAGCAAACGGGACGAAACTGTCTGTAGCGGACACTATTCTCGATTGCATCACATCATCGCCATTCCAGAACGCGTAACTCGCGTGGCACACTCCAACGTCTATGTACGAGAGGACTAATCGCCATGAGCGCTTTACGACTATTCACTTCTGAATCGGTTACCGAAGGTCACCCCGACAAAATTTGTGATCAGATTTCTGACAGCATCCTGGATAACCTTCTTGAACAAGATAAAGGCAGCCGAGTTGCTGTCGAAACGCTTGTTACAACCGGTCTTGTTCATGTTGCGGGTGAAGTCACCACAAAGGGATATGCAGAAATCCCTGACATCGTTCGAAATGTCGTCAAGGACATCGGCTACACCTCTTCAGATATTGGTTTCGATGGAGACAGCTGCGGAGTTTCTGTCTCCATTGGACAGCAATCGCCTGACATCGCCAACCTTGTTTTCGGTCAAGAAGAGCAGGGGGCAGGCGACCAGGGCATCATGTTTGGTTATGCAACTACTGAGACTGCTCAGTTGATGCCCTTGCCGATTTACCTCTCACACCGCATCGCTGAACGTTTAACTCAGGCTCGTAAAAGCGGTCAGCTCTCGTATCTTCGCCCAGACGGTAAAACTCAGGTCACCGTAGGTTATGACGGAATTGTTCCTCGTTCGATTGAAACCGTTGTCGTATCTACTCAGCACGCTCCGCAAGCTGATGCCTCACTTGAAACATTGCGTGCCGATGTCATTGAACACATCATTCGTCCCGTGTTGGCTGACACTGGTTTCGACTCTTCCGAAACGAACTTCATGGTCAACCCCATGGGCAAGTTTGAAATTGGTGGACCAAAGGGCGATGCTGGCCTGACTGGTCGCAAGATTATTGTTGACACCTATGGAGGGGCTAGCCGTCATGGCGGTGGAGCATTCTCCGGTAAAGATCCTTCGAAAGTTGACCGTTCTGCTGCATACGCAATGCGTCATGTGGCTAAGAACGCTGTTGCTGCCGGTTTCGCTGAAAAGCTAGAAGTTCAGATTGCCTATGCAATTGGTGTTGCACAACCTGTTGGTCTCTACGTGGAGACCTTTGGCACCGGCAAGGTTGATGACGAAATCATCATCAACGCAATTCGTGAGACCTTTGACCTCAGTCCTGCTGGAATTATTCGTGAGCTTGATTTGCTTCGTCCGATTTACCGTCAGACTGCTGCATATGGTCACTTTGGCCGTGAACTTCCTGATTTCACCTGGGAAAAGCTCGACAAAGTAGATGACCTTCGCCGTTTGGCTGGTTTGTAATACGTGAACTCCCAACCTGGGTTTGCGAGTGTGTTACTGGACACACCGTTACCTCAGCTTGACCACGTCTTCGAATACCGGATTCCGGAATCCCTTCAAGGTCAAATTCTTGTGGGTTCTAAGGTTTCAGTTCCTTTACGTGGCGGAGCTCGATTCTCGGATGCGTACGTCACTGCAATAAGTGCCAAACAAGAATTTGTGGGAGAACTTCAATACATCGAGAAGGTCATCTCCAAGGTTTCGTTATTGCAACCTGAGACACTTGAATTGGCTCGTAAAGTAGCAGATCGTCAAGCAGGCTCGGCCATGGACGTGATTAGGCTCGCAATCCCAGCTAGATATGTTCGTTCCGAGAAAGCTTTTCTTGCTCAAGACCAAAAAGCACCTACATTTGTGGGCGGAATACACACTCGTCCTCAAGAATTTGCTGAAATCGAACTCTCACCAGGTTCTCGAACCGCAATCAAAGTACCGCCACGGTTAAGTCTCAACACTGGTTCGACTTCATCGAATTGGGTCGAGTTACTTATTTCCTTAGCAACTGAACAACTTTCACAAGGGTTTAGTACTGTTATTGCCGTTCCTGACTTTAGGGACATCGACAGTGTTGAACAGCAGATCAACGCCTCTGGGCTGAGTGAGAATTACGTCCGGGTTGATGCGAGACTTTCCGGTCAAGAACGGTTTACTAATTACCTTCGTTCAATCGGAGAAGAACCACTGATTGTTCTAGGGAATAGATCTGCCGCCCTCGCTCCTGCGCATAATCTTGGCCTTCTCGCCCTCTGGGACGACGGTGATCATAATTTCGAAGAACCGCTTGCACCCTATGCTCACGCGAGGGATGTTGCATTAGTGAGGCAGTCATTGACCAGCTGCTCGCTTGTTTTCGCTTCTCATACTCGATCTCTCGAGACACAGCGTTTGGTTGAACTAGGTTTCTTCGTCGAAGCATCTGTGCAGGCAGTGCAGCAACCGAAGATTGTGTTGACAGATGCACATCTCGAAGAAGGAACATCACCTTCACGTATTCCCAGTGCTGCGTGGCTTGGGGCCAAGAAAGCTCTAGATTCCGGGCCAGTTTTAGTTCAAGTAGCGAGCCCTGGATTCTCTCCAGCACTAGTCTGCAGTGAATGTAAGGAACGTGCTCACTGTTCTTCATGTCATGGACCGCTGCAGTTAGTTCATAGAAATTCTTCACCCAGTTGTCGTTGGTGCGGAAATATGAACACTTCATGGCTGTGTAAGGGTTGCGGTAGCAAACAGCTTCGTCCGGTTGCAGCCGGCACTGAACGAACTTCGGACGAAATTGGAAGAGCTTTCCCAGGAGTGAAGGTGATTGTTGCCGACGGAAATCACATCATCACTTCGGTACCCTCATCTCCGGCCGTCATTGTTGCCACACCAGGCGCGGAACCTGTTGCAGAAGGTGGTTATTCCGCAATTCTGCTCCTTGATGGCGAACGCTTACGCGGCAGAGAAGCTTTTCGGGTTGATGAAGATGTTCTTCGCAATTGGAGTAACACCATTGCACTAGCTAGACCAGAAGCAACGGTGTTCATCAACGGTGCAGGAAAAGCTCTCGGTAAAACTCTTGCAGATTCTGCTCAAGTTCGCTGGGCTGCACATGAACTTTCTGATCGTATGGAATTGCACTTGCCACCAGCTGTTCGAGTGGTGTCGATTTCTGGTCCAACGGAGACTGTAAGAAACACGTGCGATGAACTCCCTGCACTTGCTGGCCATCGAATTCTTGGGCCCGTTGGTCAAAACGATGGTTCTGGTCGTGCACTCGTGTTTTTTGAGTACAAAGATGGTGAGAAACTCGCAACTCACCTTCGTTCGGCCGTGATCACCTCTGCAACTCGTTCCAAGAAGCCGCCTGTCTCATCTGAGCGACCTTCTCGAGTGCTTAGACTGAGAGTGCGTTTTGACGATACTGATATCGATTCGCTCTAAATATTTTCTGTTGTGAGGTTGGTGTTGTGAAAATCATTTTCGCGGGCACCCCAGAGGCTGCAGTCCCCACACTCACATCTTTGATAAACAGCAGCTTCGATGTCGTGGCTGTGTTGACCAGACCTGATGCTCATCAAGGTCGCAAAAGAATCCTGACACCTTCGCCGGTAGCTCAGGTGGCGCTTGATCATCACATACCAGTCATTTATGCCAACCGTATTGATGATGAAATTCAAGCGACAATCGATTTTTTCAACGCTGATTTGGGCGTAGTTGTCGCGTATGGAGCTCTCCTCCCAGAACTCACTCTGGGTTCACTCAAGCATGGCTGGATCAACCTACATTTTTCTTCTTTGCCCTCTTGGCGAGGAGCAGCACCCGTCCAGTGGCAGCTTCTTTCTGGTGAAGTAATGGCAGGTTCTGCTGTGTTCAAACTCGTTAAAGAACTCGATGCAGGAGATGTGTTTGATACTCGCGAGTGGCCCATTCTTCCTGACGAGACAAGCGGCGAACTTCTTGAACGCCTGTCTCACCTCGGTTCTCGACAGGTTCTTGATGTCATTGACTCAATCAACTCAGGTAGGGCAATCGCCACAACTCAATCAGGGGAATCCTCCTACGCTCGAAAGCTCAACCTCGAAGATGGACACCTCAATCTGAACAATGATTCTGATGTCGTCTACAACCAATACAGGGGAGTTACTCCAGAGCCTGGAGCATTCGTAGTCGTCGGAGAAGAAAGGCTCAAAATTCTCGAAGCTTTCAAGGGTGGAGATCAGATTGTGCCGCCAACACAGATTGTTTCCATTGAGAAAAAACTATTCTTAGGGTGCTCCTCAGGTTCACTCGAGCTCATTACCGTTCAACCCTTTGGGAAAAAAGCCATGTCCGCCATGGATTGGTTCCGTGGCCTTCGCCAGGAAGTAGTACACGTTTCGTGACAATCGAGAAGAAGCCTCATTCAAAAGGACCCAGACGGTCGCGGCCAATCACACCTTCACGTCTCGTGGCTTTTGAAGTACTCATGGCCGTGGATGAATATGATGCCTACGCAAACCTCGCACTTCCGGCAAAGATCAAAGAATTTGGTCTGAGTTCGAATGACGCCGGTTTAGCAACCGAGCTCACCTACGGCACTCTTCGCATGCAGGGTTTCTATGACCGCGTCATTGCCAATGCTTCCGCTCGAGATATCGACACTATCGATTTAGTCGTTCTCAACATTCTTCGGATGGGTGTTCATCAACTGTTGAACATGCGCGTAGCTCAACATGCTGCTGTTGATGAGAGTGTCAATCTCGCAGAACACATGGCTTCCCTTGGTGCTGTCGGTTTTGTTAACGCAGTTCTACGTCGAACTAGTCGACATGATTTAGAAGACTGGCAAGACTTCATCACCAAAGACATCGCAAACGCCGACGAGCGATTAGCGGCGCTTTACTCACACCCCGTATGGATTGTTCGATCTCTCAAGCAAAGTCTTGAAGCAGAGGGCAGAGGTGAGGAATTAGAAGCCCTTCTTGCCAGCGATAATGTCAATCCACGCGTTACTCTCGTCGAATTACCTGGATTCGTCGAAACCAACGACGAAGTAGAGGGTGAACCAACTAAGTATTCACCTATGGGAATGTCGCTGAACACCGGGGGAGACCCTACTCGATTTGCCAGAGTTCGAGAGGGTTTCGTCAGAGTTCAGGATGAAGGTTCCCAGCTAGCCGCACTTGTCCTTTCACGGCATCATGACGTTACTTCAGGCGAGCAATGGCTTGATATGTGTGCTGGTCCCGGTGGAAAGGCGGCACTCCTTGCTGCTGAAGCGACTGTTGATGGAGCTGTTCTGACCGCAAATGAAGTGATACCTGGTCGTGCAGATCTGGTTCGGAACGCACTCGCAATACTTCCTGATGTTCATGTTGTCACCGGAGACGGTGTCGACATTGGTCCCGATCAGCCCAATGCGTATGACCGTATCCTTCTAGATGCGCCGTGTACTGGACTGGGTGCTCTTCGCCGCCGTCCAGAAGCGAGATGGCGTAAATCGCCTAAGGATGTGGGTGATCTCACTGGACTCCAAGCTCAATTGCTCGGCAGTGCTATCCAGGCGTTAAAGCCCGGCGGAGTTCTGGCATATGTGACTTGTTCACCCCACCTCGCCGAAACCAGAGGAATTGTTGAAGGTGCTCTTCGGAAGAACTCACACGTAACAGAACTCAATGCACGAGAAGTACTTGCCAACGTGGCTATGCAGCCTATGGACATTGCCGGAGATGCACTATCCGTCCAGTTATGGCCTCATCGTCATGGCACCGATGCAATGTTCATTTCACTTCTGACAAAGTCAGAATAGGCTGACAGCATGGCAATACGGATCAACCCCAGCATCCTTTCAGCTGATTTCGTCAACATGGAACGAGATCTAGGCGCAATTGCTAGTGCTGACCTTGCACACGTAGATGTTATGGACAATCATTTTGTCCCTAACCTCACCTTTGGTCCCCAAATGGTGGGTCGCATTCAGGATGTATCACCTATTCCACTCGATGTTCATCTCATGATTGAGAATCCGGAACGTTGGGCGCCGGGATATGCCGAACTTGGAGCTTATTCTGTAACTTTTCACGCTGAGTCGACAGATAATCCTGTTGCCGTCGCTCGACGATTACGAGAAATTGGTGCTCGAGCCGGACTTGCAGTGAAACCAGGCACCGCTATCGAGCCCTACCTAGAACTGATGTCTGAATTTGATCAAATACTGGTCATGACAGTTGAACCCGGGTTTGGCGGTCAATCCTTTATTTCTGACGTCATGCCCAAGATTGGTCTTCTCGCTGAAGCCAGACGAAAGTCTGGTCTAGACGTGTGGTTGCAGGTTGACGGAGGAATCACCCTCGACACCATCGGTATTGCCGCGGAGGCAGGAGCAGACACATTCGTTGCAGGATCGAGTGTCTATAACTCTGGCAATCCAGAGCAGGCAATCGCTGGACTTCGTTCTGCAGCCCACACTGCGCACAAGCACTAGTAGAAGCAAGGTAGCCTTAAGGGGTGAAATCCTTTGATTCTCTCTTCTCTGAGCTCTCAGCTAAAGCTGTTGAGCGTCCTTCAGGCTCGCGAACCGTTGCAGAGCTGGATGCTGGCGTTCACGCTATTGGCAAGAAAATAGTCGAAGAAGCAGCCGAAGTATGGATGGCCGCTGAATATGAATCGCAGGAAGCGACTTCAGAAGAAATCTCTCAGCTTCTTTACCATGTTCAGGTTTTGATGATTGCGAAAGGTATCTCGCTCGACGAGGTCAACCATCATCTCTAACCGTTCTTACTCCCTTCCACTTCACAAAGGTTTAAACACATGTTGCGCGTAGCAATTCCAAATAAAGGTTCTCTGGCTGAGATTTCTGCTGAAATGCTCTACGAAGCCGGCTATACCGGACGAAAAGATCCTCGGGACCTTCACTACTCAGACACCCGAAACGGTGTTGAGTTTTTCTACCTGCGCCCACGTGACATCGCTACGTATGTAGGTTCTGGTGCACTTGACGTTGGAATTACTGGTCGAGACTTACTTCTGGATTCACACTCTGAAGCTCGTGAAATTGCTGAACTGTCGTTTGGTGACTCTACTTTTCGATTCGCAGGTCCTGCAGGTTCTTTCTCAGATCTTTCTGATTTAGCTGGCAAGAGAGTAGCAACGAGCTATCCAGGTCTTGTGGGCACATTCCTTGCACAAGCTGGTGTTCAATCCCACCTTGTTCAACTTGATGGTGCTGTCGAATCTGCCGTGCGTTTGGGTGTGGCGGACGCTGTTGCAGACGTAGTTTCTACCGGTTCTACTTTGCGTAAAGCTGGTTTGGATATTTTCGGCCCAGTAATTTTGCAATCTACTGCTGTGCTGATTAGCCGTGACGAATCAATTGACGGAATCAGTACTTTGATGCGCCGTCTCCAGGGCGTTCTCGTAGCGAAGCAGTTTGTCTTGATGGACTACGACGTTCCTAAGAACCTCCTTGATGCAGCATGTGACATAGCTCCCGGAATCGAATCTCCAACTGTTAGCCCATTGCACGACCCTGAATGGGTAGCTGTTCGAGTAATGGTTCCTCGCGCAGACCGCAATGACGTGATGGACAAGCTGTATGACTTGGGCGCACGCGCAATTCTAGTTTCAGCTATCCACGCAGCACGCCTGTAGCTATGTCCGTTGCCGTTCGAATCATTCCCTGCCTAGACGTAGCTGATGGTCGTGTTGTCAAGGGGGTAAATTTCCTCAACCTCACGGACCAAGGCGATCCTGTTGAACTTGCTCAGTACTACTACGAACAAGGTGCAGACGAAATCACTTTTCTGGATGTCAAAGCAACTGTCGAAAACCGTTCGACAATGTTTGAGGTGGTTGCTCGCACTGCAGATGCTGTCTTCATTCCGTTGACCGTTGGTGGTGGAGTGCGCACTGTCGAAGATGTGGCTCAGTTACTAGCCCATGGTGCAGACAAAGTGGGAGTCAACAGCGCCGCCATCAAGAGACCAGATCTAATTGATGAAATTTCTTCTCGATATGGGGCTCAAGTTCTCGTACTTTCTTTGGATATCACTCGTTCATCGCATACAGATTCCGGTTTTGTAGTCACAACGCACGGCGGTCGCGAATTGACCGAAATAGATGCTCTGGACTGGGCCCGAGAAGCAATCAACCGCGGTGCTGGTGAGCTTCTGGTCAATTCCATCGACGCAGATGGCACCAAAGACGGCTTTGACTTGGAACTGATCTCTGCTGTGCGGGAAATAAGTTCTGTGCCGGTTATAGCTAGTGGAGGAGCTGGTTCTGCGAAGGATTTCTCGGCTACAATTTCAGCTGGAGCCGACGCGGCTTTAGCGGCGAGCATTTTTCATTCGAAAGCTGTCACTATTAGTGAAGTAAAAGAATCTCTTCGAAAAGATGGGTTTGAGGTGCGCTAGATGATTGCTTTTGACATCACCTCGCTCAAATTTGACGCCACTGGTCTCATTCCCGCCATCATTCAGGACTCCTCAAATCAAGAAGTTCTGATGTTGGGGTATATGAATGCTGAGGCAGTTCGTCGCACCCTTGAGGAAGGTCGCGTGACGTTTTGGTCTCGATCGCGCCAAGAGTATTGGCGTAAAGGTGACACCAGTGGACATGCACAGTTCGTCAGAAGCGTTCACCACGACTGCGATGCTGATACTTTGCTCATTGGTGTGGAACAAATTGGGGCAGCCTGCCACACAGGTTCCCGCACATGTTTTGAAGATTATGACGTGGAAGCACTCACCACAGTCGACTCTTCGGTCCTGAGACAGGTTGATTGATGGCTTCACTCGACACTTCTTTCAAAGATTTCTCTCAGCTCGTTGGTGAGGGACATAAGGTCATTCCGATCACACGGTCGCTCTTTGCGGATGCTGAAACCCCGATCAGTATTTATCGCAAGCTTGCCTCCGGAGTTCCTGGTTCCTTTCTTCTTGAATCAGCAGAGCAGGGTGGAATTTGGTCACGTTTCTCCTTTGTCGGTGTCTCGAGTTACGGTGTCCTCACCGATCATGATGGTGTGCCAACCTGGCAAGATTTTGGCCTCAGTGCCGACGAAGCATTTGGTGGACAGATTCCTCCCACAGGACTGTCGGCATTAGATGCCTTATACCGACGCTGGAAGACTCCACACATTGAAGGAATGCCTCCGCTGACAGGCGCCCTTGTTGGCTTCATCGGCTGGGAGGCAATTCGTGAACTCGAGAATCTCCCCGATGCGCCCACAGCTGATTTCTCAATTCCACGTCAAGCCCTCAGTTTTTCTCGTGAAGTGATTGTTCTCGATCACAAATTCGGGACAGTCACGTTGATTTCGAATGTTCTTGTTCATGAAAGTGATACATCTACTCAAGATTTATTTGAGAAAGCACAGAATCGTCTTGATGATTTGCAGCGCAATTTATCCATTCCTGGTCCTGTTGGTTTGGCACATATTGATCTAGATATCGAAGCTAAACCCAAACTGAGAACTCCCAAGCAGGACTTTCTCAACTCTGTTGTCACGTCGAAGAAGCACATCGTCGCAGGTGATGTATTTCAAGTAGTGATTTCACAGCGGTTTGATGCTCACAATGAAGCCTCACCTGAAGATGTGTACCGCGTGCTGCGCAGTTTGAATCCCAGCCCGTACATGTACTTGCTTGCGCTTGAAACAGTTGATGGAAATCCTTATGCCATCGTTGGGTCCAGCCCTGAGGCCTTAGTTAAGGTCTCCTCGGGTCGTGTTTTCACCCATCCCATCGCAGGTTCCAGACCACGTGGTGCACATCCCGAAGAAGATTTAGAGCTTGAAACAGATCTTCTTGCAGATGAGAAAGAACGCTCCGAACATCTAATGTTGGTCGACCTTGCTCGCAATGACTTGCTTCGGGTGTGTGATGCCGGTTCAGTCGAGGTCACCGAATTTATGCGGGTCGAACGCTTTTCTCACATCATGCACATTGTGAGTTCTGTGGAAGGAAATCTTTCACCAGAGCGTGGACCAGTAGACGTGTTCCGCGCCACGTTCCCCGCCGGAACCTTGAGCGGTGCACCAAAACCTCGTGCACTCGAAATCATTGACTCTTTAGAGCCCGCTCAACGAGGTGTGTACGGGGGAGTCGTGGGGTATTTCGACTTTGCCGGTGATGCTGATCTCGCAATCGCTATCAGAACCGTCGTCCTCAAAGATAAGAAAGCGTATGTGCAAGCTGGAGCAGGTCTTGTGATGGACTCCGTTCCAGAAACTGAGTATCTCGAAACTCAAAACAAAGCTGCTGCACCATTACGTGCTGTTGCGATTGCGAATGCATTGAAGAAGGTCTGATCGTGAACTACCGAAAGTTCAAGACGTATTCGCTTCTTTCGTCATTCGTGCTCTCAGCATTGATACTCATTGGCTGGTCTCAAACGTGGTTCCTCCTCGAAGTAACGTTCCCCACAGAAAACACTGATGGTCTCGAAGTCTCTGGTCAGATAGCAGCACCTGGTTTGAGCGCATTCGGTCTTGCTGGCTTTGCTGTGACAGCCGCTCTTGCTCTTTCCTCAATTCTGATTCGCCGAATTCTCGGGGTTCTGTTGATCATTCTTGGATCAGCAGTTGTTTCGGTCAGTATCTCTGCTTGGTCTGATCCTGTAATTTCTTCTGCGTCGTTGCTGACCTCTTTGAGTGCGATTTCAGATGTAGACACGTTAAGAACTTTCGTGATTTCTTCTCGTGCGACTGCGTGGCCGGGAATGACAGCTGTTGCCGGAATGCTTCTGGTCCCACTTGGAATTGTCATCGTCTTTACTGCCGGAAAGTGGGGTACCGGTAGTCGAAAGTTCGACCGAGTCTCCAAAACGTTTGAAGAAGGCGCACAAAAAGCACCAACTCAATCAGTAACTCCTGAAAATTCAGATGTTTCTTCATCGAATATTGATGCGTGGGACTCGTTGAGCCACGGAACAGACCCGACTATCAACTAGAATTTAGCTAGAAGTTTTTCGCACTGAGGAGTGACATGAGCAACGACATCGTTGATCCAGGAGAGGGCCACTCGCCCGCAGCATGGACTGCCGTTATTACCATGCTGGCATTCTTTGCCATCGGTACAACTGCATTCGTACTAGCTATTGAATGGCTTGTCTGGGCTTCTGTAGTCGGAATTTTTGTTGGTTGGGGACTTGGCTTCCTGCTAGCAAAGCTTGGTTACGGTGTGAACGGTCCTAAGTTCACCCCCAAGCCTCACCACTACTAAATGCTCTCCGACCTGACAGCTGGCGCTCTCGCGGATGCAGCTGCACGTCGTGAGTTTGTAACCTATGCAGAAGTAGAAGCTGCAGCCTTAGCTCAGCTTCCAGCACTTGATGCAATGCAATTTCTTGCACCGGCTGAGCACATTAAAGTCATTGCTGAAGTGAAACGAGCAAGTCCTTCTCGTGGAGATTTAGCAGCAATTGTTGATCCTGCTGCATTGGCAAGAACATATGCCAATAATGGCGCCTCCACGATTAGCGTGTTGACCGAAGGTCGTAAGTTCAAAGGGACTTTAGACGATTTACGTGCAGTTCGGGCAGAAGTTTCAGTACCAGTACTGCGCAAAGACTTCATTGCTGAGAAATATCAAATTCTAGAAGCACGTGCTGCAGGAGCAGACCTTGTTTTATTGATTGTCGCTGCACTTGAACAAAAGGAACTCATTGAGCTCAATGACTTTGCTTTGTCGTTGGGGCTTACTGTTCTTGTTGAAACCCATTCGCGTGAAGAACTTCATCGTGCCCTCGAAATTAATGCCTCACTCATTGGTGTGAACGCTCGTAACCTGAGCACATTTGAGCTAGATCGTGAACTCTTCGCTTCGCTGGTTGAAGAAATTCCTTCAGGGGTCATCAAGGTGGCAGAATCAGCTGTAAGAAATGCAACAGATGTTCAGCACTATAGAGACGCAGGTGCTGACGTTGTTCTCGTAGGTGAAGCACTTGTCACCTCAGATCCCGCAGCAACCCTCCAATCCTTCCTGGCGGTATAAATGGCACTTCGAGATGAACTTGGCCCCTACTTCGGCGAATACGGCGGAAGATTTGTTCCTGAATCGCTGATTGCTGCATTGGATGAGCTTTCCGCAGCATATGAACTCGCAAAGCTTGACCCTGGATTCCAGCAGGAACTGACTGAACTTCACCGAACCTATACCGGTCGCCCCTCCATCATTACTGAAGTTCCTCGCTTCGCAGAACACGCTGGTGGTGCGCGTATCTTCCTCAAGCGAGAAGATCTCAATCACACCGGTAGTCACAAGATCAATAACGTGCTGGGACAAGCTTTGCTTGCAAAGCGTCTTGGAAAGACCCGCATCATTGCAGAAACTGGAGCCGGTCAGCACGGTGTTGCAAGTGCCACTGCTGCCGCTCTGTTTGGGCTCGAGTGTGTTGTCTACATGGGAGAAGTTGACACTGTTCGTCAAGCTCTCAATGTTGCACGCATGCGTCTCCTCGGGGCAACCGTCATTCCCGTTACCACTGGGTCTCGTACACTCAAGGACGCCATCAACGAAGCACTGCGCGACTGGGTGGCAAATGTTGACACTACTCACTACTTGTTGGGCACGGTTGCAGGCCCTCACCCGTTCCCCGTTATGGTTCGTGACTTTCATAAGATTATTGGTGAAGAAGCCCGTGCTCAGATACTTGAGATTACAGGTCAGCTTCCAACTGCCGTTGCTGCATGTGTTGGTGGTGGCTCCAACGCGATTGGTATTTTCCATGCCTTCCTTGATGACCCATCGGTTGGCCTTTATGGTTTCGAAGCTGCTGGTCGCGGTGTAGACACAGCAGAACACGCCGCGACGATCACAAAGGGTCGACCCGGTGTTCTTCACGGTGCTCGTTCCTACATGCTTCAAGATGAAGACGGACAGACAATTGAGTCTCACTCCATCTCCGCTGGACTTGATTACCCCGGCGTTGGTCCTGAACATTCGTGGTTGAACGATATTGGTCGTGCTCACTACCGGCCCATCACTGATGCCGAAGCAATGGATGCACTTCGTCTTCTTTCTCGCACAGAAGGCATCATTCCTGCCATTGAAACAGCACACGGTCTAGCCGGAGCTCTGCAGCTAGGGAAAGAGCTAGGGCCAGAGGCCATCATTTTGGTCAATAACTCTGGACGCGGTGACAAGGATATGGAAACTGCTGCGAAATACTTCGGCATTCTCGATGGGGTAGCAGAATGAGCTCCAAGGTTGAAGCGGCAATTTCCGCCAAAGGTAAAGTCCTCATCGGATACTTACCTGTTGGATTCCCTTCACTTGAGGGAAGCATCGAAGCCGCTGTAGCGCTCGTTGAAAGTGGCGTAGACATTCTTGAGCTCGGGGTTCCCTACACGGACCCAGTGATGGATGGATTGGTCATCCAGGAAGCAACTCAGGTTGCACTTGCCAACGGATTCAAGCTTCCTCATGCGATTGAAGCGGTCAAGCAAATCACTGCACGGGTTGATATCCCAGTTTTACTCATGACCTATTTCAATCCTGTTATTCAATATGGCGTTGATAAATTTGCGTCAGATTTGTCTGAAGCCGGGGGAGCAGGTCTCATTACACCAGACCTCATTCCCGATGAGGCTTCTGAGTGGCTAGCCGCAGCAGAGAAATACGATCTAGATCGTGTCTTTCTGGCTGCCCCTTCATCGACTGATGAACGACTCGCACAAGCAGTGCAGAACAGTCGAGGCTTTGTTTATGCGGTTTCCACCATGGGTATTACCGGTGCTCGTCAAGATGTTGACGTGGCAGCTAAGTCGCTTGTTGCTCGTTTACGTAACGTGGGAGCAACTCACATTGGTGTCGGCGTGGGTATCTCAAATGGGACACAGGTTCGAGAAGTATTGAATTATGGTGACGGAGCCATTGTTGGTTCCGCACTTGTCAAGGCGCTCAACGATGGTGGACTAACAGCACTTCGTTCAGTTGCGGCTGAACTCGCCTCAGGTAAGTAATCTAACTTTCTACAATGTGACCTAAGCTGACACTGTGCATTTGATAACGAGTATTCCCAGTCCTTCGATTCAATTCTTCGAGGTAGGTCCACTCCGCATTCACATTTATGCCCTCTGCATCCTGCTCGGGATTGCGTTGGCAACGTGGATCACAGATACTCGCCTTTCTCGGCGTGGGGCTGAACGTGGAGTCGTGCTCGACATCATTTTGTGGGCTGTTCCACTAGGCATTATTGGTGCACGTTTCTATCACGTGTTTACACACCCAGCTGATTATTTTTATGACGGCGCTGACCTCATGAGAGTGTTTTACATCTGGGAGGGTGGCAACGCCATCTTCGGATCACTTCTGGGTGGTGCTGTAGGTGCCTGGATCGGATGTAAGCAGACCGGCATTCGCTTCTGGTCCTTTGCAGACGCTCTCGCCCCCGCAATGTTAATTGCACAGGCAACGGGACGTTTAGGAAATTACTTCAACCATGAACTTTTCGGCCAGCCCACCACGCTTCCTTGGGGCTTGGAGATTGAATCAACGAATGCAGCCTTCCCTGCTGGGTTGCCAGAAGGAACACTTTTTCACCCCATGTTCCTTTACGAAATCCTCTGGAATTTGCTGGGCGCATTTGTCATCATCGTTCTCGAACGCAAGCTGTACTTGCGTTGGGGTAAGTCATTTGGTGTTTACCTGATTTGGTACGGCTTGGGTCGTTCTGTTTTTGAAACGTATCGTTTAGATCCAAGCGAGACATTTATGTCAATCAGGACAAACGTGTGGGGCGCCTTCGCAGCTATTGCGATTGGCATCGCCATTATTCTGATTCAAAACCGTCGCCACCCGGGTAAAGAGCTCAGTGTCTACTCTGAGGGCGGACCTACTGTAAAGTTGGATAAGTAAGTTATTACACACGGATCCGGGCAAAGATGCCCCCGTCAAGGCAATAACTGCTGAACTTCACCCCGCCACAAGCGGCCCAGAGGTACACGAAAGCGACAAGCTTCAATGTTTCACTTTTCCAGATGACTAAAGGGCCAATGTCGTCCCTCCCGATAAACGGTTTCGAGAGGAGGGTTCCATGTCGTTAGCGACTCCCCATCAGCGCTTTTCTTTGGCACCCGCTGCCCAAGGTCTGTATGACCCCACGCTTGAAAAAGATGCCTGTGGCCTGGCCATGGTTGCTACTTTGCGAGGCATTCCTGGACACGACATCATTGATGTCGCACTGAGTTCTCTCCGCAACCTTGAGCACCGTGGTGCAGTTGGATCGGATGCTGGTACTGGTGATGGTGCCGGTATTCTCACTCAAATTCCTGATGCGTTCTTGCGTGAAGTTGTAGATTTCATCTTGCCTGAATCCGGCTCATATGCAGTCGGAAATGCCTTTCTTCCTTTGAAAGATGCAGAGCGTTCTGCTATTCAAGCTCGTTTTGCAGAGATTGCTCATTCTGAGGGACTCTCAGTTCTCGGTTGGCGTGTAGTTCCCACAGCTCCAGATAATTTGGGAAAGCTTGCACGCGAAGCAATGCCAGCTATTGAGCAGGTTTTTGTTGCGTCACTTTCGGGTGGTTTATCCGGCATTGAGTTAGACCGCTTGGTTTATCGACTCCGTAAGCGAGTAGAACGTGAATGTGAAATCTATTTCGCATCTCTTTCTTCACGAACTCTGGTTTACAAGGGCATGGTCACCACCTTGCAGTTGGAGCCTTTCTACCCTGATCTCAGTGATGACCGCTTTGCGTCCACATTGGCGCTGGTTCACTCACGTTATTCCACGAACACTTTCCCTTCGTGGCCTCTAGCTCACCCATTCCGCTTCATTTGCCACAACGGTGAGATCAACACTGTTCAGGGAAACCGTAACTGGATGCGAGCACGCCAATCGCAACTCGAATCCGAAATTCTGGGCGACATGAAGGATTTGCTCCCTATCTGCACTCCTGGAGCTTCAGATAGTGCATCTTTCGACGAAGTTGTTGAGCTCCTTACCCTCGCTGGTCGTCCACTTCCTCACGCCATCATGATGATGGTTCCTGAGGCTTGGGAAAACCAGCCAGATATGGAACCCACTCGTCGTGCTTTTTATGAGTACCACTCCTCGTTGATGGAACCATGGGATGGTCCTGCGGCCATTTGTTTCACAGATGGTTCACTCGTCGGTGCAACTCTTGACCGCAATGGGCTTCGTCCAGGTCGTTTCTTGGTTACAGACGACGGACTCATCGTCGTTGGTTCTGAGATCGGTGTCTATGACATTGACCCCGCCAAGGTTGTTCAGAAGGGTCGCCTCCAACCAGGAAAGATGCTTCTTGTTGACACAGTTGCGGGACGAATCATCTCCGATGACGAAATCAAGAGTGAGCTTGCTGCTTCAGGTCCATGGCAGGAATGGATTGACCAGTCACGAATTGACCTTGAAGAACTTCCCGAACGTGAGCACATTGCGCACACTCGCAGCTCAGTGATTCGTCGTCAACGCACGTTTGGTTATACCGAAGAAGAACTTCGAATCATGCTTGCTCCAATGGCTAAGACGGGTGCAGAACCCCTTGGTGCAATGGGTACCGATACGCCTATTGCTGTGCTTTCTTCTCGTCCACGCCTTTTGTTTGACTACTTTGTCCAACAGTTCGCACAGGTTACAAACCCACCTTTGGACTCGATCCGTGAAGAGGTTGTCACCAGCCTCAAACTCGGTCTCGGCCCCGAGCGCAACCTTCTTGCTGCAGGCCCAGAACACACTGAACAGGTTGTTCTTGATTTTCCCGTCATTGACAATGACCAGTTAGCTAAGGTCCTTCACATCCGCGGTAAGAGCGGAGCACGTGAAGGTATCAAGCTCAAAGGTCTGTATAAGGTCAACAAGGGTCCTCGCGCCATGGAGAAGCGACTTGCGCAACTCTGCGAAGAGGTCGATGAGGCAATTGCCCAGGGTATTAAGTTCATTGTTCTCTCTGATCGTGACTCCAACTCGGACATGGCTCCGATTCCGTCTTTGATGATGGTCTCCACAGTTCACCACCACCTCATTCGGACAGAAAACCGCACCAAGGTTGGCATCGTTGTCGAAGCCGGTGACGTCCGTGAAGTTCATCACGTTGCAGTTCTTCTGGGTTATGGTGCTTCAGCAGTGAACCCATACCTAGCCATGGAAACCTGCGAACAGTTGGTTCGTGATGAATTCATTACTGGTGTTTCAACCGAGAAAGCCACAAAGAACGTCATCAAGGCACTCGGTAAGGGTGTCCTCAAGGTGATGTCGAAGATGGGTATTTCTACCGTTTCTTCCTACACCGGAGCGCAAACATTTGAGGCTGTTGGTCTTTCCCAAGAATTTGTAGACCAATACTTCACTGGCACAAACAGCAAGCTCGGGGGAGTTGGCATCAATGTCATCGCTGCTGAAAACCTTGCCCGTCATGCGTCTGCATATCCCTCTGATGGAGCCCCGCTGACCACTGAACGTCTCACTACAGGTGGCGAATTCCAGTGGCGACGTGATGGTGCACCGCACTTGTTCAACCCAGAAACTGTTTTCAAACTGCAGCATTCCACTCGCGAGCGTCGCTTTGATACTTTCCGGGAGTACACCAAGTTAGTAGATGATCAGACTCGTGAGCTCATGACTTTGCGCGGTCTTTTCACTTTGGAGACAGGCAAACGCAATCCTGTTCCTCTGGACGAGGTTGAATCCATCGAGTCCATTGTCAAGCGATTCTCAACCGGCGCAATGAGTTACGGCTCTATTTCGCCTGAAGCTCACGAGACACTCGCGATTGCGATGAACTCCATCGGTGCCAAGAGCAATACAGGTGAGGGTGGTGAAGATGTTGCACGTCTTCTCGATCCCACTCGTCGTTCTGCCATTAAGCAAGTCGCATCTGGCCGTTTCGGTGTGACAAGCATGTATCTCACTCACGCTGATGACATCCAGATCAAGATGGCTCAGGGGGCAAAACCTGGTGAGGGTGGACAGCTTCCCAACAACAAGGTTTACCCGTGGATCGCTCGCACTCGTCACGCAACCGCAGGTGTGGGTCTCATCTCACCTCCACCGCACCACGACATCTACTCGATTGAAGACCTCAAGCAGCTCATTTTCGACGTCAAGCGTGCGAACCCTGCCGCTCGCGTGCATGTGAAATTAGTGAGCCAATCCGGCATCGGTGCTGTTGCTGCAGGTGTTTCTAAGGCACTGGCCGATGTCATTCTGATCTCAGGTCACGATGGTGGTACAGGTGCGAGTCCGTTGAACTCTCTCAAGCACGCTGGAACCCCCTGGGAACTAGGTCTTGCAGAAGCACAACAGACCCTCATGCTCAACGGAATGCGCGACCGCGTTTCTGTTCAGGTAGACGGACAGCTCAAAACCGGACGTGACGTTATCGTCGCAGCCTTGTTGGGCGCTGAAGAGTTTGGTTTTGCAACCGCACCACTCGTTGTCTCGGGCTGCATCATGATGCGCGTGTGTCACCTTGACACGTGTCCTGTTGGTGTCGCAACCCAGAACCCTGAGCTACGGGCACGATTCACAGGCAAGCCTGAGTTTGTCGTGAACTTCTTCCAATTCATTGCTCAGGAAGTACGTGAATACCTGGCTGAGCTTGGATATCGCAGCCTCGACGAAATCATTGGTCGAAATGATCTCCTCAACGTTAACGATGCAGTAGAGCACTGGAAGTCCGAAGGTCTGGATCTTGAGCCCATTCTGGTTGGCCCCAAGTTCTTAGCTGACGAGCCTCGCATCCGTGCACGTGCACAAGACCATGAGCTTGAAGAACACTTTGACAACGAGTTGATTAATCTGTCACGTGCAGCGTTGTCTGAGGGTAAGCCTGTCTCGATTGAGCTTCCTATCCGCAACACCGAACGTGCTGTGGGAACCATGCTTGGTCACGAACTGACCAAGAAGTATGGTCAGGACGCTTTGCCACATGGAACCATCGACATCACCTTGACGGGAACGGCAGGTCAATCCTTTGGTGCCTTCGTTCCGTCAGGTATTACTCTTCGCTTAGTCGGTGACTCGAACGACTACGTCGGTAAGGGTCTTTCAGGTGGTTCGATTGTGGTCAAACCTTCACCTTCTTCGAGGTTTGCTCCTGAAGAGAACGTGATTGCTGGAAACGTCATTGGTTATGGCGCAACGAGCGGTTCTATCTTTATCAGTGGTCTCGTGGGTGAACGATTCCTGGTACGTAACTCTGGTGCAACTGCAGTTGCTGAAGGCGTGGGAGATCACGCCCTCGAATACATGACCGGTGGTCTGGCAGTTATCCTCGGTTCAACAGGTCGCAACCTCGGTGCAGGTATGTCCGGTGGTATTGCCTACGTACATTCCCTCGATCCCAACAAGGTCAATGCTGATTCGCTTGGATCTGGTGAGCTTCGTTTGGAAAAGCTGGGAAGCGCAGATGCAGAAATCCTCAAGGACATTCTTGAATCTCATCTTGCAGAGACAGGATCACCACGAGCATCTGCACTACTTGACCAGTTTGAGAAGACTGTTGATGAATTCACCAAGGTAGTTCCTCGTGACTATGCAGCTGTGCTGGAAGTGCGTCAGGAAGCCGAAAACGCTGGTATTGATCCAGACGGGGATGCGACCTGGAAGAAGATCATGGAGGTGACCGGTGGCTGATCCCAAAGGTTTCTTGAACACGCGTCAGCGTGAAGTTCCTGCACGCCGTCCAGTTCCTATCCGCTTGATGGACTGGAAAGAAGTTTATGAAGCAGGAGACCGCGAGACGTTGGTTCGCCAAGCCGGTCGTTGCATGGATTGTGGAATTCCTTTCTGTCACCAGGGGTGCCCTCTCGGTAACCTGATCCCTGAGTGGAATGACCTCACCTGGCGCGGGGATGACAAGGATGCAATTGATCGCCTGCATGCGACCAATAACTTCCCGGAATTCACTGGTCGACTTTGTCCAGCACCGTGTGAATCTTCCTGCGTTCTGAGCATCAATCAACCTGCTGTCACCATCAAGCAAGTTGAAGTATCAATCATTGATAAGGCATTTGATGAGGGATGGGTCACTCCTCTGATTCCTGAGCGTCTTTCAGGGAAGACTGTCGCTGTTGTAGGTTCTGGTCCCGCCGGCCTCGCAGCTGCTCAACAACTTACTCGTGCTGGTCACACCGTTGCTGTGTTTGAGCGTGACGAAAAAATCGGTGGACTGCTTCGTTATGGCATCCCTGATTTCAAGATGGAAAAGGTTCACATTGACCGTCGTCTTGAGCAGATGGAGGCAGAAGGAACTCGTTTCCGCCCAGGGGTCAACATCGGCACAGACATTACCTGGGAAGACTTGCGTAAGCGTTATGACGCTGTTGTAGTTGCTACCGGTGCGATGGTTCCACGAGACCTTCCCATTCCTGGTCGTGATCTTTCCGGTGTTCACTTCGCCATGGACTACCTTGCTCAGTCCAATCGGGCTGTAGATGGGCTTGTCGTAACAGACCAGATTCACGCTCAGGGAAAGCACGTTGTCGTTCTTGGTGGTGGAGACACCGGCGCAGACTGCATTGGAACTGCTCACCGTCACCAAGCAGCAAGTGTCACCAACCTAGCTATTGGCCAGCAGCCTCCAGCGGAACGTTCAGATTCTCAACCTTGGCCTACGTTCCCGAACCTTTTCGAAGTAACTAGTGCTCACGAAGAGGGTGGTACTCGGGAATTCCTCGTCTCGACAGTTGAGTTCTTGGGTGACAAAGATAGCAATGTTCGCGCAGTTCGCGTTGCAGAAACTGAGTTTGTCGATGGAGCTCGAGTTCCCAGAGCAGGCACTGAACGTGAAATCCCAGCTGACCTTGTTCTTTTGGCACTTGGTTTCACTGGCCCTGAAGGCGAAATTGCAGAATCAGAGCTGGGTGTGAGCTTGACCCAACGAGGCAACATCAACCGTGATGCTCAGTATGCAACTGCTGAACCAGGCGTTTTTGTTGCTGGAGACGCAGGCCGTGGTCAATCACTCATTGTCTGGGCAATTGCCGAGGGTCGCGCTGCTGCAGCTGCAGTTGACCGCTACCTTGAAGGTGAAACCTTACTTCCAGTACCTGTAGCACCTACAGATCGCGGTTTCGCGGTTTAGTACGATTAGAAAGTCGCAATTCCCTCCTGCGACATGGCACCACTGAAACGAAAGAGACATTTCATGAGACGCGCCAAAATAGTTGCGACCCTAGGTCCAGCAACTTCCAGCTATGAGAGCCTGAAGTCAATCATCGAAGCTGGTGTTGACGTTGCACGTATGAACCTCTCGCATGGTTCTTACGATGTTCACGAAGAGGTTTACCGCAACGTTCGAAAGGCCGCAGAAGACCTCGGCAAGCCTGTAGCTGTGTTGGTTGACCTTCAAGGCCCCAAGATTCGTCTCGGCAAGTTTGAGGGTGGCCCTTACGACCTCGCTGAAGGCGATATCTTCAAGATCACCATCGAAGACATTGTGGGCAATAAGGACATCAGCTCCACAACCTTTAAGGGTTTGCCCCACGACGTGAAAGCAGGGGACCCCCTCCTTATTGATGACGGCAAGGTCACCCTCCGTGTTCTCGAAACAGACGGAACTTTAGTCACCACTGTTGTTGAAGTACCAGGACCCATTTCGAACAACAAGGGAATTAACCTTCCTGGTGTTGCGGTCAACGTTCCCGCTCTTTCTGACAAGGATGAGGCAGATCTTCGCTGGGGCCTTCGTCTCGGTGCTGATTTCATTGCGTTGAGCTTTGTCCGCGACGCAGCAGACATCAAGCGTGTGCACGAGATCATGGATGAAGAAGGCGTGCGCCTTCCCGTGATTGCCAAGGTTGAGAAGCCCCAGGCTGTCGACAATCTTGAAGAAATCGTAGATGCTTTTGACGCCATCATGGTCGCTCGAGGTGACCTCGGTGTTGAGCTTCCTCTTGAAGCTGTCCCCATTGTTCAGAAGCGTGCAGTCGAACTCGCGCGTCGCTGGGCAAAGCCCGTCATTGTGGCGACTCAGGTTCTTGAGTCCATGATTTCCAGCCCACGCCCAACCAGAGCTGAAGCTTCTGACTGTGCCAACGCTGTGCTTGATGGCACAGATGCTGTCATGCTCTCGGGTGAGACTAGCGTCGGTGAATTCCCCACGATTACCGTTGCCACCATGGCTCGTATCATCGAGTCCACTGAAGACCACGGTCTAGAGCGTATTCCTGAGCTTGGCACCAAGCCTCGCACCCAGGGCGGCGCTATCACTCTGGCGGCTAAGGAAGTTGCAGAGTTCGTTGATGCGAAGTTCCTCATCGTCTTTACGGAATCCGGCGACTCAGCACGCCGTATGGCTCGTCTCCGCTCGGATATCCCCATGATCGTGCTCACACCTCACGAGCACATTCGTCGCCGTATGGCACTGACCTGGGGCGTCAAGTCCTACCTTGTTGAAGCTGTCACGCACACCGACCAGATGTTTGGTCAGGTTGATGATCTTCTCCTTGGTGAAGGTTTAGCAGAAGCAGGAGACAAGGTCGTAGTTATTGCCGGTTCCCCTCCCGGAATCGCCGGTTCAACTAATGACCTTCGTGTTCACAAGGTTGGAGATGCTCGTAACGCTGCAGCTCCCGCCTATGAAAACCTCTAGGTTTCATAAAGAAAAGCCCCTCATGTGAGGGGCTTTTCTTAGTTGTGCCGAATGTGGGACTTGAACCCACACGTCCGAAGACAAAGCATTTTGAGTGCTCCGCGTCTGCCATTCCGCCAATTCGGCTTGTAACTCTTCAAGAATATCCTAGGCTGGAGACATGGCCGACCAAGAGATCCAAACTCCCACCAAACGACGCGTTGTTGTTGCAGAAGATGAGTCCCTTATCCGCATGGATATTGTAGAAACTCTCCGCGACAACGGTTTTGACGTTGTGGGGGAGGCCGGTGACGGTGAGGCCGCGGTAGCACTGGCAAAGGAACTTCGTCCCGATCTCGTCGTAATGGATGTCAAGATGCCGAAACTCGATGGCATCTCTGCTGCAGACCAGCTCAACAAAGAGCACATTGCACCCGTTGTTCTTTTGACTGCATTCAGCCAGAAAGAACTAGTTGAGCGGGCTACCGAAGCAGGAGCTCTTGCTTACGTGGTGAAGCCGTTCACTCCCAATGATTTACTACCTGCAGTTGAAATAGCGTTGTCCCGTTGGGCACAAATTGTTGCCCTGGAAAACGAGGTCGCAGATCTCTCTGAGCGTTTCGAAACCCGCAAGATTGTTGACATTGCTAAGGGCATTCTCAACGAAAAGATGGGTCTTACCGAGCCAGAAGCATTCCGTTGGATTCAAAAGGCTTCTATGGATCGTCGTCTCACCATGAAAGACGTTGCAGTGACCATTGTTGATCAGCTTGGTTCTGACCAGAAAAAGGAAAAGAAGTAACCTACTTCTTCCGTTCCTTAATGAAGTTCGTCAAGCGAACTGTGGAAAGTCGTCGTCCACTTTCATCTGTGCACACGATTTCGTGAGTAGTCAGTGTTCTTCCCAAGTGGAGTGCTGTGCACGTTGCAATGACGAAACCTTCGGAGATGCTGCCGGAATGGGTTGCGCTCACTTCGATTCCTACCGCTACGCGCCCTTCTCCCGCAAACATATTGGCGGCAATAGATCCCAAGCCTTCAGCAATCACAATGTGAGCACCGCCGTGGAGTATGCCCACAGATTGGGTATTACCTTCTACTGGCATCGTTGCAACAGAGTACTCAGGGGAAAGCTCGTGCAGTTGAATATCCATCTTTTCCCACAGAGGTCCAGCAGAAAAGCCACGATATTGCTCAAGGTCGAGTACTGGGGGGCGGACATATTCAGAAGACATTCAAGTTTCCTCGCAAGCTGAGTCTGGCGTGCTGTGTAGGCTTGGCACGTGTCGAATAACGCCCAGCCTACCCTTATGGTCATTGATGGGCACTCGCTCGCATTTCGGGCGTTTTATGCCCTTCCTGTAGACAGTTTTCGGACTGCGGATGGACAGCACACGAATGCCATTCACGGCTTCATTTCGATGATGTTGAACCTTCTTGCTAAAGAGAAGCCAACCCACTTGGCAGTTGCGTTTGATATCTCGCGCTACTCATTCAGAACCCGCGAATATCCCGAATACAAAGGAACTCGTGGAGAGACCCCACCAGAGTTCATTGGACAAGTCCCACTCCTCCAGGATGCACTGCATGCCATGGGGATTACGACCATCACAAAAGAAGACTTTGAGGCCGACGATATTCTCGCCACTCTTGCTTCTCAAGGTTCCGCACAAGACTTCAAAGTTCTCGTTGTTTCTGGTGACCGCGACACAATTCAACTGATCGATGACAATGTGACTTTGCTGTATCCGTCAAAGCAAGGCGTTTCAGAACTCACACGCTATGACGCGGCCAAAGTTTTCGAGCGTTATGGAATTCAGCCTCACCAATACCCTGAAATTGCCGCCCTCGTGGGTGAAACCAGCGACAACCTGCCAGGTGTTCCCAAGGTAGGGGAGAAGACGGCTGTTAAGTGGATCAATGAGTTTGGCTCTCTCGACGAGATCCTTCGCCGTGCAGACGAAATCGGTGGCAAGGTCGGCGAAAGTCTTCGTGAGTTCAAAGAAAACGCGATCCGTAACCGTCGACTCAACCGACTCGTCAATGATGTGGAACTACCTGTAGGACCGAAGGATCTGGAAAGACTTCCCTTTGATTCAGAGGCCGTCAAAGAAGTTTTTGGGCGCTTAGAATTCAAGTCGTTACTCACTCGTGTTCTTTCACTCAACGGTGAAGAAACGGCCCCTACGGCATCACAGCGATCCGCTCAAATACCGACTGCTATTAATACTTCTTCAGAAGAAGTACGTCCTGAACCTGTAGTTGCTTCTGTTGCACCTCGTTCACAACAACTCTTAGACGAAGAACTTGCTGCGTGGTTGCACCGTGCTTCAGATACATCTCCACAGGGCGTCTCCGTTGAGCTAGAGGTATATGCCACAGGAATTGCAGTTGTGGGTCTGGCAACAGAAACAGAAACCGTTGCAGTTCCGTGGTCTCCCGTTCATGCGGATATGAAACCCCTGATTGACTGGCTTGCAGGCCCCACGCCCAAGATTTTTCACGGGGCTAAAGAACAGATCAAAGCACTCCTTGCCGTTGGTGTTTCTATCGAAAACCTTGGTTTTGATACAGAAATTGCTGACTGGGTTCTTCGTCCAGACACGTCAAAGCGTGAGCTTGCTGATCTGACGAAGTTGTACCTGAACGAACTGTTACCAACGCCTGACCCTAATCAGCTTGTTCCAGATGATTCAGAGCTTGATGCTGGTGGTCGTGCGTGGTTCGTGCGCCGCATCGATGCCGCTATCCGAGACAAGATGGAAGCAGCCACCCTGGCCCTCTTCCTAGAGATCGAAATTCCTTCACTCATCACACTTGCTGCTATGGAAATGCGCGGCGTGACGGTCAACAAGGACAAACTCCAGTCGCTGTCTGACGAACTCGGCACTCGCGCCGAAACGGCCAAAACCGAGGCTTTTGCCGTCATCGGTCGCGAAGTAAACCTCGCTTCGCCTAAACAACTGCAAGAAGTTCTTTTCGACCAGCTAGGTATGCCTAAAACTCGCGCAACGAAGACGGGTTACACCACCGATGCGACAGCACTAGCTGATCTTCAAGCAACAAACCCACATCCATTCTTAGGGTTACTCCTGGAACACCGTGATGTCACCAAACTCAAGCAAATAGTAGAGACATTAATCTTGGCTATTGGCCCTGATGGTCGCATTCACACCACCTATGGTCAAACGGGCACGAGCACAGGGCGTTTGTCTTCTGCGAACCCCAATTTGCAGAACATTCCGATCAGAACTGCTGATGGTCGTCGCATTCGTGAAGCATTCGAAGTAGGTGACGGCTTCGACACCCTGGTCACTGCTGACTATTCTCAGATCGAAATGCGCATCATGGCGCACTTCTCAGAGGATGAAGGCCTCATCGAAGCGTTCATTTCAGGTGAGGATCTGCACAAATTCGTCGGTGCTCGCGTGTTCGGGGTAGAACCTGCCGAGGTTACTGGTGAAATGCGTAGTCAAGTCAAGGCAATGAGCTACGGCCTGGCTTATGGGCTCTCCGCTTTTGGCCTTGCCAGACAGCTCGGAATTGATAACAGTGCTGCAAAGAAGCTGATGGCTGACTATTTCCAGCGCTTCGGGGGAGTACGCGACTATCTTCGAAGCGTTGTAGAACAAGCACGAGCACAGGGTTACACAGAAACGTTATTTGGTCGTAGAAGGCCATTCCCTGACTTGGCCAGCCCTAATCGTGTACTTCGTGACAATGCTGAAAGAGCAGCATTGAACGCCCCGATGCAGGGAACAGCTGCTGACATCATGAAAATTGCCATGATTGGTATCGAACAGGACCTTGTTGCACTTGAGTTAAAGTCACAATTACTACTTCAAGTTCATGATGAGTTGGTTTTAGAAGTCATTGAATCTGAACGTGAACAGGTTGAAAAGATCGTGATTGATCGAATGGCTCATGCTGCGAAGTTGAGCGTTCCACTAGATGTTCAAATTGGTATCGGCTCAAACTGGAATGAAGCCGCCCACTAGCCTGATATCCGCGAGTTTGCGCGGAAGTCTGTGGTGAAGTAATCTGAGAGATGCACATTTGTGCGTTCTATCCGTCTGCCCGAAAGACAATTCACCAGCTTGCTGTGTCTGAAGGCCTGAAGTAAGTAAATACTGGAGCACGTTTTACATGACGCTTGTAGCAAAGAAGGCAGCCACTCAGGTTGCAATCAATGACATCGGTTCTGCTGAGGACTTCCTCGCCGCTGTCGAAAAGACCCTCAAGTTTTTCAACGATGGAGACCTCATTGAAGGCACCGTTGTCAAGGTAGACCGCGACGAGGTTCTCCTTGACGTTGGCTACAAGACCGAAGGTGTTATTCCTTCCCGCGAACTTTCCATCAAGCACGACATCGACCCTTCAGAGGTTGTCAAGGTCGGCGACACCGTTGAGGCTCTCGTTCTTCAGAAGGAAGATAAAGAAGGCCGCCTCATCCTCTCCAAGAAGCGTGCACAGTACGAACGTGCATGGGGCGATGTTGAGAAGATCAAGGATGCTGACGGCATCGTTACCGGTTCGGTTATCGAAGTTGTTAAGGGTGGCCTCATCGTTGACATCGGTCTTCGTGGATTCCTTCCTGCATCTCTCATTGAGCTGCGTCGCGTTCGTGACCTCACGCCTTACCTCGGCCAGGACATCGAAGCCAAGATTCTCGAGCTAGACAAGAACCGCAACAACGTAGTTCTTTCTCGCCGTGCGCTTCTTGAGCAGACTCAGTCCGAGAGCCGCAGCACCTTCCTGGTTAACCTCCAGAAGGGTCAGATCCGTAAGGGTGTCGTTTCCTCAATCGTCAACTTTGGTGCTTTCGTAGACCTCGGTGGCGTAGACGGTCTCGTCCACGTTTCAGAGCTCTCCTGGAAGCACATCGAGCACGCTTCTGAAGTTGTTGAAGTTGGCCAGGAAGTTACTGTCGAAATCCTCGAAGTTGACATGGACCGCGAGCGTGTATCGCTTTCGCTCAAGGCAACTCAGGAAGACCCATGGCAGGTATTTGCCCGTACCCACGCAATCGGACAGGTTGCCCCCGGTAAGGTCACCAAGCTCGTTCCATTCGGTGCATTCGTTCGCGTTGCAGACGGTATCGAAGGTCTCGTTCACATCTCTGAGCTCTCCAGCAAGCACGTTGAACTCGCAGAGCAGGTTGTATCTGTTGGTGATGACGTCTTCGTCAAGGTCATCGACATCGACCTCGAGCGTCGCCGCATCTCGCTCAGCCTCAAGCAGGCTAACGAGGGTGTTGACCCTGAGGGCACCGAGTTCGATCCAGCTCTCTACGGCATGCTCACCGAGTATGACGAGACTGGCAACTACAAGTACCCAGAGGGCTTCGACCCAGAGACCAACGAATGGCGTGAGGGCTTTGATGCCGCACGTGAGAAGTGGGAACTGGACTACGCAGCAGCTCAGGCTCGTTGGGAACAGCACAAGGTACAGGTCAAGGCAGCTAATGAAGCCGAAGCCAATATTCCTGATGCTCCAGCAGCTGCAGCTTCTGAAAGCACCTCTTTCTCCAGCGAGGCAGCTTCTGCTGGAACCCTCGCTGATGACGAGTCGCTTGCAGCACTTCGCGAGAAGCTTGCTGGCAACTAGTCACAAGAGTTATCAGATGGGTGGGTCCTTCGGGACCCACCCATTACTCGTTAAGCTGATGTTATGAAATTGGTTGGCCTCACCGGCGGTATTGGCTCAGGAAAGTCCACAATCGCGCGCCGTTTGGCAGAACATGGTGCACACATCATTGATGCAGATCAGGTGGCACGGGAAGTTGTTAAACCAGGCACACCAGCACTTGCTGAGATTGCTGCTGTCTTTGGTACACACGTCCTTTCAGCTGATGACTCTCTAAACCGTGACGTCCTAGGCGACATCGTTTTTTCTGACCCTGCTAAACGGTTACAGCTCAATGCCATCGTTCACCCTGCTGTTCAAAAGAGGACTCAAGAGCTCATTGCTCAGGCACCTCACGATGCAGTTGTCGTCTATGACGTTCCGCTTCTCGTTGAAACGCAGAACGAATATTCCTTCGACGAAATCGTCGTCGCGACAGCCCCTGAAAGTGTGCGCGTTGAGCGCTTAATGGAACACCGTGGCATGTTGGAATCAGAAGCAGCTGCACGTATTGAGTCGCAGGCCCCTGAAGAGGAACGCCTCAAGATTGCAAGTCACATTATTGACACCAGTGGCGACATTCTTCACACCTACTCTCAGGTTGACGCTCTCTGGTCTCAGCTAAAAAACGTAGACTAGGGGAGTGGACCCCCGACGATCTGAGAAGCCTTTCAAGGTCGTGAGCGAGTATTCTCCCAGCGGTGATCAACCAACAGCCATTGCAGAACTATCCGGTCGAATCAATGCCGGTGAGACAGACGTTGTTTTACTCGGAGCGACCGGTACCGGTAAGTCAGCAACCACAGCGTGGCTCGTTGAAGCGGTTCAACGTCCGACCCTGATTCTTGCCCACAACAAAACTCTTGCGGCTCAATTAGCTACTGAATTCCGTGAGTTGATGCCGGACAACGCGATCGAGTATTTCGTCTCCTATTACGACTACTACCAGCCTGAAGCATACGTTCCACAAACAGATACTTTTATTGAAAAAGACAGTTCGATTAACGCTGAAGTAGAGCGCTTGAGGCACTCCACAACGAACTCCCTCCTTACAAGACGTGATGTGGTGGTTGTCTCTACTGTGTCGTGTATCTATGGTTTAGGTGCTCCACAAGAGTATTTAGAAGCCATGATCACCCTCCAAGTGGGGGAGAAGATTCCTCGAGAAGCGATCCTTCGCCAATTTGTTTCCATGCAGTATTCCCGCAACGACATCGATTTCAGTCGGGGAAATTTTCGCGTCCGCGGAGACACTATTGAAATCATTCCAATGTATGAAGAGCTTGCTGTTCGTATTGAAATGTTTGGTGATGAAATAGAGGCTCTGTATAGCCTCCACCCACTCACTGGCGATGTCGTAGAGAAACTGGACATGGTCTCTGTTTTTCCTGCTTCGCATTACGTGGCCAGCGAAGAAATCATGAAGAAAGCCATCGTCACTATTCGTGAAGAGATGGAAGAGAGAGTTGCTGAGTTTGAGAAGCAGGGGAAGCTTCTGGAAGCACAACGTTTACGAATGCGAACCACCTTCGATCTCGAAATGATGCAGCAAATTGGATTCTGTTCCGGTATCGAGAACTATTCACGTCACATTGACGTTCGTGAACCAGGTGAAGCGCCTCAGTGTCTCCTTGATTATTTCCCCGATGATTTCTTGTGCGTCATTGATGAGTCCCATGTCACCGTTCCTCAAATTGGTGCAATGCACGAAGGAGACGCTTCTCGTAAACGCACACTGGTTGAACATGGATTCCGTCTTCCGTCAGCGATGGATAATCGACCTCTTCGCTTCGATGAATTCAAAGAACGTGTTGGCCAAACCGTCTATCTCTCCGCAACTCCCGGTAAATATGAGATGGGCATCGCTGACGGTGTTGTCGAGCAGATCATTCGACCTACAGGCTTGGTTGACCCACAAATCGTCATCAAACCGTCTCAGGGGCAGATAGATGACCTCTTAGAGCAAATACGTGTGCGTGCAGCTAAAGACGAACGTGTACTTGTCACAACTTTGACCAAGAAAATGGCAGAGGAACTCACTGACTTCCTCACCGAAGCTGGTGTGCGTGTTCGTTACCTTCACTCAGACGTGGACACATTGCGCAGGGTTGAGTTACTCACGGAACTTCGCCAAGGAGTATTTGACGTCCTTGTGGGTATCAACCTGCTCCGTGAAGGTTTGGACTTACCTGAAGTTTCTCTTGTCGCAATTTTGGACGCAGACAAAGAAGGATTCCTCCGTTCCGCAACGTCACTGATTCAGACCATTGGACGAGCTGCACGTAACGTCTCAGGTGAAGTGCATATGTACGCAGATGTCGTCACTAAATCAATGGCCCAAGCCATTGAGGAGACAACTCGACGCCGTGAAAAACAGGTTGCTTATAACCTCGCTCATGGTATTGATCCCCAGCCTCTTCGTAAGAAGATTGCAGACATCACAGCTATGTTGCAACGGGAAGAAGCAGACACTGCAGAGCTCCTCTCTGACACAGGGAATAAGAAGTCAAAGTCAGGTGCATCGCGACCCAGTACTTCTACTCTGCTTACCCCACGAATTGGTGCAGCCGGTGCTACTGAACTCGAAAACATCATCGGCGACCTCAATGAGCAAATGCTCGTTGCCGCTGCAGAATTAAAGTTTGAACTCGCTGCCCGATTACGAGATGAACTCTCGGAACTCAAACGTGAACTTCGCATCATGAAAGAAGCTGGACATGCCTAAACCACAGAACACACACTCACATTTGAGTGTCAAAGGTGCCCGTGTTCACAACCTGCAAAACGTTGATCTGGAAATCCCTCGTGATTCCCTAGTTGTCTTCACTGGGCTATCAGGTTCGGGCAAGTCTTCACTTGCCTTTGACACCATCTTTGCTGAAGGTCAACGTCGTTATGTTGAGTCCCTTTCTGCTTATGCACGTCAGTTCCTAGGCCAGGTCGATCGTCCTGACGTTGATTTCATCGAAGGCCTCTCTCCAGCTGTCTCAATTGATCAAAAGTCCACGAACCGTAACCCTCGATCAACAGTGGGCACGATCACGGAGATTTATGACTACATGCGACTGCTGTGGGCCCGTATCGGAATTCCGCACTGCCCTGAATGCGGCGAGATTATTCAGTCTCAGACTGTTCAGCAAATCGCTGATCAGCTCATGGATTTGCCGGAAGGTACTCGCTACCAAGTAGTAGCACCGGTTGTTTCACAGAAGAAGGGTGAGTTTGTAGATCTATTTGCTGAGCTCACTGCATCCGGATACTCGCGTGTCATTGTGGACGGAGAAGTTGTTCAACTTGCGGAAGCACCGGCACTCAAAAAGAGCTTCAAACACGATATTTCCGTGGTTATTGACCGCTTGGTAGCAGGTCCTGAACTTCTTTCTCGTCTCACTGATTCTTTGGAAACAGCTCTCAAGCTCACCAGCGGAACAGTAGAAATCAATTACGTTGACCAGGAAGGGGATGGTGCATGGCAATCATTCAGCGAGAAGCTCTCGTGCCCCAACGCACACCCCATTCAATTAGCTGAAATTGAACCACGCACGTTCTCGTTCAACTCTCCCTTTGGCGCTTGTCCTGTCTGCTCTGGATTAGGTACCAAGATGTCCGTAGATGAAGAGCTCTTGATGGGCGACCCTTCTCTTTCCATCAATGACGGTGTCATCATTCCTTGGGCTACCCAGGGTAAGGGTCTGTTCCAGTACTACGAGAAACTTCTCCTCGGTCTTGCATCAGATCTTGAGTTCTCTCTTGATTCACCGTGGGAAGAACTCGACGAAGAAGTTCGTGAAGCAGTCATGAACGGAAATAACTTTAACGTTCGCGTGAAATGGAAAAACCGTTACGGTCGTGAAGTTCAATACAGTTCTGGGTTTGAAGGTGTTGTTCCTTACATTGAACGTCAATATCTTCAAGCAGATACCGACGTTCAGCGTGCACGATGGGCTGAATACCTTCGAGAAGTACCTTGCGCCGAGTGTGCTGGACAGCGCCTGAAGCCAGAAGTACTTGCAGTCAAAATCAACGGTCTTTCCATTGCTGACCTTGCTGAGCTACCTCTGTCAGATGCACGTAATTTTATGGATGGCCTCACCCTCACCGATCGTGATGCCATGATTGCTGCCCAGGTTCTCCGAGAAATTAGAGCACGACTGAACTTCTTGATTGAAGTGGGTCTTACCTATCTCAATCTCTCACGTGCAGCCGGCTCGCTGTCCGGTGGTGAGGCACAACGCATTCGTCTGGCAACTCAGATTGGTTCCGGCCTGACCGGAGTCCTCTATGTCCTTGATGAACCTTCAATTGGTTTGCACCAAAGAGACAACCGCCGACTTATTGACACACTCATCAAGCTTCGCGACCTGGGTAACACACTCATTGTTGTTGAACATGATGAGGACACCATTCACACCGCAGACTGGATTGTGGATATCGGTCCCGGTGCAGGTGTTAACGGTGGAAAGGTTGTTCACTCCGGTGACTATGATTCACTTCTGAAGAACACTGAATCAATAACTTCAGACTATGTTTCTGGGCGCACAAAGATTGAAATTCCCAAGAAGCGACGTGCCATTGATAAAGACCGAGAAATCACGGTTGTGGGAGCTGAAGCAAATAACCTCAAGAAGGTCACTGCTACGTTCCCTCTTGGCACACTCACTGCTGTAACGGGTGTGTCAGGTTCTGGTAAGTCTTCACTGGTCAACGACATTCTTTACAAGGTGCTTGCCAACAAGCTCAACGGCGCTCGTACCGTCGCTGGTAAGCATGTTCGAGTTACCGGCTTGGAACACCTCGATAAGGTCATTCACGTTGATCAGAACCCGATTGGCCGTACTCCCAGGTCAAACCCTGCTACCTACACAGGGGTATTCGACAAGATCCGTACTCTGTTCTCTGAAACCACAGAGTCAAAGACACGTGGCTATCAGCAGGGACGATTCAGCTTCAACGTCAAGGGTGGACGCTGTGAAGCATGTGCAGGTGATGGCACGCTCAAAATCGAGATGAACTTCCTGCCGGATGTTTATGTTGACTGTGAGGTCTGCCACGGTAAGCGCTATAACCGTGAAACCCTGCAGGTTCGTTACAAGGGCAAGAACATCTCAGAGGTTCTTGATATGCCTATTGCCGAAGCAGCGGAGTTCTTTGAGGCAATCACGTCGATTCATCGCTTCCTCAAAACACTTGTCGATGTGGGCCTTGGCTATGTTCGCCTGGGCCAAAGTGCAACGACTCTCTCCGGGGGAGAGGCCCAACGTGTGAAGCTAGCAACTGAGCTTCAAAAGCGTAGTAACGGCCGCAGTATCTACGTCCTCGATGAGCCCACTACAGGTCTTCACTTTGAAGACGTTCGTAAACTCTTATTGGTTTTGAATTCTCTCGTTGATAAGGGCAACACCGTCATCGTCATTGAGCACAACCTCGATGTCATCAAGAGCGCTGACTGGCTGATTGACTTAGGCCCAGAGGGTGGAGCCGGTGGTGGAGAGATCATTGCTGTGGGCACGCCTGAACAGGTAGCTAAGAGCACCAAAAGCCACACGGCTACGTTCCTCCGAGAGATCATCGCGACCTAGTTATGGCCGATACCGTCCCGTATCGCCCCCAAACAGGCGATATTCCGACAGATCCCGGAGTTTATAGATTCCGAGATGAGTCTGGACGCATTTTGTATGTGGGAAAGGCTAAGAATCTCAGAGCTCGACTAACGAGCTACTTTGCACCTCTGAACACGCTCCATGAACGCACCCGTCGCATGGTCACCTCTGCGGCAAGCGTGGAGTGGACCATTGTAGGAACAGAATTTGAAGCCTTGCAGCTGGAGTTCACCTGGATTAAAGAGTTTGACCCACCGTTCAATATTCAATTTCGTGACGATAAGAGCTACCCCTATCTCGCTATCACTCTGGGGGAGAAGATTCCCCGTGTCATGGTGACGCGAACCCGAAAGATTGAAAATGCTCGATATTTCGGTCCCTATACAAAGACATGGGCAATCAGAGAAACGCTTGATCTGATCCTTCCCGTCTTCCCTGTGAGGACCTGTTCAGAGGGTGTGTATAAAAAAGCAGAGAAAGCGAAACGCCCTTGCTTACTTGGTGACATTGGCCGTTGCGCTGCTCCGTGTGCAGGGCGCGTATCACCTGAGGAACATCGCTCTATCGCTCTAGATTTAGCAACATTCATGACCGGAAAGAACGATGCCCACATCAAGAATCTCAAAGAGAAGATGGCGCAAGCATCCTCTAGTCAAGACTATGAATCAGCGGCAAAATATCGCGACAATATTCAAGCACTAGAAACGGTTGCTTCAAAGAGTGCTGTTGTGCTCAGCGATGACGTGGACACTGATGTCTTTGGTTTGGCTAGCGATGAACTCTCAGCCGCAGTACAACTGTTCATCGTTCGTGAGGGTCGTATTCGAGGAGTACATTCCTGGAATGTTGATACTGAATTAGACGTTTCGATTAGTGAACTCGTCGACAATATGCTCAGAACGGCATATGACAATGATGAGGTCCCTCCTCGTGACATCATCGTCCCTGAACTTCCAGAAGATGCGCCTGCTCTGACTACATGGCTCAGCGAGATTCGCCGAGAACGTCTGGGCGACGAAAGAGCCGCAAGCGTCAAGCTAAGAGTTGCTCATCGAGGGGATTTAGCTGCTCTTGCCAGCACCGTTAAACACAATGCCCAACAAGCATTGATTCTTTATAAAACTAAGCGGCGTGCCGATTACGTTACAAGGACCAAAGCTCTCAGTGATGTTCAAGAGGCGTTAGGGCTTCCAGAATCACCTTTACGAATTGAATGCTTCGACGTATCCCATTTGGGTGGAACGAAAATCGTTGCGTCCATGGTGGTTTTTGAGGACGGTCTTGCCAAAAAGAGCGACTACCGCAAGTTCAGCATTGCTCAAGCACGTGATGACACCGATGCCATGAATCAGGTACTCACCAGACGGGCTGCATATTTGACCGGTCAAGAAGAAGACACAGAAAAGAAGGCTTCAAGTTTCTCCTACCCACCTGGCCTGTTTGTTGTCGATGGAGCTTTACCTCAGGTGAATGCAGCCGCCAAGGCACTTGACGCAGCTGGTCTCTCACATATTCCCATTGTCGGATTAGCAAAACGACTTGAAGAGTTGTGGCTACCGGGTGAGAAGTTCCCCATCATTCTTCCTCGAAACTCAGAAGCTTTATTTCTTTTTCAACAGCTACGCGATGAGGCGCATCGTTTTGCCATCACGTTCCAAAGAGCATCGCGAAAACGCGACATCAATACCGTCTTGTCAGAAGTTCCCGGGATGGGGCCGGCAAAGGTCAAGGCTGTCCTGGCTCAGTTTGGTTCAGTTGCACAGTTACGCAAAGCAAGTGTTGAAGAAATTTCTCTCACACCACAGATCAGCCCAGCAATTGCTCAAGCAATCAAAGACACTTTGTCTAACCGCTAATTTTTGAGTTCACTCACAGCAAGATCTGTTCTGTCAGTTACGATTCCATCTACTCCGGCATGAATCAGTTGTGACATCTTCTCGGGGTCGTTGATTGTCCACACATGCACAAGAACACCAGCTTTGTGAAACATCGTCACTAGACGGGGTGAGGCAATGTTTATTCCAAGAGCACGAGCAGGAATTTGAACTGCGTCAAAAGGTTTCAAGAGTTTATTGACGAGCCATTGCTGTCCGAACAATCCCGCGAAGAGTGCAGGGGCAAATTCCTTCACTGAAGGAGAAGACGCTGTTCCAGGAGCAAGCAACATTATCGCTTTACGCCTAGTTGCATCAAAAGAAGTAATGAGCACTCTGTTGTGAGCAGAAAATTCATTGATGTCTTCAGCTACGGGCTCAGAGGCTTCACTGTTCTTGATGTCGATGTTGAACTTCACATGAGGGAATTTCGACAGTGCTTGATGCAAAGTGGGGATGTATTCGGGGAGTTCTGAAGCCATTAATGAATTGAGAAGAACTCCATCGATATCGTCATCATGGAACAAAACTGCCACACCGTCTTTTGTGCCATGTGCGTCTGTTTCAATGAAATCTGCACCGGCATCCAGAGCCGCTGTGAATGCCTTCAAAGAGTTGGGCTCAACATTCAGTGCGAGGCCTTGGTGAGCAAGAATGTGGGGGAGGGCTGAATCCAAATACGGGTGCACGGCTAGAGGCTAACACTCTCGCGGCTTGGTAGTCTGCTTGAGGAAACTTTTACAAAGGAGACTGACGTGTCGAACCCATTAGCTGCCGGATCACTTTCTGGAAAGCGCGCTTTAGTTACTGGATCTTCCCGCGGTATTGGCGCTGACACGATCAATTATTTTGCTGAAGCAGGCGCCAAAGTTGTCGTGAATTTCCGCAACAAAGAAGCTCGCGCTCTGAAGATTGTTGATGCGATTAAGGCAAATGGCGGAGAAGCCATTGCTGTGGGGGCTGACCTCACTGATCCATCTTCGGTTGCAGCAATGTTCTCCGCAGCACAAGATGCATTTGGCGGTCTTGACATCCTCGTAATGAATGCGTCCGGAGGCATGGAAGCCGGGATGGGCGATGACTACGCCATGAAACTCAATCGAGACTCTCAGGTGAATCTCCTCAAGGCAGCCCTGGAGGTTCTCGTGGATGGAGCTCGTGTGGTTTTTGTCACCAGCCACCAAGCACACTTCATCCGCACCACTCCAACCATGGACGAGTACCTTCCTGTAGCGCTGTCTAAGCGTGCTGGGGAAGATGCGTTGCGTGACATGATTCCTGAACTTGAAGCCCGTGGTATCGGTTTCACCGTCGTATCGGGAGACATGATTGAAGGCACTATTACTGCCACCTTGCTAGAGCGAGCCAACCCTGGTGCGATCAACGCTCGTAAAGAATCAGCTGGAAAGCTCTATAACGTTAGTGAGTTTGCTGCAGAGGTAGCTCTTGCTGCAGTTGAGCCAGTACCTGCAGATAACACTCGCCTCGTTGGCGACGTGAGCTCTTTCGTAGCGGAGTAACCATGGCGCGTCCGGCGCACCGAAGAGTTTCGAGGGTGGTTCTCTTAGATGAACACGATCGCTTCCTGCTCTTACTTACAGCTTCACCACGTTTACAGACACCAGTAGTTCGATGGCTTACTCCAGGCGGGGGAGTAGAAGATCACGAAACCCATGCCGAGGGTGCTATTCGAGAACTGTTTGAGGAAACCGGCTTACGAGTTGATTCAGTGGGTGATCCCATTTGGAACATTGAAGGCAAGTCCGTCTTCAACGATGGTCACGTTCAAACCACATATAGCGAATATTTCGTGGTGAGAACACAATCATTTGAGCTGACAAATGAACATTGGATGGAAAACGAGTTCATTGACATCACAGATGTTCGCTGGTGGACTCTTGACGAACTTATGAACTCGGGAGAAAAGTACTCGCCCGAACCGCTTCCTGATGTCATCCAGAAAGCAATTGATTGTTCTCTTAACAACTAAAAAAGGCCCGGATTATTCCGGGCCCAATTTAGAAGCAAAAACTTTAGATTGTGTTCTTTGCTGCTTTGCCAATCATGATTGCACCAATGATTTGTGCGACTGCAATCACCAACAGGAAGATTCCAGCGATCATTGTCAGCACAGCTACACCCTCAAGGGGAAGCAGGACAACAACGATTCCAGCGATGACAGAAATGATTCCTGCAACGATGGAAAACGCCTTGGACGGAGACTTGGAAGATTCAACCATGCTGACAATTCCGTCAATAATCCACGAGACACCGATAAGGATGCCGATAACGGCAAGAATTTCTGCCGGGTGAATGACGGCAAGTACGCCAACAACGAGAAGCAACAGGCCAATGATGATGTTCAGTGCACGGCCAACTCCGCCGAATGCGCCAGAGAACAAGCCTGTTCCCAGTCTTACAGCACCACGAACGATGAAGTAAATACCGAACAGAACAGCAACTACTTCAAGAACCTGTCCGGTAGCAGTGAGGATAAGGACTCCGAAAAGTGCTGAAAGAATCGCACCAATAATCAGACCAGTACGGATGACTTTGATGGTTTGTTTCGCAGTTTCGTGGCCATCGCCGTAGAAAGCGAAACCCTGAACGTCAGGGGAAGAATTGGACATAAGAGCTCCTTTGTAAGCGTAGAACGCAGTATCAGGATAATTCCCTGGCACCTGTTTCGGTTTATTGCTTGCGCCGGTCGGTGGAAATTGGCAGTCTGATGCTGTGGCCAACTCCTCACTCATCAACGGCAATGTGTCTTTCTGGTACACCGAAGCAGGATTCCCTTCAAGAACTCCCTCTCTCGCAGAATCCTTGACGTGTGATGTTTGCATTGTCGGAGCTGGTTACACCGGCATGTGGACTGCTTACTATCTTAAAAAAGCTGCTCCTCACCTCAGGGTCGTCGTATTTGAACAACAGTTTGCTGGTTTCGGAGCTTCAGGACGAAATGGTGGCTGGCTCACAAATTCAGTAACAGGAGGACGGGACCAGTACGTTTCTTCACATGGCAAGGAATCTGCACTGGCCATGCAGGCAGCTATGAACCACACAGTCGACGAAGTGATCCGAGTGTGTGAGGCCGAGGGAATTAGTGCCGACATCGTCAAAGGTGGCGAACTCAATGTCGCTTTCAATCCTGCACAGCATGCGCGCTTGATTGAGTGGGCAGAAGATGAACATTCGTGGGGTTACGACGAGGTACAAGTCTTTGGCAGCTCAGAAACGTTGTCCCGAATCTCTATGCCAAACGTAGTCTCGTCCATTTGGCACCCTCACTGTGCACGTATTCAACCTGCGAAATTGGCACAAGGCCTTCGTCAGTTAATACTCAACCTCGGGGTTGAACTCTATGAAGACACCACAGTGGATGAAATCCGTCCACATCAAGCAATCACTGCGCGAGGCATTATTACCGCTGATCACGTCATTCGAGCCACAGAGGGCTTCACAGCCAACCTCAAAGGCGTGCACAGACAAGTTCTACCCATGAATTCTTCGATTATTGTCACTGAGCCGTTGCCCGAGGGCGTATGGGATGACATTGGCTGGACTGGCAGCGAAACTTTGGGAGATATGGCCCATGTGTATTTCTATGCTCAGAGGACTGCAGATAATCGAATTGCCATGGGAGGCAGGGGAGTGCCCTACCGTTTCGGTTCGAGAACAGATACGAACGGCACGGCACAAGAAGCCACAGTTCACACGTTGATGAATCTGACGCGCACACATTTCCCGCAGACTGCCAATTTTGAATTTGAACATGTCTGGTCTGGTGTTCTTGGCGTCCCACGTGACTGGTCAGCTGCTGTGAATTATGTCAGTTCCACAGGAGAGGGTTCGGCTGGTGGTTACGTGGGGACAGGCGTGACCACAACTAACCTGGCAGGTCGAACTCTGACAGACCTCATATTGGGTAGACAAAGTGATCTGACGGCTTTGCCCTGGGTAAACCATCAAGTGAGAAATTGGGAACCTGAACCTTTGAGGTGGATTGCTACTCATGGTTTGTACGCTGCTTATGGTTTTGCTGACTCACGAGAACAACGAAGTAGTTCTACACGCACGTCCGTAGTGGCAACACTTGCTAACAAGATAACTGGGCGTCATTAATTGGGTATTAGTCCGATAATACACATTATGTCAGGTTATAAATTTCCCGTCAGTACTGATCACTCCTCACTGATTCGTAACAATTGAGGGCTACAACTTTGACTCTTCTACGAATTGATTCATAGAGTTCAGGAATGAGCACTACTTTTCCAAAGCCTCGGATTTCTCACTATGCAGGTGTTCTGTGGGGTTTGCTCGGAATACTTGCTTTTTCCTTCACACTCCCCTTCACCCGAGTGGCAGTAGAGACAATCAGTCCTTTTTTCATGACAACGGGCCGAGCGACACTAGCTGCCATGTTTGCACTCATTGCTTTTGCAATCGTGAGACCGCAGAGGCCTAACCGACGCCAAGTATTTCGTCTCACTGTTGTTGCTCTTGGAGTAGTTGTTGGTTTCCCTTTATTTACCTCTTTAGCACTGCAGAGCGTGCCCTCAGCGCATGGAACTGTCGTTATTGCTCTACTTCCGGCAGTTACGGCTCTTTTTGTCGTGATTAGGACTGGTGAACGGCCAAGTGTTCTCTTTTGGTTTGCCTCAATTGCTGGTGCAGCTGCTGTTGTGGTCTTCCTGACACTCGGAAGTGGCTTTTCAGGAGTGAGCCTTCCAGATATCTATTTGGTCCTTGCAGTCGTGCTAGCAGCTATTGGTTATACCGAGGGTGGATTACTCTCCAGGGAACTGGGTTCTTGGCAGACCATTTGCTGGGCACTGATCATCTCATTACCTCTCATGGCTCCCCTGACTGCCGTAAATGCGTGGCTCGTTCCCTTGTCACAGGAACCAGTTGCATGGCTTTGTTTTCTATATACAGCTGTATTCAGTATGTTTCTAGGATTTTTCGCCTGGTATCGCGGCCTCGCTATTGGACCTATGACATCCGTGAGTCAGGTTCAGCTGAGTCAGCCCGTATTCACCTTGCTGTGGTCTGCACTGATTCTTGGAGAAGTTCTCACCCCTGACATCCTCATTGGTGGAGCCGTGATTATTGCGCTTGCGTTTACAGCTGTGAGGGCACGTGTGAAAACCTTTGAACCCTCTAGTGTTAGTAAGTGATGACCACAAAAAAGCTTTCACCACGAAGTTGGTACTGGTACACATTCTTTTCGTTTGGTATCCAGGGTCTCTTTTTCTCCACGTGGGTGAGTAGGACACCTGAAATACAGAAATTGCTGGGGCTTGATACAGCTCAAATGGGTTTATTCACCCTTGCAATGGCGATAGGTTCTCTCGTTGGACTTTTAGCTGCAGGGCGAATAATCGCCCATTATGGAGTTCGACTCGTTCTAATTTCTTCATATGCAATCGGTGCGATTGCGTTAGCTTTTCTAGGAATTTTCTCTCAACAAGGAAACCTCGTTTTATCAACTGCTCTACTGATTCTGGTTGGTATGTCCGGTGGTGCTGGCGGACTTGCCATCAATATTGAGGGGGCGAACGTTGATCGAAATTCAACAAAGAGCTTGCTTCCTTCTCTCCATGGAGCTTTCAGCCTTGGTTCACTTATCGGTGGCGCAATTGGAACAGTTGCCATCGTTGCCGGCATAAATGTTCAAATGAACTTCATCCTTATGTCCATTGTGGTGTTGCTTGGCACCGCATTTGTTCTGACGAAACTCCCTGAAGAATCAGGTAAGCATGTACACGACAACATGAATACCGAAGAAATACGAACAATCCCTTCTGCAAAGGAACGTCGTTCTGTCTGGCGTGAGCCTCAAACGCTCATGGTTGCATTCATTGTTATCGGCTTTAACCTGGCAGAAGGCACAGCAAGCACTTGGCTTCCCATCGCGCTTGTAGATGCGGGGCTATCAAGTGCCATCGCTACAGCTTCTTTTACAGTGTTCGCTGGGGCCATGGCTGTTGGAAGACTTAGTGGTGGTTTGGTCGTTGACAAGCTTGGTCGTTCTCGATCAATTCTGCTTTTTGGAGCGTTAACAGCAGCTGGAATTCTCGTAGTGATATTGACTGGATTTATTGCGTTACCTCTTGTAGGTGCAGCCTTGTGGGGGCTTGGTAACTCTGTCGGGTTCCCTTTATGCGTCTCCGCAGTTTCAGAAGAACCTCGTCTCGCAAGCTCACGAGTAGGTGTGCTGTGGATTTCTAGTAATGCTTCTGGAATTACCGGTCCCCCGCTATTGGGCTTCATTGGTCAAGTCGCAGGCCTATTCACAGCATTCCTGGTGCCCTTCTTCCTCCTCATGGCAGGAATGGCCTTCAATCGTGCGACACGAACACACACAACTGTCGACGCGCGTCGATGAATGTGATTCAATAACTACATGTCGACTCCTGTTGGCGGAACAAAGTCGTTTCGCTCCCAAGCAATCATTCTCTTTGCCTACTTCCTCGTTTTTGGCGTAGGTGGTGCATCGTGGCTTGTCCGCTTGCCTGAAGTGCGTAGTTACATCAATGTGTCAACCTCAATACTGGGTTGGGTACTTTTTGCTGGCTCTGTCGGAGCCCTCACGTCACTGCTGCTCTCCGGAAGGTTTGTTGCACGTTTCGGAGCCCGAGCCGCTGTAGTTGTTGGTTTCACCACCCTGGGTATTGGTCAGGTAATTCAAGCGCTCTCTCTGATTGGTGAAGCACCTCTAGGTGTGGCAATTGGTGGATTAGTTGCAGGCTTAGGTTACGGAATCGGCGATGTGGGAATCAATGTCGAGGGTGCGGAACTCGAAAAAGCACGCGGCAAAAGTCTGCTTCCACAACTTCATGGAGCCTACAGTTTGGGAGCATTAGCAGGTGCTGGGATCGGCACTATCGCGATCATCACCCAGTTCTCTCTTGTGATTCAGATGATTGTTATCGCAATCATTACAACCTCAATCGCGTGGTTCACCTACAAGAAATTGCCTGCTGATACTGGCAAGTCTCTCGTCACAACTGCCGGCGTGAAAGCGAAGCGTGAACGTGTTGTTCTTTCTCGTCGGATACTGTTCCTTGGGCTTGGAATCATGGGGCTCTCGCTTGCCGAGGGCGGCTCGAACGACTGGTTAGCTCTCTCAGTTGTTGATGACTATAAACTCGACACCACAACCGCTGGAATTACCTTCGCGATTATGACGTTGGCCATGGTCATCACTCGTTTCTCAGGCGGCAAACTTGTTGACCGTTTCGGTCGTGTTTTTGCTCTTCGACTTCTCGGTATTGCAGGAGTACTTGGCATTTTGATTGTGATCCTCTCCCCCACGATTTATCTCGCCTGGGTAGGTGCAGCTCTGTGGGGTGCCGGTGTGGCATTAGGTTTCCCACTCTTCATTTCAGCTGCTGCAGATGGCGAAAACTCTTCTCAACGCGTTGCGACAGTTACGACGTTTGGATACATCGCCTTCTTGGTTGGTCCCCCACTTCTTGGCTTCTTAGGCCAGGCCTGGGGCCTCCTCAATATGTTCTATCTGCTTGCCTTCTTTGTTGCCTGCGCAGTGTATTTTGCTGGTGCAGCAAAGCCACTGGCACAAGACTGACTTCCCCGTGGCTCACACTTGCGCTGATAGATTTCTGACATGAACAAGCCACGTTACGTTCTGGCCATTGATAACGGGACAACCAGTACGAGGGCAATTCTCTTTGACCATGCCGGTAACAAATGTGGGACTGGTCAACTCGAAACCACTCAAATATTTCCTAAGAGTGGGTGGGTCGAACATGATCCACTTGAAATCTGGGCTAACACTGTCAGAGTCATCGAATTAGCACTGGAACAAGCAGGGGCAAGCCCTGAAGATATATCAGCTGTAGGAATCACCAATCAGCGTGAAACGACAGTTCTATGGGACAAGGCCACAGGCATTCCCGTATATAACGCGATTGTCTGGCAAGACACCAGAACTCAATCCATCATTGATGCCGTTGCATCTGCTGGGCTTGCAGTTCCTGACGTGAATCGTTACAAGAACAAGACAGGGTTGCCGCTTGCGACCTACTTTGCAGCGTCAAAAATTGTATGGATTCTGCGTAACGTTCCAGGCACTCTGGAACGTGCACATGCTGGTGAACTCGCTTTCGGGACCATCGATACCTGGTTGCTCTGGAACCTCACAGGTGGAATCAACGGCGGTAAGCATGTCACGGATGTGACAAACGCGTCACGAACTTTGTTGATGAACCTTGAATCACTTTCATGGGATGAAGAATTACTTTCTTCTTTCGAAATACCTAGTGAAATACTTCCCACAATTGCGTCATCGTCTGAAATTTATGGGACAGCAATAGCTCCGCTTACGAGTGTGCCTGTCTCCGGGATTCTGGGAGATCAACAAGCTGCAACTTTCGGTCAAGCAGCTTTCACCCGTGGTGAAGCAAAAAACACATACGGAACAGGCAACTTCCTCATCTTCAATACAGGTGAAGATATTGTTCATTCCCAGAACGGTCTTCTCACAACTGTCGCCTACAAACTCGGTAACGGAAATGCCCATTACGCCCTTGAAGGTTCGATCGCTGTCACGGGTTCGCTGATTCAATGGCTACGCGACAACCTGGGGATCATTTCTTCCGCCAGTGAAGTGGAGACACTTGCTCTGTCTGTTCCGGACAACGGCGGTGCGTATTTTGTTCCAGCGTTCAGCGGTCTTTTTGCTCCTCACTGGCGACCAGATGCCCGAGGAGCGATTGTGGGTCTGACCCGTTTCGTGAATAAAGCTCACATTGCTCGAGCCGCGTTGGAAGCCGTTGCTTTTCAAACCCGTGAAGTATTAGACGCAACAAATGCAGATACCGGCGTAAAGCTGTCAGAAGTGCGCGTAGACGGTGGAATGATCGCCAACGAACTCTTGATGCAATTTCAAGCAGACCTGCTGGGTGTACCCGTTATTCGACCAGTTATTGCTGAAACGACGGCATTAGGTGCTGCTTATGCAGCTGGATTAGCTGTAGGTTTCTGGGCAAATACCGATGAACTTCGAGGTTTGTGGCAAGAAGAAAAGCGCTGGCTTCCTCAGATTGACGATTCTGAACGCGCAAAACTCCTCAGAGTTTGGAACAAGGCAGTTGAAAAGAGCCTGAACTGGATTGATGAGGATTCAATTCAACTTTAACGCTGAGTTGCCGCTATCCACTTCTCAAGCTGAAGTGTTGCCCTGCCGGAATCGATAGATTCTGAAGCGATCACAAGCTTTTCAGACAGACGCTCAGTAATTGGTCGAAGGACCTGTGATGAATCTTTTGCAAGGTCATAAGCAACAAGACCAGCAGCTGCATTGAGCAGAACAATGTCCCTAACAGCCCCCCGTTCTCCGGCGAGAGTGTCCTTAAGAATCTGTGCGTTGTAAGAGGGTTCTCCCCCGCGGAAATCTTCCAAATTTGCTCGAGCAATGCCCAGATCAGAAGGATCTAAGTCGTGTTCAACAATTTGGCCGCGTGATACTTCCCAAATGTGACTGTGACCTGTTGTCGTCAGCTCATCTAATCCATCATCACCACGGAAAACAAGAGCTGTCGCATCTCGAGTGCGGAAAACACCGGTAATCAAAGGGACACGGTCAAGCTGTGCAACACCGACCGCGGAAGCTTCCGGGCGGGCTGGATTACACAAAGGCCCTAAAACATTGAAGATGGTGGGCACACCGAGTTCGCGACGAGCTTCGGCAACATGACGAAAACCAGGGTGAAATGCAGCTGCGTAGGCGAAAGTAATGCCTGTCTCATTGAGTACATCAGCAACCTCAGTGTTGGAGAGGTTGAGATTAATGCCGAGTTCAGAAAGGACATCGGAAGACCCAGAAGCGCTACTGGCTGCCCTATTTCCATGCTTTACAACGGGAATACCTGCTGCGGCAGCAACGATTGCTGCGGTGCTTGAGATATTCACCGTGTTGTGGCGATCTCCCCCGGTGCCAACAATGTCCAGGGCCATAGCAGGCACGGGTAAATCAAGGGCATTGGCTAGAACAGCATCTCGGAAACCAACAACCTCATGTACAGCCTCCCCCTTAGCGCGCAAAGCAATAAGGAAGCCGGCAATTTGAGCATTAGTCGCGTTTCCCGTCACGATCTGATTCATTGCCCATTCAGCTTCTGAAATGGATAAGTCAGTTCCGCTCAGGATTGCACTGAGCAAATTTGCCCAGGAGATGTTTTCCGCCATAGCTAACAGGGTACTTGCACAGCGTGGCGAGAGTCGATTGCACCCATGAGGAATGTGAATTCCGGCATAATGGAAGGGTGACAGCAGCCACTATTACACCAGCCCCCTTATCGTCTTCTGTGAGTCGACCCAACCCTGTTGCGGTCGGAACAATTGTTTGGCTTGGAAGCGAAGTTATGTTCTTCGCTGGCCTCTTTGCCATCTATTTCACATTGCGCGCAGCAGTGCCTGAAATGTGGGCAGAAGACTCCGCATTGTTGAACTTCCCGTTCTCTTTGACCAACACAATCATTCTGGTTTCGTCCTCAGTGACGGCTCAGTTTGGTGTGTTTGCTGCAGAACGACTTCAGTCACGCGCTACAGGTTGGAAGCCTTCTCAGTGGGGAATGGTTGAATGGTTCTTCCTCACTTATGTCCTCGGCGCGATCTTCGTGACTGGTCAGGTCTACGAATACGCCATGTTGGTCAGTGAAGGAATTACGTTCAACGGAAATGCTTACGGAACGGCCTTCTACCTGACAACTGGTTTCCACGGTCTTCACGTAACCGGTGGTTTGATCGCCTTCTTGCTCGTCATTGGACGCGCATTTGCTGTCAAGAACTTCGGACACAAGGAAGCAACGAGCGCCATTGTTGTTTCCTACTACTGGCACTTCGTGGACGTGGTCTGGATTGGCCTCTTCCTCGTCATCTACGTACTCAGATAACAAACGGACGGTATTGAACTTCATGCGTAAGAACATGTCTGAATCAAAAGCAACTCGACGTAACGGTCGTCGTGGTCCATTGGCTTCTGTTGCACTCATCTTGATTGGCCTCGTAGCAACCGGTGGAGCATATGCAGCTCTCAGCACCGCATCAGCTAGTGCCTCCGTTGACCTCAGCTCCCCCGCTGTCATCGACGAGGGTCAGAAGCTGTTCGCTGCTAACTGCTCAACATGCCACGGCCAGCAAGCTCAAGGAACTGCTAACGGTCCAAGCTTGATCGGTGTTGGTTCAGCTGCGGTTGATTTCCAGGTTGGTACTGGTCGTATGCCTATGCAGATGTCCGGCCCACAGGCTGAACAGAAGCCTGTTCAGTTCACTGACGAGCAGACCAAAGCACTTGCTGCTTATGTAGCTTCTCTGGCACCTGGTCCAGCTATCCCAGCTCAGTCTGAGCTTGAAGGTGGAAATGTTTCCAACGGTGGAGAGCTCTTCCGCATCAACTGTGCAATGTGCCACAACGTTGCTGGCGCTGGTGGAGCACTTACCGAAGGTAAGTACGCACCAGAACTCAAGGGTGTTGCTGCCGTTCACGTTTACGAAGCAATGCTTACTGGCCCTCAGAACATGCCTGTATTCAATGACTTGAACCTGTCCCCTGAAGAGAAGAAAGACATCATCTCTTACCTGACCTACATTCAGGAAAACCCTTCTGCTGGTGGTTTGGAACTTAGCAACTTGGGTCCAGTTTCTGAAGGTCTCTTCCTGTGGGTATTCGGCCTGGGTGCAATTGTTGCCTTGACCGTGTGGGTCACTGCGAAGTCAAACTAAGACTTTCACGACGAGTTTAGTAAGAATCTTGAGGAGAAACATGGCTAAGAACGAGAGTGGCAAAGCCGATATCGTTCCTGCGAACAGCGCAGAAGCAACAGGAACAGGTGTTGTTGCACCAGATGCATTCGCTAACCCTGGTTTGCCACCCCACCGTCCACGTGTAACCGACCTTGATCCCAAGGCTGCCAAGCGTGCAGAACGTGTTGTCTACGTCTTGTTCTACCTGTCAATCGCAGCCAGCGTGTTCGCTGTCTACGCTTACATGTTCTTCCCCATCGAGCCTGAAAATGTTCACTCGGTTCGAATGAACACCCTGTACCTCGGTCTTGGTATTGCTTTCTCTCTTCTTGCTATTGGTATTGCTGCTGTCCACTGGGGCAAGGCAGTTATGTCTGACAAGGAAGCCATTGATCACCGCCACCCAGTTCGAGGCACAGAGGAAACTCGTGCACGTGCTGTAGAAATCTTCCGTGAATCTGATGAAGAATCTGGATTTAGCCGTCGTACACTCATTCGTAACGGTCTCATTGGCGCATTGATTGCATTCCCACTTCCTGCAATTGCGCTCTTCCGCGGACTTGCACCAATGGATGTTGACCCTAATAACGAGCTCAAGCACACCTTCTGGAAGAAGGGTATGCGTTTGACTCGTGACCCACAGGGAACTCCAATCAAGGCGTCGGAACTCACCATTGGTTCCGCTTTCCAGGTCATTCCTGAAGGTCTCGTAGATCTTCCCGAGCACGAGATGCTCGATGCAAAGGCAAAGGCTGCAGTTCTTCTAGTTCGTTTGAAGAAGGAAGATCTGAACTGGACCAGCGAGGAACGCGAAAGCTGGTCTTATGAGGGAATCGTCGCTTACTCGAAGATTTGTACTCACGTTGGTTGCCCTGTTGCCCTCTACGAGCAGCAGACACATCACCTCCTGTGCCCCTGCCACCAATCGCAGTTCGATATTGCGAATGAGTGTGCTGTGATCTTTGGACCTGCAGCTCGCCCTCTCCCCCAACTTCCCATCACTGTTGACGCAGAGGGTTACCTCGTTGCAACAAGCGATTTCACCGAACCTGTAGGACCTAGCTTCTGGGAGCGTGCTAATTGAGTAACGTAACTGCACCTGCGCAAAGTGGTGTCGTAGGAAAATTCTCGAACTACCTCGACGAACGCACCAGTATTTCGGGTGCTGTCAAGGAATTCGGTCGCAAGGTATTCCCCGATCACTGGTCATTCCTTCTGGGTGAAGTTGCTCTCTACAGCTTCGTCATCATCCTTCTGACCGGTAGCTTCCTTACCTTCTTCTTCCAGGCTTCGATGACGCCTGTCCACTACGAAGGCTCTTACGTTCCCCTCAAGGGAATCGAGATGTCGGCAGCAATGGCCTCTACCCTGGATATCTCCTTCGATATCCGTGGCGGCTTGCTCATGCGTCAGATTCACCACTGGGCAGCGCTTCTCTTCGTAGCGAGCATCGGTCTCCACATGCTCCGCGTCTTCTTCACTGGCGCATTCCGCAAGCCTCGCGAATTGAACTGGTCGATTGGTTTCGTCCTGTTCGTTCTCGCAATGGCGGAAGGCTTCACCGGTTACTCACTTCCTGATGATCTGCTTTCCGGTAACGGTCTTCGAATCATTGACGGAATGGTCCTTGGTCTTCCCGTTGTTGGTACATGGATTACGTTCCTCCTCTTCGGTGGAGAGTTCCCAGGATCCGACATTGTGGGCCGTTTGTACTCACTGCACATTCTTCTTCTTCCTGCCTTTGTTCTGATTTTCATCGTGCTTCACTTGATGTTCGTCATCATTCACAAGCACACTCAGTACCCTGGCCCCGGAAAGACAGAAGAGAACGTAGTCGGTTTCCCCATCCTTCCTGTTTACGCAGCAAAGGCTGGTGGATTCTTCTTCCTGGTATTCGGTGTTGTAGCACTTATCGGTGCAACAGTAACCATCAACCCGATTTGGAACTACGGTCCATACGACCCCTCCCCTGTGTCTGCAGGTACACAGCCTGACTGGTACATCGGTTTTGCTGATGGTGCGCTCCGTCTGGTTCCACCACACCTCGAGACCTACTGGTTCGGCTACACCTGGTCGTGGAACATCATCATTCCTGTTCTGCTCCTCGTTGTTTTCCTCGCAGCAGCATTTGCCTACCCCTTTGTAGAAGCTTGGGTTACTGGCGACAAGCGTGAACACCACCTGCTTGACCGCCCACGTAACGCACCTGTACGTACCGCAATCGGTGCTGCTGGTGTTACCTTCTACGCAGTCCTCTGGGCAGCAGCTTCTTCGGACATCATTGCTACGCACTTCAAGGTAACAATGGAAGGTGTCATCAACACTCTGCAGATTATGCTGATTGTTGCTCCCATCATCGCCTTTATGACCGCAAAGCGAATTGCTCTGGCTCTTCAAAAGAAGGATCGTGAGATTCTCCTTCACGGTTTCGAAACAGGTCGCGTGGTTCGTCTTCCCGGTGGCGAGTACACCGAGGTGCACCAGCAGCTTGACGCATATGACCGTTGGCAGCTTGTCTCCTACAACGACAATGCTCCCATCATGCTTCGACCTAACCCTCAGGGAAAGATCACTGCTGGCATGCGAATGCGAGCATCAATGTCTCGTTTCTTCTTCGAAGACCGTATTGCTCCTGTTTCGCAGGAAGAATACAAGCAAGCTCTCGAGCACGCTCACCACTAAGCACACAGACAGAAAGCCCCTCTTCGGAGGGGCTTTCTTCATATCTACAGCTATAGAGGTTTTACTGGCTGCCTCAAGATCGTTTTGAGCTTGTCAGGTGCTGTCCTGCGCATATCGCTGAGATAAATCTCATGATGAAGACCGTTGAAGGTATAGCCGTTCTCTGGCATCACGACATCGTGCAAAGTGGATAGCACAGCACCTTCCCCAGAGAAGGGGCCTGTGTAGAGTGCTTGATAAGAAAGCCCCTCAGTAATGAATCTCAACTCTATGCTTGCTGCACAATCACTGCCTTTAGCGAGGGCTTTGGCCAAGGCAGCGTTGAAATGCTCTTCGGTAACCCACTCCGGAATTATGGAAAGTAATGTCCACTTCCAGGAAGTTCTTTTGTTTTCGGTGAATACAGAATAATCCTCGGCCCACCACAAAGCTTCTAGCGGAGGGATTACATAATCTTTTCCAGTTGCCGCTTTAGAGATGAATTTGAGCGGGTAGACAGTGGAATACAACGCTTGGATTGCCATGCTAAATTCGTCACTTTCAGGTGAACCCGATCCGTCCAGAGCGAGATACCGAAGAGGCGGAAGCTCTACCAACTCGAAGTCTGAATTCTTTGGCGCATAGAAGCTCTTCAAATACTTCTTGAAATCAAGTTTCTCTGACATATGAACGACGTTACCTCTCAGCATAAAGAAAAGGCCTCAGAAGCGAATCTGAGGCCTTTTCGTGAAGATTACGATCTAGTGACCGAAGTTCCCACGGTAGTACTCGTAGGTCCATCCAGTGATTGCCACAAGGACAAATGGAATAGCCAAGAAAATAATCCAGAAACCAACTGCAAGACCGAGGAATGCAAGACCAACTGAGAAGCCAAGCACTAATGGCCACCAGCTCCAAGGAGCAAAATGTCCGATGTTGGGATCTGCATCATCGATATCTGCTGTTGGCATGTCCTCAGGGAGGAGAATTCCACCTTGAGAGCGGTTAACCATGTTCAAGAAGAACGCAATGAATGCTGCAAGAACTGCAGAAAGCAAAAGGCCAAGAGAACCAGTAGCTTCAAACTCATTACCGGCCAGGTGGTTCCAAACGATGTAGGCGACACCTGACAGGAGGAAATACGCCCCTAGAACCAAAAGGATAACAATATTATTTTTCATTGTTGTTAGGCCTTTACCTTTCCGGCGAGTGCAGGCTGACTGGTGTAACCACTAGGAGCAAGCTCAGGGTGGTTCAGGTCGAACGCAGGAGACTCGCTGCGGATACGTGGGATCGAAGTGAAGTTGTGTCGAGGTGTAGGACAAGCTGTCGCCCACTCGAGTGAACGTCCGTAACCCCATGGGTCGTTGACCGTGACTTTTGCGCCGTAACGTGCGGTGAGGTACACATTCAAAACGAATGGAAGAAATGAAACTGCCATCAAGAATGCACCGATAGTGGAGAGCTGGTTCATCCAGGTGAACCCATCTTCAGGCAAGTAGGTTGCGTAACGACGTGGCATTCCCACAACACCTAGCCAGTGCTGTACAAGGAAGGTCATGTGGAAACTGATGAAGAACAACCAGAAGTGCCACATACCCAAACGCTCGTTGAGCATCTTTCCGGTCCACTTTGGCCACCAGAAGTAGAAACCACCAAACATTGCAAAGATCAAAGCTCCGACAATGACGTAGTGGAAGTGAGCCACGATGAAGTAGGAGTCAGACAGGTGGAAGTCAAGAACTGGCGAAGCCAGGATAATTCCAGTCAGACCACCGAAGACGAAGTTGAAGATGAATGCCAGTGCGAACATCATTGGCGTCTCGAAGGTTACTGAACCGCGGAAGATTGTTCCGATCCAGTTGAAAATCTTCACACCGGTTGGTACTGCAATAAGCATTGTCAGCAGAGCGAAGAATGGCAGAAGTACAGAGCCCGTGACGTACATGTGGTGTGCCCACACAGTCATTGAAAGAGCACCAATCGAGATGGTTGCGTAAACCAATGTCTTGTAACCAAAGATGGGCTTTCGGCTGAATACAGGAATAATTTCCGATACCACACCAAAGAACGGGAGGGCAAGGATATAAACCTCTGGGTGACCGAAGAACCAGAACATGTGCTGCCAGAGAATTGCTCCACCAGTAGCAGCGTCGTAGACGTGTGCGCCGAAGATGCGGTCAGCAGCTAGACCGAAGAGTGCTACTGCAAGAACGGGGAACACGAGAATGGCCAAGATCGAGGTCACAAGAATGTTCCACGAGAAAATCGACATACGGAACATTGTCATACCAGGAGCACGCATGGTGATGATGGTGGTGATGAAGTTCACCGAACCCATGATTGTTCCGAAGCCACCAAGAGCAAGACCCATCACCCACATGTTTGAACCGATGCCAGGTGAGAACGTCGACGTCGAAAGAGGAGCATAGGCAAACCAACCGAAGCTTGCTGCGCCCTGAGGGGTGAGGAATCCACCAACAGTAATCAATGCACCGAAGAAGTAGAACCAGAAAGAAAGCATGTTCAAACGTGGGAATGCAACGTCTGGAGCACCAAGTTGAATTGGGAGAATTGCATTAGCAAAACCCGCAAACAGAGGTGTTGCCACCAGTAAGAGCATGATGGTTCCGTGCATGGTGAACATCTGGTTGTACTGCTCTTTGGTCTGCAAAACGTTGAGACCTGGAGCGAAGAGCTGAGCACGGATGATCAGAGCCATGACGCCACCAAGAAGGAAGTACAAAATGGCTGTGATGTTGTACATGTGACCAATGACCTTGTGGTCGGTCGAGGTCAACCACTTCACAACAATGTTTCCCTTAGACACTGGACGTGTGACGCCAACAGTCTGAGGCTTGCTTGTTGTGGTTACAACAGGGGTGGGAGTAAGAGTTGCACTCATCGCTTTTCCCTACTACTTCGACTCGGTAGCGGATGCAACAACATTCGCTTGGTTCTTGTTACGGTCATACTCGGTTCCGAGCTGACCTTCAAAGCCCTGCTCACGCAAGCTCTCGATGTACGCGTCATATTCCTCTTGGGAAACAACCTTGACCTGGAAAAGCATCTGAGAGTGGAATTCACCACAGAGCTCTGCACACTTTCCTGCGTAGGTACCTTCGCGCTCAGGAATGATTGACATGACATTTGTCTTACCTGGAATCATGTCCTTCTTGTAGAGGAAGTCGATGACCCAGAAAGAGTGGATAACGTCGCGAGCGTTGAGCTGAATTTCGACCTTTTTGCCAACAGGCAAGTAAAGGGTCGGGATTGAAGATTCAAGAACAGAACCTTGTTCAGCTCCTTCTGAAAGATCGGGCTGAACCTGGATGCCTGAATAGTAGACATCTTCATCGGTGTAGTTGAAGTCCCAAGCCCACTGCTTTCCAAAAGCTTGAATGGTGACATCAGGGTTATCAAAACGCTGCTCAATGACTTCTTCATCACGAGCAGTGAGAGCAAAAAGACCAATGATGAGGATCAAAGGGATGACAGTGAAAAGAATTTCGATTGGCATGTTGTAGCGCAATTGAACAGGAAGTCCGGTGTCGGTCTTGCGGCGGCGGTAGACAACCATCGACCAGAGCATGAGGCCCCAAGCAATGAATCCGATTGCGAGAAGAATAATCCAGCTGTTCACCCAGAAATCAGTAACGAGCTGGGTGTGGTTTGTAACTGGAGCAGCCCCAGATACGAAGCCGGGCATGTAACCCGCGAGCTCCTGATCGGTACATGCCGACAGGGCAAGTACGAGCGTTGCTGCAATTGGAACTGCAGCCCATCGGATTCGACGTGTAGAACGCACTATTGGCCTTTCACAAACACTTGTTCAAATTCGAAACATATCTATCCCGAACATTTCAACTCTACCCTCAGAAAGGGCTGTGAATGTGTAGCAACGTGCTGGATTTTCGCTCCTCAGAAGCGAAAAGGAAGTTCGTTAGTGGAAAGAGTCTCCGCAGGCACAGCTTCCTTCAGCATTGGGGTTATCAATGGTGAAACCCTGCTTCTGGATGGTGTCTTCAAAGTCGATAGTTGCGCCATCGAGATAAGGAACGCTCATCTTGTCGACAACAACTCCAACTCCCTCAAAATCAACAACCGCATCGGCGTCCATAGTGCGCTCATCGAAGTACAGCTGGTAAATCAGCCCCGAACATCCGCCTGGTTGCACGGCAATTCGTAGTCGAAGATCATCGCGACCTTCCTGTTCCAGGAGTGCGCGAACTTTCTGAGCAGCAGCATCGGTGAGACCAACGCCGTGTGCTTTGGTCTCAGCGGTTGTCGTTTCAGTCATTTCCACTCCTTGGAAGGGTTTGTCTGGGGTATTTCTATTCTAAAAGGACAAGGTGAATGTTGCCTGCAATATTCCTGAGAACTCAAAGTTCACGAGAATTGCATTCCGCAAGAAATAGAAGATCCGCAACGATAGCTCGTTCAAAAGACTCAATATGCAAAGACTCATTTGGGCTGTGTGCTCGAGAATCGGGATCTTCAACTCCCGTGACTAAAACTTGTGCAGTTGGAAAAGCTGACACAAAGCTGGAGATAAAGGGAATGGATCCGCCCACACCCATCTCAACGACATCTTTCCCCCAGGCAGTAGTTAGAGAGTGAGAAATCGATTGTGCTGCCCAACCACTTGTGTCAGTAGAGAACGATTCGCCTAAATTAATGTCTTCAAAATCAACCTGAGCTCCATATGGAACGTTATTGAGAATGTGGTGACGGACAGCTTCGAAAGCATCTGAAGCTGATTGACCTGGTGCAACCCTGACGCTGATGCGAGCAGAAACACTAGGGAGTAATGTGTTTGAAGCATTGGCGACATCTGGAATGTCCATGCCTGTAACTGTGATCGAAGGCTGCGACCACAGTCGTTCAAGCACATGTCCATCACCGATAAGAGAGACTGCGTCTAGGACACCGCTTTCGAGTCTCATTTGGTCATCTTCATACTCAGGTATCTGGGCAATTGAACGAGTAAGTCCCTCAACCTGAACTGAGCCAGTTTCGGAATAGAACGAAGAGGTCAGCTTGGCAAAAGCCATAAAGGCATCTGGCACAGCACCACCAAACATGCCGGAATGCAATGCATGATCCAAAGTTCGCACCGTGAGTTTGAACGTGGCATTCCCCCGCAACGTAGTAGTGAGTGCTGGCGTTTCAAGATCCCAGTTCCCTGAGTCGGCAACAACAATGACGTCTGCCTCGAGCAAGGCGTGATGATCTTTCAAGAAGTTCTCAAATGACGGGGAGCCAAATTCTTCTTCTCCTTCAACAAAGAGAACAATCCCCAAATCAACATTCTCAACAAGTTCCGGAAGAAGACGAAGAGCTGAAATATGAGCCATGATGCCCGCCTTGTCATCTGCTGCACCACGACCAAAAAGACGTCCGTCTTTCTCAATTGGTTCAAATGGTTCACTCACCCACACCGCCAGGTCACCCGGAGGTTGAACATCATGGTGGGCGTAAAGCAGAATCGTGGGCTTTCCTTGAGCTGCCTGACGTCTCGCAACAACAGCGGGCTGTCCCAATTCGTCGCTATCTGACTTCATCGCTCTCAGGATGTGAACTGTGTCAAACAAATTTGTTCCACGAGCCAACTCAGCAACTTGTTCAGCACTCTTCACCACCTGTGATGGATCAAAAGAAGACCAGGAAACCGAAGGGATACGGACCAATTGCGTGAGATCGTGCATTGATTGCGGAAAAGCTTGTGACACCATTGCACGAACGTCAGAAATTGAAGCAGTCATGCCGGTAATCTTATGGTCGAAGCTTTCAAACAAAGGAACATCGTGGCTAAGAACTCTGAAGAAAACATCACTGCAGACTCAACTGTTGATGAAAACGGTGCTGGCAAAGGTCACGCAACCCCTAGTCGCAAAGAAAGAGAAGCTGCAAATAAGCGACCTCTCGTTCCCAGCGACCGCAAGGAAGCAGCTCGTTTGGAACGTGCACGCATGAATGAGCAGCGCAACAAGCAGCGAATTGGACTTGCTGCTGGAGACGAGCGTTACCTCCCCATGCGTGACCGTGGTCCTCAGAAGAAGTTTGCTCGCGATTTTGTCGATGCCCGTTACAACGTTGGCGAACTGATGGTTCCCTTTATGTTCTTGGTCATCATCATGACGTTCATTCCTAGTCTTCCTGTGCAGGAAAGCTCATTCCTAGTGCTCTGGGCTTTCTTCTTTATCGCCCTGACCGATGTCATGATTTTGGGTGTGCAGCTACGCAAGCGTGTTACAGCTAAATTCGGATCGGTCGATAAGGGCGTTCGTTGGTATGCAGGTATGCGTAGCCTTCAAATGCGACCTCTTCGCTTGCCCAAGCCTCAGGTAGCACGCCGCCAATACCCCAGCTAAGTAATTAGCGTTGAGCTGCGATCTTCTTCAAAACGCGGTTCATTTTGATTGCCCACAGAGGGCCGTTGTAAACAAAAGCTGAGTATCCCTGAACCAAGGTTGCACCAGCATCAAGACGCTCTTGTATTTGTTGCGCTGTCTCGATACCGCCGACAGAAATAATGCACATTTCAGCTGGAACAATAGCTCTTATCTGCTTGAGTACCTCTAGTGAGCGCGATGCCAAAGGTGCACCCGAGAGACCGCCAGCGCCAATAGCTGCCACTTTGTCTGGATCTGATATGAGACCATCACGACTAATTGTGGTGTTGGTGGCAATGATTCCATCTAACTTGAGAGTGACTGCCAACTGAGCAATTTCAGCGATTTCTTCCTCTGTGAGATCTGGTGCAATCTTCACCAAAAGAGGGGTGGAGCCTGCAGCGGACTTCACTGCTTCGAGCAGCGGCTTCAAGTGAGATATTTCCTGTAGGCCACGAAGTCCAGGGGTATTCGGTGAGCTGACGTTGACAACGAGGTAATCAGCCAAAGGTGCTAGAAGTTGTGAACTGATGAGGTAATCCTCAATCGCATTCTCAACTTCAGTAATGCGGGACTTACCAATGTTCACACCAATAACTGGACGATGTTTCAGCGCGCGAAGCTTCTTCAAACGAGGGACAGCTGCTGCCGCTCCCCCGTTATTGAAACCCATTCGATTAATCAGTGCACGATCAGGGATAAGTCGAAACAGGCGTGGTTTTGGGTTGCCTGGCTGAGCATGAGCAGTCAGAGTCCCGACTTCAACATGGCCAAAACCAAGTGCATATAGCCCGGAAACCATGGTGACATCCTTGTCGAACCCTGCCGCCATTCCAAAGGGAGAGTCGAAGTGCAAACCTAAGGCCTGAACATGCAGTTCCGGCACAGGTTTGCTGGCCGCATGCTTGATTCCACGGATACCTGGCAGTCCTGCAAGTTTGATTACCAATGCACCGAGGTGATGTGCATCCTCAGGATCAAGGTATTTAAAGAACCCTTTGAAAATCAGGTTATAGAACGAGTGTTCCCCGTTGTGAGTTACCACTACTTACTCAGCCTGACCGTTTTGACGCTCAGAACGAAGCGTCTGAACAGCCACTTCGAAATCTTCAAGCGAGTCAAACGCCTGATAAACACTGGCGAATCGGAGATACGCAACTTCATCGAGTTCACGTAAGGACGGCAAAATGGCCAGGCCAATTTCGTTGGCTTCAATTTGAGAAGCACCGGTGGCACGAATGGTTTCTTCTACCTTTTGAGCCAACACTGCAAGATCGGCATCAGTCACGGGACGACCTTGACATGCCTTACGAACACCCGCAACAACCTTTTCACGGCTGAAAGATTCGACGACTCCTGAACGTTTGATCACGGACAAAGAAGCTGTCTCAAGCGTTGAGAAGCGGCCATTGCACTCTGGGCACTGGCGTCGACGACGGATAGAAAGTCCATCGTCACTTGTTCGCGAGTCAATTACTCGGGAGTCTGAATGGCGACAAAAGGGGCAATACATTCGACTAATTGTCCTCTGTGTTGAAACGGATATCTACAGCATCACCGTGTGCGGGTAAATCTTCATCATCGGCCAACACACGAATACCCTGAGCAACTTCTTTGAGTGCATCTTTGCTGTACTCAATGATTTGTTGTGGCCGTAAGAATGTGTATGCCCCGAGGCCAGAGGAGAACAAAGCTTGTCCAGCTGTAGGGAGAACGTGATTAGAACCGGCGGAGTAGTCACCCAGGCTGACGGGAGTGAAGTCTCCGACGAATACAGCTCCGGCGTTGGTTATCTGAGTAACCAGTTGGGAAGCGTGTTCGCTTTGAATCTCTAGGTGTTCAGGGCCATAAGCATTGGAGAAGTCGACGGCGACGGAAAGATCATCAACGAGAACTATTGCTGATTGTGGCCCCTCAAGAGCAATTTTTACTCGAGCTGAGTGTGGAGTAGCGCATGCCTGTTTGCTGATTTCTGCTTCGACCGCAGCAGCGAGTTCGACAGAGTCCGTTACCAGGACGGCGGAGGCCATTTCATCGTGTTCCGCTTGAGATATGAGGTCAGCAGCAACGTATTCAGCACGGGCCGACGAATCAGCAATGATAAGAATTTCTGTTGGTCCAGCCTCAGAATCAATCCCCACACGGCCACGTACAAGGCGCTTCGCAGCCGCAACATAGACATTGCCAGGACCAGTAACAACATTCACCGGCACGAGATCAAGATCTTCCACACCGTAAGCAAAAGCGCCGATAGCTCCGGCCCCACCCATGGCATAAATTTCATTCACGTCTAAAAGACCAGCGGCAGCAAGAATTGTGGGGTGTACGCGACCACCGAAGTGAGCCTGCGGCGGAGAAGCTAAGGCGATTGAACGAACACCGGCAACCTGTGCAGGAACAACATTCATAATGACGCTTGAGGGATAGACAGCTTTTCCACCAGGAACGTAAAGTCCCACACGTTCAACTGGCTGCCAACGCTGAGTAATCACAGCACCTGAAGCAATTTCAGAGCTGACTGCTGGTGGAACTTGAGCCTGAGAGCCAACCCTGACACGCGAAATGGCAGTTTCTAGTGAGCTTCGAAGCTCAGGTGAAAGTCCAGCAACTGCTTCATCGATGTGTGTTTGAGGTACACGAATTTCATATTCTGACACATTGTCCAAACGCAGAGCTTGCTCTCGTAAGGCAAGCGAACCGTCTGTGCGGACAGCAGTAATGATCTCACTGGCAACATCAAGTGCCGTATCTACATCTAGCTCAGTGCGAGGAATAAGCCCCAAGAATTGAGCACGAGTAGGACGTGAACCACGCAGGTCAAGAGTACGAATCATCAGAAGTCCAGTCTAATTCCGCTATCCCAGGCAACCTGGACCGAGAAGAGACTTGAGTTCACCATAGAGATCAGAGGAGATATTTACTTTGGCTGGAAGTTCAAAGACGCGAGCAGTTGCTCCACGAGTGAGCCGCAAACGAACCTCACTGTCACCAGGGTGTCGCTTGAGAACAGCAGAGAGTTCACCAATCGTCGCAGAGGTAGCACGAACTTCTGGAAGTACTAGATTGAGCGGTCCTTGCTGGCCAATAACAGCACCCACATCTGGGACGAACATGCTCATGGCCTGGATATTAAGGCCATCATCACGAACATTGACACGACCCTTGACTGCTAACACAAGGTCCGTTTCCAGCATTGGGCCAAATTCTTGATAAGTGCGACCGAGCAACATGATGTCCATCTCGCCGCCAAAATCTTCGAGTTTGATAATGCCGTAAGCATTACCCGACTTCTTGGCTATGCGGCGTTGAACCTCAGTGACTAAACCTGCCAATACGACAATGTCGCCGTCCATTGTGGAATCACTTGTTGTCAGATCATTGATGGTGACTGTTGCATGTTTGGCCAACTGCAATTCCAGGCCAGCCAACGGGTGATCGGAAACATAGAGCCCGAGCATTTCTCGCTCAAAGGCAAGCTTGTCCCGTTTGGTGAATTCTGGTCGGTCGGGAACTTGAGAATGTTCTTCGGCAAATTCGAACATGTCGCCAAAGAGATCGACCTGCCCCAAAGCTTCATTGCGCTTGAGGCTGACGGCAGACTCGACGGCATCCTCGTGGATCTCGACCAGGGCACGTCGAGTGTTACCCATGGCGTCAAAGGCACCCGCCTTGATGAGGGATTCCAAGGTCTTCTTGTTGGCTACTTGTGTGGGAACTTTCTTCAAGAAGTCATGGAATGTCTCGAAACGTCCTTTGTCTGCACGAGCAGCTTTGATGTGTTCGACAACTCCAAAGCCGACATTTCGAATAGCACCCATGCCGAATCGAATGTCTTGACCTACAGCAGAGAAAACACCATCTGATTCGTTCACATCAGGAGCGAGGACGTTGAGCCCCATTCGGCGACATTCAGAGAGATAGATGCCTAACTTGTCTTTCGAGTCGCCCACAGAAGTCAGCAGCGCTGCCATATATTCCGCGGGGAAATTCGCTTTGAGGTAGGCAGTCCAGTAACTGAGCACGCCGTAACCAGCTGAGTGGGCCTTATTGAAGGCATAGTCTGCGAACGGCATCAGCGTATCCCAGAGAATCTTCACTGCCGGGGCTGAGTAACCATTGGCGAGCATGCCAGATTCAAAATCAGCAAACTGCTTATCAAGCTCTGATTTCTTCTTTTTACCCATGGCGCGACGCAAAACGTCCGCTTGCCCCAGGGTGAAGCCAGCAACTTTCTGAGCTACAGCCATGACCTGCTCTTGATACACAATCAAGCCATACGTGGTTCCCAGAATTTCTGAGAGTGGCTCCTCTAACTCTGGGTGAATGGGTTCAATTTCTTGAAGACCGTTTTTTCGCAGGGCGTAGTTAGTGTGGGAATTCATGCCCATTGGACCTGGGCGGTACAAGGCGATAACAGCCGAAATATCTTCGAAGTTTGTGGGCTTCAATTGGCGCAACAATGCGCGCATCGGGCCACCATCTAGCTGGAATACTCCAAGGGTGTCTCCGCGAGAAAGCAATTCATAAGTTGCTGGGTCAGAATCCAAATCCAATAATTCAGGCTCAACAGTGATGCCTCGGTTGTTCTGAATGTTCACGAGTGCGTCTTGAATAACCGTAAGGTTACGAAGCCCCAAGAAGTCCATCTTGAGGAGTCCCAGCGACTCGCACGGTGGTTGGTCAAATTGGGTAATGATGGCGCCGTCATCTTCACGTTTCATGATGGGGATGACGTCCATCAACGGTTCTGCTGACATGATCACACCTGCAGCGTGAACACCCCATTGGCGTTTGAGGTTTTCGATTCCCTGGGCCGTATTGAAAACTGTCTGAGCATCTACATCAGATTCAAGTACGGATCTAAAGTCAGCAGCTTCTTTATAGCGAGGCGCCTGAGGATCCATAATTTCGGTTAAGGTGATGTCTTTACCCATGATAGAAGGAGGCATCGCCTTGGTGAGCTTCTCCCCTACCGAATAGGGCATACCAAGTACTCGCGAGGAGTCCTTGAGCGCTTGCTTTGCCTTGATAGTTCCATATGTCACGATCTGCGCAACACGGTCGCTGCCGTACTTCTCCGTGACATAACGAATAACTTCACCGCGACGACGATCATCGAAGTCGACGTCCACGTCGGGCATTGACACACGTTCGGGGTTGAGGAATCGCTCAAAGATGAGACCGTGGTGAAGGGGATCTAGTTCAGTGATTCCCATGGCGTAGGAAGCAAGAGAACCAGCGGCTGAACCACGACCTGGACCAACACGAATTCCTTGCTGACGTGCCCACGCGATGAAGTCAGAAACGACGAGGAAGTATCCGGGGAATCCCATCTGAATAATGACGTCTACTTCATATTTTGCCTGAGCTTTGTGAGCGTCAGAAACTCCTCCGGGGAAACGTCGTTCCAGACCGGAAGCAACTTCTTTTTCAAACCAAGAAGCTTCTGTTTCTCCCTCGGGGACAGGGAAACGAGGCATGAGGTCGCGCTTCTCAAAGCTTGTTTCACAGCGTTCTGCGATGAGCAGAGTGTTGTCACAAGCTTCTGGATAGTCTGCGAATAAGCGACGCATTTCCGCGGCTGACTTGAGATAGAACTCATTCGATTCAAATTTGAAGCGGTTTGGGTCATCCAGAGTTGAGCCTGACTGAACGCACAACAAAGCAGCGTGAGCATCCGCATCGTGAGCGTGCGTGTAGTGAAGGTCATTGGTGGCAACAAGCGGCAAACCGAGATCTTTAGAAAGCTTAATTAGGTCGGTGACGACGCGTCGCTCAATATCGAGACCGTGGTCCATGATTTCGACAAAGAAATTCTCTGCGCCAAAAATGTCACGAAATTCTGCAGCAGCCGCCCGTGCTTCGGCATACTGACCAATTCGCAACCGGGTCTGGATTTCTCCACCAGGACAACCAGTCGTGGCGATCAGACCTTTGCCATAGGTGTTGAGGAGATCTCTGTCCATACGTGGCTTGAAGTAATACCCCTCAAGAGAGGCCAAAGAAGACATCTTGAAAAGGTTGTGCATTCCTTCAGTAGAAGAAGAAAGCATTGTCATGTGCGTATACGCGCCACCACCTGAGACATCATCATCGCCACCGTTGTTCCAGCGAATACGTGTCTTATCTGTGCGGTGGGTGCCAGGAGTGAGGTATGCCTCTGTCCCAATAATGGGCTTGATTCCCGCATCAGTTGCTGCGTTCCAGAAGTCGTAGGCGCCGAACATGTTTCCATGGTCAGTAATGGCAATAGCCGGCATTCCTGATTCAACAGCAGCGTTAATCAAAGGTTTGACTCGAGCAGCACCATCGAGCATCGAATACTCAGAGTGAACGTGAAGGTGAACGAACGAGTCGTTTTCCTTGCCCATTTTCACTCCAGTTTCGTAAGCCTCAAGAACTTCAATTCTAGGGCTTGCGGCGAATCAAAATGAGCGACAATCCGACAATTCCCACAGCTCCGATGGTCCATTCAATGAATCGTCCAAACGCCATGGCTGGAGTGATTGTTGAACTCAGAGGAACTGCGCTCAGCATGGCTCCAGGTTGGTAAGCAGGGATACTGTCTATCGTTTCGCCAGTGGGCGAAATTATCTCGGACGTCCCTACTGTGGAGATATTCACAACCGAACGGCCGGTCTCTATCGCGCGGAGTCGAGCGATAGAGAGTTGTTGAAGGTTCTCAGAGGTTTTGCCAAAATCTGCATTGTTTGTCTGGGCGAGAATGAGCTCGGCACCCTGAGAAATCATTTGATACGCCTGTTGATCGTCGGTGATATCAAAACAGATGGCGATACCAGCGAGCACACCGTTGATATCAACGACATTTGACCGAGTTCCAAATGAATAGTTACGGGTAACAAGATCAACAAGATCAGGTTGGAATGTGCGCCACAAATCTCTGTTTGGCATGTACTCGGCAAAAGGAACCGGATGGATTTTGTCGTATTGAGCCTGGAGTCCATCGGACCACACCAACGATGAATTGAAATATCGCTCATCGCTCGTTGTGGTGATTGTTCCGGTCACGATTGGGGCTTCTATTTTTGCCGAAACGGTGGTTAACATCAGCGCAGCCAATTGGGATTGGAGGGGATCAATATCACTTGCGTTCTCTGGCCACACAACCATATCGACGTCCTTGCCCACAAAAGGAAGAGTCCCTGAGATGTGATCTTGCAAAATCTCCCCCGGAGCGCCATGGTCGAACAATCCAGCTTTTGAGTTTCCTTGAACCGCAAGCACTTTGGTCGTGCCAGAAATATCAATGACGAAACTTGGAACAGCAATCGCAGCGACAAACACCAGGATGGGAAGAACCAGCAAGGAGCGTCGCTTCTCCCTGAGAACCTGAAATATCAAAGCCGCAGTCAGAGCAACTACGAACGTGACCCCTGCAGTTCCTACCCAGGCGACATCATGCGCAAGAGGACTTTGGGATTGCGAATGGGCGAGACGACCCCAGGAAAATCCTCCGTATGGCCACACGCTGGTAACGCTTTCTCGGAGTGTCCAGAGTGCAGCAATCACAATGCTGACGAGTCCTAGACGCCCAAAACGTGATGGCCATCTTGTTGGACCTCGATTGAGTGCTAAAGCCATGAGGGAAGCACCCAATCCAAAGAACAAGGCTTGAAGTATGCCCAGAGCAAGCCATGGCACGGGCCCCAGATATAGCGTCAACCAGTTGATCAGAGATAACCAAAAACTGGCACCCGCAGCCGTTCCAATTACGAAAGAACTCCAGAAACGGCGTCCAAGCAAGGACCACAGAAGGAGAAACACACCAATGAAAGCAAGTGGCCAAAAATTAGTGGCGGGGAACGCTCCCTGTAAAGCGAAACCCGAAACCATAGCTAGTGCCAGGGCAATCCAGAAATTGAGTCTTTTCATTTAGACCACCGTGGAATAGGCAACAATGCCACGTCGAACCTGATCCAGGGCCATACGAGCTGTCTTCTGAAGATCACCTGTTGTTACCTGCGCTAACTGATCGAGAAGGTCGATAGTTTGTTTGGACCACCGCACAAAGTCACCAGCAGGCATGTCAGCGTCAAAGAGAACGTCATCTAACCGTGAACCCTTAGCCCATTTATACATAGCCAGAGAAAGTCCAGTTGCAAGAGGGTTTGTTCCAGGGAGCTCGTGATAACTCTCAAGCTCTTCTAAGTCAGACCAGAGGTTCTGTGTCTCGTGAAGTACGTCAATGAACTTCCCCCTGGGTAAATAGCGCTCATTGACCAATCCCTCTTCACGACGAGGTTCAAAAACAATTGCACACGCCATGGCGGCTAGTCCCGGGGCATCAAGCTTATCCCAGAGCTGTAGACGAATACCTTCTGCAATCAGCAAGTCGCGCTCACCATAAATTTTTCCCAAAGATTCACCCTTAGGAGTGAGCGAAAACTCAGAGCCCTGAGGGTCTTTCATGAGGTAGTCCATGTCCACCAACACATCACAGACACGATCAAATATCCGCGCAACTGCACCTGTTCGAGTGTTGATTTGTTGCACGAGCTTGTCGGTTTCACGCTTTAGTCTCCACCAACGCTCTGCCCAACGTGCATGTTGTTCACGATCGGGACAGTGATGACATGAGTGGCTTTTTAGCTGCTTACGCAATGAGTTCAACTCAGAGCTACGTTTCTCTTTTGCTGCTCGTGAACCGGCTTCAGTTTGTTTTTCTAAATCCGTCAACTTGCGACGCAGTGCAGCGTATTCCACGAAGTCACCTAAGTGGCATGTCATGGGTTCGGAATATCCGCTGAGAGTCTCTTCCTGCTGTTTGACCTTACGGGCAAGATCAACCACGGCTCGGTCTGCCTGGAATTGGGCAAAGCTGCTTTCCAGGATTTCACGTGTGCGACTTCGACCAAACTGTTCAATCAGGTTGATTGCCATGTTGTAAGTAGGACGGAAGCTGGAGTTCAGAGGATATGTTCGCCTGCTGGCAAGAGAAGCTACCGTCTGAGGATCTAAGTTGTTGGCCCATTGAATGAGAGAGTGGCCTTCAACGTCAATCCCGCGACGTCCAGCACGACCGGTGAGCTGGGTGTACTCCCCCGGCGTGAGTGGGACTCGAGCTTCACCGTTGAACTTTTCAAGTTTCTCCAACACCACTGTTCGTGCTGGCATGTTGATACCCAACGCGAGTGTTTCAGTTGCAAATACAACCTTGACGAGTTTCTTTTGGAAAAGCTCTTCGACGACTTCCTTGAAAGCAGGAAGCAACCCAGCGTGGTGAGCTGCCACACCACGTTCAAGACCTTCGAGCCACTCCCAGTAGCCCAACACACCTAAATCTTCATCGGCAAGGGTGCTGCACCGATCTTCCACAATGTCACGAATGATTTCTCGTTCTTCAGCATCAGTGAGTCGAATACCAGAGCGCAAGACCTGAGAAACAGCTTGATCACAGCCTGCTCGGCTGAATATGAAGGAAATAGCGGGAAGTAGATTCTTTTCATCAAGAAGTTGAATGATGTCAGCACGTTCCATGCGGCCTTGTAGAGGCTGGTTTTGTGCATATTGTGGACGATTATTTCGTCCACCTCGATGAGCATTGCGACCTGCGGAACGCATGTGAGGTGCACGTTGGTTGGAGTGAGCAAGGCGTAAGAGTTCAGGATTTACTCGATGTTCTGCAGCAGCGTGTGAACCATCGAAGAGGTCAATGAATTTGTTACCAACCAAAACATGCTGGTCAAGAGGAACAGGGCGGTCTTCAGAAACGATGATGTCAGTATTGCCACGAACTGCCTGCAGCCAATCACCAAACTCTTCCGCGTTCGAGACGGTAGCGCTCAAGCCCACCAGTCTGACGTGTTGGGGCAGGTGGATGATGACTTCTTCCCAGACAGCTCCTCGGAATCTATCTGCCAAGTAGTGGATTTCATCCATCACAACAAAGCGGAGATCTTTCAACAGATCGCTATCTGCATAGAGCATGTTGCGCAGAACTTCAGTCGTCATGACGACGATTCGAGCCCCAGAATTGATATTTGTATCGCCGGTCAGGATACCGACGTTTTCTGCGCCCCACTCTTCTACGAACTCGTTGTATTTCTGGTTCGACAAGGCCTTCATGGGAGTGGTGTAGAAAAGCTTGTCAGCCGGGGTGCTCATGGCCAAGAAGACGGCAAACTCTGCCACAACTGTCTTTCCTGCACCTGTCGGAGCAGCAACCAGAACACTATTTCCGGATTCCAATACGTTCGCAGCCGCAATCTGGAAGGGGTCTAAATCGAATGTGCGCTTTTCTCGAAACTCATTGACGAGAGGAGTTTTAGAACGTGCTTGTGCTTGCGCAAAGCGTTCAGCAGCTGAAAGTTCGGCCATCGGCTATGCCGACAGTGCTTCAGTTGGAGGAAGCGAGCTTGCCTGATCGTCACTATATTCTGAAACCTTTTTGGTCTTTCGACGATCATGGAGCCATGCGATTCCAGCAGCCAAGAAATACAGCAGAACCATGGGAATCGCCAGGAGGAACATGGACAGCACATCTGCAGCAGGAGTCGCAATAGCAGTGAAGAGAGTAATCACAAGAACTGCAATGCGCCAGGCTTTGATGATGCTGTAGGCAGAAAGTAGACCAGCGAAATTGAACAAGACCAAAAATACCGGCAGGACGAAAGCTACTCCCACGACAAGCACTAGCTTGAGAACAAAATCGAAGTACGTTTTGGCCGTGATGATGGTGGCATCGTCACTAGGAGCAAAGCTCGTCATCAGGGCCACTATGTGGGGGTAGACATACCAACCCGCTGCACAACCAGCTAGAAATAACGGAATTGCACTGAGCATGAAGCCCAAGGTGTATTTGATTTCACGTTTTGTCAGCCCTGGCATGAAAAATGCCCAAATTTGATAGAGCCAGAACGGGCTTGAAATGACGATGCCGACTGTGAAAGCAATCTGAAGCTTCAAATCGAAGGCACTGGTGATGCCGTCATAATTCAGGGTGGCGACTCGACCTTGTTCAGAAGCTACAAGAAAAATCGGTTCCCGCAGTTGTGACAGAAGGAAATCTGCTGAGAACCAGCCGAGCAAAGCACCTATGACGATAAAGAGGGCAGAGAAATATAGCCTTTTGCGAAGCTCAACAAGATGTCCACCAAGGGACATCTTTCCTTCGCGCCTGGAGGCTTTAGTCTGCCGTGCCGCCATGGGCTACTAAGCGGACTTTGACGAGTCGCTTGAATCGGTAGAACTTGAGTCAGAAGGAGTCTGACCATCTTCCTTCATCTGCTTCACTTCACTTTTGAAGATGCGCATGGACTGCCCCAACGAACGAGCAAGACCAGGAAGCTTGGGTGCACCGAACAACAAAAGAATGATGGCAATGATGATGAGCAAGTGCCAACCGGAGAGATTTCCTAGCATCTGTACTTCCCTTTGAATTGTTGCGATGGTGTTGTCTATAGTTTAGGCGCTATAGCGAGAGAGTGCCTGCCGCGACCACTCGCTCACAGTGTCAATAGCTACTTGTGGCGAGATGACCCGGATAGATCCCGGAAACTGTGCCACAAAGACAGAAACGCTTCCAAGGTCACTAAAAGCGACCTCAACTTCGATCTCATCATCGGAACGTGCGCCTGTTACCTCGGGACGATAGGCCGCCAGCAGAGATAAAGCTGACTCCTCAACGGCAAAAGTAACCCGAATGTCTGTGTCTTTGATCTCGAAAAGTTCGTCAGAAAGATCGTGAGCTGTCAGCGTTGTCTGAATTGATTCCCCAGTCAGGGAGAGTTGAGAAATTCGGTCCAATCGAAAAGTGCGCAACGCTTGACGTTCGTGACACCAGCCACGGAGATACCAAGACTCCCCCACTAGGTCTAACCGCAAGGGATCAACTGATCGAGGAGTGAGTTCTCCAATGGCAGAACGATACTCAAAACCGACGCTATGACCGGACGTCACAGCCTGACGGATGACATCGAGGTCAACGGGGACTGGCGCTGGTGTAACAAGGAGATTTTCTGGTTCGGCCGATGCTCCAGAAGCAATCTTGAGAACGAGCTTGTCAATAATGGACCTATCCCGTTCGGGAACGATTCCAGAAATGTATTGAAGGCCAGCAAGGAGCGCAGCTGCTTCACGAGCTGAGAACCTGGGTGTCGATTCAACCCCAACATGTTGCCAAAGTTCAACAATGTGTTCTTGTTCAAACAAGTCCCAGTTGATGTCAAAGAGATCCTGGTGTTGGTAGTACCCGTCATCGCCGGGAACACCAGACATCGCAAGTAGTTGAACGAGTTCATCTACTTGGGATGTCGTCAAGTCAAAATGCGTTGCCAATTGCTCGACAGGAACTGGACCTTGTTCAATCAGATAGGGAACAAATGACATCAGGTATGTCACTCTGTCTGCAGCTTCCAAACGTGTGGCCATTAGTTGCGCCCTTCATGGAGAGCGGAAATCGTTACCAACCGTGAACGCACTGCGTGAATCAACTCTGGCGGCGATTCAACAGTGAGTTGCCCACCGAAGACCGCCAGATCATCAGCGAGAAGTTCCACATCTGAGTATCCGAAAGACAGAGACGTGTGAGTGGGGTCTAGCTGATATTTGGAGGCAAGCCGAAGTTGAGCATCTGACCCCGGCACTACCGATACTGATGCAGAATTTAGCCGAGTAAGAGATTCAAGTTCTTGCTGAAGTCGCTGAGCGTATTGTTCTGGAGAAAGAGGGTACGTTTTCTGTGGAATGCGGGTAGGTACAGAAACAATGCGCTTAAGAAGAAAGGTTCGCTCTGCCTGAACATCGAGGTCAAAGGCCAAAACATACCAAAGTCCACCCCAGTTCAACACCGCTAACGGAGATGCCGTTCGTTGTTGCGGTTTGCTATCACCGGGTTTGAGATAGCTGAAGGAAAGGATGAGCTCATTCTCTAACGCATCTTCAATTGCAGCGAAAGCTCGGTCATTAGTCCTGATGTGAGGGGCGACACCGATGAGGGGATCATTTGCTGAAACACCAAGCGATTTGATTTTGGTCAATGCATGACGCGAATCACTAGAAAGTGACGCCTCCCTCCAGGCATTCGCGGCCACATTGAGCAACGTAAGTTCATCTGAGCTGAAAGTGACATCTTCAGGAAAGTCATAATTGCGTCGTGAAATGGAGTATCTGATGTGGTGAGTTTGACCCTCTTCTTCGGGCAACTCCAATGTGTCGATGATGACACCCATCGAACGTATTTCATCCTTGTCGCGTTCAAACATCTTGTCGAGAGAAGTGTTGCCATTGAAGTCATAGATGTCGCTATAACCACGAACGGTCTTCAGGATCTCGTTCTTTGTAAGACCTTCTCGCGATGACACGAGAGCAAGAATGAGACTGAAAAGACGGTCTTCTTTCTTAACTCTATTTTCTGCTCGGGCCATCTTCTTCTCCGTTAGGGAGTAGTACCCAGGATGTCGATCACGAAGACCAAAGTGGATCCAGAAGGGATCGTGCCTTTGTCTTGGTCGCCATAGCCCAAATCAGGAGGAATGATGGCGACAATCTGTGAACCCACGGTTTGGCCTTCTAACGCTTGAGCGAATCCAGGAACGACGCCATTCAAGCTAAGGGTTGCTGGAGTATTTCGTGACCAACTGGAGTCGAAGACAGTTCCATCGTTCCAGAGCACACCTGTGTAGTGAACGGTTACGGAACCGCCTGCTTGAACAACAGGGCCATCACCCTTTTTGAGAACTTCAACTTTGAGTTCGGTAGGCGCTGTGGACTTGGGAACCGTCACGCCGGGAACGCCATTGGCATCTAGTACGACAGCTGGGAAACCGTCTTGCGCGGGTTGGTCCTTGCCATTTGCTTTGGCCAAGCTTGTTGAGACCAAATCAGCAACAACGACAAGGCTGGTGTCCTTGCCTAGGTCGCCAACAGGTGCACCATTTTGATCAAGAAGATCTGTGGGGGCAATAACAGAAACAATCTGACTGCCTGCAGGTGCACACTGAATCGTCGCGACCAGACCGTGAATCAGAGAGTTGTCGTCGAGTGAGGAAGTTTGAAGATCAGTGCCGTCGTATTTGGTCTGACCCAGAATGTCGCCAGTTTCACCGTTGTAGATGGTGAAGTCGAGCGTGACAGCTCCACCAGGCAAAGCCGGAGCACCGTCGCCCTTGACGAGAATCTTTCGTTCGGTTTTAGATGCCGTCAAAGGAGTGGGGAACGTAGCAGTAGGCAATTCACCGAAACCACCACTGACTTTGACCTTGTCAACTGCAGAACCGGACTCAGCCAGTGGTGTGCACGAAGCGTCAGAAGATGACGAATTGCACGCACTCAGGCCGACAATCAGGGCAATACTGACAAAAAGGGCAGAACTACGACGCACAATTCCTCGCAAAAATAGGTATGAGGAAGATTCCCTCAGCACGCTCTAGCCTATGTCGTGAATTTACTATTCAGCTGGCGACGAGCTGTCTGGAGCCTGTGAAAGTTCTGCACTTTCTGTGGCAGAACGTACTCTTTTTCGCAAGCTCTTTGGACTGATTTCGCGTCCTCCCAGCACTCCGGGAGTCCAGGCTTCAAGATCTTCAGCGCTGAAATCGCTCTTTGATGCACGGCGTTTGAGATCTGGGAGCACTGTGCCGGGAGCTAATTTTCGAGCAGTGACCAAGAATGCAGTGTGGCCAATCATGCGATGTTCAGGTCGCACTGCTAAACCTTCAACGTGCCATCCACGCACAATCGTTTCACTTGATTGAGGGTGAGAAAACTGTCCGGTCTCACGAAGCGCTTCGACGACTCGAGAGAGCTGCGTCACTGTAGCGACATACATGAGTACTACTCCACCGGGCACAAGCGCATCCGCAACCATGTCCACACATTCCCAAGGAGCAAGCATGTCTAGAACGACTCGGTCAGCCTCAGCAGGCTTCACTGTTGAGGGCAGGGCATCCTGAAGATCTCCGACCGTAACAGACCAGTTTTCGGGCGTGTATCCGTGGAAGGTCGATACATTTGCTCGAGCAATTTCTGCGAATTCTTCACGGCGCTCAAATGAATACAGGAAACCTTGAGGGCCAATGGCTCGCAAAAGCCAAAGAGATAAAGCTCCAGAACCAACGCCTGCTTCTACAACGCGTGCACCGGGGAAAATGTCTGCCTGCCCAAGGATGGCTTGCGCTTCTTTGGGATAAATAATTGCAGCGCCTCGAGGCATCGACATCACAAAGTCGACCAATAATGGCCGCATTACTAAGTACTCAACGCCAGAACTGTTGAGGACAACGGACGCATCTGGGAGTCCAATAATGTCGTCATGCTTCACAACGCCACGGTGTGTGTGAAATTCGTCTCCATGCTTCAAAGAGACAGTGTTGATTTTGCCTTTGGGATCCGTGAGCTGGCACCTGTCTCCTGCACGAAAGGGTCCAGGCATATATCGCGGAGTTGTTTCGTGTGTCATCAGTTCAGTCCTCGTTGTGCAGTGAATATGTCAAAAACGCGGTCTGCGGTCACGCCAACCAACGTATCGAGAGTCACATCGGTGGGAATCCCCGAAAGGGGGACAAGATATTCAACACCGATCGTGACTGCTCCTGAAGAATGTGCAGAACGACAACCTGAAGGGGAATCTTCGAAAGCAACACATCGAGTAATGTCGACACCTAGTTTGTCTGCTGCTTGCAGGTATGCCTCTGGGTCAGGTTTTGATTTCATGACGTTATCACCTGCCACTACTTCGGTGAGAGGGAGACCAGGTATGAGTGCGACAACAGATCGCGCCATTCGCTCAATAGACATGGTTACTAAAGCTTGAGGGATGCCTGCAGTGTGGAACTGCTGAATGAGTTCAAGCGCACCGGGACGCCACGGGACGGAAACTTCTAATTGCTCTAGGACCCGATTGGTCAGGGCTTGGATGATTTCATCGATGGAAAGATCCACGCCATGACGCTGCAACTTTTCAGCAGTAGTGGGTAAACCGTTGCCCACCAATTCCATTCCGTCTTGGTGGGTCCAGATACCGCCAAAGAGTTCAACGAGTTCAATCTCTGCCGTAATCCAATATTCCTCGGAGTCAACGATGGTTCCATCCATGTCCCACAGAATTGCGTGGGGCATGACAGGGGAACTTGTTTCGCTACTACTCACCTAACAAGACTACTTGTCGGTAGACCTGAGTATTCTTGGTAACGAAGTAGAACGGGGTTCCCCACAGTGAGTAACGCACGCAATCCATTCAGAGGTCGCCTCCTCGTGGTGGCATTCGAAGGTTGGAACGATGCTGGAGAGGCAGCAAGCTCCGCAGTAACCACCCTGCAAGAGCAACTCGATGTCATTGCGTTACACACCGTTGATCCTGAAACTTTCTACGATTTTCAGTTCAACCGTCCAACCATTGGTTTCGACGACGATGGCAATCGTGCGTTGACGTGGCCCACCTCAATTCTTTATGCCCCTATGGTTCCAGCAGAGCTGGATGAAACTGTCTCAGAAGATCTTCTTCTCGACGTCACGGGAGCTAATGCCAACAACATTTACCTGTTGCAAGGTGTCGAACCCAGCCGAAATTGGCTCACCTTTACTAATGAAATTCTTGATATCGCGCTCGCCGCGGATATTTCAGCCATTGTGCTCCTGGGGTCGATGCTGGCTGATGTTCCTCACACCAGGCCGATTTCAACATTTGTTTCAAGCGAAAATGCAGCAGTTCGACATGAGCTTGACGTTGAGCGCAGTACCTATGAAGGTCCAGTTGGAATTTTGAGTGTGATTGCAGCGGCTGCCGAGGAAGCCGATATCCCCACGGTTGCTATCTGGGCTTCAGTTCCCCATTACGTCCACCAGGGCCCGAGCCCGAAAGCAACTTTGGCGCTCATTGACAAGCTTGAAGAAATTGTCGACGTAGTAATCCCCCGCGGTGAACTGGTTGCAGAAGCAGCCGAATGGGAAGAGAACATCAACAAACTCGCAGCAGAAGATGACGATATGTCTTCCTATATTGCGCAGCTCGAGCAGGCACGAGACATGGTTGATTCGCCCGAAGCTACTGGCGAATCCCTGGCTCAAGAGTTTGAACGATTCCTTCGTACAACTGATAAACCAGACACCGAAGGAACAGAGCCTCCAACTGGTCTCTAGCCCTGAATAACTCCGCCACTCAGAAGAATCAACAGGGTTCCACCCAGCACTATTCGGTAGATCACAAAAGGCCAGAAACTGTGCTTGCCCAACCAATTCATCAGGAATGCAATCACACCAATTCCCACGATGAAGGCAACAACGGTGGCTCCGAAGGTTTCAAACCCAGTGAAGACCTGGGGTTCGTTGAAACTTTTGGCAAGTTGATACAGACCGCTTCCGAATACGGCAGGTAGTGCAAGCAGGAATGAATAGCGCGCTGCCGCGGTTCGACTGAAACCCATGAATAAGCCGGCAGTAATGGTTCCACCTGAGCGAGAAACACCAGGAATCAAGGCAAGTGCTTGGGCAAAACCAAAGATGATCCCACGACCAACTGTGAGCTGTTGAAGGCTCTTTGTTTTCTTCCCCACAACATCTGCAATGCCCAGAAGAATGCCAAACACAATCAACATGGTGGCCACAATCCAGAGAGAACGTAGCGTCGTTTCAATCTCATCTTGGAAAGCAAGGCCTAACACGATGATGGGAAGTGAACCGAAGATGATGAGCCATCCCATACGTGCATCTGGGTCGTTACGAGGCATTTTGCCTACGAGAGCTAAGCACCAGTGTTTGATGATGCGCACAAGATCGCGCCAGAAATACACAACGACAGCGGCTTCAGTGCCCAACTGGGTAATGGCAGTGAACGTAGCACCAGGGTCACCACCATTGGGGAGGAATTCACCAATGATTCTGAGGTGCGCGGAACTAGAAACGGGAATGAACTCAGTCAATCCCTGCACAAAACCGAGAAACAACGCCTCAAAAAAACCCATAACCCTGACCCTAATCGCCCATTATTCGTCACAGGAGTTGCCACGTGAACATCGCGCATATTTCTTCGTGCTAATGTTGTCTCTCGGTGGTAAAACACCATCACCTGCGCGGGTGGCGGAATGGCAGACGCGCTAGCTTGAGGTGCTAGTGTCCGTAAGGACGTGGGGGTTCAAGTCCCCCTTCGCGCACAGAGAAGAAGTCCCGGTCTAACGACCGGGACTTCTTTTGTTAAGTTCTACGCTGTTGCAAGTTCCTGCTCGGCTAAATCTGCTTTCCAGGCGACAAGCTTGCGAACGGATTCGCTCTTATCGGACGCCAGCTTTTCCATGGTGTCTTGAGGCACAAAGAAATTGACTGCTACCCAACTGCGAACCTGTTCACTCTTATCGGAGGCGAGGTGACGAAGAATGTCGCAAGGGGTTGTTTCATTTCGAGCGACACAGATCCGAACACCTTCGTTCTTATCCTTCGCTAGTGCCCACATCACTTCTTCAGGGACGTGATAGCTCAGGGCAACACTCTCCCTAATCTTCGGGTTCTTGTCCGTGGCCATGCTGCGTAGACGGTTGATTTTGCTCTCACCGAACTCTGGACCAAGGAATTTTGCTACTGCAGTCTCGTTGAGCTTTTTATCCGCTTTGAGGGCGTCAAGCTGTGCGCGTTGTGCTGGAGTGTTAAATCTGATGCAAGACATGTTGAAAATAGTACTGCTGAGAAACCTTCAACTAGTGATTGAACCACAACATCTAGGGTGTGTCGCAGAGAAAAAGAGAAGATGTTGCTATTTGACAGGGGAAGAGATGCGACGACGCATGAGGTCAATGCGTGCTTGCAGTTGTGCGACTGTTGCCTGTGCAACTGCAGGGCCACCGCAAGTTTGTCGTAATTCTGTGTGAATCATTCCGTGCGGAGTGTTTGTTTGCTTACTCCACAAAGCAACAAGAGAATTCAGGAGTGCGCGTTGTTCTTTGAGGCTGCGGTGTAGAGGAATGCTTTTATTGAGAGCAACGTCGCTAGATCGTCCCACTCCCCTTTGAGCTTGACGGCGTTGGCGATGGCGTAGCAGTTCAGAGATTTGTTCCGGCTCCAAGATGCCAGGGATACCAATAAAGTCATGCTCTTCTGGAGAACCAGGTTCGGCATATCCACCAAACTCTTCACCTTGGAACATGACCATGTCAAAGTTGGCATCAGAACCAAGGAATGCATACTCCCCCAGTTCTTCTTCCAAGGAATCCGAGGCAGATTCTTCTCTTTGCGCCTGATCAAAAGCATCCATTTCTGGATACTCTTCATCTCCCGGCTGTAATCGTCGCTCTAAAGCGTGATCGCGCTGGAGCTCAAGTTCTTGGGCAAGCTGCATGAGCTGTGGGACATTTGGTAGGAAAACAGTTGCTGTTTCACCGCGACGACGTGCTCGCACGAAACGTCCAATGGCTTGCGCAAAGTACAAGGGTGTTGCGGCGCTGGTGGCATAAACGCCCACAGCAAGACGGGGAACATCAACCCCTTCAGAAACCATCCGAACAGCGACCATCCAGCGCGAGTTTCCAGCAGAGAACTCGTCAATCTTGTCTCCGCCACCAGATACATCACTGAGGACAACCGTGGGCTCTTCTCCCGTGAGTTCATGGAGAACTTTCGCGTATGCACGAGCATCATCTTGATCCGTTGCAATCACGAGACCAGCGGCATCAGGGATCGATTGACGAACTTCCGACAAACGATTGTTTGCGGCCTGCATAACCTGAGGAATCCAGTCACCGCCTGGATCAAGTGCTGCCCGCCACGCCTGAGACGTGACGTCTTTGGTGTTGTCCTGACCTAGACGAGCTTCCATCTCGTCTCCGGCTCGCGTGCGCCAACGCATAGAACCGGCATAAACCATAAACATAACCGGCCTAACAACACCGTCCTGCAAAGCACGACCGTAACCATAGTCATAGTCAGTTTGCGAGACCAAAATGCCATCTCTGTCGGGCAAATAACTTACGAACGGAATTGGAGCTGTGTCACTCCTGAATGGGGTCCCTGTCAGCGACAATCGTCGTTCTGCACGACTAAAGGCCACTCGAAGTGCATCACCCCAGCTGAGTGCATCACCTCCGTGATGAACCTCATCCATGATCACTAATGTTCGGGCTGAATCAGTGAGGTCTTGATGAATGTGGGCCTTCATGGCAATCTGCGCATACGTGACTGCAACTCCGTGAAACTGGCGCCCGTGTCTCTTCTGAGCGTTACTGAAATGCGGATCGAGACGGATGCCCACTTTATGAGCAGCGTCAGCCCACTGAGTTTTCAAGTGTTCAGTTGGCGTAACTACTGTGATGCGATCAATGGTTCTGCGGCGTAAGAGCTCTGTTGCGAGGCGGAGAGCGAACGTAGTTTTTCCTGCCCCTGGAGTTGCAGCGGCGAGGAAATCTTGAGGTTCCGTTGAAAAGTAGGAGTCCAATGCTTCGGTTTGCCACGCACGGAGGTTTTCTGCAGTACCCCACGGAGCACGTGCGGGATAAGCCGGCGAGAGATGTTCTGCGGCGAACGAGCCAATGTGCGTCTGTTCACCGGTCATGATGAATCAATCCTAAGAATGATTTGGCGCTTCAGCCTGCCAGCTAGTCGGTGAGTGCATATAAAGCGACAGCACTTGCTGAAGCAACGTTGAGAGAGTCAACACCGTGCAACATCGGAATAGTGACTACAGAGTCACACGCATCAAGCGCTTGACGGCTCAGACCATCACCTTCGGAACCAACTACAAGGGCAACTTTTTCCGGCTGATCCTGTGCAAAGTCTCGGAGAGAAATTGCGTCATCGGAGAGCGCCATTGCTGCAATATGGAAACCAGCGTCATGGAGTTGTTCGCGTGCTTCCGGCCATTCAGGTAAACGAGTCCACGGCACTTGCAAGACAGTACCCATTGATACACGCACAGAACGGCGGTACAGAGGATCAGCGCAACGAGGTGAGATGAGTACCGCATCAGCTCCTAATCCAGCCACAGCGCGGAATATGGCTCCAACGTTTGTGTGATCAACGATGTCCTCGAGAACGACGACCCGGCTTGCTCCATTCAACAACGCCGCTACCGAAGGAAGTTCTGGACGCTGCATAGATGCCATTGCGCCGCGATGCATATCAAAACCTGTGAGTTGTTCAAGGAGTTCGCTTGAGCCCACATAAATGATGCAGTCAGTGAATTGTTCTACAAGTGGTTCGATATCTGAAAGCCACTGTTCTTGAATAAGGACAGACCTGGGAATGTGACCAGCGTTGAGAGCACGTTGGATAACTTTGCTGGATTCAGCAATGTAAAGTCCACGTTCCGGTTCCGACACTTTACGCAGCGCTACGTCTGTCAATCCGACATAATCTTGGAGTCCGCTGTGTGAGAGATCAGTGATGCGAACTACGGAAGCCATGTCTTCAGTTTGGCAGTAACTCGAAACATGAACGAAACGCAAGTGTTTTAGGCTTGCGGCCATGGCCGCAATTCTGGAGCACAACACTCATGTCGAAGGCATTGAGTCCCTTGTTGAGCTCATTGCTGGCCGCAGAGTAGCTGTCCTGACAGGTGCCGGGGTTTCTACAGATTCAGGAATACCTGACTACCGCGGGAAAGGCGCCTCGAAGCGCACACCGATGAACATTGGTGATTTTCTTTCTGGACACTCATTTCGACAGCGATATTGGGCAGGGGCTCATGTGGGATGGAAGTCATTCTCGGATGCACAACCCAATCAAGGCCACCTTGCTCTAGCAGCGATGGAACAGGCCGGTGTCATTGAAGGAGTTATCAGCCAGAATGTAGACGGTCTTCACCGGAGAGCTGGAAGTTCCCACGTTGTCGATTTACATGGAAGTCTTGACCGCGTCATTTGTCTCGATTGCGGACAACAGTTCGATCGCTCAGGCATTGAAAAGAAGCTCAGTGAACTCAACCCCTGGCTTGATGAGCTCAGCAATATCGTTCTTGCTCCAGATGGAGACGTGGACGTCACGGACTACAGTTCTGTGGTTGTTCCTGAATGTACGGTTTGTGGGGGCATGCTCAAGCCTGATGTCGTGTTCTTTGGTGAATTTGTTCCACCCAAGGTATTCGCTGCCGCCACTGGCTTAGTGAAACGTGCAAATGTACTGCTGATTGCAGGGTCTTCTTTGGCAGTGAATTCAGGCATTCGACTTCTTGATCAAGCAAAGAGACAGCGAATGCCCGTCATTATTGTCAACCGAGGCGAAACCAAGGGAGACAAAAAGGCTTCTATCAAGCTCGAAGCTGGCACAAGTGACGTACTCAGTTCGCTTGCATTGAGCTTAGGAGCGGGAAACCTTTACGAGGACATCGAATAATTCCGTAGCGGACTTCTTCCAACTGAAGAGTGCAGCTTGCTCTCGACTTTTCCGCGCTACGCGATGCCAGGTGTCTTGATCCGACAGTGACAGGATTGCATCCGCGAAAGCTTGAGCATCATCTGCTGGGGCAAAGAGTGCGGCCTCTCCCCCGATCTCATGAAAGATATCGATATCCGAGACAACGATCGGCGTCCCTAAGCTCATCGCTTCAACCAGAGGTATGCCGAAACCTTCATCCCGTGAAGCGCTCACCAGTGCGGTTGCGGTGGAAAGAAGTCGGACGTACTCTTCATCCGATGTTCCGTTATGAAACTCAATACGTGCCCCTGGAGCCAGTGAACTCAATCGTGCACGATCTGAATCAGAAATCCTGCTTAAGAGGTGAAGAGTGAAATCTGGCAGTAGTGAAGAAGCTTTCACAAGCGTTTCCACATTTTTATAAGGCATAAACGAACCCATGTAGACGATGGATTTCGAACGTTCTACAGATGAATCTGCAGAAACATTGACAGCTGATTCATCTGCTGCATTGTGCACCACATAAACGGGCTTGGTAGTCAGCTTGTTCGATGTGATGAGTTTCTTGGTGGTTTCCGAAACTGCAACCACTGCGTCACTGTGCGCCAGGAGCATTTTCTGAGGCCACCATGCTGTGTGATACAAACGCCAGAGCAAACGAATGGGCCACGTGAACTGTCGTGGAGGTGTGGGATGACTGTAATAAATCAAATCATGAACCGTAAGTACCAGTTTGTATTTGCGTCCACGAGCACCGATGGTCTGCATGGGGCTGAACACAATGTCCGGATGAAGCGCATTGATTTGGGATGCCACAAACGGTTCTCGTGGACTGGTCGGAGCACTGATCTTCGAAAAGGGAAGATCGGGGAGCATGTTCAGTTGCCCAGTATCGCTAATAAGCATCACCACTTCGTCGCCCTTCGCATGTGCGATAGGCGCAAGCTGCTCCACTAATCGAGCACTAAACCGTGAGATTCCGTCATGATGATCTGTGCGGACATAACGACAGTCGAAAGCTATTTTCATGATCTGGCCTGTAGTCCCAGAAAGTCACGAATATTTCGTGCAGCGAAGTCTGGGGCCTCGTAATGAACGAGATGTCCCACACCTTCCACGATTTCTAAACGGGTGCCAGGAATCCTCGATGCCAAGAGTTTCTGTTCCGGCAACGCAGTGATGTCATCTTTATCTGCAACGAGCATCATCAACTCCTGATGAATGTCTGGTGCAAATTGTGAAACATCGTTAGAGACAGAAGTTTCGAATGCTTCCAAAACAGAATCGCGGGAGGCAAACAAGCTGAAATATTGGTCATGCTGTTCATGTATCCATTGACGAAGATTGGCATCTTTCGTCTTTGCCATCGTTTCACTCATTACGCGAACGATGGTCTTGTTTTTGAGAAGCGCATAACCAGACTTTGCGGGTAAAGCTGCAGCTGCTTTGTAATACAAGACAGCAAGTCGCGTCATGACGCCTCGAGGGCCTTTGAGTGCGTTCGCAGCAATCGGATTGATCAGAATCGCACGTTTGTTTGAAAGAACTGAAGCAAGTGCTGCTCCCACAACAATGGACCCGAATGAGTGACCCAAAATAACTGCGTTTTCAGCTTTGAGCTGTTTAAGAAAATCTCTGAGCCATGTCGAATAAGCAGTGATATCGGCAGGACTGGGCAACGCATCAGAAATGCCAAAGCCAGGTAAATCCGGAATGATGACATGAACATCAGAACCCAGTTCAGCAACAATGGGCTCTAAACCATGGTGATCTCCACGGAAGCCATGAATCATGACGAGCTGAAGTGGAGATTTCTTATCGCCATATTCCCAGAAGACAGTCTTGACGCCGTTGACGACAATTGAAGCTTCTGCAGTGGGAATCACTGCGAGCTTCTGAGCATAGGGAGATACAGCAGGCATTGCCTCAAGTGTAGGCGCACCGCGCCCATACCCGGCTCATGTCGGCGGTAGAACCTAGAGTGAGTTACGTGACCAACACAGGACTGCCCGAGTGGGCCAACGTAATTGCTGTTTTTGATACTGAGACGACGGGTATTGCGCCAGAAACGACACGCATCGTTTCCGCACACATCAGTGTCTTGAATCCCTACGGTGAAGTTGAGGATCCCACTAATTGGCTTGTTGATTGCGGAATCGACATTCCGGAACAAGCAACAGCAGTTCACGGCATCACGACAGAACGCATGCGTGCTGAAGGTGCTCCGGCAGCAGACAGTATCTACGAGATTCTGACCAAACTTCAGGGGTTCTTGAGTGCTGGAATCGGTGTCGTTGCGTATAACGCTGCATATGACTTCACGATTCTTGACCGTGAAGCTAAGCGCTACGGTTTTGACCCGCTTGAACTTCCCACCCCTGTTATCGACCCCCTCATCATTGATAAGCAAGTTGATATGTACCGTAAGGGCAAGCGCACGCTTGAAGCCGCCGCCGGCCACTATGGGGTTGAACTCACCGATGCACATGACGCTTCAGCTGATGCAATAGCAGCTGGACGTGTTGCCCAAGCCATCGGCAAAAAGTACGCAGCCGACCTAGCTTTCTCTGCCACCGAACTGCATGATCTTCAAGTTATCTGGGCTAAAGAACAGGCAGAAAGTTACGCCACCTGGCGTCGGAGCCAGAATCTTCCTGTTTACCCAGGTGATGGTCTCTGGCCTGTGCGCTGATACTTACGAGGTTAACGAAGAAAGCCCGGTCAATGACCGGGCTTTCTTGATGTTTAGGGTGCTTACTGACCGAAACCGGCGAAGCGCTTGTTGAACTTCTCCACGCGACCAGCGGAGTCCATGATGCGCTGCTTACCGGTGTAGAACGGGTGAGAAGCGTTGGAGATTTCAACGTCAACAATGGGGTACTCGTTGCCGTCAGTCCACGTGGTGGTCTTTGAGCTCTTGAGAGTGGAACGGGTCAGGAACGATTCGCCCGAAGCAAGGTCGTGGAAAACGACGGGTGCGTACTCGGGGTGGATGTCAGACTTCATCAGGATTTTCCTTCAATAGGGACGTTGCTCAACACATGATGTGAGGAACAAAAGCTTGCGGCCGTTCGCCTTACGAACAAGGCCGACTCACAATGTTATCAGAAACTTAGAGACTTGCTTGTGCAGAGTAGCGACCGTCGTTGTTATAGACGGTGACAGAGACGCCAAAGACGTCTGTGAGGTTCTCGCTTGTCAGTGTTGTGGCGAGAGGCCCAGCGTATGCAGCGCCCCCGTCCTTGACGAGGAGAACGTGGCTGAAACCCCGTGGAATCTCTTCAACGTGGTGAGTAACCATGATGATGGCAGGTGCTGTGGGGTTTCCAGCAAAATATCCCAGCATTTGCATGATTTCTTCACGAGAACCTAGGTCGAGACCTGCCGTTGGCTCATCCAACAAGAGAAGTTCTGGATCAGTCATGATGGAACGCGCAATTTGCATACGCTTTGCTTCACCTTCAGAGAGTGAAACGAGTGTGCGATCGGAAAGACCCTCGAGACGCCATTCAGCAAGAACGCGACGTGCACGTCGAATGTCGAGATCTTCAAACTGTTCACCACGGCGTTCAGCAGCTGCGTATGCAGCTGTGATGACTGCATCAGAAACAGTCTCCGTCGGCGGAATGCGCTTAGACATGCTGGAAGATGCGTAACCAACTCGTGGCCGTAACCATTCAGGGTCTGCTGTTGCAAGATCTTCGTCAAGAACGGTCACCTGGCCGCTTGTGGGGATATCCCAGCCCGCTGCCATATCAAGCAGCGAAGTTTTTCCTGCGCCGTTGGCACCAAGGATTATCCAGCGTTGATCGCTAGATACCTCCCAGTTCAGGTTATTGACAACGGTATTGCCGTCGCGAACGAGAGAAGCGTTTGAAAAACGAAGAACCTGAACCATTCCTCAATGCTAACGAGAGTTAGGCCGTGACGAGGTTGTAAATCGCCCGTGTTTGCTCTGCAATTGCCATCCAGTCGAAGTGAACACGAGCACGCTCCCTCGCTGCGACACCCATCTGCTGCGCTCGAGCAGGATCTGACACCGCTTCACGAAGTGCCTGCTCAAGATCAGAGACAAATTTTTCAGGGTTCACCGGAGTTCCGGTTCCATCTTGAACCTGTTCAATGGGGACCAGCCAGCCAGTGACACCGTCTTCCACTACTTCAGGAATACCACCCGTGGCCGTTCCCACGACGGGGATGCCGCATGCCATAGCTTCCAAATTCACAATCCCCAAGGGTTCATAAATGGATGGGCACACAAAAGTAGTCCCTGCGCTCAAGATTGCAGCAAGTTCATGACGGGGTAAATGGTCCGTAATCCAAATCACTCCCTCACGTTGGGCTTGGAGCTGAGCAACCTTGTGCTCAACCTCTGCCTTGATTTCTGGAGTATCTGGAGCACCTGCACACAAAATCAGTTGAACTTCGCTAGGAAGACGCTCAGCAGCTTCTAAGAGGTATGGAAGACCCTTCTGTCGGGTTATGCGCCCTACAAAGACCACCGAAGGACGCGACGAGTCAATCCCCCATCGCTCCAACAGCTCAGGGTTTGCTGTGGGAGCCCAGGCATCAACATCAATACCGTTGTGAACAACATGAACTTTGGCGGGGTCGATATGTGGATAGCTCCGAAGAATATCCAGGCGCATACCAGCGCTGACAGCAATCACAGCATCTGCAGATTCGTAAGCAGACTTCTCAATCTGGCTCGAAACCCGATAACCACCACCTAATTGCTCTGCCTTCCAGGGTCGCAAAGGCTCCAAGCTGTGTGCAGTGATGACGTGGGGAATTCCATGAAGTAGTTGAGCAACACGTCCGGCTTCATTTGCGTACCACGTGTGGGAATGCACCACATCAGCTCCAGCTGCATCGTTCGCCATCAAGAGATTCACACCGATGGTTTGGAGAACGGAATTCGCTTCTGAGAGCTCTGTGGGCACTTCATAGTTTGTGACGTCCTGCTCTGAGCGCGGTGCCCCGAAGCAGCGCACTTGAACCTCTAAAGAGGTGCGCAGTGCCTTGACAAGCTCGGTCACGTGAACACCAGCTCCACCGTAAATCTCTGGCGGATATTCCTTAGTCAATAAATCAACGCGCATGTGAAGAACGCTATAACACTCAGAGTTCTAATGCCCACACGTAATCTTTCTCATTACGTTGCATATCTGTTACAAGAGTGTCCTACTGTTGAGACATGCCAAAGAAGGTTTTCGGAATTGTTCTCGCCGGCGGCGAGGGCAAGCGCCTCATGCCCCTGACAGAAGACCGCGCGAAGCCAGCTGTGCCCTTTGGCGGCCAGTATCGATTAGTTGACTTCGCTATCTCCAACTTAATCAACTCGGGGCTTCGTCAAATTGTTGTGCTGACTCAGTACAAATCCCATTCACTTGACCGCCACGTTTCACAGACTTGGCGCATGTCTGGTCTCCTGGGCTCTTATGTGGCTTCTGTTCCAGCCCAGCAACGCCTGGGCAAGCGTTGGTTCTCAGGAAGTGCCGATGCAATCCTGCAGAGTCTCAACCTGATTCGCGATGAAAAGCCAGACATCGTCGTTGTCGTGGGTGCAGACCACGTTTATCGCATGGACTTTGATCAAATGATTCAAGCTCATATTGAATCGGGCAAGAAAGTTACTGTCGCCGCAATTCGTCAGCCCATTCGCATGGCTGATCAGTTTGGCGTGATTGAAGTTGATAATACGGATGTAACCAAAATTGGTCGCTTCCGCGAAAAGCCAACTGATGCGATTGGTTTGCCCGATAACCCAGAAGAAGTTCTGGTCTCGATGGGCAATTACGTCTTTGACGCGGATGCACTCATCGAAGCCGTCGAAACGGACGGAGAATTACCAGACTCCAGCCACGATATGGGTGGAGACATCATCCCCTACTTCGTCGCCAAAGATGAAGCAGGCGTTTACGACTTCAACCGCAATGATGTCCCCGGTTCCACCGACCGTGATAAGTACTACTGGCGTGATGTCGGTAGCATCGATAGCTTTTTTGATGCACACATGGACCTCATCTCGACTTTGCCAGTGTTCAACCTGTACAACACGGATTGGCCCATTTACTCAATGCAGGTCAACTCACCGCCGGCAAAGTTTGTGCGCGATGCCCGTGGAAGAGTTGGGGCAACAATCGACTCTGTTGTTTCACTTGGTTCTTTACTGTCTGGTGCTCACATCGAACGAAGCGTTCTAGGACCTTGGTGCGAAGTAAGTTCTGGGGCAAGCATCCACGACTCAATCGTTTTCGACCACGTCAGTGTGGGTTCAGATGTAGAAATTCGCAGAGCTATTCTGGATAAAGAAGTAGTTGTTGATGATGGAGCCAAAATCGGCGTGGATCACGATCGTGACCGGGCACGAGGATTCACCGTCACAGAATCAGGCATCACTGTTGTAGGCAAGGGAGTTCGAGTAGCGCCATGACCGAATCCCGTACTGTCTCAATAAATACGGATTCTCAGCGCTTCCTCGTCGTACTTGATGTCGACTCAACTCTGATTGAGAATGAGGCAATCGAACTCATTGCTGCCGAAGCTGGGTCTCTTGAACTCGTAGCAGCAGTTACTGAACGTGCCATGCGAGGTGAACTAGATTTTGCCGAAAGTCTCCGAGAACGTGTGGCCACCCTTGAAGGGTTGCCAGAGAGTGTTTTTGATACCGTCCGCTCCCAGATCACCGTCACAGCCGGTGCACAGGCACTAATTGAGAAAGTCAAAGCCCACGGCGGACATGTCGGTGTTGTCAGTGGCGGTTTTCACGAACTTCTCGATCCACTTGCCAAATCGCTCGGTCTTGATTTCTGGAAGGCAAACAGACTAGAAATCAGCGACGGCAAGCTCACAGGAAAAGTCTTAGGCGAAATCGTCGACGCTCAAACCAAAGCAGACACTTTGATTGAATGGGCAAACTTGACCAACACTCCCCTGGCACAAACCGTTGCCATAGGCGATGGCGCAAATGACCTCACCATGATGGGGGTTGCAGGACTCGGGATTGCTTTCTGCGCAAAACCCATTGTTCAAGAACAAGCTGACGTTGCACTCAATGAGCGTGACCTCAGCAAAGCACTGGAGATGTTTGGGCTTTAGTGGCCCATTCCTAAACCACCATCGACGGGGATTACTGCACCGGAAATGTATCCGGCATCATCGGAAGCAAGCCACGCACATACTTTGGCTACTTCTGAAGGTTGAGCAAAACGACCGGCAGGGATGTTCTTACGGTATTGCTCCTGCTGTTCCTCTGGCAGAGCAGCAGTCATATCGGTTTCAATAAATCCAGGTGCAACAACGTTCGCCGTGATTCCTCGTGCACCGAGTTCACGAGTGAGTGAACGGGCCATTCCTACAAGGGCACTCTTTGAAGACGAGTAGTTAACCTGGCCAGCAGAGCCATAGAGGCCCACAACAGAAGAAATCAACACAATTCGACCAAAACGAGCCTTAAGCATGCCCTTAACTGCACGCTTCACAACCTTGAAAGTGCCACCCAAGTTGGTATCAACAACAGAATCAAATTCTTCATCGGTCATTCGCATAACCAGGGTGTCTTTGGTGATACCAGCGTTAGCAACGAGAACCTCGATTGGACCAAGTTTGGATTCAATCTCTGCGTATGCTGCATCCAAAGAAGCACCGTCAGTTACATCAGCACGCACAGTGAGTGAACCTGCAGGGCCTTCGCCAGAACGGGCAGTAACAGCCACGCGGTGTCCTTGTGCGATGAACTCTTCAGCAAGAGCGAAACCAATTCCACGGTTTCCACCCGTAATCAGCACGGTACGAACAGTCACAATTCCTCCAGTCGGATGCATTGAATGCCAGCTTAGTCGTAGGCTAGGAGCACCACATCAACCGTTGGGACACGGCCGACAATGAAGAAACAGCTTCAGTCAGCAACATCACTTCCGCTCGCTCCAATTGATGAGCGTCGCATTCGCATGATCAAATACTCCATTGCCATGGGTATTCGTATGGTGTGCATTATTGCCATGCTTTTTGTCTCAGGCTGGTGGCTTGTCGTGTGTGCAACTGGTGCGATTGTGTTGCCATATTTCGCCATGATTATTGCCAACGTTAAAGTGGCTCCACAACAGGGAGCCGTCGAACGTCCAGCAACAATCGTGTTATATCAAGAGAAGTCCAGTTGAGCTCTGAACAGCAGCAAAATGCTGAGCAAGTTCCGTGGTATCGCGTTGCCTTCACTAAGCGCTGGCTGAGTTATCTCCTGATAACTGCGATCTTTGCTGGTGCATGTATCGCTCTCTCAACATGGCAGTTTGCTCGCCGTGACGAAGCACGACAGGAAATTGATCGTGTGCTGGCAAACTACAACTCTGAACCAGAAGCTCTGAACATAGTTCTTCCTGATCCACAACAATTCAATCCAGATGACAAGTGGATTCCGGTTGAAGTAACTGGGAAATATCTTGTAGATGAACAATTCGTTGTGCGTAGTAGACCTCGAGAACAAGTGGCTGGTGTTGAGGTTCTTTCTCCCCTACTCACTGATGAGGGGACGATATTTATTGTCGACCGTGGTTGGCTTCCAGCCAATGAGAATCCAGAAGATCCATACGTTCTTCCTTCCCCTCCGACTGGAGAAGTAACCGTCATAGCCCGGCTCAAAGCCAGTGAACCAAGCATTCCTGGACGGGAAATGTCCGATGGCCAAGTAGCAACTATTGAATTGCCACTGATTGAAGAAATTTTGGGAGCACCGACATACACCGGAGCTTACGGGCTCCTCGCACGTGAAACCCCGTCAGCAAGTGACACTGCTCCCCTCCCAGCACTCAAACCAACTCTGGAAGAGGGTGCCCACCTCAGCTATGCATTGCAGTGGATCATGTTTGGAGTATTGGCGTTTATCGGACTTGTCTGGGCTGTGCGCAACGAACTGCGTATCCGCAATGCAGAAACCGAAGAAGGTCAAGCAAAACGCGCAGCGCAAGCCTCAAAGCGCAGGGCAAAGCCCACTGAGGAAGACATCGAAGATGCCATCCTCGACGGACGCTAATTAGCGAACAGCGCGGTTGATGGCAGAAACGACTGCCTTCAAAGAAGCCGTAGAAATGTCGGAATCGATACCAACACCCCACAGCCTGGTCCCATTGACATTGAGCTCCACATAGGCGGCAGCCATGGCGTCTCCACCGGCAGCGAGAGTGTGCTCGACGTAGTCGAAGAGTTCCACCTCGATACCTTGAGCAGCCATCAGCTTCAAGAAAGCATCAATTGGACCGTTACCCACGGTGTCTTGACGAGAAACTGTTTCTCCATCACGTAGATCTACAGAGAGCTTGAGAGTGCCGTTGAAGTCACTTTCGGTGCGGCTACCCGTGAGCTCAAAACGACCCCACTTGTTGGCAACATCTTTCGCGGGAAGATATTCATCTTGGAAGATTTCCCACAGATCATCGCTTGAAACTTCTCCACCCTCAGCGTCCGTCTTGTGCTGGACAACACCGGAGAACTCAATCTGGAGACGGCGAGGAAGCTCGAGGTTGTGGTCCTTCTTGAGCAAGTAGGCCACACCACCCTTACCCGACTGAGAATTCACGCGGATAACAGCTTCATAGCTGCGACCGAGGTCCTTAGGGTCTACTGGAAGATAGGGAACAGCCCAGACAAGGTTGTCCACGTGTGTGCCCTGCGCTTGGGCATCAGCGGCCATGCGCTCGAAGCCCTTCTTGATGGCGTCTTGGTGTGAGCCAGAGAAAGCAGTGTAAACAAGGTCACCTGCCCACGGGCTGCGCTCGTGAACCTTGAGCTGGTTGCAATACTCAGCAGTGCGTTTGACCTCGTCAAGGTTGCTGAAATCGATTTGCGGATCAATGCCTTGAGTAAACATATTGATGCCGAGGGCAACAAGGTCAACGTTTCCTGTGCGCTCACCGTTACCGAACAAACATCCTTCGATACGGTCTGCTCCAGCCATGTAGCCAAGCTCTGCAGCAGCAACGGCAGTTCCACGGTCATTGTGGGGGTGCAGAGAGATCAGAACGTTCTCGCGGTAGGCAAGGTGGCGTCCCATCCATTCGATGGAGTCTGCATAGACATTGGGTGATGCCATTTCCACTGTGGCAGGAAGGTTGATGATGACCTTGCGCTCTGGGGTGGGCTCCAGGATTTCCAAAACTGCGTTACATACCTCTACGGCATATTCAAGCTCGGTACCGGTGAAACTTTCTGGAGAATATTCGTAATAGACCTGTGTCTGCGGAATGGTCTTTTCCATTTCGCGGCAGTATCGAGCTCCGTGCAAAGCAATATCCATGATTCCTTGACGGTCTTCACGGAAAACAACCTCACGCTGCAAGATGCTGGTGGAGTTATAGAAGTGAACAATTGCTTGTTTAGCGCCTGCAATGGCCTCATAGGTACGTTCAATGAGGTGGTCGCGGGCCTGAGTCAAAACCTGGATGGTGACGTCATCCGGAATTGCTTTTTCTTCAATAAGTGAACGAACAAAATCAAAGTCAGTTTGGCTTGCGGAAGGAAAACCAACTTCGATTTCCTTGTAGCCCATCTTCACCAGAAGGTCGAACATGATGCGCTTGCGTTCAGGGCTCATGGGATCAATGAGTGCCTGGTTACCGTCACGAAGGTCTACCGCACACCAGATAGGCGCTTTCTCAATGCGGTTGCCAGGCCAGGTACGGTCGGTGAGATCAATGCCGAGGCTCTCGTGGTACGGACGGTACTTGTGCACTGGCATTGTGCTGGGGGCTTGATTGTTCTTCATGCTTTTTCTCCTCGCGGGTGGTGGTCAGCCAACGGGCGTCTCCGCGACGAGTGAGGCCTAATAAGTGGACTCGTCGCGGCAGCTAAGAAGAAGCAGACCAAAGGACATATTTCTAGGCTAGCACTGAGCTACTAGAAGCCCAATCGCTGAAGCAATTTGGGATCTCTTTGCCAATCTTTGGCAACCTTCACGCGCAAGCTGAGGAAGACCTTCTGGCCTACCAGTGGTTCGATTGCGGCACGCGATCGCTGACCAATATCTTTCAGGCGTTCTCCACCATTACCAATGATGATGCCTTTTTGGCTGTCGCGTTCAACGAAGACGTTTGCATAGATTTCGAGGAGGTCTTTATCTTCCCTCTGAATCATGTCATCGAGAGTAACTGCGAGAGAGTGAGGCAATTCTTCATGAACGCCTTCAAGAATTGTTTCTCTGATGAGCTCAGAGATTCGCTTCTCTAAATCTTCATCAGTGTTCTGCTCCAAGGGATACAGAGCTACACCTTCAGGCAAAAGCTTGATGAGTTCATCAGCTAAAAGATCAACCTGATCATCGCCCACTGCTGAAACAGGAATGATCGTGGACCAATCACGCAGTTCTTGGACTTCGAGAAGGCGGGTAGCAATTGCCTTTTTAGACGAGACATCCGTTTTGGTGATCACCGCAACCTTCACAGCACGAGGATATTTATCCAGCTGTTCATTGATGAAGCGGTCTCCGGGACCAACGGGTTCGTCCGCAGGAAAACACATCCCGATAACATCTACGTCACCGAGCGTGGCAGAAACCAGCGCATTGAGACGTTCACCCAGGAGTGTTCGAGGGCGGTGAATACCGGGAGTATCGACAAGAATTAATTGCCCAGTAGGGCGATTAGTGATGCCCCGAATAGTGTGACGGGTGGTTTGCGGTTTTGAAGAGGTGATGGCCACCTTCTCCCCCACAAGTGCATTGGTCAGCGTTGACTTACCCACGTTGGGACGCCCGACAAGAGAAACAAAACCTGAGCGTGGTGGGGTGTCAGGACTCTCCCCGCGCTTTTCTGCCTTAGACGGACGAGCCATTAGTTTCCCTCTTCCGTGAAAGCCTGACGAGCATCAATCAAATCCTGATCTGCCTCCACAATCGCACGCATCACACGCTTGCGGTGGGAACCACTGCGGTCTGCTTCAATAATCAGACCACTGATGGTGACTTTATCTCCTACTTCGGGCACCCGGCCTAATTCCTTGGCCAAAAGCCCACCAACAGAGTCAACATCATCATCATCAAGCTCTAGACCAAAGAGTTCACCCAGCTCGTCCAAAGGTAAACGAGTGGCAACACGGAAAAGCTGGTCACCAAGTTTTTCAACTTCAGGGGCGCCACGGTCATGTTCATCAGCAATGTCACCCACAAGTTCTTCAATGAGATCTTCCAGGGTGACCAAACCAGCGATTCCACCATGCTCGTCCACCACTAATGCAAGGTGAGTGTGCTGTGCTTGCATCTGCTTAAGGGTGTCATCAGCCTTCTTAGACTCCGGCACAAACATGGCAGGGCGAGCAAGATCTTGTGCAGTGAGTGAAGCGAATTCTGTTGAGTTTTCAAAGGAACGTCGCGATACGTCTCGCAAATTCAACACACCAACCACTTCGTCCACATCATCGGCGATAACAGGAATACGGGAGTATCCGGAATCGAGGAAGATTTTGGTGGCGGCAGTGAGGGTGGCATCAGCATCAACCGTGACCATGTCAGTTCGAGGAACCATGACTTCGCGAGCGACAGTATCTCCCCATTCGAAAATTGAATGGATGAGTTCTCGCTCATCACTTTCAATGACGTCGTGTTTCACAGCCTCGTCAACCATGCTCAGCAATTGATCTTCAGATGCAAACGACGTCGTGCCAGGGCGACCAGGTGTGACTTTGTCACCCATAGTGACCAAGAAATTTGCGAGAGGGCCAAGAATGACTCGGAAGAAATGAATCATGGGTGCAGAAACATTGAGTACTGCTTCAGGATGAGCTCGGCCCACTGAGCGGGGACTTGAACCTGCTAACACGAAACTGGCGACAGACATGATGAAAATCGCAAGCACAAGCGCTGCCCAATAGGGCAAACCAGCAGTAACCAATTGAAGTGTGACCAGCACTGCTGCAGCAGTCTCAGCCAAGATACGAACAAAAGTTGTCACGGTTCGGTGCGGACCGAGGTCCTGGGCAAGTGCCACGAGGGAACGTCTGGATCGACGACCTTGTGCCTGCTCTGTGATGTCATCAGTGGACAGAACGCCCATGGCAGACTCGCTGGCTGCCATCAGACCACCAAAGCTAATCAGCAGGATGAGTCCGACAACCGTGAGGAATAGTGTCACTCTGAATCGCGCTGTTTCTCGCTCATGGTGTAGCCAATGATCAAATCACGTTGCAGGCTAAACATTTCTTTTTCCTCTTCAGGTTCTGCGTGATCAAAACCAAGCAGGTGGAGGATTCCGTGTGCTGTGAGATAAAGCAGTTCATCCATAGTGGAATGACCGGCACCTTCTGCCTGCACTTCAGCAACCTGTGGGCAGAGAACGACATCACCCAAAACCCCTGGAGGTGTGATGATGTCATCATTTCCAGGTCGTAGTTCATCCATAGGGAAACTCAAGACATCAGTGGGACCTGGCTCCCCCATCCACTGAACATGTAGTTGTTCCATCGCTGCTTCATCGACTAAAACGAGAGCAATCTCAGCATCTGGATGAACTCGCATGGCATCAAGACAGTAGGTTGCTAAGCGCTGAAGGGCAGCCTCATCGATGTCGTAGGTTGACTCGTTGTTTACTTCGATGCTCACTGAGCACTCTCCTTGGAGTTTTCACGGCGGTGTCGTGCTGCCAGTGTTTTTTCGTCGTATTCGCTGTAGGCATCGACGATTCGTCCCACGAGTGAGTGACGTACAACATCAGCACTTGTCAGTCGTGCAAAGTGAATGTCGTCAATGTCATCAAGAATCCCGGTGACTAACCGCAGTCCGCTCGCCGTGCTCGGGAGATCAACTTGAGTAATGTCTCCGGTGATAACCATCTTCGAATCAAACCCCAAACGTGTGAGGAACATCTTCATTTGTTCTGGAGTAGTGTTCTGGGCTTCATCGAGGATGATGAAGGAGTTATTCAAAGTTCTGCCACGCATATATGCCAGCGGCGCCACTTCGATTGTCCCCACAGCCATGAGCTTGGGAACTACTTCGGGATCAAGCATTTCATTGAGTGCATCAAACAATGGCCGAAGGTACGGATCGATCTTGTCCGTCAGACTTCCTGGCAAGAAGCCTAAGCGTTCCCCTGCTTCAACGGCAGGACGGGTCAAAATAATTCGTTCAACTTCTTTGCGCTGAAGTGCCTGGACTGCTTTAGCCATGGCTAAATAGGTCTTGCCTGTACCAGCCGGACCAATTCCGAAGGTAATAATGTGGTCGTCAATAGCTCTGACATATTCTTGCTGGCCCAGAGTCTTTGGACGAAGCGTCTTGCCACGGGTGGACAAAATGTCCTCACCTAAGACAGCTGAGGGCGAAGTATGAGGATGGGCATCCTGTATGTGCTTGGATTCGGCAACATCGGTGGGGGTTAAATCTTGACCATTACGCACCATGGTCAATAGTTCTTTCATGAGCGCTTTTGCAGCAATAACTTGATCTGTTGCCTCATCACCGATGACTTTGGGAAGTAGACGAATCTCGTTTCCTCGCACGTGTACGTCCACAAGTGGGTATTGACGCTCGAGATTCGTGAGCAATCTGTCTTGTGCCCCGAGAAGTCGCACCATTTCGATGCCATCAATAGTGATGACGTCGTCCGCCGAAGGGTTAGGCAAGTGATTGCTCCTGAAGTCCGCCAGATAGGACATGGGCATGAACATGGAAAACGGTTTGTCCGACTGTTTCACCCGTGTTGAAGGTGAGACGGTATTCACCGTTGGCATGAAGAGTTGCAAGATTATGGGCAGTGGCAACAATTTCAGCGAGCAGTTCAGGATCTCCTGCGGCAAGTTCGGTCACATTTGCGAATTGGGAAACCTTGGGAATCACGAGCAAGTGAACAGGTGCCTGCGGTGCAATGTCTCGAATGGCAATGACTCGATCATTTTCAAAGAGGATCTCCGCAGGAATATCCCTGTTGATGATCTTGGTGAAGATTGATTCGGAAGTAGACATAGTTCTAGCTTAACAACGCCCTAGCTTGGCGTTGAGTATCGCCAAGGCGGCTGGTCCTGCGGTAGATGTTCGCAGAATATTCGAACCGAGAGTCACGATTGTTGCTCCTGATTCAGCAAAACGAGATAACTCAGCATCCGTGATGCCGCCTTCTGGGCCAACAATTATCGCAATAGAACGCTGATCGAGTTCGACCTGACTGAGCGGAATTGTTCCTGTGGGGTCGAGAACAAGAACATTAATGCCGTCTAGTTCAGCTCCCAATTGGGCAGTTTTCAGGTGAGGACCAACTCGGGGAATGAATGGTCTAATCGACTGTTTTGTCGCTTCGCGAACGATCGCAGACCATCTAGCAATTCCCTTGTCAACCTTGGGGCCTTCCCACTTAGACACACTTCGATCAGCTGCCCACGGGATGACAACGTCTATTCCTAATTCGGTAGCCGCTTCGACGGCTCGTTCATCTCGATCTGTTTTAGCAAGCGCCTGCACGAGGTACAACTGGGGATGAGAAAGTTCTACCTGCTCAACAGATAACACCTGCAGTTCAACGGTGTCTTTGGAAGTTGACTGAACTTCACCGGTAATCAACAGGCCTCGACCGTTTCCAATCGCCACGATCTCTCCAACACGTACTCGTGAGACAGTTGACGCATGCCGACCCTCTGGACCGTCAAGAAGAACTGTCGCTCCTACCGTGGTGGCTTCAAGCGAATCTGCGAGATAGAAATGAGCCATATTTAGACGTTAAAGAAGCGGTCTCGTAGTTTGGAGAACATCCCCTGTTGGAAATGTGCCAATTGCGGCGCTGACTGCTTGCGCCCTTTGGCAAAACTCTCGATTATTTCTTTTTCTTTGCCACTGAGTTTTGTTGGCGTGACAATGTGAATGCCCACTTTGAGATCTCCTCGACCATTGCCACGAAGTCGAGTAATTCCCCGGTCTTTCACCGTCAGGACTTCTGAACCTTGTGTCCCCGGCTTGATCTCGACTGAAACGTCCCCGTCGAGCGCTGGCACGGTCACTTTGGTTCCCAGGATGGCGTCGGTCATCTGAATTTCGAGGGTGCAGAGAAGGTCGTCGTTATCTCTGCTGAAAATTTCGTCGTTGTTGACCTTGATCTCAAAATAGAGATCTCCGTTTACGCCGCCAGCTTGTCCAGCTTCACCAGCTTGGGTCATGTGCAGGCGAACTCCCGTGTCCACTCCAGCGGGGATATCTAGAGGTATCGAACGAGTTGCACGAACTCGCCCCTGACCCTGGCATGAGCTACATGGAGCCGGAATGGTCGTTCCATATCCCCTGCAGCTTCCACAGGGATTTGAGGTCATGACGTTGCCGAGAAGTGAGCGAACTGCACGCTGGATTGTTCCAGAACCTCCACAGATGTCGCAGGTGGCCAGGGATGTTCCTGGCTGACAGCACGAACCAGAGCATGTTTCACACACCACGGCAGTATCGATGTCAATGTCTTTATGAACCCCGAAGATGACATCTGCGAGATCAACCTCAACACGAAGGAGAGCATCTTGGCCGCGTTCCATCCTGGAACGAGGACCACGTTGTTGACCACCACCAAAGAAGGTTGAGAAGATGTCACCGAAGTCACTGAAACCACCACCACCACCAAATCCAGCCTGTGGCCCCAGGTCATATTGTTGACGCTGAACGGGATCACTCAGCACCTCATATGCGTGAGTAACAAGTTTGAACTTCTCCTGAGCACTCTCATCAGGGTTCACATCTGGGTGCAGCTCACGTGCAAGGCGGCGATACGCCTTCTTGATTTCTTCAGGGCTCGCTTCACGCGAGACACCGAGGACGTCGTAATGATCAGCCACGAAGGCATTCTCCTTTGGGGTAACAGTTACTGTGCGTCGAGGACACGGGTGAGGTATCGAGCTACTGCTCGAATGGAGGCAATGTTGTTGGAATAGTCCATCCGGGTGGGGCCTAACAATCCAAGTGTTGCTGACTCCCCCGCGGAGGTATATCCGGTGGCGAGCAAACTTGTTTGCTCCAGACCGGTAGTGCTGTGTTCACGGCCAATACTGACAGCAACTTCATGAGCATCAGACGTCATCTCGGAGAGAAGCTTGAGCAAGATGACCTGCTCTTCAATAGCGTCCAAGACAGGATAAATGCTCCCGTGGAAATCATCTTCCGTGCGCACTAGGTTTGCCGTGCCAGCCATAACGAGCTTTTGCTGACGATTGGCTTGAATACTGTCCGACAAGGCATTGGCAATGAGGCTAGTTGCAGAAGCTAGTTGCGGAGAGACAGTTCTTGTCAACGAGCCAACGGAATCAGCAAGCTCGGTAAGAAGCTTCCCTGCAACTTGAGCATTAATGCTTGCTCGAAGCTCAGACAGTTCCTTCTCAGACAAGTCAACGTCTAAGTCCAACAGTCGTTGCTCTACTCGACCGTTATCGGTGATGACAATGCACAAAGCCCGGCGATTGCCGAGGGAAACCAGCTCTATGTGACGCACACGTGTCACGCCCAAGGTGGGATATTGAACTATCGCAACCTGGTTCGTCAGTTGAGAAAGAAGGCGAACTGTTCGTCCCAACAGTTCATCGAAATCGACGGATTCGTCTAAGAAGTGATCGATGGCCTGCTTCTGCGCGGAGCTAATGTGCTTAACCTCTGCAAGATGGTCAACAAACAGGCGGTAACCCTTGTCTGTGGGAACTCGTCCGCTCGAAGTATGAGGAGCAACAATGAGCTCCTCTTCTTCAAGAAGTGCCATGTCATTTCGAATAGTGGCAGCGGACACACCAAACTGGTGACGATCCACAATTGCCTTGGAGCCGACCGGTTCGCGCGATGAAACATAGTCCTGAACTATTGCTCGAAGGACTTCAAGACCGCGTTGAGAAACCATGCAATCCTCCTTCAATTCATCGCTGGCACTCGACCATTCTGAGTGCTAATACTACCGCGAGAAAGCGTGTCTGTGCAGTTAGGAAAAGGTAAGCCGACGGACGACTTCATCAGCGCGGAGGCGGCCAGCAAGAGTCAGTACTAGTCGTTTGTTGATTGCTGAAGTTCCATCTATCAAGCCATCAGCGATAAGTGAAGCCACAGCAGTGTTATCTAGTTCTGCCGTAGAAATACCTTCACGTATGCGGCTTCCTAATAAGACATTTTCTAGGGCAACTGCAGTTAGATCAGGCTGTTCCCATCCAGCTGCAGGAGAATGACCATCCGCAAGTCGTTGAGCATAAGCGGCAGGATGTTTCACATTCCAGAATCGAACTCCACCAATGTGAGAGTGTGCACCTGGCCCATACCCCCACCAATCATTTCCTTGCCAATAGGTGAGGTTATGCACGGATCTCTGATCAGGAGAACGAGCCCAGTTGCTCACTTCGTACCATTGAAAACCGGCAGCAGAGAGAAGCTTTTCAGCTAACTCATACATATCCGCTTCAAGATCATCATCGGGAACAGGTAACTCTCCCCGACGTATCCGACGCTCTAATGCTGTCCCGTCCTCAACGATGAGTGCATAGGCAGAAATATGGCCAGTGCCGAGAGAAATGGCAGCTTCCACAGATTCTTGCCACTGCTCCAAGGTCTCCCCTGGGGTGCCATAAATCAAGTCAATACTGACTTCTAAACCTGCTTGTTGAGCTAGTGACACTGCGTGGGCAACAGATGCGGGGTTGTGAGTTCTGTCTAACGTTGCAAGCACAGAGGGAACGGCAGATTGCATGCCGAGGCTCAGACGAGTGAATCCAGCTTCCGCCAGTTTCTGTACATAGTCATCCGTGATGGTGTCCGGGTTTGCTTCCGTCGTAATTTCGACTCCGGGAGCAAATGCATGTTGAGTGCGGAGAAGCTCAAGTGCCCGGACCAGATCTTCAGCCGGAAGCAGTGTGGGAGTGCCTCCCCCAAAAAAGACAGAAGTCAGTGCGCGCACAGGGAGTTCGGAACGAGCCAGAACTTGACCAGAGAGCTCAATTTCTCTTGCCAACTCGTCTATGTAGGTTGACTGAGACGTCCCGCGAAGTTCTGTAGCTGTGTACGTGTTGAAGTCACAGTACCCGCAACGAACGCGGCAAAAAGGAACGTGAACATATGCGCTCATGGTGCGCTGTTCTGCCCCGATGTTGACACCAACAGGCAAAGAACCGTCAGCAGGCATTGGATTGCCCTCAGGAAGCGGTCCTGCCATGAGTTAGGCCGTGCGAGCAGGAAGGAGAGAACGAACGTACTGTCGACGCTGAAGCCACTGGCGCAAACGAATCAGAGGTGAAAGATAGAAATACTTTCGACCTTCAGCAATCGCCGTTACGGATCGCACAACAGACCAAACGGAATCATCATCACGCCATTCAACGCTGAAGAATTCTTCACCGATGATCGGCTCTAGATCGAGGGTGCCGAGTGCGTAACCCATACGACGCTCTTCACGAACCACGTAAATTACGCGGTGACTTGTGGTGACGTCATAAGGGGTCCACATTTTTGCTAGCTCAACTGTGGTTCCTGCCGATAAGTAGGGAGTCCCATCAGGTGCAAAGAGTTGGTCCAAGGCATCAGCAGTTGGAGGAACCGGTGCGCCAAACTCATTGAACAACAAGCCGTTGTAGCCCTCTGAGTGAGCTTCATTCACAGAAACTACTTCAAGGTGCGAACCGCGTGGAACACCCCAGGTCATTAGGGCTGCCGTTGCGGCATCAAAGCGTTCTTGTCCACTTCCTAACCGAAATTCAGACTGAGTGGAACGAAAACCTGTCGGAGGGAACACGAGGACGTCAGCAGCTTGTGTAGCACCGACTGAACCGTAGCTGACCGCACGATCACCTGCGAAATTACTCCGGCGTTGTGATTCAGACATTTATTTCTTCTTCACTTCTTCATCGCCTTGCAATGCTGCAATAAAGGCCTCTTGAGGAACTTCGACGCGTCCCACCATCTTCATGCGCTTTTTACCTTCCTTCTGCTTTTCCAGAAGTTTGCGCTTACGAGTGATGTCACCGCCGTAACACTTTGCCAGGACGTCCTTACGGATAGCAGAAATAGTTTCACGAGCAATGATTCGTGCACCAATAGCCGCCTGAATGGGAACCTCAAATTGCTGGCGTGGAATAAGTTTCTTCAGGCGCTCGGTCATCATGAGGCCATAGGCATATGCCTTGTCCTTGTGAACAATGGCACTAAATGCATCTACTTGTTCGCCCTGAAGAAGAATGTCGACCTTAACCAGGTCGGAGTCTTGCTCTCCTGCTTCTTCATAGTCAAGCGAGGCATAACCCTGTGTGCGACTTTTGAGGTGATCGAAGAAGTCAAAGACGATCTCACCAAGAGGAATCTCGTACTTCATCTCGACACGATCTTCACCGAAGTACTCCATGCCCAAAAGATTTCCGCGACGACTCTGACACAGCTCCATGATGGTGCCGACATAATCTTTGGGAGTCAAAATACCTGCCCGAACCAAGGGTTCAGACACACGAGTGATTTTGCCAGTGGGGTATTCACTCGGGTTAGTGACCGTCACCGTTTTCTTATCTTCGGTTGTGACTTCGTAGGGCACTGAAGGTGCGGTCGCAATCAAATCAAGACCGAATTCGCGTTCGAGGCGTTCGGTGATGATCTCCAAGTGGAGAAGCCCGAGGAATCCACAACGGAATCCGAAACCTAACGCTACGGAAGTCTCAGGTTCGTAGTTCAGTGACGCATCAGAGAGTTTGAGCTTGTCGAGAGCTTCACGAAGTACTGGGTAATCCGAACCATCAATGGGGTAGAGACCAGAAAAAACCATGGCCTTCGGGTCTGTGTACCCAGGAAGTGCTTGAGTTGCCGGCTTCACCGAGTCAGTTACGGTATCACCCACTTTGGACTGGCGAACATCTTTCACACCCGTAATGAGGTAGCCAACTTCTCCGACGCCGAGACCTTGTGAGGGAATGGGCTCTGGTGAACTAACACCAATTTCAATGAGTTCGTGAGCAGCTTTGGTGCTCATCATCTGAATGCGTTGACGTGGCTTGAGGGAGCCATCAATAACTCGAACGTAGGTAATCACACCTCGATAAGCGTCATAAACAGAGTCAAAAATCATGGCACGGGCTGGTGCATCTGCATCACCGACTGGCGCAGGAATCTTGTCGACAACGAGGTCAAGAAGTTCCGCAACACCCATTCCTGTTTTACCGGAAACGCGCAAGACATCTTCTGGCTTGCCACCGATGAGATCAGCCAATTCTTTGGCGTACTTCTCTGGATCTGCAGCTGGAAGGTCAATTTTATTGAGCACAGGAATGATGGTGAGGTCATTCTCCATAGCGAGATACAAGTTCGCCAAGGTCTGAGCTTCAATCCCTTGTGCAGCATCAACGAGAAGAATCGCACCCTCACACGCAGCCAACGAACGGCTCACTTCGTAGGTGAAGTCAACGTGGCCGGGGGTGTCGATCATGTTGAGTGCGAAAGTTTCACCATTGAGCTCCCAGGGCATACGAACTGCCTGGCTTTTGATTGTGATGCCACGTTCGCGTTCAATATCCATGCGGTCAAGATATTGAGCACGCATAGAACGATCGTCGACAATGCCCGTAATCTGCAGCATGCGGTCGGCAAGGGTCGACTTACCGTGGTCAATGTGAGCGATGATGCAGAAGTTGCGAATCTTCGCTGGGTCAGTTGACGCAGGCTGCAGTGGTTTCGTGGCGCGAGGAGACATAGAACCTCTAGTCTCCCACGAACTACGACACAGTTTTAGCAACTGCCACTCTTACTGGTAGTGTTGGTTCTTGGCTTACGTGTAGTCCCACCTACACGATTCGTCGCGAAGAGCCCTCTACCTCTGGTGCGACACAATCCAAACGTAAATACATCGAGTGAAAGACACGGTTAACGTGGCAAACATTAAGTCGCAGATCAAGCGAATTGGCACCAACGCAAAGGCAACTGAGCGCAACAAGGCTGTGAAGTCAGAGGTTAAGACCGCTGTCCGTGCAGCTCGCACTGCAGTAGCAACCGGAGACAAGGCAGTTGCTGAAGCAGCCTTGAAGACCGCAACCAAGAAGCTCGACAAGGCAGTAAGCAAGGGTGTTCTTCACAAGAACAACGCTGCTAACCGCAAGTCAGCTATTGCTAAGAAGGTTGCTGCTCTCTAAGCACTCTTTATAAATATGGCCTCCACATAAGTGGGGGCCATATTTGTTTAAGTCTGCAGCGGTCGGAAGCTAGCGCTTCCCATAGCTGGCGACAACGTTAACCATGCGTTCAAGTGCGTAAATGGGATCACGAGAGGCACCTTTGACGTTGGCGTCTGTCTGGGCAATGACTTCAATCGCATTACCCAATCCAGTTTCACTCCAGCCGGAGAGATCTTTACGCGCGCGGTCAATTTGCCAGGGTGCAGCACCCAACGCTCCGGCAAGTTCTCCAGAGCCTCGTCGTTCTCCATAAAGCTTGGCCATCAAACGTAGCTTGGCGGCAAATGTAGCCACGATAGGAACTGGATCTGCTCCGGATTGCAGGGCGTGGCGCAACGTGACTAACGAATCACCGAGACGGCCTGCGACAGCCGAATCTACAACTTTGAACGCTGTTGCTTCGATACGACCACCGTAGTAATCCTCAACAGTGCGATCTGTTATGTCACCATCAGCATCTGCAATGAGCTGTTGACAAGCATTTGCTAGTTCGGAACCTGAACCTGAGAAAGCTTGAACTAAGGAGCGAAGCGCACTGGGGGCAATCTTCCTCCCAGCAAGACGGAATTCATTTCCCGCAAAGTCAAACTTGTCGTTGTCGCTTTTGAGTTCCGCGCAGACAATCTCGACAGCTCCGCCAGTGCCTGAACGGAGAGTGTCGAGCAGTTTCTTACCTCGAACTCCCCCACCGTGACGAAGAACAACCGTGGTGTCAGAATCAGGCGATTCTGCATAGTCCAGCATTTCAAGCAAGAACTCGTCGTTGCATTTCTCTACATCACTGACCCGGATGAGACGTGGTTCACCAAACAATGAAGGGCTTGCCAGGGTAAGGAGCTCTCCTGGCGCATAGGAACTGGCATCTAAGTCACTCACTTCGAGGGATGCGTCAGAAGCTTTAAGGATCTCTCGAATGTTCTGGATTGCTCGGTCTGCGAGAAAACCTTCTGCGCCAGAAACTAAAACGATGGGGGCAGGCTTGGCGTTGTTCCATGAGAGTTGCTCTATCGCAATCTTTGCCTTACCTGCCATGGATTTAGCCTAATGCTCTGTCCAGACACTCAAGCCCGAAGATCTCGCACTGATCAGTATCAACCCGTCATTATCAGTTCGCGGAGTGAGTGCACCGAGGTCAGTTAACAATGAGAGTGTTTCGCTTCTGGGATGCCCATAGTCATTTTCTGCACCCACAGAGAAAAGACCAATGGCTGGATTCACTTTTTCATAGAGAGTAGAACTTTGATCTGCAGATCCATGATGTGCCACCTTCACCACCTGGACAGTTGGAAGGTCTACCGTGTTCATCAATGCAAGTTGGGCTTCCTGGCCTAAGTCTCCAAGAAACAAAGCTCTAAACGAGGGGAATGCAACCAGGAGCGTCACTGAACCGGGATTTCCTAGCTCCATCGTTGGATGTTGGGTATCGGGCCATAAAACCTGCCATTGGGACTCCCCCAGAGCACCGGAAAGCCCTTGAATACCCCTCTGAAGACGGGCACCAGCGCGGCTGAGCTCAGTGAGTAGTCCTTCGTCCTCTGCATTTTCTGGTTTGCCCACAATCGCGTGGTCTACTTTCCCCATCACTGCATCTAGACCACCCACATGATCTTTATCGAAGTGAGTCAACACCAAGAGATCAATGTGAGTAATTCTCAATTGCTCCAAACACTTCTTCATCGGCTCAGGGGTGCGCCCAACATCAATAACAGCAACTTGTCCCTTGCTTTTAAGCACGAGGGCATCACCTTCTCCAACGTCACACGCAGCAACACTCCAATCATCTGGAAGTGACGATGAAAAAGTGAATCCACTGACTAGTGCTGAAACACCCCAGATAGCACCCGACATCACGATGACAACTGCCGACGTGTTCCGGACAATCATCTTCGGTGCCAAAAGAGCTAACAACACAAGTACGGAAAGCATTGCCGCAGAAAAGGCGCCACTCATGCCTTCAAACCAAGGAAGCTGGGCTTGAGGGAAGCTTGCAATGAGTGATGCTGTGTGACCTATCCATTGCGCAGGCAACCAGGACATCCACAACAACGGCAACGCTAATCCAGGTGCCCACCAAACAACCAAACACGCGACGAGTCCAATAACTGTGGCAACAGGTGCAGCAGGTGCTGCAATGACATTGGCAAGTACGCCATAAGTCGGAAGTTGTGGACTGAGAAGAATGATGAAGGGCTGACACAGGAGCTGCGCCGATAGCGGTATTGCAATCATCGCTGATAACCAAAATGGCAACCATCTGCTGAGACTCATTGTGAGTGGTCCCGAGAACAACACAATCCCAGCGGTTGCTGACACCGACAAGATAAATCCAAAATCGATCGCCCACCACGGATTCCATAACAACATCAACAGTGTTGCAAGAGCGAGAAGAGGTATCCCAGAACCCGGCCTGCCACTGAACAAAGACAACATGACAACCATTGCCATAACTGCTGCTCGAAGAACACTGGGTTGAGGCGTGACCAAGACGACAAAGGCAACCAGAGCCACCGAAGCAGCTATCAGTCTCACCTTTCTCCCCGCACCACACAGTGCAGCAATAGACATGACGCTGGCGGTCACAATTGCACAGTTCGCCCCAGAGACCGCAGTGATGTGAGTGAGAGAGACCACCTTCATTGCATTACTCAACTGCTCACTGACTCTGCTGGTATCGCCAATGGCGAGACCCGGAATCAACTGCCCACCATAATCAGGAAGCTCTGCCGTGGCAGTCAGAAAAGAATTCCTCAGCACATCTGCCCACGCAAGCCACCACGGTGACTGAACTTGTTCAGGATTATCCCAAGGTTGTGTCTCTGTATGATTGGGCAGCTGAATCAGCCACGCAACCAACAACGTAGCTGTGACGATGCCACTGAGACCCAAAATTGGCTGAAACCGAATCACTGCAAAGCCACACAAAGTAAAGAGCAGAATTACTCCTCCTGCGACAGGAGCGACAAGTGGCCTAGAGTCACTCCATACGAGAGCGGCAGCGAGCACAATCCACCCGAAAAGTACGGGAAGAAATAAACGAAGATCAGCTGCGATTCTGATTGTTTTCACAACGTGACAAGATCTCTAATCCCAGCAAACAACTTGTCGCCAATTCCTGACACCTCATTGAGTTGATCAACGGAGGCGAAACCACTGTTGCTATTCCTCCACTGCACAATTCGTTCGGCCAGAGTTGGGCCAATGCCAGGCAAAGAGTCGAACTGCTCGGCTGTCGCCGAATTCAGGGATAACGTGCCACCTTGATCGGAAGAGCCATTGACATTACAGTTCTGATCTTTCGAAGGTATGGAGAGTTGCTCTCCGTCCTTCACCTCCCGAGCGAGATTCACTCCACATTCGGCCGCGGTGGAGAGCAGACCACCTGCGGACATCACTGCATCAATAACCCTGGAACCAGAATTCAATTCATAAATGCCGGGGTTATTCACTTCGCCGATGACATGGATGAGTACAGTTCCCAATACTGTCGAGTCTTGTTCGGAAACCATCATGGGTGACGCTGTGAGATTGTGCGGGATTTCTACGCTTCTACCAACAGAGCTCAGTGATGACGCAATGATTGTGATGATCACTATTGCTAAGCCAGCAATAGTTGCGGTTCCAACTGCGAGTTTCACACGAATACGACTGTGCTGTAATTTACCGCTGAACAGATCCTCTGTCTCAGAATCATCAAGTCCCATCACACGTCTGAGGTTGTGGGTGATCACATTCATCAGCCGAGAATACGAAAAATTGTGTCTCTAAAATCTGAGGGGCAAGAGGGATGTGGAGTAATACTCACTTATCAGTGAGGTGGAGAACTACTGGCGAGCCCACTCAAGTGGAGCAGTAAGTGGCAATACGGTGAACAAGTGAGCATCGCGTCGAATGTGCAGAGTAAGAAACGTATCCCGTTTCTTCAATTAGCCAAAACGATTATTGCCACGTTATTGGCTTGGTTTGCTGCTCTAGCTGTCTACCCCACAGAACAGCCCATATTCGCAGCTATTGCCGCGATTATCGTGATCCAGCCCAGTATTAACCAATCACTGGGCAAAGCTATAGAACGAAGCACAGGCGTTGTACTGGGAGTCGCTATTGCTCTCGTTGCCAGCCTGATCTTCGGAACTCCCAGTTGGCTTGTCCTTGCCGCAATCATGGTGGCCTTCATAGCTGGTTGGGTTTTCAAATTTACCCCTGGAACGGCAAATCAAATTGCCATCAGCGCGATGCTGGTCATTGCAATTGGCTCTGCTACTCCCGAGTATGCAGTTGGACGTATCGTCGAGACAATCATTGGTGCGAGCATTGCTTTCATTGTCAATGCAGTAATCGTCCCACCCGTTGCGATTGGGCCCTCACAACAAGCCATTGCAACACTAGGAGCAAATATTGCGGAAGTTCTAGAAGACATCGGCAGTGTATTGCGACGAGAGACCAGCTATGAAGTGCTCTCTGACATCAACACACGAGCGCGTGAACTGAGGCCACAACTTGATCGTGCACAAGCAACCTTGCGCTCAGCACAAGAAGGTCTTCGTTTCAACGTCTTCAAAGGCACGCACGGGAAAGATCTAGATTCTCAACAGCAATTGCTAGAACAGCTTGCTGTTCTCGTCACACGAACAATTGGAGTTGCCCGTGGTGTTCGAGATAACTACGACGAAACAGTGATTGCTGAGCCCGGCATTGCTCAAATAGCCGAAGAATTCCTCCGATCAGGGCACGATTTGAGGCTGCTCGTTCGTGACGCAGGATTGCCAGCCACGAAACAAGCACACCCTGACACTCAGGAAATGCCTGCCCTCACCGAACCCATCCACTTGAGCCCTCCGTCAGGTTTCAACTGGATTTTGATCGGGTTCCTTATGGAAAATCTTCGCCGTATCCGAGATGAGATCACGGGAAGTGGCGACTAGTAGGTCACCCGGATAAAACACCGCTCATCGCAAGGAGGAATCCACGATTCAGCCTCTGGGTAAAGCATTCTGCGAAGAGTCAGCACACGTCGAACAGAGTCATCGAGTTGGGCGGAAGAGATCTGGCCTGTATTCACTGCAGACACGACCCCAGAAACGATCGCCCCTGCATCGAAATCTGAACCAGCTACATACAACAAGACATCGTTTCCAGCTGCCAGAGCAAGTACGGCGTTATTCACTCGATCCGCATATTCAGGCAGGTGAGACTGTTCCAGCATCGTCATGTCATCGGTAATGATTACTCCGGAGAAACCGAGGTTATCTCTGAGGATGTGGTGCCAGGTCTTCGAGAGTGAAGAGGGAGTGTTATCAACTGCAGGGAAGGCGAGGTGTCCAAACATCACCATAGACGTCCCTGCATCAATCCCCGCCTGAAAAGGGATGGCATCGGAAGCAAGCCATTGGTCAAATGTCAACGGAGAAAGAGGGACGCCAACATGAGAATCCCCAGGGGCGCTGCCATGCCCCGGGAAATGCTTGATAGTACTCAGCACCGAAGGACCTTCACCGGTCACAGCAGCGGTTACTCTTTCGGCAACCGAAGTTGGATCTCCCCCGAATGAACGACCATAAATGAATGACTGAGGATCTCCGGAAACATCCGCCACGACACCAAAGTTTAGGTTGACGCCAACACTCGAAAGAAGTTCTCCTCTACCCGTAAAAGCAGAATAGGTGGCTGACGCAGGTTCATTCCTTAAGGTGTCCGCTCCAGCAAAATCGTCGTAGGGCAGACGCTTGATCAGCCCACCCTCTTCATCAATACCGATAAGCCTGGGCAGTTCCGGAGATCCTGCAATTACACTAGTTTCTTCAGCAAGCTCGGTGGAGGTTGCAGGAACATTACTGCCCATGACAATAAATCCGCCGAGTTCATTGTCTTGAACAAATGCGTGAAGCGAGGCGGGATCAGTCCCTGGGTAATTGGCAATGATCAGAGAACGAATCTTTTGTTCTAACGTCATCGAGGCGAGCACATTCTCGACATAGAAATCGACGGGGTGACTCCCCCACTGCTCTACCTCTGGAACAGAATTAATGCGGGTGTAGTTTGCTGGATCGCCAAAACGGTCGACAGGAGGCGCTACAAACAAAGAAAATGCCAACACTGAAGTAACAGCTGTCCCGCTGATCACAGCAGCCCAGAGAGCTATCGGGTGTTGGGTCTTGCTCACTCTTGGAGTTTAGCTAGGCAAGAGAAAGAAACAGCTTCTCCAGCTCAGCAACCGTTGGTGCGTCCTTATCTGCGGAACCGCCAGAGGTCATACATTCCTGCATAGCTTTGGCAATAATGGCAAAGCCTGCTTTATCGATGGCTCCTGATACCGCAGAGAGTTGAGTCACAACGGCGCGACAATCTCCGCCAGCTTCGACAGCCGTGATTACTGCAGCTAATTGGCCCTGTGCACGTTTCAGTCGGTTGACAATAGCCTTGTGTTCCTCGGGGGTTACGTCAGTCATTTCTGATCTCCTTTCGAGGCCATACCGGCCTTCCATGTGAGGTAGCCACCATCTAGGTTGACTGCTTCAATTCCTTCTTGGGCCAAAATACGTGTTGCTGTGTGACCACGTTGGCCAACCTGACAATGGACGACTACTTTTTTCCCACGCAACTGCTCTAAGTTCTCTCGAAGAGTGTCCAGGGGGATGTTCATGCTCTCGGGCATTGATCCGAACTTATGCTCTCCCACAGTTCTAACGTCGAGGACTTCCCAGCCATCAGATCGAAAGTTCTCTAGTTCGTGCCATTCAATCGTTGAGGTGAACCCCTCAGCTACGTTGCGGTTGATGTAACCCAACATATTGATCGGATCTTTAGCAGAACCATGCTGTGGGTCGTAGGCAAGCTCGAGCTGCGCCAGCGCGGAAGCGGTAATTCCTGCAAACATTGCTGTTGCAATCACATCTATGCGCTTATCAACACCTGTTCCACCAACGCCTTGCGCACCGAGAATCTGGTCGTTATCAGCATCCACGATGAGCTTGAGACGCATCGTTTCAGCGCCAGGATAGTAAGCAGCATGGTTTGCGGGGTGAGCATGAACGATGCGAATGTTCCGGCCTTGTGTCCTGAGCGCAGTTTCAGTCCATCCCACAGATGCTGCAGCTAAACCTTCAAAAGTCACAATTGAAGTTCCTAATGCAGGGGTTGCAGGAACAACAGGTGCATGTGCGATTGCATTAGCTACCGAGTGCCCGTGCCTATTCGCCAAACCGGCCAGAGTAGCCAGACGAGGTTCGCCAGAAATCGCATCTGTCTTTTCCGCAGCATCACCAACAGCAAAAATGCTGGGGTCACTTGTGCGCTGCTGTTCGTCAGCCCAAATGCCTCCGTTTTCACCGATTCGCAAGCCAGCTAATTGGGCAAGTCCAATTTCAGGACGCACACCCATTGCAGAGAAAATTACGTCTGCAGAAATCTCCTCACCAGTGGAGAGGGTGACTGTTTTTTTGGTGTAATCAACTGCAGTGGTGTTGAAACGAATATCCACACCAGCTGCTCGCATTCGTGTGGTTAACATCACGGCCATCTCAGGGTCGAGATTCTTCATGAGTTGATTACCACGCTGAAGCAAGGTGACGCTAAGTCCACGTTTAATCAGGTTTTCAGCAACTTCTATGCCAATGAATCCTCCCCCGAGCACTAGCGCCGTAGAAGGCTTGGACCCCAACCAGGCCATTGCGCGATCAAGGTCTTCAATGTCACGCATGGACATCGCACGATCAGCCCCAGGTTGACCAGGCATAACCGGAGCAGCACCAGGCGAGAGAACAAGGAAGTCATAAGACTCGACATAGTCAGTTTTGTCTTCAAGGTTGCGAACAGTCACTGTTTTCTGCTCACGATTAATGTCGACTACTTCACTTTTTACTCGAACGTCTAAGGCGAAACGTGCTGCCAACGACGCCGGTGTCTGCAACATGAGTGAAGAACGCTGCTCAATTGTCCCGCTCAGGTGATAGGGCAGACCACAGTTCGCAAAAGAGACATATCCACTGCGTTCGAGAACTACGATTTCTGCGTGTTCATCGAGACGACGCAGACGAGTAGCGGCAGACATTCCACCTGCAACGCCGCCGATAACTACTACCTTGAGGGGTTGAGACATAACTCAATCATATACCCCTAGGGGTATCTTTACGAGATGTTACTTGTCCATCTCAGCGAGGAGTTCGCGAACTCGAGGAACCACAACTTCGCCATAGAGTCGAATGCTGCTCATTAGATGCTCGTGTGGCAGTGTTCCCAAGCTGTACTTCAGATCGAAGCGAGAAATCCCTAGACCATGAATGCTTCGAGCTAGTTTCTGGGCAACTGTTTCAGGAGAACCAGCAAATAGAGCCCCTTCAAGGCCTGCTTCGTGATCAAACTGTGCTCGAGTCAACGGTGGCCAGCCACGAGTGCGACCAATGCGCTCATGCATGACTTGATAATGAGGGAACATGAGGTTCTTTGCTTCGTCATCGGTTTGTGCGATAAATCCAGGTGAATGCTGCCCGATAGGGAGAGGTTCTAGTTCCAGCTGAGCGAGTGCCTGGTGATAGAGATCGACATAAGGGCGGAAACGTAATGGGTCTCCCCCAATGATGGCCAACATCAACGGCAAACCGTATTGGGCAGCGCGAACAACAGACTGAGGACTGCCACCAACACCAATCCACGTTTTGAGCTTGCCCCCTTCAACAGTTGGGTAAACCATCTGCTCATTCAATGCGGGGCGGATAGTCCCCTGCCACGTTGTGGGGCCACCCTGGACGAGATGTGCAAAGAGATCCAGCTTCTCCTCAAACAGTCTTTCGTAATCCTGCAGATCAAACCCAAAAAGTGGGAAGGATTCTGTAAAAGAGCCTCGACCCACAATTACTTCAGCTCGACCGTTGGAGACGGCATCTAAGGTGGAGAACTTCTGAAAAACGCGGATGGGATCATCTGAACTCAGCACTGTAACTGCTGACCCCAGGTGAATGTTCTTGGTTTGAGCGGCAATAGCTCCCAGTAACACTTCAGGCGATGAGACAGCAAAGTCATCTCGGTGATGCTCACCAATTCCGAAGAAATTCAATCCAACCTCATCGGCAAGAACTGCCTCGGCTGCCACGTTGCGAAGTACTTGCGCCTGGGAGAGAGGTTTTCCATTCAGATCCTCTGTGACATCGCCGAAGGTGTCTAATCCGAATTCAATAACTTTCGCCACAATGTTCCCTTTTCTTTGCTGCTGTCGCCAACAGCAAGGATAAGCGGAAATTCACCGTTTCTATTCCTTCATTCGGTTCTTATGACAGAATTATCACCAGTGATATCCAAAGACGGATATCGCATACCATTCACAACGGATCGTCCGGCACGTACCTGCCGGTGAAGGAGCACTAATAGTCATGGCTACAGTTACATTTGATAACGCCACTCGCCTCTACCCCGGCACTACCAAGCCCGCAGTAGACAAAATCAACCTCAAGGTTGAAGATGGCGAATTCCTCGTTCTTGTCGGACCTTCGGGTTGCGGTAAGTCAACAACCTTGCGCATGCTTGCCGGCCTCGAAGAGGTCAACGGCGGCCGCATCCTGATCGGCGACCGTGATGTCACTGATGTTCCTCCCAAGGACCGCGACATCGCTATGGTTTTCCAGAACTACGCCCTCTACCCCCACATGACCGTGGCAGAGAACATGGGTTTTGCGCTCAAGATTGCTGGTATCAAGAAGGAAGAACGCGCAGAGCGTGTCCTCGAGGCCGCAAAGCTCCTTGACCTCGAGCAGTACCTGGACCGCAAGCCCAAAGCACTTTCTGGTGGTCAGCGTCAGCGTGTAGCAATGGGACGAGCAATCGTTCGTAAGCCTCAGGTATTCCTCATGGATGAGCCACTTTCTAACTTGGATGCAAAGCTTCGTGTACAGACTCGTACCCAGATCTCTTCACTACAGCGTCGTCTGGGCGTCACCACTGTTTACGTGACACACGACCAGGTTGAAGCACTCACCATGGGTGACCGCATCGCAGTCTTGAAAGATGGATTGCTTCAGCAAGTCGGCACACCCCGCGACCTGTATGAGCGTCCAGCAAACAAGTTCGTCGCTGGATTCATTGGCTCCCCTGCAATGAACCTCTTCCCTTCCAAGGTTGTTTCCGGTGGTGTTGAGTTTGGTAACACCGTTGCCAAGGTCGACGCAGAAGTAACCAAGAAGGCAACTGGAGCAGTCACCGTAGGTATTCGTCCCGAAGACCTCACAGTGAACAAGGACAAAGGCCTCAAGATCAAGGTTGACGTCGTTGAAGAGCTCGGTGCAGACGGCTACCTTTACGGACACGTCATCATCGACGGTGCTGAGCACAGCATCACAGTTCGTGTAGATGGTCGTGACCACCCTATGCGCGGTGATGAAGTATTCGTACTTCCCACTGAGAAGCACATTCACGTCTTTGACGCAGAATCTGGTGAGCGTCTCTCCGGAGCAATCTCTCACTAATTCACAGCTGAATCTGTCAGATTCATCAGTACATCTCGTGCACCGTTGCCCGCGATCAGTTATCTGGTCGCGGGCAACTCACTTAAGAGAAGAGAAACGTCAATGAGTGGTTCACTCAACATCACTGCTGCAACGGTTGAACCTGGTTTACTCGCGTTACCCTGGGATGTTCCATTGGAGAACTGGCCTGACGACACCATCACGGCACTCCCTAAAGGTATTTCGCGCCACATAGTGCGCTTTGCACAACTTGACGGTTATGTGATCGCCATCAAAGAAACAACTGATGAGATGGCACAAGGCGAATACGAGATGCTTCGTAATTTGCAGAAGATTGAAGTGCCCTGCGTGGAACCTGTTGCTGTCGTTCAAGGACGAACAGATGTAGAAGGGAACCCTTTACCCTCAGCACTTGTCACTCGTCACCTCAAATTCTCGATGCCTTTTCGTGCACTTTATTCCACAACTCTGCGTCCAGAAACAGCACAACGTTTAGTGGATTCACTCGCCCTGCTCCTTGTCAGACTTCACAATGTGGGTTTTTTCTGGGGTGACGTGTCTCTGTCGAATACCCTTTTCCGCCGTGATGCTGGTTCCTTTGCGGCTTATTTGGTTGACGCTGAAACCGGCAGGCTTTATGACAGCCTGACGAAGGGTCAACGTGAACATGATCTAGAGATCGCCCGAGTCAATATCGCCGGTGAGCTCATGGATATTCAGGCCGGAGGAAAGCTTGATTCAGACATCGACCCTGTTGCCACAAGTGATCGAATTATGGCCAGTTATGACACTTTGTGGCATGAACTCAATGACCCTGAACTTCTCGAACAAAATGAACTCTGGAAGATCAACAAACGCGTGCAACGCTTGAATGAACTTGGTTTCGATATTGAAGAGCTCTCTATCAAAACAGATGCTGATGGCACCAAGGTTAAAATTCAACCCAAGGTGGTGGACTCAGGTCACCATGCACGCCGCCTACTGCGCCTGACGGGGCTAGACACAGAAGAGAACCAAGCCAGACGCCTCCTCAATGATTTAGATTCATATTCCGCAACTGTGAGCTTGCTCAACCTTGATGAGGAAGTTGTTGCACACTTGTGGCTGACGAGAGTTTTCGAACCTGTCATTCGGGCAGTTCCAGAGAACTTAGACAGCAAACTTGAACCAGCTGAAGTTTTCCACCAGGTTCTGGAACACCGTTGGTTTATGTCCCAAGAACAGGCCCGAGACGTTCCCCTGAACGAGGCCGTTCGGGATTACATAGAAAACGTGCTTCAGTACCGCAGGGACGAAGAAGTCGTAATCAATCCCCCCACTGGAACATTCACTGCTGCGGTGGACATCATTCGCGATGACGATGATTTCGAATACAACGACGAACCGATGCCCCCGCGTGGTGCAGATGAACCTGAGCGGGATTGGCGCGACCTGGTTTAGCCTGTAGTTATGCGTGCCGCCGTAGCCACCAGCCAAGACTTTGACAACCCTCTTGCAGGACTAGTCGTCCAAGAAATGCCAGAGCCTGAAATTCCTACAGGTTGGGCCAGGGTACGTCTCGTTTCAGCCTCGCTTAATCCACACGATGTATGGACTCTGCGTGGGGTAGGCCATCCCGCTGAGCGAATTCCCATGATCTTGGGTTGTGATGGTGCCGGGTACACCGATGACGGCAAACCGGTCATTATTTATCCTGTTGTTGCTGACGCGGCGCGTGGAATGGGCGATATGACGATGGATCCGCAGCGTTCCATCATCAGCGAGCTCTATAACGGTACTTTTGCCGATTACATTGTGGTGCCAGAAGGCAGCCTCGTTCCCAAGCCTGAATGGCTGAGTTTTGACGAAGCAGCTGCAATGGGTATTGCCTGGGGAACTGCCTATCGCATGCTGTTCACCCGTGCTGACCTCAAAGCCGGTGACAGGGTTTTAGTTCAAGGGGCGTCTGGTGGCGTTGCCAGCGCCGCCATAGCTCTTGCCAAGGCAGCTGGAGCAACTGTGTACGTCACAGCTCGAGATGAGCGCAAAAGGCAGTTTGCACTCGATTTAGGCGCAGATGCAGCTTTCGAGCCTGGTGCACGACTGCCCGAGAGAGTAGATATCGTCGTCGAGACAGTGGGAGAGGCTACCTGGTCACATTCCCTCAAGTCACTTCGCCCAGGTGGAACTGTCGTGATTTGTGGCGCAACGTCAGGTCCTCATGCAAACGCAGACCTGAACAGAATCTTTTACCAACAGTTGAGCATTATTGGTTCAACCACGTGCACATTGGCAGAGTTCTATAACTGCCTGCGCGTAATGGAAGAATCTGGTGCGCGACCCGTCATTGATCACTGTGTGAGTCTTGAGGATATCCAAGACGGTTTCGCAGCACTGATTGACGGAAACAACCTAGGAAAAATTGTTGTCCGGATTAGTGAAGAAAAGTAAGTCTTAGAGAACTTTCTTCACGACGGAGGACTTGAGTTGCATCTGGCCAAAGCCGTCTACCTTGCAGTCAATGTCGTGACCATCTGAAGCGTCCGGTACCAAGCGAATGTTGCGCACCTTGGTTCCAACCTTGATGTCCTGAGGGAAACCTTTTACCTTGAGGCCTTTGACCACGGTGACAGTGTCGCCATCAGCAAGAACGTTTCCAACGGAGTCCTTGATAATCGAAGAATCATTAGCCTGATCTTCTTCAGGGTTCCATTCGTGTGCACATTCTGGGCAAACCAGCAAGGCACCCATCTCGTAGGTGTATTCACTTGAGCAGTGTGGGCAAGGGGGCAGAGTTTCTGACATGTCAATCCTTTGAACCTCGAAAACATATCACGTAGCCTTGGGTCATGAAGATAGCCCTCGCCAATGATCATGCAGGACTCGCACTCAAAAACGAGATTGCTGCCTGGCTCACGATTCAAGGTCATGAGGTGATTGACTTCGGAACTGACAGCAGTGACCCCGCCGATCTACCGGATCATGTTTATCCAGCAGCAAAGTCAGTTGCTCTGGGGGAAGTTGATCGCGGGATATTCGTTGACGGGGTTGGATATGGCTCAGCCATGATTGCCAACAAAGTCAACGGCGTCTATGCCGCAGTCTGTCAGGACTCCTTCTGTGCAGAATTGGCACGAAGCCATTCAGATACCAACGTGCTGTGTATCGGCGGCAAGATTATTGGCTCTGCTCTCGCCATGGAGATTGTGCGGGTGTGGATGACCACAGAATGGCTTGGTACCCACGATGAGAAATATGCTCGGCGCGTAGCCAAAGTCGTTGAGATCAATAACGAAAATCTTCAGCCATTGGAGAGATAGAGACCCTGTAAGTTTCCCTGCCATTACGCAGGATCGAGGTCTAGATTCAACCTGAGAGCCGGCGTGGGAGTACGCTCGGAACAGGGGATGATTTTGCTACACAAGCTACCGGTTCACTCAGTGCTGATCACAACAGCAATTGCTTTACCGAGCTTTGTTCTGGGATCTAGTTTCGCTTTGGTGGCCAGCTCTGCTGTGACTTCACCCATCGTGATAGAAGCTATTGATCCCCCGCGTTCCGAACATGCTGACGGTGTTCTCACCACGGCAAAGCCCTCAGTGGCCCCCGTAGCTGAAGTTATTGTGGATGAACCTGTTCGACCTCAACCGCCTACTCCACCTGGTGTTGAAGTGGTTCCTGATGCTCCCAACAACATCTCGATTTACACTCCCCCTGAGGGTTTCGTCTATAACGGCACCCGAATGGTGAACCTGAGTTCATCAGATATTCCTAGTTGGATTTCTTACGAGGTCAATAATGACAACGAGCAATCTGGCGAGGATGAGGTGTCGTGGAACTCATCCCTTTATGTGTTCTATAACAACAAGTTTGGCCAGACCTACCAATACGATCCCATTGAGGTTCATGCACATTGGTGGGGAGATCCTGGTACAAGTCCGGACCACGATTCCATCGTGAACTACATCGATAACAAAGATGCTCTCACCGTGAACTTTGTGGTCTCAGCTCATCGCGTGACAAGCATGATGCCTCTGTCCTGGATGGCGACCACCACCGGTTACCGAAACCCATGGGCCTGGAAAATGGAAATTGACCCACGCCTCAGCGATGAAGTGTATAAAACAGTGGGGGCCTTGATGTACATCGTCGAACTCAAGAATGGTCAATTACAGAACGAACCGATTCGACTTCATAAAGAGTTCTACCCCACTGGCTGTTCTGAGATAGACGTAACGTATCTCAGGTCGTGGGTGAACCGATTTGCGAGCGGAGAATACGACATCACCACAGGGGAACCAGCGGTTATTCCAGTGCCCACTCCATAAAGAACCAGTGGGTGGTTAAACAAAGAATTCCTCGCAGTTGCGAGGAATTTCTTGTGGATCTGAGGGTGTCTAGGTTCACGACCTTGTTGACACATGAGTCGCGTCCTTATTAACACTAGATGAGTCGCGTCCTTGTTGACACTCTGGAGCAATGTCG
>NZ_JARXVT010000005.1 GCF_029892845.1 Aurantimicrobium minutum
CGTTTGACTTGCTGACGAAGCTGGTCGGCTTCGTTGGCCGTTGCTGGACTCGTGGAAGAACCGACAGGTCTTCCTTTGGGTTTGGGCATCAAAGCCTCATCCCCACCTGCTCTCCATTGACGAGTCCACGTGGTCACGAGTTGAACAGAACGCAACTCAAACTCAGCCGCGAGTTCCATCTTTGTTGCGCCAGCAAGGAAACGTTCGACTACTTCCTTTTTGATTTCAAAAGGAAAAGAACTTTTGGTTTTACTCTCCACAAGACAAAGCCTGCCATGAAGCATCCACCTGCGATGGAAGTGTTTGACCACAGCCGATGAAAATCCGTAACGGCTTGCGGCAGCAACATAACCGAGGCCGGATTCAAAGAGATCAACGAGCTGTTCTCGTTGAGAAGTTGTGAGTGAACTAGATGGTTTCAAAGAAATACTCCCCAGAAATTGGAAACTGATTAATCAGTCCAACTTTTGGGGAGCAGTTCATATCGGCCAGGGAATCTTTGGTAGCTCTATTTCTGAATTACTTCAGAATGCGGATGAGCTTGCGGTTGACGAACTCTTCGATACCGAAGCGACCCAGTTCACGTCCAAAGCCCGAACGCTTGATGCCACCGAAGGGAAGCTCAGGGCTGTCGAGGCCTACGCCGTTGACGTAAACCATGCCTGCTTCGATCTGGTTTGCTACGCGCATGACCTGTGCCTTATCGGTGGAGAACAGGTAGGAACCCAAACCGAATGGAGTGTCGTTAGCCAACTCAACAGCTGCAGCTTCATCCTTCACCGAGTAGACAATGGCGACAGGGCCAAAGAACTCTTCGTGGTGTGCGTCCATACCTGGCTTGACGTCAGTCAGGACAACACCGGAGAAGTAGGTACCGCTGCGGTCACCACGTGCGTGCAAGGTTGCACCCTGCTTGACGGCGCGAGAGACCTGCTCTTCAAGACCGTCTGCTGCACCTGCAGAGGAGAGAGGACCAAGGTATGTGCCCTCGTCCATGGGGTTCGAAGGAGTCATCTCGAGCATCTTGGCGGTGAACTTCTCCAAGAACTCTGCGTAGAGGCTTTCGATCACGACAAAACGCTTGGCTGCGTTGCAGGCCTGAGCGTTGTTGTCGTTACGACCAGCGATAGCTGCCTCAACAGTGGCATCCATGTCGTCGGTGCTCAACAGGATGAAGGGGTCTGAACCGCCGAGCTCAAGAACAACCTTCTTGAGGTGACGACCTGCGGTTTCTGCCACAGCAGCACCGGCGCGCTCGGAACCGGTCAGGGAAACACCCTGAACGCGAGGATCTGCGATGACGCCCTCGATCTGCTTCGAGTCTGCATACAGGTTCTGGTAGGCACCAGCGGGGAAGCCAGCGTCGTTGAAGATCTTCTCCATAGCGGCTGCCGACTCAGGGCACTGTGAAGCGTGCTTGAGCAAGATGGTGTTACCCAGAACAAGGTTGGGGCCGGCAAAGCGAGCTACCTGGTAGTAAGGGAAGTTCCAGGGCATGATGCCCAGGAGCACACCGAGAGAAGAACGGCGGATGAAGGCTTCGCCTTCACCTTCGAACTCGGGGATGGCTTCGTCGGCGAGGAACTTCTCGCCGTTGGTGGCATAGAAAGAGTAGATGTCTGCGGTGAAGTCGACTTCACCGAGAGCCTGCTCGTAAGGCTTGCCCATCTCGCGAACGATCGTCTCTGCCAGCATCTCTCGACGGTCGCGGTGGAGCTGAGCAACCTTCTCGATCAATACTGAACGCTCAGCCACAGTGGTGGTCTTGGACCAGCCCTGGTGAGTTGTGTGTGCAGCGTCAATGGCTGCAGAAATCTGTGCATCTGAAGCTTGGGCGAAAGGCGTTCCAGCTTCTCCGGTTGCAGGGTTAGTAACGATGTAGTTGCTCATATCCACTCCTATGTGGCACTAGATGGTGTTGATTCGATGATAACTGTTCGGCTCCTAATAGATATAGGGGGAGCAGATAGTCACAGCATTTTCTGGGCAAACAAAGTCCCCCCGGCAGGAATCGAACCTGCGACCAAGAGATTAGAAGGCTCTTGCTCTATCCACTGAGCTACGGAGGGTTGGCTTACAAGTTTACCCGTCCAGAACTGTTACCCCACCCTCGGTATGGTTGAACTATGGATGACGAAACTATCGAGGTAGTAGGCAAGATTACTCACACCTACCTCTTTGTCCTTCACACAGGTGAATCGGTCCACCGCAATATCGCTGTGAAGATGGTTGCCGAAGAGCTGGGCCTCATTGATGACACATCAAAGAAAGAACTCGTCGAGTTGGCTCAAGAAAAGCTGATGCCCTTTCTCGATGTGTTACTCGAGTCCGGCTTCCTGCTCTCACGTCCTCAAAAAGAGGTCATGATTGCGCCCAAGGGTCTCGACGCCCTGATTGATAACGAAGGTACGTTTGGGAAAGCGTTCCTCGAGGCACACATGCCACTCGCGCTCACTACCGAGCTATAGCTAGTTCTTTCGGGTGGGAATTGCACCCGTTGATATCGCGAGGTCAAGGTCAACGACCTTGCCACCTCGTGCAGTCTGAGCCAAGATGATGCCCGCAGTGACAATCAGTGCACCCAGGATTTGAATCAAACTCAGGGATTCTCCGAGCCACAGCCACGCCACGATGAAGGCAAAGATCACTTCAGACGAGGCGACAATGCCGGCAGAGGTGGCGCTGAGCAAGCTCAGTGACTTGAAAGACATGTAGAACGCTACGAAAGACCCCATTGTGAGGATCCAGAGCAGGGGTGCCCACAGCGGAACATAGACGGCTGCAAGTGATCCAGTTAACGAGATGGACTTGCTGAACATAGTGAAGTCCATGTCTTGCCAGCCGCTTAAGAAAAACCAGAACAGCGAAGCGAACAGCATTGACCAGAATGTCATCGCCACAACGTTCATACCCTTAAGGGCACGTTCACCGATTAGGAAGTAGATCGTGTAGGAAGCTGCTGCAATGAGGGCAAAGATCATGCCCAGGCCATCAACACTCGAATTCCACATCTCGGCCACAATGCCCAAGCCAATGAGCACCAAGACAATGGCCACCCAGAGCCTGGCGCGAACTTGTTCTTTGAAAAAGAACCGCGCAATAACGGCGACAGCAAGCACGGCCAAGTATTCGAAAAGCAGTGCGATTCCTACAGGGATGCGTTCAATTGCGAGTGCATAGAACCACTGCAACATCGCCACGCCCAGGACACCCAGTGCTGCCATGGCTAATAAGCGCTTGAAGCCAATTTTGAAGGCAGAGCGCTCGGTGAATAACAACACGATGCCGGCGACCACCATGGTTGCTGTGGCGCGGAAGAAGGTCATCTGGGCTGCGGTGACGCCCTCGGAGAGGACGAGTTTGACCACGCTTCCGTTCGAACCGAACAAGAGCGCGGCCAGGAAGCCAATGATGTAACCCATAACGTTTCTAATCTAACGAACAATGGCCCCCATGCTGGGGGCCATTGAGGGTAAATACCTAGAACTTGGCGTTGAGCCAGGTTCGTGCCTCGTCCACACTGCTCTGTGGCAGTGAGAAGTGGTCATCGTTGGGGTAGGTCGAGGAGCTAATGTCTCCACCGAGTGCCGTAATTGCATCGATGTATCCCAGCTGCCAGGGCAGTGGACATGGACCATTGGGGTCCTGTCCGTCAATGAGTACCAGCACTGGAGCGATCGGCTTCACACGAGCAGCAGAGGCCTCGATGAAAGCGGGAAGCCAGATGGGGAGTTTCTCCTTCTTGACGTCCAGGATTGCACCCTGGTGCTTCCAGGCGCGCACGAGAATATCGCTCAAGTGGTGAACGGGGGCAGTGTTGTAGTTCTCTTGGAAAATTTGCTTGCCCAGGGGAGTGAACACGTCATCGAGGGACAGTGTGTCCGGGAAAGCAGCAGTCATTGAGGCAAGCATCATGTACATGTGGCCATCCGGAGGAGTGGGTGTTCCGGTGCCGGCAAGTGCTGCCTGAGTCTCAGGAAGCTTGACGGCTACTCCTGGAACGCCGGGAGACATGGCAACAGTTCCGACAAGTTCCAGATCGCCATAGGCAGCTGCGTCGAGTTCAGCTGCTGCAGCTGACGTTCCGCCACCCTGGGACCAACCAATGCAGCCAAACTTGGTTCCAATACCAAGATCCATCTCGCGAGCAGCATGAACAATGTTCACGGCGTCCAGTGCATTGGTGCGGTTCACGGTGTATTGGTGAACTCCGGGAGTACCAAGACCCTGGTAGTCGGTTGCGACAACAACCCAACCTTCATCAAGGAACTTCTGAAGTCCCGGGATACCGTAGTCAATCTGAGTCGTAGAACCGGAATCAAAGTAGCTCACCAATTCGCGTGCAGGGTCTGGTTGTGCCGAAGGGCAACCGGCATCGCCGATACCGGTCGTGCCATGCGCCCACGAAAGAACCTTGCGGTCATTTCCAGCAACACTGGGGGTGATGACAAGACCTGTGGACTCGGTCTTCTTGCCATGCAGATCGGTCGAGTTGTAGTGAATGCGGTAAGCGACAGCATTCTTGATTGACGTTTCAATCTTTTCGCTCGTCAGCAGAAAAGTACTCATGTGTATCCCCTTGGCTCAGATGTCTCTAATCTAGAGCCATGACAACTTTCGTAGTAGCTGGTGGCTGTTTCTGGTGTTTAGATGCGGTCTACCGCAGTCTCAATGGCGTCTCTGATGTCATTTCCGGATATGCCGGAGGAGAGAAGCCCAACCCTACATATGAAGAAGTGTGCACCGGCACTACCGGCCACGCTGAAGTCGTCAAAGTTGTCTTTGACGAGGCAGTTATTCCTGCAGAGGTCATCTTGGATGTGTTCTTCACTCTGCATGATCCACGCCAGCTCAACCGTCAAGGTAATGACGTGGGAACCCAGTATCGCTCCGCCATGTTCTATGACGGCGAAGCACAGAAAGAACTCTTCCAAGCATCCATTGATCGCGCCAACGAGTACTGGGGTGGGGGACTGGTCACCACTCTTGAGCCCCTGGGCGAGTTCTTTGACGCAGAGGAATATCACCAGAACTTCTTTGCCCGTAACCCTGGGCAGGGCTACTGCCTTGCCGTTGCTGTGCCTAAGGTCAACAAGGTTCGCGCCTCGTTCGCGAGCTACATCAAGGACTAATTTCTCCTAGTCCTCCACAGGGCTATGTCTTTCGTCATTCGCCTCAGATGAGGGTGACCTTGTGCTGCCTTGGATTGATCTGACGCATTCTTCGTTCACGTATTCACGAACGAAAGGACGTCATCATGACGGACAACATCACCCTCACCGGATTGGTTGCGACCACTCCGCGTCACCTCACTACAAGCGAGGGACTCGCCATCACGAGTTTCCGTCTGGCTTCCAGCCAGCGTCGCTTTGATCGAGCGAGCAACCGCTGGGTTGATGGCGACACCAATTGGTACACCGTCTCTAGTTTCCGCTCGCTTGCTGAAAATGCGGCAACCTCTGTGTCCAAAGGAGATCGCGTCATCGTGACGGGAAAGCTGCGCATTCGAGATTGGGAAAACACCGATCGCTCCGGCACAACAGTTGAAGTTGAAGCTGAAGCGCTGGGTCATGACCTCAGCTGGGGTATTTCTTCCTACACCCGTAACTCGTCCTCATCAGAGGTTTCCTCTGTCGCTGAAGATGACTGGGGTGGAATTCCTGACAAAGATGGCGACGAAGAGGACCTTCCTCTTGCAGCCAAAGGTCGCAAGAAGGTTGCCGCATAGCTTCTAAGCCGTGCTTGGAGTTAAAACTCAGAACGCCCCCTTTAGACTTGGGGGCGTTCTGTCGTTATGGAAGAAAGGGGAGTCGTGAACACTCGCGTTATTGCCGCCGCACTTGCTCTTTCCAGCGTTTTCGCCCTTTCTGCCTGCGCAACGACCGCCACTGCTCCTGATGATCAGAAGAACTCAACAGCAACAGCAACGACCACAGAAACTAGTAAGCCAGCACAAGACCCCGTGCTTCTGCCCAACGGCAGCGCAAAAGACAACTTGTATTACTTCACGTGGGTGATTGAGAAAACCCTTGCTGCAGATCCTGCAGCAGATTCCTTTGCTGTTGCACAAGCAGTTGGTGCTGCTGGCTTTGATCCGGCCACTGTGCAGTTCACTTTCTCGCGCACTGCCGCAGGTTTAGCTGCCGACACTTCTGAAGTTGCAGTTCAATTTGGTGGGCAATGTCTGATTGGCCAGTTTGGCCCTGTCGCGCCCAAGGTCATCTCACGAGTGTTGCCGGTTTTGGCCACAGGTGGATGTCTTCTTGGAACGGAAGTTCAGAGCCTGGGCTAACACCTAGAATTGAGCCATGGCTGAGTTCATTTATTCCATGGTTCGTGCCCGCAAGGCAGTGGGCGACAAGCTCATTCTCGATGACGTCACAATGTCGTTCTTCCCTGGCGCCAAGATTGGTGTCGTTGGACCCAACGGTGCTGGTAAGTCGACCATTTTGAAGATCATGGCGGGACTCGACACCCCCTCTAACGGTGAAGCCAAACTCAGCGCTGGATACTCGGTGGGCATCCTGATGCAAGAGCCTGTACTTGATGAGACCAAGACTGTTTTGCAGAACGTGCAGGACGGCGTTGGCGAAATCATGGGCAAGATCAATCGTTTCAACGAGATCTCTGCCGCCATGGGTGAGCCCGATGCAGACTTTGACACCCTTCTCGCTGAGATGGGCACCCTCCAGGAAGATATTGACGCAGCAAACGGCTGGGACCTTGATTCTCAGCTTGCACAGGCCATGGACGCCCTCCGTTGCCCTCCCGGAGACTGGCCCGTAGACAAGCTCTCTGGTGGAGAAAAGCGTCGTGTTGCGCTCTGCAAGCTCTTGTTGCAAAAGCCTGACCTGTTGCTCCTCGATGAGCCCACTAACCACCTCGATGCGGAGTCTGTGCTCTGGCTCGAGCAGCACCTATCCAAGTACCCCGGCGCTGTCCTTGCCGTCACACACGACCGTTACTTCCTCGACCACGTCGCTGAGTGGATCGCCGAAGTTGACCGCGGTCACCTCTACCCCTACGAGGGTAACTACTCCACCTACCTCGAGAAGAAGCGTGAGCGTCTTGAGGTACAGGGCAAGAAGGACGCCAAGCTTGCTCGTCGTCTCTCAGAAGAACTCGACTGGGTTCGCTCGAACGCCAAGGGTCGCCAGGCAAAGTCCAAGGCACGTCTGGCACGTTACGAAGAGATGGCTGCGGAGGCTGAAAAGACCCGCAAGCTCGACTTTGAAGAAATTGTTATTCCTGCAGGTCCTCGTTTGGGTTCTGTCGTTCTTGAGGTCAAGAACCTCAAGAAGGGCTTCGGTGATCGCACGTTGATTGACGGCCTGTCTTTCTCGTTGCCCCGTAACGGCATCGTCGGCATCATCGGTCCCAACGGTGCTGGTAAGTCGACCCTGTTCAAGACCATTGTGGGTTTGGAAGAGGCAGATGGTGGTGAAGTCAAGATTGGTGAAACCGTCAAGATTTCCTACGTTGACCAGAGCCGTGGCGGCATTGACCCCAACCTCAACCTCTGGGAAGTTGTTTCAGACGGTCTGGACTTCATCCAGGTCGGAAACGTCGAAATCCCCAGCCGCGCGTATGTCTCCACCTTCGGATTCAAGGGGCCAGACCAGCAGAAGAAGGCGGGTGTGCTCTCCGGTGGTGAGCGCAACCGCTTGAACTTGGCGCTAACCCTCAAGCAGGGTGGAAACCTTCTCCTGCTCGATGAGCCCACAAACGACTTGGACGTGGAAACTCTTGGAAGCCTTGAGAACGCTTTGCTCGAGTTCCCCGGTTGTGCTGTGGTCATCACACACGACCGGTGGTTCCTTGACCGCATTGCGACCCACATCCTTGCCTACGAAGGCACGGACGAGAACCCCAGCTACTGGCACTGGTTCGAGGGCAACTTCGAGTCGTACGAAGAAAACAAGATCGAGCGCCTCGGTGCCGATGCGGCTAAGCCACACAGCAGCACCTACCGCAAGCTCACCCGCGACTAGGACATGACAATGCGTTTACACATCCCCACCAGTATCCGATGGTCTGACCTGGATGCCTACGGGCATGTGAACAACGCAGCCATGTTTGGCCTGCTCGAGGAAGCACGTATTCACGCGTTCTGGGCAGGAGACTCCGGTCACGGAGATGATCACTTAGCAACCCGCATTCTTGAAGGTGGGCCTACGGCTGACACCTTTACTCTGATTGCGCATCAAGAAATCGAGTACCTGGCTCCGATTCCGTACATGCGTGAACCGCTTGATTTGCAGATGTGGCTCGGCCACGTTGGTGGTGCCAGTCTGGACGTTTGTTACGAGATTTACTCGCCCACCCAAACAGCTACTGAGGAAAACCCACAGCAGCTTTTTGCCAAGGCGACGACCACCATCGTGCTCGTTGAAGCCAAGACCACAAAGCCTCGACGCCTCACGGAAATTGAGCGTGAAGCGATTGCGCCTTACACAGGCGAGAACATCGCGTTCAAGCGCCGTAGTTAATTGTTTACAAACCATAAAGTTCCCGTGAGTTTTCACGGGAACTTTATGGTTTGAGGTAAACGAAGGAGCTACTTCACTTTTCGCGTTACGGCTATCACACTGGACAAGATAGCAATCACTCCGAAAATAGCTAGGACATAAACGGATGAGTAGCTGTAGTAATACAAGGCAGTGGGGGAGCAGACTAAATCACTTGATCCGTGGGGCTTAAAACAGTCGGAGAATCCAAAGTCATCTGAGTACCATACGTATCCGCTGTAGAACAGAATGCTGGCGAAAATAGCGAATATCAAGGCCAGGGTTAGTTTGCCAACGAGGCTAAATCCCCACTCAATCTGCTTGGCTTCGCGTTCATCCCTGGGGTTCAACATCAAGATACGCTCAAAGGGAGTGCTTGATTTTCTTTTCACGACAAAACTGAGCGTCAGCAAAATTACTCCCAGGATGATTGCTGGTATCGAAATATTTGGGGATTGAAAAACAAGGAATTCAATCCCGAAAATAATGGCGATAATCCCCAGAAGAACGGGAATTGCTGAACTGTTTACCCGTCGTTTAGTCAACATAAAATACCTCTTCTACATTTGATTTGAAATATCGTGCAATACGGACAGCGAGTTCAAGCGAAGGGGAGTATTTCTCAGTTTCAATGGCATTGATTGTTTGGCGAGATACGCCTAACAACTCTGCCAAGTCTGCTTGAGAGAGTTCCGCTTTGGCTCGAAGATCGCGGAGTGAACTTTTCATATGTAAAGCATGCTTTACATCTTCTTGAATGTCAAGCAAACTTTACAACTGAATTTCCAGAGAAATTGGAAATCAAAGGCATCGCTTTGAGCGGTGCCTGTTATAGTTATCTCGTTGGGCTGGTCGCGAGACCCGGGTCCACATCATGGCGAAGGAAGTCCTTCGCTACACAAAAATGACGGGGGATTTTTCCTCCGTCATTTTGTTTTTGGCGAATGGGGTAGCGGTGTCGACGCTAAGTATTTTCGTCGATGAGTCGGGGGACTTCGGCGAGTCAAGCCTGGGATATTACGTTGTTTCAATGGTTTTTCATGAACAGAAACAACTGCTCCAAAAGGATTTGGATGTACAGCAAGAGAATCTCACATACACCGATATGGGTGACCACACTGTCCACAGCGGGGCAGCAATTCGGGGCGAAGCGGAATATCGAAATATTTCGCTGAATGTTCGCAAGGCAGTCGTTGACCGACTATTTTCATTTGTTCGTAGCGCGCCAATTTATCATGAGACACTCTTTTTCAAGCGGAAAGATGTGAAGGACCGACTTGCTCTGGAAGCAGCAATTTCCAGAGGTCTGGGCGGTTTTCTTCAAGAACTAAGCACATATTTTCGATGTTTCGATAACGTCATCATTTATTACGACAATGGCCAAGCGGAACTCACCAGAATTCTTAATGTTGTTATGAATGCATATTTTTTGAACGTTGAATTTAGAAATGTTGCACCATCTGAATACCGACTTTTCCAAGCTGCTGATCTTTATTGCACCCTAGAACTCCTTAGAGGAAAAGACGAAGACAATGCATTGACAAAGTCAGATCTCTATTTCTTTGAGTCTGCTCGAAAGTTGCGCCAGCAATATCTCAAGAAGATTTCGAAAAAGAGACTGCCAAGTACTTAATCGTGAGTCGTGAGTCGTGAGTCGAGGGGGCTAAGTATCTAGCGCGCTTACGCGGTGTAAATCACGCCGTCCCGAACCTCAATAGGAATTTCGGGAAGTGGCGTCGGAGCAGGACCGCTGAGAACCTTGCCGTTGGTGGGGTCAAAGAACGACGCGTGGCAATCGCACACGATTTCCTTGTCGCGACATCCCACTAAACAACCCTGGTGAGTGCAGACAGCACTAAATGCTTTGAACTCACCTTCAGTAACTTGGGTGACAACCACGGGGACGTCGTCAACAGTGAAGTTAAGTCCGCCACTGACGGGGACGGCGCTGGCTTTGCCAACCTCAACGCCTGTCTGTGTGGCAACTGTTGGCGCTGCCGTTTCTTCTGCAGAACAACCGGCCAAGCCGATAGCAATTCCAGCTGCTCCAACTGCGCCAAGGCCCAGCACTTCGCGTCGAGAAAGCTTGGGAGTGAGATTACGTGCAGCCATTACTTGTCCAATCCGGGAACGCGAACCATGCCCTCTTGGGCAACAGAAGCAAGAAGTATTCCTTCTCGAGAATAAATCCGCCCAAGTGATAAACCGCGACCGCCCTGAGCACTCGGCGATTCTTGGACATAGAGCATCCACTCATCCACCCGGCCAGTGCGGTGGAACCACATCGCGTGGTCGAGGCTGGCTGCTTTGAGTCCAGGAGTGGCCCAGGGGATGCCGTGCTTGCGATAAATCGGTTCAAGAATTGTGTAGTCACTGGCATAGGCCAATGCTGCACGGTGAAGCTGAGGGTCATCGGGCAGGGGAGAGAGTGCCTTCATCCACACTGCTTGATGCGCAACTTTCTCACCTTTCACACTCATGTAGATAGGTGATTCACAGTGGCGAAGATCAAAGGGGCGTTGCGTCGCCCAGTACTGTGCCACAGGGTGGTCAATGGGACCAAGAAGTTCTCCTGCGGTGGGCAAGGACTCAGGTTCTGGTAATCCAGAAGGCATCTCCATCTGGTGATCCACACCAGGATCTTCATCCTGGAACGAGGCAATCATGGAAAAGATGGGTAAACCATCTTGGTAAGCCTGTGTTCTGCGCGTGGAGAACGAGCGACCGTCGTGGATACGGTCAACAGAAAACTCGATCGGCTTGGTAATGTCGCCTGCGCGCAGAAAATATCCATGCAAAGAGTGAACGGGGCGGTCATCCTGGAGAGTCTTTGAAGCTGCAATCAGGGACTGCGCAAGCACCTGTCCGCCATACACGCGACCGTGTGGCATGAATTGGCTGGGCGCAGAAAAACGGTCTTCACCATTGACGGCAGGTTCTTCGGTCAGGTGCAGAGTCTCGAGTAAAGCCTCGATGTTTTCGTGCATATGTTCTGGCTGCATAAGTCCCTCGTGCGTGGAGATGTGTTTCATTCGCTAGTTTAGGTTGCGAGATGACGAATACGGTGACCCTCGCAAGCGAGCACGACTCTGCAGACCTGCAGACCTTCCTTGAACGTGCAGAACGCCTCGGCGCAGAACATGTCTGGCTGGTCGGTGCAGGTACTGCTCTTGCTGCATACGTGGCGGTTCTGACCCCGCAAGGTTTGCTCGACATCGCTCCTACTGTGCTTGGTTTGCGGGTCTTCGAGCGCGTGGAAACCGAGTCACTCGACATGGTGGTCCAGGTTCGAGCCATGCTCGATCGCCTGGCCCACGACAAAATCACTATTCCTTTACCCGTGGGGCAAGCAGGTATTTCGTGGACAGGTGTTGCGCCACCCCGTTCAGGCTGGGCGCCTCTGGGCACCATGTTGGAGATTGAACTTCAGCTCACTGCGAAGGCAGGAATCGAAGAGGTAGCCAAAGCCAACGGCTTGGGAACCAACATTGTCACTGCTGTTCGCGAGGAAGTGTGGCGCAGACCACTCAATGTTCAGAACACAGAAACTCCCAAGACTGTCCCAGCTGGTGTTGCTTTTGCAGGCTTTGGCTTGGGGTTCTTTGGAACTGGAATTGCCCAAGTGACGTCGTCAGGGGCATGGACCCGCATTGCGACCGAGCGCGGTCACATTTTGACTAAATAGCTAGCGAAGTAGCTAGTCCTCGAACGTATTCGTCATTGCATATGCCGCACGCTCGAGGTACTCGAGCAGTGTTTCGCGCTGTAGAGGCGGGAGCTTGAGGGTGTCCACAGCATGCTCCATGTGACCTAACCAGCGGTCACGTGCATCAGGGTTGATTTTGAAGGGCATGTGGCGCATGCGCAGGCGAGGGTGTCCACGGGTGTCGCTATAGGTGCTGGGGCCACCCCAGTACTGCTCAAGGAACAGTTTGAGGCGCTCTTCTGCTGGGCCTAAGTCTTCCTCGGGATACATGGCCTTCAGAACTGGATCCTTGGCTACGCCCTTGTAAAACTCATGAGCAAGCTTGGCAAAGACAGGCTCGCCGCCCACTTCGTCATAGAAGGAGAGAAGTTCTTCGCTCATGCTTTCTTGGCCGAGCTAGGCTTCTTGGTTTTTGCCGCAAAGCGCTTGGGGTCACCATAAGACTTGTTTCCCACCCGCACGATCTCACCGTTGCGCACGAACCAGATCGTGCCATCTTCACCGCGCAACGTCGTGATGCGCAAGCCGACTGATTCCACAACACCGGAAGCCAGACCTAGGTCAACAACATCTCCCACACCGAGCTGGTCTTCAAAGACCATGAACATGCCGTTGAGAACGTCCTTGATGATGTTCTGAGCGCCAAAACCCAGTGCTGCAGTTCCGATACCGGCGGTTGCAACAATCGCGGTCACCGAGACGCCGAGGACCTGCAGGATCTGAATGATCGAGACGCAGACAATGCTCCACGTGATGAAGTTGTGGAACACAGTTCCCATGGTCTTGGTGCGCTGCACCTGACGACTGGCTGTGACGCCTGCTGGAACTCCTACAGGGCCGATGTGGTCTGATGCGCCACCGTTCTTTTTGCGGGCCTCAGAGACCAGTCGTTTGATGACTTTGTCGCTGACTGCTAGCAGGATGGCGCGCAAGATGATGGCAACAAGAATGATCAATGCCACATTGAAGGGAATCTCTGCTGCGTGATAGACCGCAGCAACCCATGACCAGAAGGAATCCATAGTTCTATCCTTGCTTGTCGCGTGCCTGAGCTGCGAGTGTGCGCTCAGTGCCAGCCAAGTTCTCCACGATCAAACGACGTAGAGGTGCAGGAGGGTTGTTCTTCGCGAGGTAGTCACGAGTTGCCTGCGCCAGTGCTTCGTTTGCCAGGGGAGCGGGGTAGTAGCTCTCGACGAGTTCTTCTGCGATGGCGTAGCTGCGGCTTGCCCAGATCTTCTCGATGGAGTCGAAGTACTGCTTCACAAAAGGTTCGAGCACTGCGAGGTCCTGAGCCTTATTGAAGCCGAGGCCTGTTGCGCGCACGATCAAGTTGGGCTTGTCGTCGTCAACCCAGACCGAGTTCCAGGCAGTCTGCTTCTGAGCCAGCGAAGGCAGTGCTGCCTTCGCATGCGCAGCGGACTGTGCACCGGTCGCTGTGTTGTCTTCTGCAAGATAGCCATCGATGTCTGCCTCGGTGGCGTGGCCACCGGCAGCGAGAGAAATGAGAAGTTCCCAACCCAGGTCAGTGTCGATGTCGAGATCACCGAGTGAAATCTTGCCATCGCGCAGTTCTTTCACATGAGTGAGGTGCTCATCAGTTGCGGCAAGGGCTGCGAAGCTACGTAGGAACTGGAACTGGTTATCGCTACCTGCTTCTGCTGTTTTGGCTAGGGTCCACAAGGCATCTGCCACGCGCACGGTCTGTGCTTCGCGGGTAGCAGGATCCACATAGCTGGAAGCAACCAGCAGAAGCTGTCCCAAGACGGTGCGGACAACAGTGGATTCGGACTCCGTGGCAATGTTGCCGAGAACCAAGTCGATGAAGTCGCGACCGGCAGTTTCAGCATCGCGGGTGGAGTCCCAAACAGATCCCCACACCAGGGAACGTGCTAGTGGGTCTTCAATGTCCTTGAGGTTCGCAATAGCCACACGCAGTGATGCCTCATCGAGACGAATCTTGGCGTAAGCAAGGTCGTCATCGTTGATGAGGATCAGGTCAGGGCGCTTGAGCCCGACAAGCTCAGAAACTTCTGTGCTCACACCATCTACATCGAGCTCCACGCGGTGGTCGCGCACGAGCTTGCCGTTGTTGAGATTGTAGAAACCAATTGCCATGCGGTGAGGGCGAATAGTGGGCCAGTCTGCGGGTGCAGTCTGCTCAATGGTGAATGCGGTGATGGTGCCATCCGCGTCGGTTGTCAGCGCTGGGCGAAGAGTGTTCACACCGGCGGTTTCCAGCCAGAGCTTGGACCAGGTGGTCAGGTCGCGGCCCGAAGTTGCCTCGAGCTCAACAAGAAGATCCTTCAGTTCTGTATTGCCATAGGCGTGCTTCTTGAAGTACTGACCCACACCAGCAAGGAACTGCTCCTGGCCAACCCAAGCACCCAGTTGCTTGAGCACGGAACCACCCTTGGCATAGGTAATGCCGTCAAAGTTCACGCGCACAGCATCGAGGTCAGGAATATCCGCCACGATCGGGTGAGTGGAAGGAAGCTGGTCTTGGCGGTATGCCCAGCTCTTCTCCATCACGGCAAAGGTGGTCCAGGCTTCATGCCATTCGGTTGCTTCTGCTGTGGCCAGCGTGGAGGCATATTCCGCGAAGCTCTCGTTGAGCCACAGGTCATTCCACCAGCGCATGGTGACGAGGTCTCCAAACCACATGTGAGCAAGTTCGTGCAGGATGGTGACCACGCGACGCTCTCGGATTGCGTAGGTGACCTTGGAGCGGAATACGTAGGCTTCCGTGAACGTGACACAACCAGCGTTTTCCATTGCTCCTGCGTTGAACTCAGGAACAAAGAGCTGGTCATACTTGTCAAAGGGGTAGGCGTAGTCGAACTTGGATTCGAAGTATTCAAAGCCTTGACGAGTCTTTTCAAAGACGTAGTCAGCATCCATGTATTCCGACAGTGACTTACGGCAGAACACACCGAGGGGAATCACTCGTCCATCAGCACTGGTGAGCTCACTGCGCACCACGTCATAGGGGCCAGCAACAAGAGCAGTGATGTAGCTGGAGATGCGAGGAGTGGGCTCAAAACTCCATGTGGCAGAACCATTATCGTGCTTAACCGGTGCGGGAGTGGGCTGATTGCTGGTGACTTCCCACTTTTCGGGAGCGGTCACGGTGAACTGAAAAGTTGCCTTGAGATCAGGCTGCTCAAAGACGGCAAACATGCGGCGCGAGTCAGGAACTTCGAACTGGGTGTAGAGATACACCTCACCGTCAACGGGGTCGACAAAGCGGTGAAGACCCTCGCCAGTATTGGTGTACTTCGCTTCAGCGACCACGGTCAAGGAGTTGTGTGCTTGCAGGTTATCGAGCTGAATGCGGGTGCCGTCTGACACCTGTGCAGGGTCCAAATCAACACCGTTGAGGGTCACGCTGTGCACGCTGAAGGTGATCGCATCAATGAAGGTGGAGTATCCAGCAGTTGCTGAGAACGTCACCGTTGTGGTGGCTCCGAATACGTCAGCACCTCGCAAGAGATCCAGGTCTACGGCGTAGCTTTCTACGGCGATGTTCTTCGCACGTTCGATGGCTTCGAGGCGGGTGAGGTTCTCTCCGGACACGTGAATTCCTTCCAGCGGTTTAGTAAAGAGCCTAACCCGGCCAGGTCGCCCCTAAAATCGAGAAATGCGCATTCACATCGCCACAGACCACGCTGGACTCGAATTTAGCCAGTTCCTTCAGAACCACCTGACCGAAGCCGGTCATGAGGTCATTGACCACGGGCCGAAAGAATATGACGCGTTGGATGACTACCCCGCGTTCTGTATCAACGCAGCAGCAGCGGTCGCTGCCGACCAGTCTGTTGGCGTTGACGCTCTCGGTATCGTCTTTGGCGGTTCCGGTAATGGCGAGCAAATTGCGGCCAACAAAGTTGACGGCATTCGTGCCGCCTTGGTGTGGAGCCAAGCAACTGCTCAGCTGGCTCGTGAGCACAACAACGCCAACGTTATTTCTATCGGCGCCCGCCAGCACACCCTTGAAGAGGCTGTTGGCTTCATCGACACCTTTATTGCGGAGCCATTCCCAGGAGACGAACGTCACGTGCGCCGCATTGCTCAGCTGGCTGAATATGAGACCACTGGCGATATTGCGGGCAAAGGCGTCGACAAGTACTAGTCGCTCATGCCTGAGGGTCACTCCGTTCACCGCATTGCGCGGCAATTTGAACGCAACTTCGTCGGACACCGCATTGCAGTGTCGTCCCCACAGGGACGCTTTGCCGATGGTGCGGCTGTGCTCAACGGAACAGAACTCATCGAAGTGTGGGCCGTGGGCAAGCAGATGTTCATGGGGTTCGCCGGAGGTCACTGGCTGCGCATTCACTTGGGGATTTATGGAGCTTGGGATTTCTCGGGCGATATCCAAGCTGATGCCACAATTGCCTCGGCTAACGGCCGGATGGGTCAAACCAATCAGCGTGGAACTGTCTTTGATAGCGACGGCGAGAATTCACTGACCTCTATTGGTGCACCACGCAAGACGCGGGTGCGGATGGCAGAAGCTGAGAAAGAATCAGCACTAGATACTGCGAATGTTTTTCCACCTGAGCCCATTGGTCAAGTCCGCGTTCGCCTGCTGACCGAAACGGTCTGTGCAGATCTCCGCGGTCCCACCGCATGTGAAGTACTGACACAGGAACAAGTTGATGTTGTGTTGGACCGGCTAGGTCCAGATCCTCAGCGGGACCCCAGTGATGCGGCGGGCCAGAGATTCGTTGACGCCATTCGCAAGAAGAACACCGCAATTGGACTGTTGTTGATGGACCAATCTGTGGTGGCAGGTATTGGAAACGTCTATCGTGCTGAGATGCTTTTCCGTGCGGGTATTGACCCCTATCGCACCGGCAAACTCATCACCGAAGATGAGGCCTGGGCGCTGTGGCGGGACTGGGTTTATCTCTTGGACATCGGAGTTCAGACCGGGCAAATGATGACCAAAGATGGGCTCACGGGCGACGCCTGGCGCAAGGCTATGGCTAACCGTGCTGACCGCCACTGGGTTTACAAACGTGAAGGTTTGCCCTGCCTTACCTGCGGCACGAATATTCGTCTCGATGAGATGGCAAACCGCAAGCTTTATTGGTGTCCTTCGTGCCAAACTTGAGCCATGCAGCTCACCCTCACTAATGCTCGAATCCCTGGTGAACGCGGCCTGATTGGCAGCTTGATCAATGTGGTCATCACTGATGGCGTCATCAGTGATATTCAATTCGTGGGCGCTACCGGGGCTATTAGCCTCGACTTTGACCCGGCAGGTGAAACCATCGATCTCGGTGGTCGCTTCCTGATTCCAGGGATGTGGGATACCCACACCCACTTCACTTCGTGGTCCATGTTGTTGCAGCGTTTGAACCTTGAAGGAGTCGGCTCTGCACGTGAAGTGGGGGAGCGCGTCAAGGCTCGTCATGAAACTCACCCTGGAACCATGGTTGGTTTCGGGTGGCGTGGAAGCTTGTGGGAAGAAGATCCTCACTTCAGCATTCTGGATGAGGCCTGTCCAGACGAAGAGGTGTACCTGTTCTCAGGTGATGGTCACAGCGTGTGGCTGAACTCGAAGGCTTTGGAAGTTCGAGGCCATGCAGGCCACCCCACTGGTTTGCTCGTGGAAGACGACTGTTTTGCCATATGGGGTTCTCTTGGAGACCTGAGTCCTGAAGAACTCGACAAGGCCGTTCTGGAAGCGTCCAAGGTTGCAGCTGCTCGCGGCATTGTCGGCATCGTTGACTTCGAGATGGGCTGGATTCTTCCCGACTGGCGTCGACGTATTGGCAACGGTAATGACTACCTGCAGGTGGAGTTCAGCGTCTATACGGAGAACCTCGAACGTGCGATCGAGACGGGTCTGCGCACCGGGGACACCATTGCCTCTACCGAAGGATTGCTTCGGATGGGTAATTACAAACTCATCTCCGATGGCTCACTCAACACGCGCACCGCGTTCTGTCATGACCCTTACCCAGGACTGACAGGAAAGCATGCCCGTGGCATGCTCAACACCTCTTACGACGACCTGGTTACTTTGATGACTAAAGCCAGCTCGGGCGGGATCAACTGCTCCATTCACGCCATCGGTGATGATGCGAACACCTTTGCCCTCAATGCTTTCGAAGAAGTGGGTTGTGAAGGAACGATCGAGCACGCCCAACTTTTGGCTTGGGAAGATATTCAACGTTTTGCTGATCTGGGAATTACTGCATCTGTGCAGCCGGAGCACGCGATGGATGACAGGGATGTGGCAGACGTCCTCTGGGCTGGTCGCACCGACCGGTGCTTCCCCTTCGCCTCCATGCTGGATGCAGGAGTCAAGCTCTCGATGGGGTCAGACGCTCCCGTTGCCCCGCTCGATCCATGGTTTGCAATTGCGACTGCGGTGGAGCGCACCCGCGATACGCGTGAACCCTGGCATCCCGAGCAGCGCATCGAGCCCCAAGCAGCATTAGATGCCTCTGCGCGAACCCGAATTGCTGTGGGGCAGCGCGCTGACCTGTGTGTTGTCGATATTGACCCCCTATATGCCTCGGTTGACGAGCTTCGAACAATGCCTGTGGCTGCCACACTGCTCGGTGGTCGCTTCACTCACAACGCCCTCTAACTCATGGCATTGCGAGGACAGGTCGCTCAGCGACAACGAGGATATGGCTGGTTTCTCTACCCAGGCGTAGCCGTACTCGTCCTGTTTTTCTTTGGCATGTTCTTTTGGAACGTCGGCATCAGCTTGCTCAAGTGGCCAGGTTATGGGCCTGCCAAATGGGTTGGTTTTGATAACTTCCGAATCATTTTTGAAAACAAGGATTTCTGGGAGTCCTGGTCTCACGCCGCGTTTTATGTGATTCCGTTCTCCTTGCTACCTACTGCTTTTGGTTTAGTTCTCGCCGTCGCCACCTATGACGCTTTCGTGGGCAGATTTGGTTCCAAGCTGGTGCCCGTTGCGCGCACCGGATTCTTTCTGCCGCAGATTGTTCCCATCGCTGTTTCGGGAATGATCTGGATGTGGATGCTGGATGGTTCAGGCGGTGCCCTCAACTCACTCCTTGATGGGCTGGGTTTGGGTTCACTCACTCAAGAATGGTTGCGAGAACCGGACACTGCATTACTTGCTGTTTCCGCGTTCATGCTCTGGCTTCAAACTGGTTTTGCCTATGTGGTCTTCTTGGCGGGGCTATCTAGGCTGGATCCCTCCATTTTGGAAGCTTCACAACTTGATGGCGCGAATTGGACGCAGCGTCTGCGTTGGATCACGGGACCCTCACTGCGACCAGAAGCTTTTGTTGTGTTGTTGTTCTTGACCGTCGGCGCGCTCAAAGTCTTTGCCCCTGTCTTCTATCTCACCGGTGGTGGCCCCTATTCCAGCACCACCTCTCCTGCCACCTTTGCCATCGATAGTTTCTTTGGCGGAGCATCTGTGGGGATTGGTTCCGCTCTTGTGACAACGTTGGCGCTCATCATTGGTGGCATGTTGGGAATCACATTCCTGATTGTTCGACTTCGAGCACGGGTGGTGAAGCGTGATGCGTAAAGCACTTTCTCGCCTCCCTCGCAGCCTCGTTGTGTTGCTTGTGATTGCAATTGCCGCTATCTGGTTACTCCCGGTCATCATGGTGGTTTTGGCATCACTCAAGAGCAGCCAGGACTTCTCCACCAGTGGTTTCCTAGACCTGCCCACAGAGATTGCGTGGAAGAACTTTGAAATGTTCTTTGGCGGTATCAATATCGGCCAGAAGATCCTCAACTCCTTCACCATCAGCATTGGTGCGGTACTCATCAGCCTGTTGCTGGCGTTTCCGGTCGCTTATGCCGTGAGCGTGGGCAAGCATCGTCTGCGTCCTGTTGTCATCACATTGAGTGTCTTGATCTTCCTGCTCCCTGTTGAGTCGGTCGCATTCCCCATCTACTTGCTATCCAAGATGACCGGTCAATATGGCAGTGTCGGGTTCCTCATCATGCCGTTAGGAATTATTGGCAGCGCATTCGCCATCTTCCTCCTTGCCAACGTCATGAATCACATCCCTTCCTCACTTGCTGAAGCTGCAGAGATCGATGGCGCCAACAAGTGGCAGGTGATGTGGAAGGTGGTGCTTCCGCTGATGACCCCCACGGTGTTGACCGTTGCTCTGCTTCTGTTCGTGAACAACTGGAATGAGTACTTGCTCACGCTCCTGCTGTTGCCTGATACCGAAAGTCAGACTGTTCCGTTGGCTATCTCAATGGTGAACTATGGCCAGTTCGGTGGGGCTCCTGGTGAGCTCATCGCCGCAGCCAGTGTTCTTGCCGCGCTGCCATCCCTGCTCGTTTTCTTGTTCTTCCAGCGCACCTTGGTGCGGGGTATTACGGCGGGGACGCAGTAGTTCCTAGAATTCGTGTTGAGGGGGGAATTATGAAGAAAAATCGTAAGAAATCTACCGATGAGGGAAACAACCTCGTGTGGTCAACGATTGTTGAAGGATTTGTTTATGTCATGAACTTCATTTCCCACTTGTTTCATTAATCTTTCCAACTCCATTTTTCCTTCCGAGCACCTAGGCTTTCCGCAGGGGGCATTGTGAAAAAGAACGAAGAACTCGATGATGATCTCAACATCGAAGAGGCCATGGAAGATGATGGCGCCATGTCCAGCCCCGGAATTATCGGCACGTTTGTCGTTGGAGTTATTAACTTTCTCGGTAACTTCTTCCGCTAACGAGCGTGAACGGTCGCGAGCTCATCCCAGCGGGTGGTGGCGCGTAAGGAGAGCATCTCTCGCTTCATCTCCCAGTGACGTGGGGATTTAAAGCCGGCGGCGCCTAAGCCAATGCTGAAGGCGCCGTGCTTCTCCATCACGGTATCTAGCACTTCACCGAGCTGTCTGCTCTCATGAACGGGAGTGAACAGGTCGAGATATTGGTGGGAGGTCTTGGGACTGACGTCATGCAACATGATTCCTGCCCGCACATACTTCCTGCCATCCTCAACGCATTCCAAGAGAACAGAGCTTGCTGCTTTGAGAATCTCCACCGGATCATTGGTGGGAACCGAGAACACGGCGTTTCTGTAGGGGGAGTGGAAGGGTTCATTGGCAAAGCGGGACGTACCGGCAAAGCAGGTCAATGCTCCGGCCACAGAACCCTGCTTACGCAGGCGTTTACTGACTCTCTGGGCATAGACCGCCAGAACCTCTTCCATCTGCTTACGCGTGGTCACAGGGGTGGCGAAGCTGCGGGAATACATCACTTGGTTCTTCACTAAACGCTCACCTTCGAGCTTGATGCAGTCAATACCGCGCAGCTCATAGAGCGAGCGCTGCACCACCACGCCAAACTTCTTCTTGATGCGGACCGGGTCCGCATCTCTGAGGTCTTTGATGGTGTGGATGCCCATGCTGTTCAGGCGCTTACTCAGACGCCTGGCAATGCCCCAGATGTTGTCCACTGGCAGGGCTTCCATAATCCGGTCAATGTGTTCGGGGGAGAAGGTGTCGAGATTACACACGCCATTCAGCCCAGCAGATTTCTTTGCCCCGCTATTAGCCAGCTTGGCCTGGGTCTTGGAGCGGCCAATGCCCACGCAGACGGGTAAGCCCAGCTTGTTTTGAATAGCAGCTTTGATCTCATAGCCCAGGGCAACGAGTTCCTCGGGCGTTCCCTTGACCTCGAGGAATGCTTCGTCGACGCTATAGACCTCGACGTGAGCGGAGAACTCATGCAGGATGCTCATCACGCGGGAGGACAGGTCGCCATAGAGCTCGTAGTTGGAGGACTTGGCCACCAGGCCTACGGACGGTGCCCAGGCAGAGATCTTGAACCAGGGGATGCCCATCTTCACGCCGAGGGCCTTGGCTTCTTTGCTCAGTGCCACCACACAGCCGTCGTTGTTGGAGAGCACCACAACAGGCTTGCCTTCCAGGCTGGGGTCAAAGACGCGCTCGCAGGAGGCGAAGAAACTGTTGACGTCAACTAAGGCAATGCGGCGCTGAGATTCGGGCAGAGAAGCTGAATCAAACATGGTGGAGGCACCTGGTGACAACACCCCAAATGGTGAGTTCACTCAAGGTGTCCACGGCAATATCGGGAAAGCGAGGATTCTCTGCTTTCAAAAGAACGCGTTCAGAGCGAATGTAGAGCCGCTTGAGGGTCAGTTCACCGTCGAGCACTGCCACCACGACGTCACCGTCGCGAGGTGTCAGGGCTCGATCCACGATGACTTCATCACCATCGCTGATGCCAGCATTTTTCATACTGTCGCCGGCAACTCGCACGATGAAGGTGGAGTTCACGTCTTTGATCAAGTGAGTGTTGAGGTCTACTCGGCCATCAAAATAATCTTGCGCGGGGGAGGGGAAACCTGCTTGAACTGCAGTGGAGGCAGCCAGAATTGCCGGGAGTGACTCTCCCGAGAGTGGTCGAACCACTAACTCTGGTGTTGGCGTTGCCATCTGGATCCCCTCCTGCTGCTCGAATATATATTCGAATAGTCGAGCATAGCCCACGGACAGTGGGAACAAAAGACAGAGAAATATCTAGTTTCTTGTGAAAAAATTTCACCCGTCGAGGGAATGCGCCAGTAACGTTTGACATAGTTGTGAAAAACATGACGACTCAACTGACTGGAAAATCGTGAGAGAAGACGAGACAGGCCAAAATTTTGTCTTGAGTATTCACCCAGCGCTGAATGGAATCCTCAAGGGCTTGCCAGAGTCAGAGCTCAAAGATTCACTCAAAAGGCGTCTACAAAGCTTTATTGCTCGGACATTTCTCCAATCGCCTGCAGATCTAGAACAAGCACTCGCACCACATCTGTGGGTATTGAGGGAAGCAAATATGCGTGGGTTAGATCTCACGCCGGCTGGATATATTAGGCCAGCAGAAGTCAAGGCGCTTGCTGGATTATTGCCAGAGATGCGTCAATGGACATTTCCCATAGAACGTGAAGTGAATACGCCGCCAGTTCTATTTTTCCGTCACTACTTGAAAGACATCGGACTACTTCGAAAATATAAAAATTCGTTAAAAGTCAGCAGGCTTGGCAAGACGTTAGCTTCAGCTCCAGATCTCTTGTGGGCTGAATTGGCTCGAACTCTTGTCCTCGATACAAGCGAATTTGAAGCGACGGTCACTGCTCTCTTTTTGTTGTATGTGGGCTCGGAGCAGACGCTCAAATGTAGTCGTGACGAGATCTTGGACATTCTTCTTGCGCGTGGCTGGCGAGACGGCCGAGGGGTTCCTGTTGACCTTTTCGATCTCTGGGATTCTTTCGATTGGGTAGAAACTGCGTTGAATAGCATCGGAGAAAATTCTCCTTCGCTTACTCTGAACGCACAATTGCTTGTTAGAGATGCACTGTTTGCTGTCTCTGTTGATGACTCAGGAGAGTGGGGTTAAATATCACGTTTCTCGATTTTGTGAGAGTGAGAGAGTTGAGAATATTCGTTCCCCCTGCGAGATAAAGCCAAAAATCCCCCGGAATTCCGGGGGATTTTCTGTGTTTGGAGGGGATGACGGGAATCGAACCCGCGTGATCAGTTTGGAAGACTGAGGCTCTACCATTGAGCTACATCCCCGTGCTGCCCACAACCAGTTGGCGCGGGGCACTCGACCTATCTTATACGTTAGAGTGGTACTCGGTCATTTCGCCTCGGCGAATACCGGCCTTGCTTGAGTTTCTTTCATGAATAACTTCAGTGCAAGACCGGGGCGTAGCTCAGCTTGGCTAGAGCGCCCGCTTTGGGAGCGGGAGGTCGCAGGTTCGAATCCTGTCGCCCCGACCACATCCAGATCCATCACCATCACAAGCAGGAGTACCCCTTCGTGAAGACTAAGGTCGAAAAACTCAGCAACACTCGCGCAAAGCTCACCATCACGGTGGCCGCAGATGAGCTGAAGCCAGCAATCAAGCACGCCTACGAGCACATTGCTGAATCCCTCAACATCCCCGGCTTCCGCAAGGGCAAGGCACCTGCGGCACTGATCGACCAGCGCGTTGGTCGCATGGCTGTGCTCGAGCACGCTGTGAACGAAGGCCTCGAAGGTTTCTACCGCCAAGCAGTCGTCGACGAGAAGGTGCGCCCCATGGGTCGCCCCGAAGCAGACATCACCACCTGGCCAGCCGAGAAGGACTTCACCGGTGACCTGGTAGTCACCATCGAGGTTGATGTTCGTCCCGAGGTTAAGCTTCCCAAGCTCGACGGAATCACCGTTGAAGTTGAAGCAGCTGCCGTGTCCAAGGAAGACGTTCAGAAGGAACTCGACGAGCTGCGTAGCCGCTTCGGCACCCTCGTCACCGTTGACCGTCCAGCTAAGAAGGGCGACTTCGCTCAGCTTGACCTGGTTGCAACCATTGGTGGCACCGAGGTTGACACTGCTCAGTCCATCTCCTACGAGGTTGGCTCGGGCGAGCTCATCGAGGGTATCGATGAAGCTATTGACTCTCTCACCGCTGGTGAGTCCACCACCTTCGAGTCCAACCTGCTTGGTGGCGACCACGAAGGTGAGAAGGCACAGATTGCTGTCACCGTTACTGCTGTCAAGGAGCGCGAGCTTCCCAAGGCTGACGATGACTTCGCTCAGATCGCTTCTGAATTCGACACCATCGCAGAGCTGACCGAAAGCCTCAAGGCTCAGGCAGAGCAGCGCAAGGTTGCAGTTCAGGCTCGTGAAGCACGCGAGAAGCTCGTTGCTCAGCTTGTTGCTGAAGCAAAGATTGAAGTTCCTCAGGCAGTTATCGATGACGAGGTGCACCGCCACCTCGAGGGTGAGGGTCGTCTCGAAGATGACAAGCACCGTGCAGAGGTCATCGAAGAGTCACAGACTCTGTTCGCAACTCAGATCTTGCTTGACACGATTGCTGAAGCAGAAGACGTTCAGGTTAGCCAGGACGAGCTCACTCAGTACATCATCCAGGGTGCAATGCAGTACCAGATGGATCCTTCCGAGTTCGCCAAGATTCTCACCGAAAACAACCAGATCGCTTCCATGGTTGCTGAAGTTGCCCGTAACAAGGCTGTCAGCATCATCTTGGGCAAGGCCAAGGTTGTCGACACCAAGGGCAAGGCTGTCGACATGAGCGCATTCGCTCTCGTAGAAGACAAGAAGGCTGAGAAGCCCGCCAAGGCTGAGAAGGCACCTGCTGAGAAGAAGCCTGCTGCTAAGAAGCCCGCAGCAAAGAAGGACTAGTTCTTCACACTTTTATGCGTTTAGCCACGTATGGAACATTGGGGCCAGGTAAACCCAACCATCATCACCTTTCGATGATTGACGGGAACTGGTCAACAGGTTCTGTGCGTGGCTTTTTGCATGACGCTGGCTGGGGTGCTGATCTCGGTTTCCCCGCGATAGTTCTTGATCCAACAGGTCCAGAGGTTTCTGTCGATGTGTTGGAGAGTGAGCAGCTCTCAGAACATCTCGAACGTCTAGATGATTTTGAAGGTCCCGCTTATGCGAGAGTGCTCACCGAAGTGGCTACTTCTTCAGGCAAGGTTGAAGCGTTTATCTACGTTCTAGCCCAGTAGGTGCTGAACAAAACTCACTAAGAGGCTCATACCCAGGGTGAACATCACTACGGCAATGATCGCGTCAAGCACGCGCCATGCTGAAGGCTTCTTGAAGACGGGGTCGAGCAGACGTGCTCCGAAGCCCAGGGTGCTGAACCAGATCACGCTGCCGAGCATGGCGCCTGCGGCAAACCACCAGCGGTTTGCTTCATAGGTGCCAGCAATGGATCCCAAGAGTAGAACAGTGTCGAGATATACGTGGGGGTTCAGGTACGTCAGCGCTAATGCTGTTCCGGCAGCAACCTTGAGGCTGACTGCTTTACCGCCGGTGTCTGTGGTGAGAACTTCTGGTTTCCATGCGCGCTTTGCTGCCATCACGCCATAGGTGCACAGGAACAACCCGCCTACGAGTTCGATCAGAAGCAGGAGCCACTCGAGCTGTTGAATGATCGCGCCAAGTCCGGCGACGCCCAAAGCAATCAGCAGGGCATCTGAAACAGCGCAGATGGCCACGATGACAAAGACGTGTTCTTTGCGCAGTCCCTGGCGCAGAACGAAGGCGTTCTGTGCACCAATGGCCACGATCAGTGAGAGTCCGAAACCTAAACCGGCGAGCGCAGCAGTCAGGAGCGGAGTCATGATTCGAGCATACTCGCCGGTTATTCTCAGGTAGCTACCTGCTATTTCTCAGTTTCGCTTGATTAACTGTGAAGACATCCACAACTTTCTCGGGAGCTATGCATGAACTGTCCAACTGACGGCGCAACACTGGTCATGTCTGACCGTGCAGGTGTCGAAATCGACTACTGCCCTCAATGCCGCGGAGTCTGGTTAGACCGCGGTGAATTAGACAAGATCCTTGAACGTTCCGTCACTGCCAGTGCTCCTTCTGCAGCAGCTGCTCCGCGCTTGGATGCTCCACAGCCTCGATATGACAACTACAACCAGGGTTATCAAAAGCGACCTAAGAACTGGTTGAGCGAAATATTCGACTAGACCCCCAACGCCTCATTGGGTAGTCAGGCCTCCACCTCCTTGTGGAGGCCTGATGTCGTTAACGCGTCGCTGTGGGCGAACGCCACTCCGCCTGAGGCGAACACTGCCGTGTTGAGCGTGTTTGCTCCGCTAGATTCGAAACACCGCAAGAGAAATGTCTCGTGGTTGTTGAAATGGAGCTGACATGGCCGAAATGGTAATGCCGAACAATGTGTTTGAGCGTCTTCTGAAGGACCGCATCATTTGGTTGGGCTCAGACGTGCGTGACGACAACGCCAACGAGATTTGCGCGAAGATGTTGCTTCTTGCCGCAGAAGATGCCGAGAAGGACATTTACCTCTACATCAACTCTCCGGGTGGTTCGATTACTGCCGGTATGGCGATCTACGACACCATGCAGTTCGTGCCCAACGACATCGTGACTGTCGGTATCGGCATGGCTGCTTCCATGGGCCAGCTGTTGCTGACTTCAGGAACTAAGGGCAAGCGTTACATCACCCCCAACGCTCGTGTTCTCCTCCACCAGCCCCACGGTGGCTTCGGTGGAACCGCTTCTGACATTCAGACTCAGGCGGCCCTCATCAACTCGATGAAGCAGAGCTTGGCAGAGATCACTGCATCACAGACGGGCAAGACCGTTGAGCAGATCAACGCTGATGGTGACCGCGACCGTTGGTTCACCGCTCAGGAGGCTCTCGAGTATGGCTTTGTTGACCACGTTCGTGCATCCGCAAGCGACGTCGCTGGTGGCGGCGGAACCAAGACTGCGTAAGCGCCGGAAAAGATACGAGGACTTATTATGACTATTCCTAACTTTGAGAGCCGTTACGTACTTCCTACTTTTGAAGAGCGCACCGCTTACGGTTACAAGCGCCAGGACCCCTACGCCAAGCTGTTCGAAGACCGCATTATCTTCCTCGGTGTTCAGGTCGATGACGCATCTGCTGATGACGTCATGGCTCAGCTTCTCGTTCTGGAGAGCCAGGACCCTGACCGCGACATCGTGATGTACATCAACTCTCCCGGTGGCTCGTTCACCGCGATGACCGCAATCTACGACACCATGCAGTACATCCGCCCCCAGGTTCAGACTGTCTGCCTCGGCCAGGCAGCTTCCGCTGCAGCTGTGCTGTTGGCAGCTGGTGCTCCCGGTAAGCGTTTGGCACTTCCTAACGCTCGAGTACTCATTCACCAGCCTTCAGCTGGCGATGGTGGACGTGGCCAGGCTTCGGATATCGAAATCCAGGCCAAGGAAATCATGCGCATGCGTGAATGGTTGGAAGAGACCCTGTCTAAGCACTCCAACCGCTCGATCGAGCAGGTCAACAAGGACATCGACCGCGACAAGATCCTCTCGGCTGCAGAAGCACTCGAGTATGGTCTGATCGACCAGGTTCTGACCTCGCGTAAGAACGCTGTCATCACCGCGTAATTTGAAGAAATTCAGAGAAAACCCCGGCTTCGGTCGGGGTTTTCTGCATTTCGGCACGCCGACACCCAAATCCACAGGTGAACGGGAAGGTCTGTGGTTCGGGTTAGGCTCGAATGTCTCATAAAACAGACGTTCTAAGGAGTTGACCATGGCACGTATCGGCGAAAGCGCTGACCTGCTCAAGTGCTCCTTCTGTGGCAAAAGCCAGAAGCAGGTAGCTCAGCTGATTGCGGGCCCTGGCGTCTACATCTGTGATGAGTGTGTTGAACTCTGCAACGAGATCATTGAAGAACGTCTGGCGGAAGCCAATGAAGAGGGCATCATCGCAGATTTCGATCTGCCTAAGCCCCGCGAAATCTTTGCCTTCCTTGAGGAATACGTCATTGGCCAAGAGCCTGCTAAGAAGGCTCTCTCGGTTGCGGTCTACAACCATTACAAGCGCGTGCGCGCAGGTGAGGGTGTCAAGACCGCCGAGGACAAGGCCAACGAAGTTGAGATTGCCAAGAGCAACATTCTTCTCATTGGTCCCACCGGTTGTGGAAAGACCTACCTCGCTCAAACTCTTGCTCGTCGTCTGAACGTTCCGTTCGCTGTTGCAGATGCAACATCGCTGACGGAAGCCGGTTATGTCGGTGAAGACGTCGAAAACATTCTCCTGAAGCTCCTCCAGTCCGCTGACTTTGACGTGAAGCGTGCTGAGCAGGGCATCATCTACATCGATGAAATCGACAAGATCTCCCGCAAGGCTGAGAACCCTTCGATTACACGCGACGTGTCCGGTGAAGGTGTTCAGCAGGCACTGCTGAAGATCCTTGAAGGAACGATTGCTTCTGTTCCACCACAGGGTGGTCGTAAGCACCCCAACCAGGAATTCATTCAGTTGGACACCACCAACGTGCTGTTCATTGTTGCTGGTGCGTTCGCAGGTCTGGAAGACATCATTCAGTCCCGTGCGGGCAAGACCGGTATCGGCTTCGGAGCTCCCTTGCAGAGCAAGGACGAAGCACGCGACTTCTTTGCTGAGGTTCTTCCTGAAGACCTCCACAAGTTTGGTCTGATTCCTGAGTTCATTGGTCGTCTGCCTGTTATTGCCACGGTGTCGCCATTGGACCGAAGTGCCCTCATCGACATATTGACCGAGCCTAAGAATGCCCTGGTCAAGCAATACCAGCGCATGTTTGCTCTCGATGATGTGGAGCTTGAGTTTGAGCCTGCAGCTCTGGATGCCATTGCTGACTTGGCAGTCGTTCGCCAGACCGGTGCTCGTGGCCTCCGTGCAATCTTGGAGAACGTCCTCGGTCCAATCATGTTCGAGGTTCCCTCAACAGATCAGATCTCTAAGGTCATCATCACGGCAGAGTGTGTGAGCGAGAACGCAGCGCCCACCATCATTCCTCGCTTGGCATCTGCCATCGTTGATGAGCCTGAAGAACGCACTGCATAACTCGCCCTGCTAATATTTCTTTATCGCCATCACTGGTGAGTAAGCGACTGCCGAGCCCGGCCCACGCTTCGCGGATAACCATCCTGTTTATCCTTCATGCGAATTGTGACCCGAGGAATATCGATGAGTAACGCACCTGCCTCTAGCTCTTCTGAGCTCAACATTGGCGTGCCCTTTTCGTTCGAGGTCTATCCGCCCCGCAAACCTGAGCTCCAAGAAGCACTTCAGCGCACCATTCTTGAGCTGGCTGCCTCTGGCCCAGATTTCATCTCTGTCACCTATGGCGCGGGTGGTTCTTCCCGTGATGCCACCTTGGACTGCGTGAAGTTCATTCTCGCGAACACTGACGTGGAGCCCATGGCCCACCTCACCTGTGTCGCCGAGTCCTACCAGGGCGCCAATGAGCTTGTCAGGACTTTTCTTGATGCAGGCGTGCGTTCATTCCTTGCCCTGCGTGGAGACGCTCCAGAGGGCACACAAGAGGGCGAGAACTTCCTCGGAGACCTAGGGAGTGCCGCAGAGCTCACCCAGCTCATTCACCGCGTTCAGGCCGAGCGCGAGCCATTCGTCTTTGAAGAAGAACCCCGCTGGCATGCAGGTGCTACCCGCCTGAGCCAAAAGCGTGAGTTTGTTCGTATTGGCGTTGCTGCATTCCCTAACGGCCACCCACAGTCACGTTCCAAGACTCAAGACATTGATGTTCTTCTGGCTAAGGAAGCTGCTGGTGCCAACCTGGCCATCACACAGCTCTTCTTCCACGCTGATGACTATCTTTCTTTTGCGCAGAAGGCGAAAGAAGCAGGCCTCACCATGCCCATCATTCCGGGAATCATGCCCGTGATTAGTCCGGGTCGTCTGCGCCGCATGATTGAGATCTCGGGCGAAGAGATGCCCAGTGATCTTGAGATTGCTCTCGAGATTGAGCCCACCGCTGAAGGGCAGCGCGAGATTGGTGTTGAGCACGCGGCCAGTCTGGCCAAGGAGCTCATTGCTGGGGGAGCACCAGGTATTCACTTGTATGCGTTCAACCAGAGTGGTCCTGTTCTGGATGTACTTGGTCGGCTCAATAACTAAATCACAACGTAAAAGGCCCCACACGCTGTATTCAGCATGCGGGGCTTTTGGTTTGTGTCGACTAAACCGAGCGGAGTACGGTGACGACCTTGCCCATGATGGTGGCGTGGTCGCCCAGGATGGGCTCGTAGTTGCTGTTACGGGGCAATAGCCACGTGTGACCATCTCGCTGACGGAAGACCTTGACTGTAGCTTCGTCATCGAGGAGTGCAGCGACGATGTCACCGTTCTCTGCAGTTTGCTGCCTACGAACCACAACAAAGTCGCCGTCGCAGATAGCAGCGTCGATCATGGATTCACCCTTGACCTTGAGCATGAAGAGTTCACCCTGGCCAACAAGCTGTCGGGGGAGAGCCATGGTGTCTTCGGTGTTCTGCTCAGCAGTGATAGGCCCACCGGCTGCAATCTGTCCTACGAGAGGAACGTGGACTGCTTCACCCATGGGGAAGACGTTGTCTGCAACAGGTGCTGGTGTGCGAGCAGCAGTGCCTTGACCAAGTACCTCAAGAGCTCGGGGGAGCTTGGGGTCGCGGCGGATGTATCCGCCGAGTTCAAGCTGCTGAAGTTGGTAGGTGACACTCGCCAGTGAGGAGAGACCTACAGCGTCACCGATCTCCTGCATGGAGGGCGGGTAGCTGTTCTGATCAATGTAGGCAGTGATGACGTCAAGGATGAGCTGCTGCTTGGCGCTCAGTCCTTTGCGTCGTTTGCTTTCGCCAGCTGGTGACTCAGTCATGGCTTATCCGTTTCTGTTGGGTAAGTTCCAAGCTTCCCGACGTGAATGTCCGTGGCTCGTGATGAACTTTTCTCAATACCGAAAGAGTATTCGAAGAATGTCAATAAAACAAACACATATTCGAAGATTCTTGAGGAATTATCCATAACAACCTTCAATATGTACTTGACATTGAAGAAATACGAATATATCTTCGAAACATATCTTCGAATCGGGTTCTCCCGGCCGAGGGCCCGATTCGAGATAAACACAAGGAAAAGGAGAATCTCATGAGCGCAGTACTCGCATTCACCGCACCAATCCACCGTCCCGTTGAGCCCGAATACATTGATGAGCCATGCAGTGAAGCTGGCAATGTCCGTGGGTCGCACCAGATTAACAACGTGACTTACGTGAACTTCCTCCCCGCAGCAGAACCCAAGACCCGTCTTCGCATCACCAAGCGCGGACGTCGTGTCCTTACAGCCGCAGTTGCACTGCCTCTCGTGATCGGTGCTCTTGTCGCCGCTCTCAACAGCGGTGGTGCAGCAGCAGTTGCTGAAGGTGCCTCTAACGACTTCACCTATGTCACCATCGCACAGGGTGAAAGCCTCTGGCAGCTCGCTCAGGAGATCGCACCGAATGCAGATCCTCGCGACGTTGTTGCTGAAATTGTCTCCCTCAACCAGCTCCACGGAGAAGTCCAGGCTGGTCAGAAGATTGCGATTCCAGCCGGGTACTAAAACCTCAATTCCCTTTCCTGTGAATGCCGGTCCCTTCGGGGGCCGGCATTTGTGTGTTTGCTACGCCCGTAAACTTGTTGTGTGACCAGCTTTGAAGATCTCCCTATCCGTGATGACCTGCGTGGAATGAAGCCCTATGGCGCTCCCCAGGAACACGTGCGGGTTGAGCTCAACGTGAACGAGAACACGCACCCCGTTCCGCCACAGGTCGTAATGGACATCATGGGGCGCATTCACACTGCACTCGGTCGCATCAACCGTTACCCTGACCGTGAATTCACCAACCTTCGTGTTGCTCTCGCTGACTACCTCGGCCACGGTCTGGATGCCGAGAACATCTGGGCAGCAAATGGCTCAAATGAGGTTATTCAGCAGCTCCTGCAGGCATTTGGTGGCCCAGGGCGTTCGGTTCTAGCTTTTCCCCCGACCTATTCCATGCACTCGATCATTGCGGCGGGAACAGGAACCCAGTGGATCCCAGCTCAGCGTGATGCTGACTTCGAGATTTCACCGGCAACTGCGGTTGCTGCAATTGCAGAGCACAAGCCCGACATCGTCTTCTTCTGCACGCCCAATAACCCCACTGGTACTCCTGTGTCATTGGAAACCATTGCAGCTGCCTATGACGCCACCGAAGGAATTGTCTTTGTCGATGAGGCCTACGCCGAGTTTGCCCCCGAAGGTGAGCCCACAGCTCTGAGTTTGTTGGCTGGACGCCCACGCCTGGTTGTCTCTCGCACCATGAGTAAGGCCTTTGCTTTTGCAGGTGCTCGTGTGGGTTACCTCGCTGGTGACCCTGCAGTCGCAGACGCTCTGCGCTTGGTGCGCTTGCCGTATCACCTCTCTGCATTGACTCAGGCTGCAGCTGAAGGCGCTCTTGCTCACACTCCTGCCATGTTGGCCATGGTGGATGACATCCGTGTTCAGCGTGACCGTTTGGTCACTGAGCTGGCAGCCCTCGGATACACGCCCTATCCCTCGAGTGCGAACTTCGTACTCTTTGGCGGAGTTCGCGATCCACAGGATGTCTTTGAGAAGCTTCTTGCACAGGGAATCATCATTCGTGACATCGGAATGCCACACCACCTGCGTGTGACGGCGGGTACAGAAGCAGAAACAACCGAGTTCTTGAACGCACTTGCTGCCCTCGATGGCTCGATCAATGGGGCTCTCTAAGCCCTACTAAACTGGTGTTATGACTACAGCACCGCGCATTGCGAGCATTTCTCGCACCACGAGCGAGTCAAGCATTGAACTCACGATCAATCTTGACGGCACGGGTGTGAGCAACATCGAGACGACTGTTCCGTTCTTCGACCACATGCTGACTGCGTTTGCTAAGCACTCTCTGTCTGACCTCACCGTCAAAGCTTCCGGTGACATCCACATTGATGTTCACCACACTGTTGAAGACATTGGTATTTCTCTGGGTCTCGCTATTCGCGAAGCACTCGGCGACAAGGCGGGTATTTCCCGCTTCGGTGACGCACTTGTTCCTCTCGATGAGGCACTCGTGCAGGCCGTCGTGGACATTTCTGGTCGGCCCTTCCTGGTTCACTCAGGTGAGCCTGCAGGTTTTGAATTCCACCTCATTGGTGGCCACTTCACTGGCTCCATGGTTCGCCACGTTTTCGAAGCAATCACCTTCAATGCGGGTCTCACCACCCACATCACTGTGTTGAACGGCCGCGACCCTCACCACATTGCTGAAGCTGAATTCAAGGCGTTTGCTCGCGCATTCCGTCAGGCCAAGGCTCTTGACCCTCTCGTGCAGGGAATCCCCAGCACTAAGGGTGCTCTGTGACCCAAAAGTCCGTCGTTGTTTTCGACTACGGCACGGGGAACATCCACTCCGCCATCAAAGCGGTTGAGCTCGCAGGAGCGAAGGTCGAACTGACGCGCGACAAAACAAAGTGCGCTGAAGCTGATGGTCTGCTTGTTCCAGGTGTGGGAGCATTTGCTGCCGTCATGGAAGCGTTGAATGCTGTTGATGGTGGCGAGATCATTGAGCGCCGCCTTGCTGGTGGTCGCCCTGTGATGGGTATTTGTGTGGGCATGCAGGTGATGTTTGCCAACGGCCTCGAAGGCGGCGTGGAAACTCCTGGACTGGGCGAGTGGGACGAAACCGTGCACAAGCTCGATGCACCTGTCCTTCCCCACATGGGTTGGAACACCGTTGAGGTGGGCGAGAACTCGCAGCTGTTCAAGGGCATTGAGAATGAACGCTTCTACTTCGTGCACTCCTATGGCGTGACCGAGTGGAACCTCGATGTCATTCCTCCCTTCCCCAAGCCCTCAGTGACGTGGGCTGAACATGGGCAGCGCTTCATTGCTGCTGTGGAAAATGGCCCACTTGTTGCTACCCAGTTCCACCCTGAAAAGTCGGGCGAAGCAGGTATTCAGCTGCTGCGCAACTGGCTCGAGACTCTCTAAAAACTAAGGAATATACCCTCATGTCTGCGCCTATTCTTGAGCTGCTGCCCGCTGTTGACGTTGCTGAGGGCAAGGCTGTGCGCCTGACTCAAGGTGCTCTCGGCACAGAGACAGACTTCGGTGACCCTGTTGATGCTGCAGCAGACTGGGCCCGTCAGGGTGCTGAATGGATTCACCTCGTCGATCTCGACGCAGCATTCGGTCGCGGTGAAAACCGCGCCTTGCTGCGCCGCGTGATTGTCGAGGTTCCTGGCGTCAAGATTGAGCTCTCCGGTGGTATTCGCGATGACGCCTCGCTTGAGAATGCTTTGGAAAGCGGTGCTACCCGCGTGAACCTGGGCACTGCAGCTTTAGAGAACCCAGAATGGGCAGCGTCAGCTATTGAACGCTTTGGCGACAAGATTGCTGTCGGTTTGGACGTGCGCGGTGAAACTCTTGCAGCTCGTGGCTGGACCGAAGAAGGTGGAAACCTCTGGGATGTGCTCGCTCGTCTCGAAGATGCTGGGTGTTCACGTTACGTCGTCACCGATGTCACTCGTGACGGCATGCTCAACGGTCCCAACCTCGAGCTTTTGACAGCGATTACGGAGAAGACCGGTAAGCCTGTTGTGGCATCAGGTGGCATTGCCAGCTTGGATGACTTGGTTGCGCTGCGCTCACTCGTGCCAATCGGTGTTGAAGGTGCCATTGTGGGCAAGGCACTCTATGCTCAGAAGTTCACGCTGGAACAGGCCATCGCGGTCGCCTACAACTAGGACACACCATGTCACACAACCACGACGGTCACATGTTCGGCTCCTCGGACAGCGCCGATTCTGCTGGACAGCCCTGGGAAGGTCGCGAGTTCGAAGAGAACCCCTTCGCAGACGATGATGGCACCACTCCTGAGCACCTCAAGCTCGCTCTTGATGCCTTCCATGGCCTGCCTCTGGACTCTGAAGAGCGTGCTGGTCGCCACATGAACGTGGTGGATGCACTTCGTGTCTCCCGTTTCCTTGTTCCCTTGCTTGCAGAAGCTGGCGATGTGGGAGTGAACGCTGCAGGGCTTGTCGTCGACAAAACTCAAGAGCTCGCAATTGTTACAGTCGCTGGCCCCACTGGCCAGAAAGTCCTCCCTGTGTTTACCTCCGTCGAGGCTATGCAGAAGTGGAAGCCAGAAGCACGTCCCGTACCTGTTGAAGCACGTCGTGCTGCGCTGGCAGCTGCTGCTGACGGTGCACAGTGGATGGTTGTTGATCCTCAGAGTTCCACTGAGATTGTCTTGCGTCGCCCTGCTGTTGAGGCGATTGCGAAGGGAACCCCCTGGGTTCCCAACCAGATTGACCCCATGTTGCAGCAGGTGTTCAACGAATCCATTGAGGACGAACCCTTCGTGAAAGCGATTCGCCTCACCTCGGGTGATCCTGATGCCCGTGGCTTTGATGAAGAACTCGTTGTTCAGGTAGTTCTGCCACCAAGCCTGGAACAAAACGAAGTGGAGCGCGTCGTGCGATCACTCTCAAACAAGTGGGCTCAGCAGAGCATCTTCTCTGAACGTGTGGACTCGATGCGTTTACAGCTCGTTCCAGCTGTCTAGAGCAAGAACGTCAACTGAAACCCAGCCCTAGACGGGCTGGGTTTCTTTGCTGAGTGTGGTGATGGAAACGTGACGCTTACGGGAGATGGCCAGTGCTGTGAACAGCACGCCACCCAAGCTCCACAACACTAAGGAAGTCACCGCGGAGGCAAAACCGGAGACATCACCTGAATTGATAACGGCTTGGAGTGCCGTCACAGCATCATTTGCTGGGGTGAAGCTCAACAACGTGTCTAAGAGCTCAGGAACTGTCGAGATCACGCCAGTGACCAGGATGAGAACTGCCACTGCGAGAGAGACCATACGGCCAAAGCCGCCCAGAATGGCGTTCAGAGCCTGGTTGGTTGCCGTGAAGGCAATTCCAATCAAGGCGGCAATGGACGTCACACTGGCCCATTCGCCAAGGCCATAGCCGTTAGCCACGGCGATGACCGTCGCAACCGCAGCGCCTTGAATAATTCCTACAATTGCGGGAACCACGAAGGATCTGGTTGCTAGCGACAATGAAGACCTGGTTGATTCGAGCAAGCGCTGGGGGAGTGTGCGCAGGCCTACGAAGATTGCCAGTGCGCCGATCCAGAGCGAGAGCACCACATAGAGCGGGGTGCTGTTCGCTCCGAAGGTCAACGTGCCTGCGTCTTTGAGAGCAACAGGTGCGGTGACGACCTCAGAGAGCTTCTTGCTTTCTGCTTCGGTGTAGACAGGAATGTTTGCCACTGCAGTGTCGAGACCAGTTGCGAGACCAGCAGCACCACCTGCAACGGCGGTAGTTCCTGAGGCAATTCCTTCAACGCCAGTGGCAATGCCCGTGCTGCCGGCGGCAAGCTCGGTGATTCCACCGCTCAGGCTAGAAAGACCTCCGGCAAGACCTGAGGTTCCTGCAGTCAGCCCTGCCAAACCGCCACAGAACTGAGCCTGTGCTGGGGCAACAACAACTTGTGAACAGGTTGCGGACAAGCCTGCCAAGCCATCAGCGATCTGTTGGGCGCTACCTGGAATGGCAGCTGCTTGTGCTTGAAGAGTCCACATTCCATTCGAGAGCTGGTTTGCACCAACAGAGAGTTGGTTTGCACCGTCAGCCAGGGAAGCTATACCGGAAGAGAGTTCTTGTGCACCAGAGGCAGCTTCACCCAGGCTTTCACTTAAGGTGCTGAAACCGATCAGAACGTTCTCGATATAGCTGGCACTGAGTTGCTGGTTTAACAAGGTCACAGCAGTTGAGGTGATCGCAGTTGTCAGGGCGTCATCGACGAGTCGAGTCTTGTCACTTGACGTGACATCAATGATGGCTTGTTCAGGATTTGCTGCGTCACTGAATGAGGAGGTGGCAACTTCGGAGAAGTTTTTCGGGATCGTCACAACGGCAACATAGTCACCACTGCGTAAGCCCTCTTTCGCGCCAGCTTCGTTCGTGATGACCCAGTTGTAGTTGGAGGCGCCGTCAGCACCATCTACGAGTCCTGCAGTGAGTAATCGGCCTAGGGGAGTGAGTTGACCATTGATGGTGACCGGCTCGTCATTGTTCACAATGGCTGCGGTGACAGTGTTGAGGCGGTCTGTGGGGTTCCACAGCCCCCACATCAGGGTGCCGACCACGATGAGAGGAACAAAGATCAGCGCGGCGAGGGTGAGAACGCGAGGCTTACCCTCGGTCTTTGCTGAGTTCTTGGACAGGCGTGTGATGAGTGTGGCCATGATTATGCCTGCACTTTCTTGCTCGAGGACGAGGCATGGTCGAGGTCAAGCACCACCGAGTCAACGCGGGCACTGAGGAAGTTACCCCAGGTCTCCACAGGCATATCGTTGGTTGTTCCGACAAAGACGGTGAGGGTGCGACCAGCCTTGGAAGCTGCTTCGCGGGCTGCGTTGAGGGCATCAGCGACGCCATAACGCTCGCTCTCTGAGGAGAGGAAGTCAATGTTGTCGAGAATGATGACGTGGGGCTTCTCTGAGGAGGCGTCCTCAATGGCCGCCACGGTGTTGCGGTTAGCGTGCTCGGCAACATCAATCAGTGCCACACGCGAACGCACCGCTCCCGAACGCACGGGAAGGACCATGTCTGCGACCTTGAGCTTGCCGGCATCAGGATCGAGGCGGCCACTGAGTGTCAACAAGAGAGCCGAGGTGGCAATCTTGTCGCTCCCGGTGACAAACAGGGTTGTTCCGTTTGGAACGGTGAAGTTGAGGTTCTTGAAGTAAGAGCGTGTGCCTTCAGCATTCTTGAGGCTGAGGCCTTCCGCTGCGACAACCACGTTCTTTTCTGCAGGCCAGTCGGCAAGTTCGAGTTCGTGCTGAACTCCCTCACCCTCCACATCAAAGTGGGGGAGAACGCGGTCTAGCCACTTGGGGATATACCAAGCCTTGTCACCCAGGAGCTGGAGTACAGCAGGAACGAAGGTCATACGCACAATAAAAGCGTCAACAAAGATTCCTACTGCCAGGGCTAGGGCAATTGCCTTGAGGCTGCCATCACCCTCGGGAACGAATGCGGCGAAGACGGCGAACATAATCACCGCAGCAGCGGTGACGACCTTTGCAGAACCGACAAAGCCGGTGATGATGGACTTTCGCGCCTTGCCCGAGTGGACGTAGTCCTCTCGCATACGAGCCACGAGGAAGACCTCGTAGTCCATCGCCAGGCCGAAGAGGATGCCCATCACCAAGATCGGCATGAAGCTAATGACGGGTCCTGGCTTGTCCACGTGGAAGAACTCAGCTCCCACGCCCTCTTGAAGTACGAGTGTGACCACACCGAAGGCAGCTACAACGCTAAAGAGGTAACCCACGGCTGCCTTGATCGGCACCCAAATGGAGCGGAACACCATGGTCAACAGAATGAGGGACAGCCCCACCACCACAATGCCGAAGGGCAACAGCGCGTTACCCAGCAAGGTGGAAATATCAATACCGCTTGCGGTGAAGCCAGTTACGGAGAGATCAACGCCATATTTCTGCTGGAAATAGTCATGCTTATCACGAATGGCCTGAACTAGAGCCTTGGTTTCAGGGGAGTCAGGTGCACCCTCGGGGATGACCTGAATAATGCCCGTGTCTGCGGTCATGTTGGGCGTAGCCAGGGGAACTGCGGCCACACCTGGAATCTTTTCTAGCTCAGACTTGAGGTCATCCATTAGGCCAAGGGGGTCGGTGCTGGTGACAATGGTGCCGGTTACCAACAAGGGACCGTTGAAGCCCTCACCAAAGTTCTCTGCAACTAGGTCATAGGTAATGCGCGAGCGGTCCTCGAGTGAATTACTGCCTGCATCAGGCAGTGCCAAACGCAGGTTAAGCGCAGGCAAGGCAACGATGGTGATCGCTGCTATCACAGCCAGGATTGTCACAATGGGGAAGCGAGTAACAGCTTTAACCCAGCCCAAGAAGAAGCGGTTGGGTTTGTGCGCAGCGGCTTCTTCCTTTTTAGTTTTCTTCTTCTTTGGACGCAGGCGCTCGCCCGCAAAGCCGAGCAGAGCAGGAATTAACGTGATGGAGATCAGGACGGATACGCCAACGCCAACTGCCGCCGCTACACCCATCGTGGTGAGGAACGGAATGCCAGCAATTCCCAAACCGAGGAGGGCAATCATGACGGTCAGGCCGGCAAAGATCACGGCAGAACCTGCAGTTCCATTAGCCCTGGCCGCAGCTTCCGCAGGAGTATCACCCTTGCGCAGCTCGTCCTGGTGGCGAGAAATGATGAACAGGGCGTAGTCGATACCCACTGCAAGTCCCAGCATGAGTGCAAGCATCGGGGTTGTTGAGGTCACCTTGGCGAATGCTGTTGCAACGAAGATGAGGGAAATTGAGATTCCGACACCGAGCAAAGCTGTGAGCAATGGCATGCCGGCTGCGAGGAATGAGCCGAAAGTAATGATGAGCACCACGAGGGCAATTCCCACACCGATGAGTTCGGTGGGGGTGATGGTTGGCATGCTCTGGCTGTAGATCTGACCGCCGAGGGAAACAGTGGAGCCTGCTGGCAGATCTTTGCTCAGTTGCTCCGTTGCCGCCTCAAGTTCACTCAGTGATGCAGGCGTGATGGTTGAGGTTGCGCCATCAAACTGGACGCTGAGTAGACCAGCTTTGTCGTTCTCGCTAATGGCACCATTAATGCGCTCGTTGAAAGGGGAGGTGACGTTCTCAATCTGCGGGAGCTTCGTCATCTCGTCTGCAACGGAGTTGAGAGCGTCTTTGTATTCGGGGTCAGTGATCAGCTGACCGTCTGCTGCCACCACAATGATCTGGGCAGATGCGCCACTGACCTGGGGGAATGTCGTCGAGAGGGAGTCGAGGGCAGCCTGTGACTCGGTTCCCGGAATACTGATGCCGTTGTCGAGGCCCTTACTGAATACTGCTGCGCCACCACCGATTGCAACGAGGACAATCAACCAGCCAATGAGTACGAGGCGGCGGGCTTTGAATGCCCAGTGTCCGAGAGAGTAAAGCAGTGATGACATGGCTGTCCTTGTGTGTTGGCAACCGCCGGAGATCAGCCGGCGGTGCGGGGATAAATCACGTTTCGATACACCGGTGTATCCGATACATCAGTGTATCCTTAATTTCGTGAGCACCACAACCGAGACAGAATCAAAGCCCGCAGAGTCAGCCAGGCGTCAAAAAACGCGTGAACGCCTGATGGATGCGGCCTTTGAAGTCTTCTCAGAGGTGGGTATCCACGCAGCAAGTGTCGAAATGATCGCCGAACGTGCAGATTTCACCCGCGGGGCTTTTTACTCAAATTTCGACACGAAGGAAGAACTCTTCCTCGCGCTCGCCGAACGAGGCAACAATGAACGGCTCGCGTTGCTGCGGGGAAGCGTGGCCAACATCGATGTGATCTTGCCCACGTTGCTCGGCAACTCGGGTGGGAAGCTCACTGCCCAGGAGCTAGGACCGATCGTGGCGAGCTTCCTGGAACAACAGGGAGAGAACCGCCTCTGGTTTCTATTCCAATCAGAACTTCGCCTCTTGGCAATGCGCGATGGGGAAGTGGGCAAGCTCTATCTCGAGCAGAAGAGAGCTGCAGATCACGAATTTGGCAGCATTATTTCCGCTGCCTTTGATGCAGTCGGACTGACCCCTGCACTGGATTCGGTTGAACTGGCCAACGTGCTCATGAATACCTATGAAGCTGCTCTCCAAGAAGCCATCATGCGTGGCGGAGAACACGTGCAGGAATCTGCACACCAGCTGTTTATGCAGCGGTTACTTGGCCTTATTGGCCAACTAGCGAGCTAGTTGACGGGACCTGTCCACTTTTCGCCGGGACCCTTGCCGATTTCATCGGGGATAGGAGAAGCTTCGCGGAAAGCCAACTGAAGCGAACGCAGACCATCGCGCAGTGGACGAGCGTGAGAGTCACTAATGTCTGGTGCTGCTGCCGTAATGAGACCTGCAAGAGCATTGATGAGCTTGCGCGCTTCATCGAGGTCAGTCAAGGAAGCGGCATCAGGGCCTTCGGCGAGACCACACTTGATAGCGGCTGCGCTCATCAGGTTCACGGCAACCTCCACGATGACCTCAATGGCAGGCACTTCTGCGATGTCCAAAACAGCCTTCTGGACTGCCTCGTTTTCGGCGCTTTCGCTCACAATGTATTCCTCTGCTAGGCTTATGCAGGTTTCTTAGCTCATGCCAAGAAATTGAAAGAGGAGTTATCTCCCACCCGTAACCCGCAACATCAGGTTACTGGGTTCTTGCACTCCGCCGGTTCAGCTTGCTGGGCAGGTAGGTCAGGGTGCCACAAGGTTTACCTTGTGTCGTGTTAACCACGGATGTATATCTGTGCTGCGCGTAAGACTCCTCTTTCTCCCCGTAAGGGTTTCAGAGAAATAACAAGGAGCACCGCATTAGCGATCCACGTACAAACGACCGTATCCGCGTCCCTGAAGTTCGCCTCGTTGGTCCCAACGGCGAGCAGGTAGGTGTCGTGGCGATCGATGTTGCCCTTCGACTTGCACAGGAGGCTGACCTCGATCTCGTTGAGGTTGCTCCCGAAGCCAAGCCGCCGGTTGCAAAGATCATGGACTACGGAAAGTTCAAGTACGAAGCTGCGCAGAAGCTCAAGGAAGCTCGACGTAACCAGGCCAACACCATCCTCAAAGAGGTACGTTTCCGCCTGAAGATTGACGTTCACGACTACGAAACCAAGAAGAAGCGCGCAATCGGCTTCCTTAACGATGGTGACAAGGTCAAGGCCATGATCCTTTTCCGCGGTCGTGAGCAGTCACGTCCCGAACAGGGTGTTCGCTTGCTTCAGAAGTTCGCTGAAGAAGTTGCAGAATTCGGCACCATCGAGTCCAGCCCCACCATTGATGGCCGCAACATGGTCATGATTATTGGTCCCCTCAAGAGCAAGTCCGAAGCCAAGGCAGAGCAGAACGCCAAGCGTGATGCCAACAAGCGTGGCGACAAGAAGGAAGCCAAGTCTGGCGAATCCGTTCTTGCTGTTGAAGATGACAAGGCAAATGCCGTTCAGGTTGTTGAAGCAGAAGTAGTTGCTGAAAAGCCTGCCAAGGCAGCCCCCAAGACCACAGCTACGAAAGCAGCTGCACCCAAGAAGTCCACCAAGTCGGTCTCAGACGAGCTCGACGACTAAAAGCCCCGCTTTCCCTCACCAGGGAATGTGAAACCCCAAGGAGATCCAATGCCAAAGATGAAGACCCACTCCGGGTCCAAGAAGCGCTTCAAGGTAACCGGTACCGGCAAGCTCAAGAAGCAGCAGGCCGGCATGCGTCACAACCTCGAAGTTAAGTCGGGCAAGCGCAAGCGCAGCCTGAACCAGGACCAGATCCTGTCTCCAGCTGACTCCAAGGTCATCAAGAAGCTTCTCGGTCTGTAATCAGACTTAGCGAATACTAAAAGGATAAGAAAATGGCAAGAGTAAAAAGAGCCGTTAACGCTCACAAGAAGCGTCGCGTCATCCTCGAGCGCGCTAAGGGTTACCGCGGTCAGCGTTCGCGCCTGTACCGCAAGGCAAAAGAGCAGGTCATCCACTCGCTGGTCTACAGCTACCGCGACCGTCGTGCCCGCAAGGGTGACTTCCGTCGCCTCTGGATCCAGCGCATCAACGCAGCAAGCCGTGCAAACGGCCTGACCTACAACCGTTTCATTCAGGGCCTCGCTCTGGCTGACATCCAGGTTGACCGTCGCATGCTTGCTGAGATCGCTGTAACCGATCCTGCAACCTTCACCCAGCTGGTTGAAGCTGCACGCAAGGCACTTCCTGCAGACACTTCTGCACCCAAGGTCAAGGCCTAAGGAACATCATGCTCGACAACCCCCGCGCTCCTCGCGTGAAGGCGGTTGCGAAGCTAGCCACGAGGGGAGCCCGGTCCGAGACCGGGCTCTTCCTCTTGGAAGGCCCGCAAGCCGTTTCAGAGGCATTGGCATATCGCCCACAGTTGATTGTGGAGCTCTATGCCACGCCCACCGCGCTTGAGCGCTACCAAGACATCGCAGCAACTGCTGTTGATGCCGGGGTAGATGTCGAGTTCGTTTCGGAAGAAGTCCTCGCCGCGATGGCGGACACGGTCACCCCGCAAGGATTCATTGCGGTCGTGCACCAGTTCCCCACGGCACTGAAGGAAATCTTCGCTGAAGACCCCAAGCTGGTCATCATCCTCGAAGAGGTACGTGATCCCGGTAACTTGGGCACCATCATCCGTGTGGCAGATGCCGCCGGGGCTGATGCGGTCATATTGACCGGTCGCTCGGTTGATCTCTACAACCCCAAGGTTGTGCGCTCCACCACGGGTTCCTTGTTCCACTTGCCCATCACGGTGGATGTAGAGCTGGAAAACGTACTTCCCTACGTTCGCGAAGCAGGGCTTCAGCTCCTCGCTGCGGACATCAAGGGTGAAGACCTCGTTCTAGCTCGAACCAATGGTGTCCTCGATGCTCCCACTGCGTGGTTATTCGGTAACGAAGCCCGCGGTTTGACCGATGAGCACTTTGCGATGGCAGAAAAAGCCATCACCGTGCCCATCTACGGAGATGCTGAATCTATGAACTTGGCCACAGCTGCTGCTGTGCTCATCTACGAGAGCGCTTTCGCTCACAACAAGGCCTAGCCTGTCGAGTCGGCTCTGGCCCACTCCCGACATAAAATTGAGAACTGTGTCTGCACCTACTGAAATCACCGAAGCAACCGTTACGGCTGCGGTTACTGACGCGCTGGCAGCTATTGCTGCCGCTGCGGATTCCGCAGCGCTGAAGGCTGTCCGCACTGCCCACGTGGGGGAGTCCTCGACTCTCGCCCAGTTGAACGCCCTGATGAAGGATGTTCCTGGCGACCAGAAGGCAGCTGCGGGCAAACTCGTCGGTCAGGCTAAGGGTGAAGTCAACCAGGCATTCGCTGCCCGTGAAGAAGCCATCGTGCGCGAGGAGCAGACTGCTCAACTTGCTGCCGAGAAGGTAGATGTCACTGCTGCAGCCTCGCGCTGGAGTGCAGGTGGACGCCACCCGCTCATGCTTCTACAGGAAAGCATTTGTGATGCCTTCGTCGGTATGGGCTGGGAAATTGCGGAAGGTCCAGAGCTCGAAGGTGAATGGTTCAACTTCGACGCCCTGAACTTTGATGCAGACCACCCTGCCCGCGCCATGCAGGACACTTTCTTCGTTGAACCTGTTGACTCTCACTTGGTACTTCGCACCCACACATCACCTGTTCAGGTGCGCTCCATGCTGGAACGCGAAGTTCCTATCTATGTCTTGGCTCCTGGTCGCGTGTACCGCACCGATGAACTCGATGCCACTCACACTCCTGTGTTCACCCAGGTCGAGGGTCTTGCCGTTGACAAGGGTCTGACCATGGCTCACTTGCGTGGAACGCTCGAGCACGCTGCGCGCATCATGTTCGGTGACGGCGCCAAGATTCGCCTGCGCCCCAACTACTTCCCCTTCACTGAGCCTTCTGCTGAACTCGATGTTTGGCACCCCACCTTTGCCGGTGGTGCACGCTGGATCGAGTGGGGTGGCTGTGGCATGGTGAACCCCAATGTTCTGCGCTCGGCAGGCATTGATCCTGAGGTCTACTCCGGTTTTGCTTTCGGTGTCGGCGTGGAGCGCACGCTCATGTTCCGCAACGACGTCAGCGACATGCACGACATGGTCGAAGGCGATGTTCGCTTCAGCCAGCAGTTTGGAATGGTGGTCTGATGCGCGTCCCACTGAGTTGGCTCGGCGAATACGTCGACCTCGCCTCTGACATCACTCCTGAGCAGGTTCAAGCGGACCTGGTCAAGGTTGGCTTTGAAGAAGAAGACATCCACGGCGGAGACATTTCTGGCCCCATCGTGGTCGGTGAAGTTCTCGAATTCACTCCTGAAGAGCAGAACAATGGCAAGACCATTCGCTGGTGCCAGGTTCGCGTTGCTCCAGATGGTCAGGTCGCTGCCGATGGCGGCGACGCTATCCACGGCATCGTCTGTGGTGCTGGAAACTTCTTTGTTGGTGACAAGGTTGTTGTCACACTTCCCGGTGCTGTTCTGCCTGGCCCGTTCCCGATTGCTGCACGCAAGACCTACGGACACGTTTCCGACGGCATGATGGCCTCGGCCAAGGAATTGGGCCTCGGCGAAGGTCACGACGGCATTATTCGTCTGGCAGAGATGGGCCTTGACCCTGAGGTTGGCACTGATGCACTCGAGCTGCTCGGCCTGTCTGAGTCTGCTGTGGAGATCAATGTCACACCTGACCGCGGATATGCGTTCTCTATTCGCGGTGTTGCCCGTGAATACGCTCACTCAACCGGTGCTGCATTCCGTGACCCTGCAACGGAGGTCATCTCCGCTCACGGTGTGACGGAAGCAAAGAAATTTGGCACCGAATTTCCTGTTTCTGTCGACGATAAGGCGCCGATTCGTGGACGCGTGGGCTCGAATGTCTTTGCTAGCCGCATTGTGCGCGGCATTGATGCTACCGCTCCCACTCCGTCGTGGATGGTGTCGAGGCTGAAGCTTGCAGGCATTCGTACCATCTCGCTTCCGGTTGATATCTCGAACTACGTCATGATCGAGATGGGTCAGCCCAACCACGCGTATGACCTCGACAAGCTCTCTGGAGACATTGTTGTTCGTCGCGCCGCTCAGGGTGAGAAGATCGTCACCCTCGATGAAGTAGAGCGCACGCTAGACATCGAAGACCTGCTGATCACCTCAGGCGGTAAGGCGATTGGTCTTGCAGGCGTGATGGGTGGTGCAGATACTGAGATCACTGACGGCACGACCAACGTGCTCATTGAAGCTGCCAACTTCGATCCCGTATCGATTGCACGTTCAGCACGCCGACACAAGCTTCACTCCGAAGCTTCCAAGCGTTTTGAACGCGGAGTGGACCCCGAAGTTGCTGCTGTTGCAGCAGGCCGCGTTGCTCAGCTTCTGGTTGAACTTGCTGGCGGGGAGATCGTGGATGAAGGTTCCTACTTCAACCACTTTGCAGCTCCCGTTGCTATTGAACTTCCTGCCGGTTTTGTGACCAACCTCATTGGTCTCGAATACACCGACAAGCAGATCGAGTCCTCGCTGACCGAAATCGGGTGTGCTGTCGCCAAGTTAGGCACGGGATTCTCTGTCACTCCACCCACCTGGCGTCCTGACCTCACTGACAAGTGGACTCTGGCAGAAGAAGTGGCCCGTATTGTCGGCTACCACCTGATTCCTGCAGTTCTTCCTGTGGCGCCTCCTGGACGCGGTTACACCGTCGCCCAGGACGTGCGCCGCCGCGTTTCCAACACCCTGGCCGCTACTGGCCACACCGAGGTGCTGAGCTATCCCTTCTTTGATGAAGAGACCAACAATCTCTTTGGTTCGGCAACTGAGAAGAGCGTTCCTCAGGTTCGCCTAGCTAACGCATTGGATGCAACCCAGGGTTGGATGCGCACATCGCTACTTCCAGGTCTTATTGGCACCGCTGCTCGCAACCGCTCCCGCGGAATGACTGACTTGGCCCTGTTTGAGACTGGTCTGGTGTTCCTTCCTGAGCAGGGAAAGACCTACGGTCAGGACATCGTTGCTGGTGGAGTTCGTCCCGCACCTGATGTGGAAGCCAAACTCTATGCCGGCATCCCACCCCAGCCCCGCTACATCTCTGGTTTGTTTGTGGGAGATGCCATCTCTAAGCAGGTTGGCCAGAAAGCTGTTGCTTACGACTGGCAGGACGCGCTCTCCGCTGTGCAGCAGATTGCTCTCGGTGCAGGAATCCAGATCTCTGTACGCCAGGGAAGTCACAAGGCATTCCACCCCGGTCGCACTGCAGAGCTGCTCCTAGGTGATGCTGTTATCGGATATGCCGGTGAACTCCTGCCTTCCGTGGCTGAAGACGCACACCTTCCACGCACTGTTGCTGCATTTGAATTGAACCTGGATGCTGTGACGGATGCTGCTGGTGTTCCTCACGTGGCTGTGGATGTCAAGACAATGCCTGCGGCAACCCAAGACCTCTCTCTTGTTGTCGCAGACACTATCCCTGCATCAGATGTTCTTGATGCTGTGGTGGAAGGTGCGGGAGAACTGCTGGAAACAGCAACTCTTGTGGATGTCTACCAAGGCACAGGAATTCCAGAAGGCCAGCGTTCGCTGACCTTCGCTCTGCGATTCCGTGCTGAAGACCGCACACTTACTGCTGCTGAAGCAACAGCTTCCAAGGAAGCTGGTGTTGCGCTCGCCGCATCACGCTTCGGTGCGACTATTCGCGAGTAGGCATCGCCACGCCTTCATCAGGGTTCAATAACTGGTTGAAGGTTTAGATAGAGTTATCTAATGACATACTCGGTTGCCATTGCTGGAGCCAGCGGTTACGCCGGTGGCGAGGTCCTGCGCCTGCTCGCTGGACACCCCGAGTTTGAGGTGCGCACAGTTACCGCACACTCCAATGCAGGTCAGCGTTTGGTTGATGTTCAACCCCATCTGCGCAGCTACGGCGACCTTGTGCTCAAGGACACCTCTGCTGAGATTCTTGCTGGTCATGACGTTGTTTTCCTTGCACTGCCCCACGGTTCTTCAGGTGCGCTCGCCGCACAACTGAGTGCTGACACACTCGTCATTGATTGTGGTGCGGATCACCGTCTTGAAGATGAAGAAGACTGGGCTGCTTTCTATGGTGGAGAGTTCAACTCTGCATGGACCTATGGCATCCCTGAGCTTCCTCTTTCCTCCGGTTCGCAGCGTGAATTCCTTGCTGGAACCAAGCGCATTGCCGCCCCTGGCTGCAATGCTTCTGCAATCTCTCTTGCCATCGCACCCGGCGTTCAGGCAGAACTCATTGAAGCCATAGATATCGTTTCGGTTCTCTCCGTTGGCCCTTCTGGAGCTGGAAAGAGCCTCAAGGTTGACCTGTTGGCCAGTGAAATCATGGGATCCGCTTCTGCGTATGCCGTCGGTGGTGTCCACCGTCACACTCCAGAGATTGCTCAGAACTTGCGCAAGGCAGGCGCTGCTGAAGTTACTGTGTCGATGACTCCTGTGCTGGTACCCATGTCTCGTGGCATCTTGGCCACCACTACTGCGCGTATCAAGCCCGGCGTGACGCTAGAAAAGCTCCACGCTGCGTGGAGCGCTGCGTATGCGAATGAGCCGTTTGTTCAGGTGCTGCCTCTAGGTCAGTTCCCACGCACTGCTGACACTGTGGGCGCAAACACCTGCTTGATTGGTCTTGCTCTTGATGAGAACGCCGGTCGCGTCGTTGTTATCAGTGCCCTCGACAACCTGACCAAGGGAACTGCGGGAGCTGCTATTCAGTCGGCCAACATTGCCCTGGGTATTCCCGAAACCACTGGTTTGACCACGAATGGAGTTGCACCGTGAGTGTGACCGCTGCAGCCGGCTTTAGTGCCGCAGGTGTTGTGTGTGGACTGAAGTCCACTGGAAAGAAGGATTTCGCCATGGTGCGAAACCTGGGGCCCTTGAAGTCTGTGGCTGCTGTGTTCACTTCGAACCGCTGCAAGGCAAACCCTATTCTGTGGAGCCAGCAAGTCATGGCCGATCCAGTCGTGGAAGCCATTGTGTTGAACTCGGGTGGAGCTAATTGCTACACCGGTGCTCGTGGATTCCAAACCACGCATGCAACTGCAGAAGCTGTTGCAGAGCGTCTCGAAGTTTCCGCTGGTGATGTGCTGGTGTGTTCCACCGGCCTGATTGGCGAACAACTCGACCTGGACAAGCTCAAGACCGGCGTCTGGGATTCAGGCCTGGAAGTACTTTCTGAGGCTGGAACCAGTGAACAAGCAGGCATTGATGCCGCTCACGCCATTATGACCACTGACTCAGTTCCCAAGATGTCTGTTTCTACCGGAGCTGGATACACTATCGGTGGAATGGCCAAGGGTGCCGGCATGCTCGCACCAGGACTGGCCACCATGCTCGTTGTTATCACGACGGATGCTGTACTTTCGAGCGAACAGCTCGACACTGCCCTTCGTGCATCAACTCGTGTCACTTTTGACCGTCTGGACTCTGACGGCTGTATGTCTACTAATGACCAGGTGACCCTGATGGCCTCTGGCGCTTCTGGGGTGGAGCCTGAGCTTTCTGAATTCACTGCTCGTTTGACGCAGTTGTGCCGCGACCTAGCCATTCAGCTCCAGAAGGATGCAGAAGGCGCGAGCCACAACATCCACATCACCGTTTCAGGTGCTGCGTCAGAGCAGGATGCCGTGGACGTGGCTCGAGCTGTCAGTCGCTCTAACCTCTTCAAAGCAGCCATCTTTGGCAATGACCCCAACTGGGGACGTGTGCTGGCGGCTGTGGGAACAACTTCTGCTGAGTTCGATCCCTACAACATTGATGTCAGCTTCAATGGTGTTGCCGTCTGCACTGCGGGGGAGCCTGATCAGTCTCGTGACTTGGTAGACCTCACTCCTCGCGAGGTGGATATTCGTATTGAACTCCACAGTGGTAACGAAACTGCCACTATTTGGACCAACGATTTGACCCACGACTACGTGCACGAAAACAGCGCGTACGCGAGCTAGAACTCAAGGATTACTCATGACACAAATGCGTGAAGAAGACGCAGCAGCAACTATCAAAGCTGCCACGCTGATTGAGTCGCTGACGTGGCTCAAGAAGTTCAATGACCAGATCATTGTGGTCAAGTTTGGTGGCAATGCCATGGTGAGCGAAGAACTCACTCGTGCGTTTGCCGAAGACATGGTGTACCTGCGCACAGTGGGTATCAAGCCCGTTGTTGTTCACGGCGGTGGCCCTCAGATCACCAAGATGCTGGAACGTCTGGGAATTGAGAGCGAATTCCGTGGTGGTTACCGCGTCACTAGTCCCGAAGCCATGGAAGTGGTTCGTATGGTGCTCACTGGTCAGGTCTCGCGTGATTTGGTTGGCCACATGAACGAACATGGCCCACTTGCTGCTTCCATCTCAGGTGAAGATGCTGGCTTATTTGTCGGCGAGCGTCGCGGTGTCGAAATCGACGGTGAAATGGTTGACCTGGGTCTCGTCGGCGACGTTGTCGCCGTTGACCCAGAAGCAGTTCATGCTCTGATTGATGCAGGGCGTATTCCCGTGGTGTCCTCGATTGCTCCAGATAAGGACACACCCGGACAGTCACTCAATGTGAATGCTGATGCCGCAGCTGCCTCGCTTGCTGTTGCTCTAGGCGCTGCCAAGCTCGTGATTCTTACTGATGTTGCTGGTCTTTATAGCGATTGGCCCAACATGGACTCACTCGTTTCAGAAATCGGTGCTGATGAACTTCGTGAACTGCTGCCTTCGCTCGAATCGGGAATGATCCCGAAGATGTCGGCCTGTTTAGAAGCTGTTGATGGGGGAGTGCCCAAGGCTGCCATCATCGATGGCCGTAACCCTCACTCGATTTTGCTCGAAATCTTTACCCAGACCGGTTCTGGAACGGAAGTAGTGGCCTGATGACTAAGCACTTCCTTCGTGATGATGACATCACTCAGGCAGAACAGACAGAGATTCTTGACCTCGCTGTTGCACTGAAGGCTCAGCCCTATTGCGAAAAGCCACTTGCAGGTCCTCAGACCGTCGCTGTCATCTTCGACAAGACCTCCACACGAACACGTGTCTCCTTTGCCGTGGGTATTGCTGATCTCGGCGGTGTTCCGCTAATTATGGACTCAGGTTCCAGCCAACTCGGTGCCAAGGAATCTGTTTCAGATACTGCTCGTGTCCTGGAGCGCATGGTTGGTGCGATTGTCTGGCGCACGTTCTCTCAAGCTGGTTTGGAAGAGATGGCTGCTGGAACAACCGTTCCAGTTGTGAATGCGCTGAGCGATGAATTCCACCCTTGCCAGCTTCTGGCAGATCTGCTCACTATTCGTGAACATAAGGGTTCTCTTGGGGGACTTACCGTGGCTTTCGTCGGTGACGGCAGCAGCAACATGGCGCACTCGTACTTGCTTGCCTGCGCTGTTGCTGGAATGCACGTGCGCATTGCTGCCCCCGCTGGTTACCAGCCTGACCCTGCCATCGTTCGCGATGCAGACGAGATTTCAGTGGAAACCGGCGGCTCTGTTGCTGTGACCGAGGATGCAGCACTTGCTGTTGATGGTGCTGATGTTGTCGTTACTGACACCTGGGTGTCGATGGGGCAAGAAGACCAGAAGGCGCAGCGTGTTGCTGATTTTGGTGCGTACCAAGTTGATGCTGCGCTGATGGCCAAGGCGGATGCGGCTGCAATCTTCCTGCACTGCTTACCTGCCTACCGTGGCTATGAAGTTTCTGCAGATGTGATCGACGGCAAGCAGAGCGTGATCTGGGATGAAGCAGAGAACCGCCTGCATGCTCAGAAAGCTCTGTTGACCTGGCTGCTACGCCACAAGTAATTCCTGACAACCCTAGGATTGAACCATGACTACCTCGAATAACGCTGCAAACCGTGCTGGTGAAGCCGGAGCGCTTTGGGGTGGTCGTTTCGCTTCGGGGCCGTCTCCTGAACTGCAGAAGCTCAGCAAGTCCACCCACTTTGACTGGGCACTTGCCGACTACGACATCACTGGTTCCCAGGCACATGCCAAAGCACTCCATGCAGCTGGTTACCTCACTGCTGACGAGTTGAAGATCATGACCGGCTCACTCGAGAAGCTGCGCGCAGCAGTTGCATCGGGCGAGTTTGTCGCTCTGGAAAGCGATGAGGACGTTCACTCTGCTCTCGAGCGTGGTCTGATTGATATTGCTGGCGTCGAGGTTGGTGGAAAGCTTCGTGCTGGCCGCAGCCGTAACGACCAGATTGCAACACTGGTGCGCATGTATTTGTTAGATCATGGCCGCATAATTGCACACGAAGTCACTCAGCTGATTGATGCGATTGCGGGGCAGGCTGCTGCGCATCCTGCGGCAATCATGCCGGGACGAACTCACCTGCAGCATGCTCAGCCTGTTCTGCTGGCCCACCAACTGTTGGCACACGCGTGGCCATTGGTGCGTGACCTCGAACGTTTAGCTGACTGGACGGCACGTGCATCCAAGTCTCCTTATGGTTCTGGTGCACTTGCTGGTGGCTCCCTGGGGCTAGATCCTCAGTTGGTTGCTGCAGAGCTGGGCCTCTCTGGCCCCACAGAAAACTCAATTGATGCCACAGCAAGTCGTGATGTGGTTGCCGAGTTTGCTTTCATCACCTCGTTGATTGGCATCAACCTCTCACGCTTCTCAGAAGAGATCATCATGTGGAACACCCGCGAGTTTGATTTTGTGAAGCTCCACGACGGCTACTCCACAGGGTCGTCCATCATGCCTCAAAAGAAGAACCCTGATATTGCTGAGCTTGCTCGAGGTAAGTCCGGTCGTCTGATCGGTAACCTCACGGGTCTGCTGGCCACGCTGAAGGGTTTGCCGCTGGCATATAACCGCGACCTGCAGGAAGACAAAGAACCCGTCTTTGACTCTGTGCAAACACTTGAAGTGCTTCTGCCTGCCTTTACAGGCATGGTTGCCACGCTGACCTTCAACACCGCACGTATGGCGGAGCTGGCACCGCAGGGCTTCTCGCTGGCGACTGATGTTGCAGAGTGGCTAGTCAAGCAGGGTGTTGCTTTCCGCGATGCTCACGAAATCTCAGGCGAACTGGTCCAGTTCTGCGAGACCCGTGGCATTGAACTGCATGAACCATCTGATGCCGACTACCTCAGTGTCAGTGAACACCTCACCCCTGATGTTCGTGGTGTTCTCACCATTGAGGGCTCTGTGAACTCGCGCAATGGCGCTGGTGGCACTGCACCTGCCCAGGTGGCAAATCAACTGAGCTCATTGACCGAGCGAGTGAAAGATCTCAATAAAGCGTTAGGGCTCTAAGTGTCTCTAGAAACACAAGCAAACGATTCCAGTTTCGATACTCTCTGGGATGAATTGGTCTGGCGTGGTCTCATCCACGTCTCAACTGACGCAGATGAGCTCAAGAAGCTCTTCCAGGGCCCTCCCATCACGTATTACTGCGGCTTTGACCCCACAGCTCCTTCCTTGCACCTCGGTAACCTTGTGCAGCTCTTGTTGCTTCGTCGTATTCAACTTGCAGGACACAATCCTCTTGGGCTTGTGGGTGGCTCTACAGGCCTCGTGGGAGATCCACGTCCCACTGCAGAGCGCACACTCAACACCAAAGAGACGGTGAATGAGTGGGTCGGTTACCTCAGCTCACAGATTTCTAAGTTTCTGAGTTTTGATGGCGCTAACGCTGCCCGCATGGTGAACAACCTGGACTGGACAGCTCCGATGTCAGCCATTGACTTCCTGCGAGACGTGGGGAAGTACTACCGCGTGGGCACCATGCTCAAGAAGGACGCTGTTTCGGCACGTTTGAACTCTGAAGCAGGTATTAGTTACACCGAGTTCAGCTACCAGATCTTGCAGGGCATGGACTTCCTTGAGCTCTACCGCAACTATGACTGCGTTTTGCAGACTGGTGGTAGTGACCAGTGGGGCAACCTGACCAGCGGCACTGATCTGATTCACCGCGCTGAGGGTAAGAGCGTTCACGCTATTGGAACACCACTCATCACCAATAGCGATGGCACCAAGTTTGGTAAGAGCGAAGGTAATGCTGTCTGGCTCGATGCCTCGATGACCAGTCCTTATGCGTTCTACCAATTCTGGCTCAACACTGACGATGCTGATGTGATTGATCGCATCAAGGTCTTTACGTTCTTGACTCGTGCTGAGATTGACGAATTAGCTCAACAGGTGGCTGATGAGCCTTTCAAACGTGCTGCACAGCGTCGTTTGGCGCTTGAGGTGACCTCATTGGTGCATGGCGAAGAAGCAACTCAGGCTGCCATTGCAGCCGCCGCTGCGCTCTTTGGACAGGGGGAGTTGTCAGAACTCGATGCCGCCACTCTTGAGACCGCGCTGCGTGAACTTCCTCACACCACGACACCGGCGAATACTCCTGTGGCGCAGCTTTTGGTCGATACGGAGCTCTCGCAGAGCCTAGGCGCCGCACGGCGCTCTATTGCAGAGGGCGGTGTCTATCTCAACAACGAGAAGATCACTGCAGAAGACGAACTACTTGAAAATCACGTACTACCCAGTGGAATGGCGGTTTTACGCCGTGGCAAGAAGACCCTGGCTGGCATTTTCGTCGAGTAAATCTTGTGCGTTCCCGGGAACACAGCGTGCGACACGCCCGGGATGCGGCAGTGATTTGCTCGGACCGTAATAAACCCGTAATGTAATCACTTGTCACCCCAAAGGTGCAGAAAGCCTCAGAGCTTCTGACCTCAAGCGGGGACATTCTCAGCTACTTCGAGAAAACGCTTACGCGCACACTTGGTAGCTGAACAGGATGAAAATCCGCCACTGATCGCAATGTTGCGAACGGCAGCCTGAGTTTCAAACACTCCGGTGATGAGTTTGACAAGATCAGATTCAGTGGTAAGTTAGGACAGTTGCCCTAAACTGGTTCCGGAAGGAACTGGAGTAGGAGCGCCCGATCCTTGAGAACTCAACAGCGTGCACAATGTCAAATGCCAAAACCCGGCATCAGCTTTTAGCTGATGTACGGATTCCTTTGGATAAAAATTAAAACAACAAAGCAAGTCAGTAATGATTTGTTCTGTCAGTTTCAAACTCGTGACATTCGCCCTTATTCCGGGGAATGTCACATAAATAGATTTGCCACCAGACCTCGGTCAGGTGGCTATCAACTTTTACGGAGAGTTTGATCCTGGCTCAGGACGAACGCTGGCGGCGTGCTTAACACATGCAAGTCGAACGATGAAGCCGGAGCTTGCTCTGGTGAATTAGTGGCGAACGGGTGAGTAACACGTGAGTAACCTGCCCTTGACTCTGGGATAACTGCTAGAAATGGTAGCTAATACCGGATACGACCCTCGGAGGCATCTCCAGGGGGTGGAAAGAATTTCGGTCAAGGATGGACTCGCGGCCTATCAGCTAGTTGGTGAGGTAAAGGCTCACCAAGGCGACGACGGGTAGCCGGCCTGAGAGGGTGACCGGCCACACTGGGACTGAGACACGGCCCAGACTCCTACGGGAGGCAGCAGTGGGGAATATTGCACAATGGGCGCAAGCCTGATGCAGCAACGCCGCGTGAGGGACGACGGCCTTCGGGTTGTAAACCTCTTTTAGTAGGGAAGAAGCGAAAGTGACGGTACCTGCAGAAAAAGCACCGGCTAACTACGTGCCAGCAGCCGCGGTAATACGTAGGGTGCAAGCGTTGTCCGGAATTATTGGGCGTAAAGAGCTCGTAGGCGGTTTGTCGCGTCTGCTGTGAAATCCCGAGGCTCAACCTCGGGCCTGCAGTGGGTACGGGCAAACTAGAGTGTGGTAGGGGAGATTGGAACTCCTGGTGTAGCGGTGGAATGCGCAGATATCAGGAAGAACACCGATGGCGAAGGCAGATCTCTGGGCCATTACTGACGCTGAGGAGCGAAAGCGTGGGGAGCGAACAGGATTAGATACCCTGGTAGTCCACGCCGTAAACGTTGGGAACTAGATGTAGGGTCCATTCCACGGATTCTGTGTCGCAGCTAACGCATTAAGTTCCCCGCCTGGGGAGTACGGCCGCAAGGCTAAAACTCAAAGGAATTGACGGGGGCCCGCACAAGCGGCGGAGCATGCGGATTAATTCGATGCAACGCGAAGAACCTTACCAAGGCTTGACATATACCGGAAAAGCGTAGAAATACGCTCCCCGCAAGGTCGGTATACAGGTGGTGCATGGTTGTCGTCAGCTCGTGTCGTGAGATGTTGGGTTAAGTCCCGCAACGAGCGCAACCCTCGTCCTATGTTGCCAGCACGTAATGGTGGGAACTCATGGGAGACTGCCGGGGTCAACTCGGAGGAAGGTGGGGATGACGTCAAATCATCATGCCCCTTATGTCTTGGGCTTCACGCATGCTACAATGGCCGATACAGAGGGCTGCAATACCGCAAGGTGGAGCGAATCCCAAAAAGTCGGTCTCAGTTCGGATTGAGGTCTGCAACTCGACCTCATGAAGTCGGAGTCGCTAGTAATCGCAGATCAGCAACGCTGCGGTGAATACGTTCCCGGGCCTTGTACACACCGCCCGTCAAGTCATGAAAGTCGGTAACACCCGAAGCCAGTGGCCTAACCGCAAGGAAGGAGCTGTCGAAGGTGGGATCGGTGATTAGGACTAAGTCGTAACAAGGTAGCCGTACCGGAAGGTGCGGCTGGATCACCTCCTTTCTAAGGAGCATTTGGAGTCTTCGGACTTCCAGAGCCTCTAGCCAGACGAATGTTCTGGCGAGGTTAGCTCATGGGTGGAACATTGACATTGATTCAGAACCAAGAGGTTCGCAGTTAGTACGATCTTCGGATTTGGAACGCAGCGCTCCTGGAGGGTCTGAATATGCACGCTGTTGGGTCCTGAGGGACCGGGACACCAGGTTTTACTTGGTGAAACGAACCTCTGGACCTTTCTTTTGTTACATCACTCGTAACGAAGGAGGGGTACCGCCCGTACTTTGAGAACTACACAGTGGACGCGAGCATCTTAGATACAGACTTAATTGTCTGTATCACAAAGATCATATTGAGCGTAAATTTATTTACGTTCCGATAGATCATTGGTCAATTTTTCTAAACGAAGAATCGATTCAAACTCATGTGATTTCAAATTTCTAAGAGCAAACGGTGGATGCCTTGGCATCTGGAGCCGAAGAAGGACGTAGTAATCTGCGATAAGCCTCGGGGAGCTGATAAACGAGCTTTGATCCGAGGATGTCCGAATGGGGAAACCCCGCTGGGCCCGCAAGGAGACCCAGTGACTCCCGCCTGAATATATAGGGCGGGTAGAGGGAACGTGGGGAAGTGAAACATCTCAGTACCCACAGGAAGAGAAAACAAAAGTGATTCCGTAAGTAGTGGCGAGCGAACGCGGAAGAGGCTAAACCGATCATGTGTGATATCCGGTAGGAGTTGCATGGTCGGGGTTGCGGGACTTTTCATTTTGTTCTACCGAGCAATGAGCGTTACAAAGTTGTATAGACGAATGGTCTTGAAAGGCCAGTCATAGAGGGTGCCAACCCCGTAGTCGAAATGCAGCAATGGCGCGAGAAGTATCCCAAGTAGCACGGGGCCCGAGAAATCCCGTGTGAATCTGTCAGGACCACCTGATAAGCCTAAATACTCCCAGATGACCGATAGCGGACAAGTACCGTGAGGGAAAGGTGAAAAGTACCCCGGGAGGGGAGTGAAATAGTACCTGAAACCGTTTGCTTACAAACCGTTGGAGCACCCTTGTAGGTGTGACAGCGTGCCTTTTGAAGAATGAGCCTGCGAGTTAGTGATATGTGGCGAGGTTAACCCGTGAGGGGAAGCCGTAGCGAAAGCGAGTCTTAATAGGGCGTTATAGTCGCATGTTCTAGACCCGAAGCGAAGTGATCTATCCATGGCCAGGTTGAAGCGACGGTAAGACGTCGTGGAGGACCGAACCCACTTAGGTTGAAAACTGAGGGGATGAGCTGTGGATAGGGGTGAAAGGCCAATCAAACTTCGTGATAGCTGGTTCTCTCCGAAATGCATTTAGGTGCAGCGTTGCGTGTTTCTTGCCGGAGGTAGAGCTACTGGATGGCCGATGGGCCCCACCGGGTTACTGACGTCAGCCAAACTCCGAATGCCGGTAAGTGAGAGCGCAGCAGTGAGACAGTGGGGGATAAGCTTCATTGTCGAGAGGGAAACAACCCAGACCACCAACTAAGGTCCCAAAGCGCGTGCTAAGTGGAAAAGGATGTGGAGTTGCAGTGACAACCAGGAGGTTGGCTTAGAAGCAGCCACCCTTGAAAGAGTGCGTAATAGCTCACTGGTCAAGTGATTCCGCGCCGACAATGTAACGGGGCTCAAGCACGCCACCGAAGTTGTGGCATTGATATATATTGGTAGGCCTTCGTGGTCCAGCCATATTGATGGGTAGGAGAGCGTCGTGTGGCCAGCGAAGCGGCGGTGTAAACCAGCCGTGGAGGCCACACGAGTGAGAATGCAGGCATGAGTAGCGAAAGGGGAGTGAGAAACTCCCCCTCCGGAAGACCAAGGGTTCCAGGGTCAAGCTAATCTTCCCTGGGTAAGTCGGGACCTAAGGCGAGGCCGACAGGCGTAGTCGATGGACAACGGGTTGATATTCCCGTACTGACGAAGAACCGCCCAAACTAATCCAGTAATGCTAAGTGTCTGAATCCCCCTGATCTGAGACTTCGGTCAACGACGGGCGGGCCTAGCACACGACCCTATGCTGGTGCGGTTAGCGTATTAACAGGTGTGACGCAGGAAGGTAGTCAAGCCGGGCGATGGTTGTCCCGGTCTAAGGCCGTAGGGCGAGAGATAGGCAAATCCGTCTCTCATATAGCCTGAGAACCGATGGGTAGCACGCAAGTGCGAAATTGATGATCCTATGCTGCCAAGAAAAGCATCGACGCGAGGTTCCAGTCACCCGTACCCCAAACCGACTCAGGTGGTCAGGTAGAGAATACTAAGGAGATCGAGAGAATCGTGGTTAAGGAACTCGGCAAAATGCCCCCGTAACTTCGGGAGAAGGGGGGCCTGAGGCGTGTAGGGATTTACTCCTGAAGCGTTTGAAGGCCGCAGAGACCAGTGGGAAGCGACTGTTTACTAAAAACACAGGTCCGTGCCAAGTCGCAAGACGATGTATACGGACTGACGCCTGCCCGGTGCTGGAAGGTTAAGAGGAGCGGTTAGCGTAAGCGAAGCTGCGAATTTAAGCCCCAGTAAACGGCGGTGGTAACTATAACCATCCTAAGGTAGCGAAATTCCTTGTCGGGTAAGTTCCGACCTGCACGAATGGCGTAACGACTTCCCAGCTGTCTCAACCGCGAACTCGGCGAAATTGCACTACGAGTAAAGATGCTCGTTACGCGCAGAAGGACGGAAAGACCCCGTGACCTTTACTATAGTTTGGTATTGGTGTTCGGTGTGACTTGTGTAGGATAGGTGGGAGACTTTGAAGCTGGCACGCTAGTGTCGGTGGAGTCATTGTTGAAATACCACTCTGGTCACTCTGGACATCTAACCATGAACCGTAATCCGGTTCTGGGACAGTGCCTGATGGGTAGTTTAACTGGGGCGGTTGCCTCCCAAAAAGTAACGGAGGCGCCCAAAGGTTCCCTCAACCTGGTTGGCAATCAGGTGTCGAGTGTAAGTGCACAAGGGAGCTTGACTGTGAGACTGACAAGTCGAGCAGGGACGAAAGTCGGGACTAGTGATCCGGCAGTGGCTTGTGGAAGCGCTGTCGCTCAACGGATAAAAGGTACCTCGGGGATAACAGGCTGATCTTGCCCAAGAGTCCATATCGACGGCATGGTTTGGCACCTCGATGTCGGCTCGTCGCATCCTGGGGCTGGAGTAGGTCCCAAGGGTTGGGCTGTTCGCCCATTAAAGCGGTACGCGAGCTGGGTTTAGAACGTCGTGAGACAGTTCGGTCCCTATCCTCTGCGCGCGCAGGAAATTTGAGAGGATCTGTCCTTAGTACGAGAGGACCGGGACGGACCAACCTCTGGTGTGTCAGTTGTTCCGCCAGGAGCACCGCTGATTAGCTACGTTGGGAATGGATAACCGCTGAAAGCATCTAAGCGGGAAGCCGGCCTCAAGATGAGATTTCCATCCCTTCGGGGGAGAGGCTCGCAGCTAGACTACTGCGTTGATAGGCCGGATGTGGAAGTGGGGACTAAAGACCCATGGAGCTGACCGGTACTAATAAGCCAATAATTTGATAATCACTACACATAACCCGTTGTAAGGCTGGGTTTTGTGGCCTGTTGTTCGCGTCCACTGAGTGGTTCTCGATGTACGGTCGAGAACCTGCACATTTCGTATGTGCTCGTTTCACTTTGATATACATCAATAGTGTTTCGGCGGCCATAGCGAGAGGGAAACGCCCGGTTACATTCCGAACCCGGAAGCTAAGACTCTCAGCGCCGATGGTACTGCAGGGGGGACCCTGTGGGAGAGTAGGACACCGCCGGACTTATTTGTAAAATAGCCACCCGTTTTTACGGGTGGCTATTTTGCGTTAAGCTAGACCTTGCACCTGTTGGCGTCGCCGCAGATGCGATCAAACTACACAGAGGACTCTCTAATGAGCGATAAAAACGAAGATTTCGGCACGCCTGATCGTGCTAACCGACCCCGCCGTGAAGGCCAGGGTCCCCACAACAACCGCTCAGAGGGTTCTCGAGAAGAACGTCCCAACCGCTATGGCGTTCCCCGTGATGGACAGTCACGTCCACAGCGTGGAGACCGTCCCGCAGCTGGTCGGGGGGATCGTCCCACTTACGGCGACCGTGCATCACGTCCTGATCGTTCCGATCGTCCAGGATATGCAGATCGTGGTCAGCGAGGAGAACGTCCTGCTTATGGTGACCGTCCCCAGCGCGGTGAACGTCCTTCCTATGGCGACCGTCCTGATAGGGGAGAACGTCCCCGTTACGGTGATCGTGATGCTGCACCTCGTGGGGAACGCCCACGCTACGGAGATCGTGATGCTGCTCCTCGCGGCGATCGCCCACGTTATGGAGACCGCGACGGAGCTCCACGTGGAGAGCGTCCCGCATATGGCAATCGTGATGGTGCCGCTCGTGGGGATCGTCCTTACCGCCCAGCAGGTGACCGTCCCGCATATGGCGACCGTGGTGACAGGAATGCGCGTCCAGAACGCGGAGGATTCGGTCGTGGCGGCTCTAGCGGAGCACCGCGTGGTGAGCGTCCCGGCGGAGATCGGGGTGGCAAGCCCTCTTTCGGTGACCGCACTGGTCGTCCAGAACGTTCCGAGCGTCCTTCTTACGGTGATCGTCCTCAGCGCGGTGACCGACCTTCCTACGGTGATCGTGGTCCACGACCCGAACGTTCAGAACGACCTTCCTACGGTGATCGTCCGCAACGAGGAGATCGTCCTTCTTACGGAAACCGCGACGGTGCGCCACGTGGTGAGCGTCCCAATTACGGAGATCGTGGGCCTCGTCCAGACCGTGGGGGAGAGCGCCCTTCTTATGGTGATCGTGGTCCCCGTCCCGAACGCTCTGAGCGTCCAAGCTATGGAGATCGTCCGCAACGTGGAGATCGTCCCTCATATGGTGACAGAGGTCCACGCCCAGATCGCGGGGGTGATCGTCCTTCTTATGGTGAGCGTTCAGAGCGCCCACGCTTCGGAGATCGCGGTGGACGTCCCGACCGTGCTGGTGCTCCACGCTTCGGTGGCCGTGATTCTGGTGGTCGTGATGACCGCACTTCCCGTTGGGAAGAGCCAGAACTTACCGAAGAGCAGCGCATGGCGCGCGAACTTCGTATGGTTCGCCCTCACCACGATGACCCCTGGATTGATGACGATGTCACAGGAGATGAGCTCGACAAGGTTGCCCGCAACGAACTGAAGACTCTCACCAAGGAGAACGCAGAACGAGTTGCCAAGCACCTCGTCATGGCCGTTCGCCTGATGGATGAGAATCCTGAGCTTGCCCACCAGCACGTGCTGTCAGCAGCTCGTCGTGCTGGTCGTATTGCGATTGTTCGTGAGACCCTGGGCATAACTGCTTATGCAACAGGTGACTTTGCTCTTGCGCTCCGTGAGCTGCGAACCTACCGCCGCATCTCTGGTTCTAATGAGCAGATTGCGCTCATGGTGGATGCAGAGCGTGGTGTTGGGCGTCCAGATAAGGCATTGGAGCTTGGCCGTTCTGTTGAACGCTCCACTTTGAGTGAATCAACTCAGGTTGCACTTTCTATCGCAATGTCTGGTGCTCGTTTGGATCAAGATCAGGTTGACCTAGCTCTTGCCGAGCTGGAGATTCCTCAGTTGGATCCTTCTAAGGCATTCACCTACAGCCCTGCTTTGTTTACTGCATATGCAGAGGTTCTTGAGGAACTTGGTCGTCATCAGGAAGCTGCTGAATGGACCACCTGTGCTGAAGTTGCCGAGAAGGCTCTCGTTGCTGCTGATTTGATGGATTCTTCGGATGAAGACGAACAGGACATTGTCGTGTTCGAAGAGGAACTCGAAGGCGATGACTACGAACTCGACAATGAGGACATCGGTGATCCAGAAGGTGTCGCACTTGCAGATGTCATTAGTTCAGGCGCTTTCGAAGATGCAGACGTTGACGAGGTTGAAACCTCAGCCGAGCTAAGTGCAGAAGAAGAGGACGCGCTCATTGCTGAAGGTATCAGCCCTGATGACCTTCTTGAAGATGATGTTCGTCAGATTCTGATCGAGACTGCTCACCTGGATCCTGAGGGAGACAAGGCGTGAGCCTCTTCTCCAAAAAGCAGCCGGAACTAGGCCAGAGCCCCATTGCGGGAAAGGCTGTTGTTCTGGCTGACCTGGATGGTGTCGTCTATGCCGGTCCCGGTGCGATTCCACATGCAGTGGAGTCATTGAACGCTGTTGCCGAGCACATTCGTGTGGGATACATCACCAACAATGCGTCGAGAACTGCTGCAAGTGTCGCAGGTCATCTGCGCGAATTGGGTCTGAGTTGTTCTGATGAAGACATCGTGTCGTCACCTCAAGCAGCCATGCACTTGCTGGCTGATCTTGTGGAACCAGGAGCCACCATTTTGGTGGTCGGTGGTGAAGGTTTGACGTATGAGCTCGAGAAGAACGGTTATGTGGTTACGTTCTCTGCTGAGGACAATCCTGCTGCTGTGATTCAGGGATTTTCGCCTGATTTGGGCTGGAAACAACTTGCAGAAGCATCCTTTGCTCTGAATGCACGTCCGACTGCGGATGCTTTTGGTGGCACAGCCGCGGGTGCTGGTGAAAGCGCAGGTATTCCCTGGGTTGCCACCAATATGGATTGGACGATTCCTGTTGCCCGCGGAGTGGCACCAGGCAACGGAACGCTTGTTTCTGCCGTGCACACCGCAGTGGGACGCCTGCCAGTTGTCGCTGGTAAACCAGAACTACCTATCTTCGAAGAGGCAGCCCGTCGCTTCGGCACGGCCGCCGCTCCAGAGACTGCCCTGTTTATCGGTGACCGTCTCGACACAGATGTGATGGGTGGTAATCGTGCAGGGATGAAGACGGTGCTCGTACTGACCGGTATAGACCAAGCCAAGCAACTTCTGGCGGCACCTGCTGGTTTACGTCCCGATTACATCCTGGGCGATCTGCGTGAACTTTCTCTTCCTTATCCCACTGTGATCACGAATAAGGACGGTTCTGTCACCGTGCGCGGCGCTACCGTGCGCAAGGTCGGCATGGACCTGGCCATTGTGACAAGGGGAGAAGACAAGCTTGATCTCCTCCGGGCAGCATGCCAGGTCATCTGGGACAGTGGCCTTGCCATCTTTGGCTTCACCGTTCCAGAGGAACTCTATTCCTAACGCTTAAAGCAAGAACGCCCCTGGAAAACCAGGGGCGTTCTTGTTTGTACGGTTGTGCTTAGTGGTGAACTTCCTTCTCTGCACCGTGACCGGTGAGTGAACGAACTTCCATTTCAGCTGCAATCCAGGAGTTCTCCTTCTTGCCACCTGAGTAGGTACCGATGATACCGAGCAGGAATGCGAGAGGAATCGAAACGATACCTGGGTTGTCCAGTGGGAACCAGTGGAAGTCAACACCCTTGATCATGGAAGCGGTGAGCTCCATGGTCTTAGGGTCAACCTTGCCGGAAACCACGGGGGAGAATGCAATCAGTACGACAGAGGAAATCAAACCACCGTACATCGACCACAGTGCACCACGAGTGTTGAAGCGGCGCCAGTAGAGCGAGTAGATGATGGTTGGAAGGTTTGCGGAAGCTGCAACTGCGAATGCAAGAGCAACCAAGAACGCAATGTTCTGTCCCTGAACACCGATACCACCGAGGATAGCGAGAGCACCGATCACAACGATGGTGATGCGAGCAATCTTTACCTCAGCGTTGGGGCGAACTTCACCACGCTTGATGACGTTTGCGTAGATGTCGTGTGCGAACGAAGTAGCAGCGGTGATGGTCAGACCAGCAACCACAGCAAGAATCGTTGCAAACGCAATCGCCGAAACGATACCGAGCAGTACGGGGCCACCGAGAGCTGCTGCAAGCAGAGGAGCAGCAGAGTTAGCAGCACCTGGTGCAGCAGCGATGACAGCAGGACCAACGAGGGTCATAGCGCCGAAGCCGAGTACCAAGGTGAAGAGGTAGAACGCACCGATGAGCCAGATAGCCCATACAACGGACTTACGAGCTTCCTTAGCGGTAGGTACCGTGTAGAAACGCATGAGAACGTGAGGGAGACCAGCGGTACCGAGTACGAGAGCCATTGATAGCGAGATGAAGTCAATAGGGTTCTTGCCGTACTTGAGACCAGGCTGAAGTGGGTCGAATGGAGCCTCGAGTGCCTGAGAAACCTCAACACCCTTAGACAGGAGAGCAGACAGGTCGAAGCCGTTGAGTGCGAGCACCCAGACGGTCATGATTGCTGCACCTGCGATGAGCAGGCCTGCCTTGATGATCTGAACCCAGGTAGTACCCTTCATGCCACCTACGAGAACGTAGATAACCATGAGAACACCAACAACGCCCACGACGAGCGACTGACCAACCTGATCGTTGATGCCCAACAGCAGTGAAACGAGTCCACCGGCGCCAGCCATCTGTGCGAGGAGGTAGAAGAAGCAAACAACCAAAGTTGAAATTGCTGCAGCCAGACGCACGGGGCGCTGGTGGAGGCGGAATGACAGAACGTCAGCCATCGTGAACTTACCCGTGTTACGCATAAGTTCAGCTACCAGGAGCAAGGCAACAAGCCATGCCACCAGGAAGCCGATGGAGTACAGGAATCCGTCGTATCCAGCCAGCGCGATAGCGCCGGTAATGCCGAGGAAGGATGCTGCCGACAGGTAGTCACCTGCGATAGCCATACCGTTCTGGGTGCCACTGAATGAGCGGCCACCAGCGTAGAAGTCGTTAGCCGACTTGTTGTTACGACCTGCACGGATAACGATGATCATGGTCACAATAACGAAAGCACCGAAGATGCTCATGTTGAGGACGGGATCGCTCGCTCCTGCGTTTGCTGTATCTGCAGCGAGTACTAGTGCGTTACTCATGCGACACCTGCCTTCTGCTTAGCTTCGAGCTCGTGACGAAGTTCGGTTGCCAGTGGGTCAAGACGCTTGTTAGCGAAGCTGACGTACCACATGGTGATTCCGAAGGTCGAAACGAACTGAAGAAGTCCGAAAATCAGACCAATGTTGATAACACCGATTACAGGTGTTGCCATCCAGCTGGACGCGAAAACAGCGAGTGCTACGTACAGGAAGTACCAAGCCATAGCTGCAATGAGTACAGGAATTACGAATCCGCGTTGACGCTTGCGGAGCTCCTTGTACTTAGGGGTTTCTTCGAAGGCAGGATAGTCAATCCTGTGATGACCCTTCTCGGTCTCTTCTTTACTCACACGGCCTCCTTGCCGAAATGTGGATAAGGGGTGTTACGTGATTCCACCGGTTATCAGGCCGGTTTCATCGGTTCAGGGTGACCAACTAAGGCCACCGTGAGGTCTTCGAGAACACTAATGTCCTCAATAGTGGGTGGGACGACAAAGTCTTCACCATCCACAATCTGACGCATGGTTTTGCGCAGAATCTTTCCTGAACGGGTCTTGGGCAGGCGCTCAAGAACGAGCACATCGCGGAAGGCGGCGACAGGGCCAACCTTGTCGCGCACCAACTTGACCAGTTCAGTACAAATCTCATCGTGGTTACGGTCCACGCCAGCCTTGAGGGTGACAAACCCACTTGCACGCTGACCCTTGAGTTCATCCTTGACACCAATAACTGCACATTCAGCAACATCGGGGTGGTGAGCAAGGGCTTCTTCAAGCTGGCCCGTCGACAGACGGTGGCCAGCAACGTTGATCACGTCATCGGTTCGACCCATGACAAAGACATAGCCGTCTTCGTCCAGGTAGCCGGAATCACCGGTGGCGTAGTAGCCAGGGAATGCCTCGAGGTATGCCTTCTGGTATCCGTCCGCGCGGCCCCAGAGACCGGCAAGGGTTCCGGGAGGCATGGGGAGCTTGATGACGATGTTTCCTTCTTCGCCAGCAGCAACGTGGTTGCCCTTGCCATCGACAACTTCAACCTTGTATCCAGGAACTGGAACGGTAGAGGAGCCAGGCTTGATGGGAAGTGTTTCGATACCGCGAAGGTTAGCTGTGATGGCCCAACCGGTTTCGGTCTGCCACCAGTGGTCGACTACAGGAATCTTCAGACCTTCAGAAGCCCACTCGAGGGTTTCAGTATCGAGACGCTCACCTGCCATGAACAGGGTGTGCATGCTGGTCACGTCGTAACGAGCAAGTTCTCTGAGTTCTGGATCTACGCGCCGAATAGCACGAAGTGCAGTTGGGGCAGTGAAGAGTGCGCGGACCTTGTATTCATCCACAATGCGCCAGAAAGCTCCTGCGTCAGGGGTTCCAACAGGCTTACCTTCGTATATGACGGTAGTCGCACCAGCGAAGAGCGGTGCATAAACAATGTAGGAGTGGCCGACAACCCAGCCCACGTCAGAAGCGGACCACATCACTTCACCAGGCTTGATGTTGTAGATATTCGCCATTGACCAGGTCAGCGCAACGGCATGACCGCCGTTGTCTCGCATGATGCCTTTGGGATTACCAGTAGTACCCGAAGTGTACAGAACGTAGAGTGGGTCAGTTGCGAGAACGGGAACACACTCGGCAGGGGTTGCTGTGGCAGCGGCATCAGCCCAGTCGAGCCAGGTGACGCCATCAACGCCGTTGTAGGTCTTGATGGTTCCAGGGACATTACGACGTTCCTTCACAATCACAGTGTGAATGGAGCCCTGGGACAAGGAAAGTGCTTCGGCAACCATGGGGAGGTATTCCACCGTGCGACCAGGCTCGAGACCGCCAGAAGCCGTAACGAGAACGGTGGGGGTCGCATCATCGATGCGCACAGCTAGTTCGTTAGCGGCAAATCCGCCGAATACAACCGAGTGGACTGCACCAATGCGTGCACAGGCGAGCATGGCAATGATGGCCTGGGGAATCATGGGCAGATAAATGATGACGCGGTCACCCTTGCTGACGCCCTGGTTAACGAGGACGCCAGCGAAAGCCTTCACTTCTTCGAGAAGTTCTGTGTAAGTAAAGCGGTCCTTGACACCGGTCATGGCTGAGTCATAAATCACCGCAGTCTGTGAACCTCGACCAGCAAGGACGTGACGGTCAACTGCATTGAAGCAGGTGTTGAGTTCAGCGCCGGGGAACCAGCGGTAGACAGGAGCACCAGAAGAATCCAATGCCGAAGTAGGGGGAGTAATCCAGTCGATTGCTTCGGCGGCGTTCATCCAGAACTGTTCAGGGTTTGAGGCACTTGCTTCATATGTAGCGCGGTAGGCGCCAGTTGGTGCAGTCATTTCTCGCCTCCCCTTTGAGTTCAGACCACATCCTTGTGATCTGTTGAGTTGTGCTGCTGCTGTTTCTTTCCCCGGATACAACAGTCCCCTGGGAAATAAAACGTTAGTGATGACTGTATACACAAATCGACAAAACATCCAATATTTCGTCAACTATTGCGTGTTGAAACACCTGTGTGTATACATAAAGGAGCTTGTCTGTATACAATAAGCTCAAGTCAAACCGTCAAAGGAGACATCGTGAGAGCAAGCGATAAGGCGTACAGCAAGCTGTTCCACGAAATCGTGGATGGCGATATCGCACCCGGAACGATTCTTGCTGAGGTTGAGCAATCCACTCGCCTGGGTGTCTCCCGCACACCTCTCCGGGAAGCTCTCTCCCGCCTGATGGCTGACGGCTTGGTTGAGTCGGCTCCTGGTCGTGGCGTCGTGGTCACCGAAATCTCCCTTGAAAACATCACGGAACTCTACGAAGTACGTGAAGCACTTGAAGAACAGGCAGCACGTCTTGCAGCCCAACGCCGCGATCCCAAAGTCTTTATGCGTATTGCTGAACAGTTTGCTGATGCAGACCGCCTCATCGAATCGGGTGAAGAGGGTGTGCGTCACTACTACGAACTCAATGAGAAATTTGATGAAGCAGTGGATGCCGCCGTCAACAACGCTTATCTCGTCTCAGCTCTTCAGAACTCTCGAGTCCACCTCTCGCGCATTCGTCGTATTGCCCGGGGTAATCCTGCCCGTTTGCACGAGAGTGCAATCGAGACGCTGCTCATCATTGAGGCGATCATCGATGGTGATGCAGCTCTGGCAGCACATGCCACCCACGTGCACCTGCACAAGTCTTTGACCAATATCCGAGCCTCAGTCAAGGGGCACCTCAAATCAGTCGACGTGGCCTAAACCACACACGACGCCCCACGAAGGGAAACCCGATGAAGCTCCACAACGTCCGCGTCTACAAGAGTGAAGAAACTCTTGAGCGCAAAGATCAGCTGGCCTGGAAAATCGCCGAAGTAGCTTCTGATCCCGTTGCTGTCTCGGCAGAGGTAACTGAGATGGTGATTAACCGCATCATTGACAACGCATCTGTTGCTGTTGCCTCGCTCACACGTAAGCCTGTTGTCTCTGCGCGTTCGCAGGCACTCTCTCACCCCTCATCGACAGGTGGCAACGGCGCCAACCTGTTCGGTGAGCCACAGGATGTTCGCGTTTCACCTGAGTGGGCTGCCTGGGCGAACGGCGTTGCTGTTCGAGAACTCGACTACCACGACACCTTCTTGGCTGCTGAGTATTCTCACCCCGGTGACAACATTCCTCCCATCCTTGCTGTTGCACAGCATGTAGGTGTTTCTGGTGCTGACCTGGTTCGCGGTATTGCAACCGGTTACGAAATCCAGGTAGACCTCGTCAAGGCAATCTGCTTGCACAAACACAAGATTGACCACGTTGCTCACCTAGGTCCCTCAGCTGCGGCTGGTATCGGAACAATGTTGAAGCTTCCTACCGAAACCATTTATCAGGCTGTTGGTCAGGCACTTCACACCACGACCGCGACTCGTCAGTCACGTAAGGGTGAGATTTCTTCCTGGAAGGCACACGCTCCAGCATTCGCAGGAAAGATGGCTGTTGAGGCTGTCGACCGCGCAATGCGCGGCGAGACCAGCCCCACACCCATCTACGAAGGTGAAGACGGCGTCATCGCGTGGATGCTTGATGGTCCTTCTGCTTCATACGAAGTGCCACTTCCTGAAAAGGGCGAAGCCAAGCGTGGAATCCTCGACACCTATACCAAGGAACACTCAGCTGAGTATCAGGCACAGGCTCTGATTGACCTTGCACGCAAGCTCCACAATGAGCACCCCGAGGCAACCAACCCTGAGAACGTGAAGTCTGTTGTCATCCACACCTCACACCACACGCACTATGTCATCGGATCGGGTGCAAACGACCCACAGAAGTATGACCCCACAGCAAGCCGTGAGACGTTGGATCACTCGATCCCTTACATCTTCACTGTTGCCCTGCAGGATGGCGCCTGGCACCACGTGGACAGCTACGCACCTGCTCGCGCAGGTCGTGCAGACACCATCGCACTGTGGAACAAGACCACCACGTTGGAAGACGCTGAGTGGACTCGTCGCTATCACTCCGAAGACCCTGCTGTGAAGGCATTCGGTGGCCGCGTGGAGATCACCCTCAACGATGGAACAGTCATTGTGGACGAGCTCGCAGTTGCAGATGCTCACCCACTCGGTGCGCGTCCCTTCGCTCGTGAGCAGTACATCAACAAGTTCCGCATTCTCGCTGACGGTGTTATCGAAGATGCAGAGGTTGAGCGCTTCTTGGCGCTCGTTCAGCGCCTGCCAGAACTCACCGCTGAGGAGATCGGTGGCCTGACAGTGACCGCTCAGGCTGGCGTTCTCGCTTCCGCACCACTTCCCCAAGGTCTGTTCTAATGCTGTATGCCAAGACAACACCTGCAGAGAAGCGTCGTCTTTTCCGTGAGCGTTTAGCAACCGGCGAACTCCTGCAGTTCCCTGGAGCTTTCAACCCACTCTCGGCCAAGCTCATTCAGAGCAAGGGATTTGATGGCGTATATATCTCTGGTGCTGTCTTGGCAGCAGACCTTGGTCTGCCTGACATTGGCTTGACCACACTGACTGAGGTTGCTGGTCGCGGTCAGCAGATTGCGCGCATGACCGATCTTCCCGCTCTGATCGATGCAGATACAGGTTTTGGCGAACCCCTCAATCTGGCTCGCACCGTGCAGACACTCGAAGATGCTGGTGTTGCCGGCCTACACATTGAGGACCAGCACAACCCCAAGAGGTGCGGCCACCTCGACGGCAAGAACGTTGTAGATGACAACACTGCCATCAAGCGCATCAAGGCAGCTGTGGATGCACGTCGAGACGAGAACCTTCTCATCATGGCTCGCACAGACATTCGTGCAGTTGAAGGCCTTGATGCGGCAATCGATCGCGCCAAAATGCTGGTCGATGCTGGCGCAGATGCCATCTTCCCTGAAGCTATGAAGGACCTCAGTGAGTTCGCCGCCATGCGCGAAGCTCTCGATGTTCCTGTGCTGGCCAACATGACTGAGTTTGGCAAGAGCGAGCTTTTCACCACACAGCAGCTCTCAGATATCGGTATCAACATCGTGATTTACCCTGTTTCGCTGTTGCGACTGGCGATGGGATCCGCTGTTCGCGGACTTGATTCACTCAACGAAACGGGTTCATTCCAGGCATCTGTGCCTGAGATGCAGACCCGTGCAGCTCTCTACGAAACTCTCGACTACGAGGAATACAACCACTTCGATTCAGGAATTTTCAACTTCGACCTGAGTACCCACACCAAGCACTAGCACTCTCTGTGAGGAATACGACATGACTGAACAACCCCAGATCTTCAAAGGCCTTGCCGGTGTCGTCGTTGACGCCACCGCTGTTTCCAAGGTGAACCCGGAAACCAACTCGCTGCTCTACCGCGGATACCCCGTTCAGGAACTTGCTGCAAGCAAGAGCTTTGAAGAGGTCGCATGGCTGCTCTGGCATGGCGAGCTCCCTACCGCCGCAGAGCTGGCTGGGTTCCAGAAGTCGGAGCGCGCACAGCGCGCACTCGATGCCAATGTGAAGCGCGTCATTGACGAGCTTCCCTTGACCGCACACCCCATGGATGTCGTTCGCACCGCAGTGAGCGTCATTGGTGCTTCTGACCCCAACACAGATGATTCTTCACCCGAGGGCAACCTCGCCAAGAGCATCACCTTGTTTGCCAAGCTTCCTGCGATTGTGTCCTATGACCAGCGCCGCCGCCGTGGCGAGGGTGTCATTGAACCTCGCGAAGACCTTGATTACTCTGCAAACTTCCTCTGGATGAGCTTCGGCGAGATCCCAGATGACATTGTTGTGGATGCGTTCCGCGTCTCGCTGATTTTGTATGCAGAACACTCCTTCAATGCCTCTACCTTCACCGCTCGTGTGATCACCTCGACACTGTCTGATCTCTACTCGGCAGTAACCGGCGCAATTGGCGCGCTCAAGGGACCACTTCACGGTGGTGCCAATGAAGCAGTGCTTCACATCTTCAACGAGATTGGTTTCGGACCTGACTCCGCTGCTCGCTCAGAAGCATGGCTTGAACAGGCTTTGGTAGAGAAGCGCAAGATCATGGGCTTCGGACACCGCGTCTACAAGAAGGGCGACTCTCGCGTTCCCACCATGCGTAAGTCCATGGTTGAACTCATTGAGTACTACAACCGCCCCGATGTTCTAGACCTCTACGAAGGCCTTGAGGCAGCGATGACGGAGAGGAAGGGAATCCTTCCCAACCTCGATTACCCCTCTGGGCCCGCGTATCACTTGATGGGTTTTGACACCTTAACATTCACCCCAATTTTCGTGGCAGCACGAATCACCGGTTGGACTGCGCACATCATGGAGCAGCTCCAAGCAAACGCACTGATCCGCCCGTTGTCGGCCTACAACGGCGTGGATGAACGTCACCTCTAAACACATTGAGGTATCAAGAAAACCTTGTGGGATCGTCTCTCCCGCAAGGTTTTCTTAACTTAACCGTGCGATAACCTTGAACTATGAGCACTCCTGAAAACCCCCAGAGTCCCGCAGACGGCGAATTGGTCTCTGCTCTCTCGGTCGTTGAAGGACAGCCCTTAGAAACTCGAGCCGAGGGTTACGCCAAGCTCTATGACGAGCTGCGTGCACAGCTCGAAGGCGGCGACATTCCCGCCCGTGACTAGTCAACGTCTGGACGCCGCCCTCGCAGAGCGCGGCCTGGCGCGTTCGCGCACACATGCAGCAACCCTCATTGCTGAAGGTTTTGTTCGTGTGGGTGGCAAAGTCGTGAACAAAGCTTCAACCAAGGTTGACGAGACTGTCGAGCTCAGTGTTGATGGTGCAGATCACTATGTTTCTCGTGCGGCACACAAACTCATTGCCGGGCTAGAAGGCTTCGGCATTGATGTGAAGGGCCGCAATGCCTTTGATGTGGGTGCCAGCACAGGTGGATTCACTCAAGTGCTTCTCGAGCGCGGAGCAGAGCTCGTTGTTGCCCTTGACGTGGGCCACGGTCAGCTCTCACCTCGTATTCGTTCAGATGAGCGTGTGCTTGTCGTTGAAGGGGTCAATGCCAAGAACCTTGACCAGAGTCAACTCTCTGGCTTAGTGAAGCGTGACTTCACCGCAGACATCGTTGTGGCTGATCTATCTTTCATCTCCCTGACTCATGTCATGGCAGCGCTCAAAGCGTGTGCAACATCCACTGCTGACTATGTTTTGCTGGTCAAGCCACAGTTTGAAGTTGGTCGCACCGGTGTCAAAGAAGGCATTGTGACCAACCCTGCTCTGCGTGAAGATGCAGTGATGGCGGTGCTGTGGTCGGCCTTCGATAATGGCTTAGGTGTCTGTGGCATCTTGTCCTCCCCAATCCTGGGGGGAGCGGGTAATCACGAGTATGTGCTCTGGCTCCGTGCGGATAGTCAGTCGAATCCGTCAGAATGGACTCAACAGGTTCACCAACTGGCAGGAGCATGACAATGAGCGCAGCACAACGCTTCATTCTCGTTGTCTCTCACGCTGCCCAGCAGGCAACCCTTGAGGCTGCCGTTGAGGTGTGTCAGCAGATTCAGTCTCAGGGTGCCGTTCCTGTGTTGCGTGAACTCGAAGTAGCTCCTGTCCTCGAGTTGGCCCCAGAACTCACCTCGCTCATGACGCTTGAAAAAGATGTTGCTGTTACTCAGATCGAATGCGCCATTGTTGTCGGCGGAGACGGGACCATTCTTCGTGCCGCAGAACTGCTTCGTGGTGCATCGGTCCCCATGCTGGGTGTGAACACAGGACACGTTGGTTTCTTGGCAGAAACCGAACGTGACTCTATTCCTCAGACTGTTGCACGTGTTCTTGCGAAGGATTACCAGGTAGAAGAGCGATCCACGCTTTCGGTTCGTGTCAAGGTGGCCAATGAGGTTGTCTTTGAAACCTGGGCGCTCAATGAAGCAACTGTGGAGAAGGCAAGCCGTGAGCGCATGCTCGAGGTCGTCATCGAGGTTGACCGCCGACCGCTCTCCAGCTTTGGTTGCGATGGTGTTGTGATGAGCACACCCACAGGTTCAACTGCGTACAACTTCTCAGCCGGTGGCCCTGTCGTCTGGCCCACCGTAGACGCCATGGTTTTGGTCCCACTTTCTGCGCACGCCCTATTTGCTCGTCCTCTTGTGGTGGGTCCTGAGTCAGTCTTTGCCGTGGAAATCATTGAACGTCGCAGCGGTCACGGTGTGCTGTGGTGTGACGGTCGTCGTACACGCAATCTGCCACCAGGTGCTCGTGTGATTGTGAAGAAGTCACCCACGCCAGTTCTACTTGCGCGCTTCCATGCTGAAGCTTTCACGGATCGTTTGGTGGAGAAGTTTGACCTTCCCGTCACTGGATGGCGAGGACCGGGCGAGTGATCGAAGAGATTCGCATCCGAGACCTCGGAGTGATCTCTGAGGCTGTTCTTCCGCTTGGCCCTGGATTTACTGCCATCACGGGTGAAACTGGTGCTGGTAAGACCATGGTTGTCACCGCGCTGGGTCTGTTGCGAGGAGAGCGTTCTGACTCTTCGGCAGTTCGCAATGGTAGCGACACCGCTTGGGTGGAAGGTCGCTGGATTCTCAAAAACCCAGAAGCCATCACCGATACAGTGAACGACGCCGGAGGTCTTATCGAAGGTGACGAGCTCTTACTTGGCCGTTCTGTTTCGGCGGAAGGACGTTCCCGTGCTGTTGTTGGGGGACGCAGCACACCAGTAGCTGTTCTTGGTGAACTGGGAGAACTGCTTGTTGCCGTGCATGGGCAGTCAGACCAGGTTCGCCTTCGTTCAGCTTCAGCGCAGCGTGAAGCTCTGGACCGCTTTGCCGGGGCACAATTTGCTGAAGTTCTGGGGGAGTATGCCCACGCGTTCCGTCGCTGGAAGAACAACGCAGCAGAGCTGGCAGAGATTACTGCTCAGCGTGATGCCCGCACGCGCGAAGCGGAAGAACTTCGTCTGTCCCTGTCTGAAATTGAGGCAGCTGCGCCTCAGCCCGGTGAAGATGACCAGCTCACCGCGCTCGCTGAACGCCTGACCCACACCGAGGATCTCCGTGTTGCAACAGCTTTGGCCCGCGAAGCGCTCTCGTCTGAAGAGGGGGACGGAGGAGATGCTCTTGCCCGCGTGGACGCGGCCAAGCGTCAGCTGGAAAAGATGTCAGATGTTGACCCTGTGCTGGCTGGCATTGCAGAGTCGTTGGCTCAGCTGTCCTTCCAACTCCACGACGTCACCGGTCAACTATCCAGCCACCTTGCCAATCTCGAGGGTGAGGGCGAGCGCGATCTGGATGTCATCCAGAGCCGTCGCGCTGAACTGAACGCCTTGATTCGCAAATACGGCCCCAATCTCGATGACGTGATTGCATTCTTGGAATCAGGTAGCCGCCGTTTGAGCGAACTCGAAGGTGACACTGATCGCATCACTGAGCTCGCTGAAGAAGTAGCTGCTGATCACGCACTTGTTGTGCGCGGCGCAGATGCACTGCACGACCTGCGCGAAACTGCTGCCGTGAAGCTCTCTGCAGCAGTTACGGAAGAATTAACTGCCCTGGCGATGCCCGATGCGCAGTTGTTTGTGCGGGTGACGAAGAATGAGGAGCTCACCCTCCACGGTTACGACACAGTGGAGCTGTTGCTGCGCCCTCACCCCGGTTCTGACCCTCGCTCCATTTCCAAGAGTGCATCTGGCGGTGAGCTCTCTCGCATCATGCTTGCGTTGGAAGTCGTCATTGCCGGACAAGATTCTGTTCCCACTTATGTCTTTGATGAAGTGGACTCCGGTGTTGGTGGCGCATCGGCGATAGAGATCGGACGACGCCTAGCCCGTCTGGCAGAAAAATCTCAAGTAATTGTCGTAACTCACCTGGCTCAAGTGGCCGCTTTTGCCAACAATCACCTGCGTGTGGTCAAGGACACCTCGGGTGAAGTCACCGAAAGTAGCGTGCACACTCTGCGTGGAGCAGACCGTGAGGCCGAGATGGCACGTCTGCTCTCTGGATTGCCAGATTCAGAAAATGCATTGGCTCACGCCCGCGAGTTGATTCAGTTAGCTGCCCAGCGCTGATAAGCTCTAATTCCGTGGTGAATACTTCGGGAAACAACGTAACCAAGCACATTTTTGTCACCGGGGGCGTTGTCTCGTCACTCGGTAAAGGCCTGACGGCGGCTAGCCTCGGCAATCTTCTCACCGCACGCGGTCTTCGCGTTGTGATGCAGAAGCTCGACCCTTATCTCAACGTGGATCCCGGAACGATGAACCCGTTCCAGCACGGTGAAGTTTTCGTCACCGACGATGGCGCAGAAACCGACCTCGACATCGGTCACTACGAGCGCTTCCTCGACATCAACCTCTCACAGGCTGCCAACGTCACCACTGGCCAGATCTACTCTCAGGTCATTGCTAAGGAACGTCGCGGCGAATACTTGGGCGACACCGTTCAAGTCATTCCCCACATCACCGACGAGATCAAGCGTCGTATGCGCCTGCAGGCAGAGGACATTCCTCAGCCAGATGTCATCATCACCGAAATCGGTGGAACCGTCGGTGACATCGAATCTCAGCCATTTATCGAGTCTGCCCGTCAGGTTCGTCACGAACTCGGCCGTAAGAACGTCTTCTTCGTTCACGTTTCCCTCGTTCCGTTTATGGGAGCCTCGGGAGAGCAGAAGACCAAGCCCACTCAGCACTCTGTTGCAGCGCTTCGTTCTATCGGTATTCAGCCCGATGCTCTGGTGCTTCGCTCTGACCGTCCCGTCACCGAAAGCAACAAGCGCAAGATCGCGTTGATGTGTGACGTTGATGAAGACGCCGTTGTGAACGCCGTTGACGTTCCCAGCATCTATGACATCCCCACCATGCTGCACACCCAGGGCCTCGATGCTTACATCGTGGAGCAGCTGGGTCTGGACTGCAACGAGGTTGACTGGTCGCACTGGTCACCGCTACTCGAGGCAGTGCACGACCCTGCACACGAAGTCACCATCGGTTTGGTTGGAAAGTACATCGACCTGCCTGATGCTTACCTCTCCGTTTCTGAAGCACTACGTGCTGGTGGCTTTGCTCACCGCACCAAGGTGAACTTGCGTTGGATTCCTTCCGATGATTGTGAAACCCATGAAGGTGCTGCCGAGAACCTCTCAGATCTCGATGGAATTTGTGTTCCTGGTGGTTTCGGTATTCGCGGAATTGAAGGCAAACTCGGTGCGCTGAAGTTTGCTCGCGAGAACGGCATTCCCACCTTGGGCCTCTGCCTCGGTCTGCAGTGCATGGTCATTGAATATGCACGCAACCTTGCTGGTCTGCCAGATGCTTCTTCCTCAGAGTTCGACCCTGAAACCAAGACCCCTGTGATCGCCACCATGGCGGAACAAGTCGACATCATCAACGATGGCGATTTGGGTGGAACCATGCGTTTGGGTCTCTACAAGGCAGCTCTCACACCTGGATCTCTCGCAGCAGCGGTGTATGGCTCTGAACTCATTGAAGAACGTCACCGTCACCGTTACGAAGTGAACAACACCTACCGCCAGCAGATTGCTGACGCTGGTCTGTCCTTCTCGGGTACGTCACCTGACGGTCAACTGGTGGAGTTTGTTGAACTTCCTCGTGAGGTTCACCCTTACTACATCGCAACCCAAGCACACCCTGAACTTCGTTCACGCCCCAATAACGCTCACCCCCTGTTCGCAGGTTTGGTTGAAGCATCGCTGGAGCGCCAGAAGGCAACTCGCCTGTTCGACATCGAAAAGGCCTAACGTGTCTGACACCAACGCGGAAGGTCTGGTTGACCAGCCTGCCGAGGTGACAATCACCGAACGCGAAACTGTGTTCACCGGTCGTGTGTGGAACATCGAGCACGAACGTTTTGAATACAACGGACACGTTATTGCTCGTGACTACGTCGATCACACAGGTGCAGTTGCTGTTATTGCGTTAGACGATAACGACCGCTTCATTGCCATCCAGCAGTACCGTCACCCCATTCGCACTCGCGAATGGGAGATTCCGGCAGGACTGCTGGATATTGCTGGAGAAAGTGCACTTCTGGCAGCGCAGCGTGAACTCGCTGAAGAAGTAGATCTGCAGGCGGACTCGTGGTCAGTGCTCTCGGATTACTACACCTCACCTGGTGGCTCGAATGAGATCGTGCGCATTTTCCTTGCTCGTGACCTTCACAACACTCCTGTTCCTTTTGAACGAAGTGAAGAAGAAGCAGACATGGAATTGCGCTGGGTAAGCCTCGATGAAGCTCATGATGCGGTTCTCTCCGGAAACGTGAGTAACTCGATTTTTCAGATAGCAGTGTTGAACGCTTTTGCTTCTCGGGCACGTGGCTGGGACACCCTACGTCCCGGAGATGCTCCCTGGGCAATGCGCGAACACCGCGATGCTTCCGGCTCGGGAGCTTCCTGGCAGGCCTAAGCCAGTGCAGTACTGACCATGAACCTGCAACGAGCACGCGATAACTACCTGAGATATGTCGCCATTGAGCGCGGACTCTCTCAGAACACGGTTTCTGCCTACACGCGCGACATCGATGCGTATTTAGCGTGGTTGGGGGAGCGGGGCACAACCGAGGCGGATGCAATTACGTTGCCCGATGTGAGTGCCTATGTTCAGTGGTTGGCCACCCGCAGCGAAAGCCCGTTGACGTCTTCTAGTCAGTCCCGCACCCTCAGCTCCATCAAGGGATTCCACAAGTTCCTGGTGGAAGAGAACATTGTGGAGCACAACGTCACTGCAGATGTGAACCCCCCTAAACTCCCTAAGCGCCTCCCCAAAGCCATCACCGTCGAACAGATGTCGGCATTGATTGCCGCCACCGACGGTGAAGATGAAGTCCGTGTGCGAGACAAAGCGCTCTTGGAGCTGCTTTATGCCACGGGTGCGCGTATTTCTGAGGCCGTGGGGCTCAACGTGGATGATGTCACCGTGAGTGAAGGCATGATTCGCCTGCGCGGTAAAGGCGGAAAGCAGCGCATCGTTCCAGTGGGTTCATTCGCACAAGCAGCGCTCGATGCCTATTTAGTTCGCGTGCGCCCGGGGTTCTCGGCTCGAGGAAAGTCCACGCCCGCTCTGTTCTTGGGCCCTAGAGGAGCGCGTGTGAGCCGCCAGATGGCTTGGCTCATCATTCGTGAGGCAGGGGAGCGGGCACAGCTCGATATTGAGCTCTCGCCGCACACTTTTAGACACTCATTTGCTACCCACTTGTTAGCCGGTGGAGCAGATGTTCGTGTGGTGCAAGAACTACTGGGACATGCCTCGGTGGCAACGACTCAGATCTATACGCTGGTGACTGCAGATACTCTTCGTGAGACCTACATCACGGCGCATCCACGCGCACAGTCCAGCGCACAGAAGTAACCACAGAAATTCCGCCCCAGAACTAGCTAGAATGGGCATCACGGCAGTTCAGTGACGATCGTTTCTCATTGCCCATATTTTGCTCAATCTCACAGTGGGGACACTCGAGTGGTTACGTACAAGAACGGCGTGAAAGTCGGCCCAACTGGACGTCCCTTGAAAGACTTCCCCGTTCCAGCTCCGTTGACTTCTCACGGTCCTGCACGCATCATCTCCATGTCCAACCAAAAAGGTGGCGTGGGCAAGACCACCACGAGCATCAACCTGGCTGCAGCTTTGGCAGAATACGGCCGCAAGGTCTTGGCCGTGGACTTTGACCCACAGGGTGCTCTCTCTGCTGGTTTGGGTATTCAGACCCACGACGTCCCCACCATCTACGACCTCATGCGCGGGTCGGTCAAGGACACCAAGGCAGCTATTCAGCACTCCAAGGTCCCAAACTTGGACGTCATCCCAGCCAACATCGACCTCTCTGCTGCCGAAGTTCACCTCATTAACGAGGTTGCACGAGAGCAGATCCTTGCTGGTGTGCTGCGCCAGGTGAAGAACGACTACGACGTCATCTTCATTGACTGCCAGCCTTCTCTCGGCCTCTTGACTGTGAACTCGCTCACCGCGGCTCACGGCGTCATTATTCCTTTGGCCACTGAGTTCTTCGCTCTGCGCGGTGTTGCATTGCTCATTGAAACCATCGACAAGGTCAAGGAACGTTTGAACCCTGCCATCGAGCTCGATGCCATTGTTCCCACGATGTTTGATCCCCGCACTCTGCACTCGCAGGAAGTTATGGAGCGTGTTGTGGAGACTTTCGGTGACAAAGTAACTGACACCGTCATTGGGCGCACAGTGAAATTCCCTGATGCTTCAGTTGCAGGTGTTCCTATAACTGAGTTTGCCCCTGAGCACGCTTCCGCGAAGGCTTACCGCCAGCTCGCTCGTGAACTGATCGAACGCGGTGTCGTCGCTTAGCGAAGCCACCACTGACGCTGTCGACGCACCTGAAGAGGTCGTCGACGGCGGTTTTCGTGTTGCCGTGGGTGAGTTCGAAGGTCCCTTTGACCTGCTGTTAAGCCTGATTTCCAAGCACGAGCTCGACATCACAGAGATATCCCTCAGCGTCGTGACCGACGAATTCATTCAATACCTCAAGACCTTAGATCTCGAGAAAGAGCTTGACGCTGCCACCGAGTTCCTCGTCATCGCTGCCACGCTCCTTGACCTCAAGGTTGCTGGGCTTCTTCCTCAAGGTGAAGTTGTCGATGCAGAAGACGCAGCTCTCTTTGAAGCCCGAGACCTGCTCTTTGCCCGACTGTTGCAATACCGCGCCTTCAAGGACGTGGCTAAGTGGTTCAGCGAGAACCTCGACGCGGAATCAACCCGTCACATGCGCACAGTGCGCTTGGAAGATCGTTTCCGCAAACAGGTTCCTGAACTGATCTGGAACACCAGTGTTGACGACTTCGCGGCGTTGGCCATGCTGGCCATGGCGCCGCGTGAGATCCCCGTGGTGGGACTCGATCACCTGCACGCACCACTGGTGAGTATTCGTGAGCAGGCAGCCACTGTGGTGACCAAGCTACGTCAAGGAAAGCCCATGACCTTCCGTGAACTCGTGGCAGACGCAGCTGTTGCCGGGGTCATCGTGGCGAGATTCCTTGCAGTGCTGGAGCTCTACCGCCACGCAGCTATTACTTTTGCCCAGGATGAACCCTTGGGAGATCTGACAATCGAATGGACCGCCACTAACTGGTCCGATGAGAACCTCGCCAACTTGGGGGCTGACTATGACCGCTAATGAAGAAATTGTTGAAGAAGTGACAGTCGAAGACGTTGTAGATGCCACCGTTGCCGAACACGTGCCTGTGGTGGATGTAGAGCGTGCCATCGAGGCGATTCTCATGATCGCGGATGAGCCACAGTCCATGGTCTCTATCGCCACCGCCATGAGTGTCCCCGTCAAAGCTGTCAAGCAGGCCATTGAGAACCTGGTGAACGACTACAACGGAGCCAACGGGGGAGTTGAGCGCGGTTTTGAACTTCGCGAAGTAGGCGGCGGATGGCGCTTATATGTTCGTGAAAGCTATGACCACGTCGTTGCAGACTTCGTTCTGACCCAAAACCCCACCAAGCTGTCTCAAGCAGCACTGGAAACTCTGGCTGTTATTGCTTACAAGCAGCCCATTAGCCGTGGTCAGATTGCCCAGATCCGTGCTGTGAACGTGGATTCGGTTGTGCGCACTCTCCTGAGTCGTGGTCTCATCACTGAAGTCTCGAGTGACGCTGAGACAGGTGCGATTCTGTATGGCACCAGCGACTTGCTCCTGCAGCAGTTGGGTATCAACTCACTGGATGAGCTTCCGCTCATCTCGCCACTGTTGCCAGACGGCCAGGAAGGCTTCGATGTCGACGCTTCGTAGTGGAGATCCATTACCCGAAGGGCTCAAGAACGCAGACCGTCCTCCGATTGAGGATTGGGATGCTGCTGCAGTCCCTGAAGGTATTCGCATCCAGAAGGTGATGGCTGCAGCTGGGGTTGCTTCTCGTCGTGTTGCAGAAAACATGATTGCCCAGGGCCGTGTGGCAGTTAACGGGCAGTTAGTGACCGAGCCAGGGCTTCGTGTTGATCCTGAAGTTGATGAAGTCACCGTGGACGGTATTCCCGTGCAGGTTGACACCTCTAAGCGGTACTTGATTCTGAACAAGCCAGTCGGTGTTGTCAGTTCCATGGCAGATGACCGTGGGCGTCCGGATCTATCCGATTTCACCCGTGACTACGAAGAGCGCCTGTTCTATGTAGGGCGTTTAGACCAGGACACTAGTGGTTTGCTCATTCTCACCAATGATGGGGACCTTGCACATGTCCTGGCTCACCCGTCCTTTGGTGTGCACAAGACCTACATCGCAAAGGTACGTGGCAAGGTCACTCCGCAGACCTTGTCCAAGCTGACCACAGGCTTTGAACTCAGTGACGGCTTCATTCAGGCAGATAAAGCACGTTTGTTATCTGCCTCGAACAATGGGGACTCCTCCATTGTGGAAATCACGCTCCACTCGGGACGTAACCGTATCGTGCGACGCATGCTCAAAGAGGTGGGACACCCAGTCCTTGAGCTGGTGCGCCGCGCCTTTGGCCCCCTCAACCTCGGCACTTTGCCAGCTGGTCACATGAGGGACCTTACTAAAGTTGAGCTGGGTGCTGTGCTCGCACTGTCACGCTCAAACACTGAAGAATTACCCGAATACACCGAGATCGACAACGACGACATGAGCGAAGGAGATGACAACTAATGTCAGATACCAACGCCGTGCGCTTGGACGCCCAAGTCCGTATCGTCGGAACGGGATTACTTGGTGCCAGTATCGGTCTCGCACTGCGCTCGCAGGGGATTGACGTCGCGCTCGCCGACTCATCTCCCAGTTCCGTTCACCTCGCTTCTGACCTGGGGGCGGGACGTCCAGCACATGCTGATGACCAACCCAAAATCATTGTGGTGTGTGTGCCACCAGATGTCACCGCAGATGTCATTGAGACAGAGCTGAAAGCTTTCCCTGGGGCAGTTGTGACCGATGTGGCCAGCGTGAAGCTTTCACCGCTTCACCAGTTACAGGCTCGTGGTGTGGACATCACTCACTATGTTGGCGGTCACCCACTGGCTGGCCGTGAACGCGGCGGGGCAATCTCTGCTCGTGGCGACCTGTTTATTGGTCGTCCCTGGGTTGTCTGCCGTGATGAAGAGACTCCCGCGTGGGCTTTGGCACTCGTAGAGGACCTCGTTCTGGACTTGGGTGCAGTTCCCATTGAAATGACCCCTGAAGCACACGATGAAGCGGTGGGCTTGGTTTCACATGTGCCACAGATTGTTTCGAGCCTGATGGCCAAGCAGCTCGAAGGTGCCTCCGACGACGCAGTGCGTCTTGCTGGCCAGGGCGTGCGCGACGTGACTCGTATTGCAGCAAGCTCGCCAGAGCTCTGGATTCAAATTCTGGGTGCGAATAAGGATTCCATCGTGGGGGTTCTGGAGAACTTACAGAAGGATCTCCAGAACGTGACTGATGCCCTGCGTGATGTGAATGCTCCAGGTGCACGAAAAGTCATTGCCGAAGAAATGGCGGCAGGTAATGCCGGAGTCGCCCGCTTGCCCGGCAAGCACGGCCAGAACAAGCGTTACGCACAGATTGTTGTGCTGATCGATGACCGCCCAGGGCAATTGGCGCAGCTGCTGACAGAACTCGGCGAGCTCAACATCAACTTGGAAGATCTTCGCCTAGAGCATGCTGAGGGTGCACAAATGGGAATGGTCGAGTTCTCGGTCGTCCCTGAGGTGCGCGACACCCTCGTGAGCGAACTGGAAAAACGAAACTGGAGAGTGGCCTAATGAGCACCCCCATAGTTGTAGCAATTGATGGCCCCGCAGGAAGTGGAAAGTCCTCAGTTTCGAAGGCAGCAGCCCGCAAGCTGGGCTTTGCCTACCTCGACACCGGTGCTGCTTACCGCGCAGTGGCCTGGCACGTTCTCAACGAAACTGTTGACCCTTCTGATGAAGCAGCTGTAATCGAGTCGCTGGAAGAATTTGGATATGTCATCAGTACCAACCCTGATGAGTACTTTGTCCATGTCAACGAACAGGACATCACTGACGCTATTCGTGAGCCTCGCATCACGGATGTGGTGAGCAAGGTTGCCAAGATTCCTGTGGTTCGTCAGTATTTGGGAGACCTCTTCCGCCACATCATGGCCACCACTGACAAACCAGGCATTATTGCTGAGGGACGCGACATCACGACCGTCGTTGCTCCTGATGCTCCTGTGCGAATCCTGCTTACTGCCAGTGAAGAAGCTAGAATGGCAAGGCGGTCTGCGGAACTTCCACAGCAATCGCAAGATCAAACGGCGTCTGCACTGCGTGCCAGGGATGCAGCCGACTCGCGTGTATCTGACTTCATGACCGCCGCCGATGGCGTTGTGACCGTCGATTCGACTGACTTCTCATATGAGCAGACGATTGATGCGGTCGTAGAGGTTATTCGTTCACGCACGTCGTAAGCCGTGCGAAGGAGAAAATAATGGCTGATAACAAGCCCACCGACGAAGAATTCTTCGACGACGAATTAGAACAAGATGGACTTTCCGAGCGTCTGGAAGACCTCGATGAAGAACTAGCCATTGCCCGCGCCGCTTCGCTGCGCGCAGGCCTTGAAGACTATGACTTGGACGAGGAAGACTTTGAGCTTCTCGACACCGTCACTGAAGACCCAGACAAGATCACCTACCTTCCAGCACTTCCGGTATTGGCCGTGGTGGGACGCCCCAACGTGGGCAAGTCTGCACTGGTTAACCGCATTATCGGCCGCCGTGAAGCAGTAGTGGAAGACACCCCTGGTGTGACCCGCGACCGCGTGAATTACAAGGCAGAGTGGATGGAACGTCAGTTCACTCTCGTTGACACCGGTGGCTGGGAGCCAGACGCCAAGGGCATTAACGCGTCTGTCGCTGCACAAGCAGAGGTTGCAATCGACCTCGCGGATGCTGTTTTGTTCGTTGTTGACGGAAACGTCGGTGCTACAGCAACCGACGAGCACGTTGTGAAGCTCCTCCGCAAGACCAAGATTCCTGTTTATCTCTTGGCAAACAAGGTCGATGACGCTCGTCAAGAGCCCAACATTGCGACTCTCTGGTCGCTCGGACTCGGCGAGCCCTATCCCGTTTCTGCTCTCCACGGCCGTGGCGTTGCTGACCTTCTTGACATGGTTATTCCTAAGCTTCCTGCTGTCTCTGCAGTCGCAAAGCAGGAAGTGGGCGGTCCTCGTCGCGTTGCGATTCTCGGACGCCCCAACGTGGGTAAGTCTTCGCTGCTCAACAAAGCTGCTGGTGAAGAACGCGTCGTCGTCAACGACCTCGCGGGAACCACCCGTGACCCAGTTGATGAGCAGGTAGAGATTGCCGGCAAGGTCTGGCGCTTCGTCGACACCGCTGGTATTCGCCGCCGTGTTCACTTGCAGCAGGGTGCTGACTTCTATGCAACATTGCGTACCAGTGCTGCACTTGAAAAGGCTGAAGTTGCTGTCGTCATGATTGACGTCACCGAGCCCATCTCGGAGCAAGATGTTCGCATTATTGACTTGGTACTCGAGTCTGGACGTGCACTCGTGCTTGCTTTCAACAAGTGGGACATGCTCGATGATGATCGACGCCGTTACCTCGAGCGTGAAATTGAACTCGACTTGGCACACGTTGCCTGGGCCCCTCGTGTGAACATTTCTGCACGAACTGGTCGCCACATGGAGAAGCTGGTCCCCGCTCTCGAGCGTGCTCTTGAGTCATGGGATACTCGTATTCCTACCGGTAAGTTCAACGCGTTCTTGGCTGAGCTCACCGCAGCGCATCCTCACCCCCTTCGTGGTGGAAAGCAGCCACGTATTCTCTTTGGTACGCAGTCCTCGACTCGTCCACCTACTTTCGTACTCTTCACGACAGGCTTCCTGGACCCCGGTTACCGCCGCTACATCCAGCGTCGTCTTCGTGAGATCTACGGCTTCGAAGGTTCACCCATCAACGTCAACATGCGTGTGCGCGAAAAGCGGAAGCGTTAGTCTGACCCCATGGGCACAATCCCACCCCACCTGCCACCGCCGCATTTGCGCGACCCCGGTGACGCGTGGGCAGTGGGACCTGACGGCACCAAGTACTGGGGTGCCTTTGGTGCTGCCGGGCTTCTTGTGTGGCACAGAGATGCCGGCATTCTGTTGCAGCACCGCGCCGAGTGGTCGCACCATGGCGGCACCTGGGGTATTCCTGGTGGAGCAATCCGACAAGGGGAGGATGCTGTAGCCGGTGCTCTTCGTGAGGCGAATGAAGAGGCCGGTGTTCCTGCTGAACTAATCACCGTTCTCTTCACAGAAGTCCTTGACTTGGATTTCTGGAGTTACACCACCGTTGTCGTGGAATCTTCAGAAGTCTTTGAACCCGTGATGGGGGACAGCGAGAGTGAAGCCCTCGCGTGGATTGCGCTGGATCAGGTTGAATCCTTTGACCTCCACCCTGGCTTTGCAAAGTCGTGGCAAGCGCTCAAAATCAAGCTGGAAACGTTAGCTGGCTAAAACTGCTTCACAATCTAGAGTTGAGTCATGGCTACTAACCGCGGATTTGATCGAGTTGTCAATTTCTCTGACGCCGTTGTGGCTATTGCCATCACCATTCTTGTTCTGCCGTTGGTCGATGAAGCCAGCAGCATCGGACATGGCAACGTCAATCATTTCTTGATGGGCATAGGCCCTCAGGTTTATGTCTTTGTACTGAGTTTTGCTGTGATTGCCTACTACTGGTTCTTGCACCACACCTTCTTTGAGCAGCTTCAGCAGGTGGATAGGCGCATCATGCTGTTGAACACACTGTGGCTGTTTGGAATCGTCTTTATCCCGTTCCCCACGGCATTGATAGTTGACTCCAACGGTCCTGCTGGCTGGGCGACCCTGATCTACATGATGAGCATGCTCTTTCTGGCAATCATTCAGCTGGCCATGAAAATGTATGTTCTCAAGCACAAAGACTTGTTGGCAGAGGGAACCATCGCTATTCGCGGATATATCGGATCTCAGATCATTGTCATCTTGCTGTTTATTGCCGTCATCATTGCGGCAGTCTTCCCGAATATTGGGCTGTGGGCATTGACGCTGTTGTGGGCGACTCCTCTGTTTGTTGCTCCTGTCAAGAAGCTTCAACGATCTCACTAGAGCGTGCACAAGCACCTATTCAAAACCGATAAGATTAGTAAGTTGTCTTCGTGAGAAATCACAGAGATTACGGGCTGTGGCGCAGCTTGGTAGCGCACTTGACTGGGGGTCAAGGGGTCGCAGGTTCAAATCCTGTCAGCCCGACTCAAACGAAAAAGCCGCTCAAATTGAGCGGTTTTTTTGTTTCCTCGTTTCGATTCAAGGTCGTTTCGGGGATTGAAAGCTTTGAAACGAATCCTGACTATTGTTCGTGACGTTAGGGATGTTTTGCAATCCGAGAGATGCCCTTCAATCAAGTAAGGTAAAACTACCTCGTGTTGGGATAGTCGTGAAGAATTTAAGTCTTGCTGTTGCCGCAGTAATAGTTGCGCTTGTTCCCCTTGTTTTCAGCGGTACTGCTCATGCTTCAACCGCATGTTCACCCCAGCCCATAGCTACATTCCTGAATGGTTCGTTTGAAGATCCTTTACAAAACTCAGGCGGGGTTTACGTTAACGATGGTCTCGTTCCGGGATGGCATTCAACAGATTCGACCGCCGGACAGCCAATCGAATTGTGGATCGATGGATTCATTGGTGAAAATGCCTCTGAAGGGCAACAGTTCCTTGAACTCGAGGCAACCGATGCCGCAACCGTTTACCAAGACTTTGCTACAACTCCGGGTCAGGTCATTTCTTGGAGTTTTGATCTTTCACCACGTTTGAATTCTTCAGACGTAGCTGAAACTTATGTAAAAATCGGTCCATCATCTGGTGCGTTGGTAGATCAAGGGTTGCAGCGGGCAAATGTCATTGGCTGGACAGCAAAGTCGGGGACATATGTTGTCCCTGCTGGTCAGACGCTCACACGTTTTGCCTTCTTTTCTGACCCCACCACTTTTCAGTTTTACGATGTCAACTTGGGGCGTGTACTCAGGGGTGAAACTCACATCGATAATGTTGTGCTGACAATTCCAGTATGTGTCCAAGTTGCAAACTCTCAAGAGCCACTTTTGGCTTCGACTGGGCAACCCATTGGGCAATTTGTCTTTTTGTTATTGGGGCTGCTCTTTTTGGGTGGTTCCCTATTTGTCTTTGGTCGCAGAAACCAGTCGGAGGGCCGTTAACCGCTCGCTTTTGTCTAGTAAATACCTCGTAACCAAATAGATAGACTCGCATGCGTGACTGAAACCAAACGCCGCTTCGTCGATTTGACGCCGCTCAAGGTTTCTCCCGCTTTCGCCAGGCTCTGGATTGGCGCTGGTCTTTCTGGCATTGGTGCGCAAATGACCATCATGGCGGTGGGGTTGCAGATCTTCGACATCACTCACAACACCTTCATGGTGGGTCTTGTCGGCGGTATTGCGCTGATTCCTATGCTCTTTGCAGGGCCATGGGGTGGCATGCTCGCGGACAGTCAAGACCGCAGAACGGTCATATTGGGTGCCATTACCGTCTCGTTCATTTCAACAATCGGTTTGGTCGCTCTCTCCATCACAGATGCTGGGCTTGAAGCTGAGGGCTCTAGTGTTGCTGTGTGGCCGTTTTATGTTTTTACGACCATTAGCGCCATGGCCTACATCATCTCCGGTGCTGCCCGGATGGCGGTCTACCCACGCATTCTCAAGCTGGAAGATGTTCCCAAAGCCAATGCCTTGAGCGGTATTTCCATGGGTATCCAATACACCGTGGGACCTGCACTTGCTGGTGTTTTGGTGGCAACCTCTGGCTTCACTGTCACCTTTGTGGTGGACATGATTCTGATGCTCGCTGGATTCTTCGGTGTCTTTACCCTGCCCAAGATTCCACCTCTTCATGATGCAGTGGCAAAGGGCTGGGATGGCATCAAGCAGGGCTTAGCTTTCCTGCGTTCTGCTCCGAACATTCGCACCAGTTTCCTCTTCGACATCATCGCTATGGGGCTTGGTCGCCCCTATGCGGTTCTACCAGCTGTAGCGGCCACTGTGATTGGCGGAGGTCCCACCACGGTGGGAATCCTGACGGCAGCCGCAGCGGTGGGAACATTCTCGACAAGCTTGCTTAGTGGTCCCGTGGCTCGGATCAACCGATTCGGACTGGCCATTGGGCGCGCAATTACTGTTTATGGTGCATTCATTGCACTCTTTGGTGTGGTGGTGCTGGCGGGTATTTTGGGTGCTTTCGGCAAGGTGGGCAACACCTGGTCTGAGGTCAGTGTGCTGGGTCTGGGCCTTGCAGCTTTCTGCTTCGTGGGCATGGGCGCTTCGGATGAAGTGTCTGCCATCTTCCGTTCAACTATTTTGATGACAGCTGCTCCTGATGAGATGCGTGGTCGTTTACAGGGTGTGTTCTATTCCGTTGTTGCCGGTGGACCGCGCCTGGGGGATCTATTCACGGGACTCATGGCAGTTTCCATTGCTCTCTGGGCGCCTGCGCTCATAGGTGGACTGGGCATCATTGTGTTGATTACAGTTCTACTCAGAACAAACCAGAGATTTAGAAACTATGACAACCGGACCCCTGAGCTCTAGGCAACTGGCGAACATGCAGCGCCTGTTCGCAACGCCCTTTGCGGAAATCTATTCGCTGTATGTCACCAAGGTTCAGCGAAAGAATCGATCTGAGGCAGAGCTTCGTACAGTGATGTCATGGCTGACGGACCTGGATGGAACTCAACTCGATCAGGCAATTGCCTCAGGGGAGAGCCTTCAAGAATTCTTCGCCCGTGTAACCGTTCACCCCAACGTAGTTCTCATTACAGGCAGCGTCTGCGGGGTCAAGGTGCAGGAAGTGGAAGATCCACTCATGCGTAATATTCGCTACATGGACAAGTTGGTCGATGAACTAGCCCAGGGCAAGGATCTTGAAAGAATTCTTCGATAACTCTCGGCTTTTCTAGGAAGAGTTAGTGCTGTGTCTCTGGGGTTTTGGCAAAGAACCACATAGTCTGAAGTTACAGAATTAGACAGATAGTCCATCTGCCTTCTGTGTTTCCCACAAGGAGTAATTTCCATGGCAGTTGACCTCATTATCACCGCGTCCTCCATCATCACGATGGACCCACAGAACCCTCGTGCAGAAGCAGTAGCTGTTGACAGCGCAGCTGGAACGATTGCGGCAGTGGGAACACTAGCTGACCTCCAGGCAGCCAATGGTGGAGTTGCGGTGAAGGATCTCGGTGACACAGTCTTGATGCCTGGTTTGATCGACCCTCACAGCCACCCTGCACTGAGCGGTCTCTCAACACAGGAACCAGCTCACTGGATTGCTCCTTATGTGGGATACCCCACCTATGCAGATGTCACTGCCTACTTCCAGAAGATGGATAAGGAAACACCTGCCGGCATTCCCCTCATGTTCAACGGCCTAGACCGAATTCTTCATGGCGCACCTGAGTTGACCAACACCGACCTCGACGTGTTCTTCCCCGACCGTCCCGTTGTCGTAATGGACAACTCTGGTCACGAGGCCTACTTCAACACGGCAAACATCAAGGCACTCGGCTGGGTGGATGGCAAGCCTCCGGCAGATCCCACTGGAGCAAGCTTCGGCCGCAACGCCGATGGAACCTCTAACGGCCGTGCTTATGAAGTAGCTGCACTGTTCATCGCAGGTGCACCGGTACTTGCAGCACTGGCACAGCACCCCTTGAAGCCTGTTGCCGAGTGGTACAAGTTGATGTCGACAAACGGCATCACATCGACCTCAGAGCACACTTATCAGGGCAACCAGCTCAAGGCATACATTGCGATGGCAATGGCCCCAGACAGCCCTCTGCGAATCTCGCTGTATCACATGAGCATCGAGGCGGATTGTGACCAGCCAGTTCAGACTCCTATTCCTGAGAACAAGCTCAAGAAGCAGGGAATCAAGCTGTGGGCTGACGGTTCCCCTTGGGTTGGAACAATTGCTGCGTCCTTCCCCTACCTCGATAACGACACCACTCGCAATGCTGCGATCAAGATTGGTCCGGGTGGTGAAGGTGAAATGAACTACACCCGAGCACAGCTTGACCAGATCCTGGACAAGCTGGTTCCCAGTGGATACCAGATGGCTTTTCACTGCAACGGTGACGTGGGTATGGACGTCGTACTTGATGCTTATGAGCATGCACTGAGCAAACACAAGCTTCTTGGCACTGACCACCGTTGGCGCATTGAGCACATGGGTGCGTGCCGGGCAGATCAGTTTGACCGCGCAGCACGCCTAGGTGTTGGCCTGTCCATGAGCCCCTTTCAGTTCATCTACTGGGGAGACAAGCTTGATGGCGAAATGTTCCCCTCTGAGATTGGTTCTCAGTGGCAGTCCGTTGGTGACGCATTCCGTTCGGGTGCGGTGGTCTCCTTCCACAACGATGGTTCGGTAAGCCCACCCATTCCTCTGCTGAACTGGCAGGCAACCACCACTCGCCAGACTGCCTCCGGTCAGGTCCATGGCGCCAACCAGGCAATTAGCTTGGATGACGCCATCAAGGCTCACACCGTCAACGCCGCTCACATGCTGGGCCGCGACCACGAGATTGGGGCGATTGAAGTAGGCAAACTTGCTGACTTTGCTGAACTCTCTTTTGATCCATATCAAGCAGATCTTCACAAGCTCACCGAGCAGGTCAAGATCTTGGGTACCTGGGTTGGCGGCAAGAAGATTGACCTCGACGCCTTCATGTCACAGATTGAGACAATGGACCCCACCGAACACAAGGACCTTCCTGCACACGTTCACGCAAGCAAGAAGTGCTGCTAACGCAGCACTGACCGATTAGGTTTCTTTCATGTCTCAGACAACCTCGACCGCAACAAAGGCCGGGGGAGTAACCCTTGCGCTGATTTACTTGGGTTTTGTTGCCGCTATTCAGGGTGCCGATCCCAACATCGCTTCCACTGCGTTGTTATCAGCTGGAAAAGATCTGAATTTTGGGTCGCTGGATGCTTTAGCTGCTTCGGTGAGTACCCTCGCCCTTGCGGCAACAGTCATCACCGTCGGAATGTTGGCAGATCGGCTGGGGCGCAAGAAAGTCATCTTCGCCACAATGCTGCTGGTTATTATCGGTGACAGCTTGGTCGCCATCTCTCAAGATCCTGTGATGTATATCCTTGGTCGTGCGTTGACTGGTGTGGGACTAGGCGGTGTCTATGGTGCGTCGTTTGCCTATGTGAAGTACTTCGGTGAGAAGTCAAAGGGTGGCCTAGCGGTAGCTCTCGGAACATTCTCCGCCTCGATTGGTTTCTTCGCTCTGGTGATTACCTTTGCTGGATCAACAATGGTTGGTGTGGGATGGCGCGAGGCGTTCTTGGTTATTCCTGCCGTGACTGCTGCTGCGCTGCTTTTCGGTTTGTTTATCTTGCCTAAAGATGAGAAGTACCCGACTCCTGAGCAGCCCTGGGATGCATTGGGCCAGATCATTCTTGGCCTTGCAGTTGTGGGAACTCTCTATGGCATCTCTCACGCTGCCGATAGCTTGATGTCACCCCTGACAATTGTTCCAATAGTGGTCGGGGTTGGCCTGTTTGTTCTGTTCTACTTCCGTGAACGTTCACAACCAGAAAAGCGATTCTTTCCCATTGTTCTGCTCAAGCACCCCCTGTTCTTGGCTGCCATTGGGGTGGGGTTCCTTTACAACTTCTCAACGGGCTTTGGCTTGCTGTCATTTAGCAACCTTTTTCAGTACCAACTGAATCTCAAGGGACTAGGGCTGTCTTTAGCTCAGCTTCCCTACCTCCTGCTTGCGATTCCGACAGCACTTGTGGTGGGCAAGCTCATCGGCAAAAAGATCGTTACCGTCCAAATGTCTGCACTTATAGGTGCATTCATCGCGGCGGCCGGTGGAGTTCTCTTCGCCGTTACAGCGTTGAGTTCACCTAAGTCAGTCATGGACTACCTTCCTGCATTGATTGTGCTGGGTATTGCTGCTGCGGTTCCTGCGGTCGCCTATGGTGGCATGATTCTCGACGAAGCTGATCCAGAACACTACGGTGTTGTTTCTTCCTCTCGAAGCACGATTGGTCAGTTTTGGTACTCGCTCGGTCTTGCCTCTTCCGCAGTTGTCATTGACTCTCTTGCTCGACTCTACGTTCAGGAGAAACTTGGCTCCACTGCCTTACAGCAGCTCAACACCTGGTCTGCCTCGGGAGCAAAGCCCACCGACACGTCGGTTTTCCCAACCGCTATTGAGGGATTCACTCAAGGATTTGCAGTGTTGATGATCGCCTACGCCATCATTATGGTGCTAGTCGGTTTTTCTGTCCTTATCCTGGGCAACAAGGCAGACAAGCAAAAGGCAGCAGCCGCCTCGTAATATTTGCGTTTATTTACTTCACCAACATGACCTCGGGGAAACCAGAGCCCTTGTTTTTACTGGGTTGAGTGCGTAACAAAGCTGTTTATCGCTGTCATATTTATTCGCATTTCGACATAAAGCGACGTAACAATTCAGATGTCATTACCGTTACAGACACCGGAAGAGAACTTCCGGAATTCTTCCAACACTCACGAGGTAAAGAATCATGTCTGTACTGAACGAAGTACTTGCCGCAAACGAGGCATACGCTGCCGATTTCGGCGCTAAGGGTGAGCTCGCTCTTCCACCAGCGCGTGGATTTGCCATTCTGACGTGCATGGATGCTCGTCTTGATCCCGCAAAGTATGCAGGCTTGAGCGAAGGCGATGCACACGTTATTCGTAACGCTGGCGGACGCGCTTCTGATGACGCAATCCGCTCACTTGTAATCTCCTACAAGCTCCTCGGAACCAAGGAATGGTTCGTGATTCATCATTCGAACTGTGGCATGGAGTTCTTTAACGATGAGGTGATGCGTGGCCTTCTGGCTAATAGCCTTGAAACTGCTGCACTCGGTGCGGAAGGTTTCTATGACGTTGGAACCGGTCCAGGATCTGCAGAGGCAAAGTACATTGACTGGCTGACTATCTCTGACCAGGCTCAGTCTGTAACCGAAGATGTTGCCCGCATCAAGAACCACCCGCTGGTTCCCGCCGGAATTCCTGTGTATGGCTACATCTACGATGTTGTAACCGGTCGCCTCGTCGAAGTTCCTTCTGCGACTGCAGCAGGTATAGCTTCATAGTTCTTTTGGACACAGCACAGACCGCCCCAGACGGATTGGGGCGGTCTGTTGTTTAACCTCAAGCCAGATATCGTTAATCCATGACTTATGAGCGCACCCTTATTTCTTCTGGATCTGTTTACGAACCCGTAGTTGGTTACTCGCGTGCTGTACGAGCAGGGGACTTTGTCTTTATCGCTGGAACCACTGCCGGTGCACCTGAAGGTGCAATTGGAGGAACTGACCCAGCTGCTCAGACCCGCGAAATTTTCAAGCGTATTGCTCTTGCTCTCGAGCAAGCAGGAGCCACATTCGGTGACGTTGTTCGCACTCGCATCTACCTCACCAACATCGCTGACTTTGATGCTGTGGGCAAGGTTCATGGTGAATTCTTCGGGGACATCCGTCCTGCTGCAACCGCTGTTGAAGTAAGTGCTCTTGCAGCACCAGACATGCTTGTCGAAATTGATGTCGACGCCATCATCGGTTCTGCCGCAAAGTAATTCCAGCCACTAGGTTGAGAACATGTCAGATTCTGAACTCCTCGCAGACGTTGCTGAGTTAGAACGTCAATGCGCAGAACTTCGTTTTGACTCATTGAGTCACGAAGATGCTCTGGCGTTAGGTATGGATCTGGCTGCTCGTGCAGAAGAGCGGAACTGGCCACTTGCAGTTTCCGTTTTTCTCGGAGATCAACACGTCTTTAGATATGCCTGCCCTGGAACCACTGCAGAAAATGATGACTGGATTGAGCGCAAGCGCAAGACAGTTTATAAATTCCAAGAATCCTCGTTCTTGGTTGGTCAGCGGTTGATCGCTGAAGGAAAAGAATTTCACGCAGAAACAGGTCTAGATCAGTCCTTTGCTGCACATGGTGGCGGGTTCCCGCTATTCATCGGCGATGTGTTCGTGGGCGCTGTCATTGCCAGTGGGATTCCTCAACAAGATGATCACGCCATAGTCATTGAGGCTTTGAACGCAGCACTCAACGACGAGTAATCCATGTTGGATTACGCTGTCCTGCCAGCATTTCTCGTCTCGGCATTGGTGATCATTCTCTCTCCTGGTGCAGACACCTTTTTGATGTTGCGCTCTACCTTGCGCGGGGGAGTGAAAGCTGGTTTCCTCACCATGCTTGGCATATATGCCGGAATTACTACCCTGTCGATTTTGTTGATCTCAGGGGTTGGTTTGGTTATTGCACGAGCACCAGGCGCATTGTTTTGGCTCAAGATAGTAGGCGCGCTGTATCTGCTGTTCCTTGCAGTGCAATCCCTGCGCGCCGGTATCAAGCTGGTTTCTCAGAACAAGGCCGGAACGTATTCGCCGGTCGATATTGAGGCTGCTGGAGTGAAGGGCAAGGCAGGGCCTTTTGTTCTCGGTTTTCTCACAAACGTGACAAACCCCAAGGTGCTGATCTTTTTCCTTGCGTTCTTCCCGCAGTTCTTAGGTAAGGCAGAAAGTGTTCCGCTTCAGCTGGTTTTCTTATGTCTGATCTTTGTCGTGGTTTCTGCCGTGTGGCTCACTACGTTGGTTTTTGCTGCATCGGCAATGAGAAAGGTGATGACCACCACAGGTTTCACCATTGCCATGGAATTTGTCGTGGCAGGAGTATTTGCTGTGTTGGCCATCACCTTGTTGGTGTCTGGCTTGAGTGTGCACTAGTCACACAGAAGGCTAAACCTCTTTGTAGTTTGCCTTAGCGGTGGCTTTGTCTTTTTTGTCAGCACGCTTTTCTTTGAGCGACTTAGCAGGTGCTGTCTTGCCGCTGCTCTTCTTTATGTTTTTCTCAGCCATGGTCTTTCCCTTCGTAGGGAGCCGCAATGGCTCTTGGGCTGAGCCTACGCCCGAAGTCTGGATGCAAGCCGAACGCGCCCAAGCCTCCTAGAGTGAATAAGTGAACTTCTTCAGCCACAACAAAGCAGACATTCTGCTCCTGGGTGTTGCCGCAGTATGGGGAAGTAGCTACTTAGCAACCAAAGTTCTCACTGAACACGGCAGTGTCTTTGCCATTCTCTCGGCACGTTTCCTTATTGCATCCGTCATCATGTTGGGGGTCTGGGGGATATCCAAGAACCGCCGACTGGACCGGCGTGGATTTCTGATTGGCGTCTTCTTTGGGCTCACCCAAGCTGGAATTCTGAGCTTAGAAACCTGGGGCGTGAAACTCACCAGCGCAACCAATGCCGGCCTCATCATCAGTATGACGATTGTGTTCACGCCCATCTTGGAATCCCTGTGGCTCAAGAAATGGTTGCCACGAAGTTACTTCATCGCCGCCACTGTTGCTGTCGTGGGTGTGTTGTTATTGGTTTCTGGAAACGGATTCCAAACCCCCAACTGGGGCGATGCCCTCATGCTGGGTGCTGCAATTGTGAGGAGCATTCACGTCACAGCGCTGGGGCAACTCACCACGGGTTATAGCTACAGCTCGGTCAGTGTGACTTTTGTGCAGACAGTTGTCTGTGCTGTGGTGTTCACATCAGCTGACGTTCCCGGAGTGATTGCAAGCTATTCAACGTTCACTGCTCTTGATTGGCTCGATCTGTTCTATCTGGCTGCAGCGTGCACCGTGTTCGCCTTCTTGGTTCAGCTCTGGGCTGTCCGCAAGACTTCTGCAGCACGTGTGAGCCTGCTGCTGGGAACAGAGCCTATTTGGGCTGTGGTCATTGGGGTCTTCCTGGGTGCTGAACTATTGGGATGGCTCGGTGTGCTGGGAGCAGTCCTCATTATTGGTGGAAGCTATCGTGCTCAGGGCATTGAACTCAGGCATCGAGTGGTTCCTCTTCTGCCCAACGGTCCTGCCTAGTTCGCCACGCTCCCAAAGGGTGGAAGTAAACACCCGCACTTTGGTGCAGTCTCAATTAGGCTTGAACTACTCCCTCCCCGGAAGACGCAGACGTCCCCGGTACAAACTGAATACCCCAGTCGAACGCTCGAGATAAGCGTGAGGCCTTTTCAACAGTTTCAAGGGAGAACCTCTGGTTATGGCACCACACAATGACGCCACCTGGACCGACCGTCAAGCAGTAGCTGAACAGCTGATCCCGCTGATCGGTGCTTTGTATCGTGACAACGGTGTTGTCACCTCTATTCACGGTCGCCGTCTCATCAACTCGTCGCCTCTGCAGATTGTGAAGGCCCACCGTTATGCCCGTCACGTGGATGGTCAAGAACTCGACATCAATCGCACACTCGAACTTGTTCAGGCCATCGTTGCGCTGAACCCAGGTCCCGCTTCCATCAACGTGGCCGGAATCCTTGCTGATCAGGCAGGTTCTGGAAATTCCATCGCTGACTTTGCTGCCACTGAACTTGCTCCTGTAGCTGGCAAGGGAAAGCCTGCAACTGCAGATGACGCCAAAGACGTGGTTCTCTATGGTTTCGGCCGTATTGGTCGCCTTCTCGCTCGTATTCTCTTGGGTAATGCCGAGAACGGTCGTGGTCCAGTCCTCAAGGCAATCGTTGTTCGTAAGGGTGATGACAAAGACCTCACCAAGCGTGCTTCTCTATTGCGCCGTGACTCTGTGCACGGACCCTTCAATGGCACCATCACCATTGATGAGGAAAAGAATCTGATTATTGCTAATGGCAAGCCCATCCAGGTCATTTACTCCTCTGACCCCACCACCGTGGACTACACCGCGTATGGCATCAAGGACGCCATCTTGGTGGACAACACTGGTCGCTGGCGCGATGAGCCAGGACTTGCTCAGCACCTTGAAGCCAAGGGCATCTCCCGTGTTGTTCTGACCGCGCCAGGCAAGAGCCCCTTGAAGAACGTGGTTTATGGCATCAACCACGACACCATCACGGCAGATGACAAGATCATCACCGCCGCGTCCTGCACCACCAATGCCATCACTCCTGTGCTCAAGGTCATCAACGATGCATACGGCGTTGAATACGGTCACGTTGAGACAGTTCACTCGTATACCAATGACCAGAACCTCATTGATAACTTCCACAAGGGTGACCGCCGTGGTCGCTCGGCAGCAATGAACATGGTTATCACCGAAACTGGTGCTGCTAAGGCAGTGTCCAAGGCTCTACCTGAACTCGAGGGCAAGCTCTCCGGTAACGCCATCCGTGTTCCCACCCCCGACGTTTCGATGGCGATCTTGAACTTGACGCTGGGCAAGGCAGTCGATCGCGACACCCTCAACAAGGTGCTTCGTGATGCTTCATTGAAGTCGAACCTTCGTAACCAGATCGACTACATCGAATCACCTGAAGTTGTTTCAACTGACTTCGTCGGTTCTAACCGCGCCGGAATTGTGGATGGCCTTGCCACCATTGCTAACGGGAAGAACATCATTCTCTACGTTTGGTATGACAACGAGTATGGCTACAGTCACCAGGTTGTTCGTGTGATTCAGGAACTAGCAGGTCTTCACCCGCCAAAGTTCCCTTCTCGCTAGTCTGAGAGCTATGAAAACAACACCCCACGCCAGCTATGGCGGGGGTGTTGTTGCTTTACTGCTTGCCTGCACCTTCTGGGGAACGACTGGGATGGCCGCCAGTTTCATTCCTGGCATCAACCCCATCGTGATCGGCGCCAGCACCATGGGTATTGGTGGGCTTATCTTGGGGGCAACTGCCTTGCCGGGTGTGCGGATGGTCTGGAAGAACATCGGTGCGGTGCCGCTAGTCATTCTGGGCGCCCTCGGCTTGGCTGTGTACAGCACAGTGTTCTACATCGGAATGAGCTGGGCTGGTGTTGCTCTGGGTAACGTCATCGCACTCGGGTCTGCACCGCTTTTTGCGGGGTTGATTGAGTGGGGCGTGGATAAGCAACGCCCCAGTGCTCGCTGGCTTATTGCCACTGCCATCACTGTTGCTGGTGGAGCAATGCTCGTTTCTGGCCGAAACTTTGGCGAAGACGGTGGGGGAGTAGTTCGCGATTCTTCGATGGTGACTCTGGGGATTGTGCTGGCACTCGTTGCAGGCTTTGCCTACGCCCTCTATACCTACATGGCCAACAAGCTCATGAAGCCTCATGCTGATAGACCGCAGGGAATGGGGCACCGTCCCGTCATCTCAACGATTCAGTTGGTTTCAGCAGCGCCTTTGCTCGTTATTTTGATTGCGCTTTTTGTTGCAGATCCTGGTCAATTCCAGAATCAACCTCTTGCTATTCCTGTGATGGCATATCTCGTTCTGTTTCCGACAGCGGTCGGTCACTTACTTCTTGCAGTTGGCTTGGGAGCGATGCCCGCTTCACGTGCTGCGGTTTACACACTCTTTGAACCAGTCGTCGCAGTCGTGATGGCAGTTGTGGTGGTAGGTGAAGTCATTGCACCCATTGGTTGGCTTGGTCTAGTCGTCGTTCTTTTAGGGCTCCTTGTCCTCACGACAGAGTCCCGAAGCCGATGAGGTGGCTGATGGCGGATCAGCTTGGTCCGCACTTTGATGACGGGGGAGAGATTCTTCTCATCGAAGCCAAAGGAGTTCTAGCCAGACGCCCCTATCACTGGGCTAAAGCACATCTCATTCTGAGCGCGCTACGTCATCGACAAGCAGAGCTCGGTTCTCGAGTTCGCTACGTCCGCGCTGATCACTACCGTGATGTGTTGAAGCCTCTCCTGTCTCAAGGTGAGCCGATTGACATGGTGAACCCCACCAGCTGGGGTTCGCGGGCACTCGTTGCCGAACTGGGTATTCCCACAGTTCCTAGTAGAGGGTTTGTCAGTAGCGAAGAATTCTTTGCACAATGGGCACACGGCAAGAAGCTGGGAAGTCTGAAGCTCGAGAATTACTATCGCCATTGGCGGGACTCCACCGGAATCCTGATGGAGGGTCCGCAGCCTGCAGGTGGACAATACAACTACGACCACGACAACAGACAACCACCTCCCAAAGGTGCAATGAACCTCGGTTTACCAGCACAGTGGGCCCCTGTTGAGGATGAGATTGACGCTCAGGTTCGTGCTGATTTGCTGGCGTGGAGCGAAGCTGGCGAAATCAGGCTTCTTGGCCGTGATGGTCCTCGGCGCTTTGCTGCAACACGGGATGAAGCGCTAACGGCGTTGGCAGAATTTGTTGAGACGCGCCTGATGGACTTCGGCCCCTTCGAAGATGCAAGTCTGCAAGGAGATGACGTGATGGCGCATTCCATGCTGAGTGTTCCCATGAACTTAGGTCTTCTTCATCCACAAGAAGTCATAGATGCGTGTGTTGCTGCCTATGATCGCGGAGAAGCGCCCCTGGGGAGCGTGGAAGCGGTAGTTCGACAGATTGCCGGTTGGCGTGATTGGGTGTGGCATCTGTATTGGCACCTTGGTGAGGACTATGCCGACACAAATAACTTCCTCGATGCGAATGTTGATCTGCCAGAACAGTTCTGGGACCTGGACGGTGAAGGTATAGATGCTTCTTGCATGAAACATGTGCTGACAGCAGTAGGCGACAGCGGCTATGCCCACCACATTCAGCGCCTGATGATGTTGGGCAACTGGTCACTGCAGCGTGGGTATAACCCACAGCAACTCAACAACTGGTTTATTGATGCCTTTGTTGATGGGACACCGTGGGTGATGCCCGCCAATGTGATCGGCATGAGTCAGCACGCAGATGGAGGCTTGGTGGCAACCAAGCCCTATTCATCTGGCGGTGCTTACATCAACACCATGACCGACTTTTGTCAGGGGTGTCCTTTCAATCCCAAGATTCGGTTAGGGGAGAATGCCTGCCCATTTACTGCAGGGTATTGGGCGTTCCTTCATCGGGTAGAGCCTAAAATCCGAACAAACCACCGCATGGCTCAGCCCCTTGCGGGGATGCGTAAGCTCAGCGATATAGATGCTGTGGTTCAACAAGAAAAGCTTCGCACTCAGTGGTGAGTGCGAAGCTTTTTGTGGAAAGTGTTTAGCGTCCTTGCGGACGTGCACTGCGTTGGCGCTGACCAGCACCGGTCGGGCGTGACCCTGCGGAAGCAGCTGCACGCTGTCCGCCACCTGCGGCTGAGCCATAGGAGCGAGCTCCGCCGTTTGTGCTGGGCTTGTTTGCCCCGGTACGGCGAGTGCCGTTTTCGTTTGCTGGAGGGCGTCCCGAACGGTCACGAGCGGGCTGGCCATCACGGCCTACGCGCAGCGGGCGACCATTAACGGTTCCGGCAGCTTCGCGTAATGCACGCTTGCGCTGGGCGTTCTTTCCGTTGGAGTTTCCGCCACCACCCTGAGGCTTTGCATCACGCGGTTGTGGCTTGACGTATTCAGCAATTTCACCAGTGAGCTCAAGGACTTCTGGAGAGTTCGCGGTGACCTTCTGGGGAACAACCTGGATGTCTGCCTTCTTCAGAAGCGATGCGAGATCCTTCTGTTGGGTTGGCAGACAAATGGTGACAACGTCACCCTCAGCACCAGCACGAGCCGTGCGGCCAGAGCGGTGCAGGTATGCCTTGTGTTCCATGGGTGGGTCGACGTGAATGACGAGTTCGACATTATCTACGTGAACTCCACGAGCTGCAACGTCTGTGGCGACGAGAACCTTGACGTTACCCTCACCGAATGCAGCGAGGTTGCGGTCACGCTGGGGCTGAGACAGGTTTCCGTGAAGATCGACTGCAGGAATACCTGCGTCGGTTAGAGCCTTGGCCAGCTTCTTGGCATGGTGCTTGGTGCGCATGAACAAGATGCGGCGGCCGGTACCTGAAGCAAGCTTGTAGACAAGGTCCTTCTTGGCATCATTGCCGCTTGTTTCAAACACGTGGTGGGTCATCTGGGCAACGGGGGAGTTAGCCTCGTCTACCGAGTGGAGAACTTCGTTGTGGAGGAACTGGTTAACCAGTTTGTCCACACCGTTATCCAGCGTTGCTGAGAACAGCAGGCGCTGTCCGCCAGTGGGGGTTGCCTTCAAGATCTTGGTAACAATAGGCAGGAAGCCGAGGTCTGCCATGTGGTCAGCCTCGTCGAGTACGGTGATCTCGATGGCATCAAGGTGCAAGAAGCCCTGCTTCATGAGGTCTTCCAGACGACCGGGTGTTGCCACCACGATGTCAACGCCAGCCTTGAGGGCAGCGACCTGACGGGCTTGTGAAATACCACCGAAGATGGTGGTCACACGCAAGTCGTAAGCATCTGCCAGAGGAACCATGGTGTTGGTGATCTGGGTTGCCAGTTCACGGGTGGGTGCCAGAACGAGTCCCAAGGGGCGACCGGGGCGACGACGACCACCAGCAAGGGCGCCACCCAGACGAGCAACCATAGGGATACTAAAAGCCAGAGTCTTACCAGAGCCTGTCTTTCCGCGACCAAGAACGTCACGTCCAGAAAGAGTGTCAGGAAGGGTATCGACCTGTATGGGGAATGGGGAATCAATACCTGCTGCAGTTAATGCTGCAACGAGTGGAGCGGGAACGCCCAGGATGGAGAAAGTCTTTTCAGACATGTGGATTATTACCTTTGAGTAATTTCCCGGCATGCATGGCAACAGCCAATATCAATGAATAGTGAGGTTCCGTATGGAACTGCAGCTCAACATCGAAACCGGGATACATGGCGAAGGCATCTGATGATGCATCCGTTCGCCGAAGAAAAATGTCAACCGATTGAGGTGAGGGAAGCGTTCTATCGACGCAGGGAACGAAACATGTCGTTCACAAGATGTCTTTAGTCTAGCTCATGGCGCTGTTGCGTGGTTTTCCGACTGGTGCTTTCTACTTAATGTCAACTTAACCGGCCTCATTTTCCATCTAATGGTGTTAAAAATTCTCGTGTTTGGTCTGAGGAAAAAGTCCACTAATGTTGACAAGTACGAAAGGGGAAAAGTGAACGATTCACTCAATGGCGATGACGCCACCAACGTCCCCTCTTCGACCCCCGGTCCAGATCAAACTGCCACTTTCTCGCAATCCTTTATTGATCAGGTCAAAGCTTTAGAAGCTGTTGATGTCACTCCGGAAGAGCAGGAAGCCATTGCTTCTCTTCTCAGTGGAAGTGCACTGCTCATTGTTCGCCGTGGCCCAAGCCAGGGAGCTCGCTTCCTGCTTGATGTTGATGTGACCACCTGTGGTCGCCACCCCGACTCTGACATTTTCTTAGATGACGTGACAGTGTCTCGTCGTCACGCCGAGTTCCGTCGCAACGGAGCACAGTTTGAAGTTCGCGACCTCGCATCGCTGAATGGAACCTATTACGAAGGAGAACGCGTGGAACGCCATGCTTTGACAGATGGTGATGAAGTGCAGGTTGGAAAGTTCCACCTCACCTTCTTTGCTTCACGTGTAGACCTGGCTCGAGGTGTTTCGGCGTAATGGCAACAGCAGCACGTAAAGCACCCGCTACCCGCGGCCTGCTCAGCATCGGTCAAGTTCTGGCCAAGGTATCTCCAGATTTCCCAGACCTCACCCCGTCGAAGCTTCGCTTCCTCGAAGAGCAAGGTCTCATCACTCCCGAGCGCACCCCTTCTGGGTACCGTAAATTCTCGGTTGAGCATGTTGATCGTCTTCGTCTGATCCTCACTATGCAGCGCGATCACTACCTTCCCTTGAAGGTTATTCGCACTCACTTGGATGAGATTGATGCAGGTAACACACCTGCGCTTCCAAACGCTCAGAGTTTGTCTGCAGATTCTTTGCTGTCAACACCTACTCGTTACACCCGTGAAGAATTTGTTCGCGCCTGTGGTGCAAGCATGAACTTGCTCCAGGACGCGGTTTCTGCAGGCATGCTTGAACCAGCTGATTCTTATAGTGAAGAGCACATCGTTGTTTTCACTGCTTTGGTAGAACTCCAGCGTTCTGGCATTGAGCCTCGACACCTGAGAACTATGCGTGCTGCTGCTGAGCGAGAGTACTCACTGATCGAGCGCGCATTGGTTCCTGTCAGCCACCGTCAGGATGCGGCAAGCCAGGCACGTTCTATCGAACGAGCACACGAGATTTCCCGCCACATTGAGATCGTTCGTTCTCAGATGTTGCGTCAAGTAATTACCCAGCAATCCCGATAATTTTAGGATTGCGACACGCCCAAGGGCGTGTGATGCTTTAAATCCCAGACACGATTAACAACTGTCTGTAAGTTTGGGGATACAAACTTTCAACAACAACTTGAACTTTAAGGTTGTTGCATTTAGTAAGGGCCGGAAATGAACGAACTGAACCGCAGCGACGACGCTCGCTACGAGCTTGATGTCCTGTTCAGCGACGGTATGCCTGAACGTGACGAGAATGCCGGTTACCGCGGTGCTGAAGCAGCTAAGGCAGCGGGCATCACCTACCGCCAGCTCGACTACTGGGCGCGCACCGAACTTGTTGTTCCCACCGTGCGTGACGCATCAGGATCGGGATCACAGCGTCTCTATGGTTTCCGTGACATCTTGGTTCTCAAGTTGGTCAAGCGTCTTCTCGACACCGGTATTTCTCTCCAGCAGATTCGTGCAGCTGTTGATCAGCTCCGTTCCGCTGGTATTTATGACTTGGCTCAGACCACTCTCATGAGCGATGGCGCGAGCATCTACCTCTGCACCACGAATGACGAAGTTATTGACCTCGTCAGCCGCGGACAGGGTGTATTTGGTATTGCTATTGGCAAAGTCTTGCGCGAAGTTGAGACCAGCTTGGTTGAGATCACCTCAGCTGCAACTGATGCAGCAGATGAGCTTGCAGCTCGTCGTGCGCGCAAGGTTGGTTAGTAGACCACTACAGACTTAACGAAGAAAGCCCCCGCATGATGAACTGAACCCCTTTATTGGGACAGTTAATGAGGAGTCGGCTTCAAGTCTCTAATGGTCTGAGTTCGGTAGTCAACCGGACTCAGGCCATTGAGCTTTAACTGGACCCTTTCGTGGTTGAACCAGTGAATGTATTTCTCTAGTTCTGCCTTGAACTGGGTCATGTTTGTGAATGTGTGTTGACGTAGGAATTCTTCTTTGAAGTGTCCGAAGAAGTTTTCTGCAACGGCATTGTCGAGGCAGTTACCTTTGCGTGACATTGATTGAGTAATGCCGCGTTGTTTCAACGCTTGTTGATATCTGATGTGTTGGTAATGCCATCCCTGATCTGAATGCATTACCAACCCAGTGCCAGGCTTCAACTGAGCAAAAGCCTTCTCCAACATTCCCGTGACCAGACCCATCACTGGCGAGGGAGCCAGTTCATAAGAGATCACTTCCCGGTTGAATAAATCGATCACCGGTGAGAGATATTGCTTCTGGCCAAGAACATAAAACTCTGTAACGTCCGTGACCCACTTCTTTGCAGGCTGACCTGCATCAAAGTTTCTCGCCAACACGTTCGGTGCCGCCTTGCCGACCTCGCCCCGGTAGGACTTGTATTTCTTGCGTCTTCGAACTTGGCATGTGCGGCCCTCTTGCCGCATCAGCTTCAACACCGTCTTCCCACTCAACTGGATGCCATGCTTAGCCGCAAGAACGGCGCGAATGCGCCGATATCCATACGATTTGTAGGAATTATCAAACACGTCATGAAGCAGCGGTCGAAGCTGCTCATAACGATCCTGTGGCGTGTGTGAACGGTGGCGATAGTAGGTGGAAGCAGAAAGCCCCACCGCCTTCAAAACAGCTCGCGTGGGGAATTTGTGCTCCAGCTCAGAAACGATCACAGACCGGACAGACGTCGATCTTCCTCCTGGGCTAGAGCCACCCATTTTTTTAGAATCTCGTTCTCCATCTCCAAAAACGCAAGCCTCTGCTCAAGCGTTTCCGGACGAGAGTCTTTCCGCGGTCGCCCTATAGCTTTCGCCGAAAAAATCTCAGGACCGCCTTCACGATAAGCCGAGATCCATTTGGTTAACATGCCTCGATTAGAAATCTCAAACTCGGCAACAACCTCAGTTTTTGAAGCACCAGCGAGAAACTTCTCAACCGCAGCAACCTTCACCGCTGCCGGATAGAACTTCTTTCCCATAACTGTCGAGTCTAAAAGTCGACCCTGCAAATATCGATCCTGCCAATGCCGAACCGAATCCAGATTCAAACCCAAATGCGACGCAACAGCTTTATAACCAAAACCCGCATCGAAAAGCTTGGCAGCTTCGATGCGGGTTTCGAGTGAATGAATAACCTTGCGGTCCATGAACTAATCCCTTCAAAGTAGAGACTCTTAATTACGAGTCCCACTTTTGGGGTTCAGTTCAATGAGCGGGGGCTTTCTTGTTGTCAACGAATGTCGGCTATGACTTGGGGGCGTATTCGCCGATTTTTCCAGCGCGAGAGATGCGGTTGAGCAACTGATCAAAGTTGCGTGCCATATCTGCAGCTGCTTCGCCTGGCCAAGCGTGTACGGGACGTGCTGCGCCCTGTGCCTGTTGAAGCGAAGTGCGCTCGGGCAACTGTGGCTGAAGAACAAGAGGCCCAAACATGTCGCGAAGTTCCTGAATGCGGAACTGGTGTTCTAGGGACTGTGCGCGGACACGGTTGATGATCAAACCGAGTGGCTGCAGACGGGGGCTGAGTCCTCGACGGACTTCTTCAATGGCGCGCAATGCGCGGTCCGCTGCTGCAACGGAGAACAAACCTGGTTCGGTCACGACTACTACACGGTCAGAAGCCGCCCACGCGGTCCTGGTGAGCGCATTAAGGCTTGGAGCACAGTCGATAAGGACGAGGTCGTATTCGTCCTCTACAGTCGCTAGAGCCTCTTCTAGGCGCCACACTTCACGTGCTGTGGGGTGAGGGCCATCAAAGTTGACTGCTGAAGGGCTTCCGATCATGACATCAATGGGTGCATGTCCAGGAGCAGACCAGCCCGCAGGAGCAATTGCCTGACGAACGGTCTTGAGCTTGGGGTTAGCCAATACATCAGCAACGTTGAGATGATCGCGGGTATCAACGCCGAGACCAGTAGAAACGTCGGACTGGGGGTCAAAATCGACCACGAGAGTGCGCAAATTGGCGGCGAACGCAGCGGATGCCAAACCGAGGGTGACCGTTGTTTTACCAACGCCACCCTTCAGGGAGCTAATACTGACGACGTGCATTAGCACCACGATACCTTCTGTAGGCTGGGAGTACCTAACTACGAACCGATGCTGGCGGCATTCGAAGGGGTCATATGTTCAAGAAAATCCTGGTTGCAAACCGTGGCGAAATCGCCATCCGCGCCTTTCGTGCGGCTGTAGAGCTCGGAGCCAAGACAGTTGCTGTTTTCCCTGAGGAAGACCGCAGTTCTCTGCACCGCCAGAAGGCGGATGAGGCTTACCAGATCGGTGAACCAGGTCATCCTGTTCGAGCATATTTGGATGTTTCCGAGATCATTCGTGTGGCCAAACTATCCGGCGCAGACGCGATCTACCCAGGTTATGGATTTCTGTCTGAAAACCCTGAACTAGCACAGGCAGCAGCAGATAACGGCATTACCTTCATCGGACCTCCTGCCCGCGTATTGGAAATGGCGGGAAATAAGGTCACGGCTAAGGATCACGCCATTGCGGCCGGTGTTCCCGTTTTGAAGTCCACTCAGGCAACCACTGATATTGATCACTTGCTTTCGGAAGCAGCTGATATTGGATTCCCCATCTTCGCCAAGGCCGTAGCCGGTGGTGGTGGACGTGGCATGCGTCGCGTGGAAACCATGGACGAACTTCGCCCCGCACTTGAAGCTGCAATGCGCGAAGCAGAAAGCGCTTTCGGCGATGGACGCATGTTCCTCGAGCAGGCTGTTCTTCGTCCTCGCCACATTGAAGTTCAGATTTTGGCTGATAGCCAGGGCGAAACTATTCACCTTTTTGAGCGCGACTGCTCAGTGCAGCGTCGCCACCAGAAGGTAGTGGAGATTGCTCCTGCTCCGAACATTTCGGACGAACTGCGAGCAGATCTGCACCGCGATGCCATCGCATTCGCCCGTTCTATTGGCTACCAGAACGCAGGAACCGTAGAGTTCCTCGTTGACACTGCAGGCGAGCGGGCGGGTCAGCATGTTTTCATTGAGATGAACCCTCGCATCCAGGTTGAGCACACCGTGACTGAAGAGGTCACCGACGTTGACCTCGTGCAGTCACAGATGCGCATTGCTGCAGGGGAGTCCCTCGACGACCTCGGTCTGCACCAGGAAAGCATTCACGTACGTGGTTTTGCTCTTCAGTGCCGCATCACCACCGAAGACCCTTCGCAAGGATTCCGCCCCGACACGGGCAAAATCACCACCTACCGCTCACCCGGTGGAGCAGGTATCCGTCTTGATGGTGGAACCGTCAGCCCAGGCTCGCAAATCAGTCCCCACTTCGACTCCATGCTGGTGAAGCTCACCTGTCGTGGCCGTACATACACTGCTGCGGTTGACCGCTCACGTCGTGCTTTGGCGGAATTCCGTATTCGTGGTGTCTCTACCAACATTCCGTTCCTACAGGGTGTCCTCGATGACGAGCAATTCAAGGCCGGAGACCTCTCCACTAGCTTTATCGATGAGCGTCCTCACCTGCTCACCGGTCGTGAGTCCAAGGACCGTGGAACCAAGATCCTCAACTGGGTTACTGATGTCACGGTCAACAAGCCCAATGGTCCACGACCTGCTGGTGCTGACCCAATGGCAAAGCTGCCACGTATTGACCTGAGTATTCCTGCTCCTTCTGGTAGCCGCCAGGCACTTCTCGAATTGGGTCCCAAGGGATTTGCTCAGGCATTGCGCCAGCAGAAAGCTGTTGCTGTCACGGAAACAACCTTCCGCGATGCGCACCAGTCCCTTCTGGCCACGCGTGTTCGCACTAAAGACCTCGTCAACGTTGCTCCCTATGTTGCGCGTATGACTCCTCAGCTTCTCTCGGTTGAAGCATGGGGTGGTGCAACCTATGACGTTGCTCTTCGTTTCCTCGGTGAAGATCCTTGGGATCGTCTCGCAAAGTTGCGTGAAGCACTTCCCAACGTCGCTATCCAGATGCTTCTTCGTGGACGCAACACAGTGGGATACACCCCGTATCCAGAAGAAGTCACCAAGGCTTTCATTCAGGAAGCTGCTGCTACTGGCGTTGACATCTTCCGCATCTTTGATGCGCTGAATGATGTCAACCAGATGCGCCCTGCTATCGAAGCTGTACTGGAAACTGGCACAACCGTTGCGGAAGTAGCTGTCTGCTACACCGGCAACTTGCTGGATCCAGCAGAAGACAAGTACACCTTGGATTACTACCTTGGACTTGCCGACGAGATTGTGGCTGCAGGAGCACACATTCTTGCGATCAAGGACATGGCTGGATTGCTCCGCCCTGCTGCCGCGGCCAAGCTTGTTGCTGCTTTCCGTGAGCGTTTTGACCTTCCCGTCCACGTTCACACTCACGACACTGCAGGTGGTCAGCTTGCAACACTGCTCGCTGCTGCTGCTGCCGGCGCTGACGCTGTTGACGTTGCATCTGCGCCCATGTCCGGAACCACGAGCCAGCCCAGTGCCTCTGCTCTTGTTGCAGCATTGGCCAACACTGAGCGCGACACCGGTTTGAACCTGGACAACGTGTGTGACCTCGAGCCCTACTGGGAAGCTGTTCGCAACATTTACAAGCCATTTGAGTCAGGTCTACCTGCACCAACTGGCCGTGTGTACCACCACGAAATCCCCGGTGGCCAGCTCTCCAACCTGCGCCAGCAGGCTATTGCGCTGGGCCTCGCCGATGATTTCGAACTTGTCGAAGACATGTATGCCGCTGCGAACAAGATCCTGGGCCGCGTACCCAAGGTGACTCCCTCTTCCAAGGTTGTGGGCGACCTCGCGTTGCATTTGGCAGCGGTCAAGGCAGACCCTGCAGACTTCGAGGCTAACCCTCAGAAGTACGACATTCCTGACTCGGTCATTGGCTTTATGGCTGGCGAACTGGGAGACATCCCGGGTGGATGGCCTGAGCCTTTCCGCACCAAGGTTCTTGAGGGTAAGACCATCAACATTCAGGTTGCTCCGCTCACAGAAGAAGACCACGCTGGCTTGGCTGGTGGATCGGCTTCACGTCGGTCAACCCTGAACCGTTTGCTCTTCCCCGTTCCCACCAAGGCATTCGAACAGGTTCGTGAGACTTATGGTGATGTTTCTGTTCTCGACACAGTGGACTACCTCTACGGTTTGGAATCTGGCAGCGAGCACGTTGTTGATCTCGGCCGTGGTGTTCGTCTCTATGTAGGGCTCGAAGCCATTGGTGGAGTAGACCCCAAGGGTATGCGCACGGTCATGACGACACTCAATGGTCAGCTCCGTCCTGTCTTTGTTCGTGACCGCTCTGTCGAAATCAGCACCAAGAGTGCAGAGAAGGCAGATCTCACTGAAGCCGGACACGTCGCAGCGCCATTCGCTGGTGTTGTCACGGTCAAGGTTGAAGCTGGACAGACCGTAGCTGCAGGAGACCCTGTCGCATCCATCGAAGCTATGAAGATGGAAGCGGCGATCACTGCAACCATCACAGGTCGTGTGGAGCGAGTGTCTTTCCAGAAGTCTCAGCAGGTTGAAGCTGGTGACCTCATCGTGGTCATCACTCCAATTACTCCTGCGAACTAGTCGCCCTAGTCAACGAAGGTTCCTATTCCCCGAACAGGGGAGGGAGAATTCGGTAGACTCACACAGTTACACCACGACTGAAGGATTATTGAGTGAGCACGGAAGAACCACAGAAAGCAGTAAAAAAGCCTGCTGGTAAGAAGTCCACAGGAGTAAAGAAAGAATCTCCTGAGCGCATTTCAGACGTAACAGCAGCTGCTCCACGAGATGTTGAGCAGGCACCAGAGGTTTCGACCATCAGTCTTCCTGCTATTCCGGTTTCGCTCACCAGCTCAACTGAAGCCGACATGGAAGCATCATTGCGTGCTGTGTTCAGTGGTGAAAACCCCACCGTTTCTGTTCCTGAGGAACCCGTTGTCATCGCTGAGGTTGACGAAGTAGTAGTTGAAGTTGAGTCTGTTGATACCGGCTCTCTTCCCACTCGTCGTGATCGTCTTTCAGGCGAGCCTGCAACTAAGCCTGAGCCCGTTTCCATGCTCACTCCTGAGCGTGTACTTGATGCAAAGAAGAAGCGCGACAAACCAACCGAAGGCTGGAACAAGTTCGTCTATGACATCACTTTCCACGGTGTGAACCTTGGGGACTCTCCTCTGACACGTCACCGTAAAGCCTTGGACGCGAGCATTGGCCGTCCCCTCACCGGTGGCACCAAGTTTGTCCCAGTGCTGACACGTAAGGGCGGTGTGGGGAAAACCACCACCACAACCCTGCTGGGTATGGCTATGGCACTTGTTCGCGAAGACCGCGTTCTTGCCATCGACGCTAATCCTGACCGTGGAACTCTTGCTGAGCGTTTCAACAAGACCACAGAGAAGACAGTCCGTGACTTGGTCAATGATGCAGCAAAAATCCTCACGTTCAATGATTTTTCTGAATACGTCAACCGCGATAAGACACGTTTAGATGTCTTAGCGTCAGATACTGACCCTTTCCTTTCGGAAGCATTTGGCGCCAACGATTACAACATCGTCTCTGACCTTGCTAGCCGCTATTACTCGATTGCCTTGACTGACTGTGGAACCGGAATTATCCACTCGGTAATGGGCGCAACACTCAAGCGTGCTGATGGCTTGGTCATCGTCTCTGGCGGCTCCTTCGACGAAGCTCGATTGGCTTCTGAGACACTGACCTGGCTTGAATCGAACGGTTATGGTGATCTGGTCAAGAACTCGATTGTGGCCATTAACACGGCGACTCAAGGAACTAACTTGATCAAGCTTCGTGAGATTGAAGATCACTTCAAGTCTCGTGTGCGCGAGACAGTTCGTATTCCTTATGACGCCATGCTTGCTGCTGGTTCCTACATCGACTTCAAGAAGCTCAAGCCTGAAACACAGGAAGCAGCCCGCCAGCTCGCTTCTCTGGTTGTTGACGGCCTCTAAGCCTTCACCATCATGACCGAACGTCCCATTCGGATCTTTGGGGATCCCGTCCTCAAGACTCCCACGGAAGAGATTCTGGTTATCGACGAGAAAATTCGTTCTCTCGTTGAAGATCTGATTGATTCAGTCAAAATTCCTGGGCGTGCAGGAGTAGCTGCAACACAAATTGGTGTGGGACTTCGGGCTTTCAGCTACAACGTTCATGGTGACATTGGCTACATCTTGAACCCTCATGTCGTTGAGACCAGCGGGGAGCTCGAGCTCGTCGAGGAGGGCTGCTTGAGTGTTCCCAACCTGTGGTTCAAGACCCCTCGTTACCCTTACGCAAAGGTCGAAGGAATCGATCTCGAGGGCAACCAAGTCGTTCTAGAAGGTGAAGGCCTCATGGCGCAGGCACTGCAGCATGAATGTGACCACTTAGATGGTCTGGTGTATCTGGACCGTTTGGATCAGCCCACGCGTAAAGAAGCGATGCGCCAGGTTCGCGAAAGCGACTGGTTTTAGTCAACAGCTCCTGAAGCGCCGGCATACATTCCTTCAATTTCGCTAGCAAAGTCCTTCACGATGACATTGCGCTTGATGCTCATCTTGGGAGTCAGGTGACCTGATTCTTCAGTGAACTGAATGGGCAAAATAGCGAATTTGCGTATGGATTCTGCTCGAGAAACCCGAGCGTTAGCGCGGTCAACAGCTGCTTGAACTTCCGCAATAATCGCGGGGTTGGTTGCTGCTTCAGCAATGCTCATGCTGGGATCCATTTTGTTGTTAGTCAGCCACATGGGCAGCATTTCAGGATCCAGAGTGATCAGAGCAGAGATGAATGGCTTGGCGTCACCAACGGCAACAACCTGACTAATCACTGGGTTGGCGCGAATCGGGTCTTCCAAGTAAGCGGGTGCAACGTTCTTTCCACCAGCGGTGACAAGAATTTCTTTCTTGCGTCCCGTGATGGTGATGTATCCGTCTTTATCGATTTCTCCGATGTCACCGGTCTTGAACCAGCCGTCATGGAATGTATCGGCAGTTGCTTGAGGGTTCTTCCAGTATTCCTTGAAGACGTTGATACCAGCGGCTTCAATTTCACCATCTTCTCCTAGGCGGACAGAGCAGCCAGGAAGAGCTGGTCCAACCGTGCCAATCACAAACTTGGAAGGCAGGTTGATAGAAATAGGTGCCGTTGTTTCGGTGAGGCCATAGCCCTCCAGAACAACAAGACCAAGTGCGTGGTAGAAGTGACCTAAACGGTCACCCAGCGGCGCAGAACCACTGATGGCGTAGGTGCAGCGGCCACCGAGAGCTGCGCGGAGCTTGGAAAGTACCAACTTATCCAGAACTGCAAACTTCAGCTTGAGGCCCAGAGGAATGTGCCCAGCCATCTCTGCCTTGGAATATTCAATGGCAGTCTTCGCGGCAGCACGGAAGATGTTTCCCTTGCCGCCTGCTTCGGCCTTCTGTTCTGCTGAGTTGTAGACCTTCTCGAACACTCGGGGGACTGCGAGCAGGAACGAGGGCTTGAAGGACTGCATAGCGGGTAGAAGCTGAGAAGTGTCTCCCTGGTGACCAACCTTTACGCCACCTTCAATGGCGAGGATGGAAATAAAGCGAGCAAAGATGTGGGCCGTAGTAATAAACAGCAGGGTGGAAGCTTGGGGGTTAACCACCTCGGGGACAGCAGCGCGGGCATTGCGTGAAAGCTCCAAAAAGTTGGAGTGTGTCAACACGCAGCCCTTGGGCTTGCCGGTCGAACCCGAGGTGTAAATCAGAGTAGCGAGGTCGCTGCCGTGGAGAGAGGAACGACGTTCTTCAACTTCTTCGTCAGAGATTTTGGTACCTGAGATGACGAGAGCATCGAGATCCCCAGCATCGATCTGCCAAACGGATTGAACATAAGGAGCATCGGAGCGGATTTCTTCAAAACGCTTGAGGTGATCAGGGGTTTCCACGATCAACGCAACAGCTTCAGAATCTTCCAAAATCCACTGAATCTGGCTCGAAGCACTTGTTTCGTAAATGGGCACGAGTGCAGCGCCTGCAAACCACATGGCAAAGTCAACGAGAGTCCACTCATAACGTGTCTTACACATCAGGCCAACGCGGTCGCCTGGCTTAATTCCCTGGGAAATGAATCCCTTCGCAAGGGCAATCACTTGTTCTAGGAACTCGGAGGACGTGACATCCTTCCAACCGCCATCTACGGGAAGTGAGAAGAGAGCTCCATTGGGAGTTTCACGCACTCGATCAAGCAGAACTTGGGTGGTATTTGCCGATGGCTCAGCGAGGACTAAAGCTGGGGTATCGAATTGAACGACACTGGAAACCATGGCAACTCCTTCGGTGTTAACTACACTTTAGTAGTCCCACCATTCCCTCCGTCTACCCTCTTCTAGGAGTTTCCTGTGTATTCCATCGGTATCGATATTGGGGGGACCAAAATCGCCGGGGCATTGGTCAATTTGCAGGGTGAAATTGTCTCCCAAACGCAAGTTCCTTCCCCCGCGCATAGCGCCAATGAGATGGAAGATGCCATCGTCGGGATCATCCAAGAGCTCAGCGCAGGTAACCCTGTCATTGCTGCAGGTGTCGCGGCGGCAGGATTTATCGATGCAGCGCAATCAACGGTGTATTACGCCCCAAACATTGCCTGGCGCAATGAGCCACTGAAAGAGAAGCTTGAAGCCAGAATTGACCTTCCCATTGTCATTGAAAATGATGCCAACGCAGCAGGTTGGGCTGAGTATCGCTTCGGCGCTGGAAAATCATTCACCCACATGACGATGTTGACCATCGGAACAGGTGTTGGCGGGGCCATCATTGCTAATGGCGAGCTGTTCACTGGTGGTTTTGGGGCGGGCGCTGAGCTGGGGCATCTACGCGTTGTGCCTGACGGCTTGGAGTGTGGATGCGGTCAGCGTGGCTGTATTGAGTCATATGGCTCCGGACGCGCTCTGCTGCGCTATCTCCGTGAAGAAACCGGCAAACACGATCTCAGCGCTGACGAGGGTAAGAAATTGCTTGAAAACGGTGATCCTGCAGCTTGGAGGGCCGTAGGGACCTTGGGCAGGTGGATGGGAATTGCATGCGCAAGTCTGTCTGCTGTGCTGGATCCACAGGTTTATGTCATTGGCGGGGGAGTTGCGGCTGCAGGTGACCACCTTCTTTCTCCGATTCGTGATTCATTCTTGGCTCATGTCTCAGCCAAGGGTTACCACCCTGAACCTGAATTCCGCATTGCTGAGCTTGTTAATGATGCCGGAGTGGTCGGCGCAGCAGACCTTGCGCGCAAGCACGCTGAAAAGCTCTAGCGGTAAGCTGAAATCATGTTTTATTGGCTGATGAAGAACGTCATCGCCGGACCGTTGCTTAAGGGCATCTTCCGTCCGTGGGTTACCGGTGCTGACAATATCCCCAAACAGGGGGCTGTCATTCTGGCCAGCAATCATCTTTCCTTCGTAGATTCCGTCTTTCTGCCCATATGTATTGACCGAGACATGGTCTTTCTGGCAAAGAGTGAATACTTCACCACCAAGGGAATTAAGGGTTGGGCTACGAAGTGGTTCATGAAGGGCACAGGAATGTTGCCCATCGACCGTTCGGGTGGAAAAGCTTCGGAAGCAAGCCTGAACACGGGTCTTCGTGTTCTCGCTGAGGGTCGAGTATTGGGTATTTACCCCGAAGGCACCCGCTCACCTGATGGAAAGCTTTACCGCGGTCGCACAGGAATCGCACGTATGGTCCTTGAATCAGGCGTACCAGTTGTTCCTGTGGCGATGATTGACACGGAGAAGGTCATGCCTATCGGTGCGAAGTGGCCCAAGATGCGACGTCCCGGAATCATCATCGGGAAGCCTCTCGATTTCTCGCGCTTCCAGGGCATGGAGGGGGATCGCTTCATCCTTCGTGCAGTGACGGATGAAATCATTTATGAGCTTGCCGGCCTCTCTGGCCAGCAGTATGAGGATGTCTATGCCTCCTCAGTGCGCGAAAAGCGCCCGGTTAACGCAAGATAAGCTTGTTTAGTTGCCAGTTTTCAGATTCTGGCTTGAGACACTAATCACCACCATTCAAGGGGAGTACCTTCGTGGCTAGCCAAAATGAGCCCAATATCGTCGCTGACAAGTCCGTCATCGAGGGTTTGGACTATTGGCGCACTCTTCCAATCAAGCAACAGCCACAGTGGCCTAATGCTGACGCAGTCAAGTCTGCTTCAGAACGTTTGGCAAGCTACCCTCCCTTGGTTTTTGCTGGTGAGGTAGATACTCTCCGTGATCGTTTGGCTCATGCGGCTCAGGGCAAGGCATTCTTGCTCCAGGGTGGTGACTGTGCCGAGACTTTCGCAGGTGCGACAGCTGACAAGATCCGTAACCGGATCAAGACTGTCCTGCAAATGGCAGTTGTACTGACCTATGCCGCTGAAATGCCTGTTATCAAGATGGGTCGCATGGCGGGACAGTTTGCTAAGCCTCGCTCCAGCGACACTGAAACACGCGGAGACATTACTCTTCCCGCTTACCGTGGTGACATTGTCAACGGCTACGACTTCACTCCGGAAAGCCGTGAAGCAAACCCCGAGCGTCTTGTCCAGGGTTACAACACGGCAGTTTCCACTCTGAACTTGATCCGTGCATTCACTACCGGTGGTTTTGCTGATTTGCGTGAAGTTCACCGCTGGAACCAGGGTTTCGCTAAGAACCCAGCTAATGCTCAATACGAAGCTCTCGCTAACGAGATTGATCGCGCTATCAAGTTCATGGCTGCCTGTGGCGCTGATTTTGATGCACTCAAGACCACGGAGTTCTTCGTCTCGCACGAAGCGCTTCTGATGGATTACGAACGCCCGATGACTCGCATTGACTCGCGAACCGGCACTCCTTACAACACCAGTGCACACTTTGTGTGGATCGGTGAGCGCACTCGTGAACTCGATGGTGCACACGTTGACTTCTTGTCCCGCGTTCGCAACCCCATCGGTGTGAAGCTTGGCCCCACTACTGACGTGGACACGGTCAAGGCGCTCATTGAGAAACTAGACCCCAACCGTGAGCCTGGTCGCCTGACTTTCATCACTCGAATGGGTGCTGGAAAGATTCGTGACGCACTGCCACCCCTTCTCGAAGCAGTCAAGGCGAGCGATGCCAACCCTCTGTGGATCACCGATCCTATGCACGGTAATGGCATCACCACCCCTAACGGTTACAAGTCGCGTCGATTTGATGACGTCGTGGATGAGGTCAAGGGCTTCTTCGAAGCTCACCGTGCCGTGGGAACGTTCCCTGGTGGAGTCCACGTTGAACTCACGGGAGACGACGTCACTGAGTGCCTTGGTGGGTCTGAGCAGATCGATGAGAATGATCTAGCTACTCGTTACGAGTCACTCTGCGATCCACGTCTGAACCACATGCAGTCCTTGGAGCTCAGCTTCTTGATTGCTGAAGAGCTGAAGAAGTCCTAGTCTTTCGGTTCTCGCGGCTTAACTAACTGTGGCCTCCACCTTTCGGTGGAGGCCACAGTTGTTGAACTCTGTGTTACTTGACGACCTTGTTGAAACCGGTCACAGGCTGTGCTTCGTCGAAGCCAGCTACCTGCTTGCGGAATCCCTTGGTCAGGACAGCCAGGTAAACGATTCCGATACCTGCCCAGATCAGACCACCGGTGAGCGCCTCAGGGGAGAGGTTGATCCACAGGATGACGGTCAGAGCGAGACCAAGTACGGGCATCACGATGAACTTGAAGATATCGCCAGCAGTGTGACGACGTCCCTGACGGATTGCGAACCACGCAACAACGGAGATGTTCACGAAGCTGAACGCTACAAGAGCACCGAAGTTGATGAAGTGGACGATGTCAGCAAGAGTCAGAACCACACCGGTCAAGCAGACAACACCAGCAAAGATGACGTTGAAGGTTGGGGTCTGGGTCTTCTTGTTGACGAAACCAAACAGCTTGTTGGGGAGAACGTTGTTACGTCCCATAACCAGCAACATACGTGCCACAGAAGCTTGTGAAGCAAGCAGCGAAGCAATGGTTGCTGCGAAACCTGCAGCAGTCAGGATGACCTTCATGGTCTGGCCGCCAACAAGCTCACCAATGATGGGCAGTGTTGAGTCATCAACATACTGACGGTCTCCACCTGGAGCAAAAACGTTCCAGTCGGGGAAGAGAGCCTGAGTGAAGTATGAGGTAACGATGAAGATACCGCCACCGATCAACACGGTGAGCATGATTGCGCGAGGAACTACACGTGGGGTGCGTGCCTCTTCTACATACATCGTCACAGCGTCGAAGCCGATGAAGCTGAAGCAAACAATAGTTGCACCGAGAAGAACAGCTGACAGGTCAACACCTTCGTGCATGAATGGTGTGGGAGTGATGAGGGTTCCTTCACCAGCACCACCGAGTAGCTGGCCAATGACAACAGCGACAAAGCCAATCATTGCCACTACAGCAATGACCAAAAGAATGGTGTTGACGTTTGAGGTTCCACGCATGGTGAAGTAGATGATTCCGGTGCAGAGAACGGTGAAGAGGATTACCCAAACAGCACCATCAATGTCGGGGAAGAACGACTCCATGTAGCTGCGCACGATGATGATGTTCACCAGAGGTAGCAACATGTAGTCCAGCATCGAGGTCCAACCAACCACGAAACCTACGTTCGGGTGGATTGAGTTCTTTGCGTAGGTGTAAGCAGAACCTGCTGAAGGGAACTGCGAGGTCATCTTTCCATAGCTGATTGCGGTGAATACCATCACGATCAGCGCAAAGACATACGCCAGCGGCACAACGTTGTTAGTGCCTTCAGCTACGAGACCAAAAGTGTCGAACACTACAGTAGGGGTCATGTAACCGAGACCGAGAGCCACAATGGCCCACATCCCGAGGTTACGTTTAAGGGCGATCTTGGAACCGCCACCGGGGACAAAGGATTCGGGCATGGATCTCTCTCTTCTTTGAGGCCTAGAAAACAACAGAGGTAATTCAACCTCTGTGCGATTACTTACTCTAGTCCTCTGAAGCACACCAAAGGTTCTTCAAAATAGGAAAATTTCAACGAAATCCGTGTCAAATTATTCTTCTCCCAAGCGAAATTCGTTGTAACAGCAGTTCGAATGTAGAAAATTTCTAGGAAGTCCCTGGACTTTGGCGACGGAGAGGAATCGAACGCTTGGAAAGTTGGCTTGAAACAGCACTGTGGGCGTGACTTGTCAGTCACGCCCACAGTTTGGTTCGAGAAGATTTAGAGCTTCTTTGAGAAAGCCGCGAGGTGGCTTTCACTTGCACTGCGAAGTTTTTCTAACGTAGCCACAATGGTTGCATCTGATGTGGAGTTGATCGCTGTAGTCAGATCGGTGATGTCAGTTTCTTCAATGAGGACACCAACCTTGTATGCCTCGGTCTGGCTGGTCATACCCTGGGCGATCAGCTGGTCGTACAACGCCTGAAGGTCTGGGTTGACGAAGACGCCAATCTCAGAAGAACGGGGATCGGTGAGTCCGTATGAGTTGAGTAAGTTCAGAACTTGGTCCTGGTGAGAAGTTTCGCTGGCCAAAATGTTACTGAACGTGTTCCCGCCCCATGTCTCGCCCAGGACCGTATAGACATCGTGCGCGAGCTTTTCTTCTTCAATCAGATACAGAAGTAAGTCATTGGTGCTTGAAGCTTGGGTTGCAATTTCAGATTCTTGCTCAAGTTCTTCAGCTTCATCCTGGGAGGTCATGGGCTGAGGGTTCTCAGACGATGCAATTGGTGCAGGAGGAGTACCCGTGACAACGGCTGCCGTAACTCCAGCTGCGCCGATAACGACAGCAAGAATTGAAGCGGTGACGATGGTTGATTTCTTCATGTCGAACTACTTTCGTTTGGAATACTTCCAAGATACCCCCGGGGGTATGTGAAATTACTATGTAGTAACTATGAGTTTTCTATGAATCGCGGCTAGGTCGTGGATCGTAATTGCAGCTATCACCGGGGCAATACTGAGGAGCTTTTCGCGAGAAGCGTTTCTGTAGTTCACAACCGACGCAGATTCCAAAAGCAGTTTCTAGGAAAAGAACGCTCATGCAGATACCGCAGAGAATTAAGACCACCCATAATGGTGCGGCAAGCCAGCCCATTGTGAAGCAACTAGTGAGTGCTACTCCTAACCCCAGACTCCACGCAAATCTCTTTTGAGGGGCTCCAACAAATTCTGGACGTTGCCGATACACGATCACTCGTCCTAGTGCCAATGTGGGGGAGAACCGAGGGGAAACGAACAATCGGATGAGCATGTCGAAAAGAAAGAGAACGGCGAAGCCTCTGAGTGGAATAACAAACCCTGTGGTCCAGGCAATGACATACCCGGTGAAGCCAATAAGGAAGAGAATCCCTGCGCTAGCTCTAACTTCTCTTTCGTTGAAAACCGGTATGTCATAACCGGTAACGATTTCACCAAATTCTCCCCATGAGCGTTCAGGATTATGTGCCGTGTTGCCGGTCGTTGTTGTCATGGAGTTCCTCTGAGGCATGATGAAGAGATGAGCGATAAAACTAAAGGGATCATCCTCGTACTGATCCAGTTCGGATTGCTGATTGCGATCATTGGATTACCCCATGGAGACATGTGGGCTGTGACGGAGCTTGTAGGAAACATCGCCGTGCTTTTGTTGATGGCGGGACTGGCAATTACCCTTTTTGGAATTGTCAGTTTGGGTAACTCCTTAACAGCGACCCCGGTTCCCAAAGCTACTGCGATCCTCAGGACAACTGGAATGTATGCCATTGTTCGCCACCCCATATACCTTGGCTTGATGCTGATTGGTCTTGGCCTAACCGTTCCAGCTGGTTCATTTCTCACAGTCTTTGCTTTTTTGCTGTTGATTGGTTTGCTTTCTTATAAAGCTCGGTTTGAAGAACGCTTGCTGATAGAAAAATTCCCCCAATACAAGTCATATGCTGCGCGCGTTGGCCGCATCATTCCTTTTGTGGGGAAGCTCAAGAAGTAACTATACGAATATACCCCAGGGGGTATCCGTATTTAGTGTAAGCTTTTTCCATGGCTTCTGTAGAACTCACCGCTGAAAATTTTGATTCGACCATCACCGGTAACAGCATTGTTGTCGTTGACTTCTGGGCTGACTGGTGTGGTCCGTGCAAGATGTTTGCACCCACCTTTGAGGCTGCCTCAGAAAAAGAACCTGAGATTGTCTTTGGAAAAGTAGATACCGAAGCTCAACAGTCTCTTGCTGCTGCAGCAGGTATTCAGTCCATCCCCACTCTCATGATTTTCCGAGACAGCATTCTTCTCTTCTCACAGCCAGGTGCACTCCCACCTGCAGCTTTAGAAGATCTCATCGGACAGGTCAAGGCTATTGATATGGAAGCCGTTCACGCCGAGATTGCCAAGCAGCAAACGGCCGTCGCTGAATAGAAGTTTCATAAAGAAAGCCCCCTCATGAATGAACTGTCCCCCGAAAGTTGGACAGGTTAAATCCTAGGCGGCTCTTAACTGAAGGGCATGGTTCCGATATTGCATCGGGGTCATGCCCTTCAGT
>NZ_JARXVT010000006.1 GCF_029892845.1 Aurantimicrobium minutum
ATCGATCCACACAAGAACTATCAACCCAAGAAATAAAAAGACACCTGAACCCCGTTTCGGGGGTTCAGGTGTCCACGATGTCCTGGAACATCACAATGGTGGCGTGTGAGGGATTCGAACCCCCGAATGCTGAGCAGTCTGATTTACAGTCAGATCCCTTTGGCCGCTTGGGTAACACGCCATCGCATTTCGTCTTGATTACTCAAGACTCAGTGCCCCTCAACATTACCGGCACAAAGCCAATGTTGAAAATCCTTGTAGGTCTAGTTGGTTGCTGGAACCTTGCTGGCGTATTCATTGGCCTTGTTTGCCACGTCCACCATGTACTTCTGAACTTGATTGTAGGAATAGATCGCATCCTTCCATCCCGGGATAGTGGACAGATCCCCGCCGGAATAGCAGAGGTAGCGGCCAGCTGCGAGGACGGAGTCATCGATGTTCTGTCCGTCTTCGTTGCCGTCGTTATTTCCGTCACTGTGCCAAGCGGCCCAGGTCGGCGGAACAATCTGCATGGGGCCTACAGCGCGATCAAACTCTGCGGTTCCGTCAAAGTTGCCATCATCAAAGTCCGGCAATGCCTTGGTGTCGTTCTTGCCATCAAGAGGAATGCCGAAGATGGGTTCAGACATGTTGCCATTAGGCAAGATCTTCCCGCCAAAGATAGTGCCGTGATGGGACTCCACCCAGCCAATGCCAGCCAAGGTGTTCCAGGATAAGTGGCATTCGGGATCGACAACTGAGAGGCCGATTGTGACTCCGGCATACGCGGTGAGTGCACGCTCAGGGATTCCAGTTTGTTGGGAGGTTTCTTTCACCCAGGTCGGATCCGGCAAATCAGCGATCGCGCTGTGGGCTAATTGGTCCAGTGTTAGGCCTTCAACGTGGGGAGGGGTCGCCAACGCGGGGGCAAAAGGGCCGGTATCTGGTGTGATTTCACCCGAGGTTGTGCATGACACCAAAGCCCACGTGGCAACACCAAGCACCGCAATCACCATGAGTGTGCGGTTACGTCGAACTTTCTTGGATGCCATCTGTATCCATTCTCTAAGCCCCGGCTGACAATCAGCCGAGGACGGGCTGGATAACATGGACTCATGGCTGATTCATCATTTGACGTAGTAAGCAAGGTCGACAAAATGGAGACCGATAACGCCCTCAACCAAGCAATCAAAGAGGTTGAGCAGCGTTACGACTTCAAGAACGTTGGCGCCTCCATCGAGTGGAGCGGCGAGAAGGTCCTCATGAAGGCCAACTCGGAAGAGCGCGTGAAGGCAATCCTCGAAGTATTCGAAGCAAAGCTGATCAAGCGTGGCATCTCCCTGCGCAGCCTGGACGCTGGAGACCCCTTCCCTTCAGGTAAGGAATTCCGCATCGAAGCCAAGATGAAAGAAGGCATCGACCAGGAGAACGCCAAGAAGGTCACCAAGCTCATCCGCGACGAAGGCCCCAAGTCGGTCAAGTCTCAGATCCAGGGTGACGAAGTCCGCGTCTCATCCAAGAGCCGTGACGACCTGCAGGCAACCATGGCCCTGCTCAAGGGAGCAGACCTTCCCGTTGCACTTCAATTTGTGAACTTCCGCTAAACAACCGCATTCTTCACGCGCAGCCTGGCTCCTAGCCGGCTGCGCGTGTGCGTTAAGGGCACTGCTGTGCCCCAGAGGTTAGCGATCAAAGCCCCTGAAGAAACCAAAACCAAGCAGACTACTGTGCCCATTGCTAGGGTTTCACCCAATAATGGAATGGCGCCCAGCGTTGTCAACACGGGACTCACACTTCCCATCAAGGCTGCGCGACTAGGCCCCAGGCTTGTTATGGAAAATGAGTACAGCAACGTAGAAATGATTCCAATAACAACTCCTTGGAGCACGGCGTAGGTCAATACATCTGAGAGGTCTGAATTGCCTGTGAAGAAGGTTGTGTGGAGCAGATCCGTTGAGATGAAGACGCCAGTCATGCCAAATGAGGGAACGGCCAACAAGACCACAATGTCGAGAGGTCGATAACGGGTTTTAGAGACAGCTAGGACATAAAGAGACCACAACGCCCCGGCCGTGAGGAGCAATCCCACTCCAGCAAGATGTGCCGATCCGCTTCCTTGCATTGCCACAACGACCCCTGCCGCGATGCAGGCGATGCCAAACCATCGGACGGCGGTGAAGTGCGCACCGAGAATTGCACCAAAGATTGTAATGAAGACCGGAATTGTTCCAGGTGGAATTGTCCCCACCAGAGCAGCAGAAGTTGCCGCACCCCCAAGCTGAACCAGCATGAGGAATGGGAAACCACCCCCGATGATAATCAGCACTGTCCAGTACCAAGGCTGGCGGATCATGATACGGAAGCTTTGTGGAATTACCGGGATGAGTAGGAGTGTTGGAACGCCGAACCTCAACAGTGCAACATCACCTGCAGTAAGGGACGTGTTGCCGGCAGCACGAATGCTCAAGGCAAAAGTTGACCAGATGAGAACGACTGCTCCCATGGCGAGATATCCCCACACCATTCGTGTTGTCTTCATGCCTCAACGCTAGGCAAAAACACGAAGCAGTCGATTGCCAGTTATCGCGCAAAAAAAGTATTTTGCGCAATATTCTGCCAATATTGTTATATGGACAGCATAGATAAGCAGATTTTATGGGAGATTCAGCTAGATGGCCGCTTGAGTAACCAAGATCTCGCTGATCGAGTTGGTCTCTCCCCCTCACCGTGTCTGCGTCGCGTGAGACAACTCGAAGAAAGTGGCGTGATCACCGGATACACCGCTCGCATCAGTCCACGCGCTGTAGGTCTTGATGTAACGGCCTTTGTCCGCATAACGATGAACTCACACAGCTCTGATGTGGTTGCTGATTTAGAAGAGCGCATCCGGGGCGTTGTCCGCATCGTTGAGGCACACCTCATGTCTGGTGGTGCGGATTATTTACTAAAGGTCATGGTGAAAGACCTCACCGAATTCGAAGAGTTCATACGCGACGATGTTCGGACACTTCCCGGTATTGCGTCGATTGAAACATCCTTCGCGTTTGGAGTGACGAAGCCCCCCACTCCACTTCCCGTGAACTAGTTACTTAAATCCGAGAACTTCTTCGCCCCACGCTTTGCGAATGTCGCCATCTGGGTCGTTCTCGATGGTGTCAGTTCCGTTGATAATCAACGTGGTGCGAGTGTTTTCGTCATAGCGAGGCCAGGAAAGTTCTTCACCTGTTTCACTGTCGATGGTGACCGGGTCTGCCGTTCGAGCAAAGCTCAACCAGCGAGCCATCATGCGCCCTGAGATTTCACGAGCTTCCTTCAGTCCGCCCAGACGGAACTGGAGTGCCTTCTTTTCAGAGAGCTTGTCGGGCAGGGTGCCAAAGACGTAAGGGAGTTCGGTGGCATGGCTTGCACCAATACCCAGCAGCTTCATCAACGGTGGCGCTTGGTCAAAGCGATACATCCACGTGGGGGCAACCTTGGAGTGTGCTTCAGCAACCCAGATGGAAGGCATACGGAATCCGGCATCGCGCGCAATTTCCATGCCGCCCTTTTGCTTCGGGAAGTTGGGGTACTCAGCGATGATGCCAGGTTCGAGATCCTTGAGCTTGGGGTTGTCTTTGGCCACGAGTTCAAACATCTCGTTGATGGAGGATTCACTGATGGGCATCAGTGGCGACTTCATCATCTTGAACAGGGCTGCTTCGTCATGGTTAGTACCAATGATCAACGGCACCTTGATCTGCTTACCCGCACGGAACGCCGCCACGGGATAGCCCGGGATCAAGTCCCCGTCCACGATGGGAGCAAATGCAACCGTTCCTGGCCAGGTGGTTGCCACATGGTCAAGAAGATTCGTGGTCTGCTTGGCCAGCGTGACTGCATCCATCTCGCGCAAGCGCTTGGCAGCATCTTTTGCTTCTACCCCGATCAAATCGAGATAAGCCTGTGCGACGAGTGCAGCACGCTCGGGCTTGTAGACACTGGTCGCCGGTGAGCTCTCGGCAATGGCACGATGAAAGAGTCCCTCGGCCGAAGGCATGGTCATCAAGGTGGTGACACATCCAGCTCCGGCGGATTCCCCAAAGATGGTGACGTCGTCTGGGTTACCCCCGAAGGCAGCAATGTTGTCTTTGACCCAGTTCAGGGCAAGAACAATGTCGCGCATTCCGAGGTTGGACTCAAAGGGGTCAGCTGGATCGCTGAACGTGGTGAAATCCAGAAAGCCCAGCGCACCAAGGCGGTAGTTGATCGTGACAATGACAACATCGCCAGTCTCGGCGAGCGCCCGTCCGTTATAGACAGGCTGTGCGGAGAAACCGATGAAATACGCACCACCATGCAACCAGAACATGACTGGGCGTTGACGAGTGTCCCCCTCTGCGCGAGGGGGTGCCCAGACGTTGAGGTTGAGGCAGTCTTCATCAATCTTGACTCCGACCGGAAGTGGGATGACCTTGGTTGGTTCTTGGGGTGCAGCATTGCCAAACTCAATGGCGTCGCGAATACCGGCCCATGGCTCCACAGCTCGAGGGGATTTCAGGCGCAGGTCGCCCACGGGTGGCTGTGCATAAGGAATGCCGAGCCAGCGGTGGGTATTGCCATCGCGGGAACCGCGAACAATCCCCGCCTTGGTGGTGACGAGAAGTGTGGGGTCTGCGAATGCGTCCATAGTTCTAAAGGTATGCCTTAAGCCAGCGGGTGAGTTCATCGAATGCGTGTGCTCTGACCGGGCGTGCAGACAGAACCACGTCGTGCATGGCCCCCTCAATTCGGGAGAGGGTGATGAGCTTGCCCAGTTGGTGAACGCGGGCGGCCACGATGTTCACATCGATGGCGATGTCTGCCTTCTTCATGTCCGGGCTCCACTTGGGAACCAACAGGCTTCTTGTAGAGAGCCAGGTGAAGACGGGTTCTTGAATATCCAGACCAGCAGCAACTTGGGCATGACCGGTGAGGATGGCATTCAGCCAGGCAGGTCGAACAGGGAAGCCGTGCTCTGGGCGCCAGTCGTAGTTGAACTCCCACTCGCCGTCTTTGTTCTTGTCCACGGTGCGAGAGTAGAAACCAAAGTCAATGCTGGGCATCTGCGCCTTGGGGTTGATTCTGGTTCCAGCCCGGAGCATGGGGGCAACCAGTGCTCTAGCTGCAGCAGTGAGTTGGTACTCCAACCAAGGGCTGTTCAGTACAATCGCATCGGCTCGACCGGGATTCCTATTCGCCCACAAACTGAAGACCAAGCCTCCTGTGGAGTGACCCATCAAGACCAACTTGCGACCTTCGAGCGCTTTGTCGTTGGCTCCCGACTTCTTGGAGCCGTGGCCCATTACTTCGAGAGCTGCTTCAATGTCTTCGTCGTAGTCAGCAAGGTTGTCAATGAAGCCGTCTGACTGACCCGGACGAATACTGCGACCATACTTACGCAGATCCAGGGCATAGAACTGGGCCCCCTGCGAGCGCCAGTACTCTGCCAAGTTCTTCTGAAAGAAGTAGTCAGACCAACCATGGATATAGAGAACATCTGTATTGGCAGCGACCTGTGATGATCTGCCCAGAAGCTTGTTTAAAAAACCAGGTTGCACAGGTGCAGGTGCCTTCACGATGGTGGCAACAACTGGACCTTCGGAATCAGGAGCAAGCTCTAGCGTTGACTGGAGGAAGCCGTCCCCCAGGACGTCTTGTTTCCACTCAACTGTCTTTTCCACATTTCCATTCTGACCTATGAAATATGTTGTGTGACTGTGAACCCAGCCAATAGCATCAGAACTGACAAAATCCTCAGGAAAATTGGCTGCGAACTATCATTTTCGATAGCGAAAGCACATTCTTGCCATAGATTTCGCATCCATAAAGGAAAACCATGACTGAATCACCACTGATGCACCCTGCCGACAACGCCAGCGTCCGCGAAGCGGACACCAGCAATGTCTTCCACTCCTGGTCGGCTCAAGGCACACTCGCGCCTTTTGTCATCGCTGGAGGCAAGGGTGCCCACATTTGGGACTACGAAGGCAACACCTACCTCGACTTCTCCTCCATGCTGGTCAACGTCAACATTGGCCACCAGCACCCCAAGGTGATTGAAGCCATCAAGGCTCAAGCTGATGTGCTCACCACGGTGGCACCTGCACACGCCAACAACATTCGTGCCCTCGCAGCGCAGAAGATTCTCTCTCACGCTCCCAAGGGATTCGAGAAGATCTTCTTTACCAACGGTGGTGCTGACGCAAACGAAAACGCTATTCGTATGGCACGCCTGCACACCGGCCGCGACAAGGTCATTTCGTTCTACCGCAGCTACCACGGCAACACCGGCGCTGCGATTGTCTCCACTGGTGACTGGCGTCGAATTCCTAACGAATACTCACGTGGTCACAAGCACGTTTTTGGCCCCTACCTTTACCGCACTGAGTACTGGGCAACCACCCCTGAGCAGGAAACCGAACGTGCCCTCCACTTCCTCGAGCGCACCATTCAAGCAGAAGGCTCTGCAAGCATTGCGGCCTTCCTGATTGAATCCGTTCCCGGCACTGCAGGCATTCTGACTCCCCCACCCGGATACCTCAAGGGTGTTCGTGCCCTGGCAGATAAGTACGGCATTGTTCTCATCCTGGATGAGGTCATGGCTGGCTTCGGTCGCACCGGTGAGTGGTTCGCCTTCAACGCGTTCGATGTGGTTCCTGACCTCATCACCTTCGCTAAGGGCGTGAACTCCGGTTACATCCCCGTTGGTGGCGTGATTATCAACAACGAGCTTGCTCACGCCTTCGATGAACGCGTCTTCCCCGGTGGTCTCACCTACTCTGGTCACCCTCTGGCATGTGCCAGCATCGTGGCCACCATCGAAGCGATGGAAGAAGAGAAGATCGTCGAGAACTCCAAGATGATCGGTGAGAAAGTTCTCGGCCCCGGCCTGAACGCTCTCAAGGACCAGCACCAGATCATTGGTGACGTCCGTGGTTCAGGTGTGTTCTGGGCTGTTGAGTTCGTGACCAACCGCGACACCAAGGAACCCGTTGACGCTGCCTGGATGGGCAAGCTCAAGGCTGCACTCTTGGCTCACAAGCTTCTGCCCTTCATGGCTGATAACCGCCTCCACGTGGTGCCACCCTGTGTGGTCACCGAGGACGAAGCTCGTGAAGGTCTCGCCATCATTGATGCTGTTCTCACGGAACTGAGCGCCTAAACCTGTGGAAAATATTCTTTTATTGTCCGTTAATTGAGTTAGAATTCAATTACTACGCTCATTCCTCAGGATTGAGTTCAGGGCCTCGGGAAACCGGGGCCCTGCGTCATTTCCACCCTGAAGGTCTCACAATATGGTGTTGAGGAGTCTGAACTACTCTGGGCAGCTGCGAAGAAGCTAGTTCACTGATTCTGATGAATCGAGTGAACTCAAGAGGGTATTCAGCGAATTTGGTCGAACGAGAATCTTTCGGATGAACTACACCAACTTTTGAACCAAATCTTGTGGTCGCTACCTCTATGGCTCTAGAAAGATCTGAGTCATTGCTCACCACCACGAGACAATCCGCTTTTCGATCTAAAGAGTCCAACACCAGCTGAACTGCAAGTTTGACGTCAGAACCCTACTCCTGGACTTTCCACACAGGTAGCCAGGTTGAGGGAGGCTCTGGTACGTCCTCCTGGAATAGCCTCGCGCGTCCAGGCATAACTGAAAAATTTGATGTGTGAATTTCTACCCTTGATAGTTGCGAAACCGCGCGAAGGTAGGTGCTTTGTCGGTCAGGTGCTCCTGGGTCTTCCGGATTTGCTTTCCCTTTGAGCCGTGCAGTGAAGAAATGAATTTTGACTACTGAATATTCGGGGAGAATTTGATCGAATAAGGCTTCTAAATTGAGCCACTTGAGGTCGCCACGTTTTTCGAGTTTTGATTTGTAGAGATTGAACCCGTCCACATAAACAATTGCTGTTGGGCGTTGGGTCATTTAACGAAATTAGCTCATAGCCAAAGTGACTATGAGCTAATTCCCAAAGGTGTGGAGAAGTTTCGATTTATCCGAAACGACCAGAGATGTAGTCCTCAGTTGCCTGAACGTGAGGGTTCTCAAAAATCGTGGTGGTGTCATCGAACTCGATGAGCTTTCCAGGTTCACCAGTGCCTGCAATGTTGAAGAAGGCGGTCTTGTCAGAGACACGAGATGCCTGCTGCATGTTGTGGGTCACAATGACGATGGTGTACTTCGCCTTGAGCTCATCAATGAGGTCTTCAATTGCGAGGGTGGAGATGGGGTCCAGAGCCGAGCAAGGCTCATCCATCAGGATGACCTCGGGAGACACGGCAATCGCACGAGCAATACACAGACGCTGCTGCTGACCACCGGAGAGACCAGAACCTGGAAGGTTCAGACGGTCCTTAACCTCTTTCCAGAGGTTGGCACCCTTGAGTGACTTCTCAACCAAGTGCTCAGCATCTGATTTCGACATTTTGTTGTTGTTGAGCTTCACACCAGCAAGAACGTTGTCGGCAATCGACATGGTGGGGAAAGGGTTGGGGCGCTGGAACACCATGCCCACCTGGCGACGAACCAATACGGGGTCCACGTCTGCGTCATAGAGGTTCTTGCCATCGATCATGACCTCACCTTCAACGCGAGCACCGGGGATGACCTCGTGCATGCGGTTCAGAGTGCGGAGGAAGGTGGACTTGCCACAACCGGAAGGGCCAATGAAGGCGGTGACGGTGCGGGGCTCGATGGTGAGCGAAACGTCTTCGACGGCCTTGAACTTGCCGTAGTACACGTTGAGGTCTTTGACTTCGATGCGCTTAGACACGAGATTTCCTTCTTCGGTGGGGGTGAAACTTAGCGGAGGCCCTTGGGAGCCAAAAGCTTAGATACGAGGCGGGCAATGAGGTTGAGGGCCATCACGATAAAGATCAGCACGAGTGCACCAGTCCAGGCGCGGTCAATGTATGCCTGGGCATCCGAACCCTGGCTGGCGTACTGGGTGTAGACGAACACGGGCAGGGTAGCCATACGGTCTGAGAACAGGTTGTAGTTCATGCTCGTGCTCATACCCACGATGATGAGCAAAGGTGCCGTCTCACCGATGATGCGAGAGATGGAGAGCATCACACCGGTGATGATTCCACCGATAGCCGTAGGGATAACAATCTTCACAATGGTGAGCCACTTGGGAACACCGAGGGCGTAGGACGCCTCACGCAGTTCGTTAGGAACAAGCTTGAGCATTTCCTCGGTGGAACGAACCACCACAGGAATCATGAGGATCGAGAGAGCAACAGCGCCACCGATACCGAAGCGGATGCCGGGACCTAAGACAATGGCGAAGAGTGCGAAGGCAAACAGACCAGCCACGATCGAGGGAATACCGGTCATCACGTCCACGAAGAAGGTGATTGCGCGAGCTAGACGGCCGGTGCCGTACTCAACCAAGTAGATGGCGGTCATGATTCCGATAGGAACAGAAATAACTGTTGCTGCAAGGGTGATCTCGAGTGTTCCAATGATGGCGTGAAGACCACCACCGCCCTGTCCTACGACGTTACGCATGGATGAGCTGAAGAACAGGGGATCAAGGCGAGGAAGACCGTTGACAAATGCCGTGGAGACGAGCGAAACCAGAGGCAACAGCGCAACGATGAACGCGGTGGTGACCAAGCCCGTAGCGAGGCGGTCAGACGCCTTACGGCGGCCCTCCACGATGCGAGAGAGCACGTAGGACAGAAGAACAAACAAAATGGCCGAGACAAAGACTGCCGCGACAATGTTGAAGCCTTCAGAGATACCTGCGGCAGAAAGAACAGCAAAGATTCCAAAAGCAACCAGCGCACTCACGCCGGCAGTGATCCACATCACTGCCTTGGACAGGTGACGTGCACTCGTGGGTGCGGGAACTACGAGGGCGGTCATTAGTTAGCTCCCGAGAATGCCTTGCGGCGGTTGATCACCATACGAGCAAGTGAGTTCACCAGCAGTGTGATGAGGAACAAAATTAAACCAGTTGCAATCAGTACGTTCACGCCGAGGTCGTGTGCCTCAGGGAAGTTCAACGCAATGTTGGCAGCAATCGTGGTGGGGTTCTGCGACTGAATCAGTGCGAACGAAATAATCACCGAAGGTGAGAGCACCATAGCCACAGCCATGGTCTCGCCGAGAGCACGTCCGAGACCCAGCATGGTGGCGGAGATGATGCCGGGACGACCAAAGGGAAGCACAGCAACCTTGATCATTTCCCAGCGGGTAGCACCGAGAGCAAGAGCAGCTTCTTCGTGCAGACGAGGAGTCTGCAGGAAAATCTCGCGAGAAAGAGCAGTGATGATCGGCAGGATCATGACGGCCAGCACAACGGCCACGGTCAAGATGCTGCGACCGGTACCGGAAACGGGGCCGGCGAACAGGGGAATCCAACCCAGGTTGTCCACCAACCAGGAATAGAAAGGCTGCACAGCGGGAGCCAGAACGGTGATGCCCCAGAGGCCAAAGACGACCGAAGGAACAGCTGCCAGGAGGTCAATGACATATCCCAAACCCTGAGCAAGCTTGCGGGGCGCGAAGTGGGAGATGAAGAGTGCGATACCGATTGCGAAGGGAAGGGCAATCACGAGTGCGAGGGCGGCAGCCCAGATTGTTCCGAAGACCAATGGAATGACGTAGGTCCAGAAACCTTGTCCGTCATTGACATCTGCGGGGTCTGCGAGGAACGCAGGAAGACTTTGTGCAACTAAGAAGATGGCGACTGCAGCGAGGACGGCAAGGATGAGAGATCCTGCGACGAGGCTAGAGGTCGAGAAGACTTTGTCTCCCATACGACCAGGAGCTTTAGCCTGGGTCGATTCCTGAACTTCGATAGCCACGAGTCCTTCTTACTGCAAATAGGGGGATTTTGGTAATGCCCGGTCCAGAGAATCTAAGAGATTCCCCAGACCGGGCATCAAAGGGTGTTACTTGATTGCTGAAACGATTGCAGATGCCTTCTTGGCAGTTGCTGCATCGAGTGGAGCGGAACCAGCTGCTGCTGCTGCATCTGCCTGACCCTGCTCGCTCAGGATGTACTCGAAGTAAGGCTTGACCAGGTCAGCTACACCAGCTTCTGCGTACTCGTTGCAACCGATGAGGTAAGAAACGAGAACGATGGGGTACTCAGCTGGGTTAGTGGTGGTGCGGTCAATCTTGATTGCCATGTCAGATGCGTCACGGCCGTCAACTGCTGCACCGTTAGCTACAACTGCTGCTGCTGCCTCAGGGGTGTACTTGATGAACTTGTCGCCCACCTTGATGTTTGCAACAGAAAGCTTTCCAGCCTTCGAAGCGTCTGCGTAACCAATGGTTCCAGTACCGTTCTTGACTGCGTCAACAACACCCGAGGTGCCCTGTGCGCCTTCACCGGTCTGGAAGGGGAATGGGTCAGCAGGCTTCTCGATTGCCCAGTCAGCCTTAGCGGTCTGGAAGAGGTAGTCAGAGAAGTTCTTGGTGGTACCCGAGTCATCCGAGCGGTGAACTGCGGTGATTGCGAGTGCAGGAAGCTTTGCCTTGGGGTTGAGTGCAACGATTGCTGCGTCATCCCATGAGGTGATTGCGCCCGAGAAGATCTTCGCAATGGTGGATGCGTCGAGGTTCAGGTCAGTTACGCCATCTACATTGTAGATAACTGCGATGGGGGAGATGTAAGCAGGAACCTCGAATGGGAGGGTGCCAGCTGCACATGCTGCGAAGGGAAGAGCGAGCTCTTCGTCCTTGAGGTAAGAGTCAGAACCAGCGAAGTTAGATCCACCAGCAATGAAGGTCTCGCGACCAGCACCGGAACCGGAGGGGTCGTAAGTGATGGTGACGTCGGGGTTTGCGGTCTGGAATGCAGCGATCCATGCTTCCTGAGCTGAGCCCTGGCTGGATGCGCCTGCGCCTACGAGAGAACCAGCAAGAGTGCTGACCTCTGCGGGAGCTGCTTCTTCGTTTGCCGCACAAGAGGAGAGTGCGAGTGCAGCGGTTGCTGCCATTGCAATAGCTGCCATGGGGCGGCCGAAACGCGTGATGTTCACGTGAAATCCTTTCAGGATTTTTTCTTGGTGTGTGGACTCTTTTTGAATCCTGAGTTCACTGTAAGAGGGCTTGGTGACCTACTGGCACACGCAAGGTTAACAGGAGATGAACGGTTAATAATTCGCAGGTTAAGCACAAAAACCCCGGGGAAACCGGGGTTTTTGTTTCAAAGTTTTTAGGCCTCTTCAGAAGAAAGTTCAGGAGCCCATTCACCAGTTGAGAGGTACTTGACCTTGCGTGCAATGGAGATGGCGTGATCTGAGAAGCGCTCGTAGTAGCGGCTTGCCAAGGTGGCATCAACCGTGTCCATCGAAGTGCCGCCCCAGGCTTCGCTCAGAACCTTGTCGAAGACAGACAAGTGAAGTGCGTCGATCTGGTCATCGATGTCGCGGATGGCATCAACGAACTTCATGTCCTGGGTCTTGAGCATCTTGATCAGCTTCTCAGCAATCTTGATGTCGAGTTCACCCATCTCTTTAAAGGTTGAACGCAGACCCTTGGCAATGACCTTGTCAGGGAAGCGGTAGCGAGTGAGCTGTGCGAGGTGCTCAGCCATGTCACCCATACGTTCGAGAGAAGCGCTCATGCGAAGTGCGCTGACGACAACACGAAGGTCGCGCGCTACGGGCTGCTGGCGAGCGAGGATCTGGATAGAAAGTTCGTCGAGAGTGAGTGCAAGCTCGTCGATGCGGGCATCTTCTTCGATGACCTGTTCGGCAAGTGCAATGTCACTGGTCTGGAATGCAGTTGTACCTTTACGCATTGCTTCGGCAACAAGTTCGGCAATTTCTACAAGGCGCTGCTGAACTTCGTGAAGTTCCTGCTGAAATACGTCGCGCATGATGGTTCCTTAAATAGTTGTGGTCAACCGCACTCTAAGTAAGCCCCGTGATGGTGAATCCGCTGTGTCACGAAGGTTAACGTAAAGAGCGAGTCTGGTTAACAGTTGACGTTTCAACCCTACTCCTGCCCTTTTTCTTTTTGAGAGAGGCACGTGGTGGGTTACCGTTAGAGCATCATGTCGGCATCTGTTGTATTGCTCGCCCTTGGGGTTGGAGCCATTGCTGGTGTCGCCGTTGTCCTTCTCATTATGTGGGTGCTGCGCCAACGCAGAATGGACAACGAGAAAACTTCTGGTGACCTTCCTCGCGGAGTCGCGCAATTAGTGAACAAACTCGATGGTGCCGTTCTTGTTCTCGATAAATCACTCAACGTCCTGGTTGCCTCCGAAGCAACGAGCCGTCTGGGTCTTTCTGGCAATGGCCGCCTTCTGATTCCCGAACTTGTGTTAATTGCCGAACAAGCTGCGCAGGGTAAAAGTGTTTCTCGGGAAGATTTCGAGATCTCCCGCGGACCGCTCGGTGACGCCACACTCACGGTGACCGTTCACGCCTCACCGTTTCGTAACCGTTTCGTGCTGCTCACTGTGATTGATCGCGGCGAATACCAGCGTCTAGATGATGTCCGTCGTGAGTTCGTAGCCAACGTGAGCCACGAACTAAAAACACCGATTGCCTCTGTGGGACTTCTTGCTGAAGCACTTGTCGAAGCTGCTGATGAACCAGACACCGTCCGTCACTTCGCAGAACGACTCACGAAAGAATCTCAGCGCCTCGGAGCAATCACTCGAGAGATCATCGAACTTTCTCGCCTCCAGGCAGAAGGTGCTCTTGCCGAGTTTGCACCGGTCACGGTCGAAACTGTGGTGATGAACGCACTGGAACAAAACCGAGTGATGGCTAAGTCCCGCAAGATCAAGCTGGCCACCGGCGGTGATCTAGATGCTGTTATTTATGGTGATGCCGAAAGCTTGACTGTCGCCCTGAATAACCTCATTGCTAACGCTGTTCATTACTCCCCCGATAACTCTCAGGTTGGCATCGGGGCTGTCCGCCGTAATTCTTTCATTGAAATTGCCGTCACTGACCAAGGAATCGGCATGACCAAGGATGAGTCAGAGCGTGTGTTTGAACGCTTCTATCGAACTGACCAAGCCCGTTCACGATCCACTGGTGGGAGTGGCTTAGGCCTCAGCATTGTGAAGCACATTGTTTCTAACCACGGTGGAGACATCCGCGTGTGGTCTTCCCCCGGCAAGGGCTCTACGTTCACCATCAGAATCCCGGAAGCAATAACCCCTGGAAAGGACACCTCCGCGTGACCCGCATCCTGCTCGTTGAAGATGAAAGCTCCTTGAGCGAAACTCTTTCATTCCTTCTCACCCGCGAAGGCTTTGAAGTTGAGATAGCTGAAGACGGCCAGATGGCCCTCGACATCTTTGCCAATGGCAACTTTGACATCATCCTGCTCGACCTGATGATCCCCAAGGTCCCGGGCAATGAGGTGTGCCGCCAGATTCGCACAACCTCAAACATCCCCATCATCATGCTCACCGCTAAGGACACTGAAGTGGACAAGGTTGTGGGATTGGAACTGGGCGCTGACGACTACGTCACCAAGCCCTACTCAACTCGTGAGCTGCTGGCCCGCATCAAGGCTGTTCTTCGCCGCAATGTGAAGGATGACGCTTTCGAGGACGACGGTGTCATTGATATCGCAGGTATCCGACTCGATGCAGATCGTCACACCCTTCACGTTCAAGGTGCTCTTGTTGCTATTCCACTCAAAGAGTTTGAACTCCTGGAGTACCTGATGAGCAACGTGGGCCGCGTCCTCACTCGTGGTCAATTAATTGACCGCGTCTGGGGTAGTGACTATTACGGAGACACCAAGACGCTTGATGTTCACATCAAGCGCTTGCGCTCCAAGATTGAAGCAGACCCTGCTGAGCCCGTGAACCTGGTCACGGTGCGTGGTCTGGGATATCGCTTCGACGCTTAAGATGCTTAGTCAGCGCAGCAGGAATCAGACGTGCTGACTGGTCCCACGTTCAGAGCGATCAAAATATTGCTTGCTGCTGGGGTGAGTGAGAAGTAGGCCCACTTGCCTTTTTGGCTACGGGTCAGAAGCCCAGCATCTACCAACAACTTCATGTGGTGGCTCACCGTGCTCTGAGCAAGGTTTGTATCTGGTGTCAGATCGCAGATGCACGCGCCATCAACACAGTTGGCACCTGCAATCTTGAGCAAGAGGTTCAACCGGGTTTCATCACCTAAAGCTTTGAGCTGCTGTGCGAGCAGTGCAGTTGAGGTGAGTTCCTGTGTTGTCGACATAGCAAAAGTATATATTGACATTTATCGATATGACAGTGCTACAGTATTAACGAATCGATAAACTTCGATTCATGCTCCATTCATCTCAACATGAGAGAAAGGAATAACCATGATCAAGCTCAACGTAATCTCGGGCGGCGACGGCGGTTGCTGCGGCGACACTGGCTGCTGCTAATCACTTGCTGAGTAGCCCCACCCGTTCTTGAAACAGATGGGGCTTCACTCTTGTCCAAACCAACTCCACTGCACTCAGAATAGAAATATGAACACTCTCAGACTTGCCCTCGCAGAGTTCTTTGGAACTCTCGTTCTTGTTGCCACCGTCGTGGGCTCAGGAATCATGGGGACACAGATGTCGAGTGATCCTGGTGTTGCGCTGTTGATCAACACGCTCTCCACCATTTTTGTGCTGGCACTTCTTATCTTGATTCTGGGACCCATCAGTGGCGCTCACTTTAACCCTGCTGTCACCTTGGTGCTGTGGGCAAAGAAACTACAGCCTGGCGTGAATGTCCTCCCCTACGTCATCGCCCAGATTGCTGGCGCCATCGGCGGGGCAATCTTGGCGAATGTCATGTTCGACCAGGCACCCATTCAGATCGCGGCAACTGAACGTGTTTCGCCCGGACTTTTCATCGGCGAGATTGTTGCCACCGCCGGTCTGCTCGTCGTGATTCTGGTTTTCATTGCCCGCGACCAAGCCCGCTTCGTTCCCTTTGCTGTGGCGGCATGGATCGGCTCTGCCTACTTCTTTACTTCTTCTACGTCTTTCGCCAACCCTGCCGTGACTATTGGTCGCATCTTCAGCGACAGCTTTGCCGGTATTGCCCCTGCGTCTGTCGGTCCCTTTGTTCTCGCCCAGCTCATTGGCGCAGCACTCGGTGCTGTGCTGGCCTGGGCCATCATCGACTCCACCAACAAGAAAGAAAATCATGTCGGATAAGAAAGCAACCGTTCTTTTCGTCTGCGTACACAACGCAGGACGCTCACAGATGGCTGCTGGCTACCTCCAGCACCTCGCGGGTGACCGTGTTGAGGTTCTCTCAGCTGGAACAGAACCTCGCGACCAGGTCAACCCGTCAGCAATTGCTGTCATGGCAGAAGAGGGAATCGACCTCGGCTCGTCCACTCCTAAGGTTCTGACCGATGAAGCAGTCATTGCATCTGACTACGTCATCACCATGGGCTGCGGCGACAAGTGCCCCTTCTTCCCCGGTAAGAAGTACTTGGACTGGCCACTTGCAGATCCCGCAGGCAAGGGCGTTGACGCTGTGCGCCCCATCCGTGATGAGATCCGCGGCAAGATCGAAGCTCTCATCGCTGAGATCGACGAGAAGTTCTAGCAGCAAATAACTTTGGCCACCCTGTTGGGTGGCCATAGTTCGTTAAGTACTACTTATTCAGCACGTGAAGCCTTGAGCATGGTCTCGCGGTCAACGACCTTAATGCGAGCACGTCCCTCTGGTTCACCGAGCTTCTGCTCGTATTCGTCCAGTGCAGACCAGCCCTCAGCGGTGGTGTATTCGATGCCGCGGCTGTTCATCAGATCCACAATGGCGCCCTCTTCAGGCTCTTCTGGAGTCCACCAGGTTGCCTGATCAGCAAGAACGTGCGCGATGGTTTCCATCGCGTCGCTCTTCGTGTGACCAATGAGGCCAACTGGGCCACGCTTGATCCAGCCCGTGGCATAGGTACCTGGGATCTGCTTGCCAGATTCGTCAATGACCTGGCCTTCATGGTTTGGAATAACGCCCTTGGCTGCGTCGAAGGGAACATCCTTCAAGGGAGAGCTGTAGTAACCAATGGCACGGTAGTAGGCCTGGATTTCGACTTCGCGGATTTCACCGGTGCCGACCACGCCGCCCTTGCCATCTGGCTTTGTGCGCTCGTAACGGAAACCGGTGACGTTACCGTCAGCATCGCCCAGAACCTCGAGTGGGTTGGCATAGAAGTGCAGGTGCAGACGGCGTGAGGCCTTGCCGGTCTCACGGGTGCGCCATTCGTTCATCACCTTGTTGAGAACGAATACCTGCTTGTTGGAATCAATCAGTGCCTGGCTCGCAGGGTCAATGTCGAAGTCTTCGTCATAGACGATCATGTCGACGTCACGCAGTTCACCGAGTTCACGTAACTCAAGAGGAGAGAACTTCGCCTGGGCAGGTCCGCGACGACCAAAGACGTGAACATCAGTAACAGGAGAAGCCTTGAGGCCTTGGTAGACGTTATCAGGGATCTCGGTCACGAGAAGATCATCAGCGTGCTTGGCCAGCATGCGAGCTGCATCCAGCGCCACGTTGCCGTTACCAATCACGGCAACAGACTGAGCCGTCAGCGGCCAGGTGCGAGGAACGTCAGGGTGACCGTCATACCAGCTGACAAAGTCAGCTGCGCCGTAGCTGCCCTCAAGTTCGATGCCGGGGATGTTCATGGGAACATCCTTGGTGGCACCGGTGGAGAAGATGACGGCGTTGTAGTGCTTCTTCAGATCATCCATTGTGATGTCCACGCCGTATTCGACGTTGCCAAAGAGGCGGATGTCGCCGCGGTCGAGCACCTCACGCAGTGCGCCAATGATGCCCTTGATGCGGGGGTGGTCAGGGGCAACGCCGTAACGAACGAGTCCGTAAGGGGCAGGAAGGGTTTCGAAGAGATCGATAGAGATATCGAAATCGCGCTCTGCCTTCAGAGCAATATCTGCTGCATAAATACCAGCGGGACCGGCGCCAACAATGGCCAGACGAAGCTTGTTCACGGGGTATAAATCCTCTTACGTGTCAGTCAAGTGAATCCCCAGTTTAGCTGGGGGCAATAGGCTTAAGAGGTGAAAATCCTGGTTCTTGGCTCCGGCGCACGTGAGCACGCAATTGTTACCGCCCTGCTCGCCGAAAATGCTGACCACGAGATCACCGTTGCCCCCGGCAACGCAGGCATCGCGCACGATGTTCCCTGCGTCACCACAGACATCCTCGACCCTGAAGCTGTGGCCTTCCTCGCTGAAGGTTTAGACGTTGATTTGGTTGTCGTCGGCCCCGAAGCTCCTTTGGTTGCCGGCGTTGCAGACCCACTGCGCGAGATGGGCATTCCCGTCTTTGGTCCTAACCAAGCTGCTGCTGCTCTCGAGGGCTCGAAGACCTTTGCCAAGCGCATCATGGATGAAGCCGGTGTTCCCACCGGTCGCGCCATCAAGGTTTCTACTTTGTTAGATGCTGAGACTGCTCTTGATGACTACGGCTCCCCCTACGTCATCAAGGCCGACGGCCTTGCAGCTGGTAAAGGTGTGCTGGTCACCCACGACCGCGATGCAGCAGTTGCCCACGCCTCTCACTACCTGACCCAGGGCTCGGTGCTGATTGAGGAATTCCTCGATGGCCAAGAAGTTTCCCTGTTCATGTTTGCTGACGGTCACGATGTTCTGCCGCTGTCTCCAGCTCAGGACTTCAAACGCCTGAAGGACAACGACGAAGGTCCCAACACCGGTGGAATGGGTGCCTACTCACCACTGCCCTGGCTTGCTGATCAGTTCGGCAGCGAAGAGGCATTCGTGACCGAGGTCATCGAAACTATTGCTCTCCCGACTGTGCGCCAGCTCGAAGCAGAAGGCACCCCCTTCCAGGGTCTGCTCTATTGCGGCTTGATTCTGACCGCCAAGGGCATCCGCGTCATTGAGTTCAATGCTCGCTTTGGAGACCCTGAGACTCAGGTTGTTCTTCCCCGTTTGAAGACTCCCCTGTCGGAGCTCATGCTGGCTTCTGCTGAAGGAACTCTCGCTGGACGTCCCCGTCCCGAGTTCTCCGACGAAGCTGTTGTCACCGTTGTTCTCGCCAGCGAGAACTATCCCGAGACTCCTGTGACCGGTCGCGTGCTCATCGGCATTGATGACGCCAACAGCATCGAGGGTGTTCACGTCACCCACGCAGCAACCGCTGTCCAGGATGGTGACCTCATTGCCACCGGTGGTCGCGTCCTGAGCGTGGTCGGCCGCGGCGCGGACTTCGCCGAAGCACGTTCACGTGCGTATGAAGGCCTCGCCAAGATTCAGCTGGAGGGTGGCCAGTTCCGCACCGACATCGCCAAAAAGGTTGCCAAGTAATGTCTGGCTTCACGGGTGGCGAGAAACTTTCTCTGGATGGCTGGACCCATGCCTATTCCGGCAAGGTCCGTGACCTCTATGTCCCCGCTGGTGAGACGCTGGAGTCCACTCCACGCGTTCTGGTTGTGGCCAGTGATCGCGTCAGCGCTTTTGATCACGTACTCGAGCCCGGCATTCCTGGCAAGGGTGAACTCCTCACCACGCTGAGCATGTGGTGGTTTGACCAGCTGGGTGTTCCCAACCACCTGCGTGAGGGAGACATCCCTGCCGAGGTTCAGGGCAAAGCAATGCTTGTGGCCAACCTGGACATGTTCCCGGTTGAGTGCGTGGTGCGTGGCTATCTCTCCGGCAGTGGCTGGCTTGAATACCAGGAGAGCCAAAGCGTGTGTGGCATTGCATTGCCCGCAGGCCTGCAGGACGGCGACAAGCTCCCCGAGCCGATCTACACCCCTGCGTGGAAAGCTCCTTTCGGTGAGCACGACGAGAACATCACTTTCGAGCGCACCGTTGAGCTGGTGGGTCTAGAAGATGCGACCGCACTACGTGACCTGTCTCTCCTGATTTTCAACAGAGCTACCGAGCTTGCTGCAGCCAAAGGCATCATCCTGGCTGACACCAAGTTCGAGTTCGGTCGCGACCGCGAGAGTGGTGTGATCACTCTCGCTGATGAAGTTCTCACCTCTGACTCTTCTCGCTACTGGGATGCTGCTGCCTATGCAGCCGGCACCACCGCTGCAGAGAAGATGACCAGCTTTGATAAGCAGATTGTCCGTAACTGGCTTTCTGCAAACTGGGACAAGACCGGCACACCTCCCGTGCTGCCTGCCGACATTGTCGAGCGCACTGCAGATCGCTATCGCGAGCTCATCACGCGCATGCTGGGCTAGTCGCGTAACAATTCTTTGGCGATGTTTTCACTCAGTGCACCACACCGCCTAGCCTGAGACTATGCGCCGACTGCTCAACGCCATCTTTGAGGTGCCCCGCACGGGTGCCCCATTGTGGAAGCGCGTCATTTTGGTTGAGATAGGCCTCATCGTGTGCGGCTTGGCTTTTGCCATCATGCTGCGGGCAGCCATCGGCCTGGACCCATGGGATGCATTCCACCAGGGCATTTCTTTCTTGACCGGTGTTTCCATTGGAACCGTCGTCGTCATAGTTGGCTTTGCTGTGATGTTCCTCTGGATTTTCCTCAAGCAGAAGCTGGGGCTCGGAACCATCATGAATGCCATCACTATTGGCATTTCCATCAATGTGTTTTATGCCTGGATCCCCACTGCTTCCAACTTCCTCTTCGGTGTTGTGTATTTCGTGGTGGGCATTTTCATTAACGGCGTTGGCATTTCGATGTATGTCGGTGGTGGCTTAGGCCCTGGCCCTCGTGATGGCCTGATGACGGGTCTGGTCAAGCGCACAGGAAAGCCACTGTGGCTGATTCGCACGGCCATTGAAGTTGTTGTCCTGGGATTGGGCTGGGCCTTCGGTGGCACAATCGGCTTAGGAACAGTTCTTTATGCCTTCACTATTGGTCCCGTGGTTCACGTGATGCTCCCCTGGTTCAATCTCGACAAGGTGAAAGAGCCAGAAGATCTCGAAGGCCACTAGGCGGAATCGATTCATAGCTCCTTCATAGGTTGTTCTGTAACAATGTGGACTATGAAACGTCATGCAGGTTTACCCGCGATTTTCGCCATGGTGACTGTGGCGTTCCTTTTTGGCTTGGCGCCAGTATTTCACGCAGTGTGCTTCTCAGCTCTTGAAGCATCTTCTACATCACCCATGAGTCACATCATGGGTGATGGCACTGTCATGAATATGTCTTCAGATATTGCACCTGAAGTGATGAACATGGATACCTCAGAATCGAAGACTCTCGTTGCAGTGGGAACAAACCAGAATGCTGAGACAGCAAACATCTTGGGTACCATCATGATTACTGCTGGACTCAGCCTGCTGACATTTCTTGGCTTGCGCTATTACACACAAGTGCTTGCTCGAAGGTTTGTGATTGCTGTGCCTGAACCAATCCATAAGAAACTTTCTCGGCTTGGACAGGCACGAGCCAGGCCGCCGAGCCAGGTTGATCTCAACGCTCTCTGTATTTCTCGAACATAAGCCATACGTCACCGTGCACAGGCGACGCACGTTGCTTGTGTGCACAAAAATCCACACACTTTTTTATTGACGTAAAGGAAAACACCATGTTTGAAAAGAAATCCCGTATCGCTGGAATCGCTGCCCTCTCTCTCGCAGGAGCCGTTGCTCTCGCTGGATGCACCATCAATTTGGGCGGAACTAATTCCGACTCAAACGGAATGATGAACGACGGCATGATGGGGAACAACCAGAGCGCCTCCGACTTCTCCGGAACAGACATCATGTTCGCGCAGATGATGATTCCTCACCACCAGCAAGCAGTGGACATGTCCACGCTTGCTGAGACCCACACCACTAACCCTGAAATCTTGGCTCTTGCCAAGCAAATCAAAGATGCCCAAGCTCCTGAGATTGAACAAATGACGGCATGGATAGATTCAGCAGGTGCTGGGATGGAGATGGGTCATGACATGGGAATGGGTGGCATGCTCTCCGATGAGCAGATGGCTGCACTGGAGAACGCCCAAGGTGCAGCCTTCGACAAGCTCTATCTCCAAGGCATGATTGCCCACCATGAGGGTGCAATCCAAATGGCCAAGATGATCACTGACTCCAACAATGCTGAGGCAAAAGAACTTGGTGCCAACATCGTGACCAGCCAAACCGCTGAAATCGAAAAGATGAAGCAGATGCTGGCGGCGATGTAATGACTACCGCTGAAACGGGTATTTCTCGCCGAACAGTTCTTATCGCAGGCGGTACTGCTGTTGGAGCACTCGCCGTACTCGGTGGTGGCTATTGGCTGGGAACCACCGTGGGACAAAATATTGAGGGAACTCCAAAAGTCGGAACAGAGCTTGGTTCTGGCAAAGAACCAGAGATTCTCCGCAGCTCCGGTGGCAAACTCACCGTGGACCTCATCGCCTCGTATACCGAAGTCACCGTTGCAGGCAAAGTAGCCAGACTAAAAACCTATAACGGCACCACCCCCGGCCCCACATTGATGGTCAAACCGGGTGACCTGATTACGGTGAACTTCACAAATAATCTTGGCGAACCCACAAATCTCCACATGCATGGATTCCATGTCTCCCCCTCTGGAAATAGTGACAACGTTTTTGTTCACATCGCGAACGGTGAAACTTTCACTTACGAATATCTTCTCGATACAGACCATCCAGCAGGTCCCTATTGGTATCACCCGCATCATCACGGCATGGCCGCTGATCAGGTATTTGCTGGGCTCTATGGTGCAGTAGTTATTGAGGACCCTAAAGAGATTCCTGTCACCACAGAACGTGTTCTCGTTATCTCAGATATTTCAATCCAGAGTGATGGCAACGTCTCAGGCGCAAACATGATGAGCAAAATGATGGGTCGCGAAGGCGACATACTTTTGCTCAACGGACAAATTCAGCCCTCGTATTCAACTCAACAAAATGCTGTTGAACGATGGCGAATTGTGAACTCATGCACGTCTCGGTATCTGTCACTGAGTTTCTCCGGTGGCTCAGCTGTTTTGTTAGGAAAAGACTCTGGTCGCTTTTCTACTCCCCGCCAGATAACAGAAGTCTCCCTCGCTCCAGGCAACAGGGCGGACCTCCTCATCACCATGGGAGCAGAACCTGTAGCCCTGAGTTACACCACGGTGCCACACCCTGACGCCATGATGATGGGCGCATCTACCCAGGAATATTCCAATTACCCGCTCGCAACTTTTACCCCTGACGACTCACAAGCCGGCTCGGTGGATTCAATTCCGCCACAACAGTCAGGTCCGGATCTTCGATCAAGTGAAATCGCAGCAGAGCGGGCGTTCACCTTAGCCATGCCCGCCATGGGCGGAATGGGTGGGATGGGAAATATGAATGGCGGCTTCACTATCAATGGTGAACCCTTCAACATGGACACCATTAACACGTCGGTCAGTCTGGGCACCGTGGAAGAGTGGACGATTGTGAATTCCACCACAATGGATCACCCTTTCCATCTCCACGTGTGGCCGATGCAGGTCCTCTCTATCGGGGACAATTCGGTAACAGATGTTGAATACCAAGATGTGGTGAACGTTCCCGCAAATTCGCGCAGTGTGGTTCGCATGAATTTCGACCGATTCGACGGACTAGCTGTTTACCACTGCCACATTCTCGATCATGAAGATTTAGGAATGATGGGCATTATTGAAGCCAACCCTGCCTGACAAATGAGGAGTATTCGATGACAACAGCAACATTCACCGCTACAGGGATGACCTGTCAACACTGTGTAGCAAGCGTCACCAGGGAAGTGTCCGAGCTTGCACACGTGACATCTGTTTCCATTGACTTACCCAGCGGCACAGTGACCGTCGAAAGCGACTCCTCTATTCCTCAAGATGAGATCATCGCTGCTATCGATAAGGCTGGATATCCAGCCGTCGCAATGAACTAAACCTGCTCTTTAGTTCTGCAACGTCACGAAAGCTTGCCACGGAGCAAGCGCCTCTGACTTCACACCAAGCACGGCATCGCCTGCGACTGCCCCAGGTAGTGACACCGTCTCATCAGAGAGGTTCGCAACAACCGTCAACACTCGACCGTTTAGCTCACGCGTGTAAGCGAAGAGCTGCTCATGCTCTATCCAGAGCATGTCAAACGAACCATTGACCACTACATCCATGCCATGACGCATGGCGATGAGCTTTTGGTAGTGGTGGAAGACGGAGTCGGCGTCATCAACAGCAGCTGCTGCGTTGATCTCGGGGTAGTTGGAGTTGACCGAGATCCAAGGTTCACCCGTGGTGAATCCTGCGTTGGCAGAGTCATCCCACTGCACGGGCGTGCGGGCATTGTCGCGGCCCTTGTAGCCCACGGCTTTGAGGACGTAGTCCTCCGAGATGCCCATCTCTGGAGCCTCTGCAGCCCAGTTGAGGGTTTCCAGATCTCTGTATTGGCTCAGCTTGGTGAAGTGAGCACTGGTCATGCCAAACTCTTCACCCTGATACACATAGGGCGTTCCTCGCATCAAGTGCAGCACGGTGCCAAAGGCCTTAGCCGAGTTCACCCGGTGTTCTGCTGAGTCATTACCCCAGCGCGAGACAATACGTGGCTGGTCGTGGTTGTTCCAATACAGTGAATTCCAGCCAACCTGCTCGAGACCCTTCTGCCACTTATTCAGATTCTCTTTGAGTGCCTTCACGGTGAAGGGAACCAAGTCCCACTTTCCATAGCCGTCAGGGTTGGTGTCAAGATCCATGTGTTCGAAGGTGAACACCATGTTGAGCTCGTGACGCTCTGGTGCGGTGTAGTGCTGAGCAAGCTCCACCGTGCAGCCGGGCATCTCACCGACGGTAATCAAACCCTTGTCGCGCAGAACCTCACGGTTCATTTCTTGCAGGAATTCGTGAATACGAGGCCCGTTCATCCAGGGTCCGAACAGGTCATCAGCAGCCGAGAAATCTTGGTGCTTGGAGATGAGGTTGATCACATCCATCCGGAAGCCATCCACGCCCTGCTCGAGCCACCAATTCATCATCGAATACACAGCTGCGCGGACTTCGGGGTTTTCCCAGTTCAGGTCAGGCTGCTTCTTGGAAAAGATGTGCAGGAAGTATTGCTGGGTCTTCTCATTCCACTGCCAGACCGAGCCAGAGAAAGCAGCCTGGTGATCGGTGGGTTCGTGGCCGTCAACAGCATCGCGCCAGATATACCAATCACGCTTGGGGTTATCCAATGAAGAGGAGCTCTCCACAAACCAGGCGTGCTCATCAGAAGTGTGATTGACCACCAGGTCCATCACGAGTTTCATGCCGCGGGCATGTGTCTCAGCGATGAGGTGACGCATGTCATCGAGCGTGCCAAAGAGAGGGTCGATGTCTTGGTAGTCCGAGATGTCGTAACCGTTGTCATCCTGAGGGGACTTGTAGACAGGGGAAAGCCACAGCACATCCACACCCAAGTCAGCCAGGTAGTCCAGCTTGGAGGTAATACCGGGGATGTCACCGATACCGTCGCCGTTCGAGTCAGCGAACGAGCGAGGGTAGATCTGGTACACGACGGCACCCTTCCACCAGTCTTCTTTACCCAGGGTGATGCTCATGTGTCTCCTCGTTGTCTCAAGAAACAACTGTATTGGTGTGTGGGGCTTCATAAACTTTTTCTCGCCAGCACTGACGAAGAATGAACTGTTCTGGCTAGGGTGAATGAGTTCCCACAAGGAGGTCCCACCCATGGGCGTAGAAAACAACACCCGCGATATTGAAGAAACAGTCGTCACCGACTTCACTGACCGCATGAGCTACGGCGGCTATCTCGATCTCGACACTCTTCTCTCAGCGCAGAAGCCCCTGAGTGATCACCACGATGAACTGCTGTTCATCATTCAGCATCAGACCACTGAGCTCTGGATGAAGTTGATGGTGCATGAACTTATTGGTGCTGCAAGCTACCTTCGCAACGACGACCTCGGGCAAGCACTCAAGTGCATGGCTCGTCTCAAACACATCCAGAAGACTCTCACTGAGCAATGGTCTGTCCTCGCCACGCTGACTCCCAGCGAGTATGCCCAGTTCCGCGACAAGCTCGGTAACTCCAGTGGCTTTCAGTCTTACCAATACCGAGCTATCGAGTTCATGCTGGGCAACAAGAATGAGAAGATGATCCACGTCTTTGACGCAGATCCTGTTGCGCAAGAACTTCTGGTTACTGCACTGAACTCCCCCAGCATCTATGACGAGTTCCTGCGTTACCTCTCCCGCAAGGGATACAACGTTCCTGCCTCCATCTTGGAGCGCGATGTGACCAAAGCATGGACGTTCTCTGAAGAGCTCATGCCGGTCTTTATTGAGATTTACAACAACCACGACGAGCACTGGGAAGCCTACGAGAGCTGTGAAGAGCTCGTCGACTTGGAAGAGAACTTCCAGTTCTGGCGCTTCCGTCATCTGCGCACCGTGCAACGCATCATCGGTATGAAGATGGGGACCGGCGGATCGTCTGGTGCACCCTTCTTACAGAAGGCGCTTGAGCTCACCTTCTTCCCTGAACTCTTTGCCGTGCGCACCGAGATTGGCAAGTAGTTCTCCTTCATGAGCTCCGAAGTTCAGAAACCTGGCAACCCCTATGGGGTTGGGGTTTCTGTGCGCCTGTCATCCGGCGAGCGCGGAACACTGTTCCCGCTCTTTGGTGATGCCCATGTGCACCTCGGACTCGTTGAGCCGGAAGGCCTCGCCTCTGGCGGCATCGGTCGTGTTCTGGATTTGGGGTGGTCCATTCCTGAACAGAAACAATGGGCGTCCGGAAGTATCCCTGGGTTAGACGTGGAATATGCAGGAAACTTCCTTGCGGCTCCCGGCGGCTACCCTTCTGATCGTTCCTGGGCACCGACGGATGCCACAGTCTTTGTTGAGAACAGCGCAGACGCTGTGGCTGACCAGGTTGTTGCCGGCGTGAAAGCAATCAAGATCACTCTCAACGCTGACGCAGGCCCCGTGCATTCTGACGAGGTACTTTCCCAGCTGGTGAGTTCAACGCTAGAGACCGGTCGCTTCCCCGTGATTCATGCCGAGGGTGCCGGGCAAGCTGAAAGAGCTATCCGCTCTGGTCTAGTCGTTCTGGCTCACACTCCGTTTACTGAGGTTCTCTCGGATGAACTCATTGAATATGCGGCTCTTCACAACCTGGGTTGGATGAGCACCCTCGATATTCATGGTTATGGCGACTACGGCACTGACTTTGATGTGGCCTGCGCCAATCTACGTAGATTTGCTGCTGCAGGTGGAACAGTGTTTTATGGCACGGACATGGGTAATGGGCCGTTGCCTCTGGGCATCAATGTTCGTGAGCTCACTGCCCTGCAGGAGTGTGGGCTCTCCCCTGCACAAGTTGTGGAGTCCATCACCGCGTGGTGGGATCACCAGCCACAACTGCTGGGTGGTTTCTCTCCATGCCGAATGAGTTTTATCTCTGAGATGTCAGACAACAACTGTGCAGATTTCAGCACGTGGCTAGCTTCTGCGCGTATCGTCGAAAACACTGAAGTGGAGTCATGATGACTAGTTTCCAAACCCGTGCTGCAGAACTTGATGCTGCTGACCCGTTAGCCGCCCACCGTGCCAAGTTCTTTGGCACCGATGAAGCTACCCAGTCTTCAACACCCGGGATGCCTCTGGCTTACTTCGATGGCAATTCTCTGGGTCGCCCAATGAGTGCCAGCTTTGATCGCATTGCTGCCTTCCTGCGTCACGACTGGGGAACACGTCTCATTCGCAGCTGGGATGAGCAGTGGTTAGACCTGCCTCTGCAGCTCGGCAACAAGATTGGTTCCTCAGCCCTCGGTGCCGCACCTGGACAGACCTTTGTCGGCGACTCCACCAGTGTGCTTCTCTACAAGATGGCACGTGCTGCCATTGGTGCGCGTCCCGGTCGCACGGAGATTGTGCTGGATACCGACAACTTCCCCACCGACCGCTACCTCCTGGAAGGTATTGCAGACGAGCTCAAGATGACTCTGGTCTGGATCGAAGCAGACACTCACTCCGGCGTGACCCCTGAGCAGGTTGCTGCCGTGGTGAACTCCAACACCGCCCTGGTTCTCCTCAGCCACGTTGCCTACCGCTCTGGCTTTATGGCAGATGCTCCAGCCATCACCAAGATCACTCACGATGCCGGTGCGCTGATTGTCTGGGACCTCAGCCACTCTGTGGGTTCCGTTGTTGTTGAACTAGACAAGTGGAACGTCGATATTGCTGTGGGCTGTTCCTACAAGTACCTCTGCGGCGGTCCCGGTGCTCCAGCCTGGGCATACGTGCGCAAGGATTTGCAGACCCAGATTGAACAGCCCATCCAAGGCTGGTGGGGCACCAAGAACATGTTCCTCATGGGCCCTGGTTATGACCCTGAGAACGACCTGCGCCGCTTCATCACGGGCACGACTCCCGTCGTGGGTATGCAGGCCATGATTGACCCTGTTGAACTCATCGGCGAGGTCAGTATCGAAGCAGTTCGTGCGAAGTCATTGCTACTGACCCAATACGTGATCGACTACACCGACGAGGTTCTCGCACCTCTGGGAGTGACTGTAGCAACGCCTCGCGACCCCGCCCAGCGTGGTGGTCACGTCACCTTGAACCACCCTCACATGCGAGAAGTCAATGCGCTGTTGTGGAAGGAAGACATCATTCCTGACTACCGTGATCCACACGGTTTGCGCATTGGCCTGTCTCCATTGACAACTTCTTTCGAAGAAGTCTTCCTCGGCATGGAAAAGGTCAAAGAGACACTGCTCTCACTCGGGTAGGATTGAGGTATTCCCTTACTCGCGAAACCGCTGGAGTCGCCCCCATGCCCACCATCGTCGTCGAGGTAATGCCCAAGGCTGAAATTCTTGACCCCCAGGGCAAGGCAGTCGCTGGTGCGCTTACCCGCCTTGGTCACAACCAGTTCTCCGGTGTTCGCATCGGCAAGCGCTTCGAGCTCACCGTTGACGGCCCCGTCACTGCTGAGACTCTCGCAGCAGCCAAGACCATCGCAGAGGACATCCTCTCGAACTCGGTCATCGAAGATGTCGTCAGCATCTCCGAGGCCAAGTAATGCGCGTCGGAGTCATCACCTTCCCCGGCTCACTTGATGAGCGTGACGCCCAGCGTGCGGTGAAGCTCGCGGGTGGAACACCTGTTGCTCTCTGGCACGGTGCACACGACCTCGAAGGCGTTGAAGCCATCATTCTTCCCGGTGGTTTTAGCTACGGCGACTACCTGCGTGCAGGTTCTATTGCCAGCCACGCTCCCATCATGGCTGAGGTCATTGATGCAGCTCACAAGGGCATGCCTGTCCTGGGTATTTGTAACGGCTTCCAGATGCTTGCTGAAGCTCGCTTGGTTCCTGGCGCTCACGGCCGTAATGACTGTGGCACTTTTGTTCGCCGCGATCAGAAACTGATTGTGGAAAACAACAACACCGCGTGGACCACAGACTTTGCCCAGGGTGAAGAGATCATCATTCCGCTGAAAAATGCAGATGGCCGTTTCGTTGCTAATGCAGACACCATCAAGCGCATTGAAGACAACGGTCAGGTCACCTTCCGCTACGTCGGCATGAACCCCAACGGTTCACTCGATGACATTGCGGGTGTTTCTAACGAAGCGGGCAACGTCGTGGGGCTGATGCCTCACCCCGAGCACGCAGTTGAGCCCGGTTTCGGTCCCGACACTGCTCAGGCCATGCGTTCTGGTCTTGACGGCCTCAAGTTCTTCACCTCTGTCATTCAGAGCACCATCCTCTCCAAGGCATAAGCGCCATGAGCACATCTACCAAGTCAGGTTTCACTCCTCGCAAGCTCTACTTTGTGCTGGCCATTGCAGAAGCCTGCACCTGGACCTTGCTCATCACCGGGCTGATCCTTCGCGCAACTACAGGCATTGACCAGACCCTGTTCACCACCATCGGTGGTCTGCACGGTTTGGTGTTCATTAGCTATGGTGCAACCTCGATCTTGGTTGCATTCAACCAACGTTGGGGTTTCTGGCTGGGTCTACTCGCGGTGATCACCGCGATACTCCCCTATGCCACTATTCCTTTTGAGCTGGTTCAGGCCAAGCGAGGAGCACTCGAAGGCCCATGGCGTACTAAGGCAACTGATGACCCACGTGACAAGAAGGCATTGGACCGACTGTTCCGCTGGTTCCTTGCTCGCCCAGTGCTGCTGATCCTCGTCATTGTGATGGCGATTGTTGCCGTCTTCTCCACCCTGCTCATCCTTGGTCCTCCTGGAGGACGCTAAAGCCATGGGCTCACACACTTTCCACATCACCCACAACGAAGGGACCGACGCGTGAGCACCCACGTCGCCGACACCGTAGACAACGCCATCGCAACCCCAGACAAGGTTCAGCCCTATGGCGCCTTGGGACTCAAGGATGACGAGTACGCAGAGATTCGCAAGATCCTCGGCCGCCGCCCCACCTCAGGTGAGCTGGCGATGTACTCCGTGATGTGGAGTGAGCACTGCTCGTACAAATCTTCAAAGATCTACCTTCGTCAGTTTGGCCAGAAGGTCAGCGAAAAGATGAAGGAAAAGCTCATGGTTGGCATGGGCGAGAACGCCGGTGTTGTCGACGTCGGCGAGGGCTGGGCTGTCACCTTCAAGGTGGAGAGCCACAACCACCCCAGCTACATTGAGCCTTTCCAGGGCGCTGCCACCGGTGTGGGTGGAATCGTCCGTGACATCATCTCGATGGGTGCACGACCCGTTGCTGTGATGGACCAGCTCCGCTTTGGCGCAATCGACCACCCTGACACTCCTCGTGTTCTGCACGGTGTTGTTGGCGGAATCAGCTTCTACGGCAACTGCCTTGGCCTTCCCAACATTGGTGGCGAGACCTACTTCGACTCCTGCTACCAAGGCAACCCTCTGGTGAACGCACTCTCTGTGGGTGTGCTCCGCCACGAAGACCTTCACCTGGCTAATGCTTCAGGTGTGGGCAACAAGATTGTTCTGTTCGGGGCGCGCACCGGTGGCGACGGCATCGGTGGCGCATCGATCCTCGCGTCGGACTCATTCGACTCCACTGGCCCCACCAAGCGACCTGCTGTCCAGGTGGGTGACCCCTTCGCTGAGAAGGTACTCATTGAGTGCTGCCTCGAGCTTTACCGCGAAGGCCTGGTTGAAGGTATTCAGGACCTTGGTGCAGCGGGAATCTCTTGCGCCACCAGTGAGCTTGCTTCTAACGGTGACGGCGGTATGTTCGTTGAGCTCGATCACGTTCTGCTGCGCGACCCCACCCTCACCGCTGAGGAAATCCTCATGTCGGAGAGCCAGGAGCGCATGATGGCTGTGGTCAAGCCTGAGCTGCTGGATCAGTTCATGGCTGTCGTGAACAAGTGGGATGTGGAAACCAGTGTTCTCGGTGAAGTCACCGACACCGGTCGTCTCGTGATCCACCACGGAGGCGAAGAGATCGTGAACGTCGACCCCCGCACCGTCGCAATCGACGGTCCTGTTTATGAGCGTCCCGTGGCATACCCCACCTGGATTGATGCTCTGCAGGCAGACTCAGCTGACAAGCTGGCTCGCCCCCAGAGTGGTGCAGAACTCAAGGACCAGTTCCTCTCCCTCGTTGCCAGCCCTAACCTGGCAGACAAGTCCCTCATCACCACCCAGTATGACTACTTCGTCATGGGTAACACGGCACTCAGCTTCCCTGACGATGCCGGCATGATCCGCGTGGATGAAGAATCCGGTCTCGGTTTCGCTATCGCCACCGACGCCAACGGTCGTTACTGCCAGCTTGACCCCTACCAGGGTGCTCGCTTGGCTCTGGCTGAGGCTTACCGCAACGTGGCAGTATCAGGTGCTGTTCCTGCAGCGGTCACTGACTGCCTCAACTTCGGTTCTCCTGAGAACCCAGAAGTGATGTGGCAGTTCAAGCGTGCTGTTGAAGGTCTTGCTGATGGTTGCTTGGAACTCGAGATCCCCGTCACCGGTGGAAACGTCTCCTTCTATAACCAGACCGGTGACGCTCCCATCCACCCCACCCCTGTTGTGGGCGTGCTGGGTGTTATCGATGACGTTGCTCGTCGCATTCCTTCTTCCTGGCAGGACGAGGGCAACAACATCTACCTCCTCGGCTACACCCGCACCGAACTTGATGGTTCGGCTTGGGCTGGCACCATTCACAACCACTTAGGTGGCGTTCCTCCCGTTGTTGACTTGGCCCAAGAAAAGGAACTGGCAGACCTGCTTCAGGGTGCTGCAATCGAGAGCCTTATTCTTTCTGCTCACGACCTCAGTGATGGTGGTCTGGGACAGGCACTGGCTGAGTCCGTCATGCGCTTTGGCGTGGGTGCTCGCGTCTGGCTCGATGAAATCATCGAGCGTGACGGCGTAGATGCTGCAACCGCCCTTTTTTCTGAGTCAACCGGTCGCGTCATCGTCTCTGTTCCTCGCGAAGATGACGTGCGCTTCTTGGGACTCTGCGAAGCTCGCAACTACCCTGTCCTGCGCATCGGTGTTACCGACCAGGGTGGAGAAGATGCCAAGCTCGACGTTCAGGGCTTATTCGAGGTTTCTGTTGCTGAGATTCGTCAGCGCAGCAACGAGACTCTGCCCAAGTACTTCGGTTAACTCTTAGATCACTGAGTTCTCTTGGCATGCAGGGTTATCCCTGTGTTTTGCTGGCGCCTCCACGCACATCCTTAAGGTCTCTAGGACTCGCTCCTAGCCTGAAATCCTGGGCTTAATGCCCCGGTTTAGGGAGCGTGTTCGTTGCGTCGATTGTTCTTAGTTTTCACCGCATTCACACTCGTCATTTTTGGCGGCGTAGTCATGACACCGACGGCTGCACACGCCACTCCTCCCACCTGTACGTCTACCCCAACGACGTGGGCAGACCTGCAGATTGCAATGATGAACACGGGCACCAGCGCTTCGCCAAACGTCGTATGCCTTGGGGCAAATCTTGTGGGTCCCGCAGATCAAAATCTGCGGCTCGGACACTTACAGTATGTAGTGCTTGATCTCAGTGGGTACTCGTTAGCTATTTCGGGTGGGACGGCCGGTGCCGGTATCGACACCAACGTCGATGGTCACCTTACGATTCAAGACTCTAACCCGGGAAGCAATACTTTAACCGCAACCGGCGGAAATGGCGCAGCAGGGATCGGCGGCGGAAATGGCGGAAATGGCGGAACCATCACCATCAACTCAGGAACCATCATCGCAACCGGCGCACCCAGCGCAACCAGCGGCGCAGGGATCGGCGGCGGAAATGGCGGAAATGGCGGAATGATCACCATCAACGGTGGCAATATCTCGGTAACAGGAGGGGGTTATGCTGCTGGAATTGGCGGGGGAAATGGCGGGGGAAATGGCGGAACCATCACCATCAACTCAGGAAACATCACCTCAACTGGCGGATTCGGCGCAGCAGGGGTCGGCGGGGGTAATGGCGGAAATGGCGGAATGATCACCATCAACGGTGGAACAATCAGCGCTACTGGCGGTAACCTCGGAGCAGGGATCGGCGGCGGGTGGCTGGGAGATGGCGGAACAATCACCATCAACTCAGGAAACATCACCTCAACTGGCGGATTCGGCGCAGCAGGGGTCGGCGGGGGTAATAGCGGAAATGGCGGAACCATCACCATCAACGGTGGAACAATCAGCGCTACTAGCGGTAACAGCGGCGCAGGGATCGGCGGCGGCGGCGGCGGGACAATCACCATCAGTGGTGGAACAATCAGCGCTACTGGCGGTTTCAGCGGCGCAGGGATCGGCGGCAGTGCTGGTGAAAATGGCGGAACCATCACCATCAGCGGGGGAACAATCAGCGCTACCGGCGGTGATTTCGGAGCAGGGATCGGCGGCGGAATTGATGGCGATGGTGGCATCATCGCCATCGGCGGGGGAAATGTTTCCGCAATGGGCGGGTTCTCTGGGGCTGGAATCGGCGGCGGCGGCGGTAACGGTAACGGCGGCAGCATCACTGTTACCGCTGGAAGCGTCGTTGCCACAGGAGGTGCCGATGCAGCAGGAATCGGCGGCGGAAATGGCGGAGATGGCGGAAATGTGACCCTTAGTGGTGGACGTATTCAAGCTATTAGGTGGGTGCGTTCATCAGCTGAGATCGGGAGTGGCGCCGGCGGTTCGCAGGGGGGAAGTCTCACTGTTACCACTGTCAGCCCAATCTCATGGATCAATCTCGATACAAGTGGTACATCTGGACACGCGCCCTCTTCAACAAGTACGACACCGTCGTCAAGTGCCTCCGCGGCATCGGTAACCAGAACTGAGGGTTACGACTACGTGACTTTTACTTTCAACTACGCGGTGAGCTTCAATACCGGTGGCGGCAGTAGTGTCATCCAGCAAGATGTGGCATATCGCCAGCGCCCCACCCTACCGGCGCCACCGACACGCGCTGGCTACGCCATGGATACCTGGCACACAGATTCAGCTTCTGGACCCACATACAACTTCAGCTCTGGCACGACCATAACCGCGGCAACCACGCTCTATGCCAGCTGGGGCATGCTCGATACGACCTGTAGCAGCGAGAACAAACCAACGTCTTGGGCAGAGCTCATCGGGTCGGTTTCGTCGGCAACAAGTAGTAACACTTCGTCTGCAAATCCGAAAGTGGTCTGCCTCGGGGCTATCATCTCTGTGGCCAACATGCACCTCACTCTGTCCTCCGGCGCATACGTGACGCTTGATTTGAACGGATATTCTCTCTTCGTCACCGACGCGGATGACAACCACGCCGCAATTGAAAATACGGGGGCCTATCTCACGATTCAGGATTCACATCCCGGTAGCAATGTATTAATTGTTGTTGGAGGCGCAAACGGTGCTGGGATTGGTGGCGGGAATGGCGCCACCGGGGGTTCCCTCACTATCAACTCCGGAAACGTCACCACCAGAGGCGGTGCTTTTGCCGCAGGAATCGGCGGCGGAGACGGTGGTATGGGTGGAGCAACCACAATTAACGGTGGGCAGGTAAATGTCATTGCGGGCTATAGCGGGGCAGGAATTGGCGGCGGCAACGGCGGAGACGGTGGAGCAACCACAATTAACGATGGTGTCATCACCGTAACGGCAGCTTGGTACGGTGCTGGAATTGGTGGCGGTGCAGGCTACACCGTATCTGCCAACCGAGGAAACGGTGGTGTGACCACTATTAACGGCGGCGTCACAACTGCCGTGGGAGGTTCTCGCGCCGCTGGAATCGGCGGGGGGAACAAAGGTCGTGGTGGCATCACCGTAATCAACAATGGGTTTGTTTCTGCAACGGCTGGCGCATATGGTGCCGGTATCGGCGGAGGAGAGAACGGGCGAGGTGAGTACATCACTATCAATGGCGGAATCGTAAATGCCATGGGTGGTGAATTCGGCGCTGGCATCGGCGATGGTGCCATGCCGAGTGCTGGTTTGATCGCTCTGGAGATAAACGGGGGTGCCGTTACTGCAACAGGTGGCCCGTATGGAGCTGGAATCGGCTCTGGGTATGCGGCCACAACGTGCGGCAACATTTCGATTAGTGCTGGAAATGTGACAGCGACCGGTGGCCAGGTTGCGGCTGGAATCGGCGCTGGATTCCTTGGAACCGGCTGTAACGTAACCTTGAGCGGAGGAAAAACCCAGGCGATCGCAACGCCAGGTATTGTCTCTGGCGTGCCCGTTAGCGGTGCGGCGATTGGTTCAGGTTACCTACCCCGTTCTTACTCAGACGCTGGAACTCTCACTGTGGTCACTTTGACTTCAAGCCCCTTCACCCCCATTCCAAATGGGAGCGGCACGACTGGTGGCTTTGCGCCCACAACGTCAAGTTCCACAGCTACTAATGGGGCACCCGCTCGCTCGGTCACAAAAACAGAAGAAAATGGCACCGTCACATTCACCTTCAACTACGACGTGAGTTTCAACAGCGGTAGCGGCAGTAGTGTCACCCAACAAGAGGTCGGATACGGTTCGCGACCCGATCGTCCAACTGATCCGACGTTGGCGGGTTATGCCATGGATACGTGGCACACGGGTTCCGCATCCGGCCCCACCTACGACTTCAGTACCGGCTCAAACATCACAGCGGCAACGACCCTCTACGCCAGCTGGAATGCCATCAATGCAGCACCTCTGAGCATCAACGCAGTCACTCGCGCCGTGAACATAACGCAAACCGACCGGCAAGTCGGCTCGTCGTGGAACGTTAAGGTTCACTCGACTCCGGTGACACTGGGTTCAGGTGCGACCGATGGGTCCGCCGCTGTGATCTTCAGCGGCACCATTCCTGCAGTGGCAGCCGGAGTGCACCGTGTGGAAGTGAGCTCGACAGCATCGAACAGCGTCACCGAGATTCAAAAACTCTGGTTCGTATCTGACCAATCCGACACAATAATTGGGGTCTATACGACAGAGGCCGAAGCAAACGCTGCATGGGATGCATTGCAGCCCTCGGTCGCACGCTTGTCGAATACCGGTCTAGCCACTGCGCGAGTCTTCACGACCCTCACCGCCGGAGCGCTGCTTCTGCTCGTGGGTATCGCTATAGTCATCTGGCGTCGTCGCAGGACATACTGAAACAGTGAACATTAGAGTGCTCGTTGTTGAAGACGACGACTTCACGCGCCTGAGCATTGCCGCGGCTCTTCGCGAGGAGCACTTCGACGTCTTTGACACTGCACTGGCCAGCGCCGCTGCCACCAAGGCCGAAGACTGGATGCCCACCGCCGCCGTGCTCGATCTACACCTGGGCCCCGGCCCTACCGGTATCGACCTGGCCAAAGCTCTGAGGCGGAACGACCCCAGCATCGGAATCGTCATCCTGACCAGTTACGACGATCCCCGCATGCTCAGCGCCACCATGTCGGAGCCCCCGGCTGGGACCCAGTACATCACCAAGCGTTCCGTGACACACATTGATGACCTCGTGCGAGCCCTTGCAATCGCTGTGCGCTCACATACCGTCAAACCTGCGCATGCTAATCAGCCGAAACTAGCCAACCTTACTGATACGCAACATGACGTGCTGAGGTTGATCGCGGAGGGTCACACTAACCAGCAAATTGCTAGGATTCGCCAGACAACCGTCAAGACGGTCGAATCACTAATTGCACGACTAGTTAAAGCGCTGGAGATTCCCTCCTCGGCAGATGCGAACCAGCGCGTCATGCTCGCGCGCGCCTATTTCGAAGCCAGTGGTTTAAGTGGCCCGTAGCACGACTAGATTTTCGCGTCTGAGCGACGAGGCCGGAGGTCGGTGGTTTAACTACCTTCCGGCCTACCTGTGGGTCGGACCCATCTGGGTCGTGGCATCGGTTTTTGCGACGCCGGGGCTGACCTCGCTTAGCGAGTTTGCCTTGATGGCACTCGCCAATTCGGCTGGAGTTCTCTCAGCCGTGGGATTGATGGCTCTGTCGAACGCGAGCGTGTTTCGAAACAGTCAGGCGAAGCCAATCCCGCTCTTGCTCGTCAGTGCGTTTGGAGCTGCTGTCGGTGCCATTAAAGCCGTGGTTACCACTCTCGTCGCCGTCAGCATCACACACGGGCCCCTCGATGGCATCGGCCCGCGAATCGCCATTTCTGCCGTACTGGGGGCATGGCTCATTCCCGCCATCTCAGTGTTGTATGCGACGCTCGCCCGCTATGAACGCGAGCGGGATGCCCTGGCTCGCGAGCTCGTGCTCCGAAAGTTTCGACCCGCCCTCGGTGGCTCTTCAAAGAACCGCTCCTACGACCAAGACATTTCGTCGTTCGTTGAACTCACCCGAACATCGGTCTCCCACGCCCGCAACCCGCTCGAACTCAACCGAACACTTAACACCATCATCGACAATGAGCTACGGCCGCTGAGTCGAACTCTTTCTGAGCAAGTTCGACAGTCGTTGCCCAGCTTCCGCATCCCCGACCTTATTCGCATTGTCTGGAGGGATTACCGTTTCACCCCGGTAGGGACAACCGTTGCCTACGTCATCACGTTCATCGCTCCCCAGCTCTGGTACGCAGGGATATTAAACGGACTACTCCGTTTGCTCGTTCAAGCGGTGATCGTATTTGGCATCCTCTGGCTCGCACAGTTCCTCCCGAATCGGGGCGGTACCTATGGCGTGATGGCCTTCGCGCTGGTGAACGGCTTTCTTGTTTTTGCTCTTGACGCCATAAGCATTCTTATCTTCGGCCCTCTGCCCGACTACCCGCGCTGGGGAGCGGTGACCTTCTTGCTTCTCTTTTTTGTCTTGTCTGGCCTGATCCTAGGGACTATTCGTGCAGCCCAAAATGAGGAGAAGGATGTTCGTGCGCAACTGACCGAGCTCTCAGAACAGACCGCGCAGGCATATTCGATGTCGGCGCAGCAACAATTCGAGAATCGCGAATTGGCTCACTACTTGCATAGTCGTGTGCAGAATGGGATGCTCTCAGTGGCTCTGCGCCTGGGGGCGGACGGGGCGCCGGCAGACATCTCACCTGCTCAGGATGAGCTATACGCCATTCTCGATGAAGTACTGACAGTCTCATCTCAGCGAGAGTTGTCGGACATTTCGACCGAACTGCAATCAATTCAAGGCCTATGGAAAGGTCTCGCTGAGGTCCGCTTTTCGGTAGACCCATCAATCGAACGATTACTCAACAGAGACCGCAATCTTCGCAAGACTGCGGTACTGGTAGTCGAGGAAGGCACGACCAACGCCGTGCGTCACGGTTCGGCAACAGAAATAAACATCTCAATCGGATCGGGTGCCACGACGACTGACGTTTCGATTCACTGCATAGACAACGGGAAAGGTCCGGTTGGAAACCATTCAGGGTTGGGAACGACCTTGTTTGATTCAACAGCAAACTCGTGGAGCCTCACGCGACGGGCAGTGAACCAGACCGAACTCGAGGTTCTTTTAGAGAGCTCGGCAAGTTAGGCTTTATCACCGTTAGCGATGGCCTGGTGGTGCTTAATGACCTCCCGGACGACAAAGTGGAACCACTTCTCGGCAAAGTCAGGGTAAAAGATGGCGCACGCATCTGGCTCGATGAAATCATCGAGCGTGACGGCGTAGACGCTGCCACTGCGCTGTTCTCTGAGTCCACCGGTCGTGTGATCGTCTCAATTCCTCGAGAAGATGACGTGCGCTTCTTGGGACTCTGTGAAGCCCGCAACTACCCCGTGCTCCGTATCGGTGTGACCGATCTGGGAGGGGACGACGCTAAGCTTGACGTACAGGGTCTGTTCGAGGTTTCTGTCGCTGAGATTCGTCAGCGTAGCAACGAGACACTGCCTCAGTACTTCGGCTAACAGCGGTTCGGGGGAACCATGGATCCATTTATTGCCATTCTGATTGGTGTCTTTTGGGCAGCCATTATTGTGGGGCTCGTGGTGCGCTTCATCAGAGCGAAGAAGGGGCAGCGCCTCAAGGCTGTTGCTGAGCCGCTTGTTGCGGCTGCTGACTCTTACCAGGAGAACCTCATTGGTAAGACAGGAACGGCGCAGCTCAAGGACTTAGACCAAAACTAAGTACAGGCTTAACGAGCTTCGAGCAGGTCCCATTGCAGGGGCCCACCCGAAGAATTTGAGTTTCTCAGATAAATAACCCTGTTGGCAAGGGTTATTTAGCAACCAGAGTCACTGTGCTGAGTTCTTGCCCCACACTGTATTGCTCACCCATCACGCCACGGCCTTCTGCCGTCAATGCAGCTGTCAGCATGAGTGGGTGTGATCCAGGAATGACGTTCACATTCACAAAGGGAACATGAACCTCCGGAGAGAGAATTCCTCCCTGCGCAATAGACAACGTTCCATGACCTGAAGTGAGCTCAATACGAGGGTCCTTGATGGTGATGTTCATCATGCCCCAGTGGCCGGTGAAGTGAGCAGTTCCCAGGAACTGTAGCTCACCGGTGTGAGTATCAGCGTTGAAGTCTGAAGCAACCTCGTTGAGTGCGAAAGTGAAACCGGACTCTGTTCTGGTCGCAGGCTCGAGAGCTTCCACGGTGCCATCTTCTAAACCAGAGATGTAGGCAATGAGGCTGTCTTTGACAGACCAGTGCAGTTCAAAGTCGCTCATGGTTTAGCCCCGAGCTTGTTCGTGGTGGTGAATGACCTCTTCCACCACGAAGTGGAACCACTTCTCCGCGAAGGTAGGGTCGAGGTTGGCCTCTTCCGCCAGTGCGCGCAGGCGCGCAACCTGGCGGGCCTCACGCTCGGGGTCTGAGGGGGGAAGATCGTTGGTGGCCTTGAGCTTGCCCACCTTCTGGGTGAACTTGAAACGCTCAGCGAGCATGTGAATGAGAGCTGCATCGATGTTGTCGATGCTCTCGCGAATACCTGCGAGCTCTTGGGCAACCTCAGGGGTCATCTCGTTCTGCGCCATGCTTTCAGGTTAGCGCAGGAGGGATTAGTTCTTGACCTGCCTGCGCATAATCAGAACACCCAGGATGACAATCGCCCCACCTGTGGGCTCATACCAGTGCAAGGTTTCACCCAAAAAGACAACGCCCAACATGACACCCACGATGGGCATGACATAGGTCACGGAAGAAGCACGAGTGGGGCCCCATGAATCCAACACATCGTTGAACCAGAGATAGGCCAGCCCTGTTCCACCAAAGCCAATAACGCTAATGGCGATGATGGTGGTCCAGTCGATAGTGACAGGTCCCGTGGCAAGGAAGGGGGTCAGCAACAAGATGAAGATCGCTGCTGCGCCCACTTCAATAATGGAGATGGACTTCGAGGAGACACCTCGAGGGAACACGTATTTCTTGAGGTATGTTCCGGAGAATCCATACATCACCGCTGCACCAAGTGCTGCAATCTGGCCCCAGAAGCTGCCGCCTAAGTCAGTAATGGTCCAGGGCGCAATCACAACGACAAGACCTGCAAGTCCCACAAGTACACCAACTGCTTGATTGCGGTTGAAGTTCTCCACGCGCAATACATAGACCGCAATGATCGCGGTCATGATCGGGGTGAGGCCGTTATAGATTGTGGCAACAGCAGAAGTGATGTATTGCTCTGCCCAGGGGAAGAAGATGAAGGGGATTCCAATACCAATGACACCTGCGAAGGCGATGTGTCCCCAGAGCTTGATGTCTTTGGGAAGTTGCTCACGGCTAATCAGCCAGAACACCAACATGAAAATTCCACCGGCAACAACGCGCGACCACGCGATCTGCCCCCAACTCAGGGTGTCCAGAGCGATCTTGATAAAGAAGAAGCTCGATCCCCACAACAGCGCTAAGGCAATGAACTTGAACACGACAACGGTGGGCGCCTGGCCAGGCTTGTGGGCAACAGAAGTGGAGGTCATAACTTCTTCAGCCTAGACCTGACAAGGTTCATTAGGGCATGAACGAACGAGTCAATCTGACCAGCAGGTCAGACGAGAGAGGTTTTAGCCAACGAGGTCGTGCTGAACGATGATTGCATCGCGAGCAGGACCAACACCGATAGCGGAGAATCGAGCACCGCTCATTGCTTCTAGTGCAGTGACGTAGTCCTGAGCGTTCTTGGGAAGATCGCTGAACTTACGTGCACCGGTGATGTCCTCAGTCCAACCGGGGAAGTATTCCAGGATGGGCTTGGCGTGGTGGAAGTCGCTCTGGTTCACGGGAACCTCATCGTGACGAACACCGTCGACGTCATAGGCAACACAAACCGGAATCTGCTCGAGGCCAGTAAGAACGTCAAGCTTGGTGACGACGAAGTCGGTCACACCATTGATGCGTGCGGTGTAGCGAGCTATCGGGGCGTCATACCAACCACAGCGACGGGGACGTCCAGTGGTGGTGCCGAACTCGAAGCCTTTGGCACGCAGGTATTCACCGTCTTCATCGAAGAGCTCGGTGGGGAACGGACCTGCGCCCACGCGGGTTGTGTAGGCCTTGATGACCGCAATCACGCGCTCAATCTTGTTAGGACCAATTCCCGAACCGGTCGATGCACCACCTGCAGTGGCGTTCGACGAGGTGACGAAAGGATAGGTTCCGTGGTCTATGTCGAGCATGGTTGCCTGGCCACCCTCGAACAGCACAACCTTGTCTGCTTCGAGAGCCTGGTTCAGTTCGAGTGCAGTGTCAGCCACCATGGGTGCCAGACGCTCACGGTAGGAAAGTAGTTCTTCAATCACGGCATCAGCCGAGATGGCGCGACGGTTATAGATCTTGGCCAGCAAGTGGTTCTTGATCTCGAGCGCTGCTTCGACCTTCTGGCGCAGGATGCCTTCGTCGAAGATGTCTTGGATGCGGATACCCACGCGGTTGATCTTGTCGGCATAGGTGGGACCAATGCCGCGGCCGGTGGTGCCGATCTGACGCTTGCCGAGGAAGCGCTCGGTGACCTTGTCCAAGGTGCGGTGGTAGTCGGTGATGACGTGAGCGTTTGCGCTCACGCGCAGCTTCGAGGTGTCGATGCCGCGTGAGTTCAGTGCGTCGAGCTCAGCGAAAAGAACTGAGATGTCGATGACCACACCGTTGGAGATCACGGGGGTAACGCCGGGAGTCAAAATGCCGGAGGGAAGTAAGTGGAGGGCATACTTCTCGTCGCCAATAACGACGGTGTGACCAGCGTTGTTACCGCCGTTGAACTTCACAACGTAGTCGATACGTTCAGCAAGAAGGTCGGTAGCCTTACCCTTACCTTCGTCGCCCCACTGGGCACCAATCAGAACGATTGCTGGCATGACGATATCCCCTCGTCGTTAGAACGGCCTGTGCAACTGCGACCTGCCAGTAATTCATTCTACCGGCTAAATAACGCCTCTTTCTTGCGGTTACTTCAGGCTAAGTAGTGGCAAGTAGCACAACGTCAATGGCCTTGCGCTCTTCGCCACCCGAGACAAAGAAACGATCCCGCAGCGTCAGCGTGTGCACGTTTAATCCGAGGGCATCACAGGCGGAGCGGAGCTCATCCTGTGTCGGGTTGAGCTCTGGGCTGGGCGGACCACCGAAGCCGTGTTCAAGGTTTTCACGTGCGTGCCACACACCAAAGAGCGTGCCGCCCGAGCGCAGGCTCTGCGCTGCCGTGGCAATCGCAGCAACGAGGTCTGCAGCAGGAATCTGAAGATAGGCCATCACGGCCAGATCAACGGGCTTGGTCACGCAGGACTCAGGGTTGGTGGCATCAACTGCCGTGCCGGTGCAGAGTTCTGTCAGCCCCTCGTGCTCAGCGCGCTGCAAGAACTTGCCCACGGCCACAGCGGAGAAGTCGGAGTTCTCCACATGCCAACCGCGGCTGGCAAACCAGAGAGCATTGCGGCCTTCACCGCCACCCAGGTCCAGCATCTTGCCAGCAGGAATATCGGAGAGGTACTCAACGACAAACTCGTTGGGCTCCAACGACCAGACCATCTCTGCCTCGGCATAACGCTTATCCCAGGCTTCAGGAGAGTTCCGAGTAGTCATGGTGCCCCTTTAGAACGTCACGTGCTGCATGACCCATGAGTGCATGGTCACAGCAGCTGCCGCACTGGCATTGATGGAGCGGGTTGAACCAAACTGCGTGATTTCAATCACTGCTTCTGCAGCTTCGATGGCTTCGGGAGACAGCCCGGGGCCTTCTTGGCCAAACAAGAACAAGCAACGCTCGGGCAAGTCAAAGGTTTCGATTTTCACGCAGCCAGGAACATTGTCAATGGCGAGGATAGGCATGTTCTCTGCCTTCGCCCACTCGACCAAGTCAGCAACTGTGTCGTGGTGAACCACGTGTTGGTAGCGGTCGGTGACCATCGCACCGCGCTTGTTCCAGCGACGGCGTCCCACGATGTGGACAGTGTCTGCACCAAAAGCATTGGCTGAGCGCACGATTGAACCGATGTTCATATCGTGCTGCCAGTTCTCAATGGCGACATGGAACGGGTGACGCTTCTCGTCGAGATCCGCGACAATCGCTTCCATGGTCCAGTAGCGATAGCGGTCGATAACGTTACGCGTATCGCCCTTTTCTAGGAGCTCAGGGTCGAACCAGGGGTCTTCCGGGAGTTCACCAATCCACGGACCAACACCGGAGGTGCTCAGTTCGTGGGTGGGTGACTCTGGAAGGTCAGTCACGACTACTGAGGTTCGAGACCGAGGTCTTCGAGACCAATGGCATAGAAGTAGGGGTAGCCAGCAGTCTCAATGCGCTGACGAGCATCTGTCGCACGGTCGACGACCACAGCAACACCAGCAATCTCGGCGCCAACCTTCTCGAGAGCTTCAATAGCTTTCAGTGGTGAGCCACCGGTTGTCGAGGTGTCTTCAAGAACAACGACGCGCTTGCCCACCAGGTCGGGTCCTTCAACCTGACGACCCCGGCCGTGATCCTTAGGCTCCTTGCGCACAACAAAGGCGTCATAGGTCAGGCCCTGGGCAGCGCCCTGGTGAAGCACTGCGGTTGCGATGGGGTCTGCGCCCATGGTGAGACCGCCCACAGCGTCCACATCGGGAATCTGCGCCAGCACGTCCAACATGACCTGTCCGATCAGTGGGGCAACGCGGTGATCCAAAGAAATCTTGCGCATGTCCACGTAATACGTGGCCTTCTTGCCGCTGGTGAGCGTGAAGTCACCGTGGAAGACGGCTTCTTCTTTAATGAAGTTGATCAGCTGTTCGCGTGCAGAAGTCATGACTTCAGTTTATCGGCCCCGAGAGAGCCGATATATCTAGTGGGCGAGAGGCTCAAGAGGAACGATGTCCTCATCTTCGGGACCGGGGGTTCCTGCGATGTGTTCTTTCCGTCCCCGCGTGGGCATCTCCACGATCACCATGGCGGCGACCATAAATGCCCCGCCGATGATGGTCTTCAGCGCCAGAACTTCTTGTCCCACACCAACCGAAACAACTGCTGTGAAGACGACCTCGAGGGTCAAGATGATGGCAACTCTAGAGGGCTCCATCTGGGCTTGCGCCCAGGTCTGAACAAAAAAGCCAATAACGGTGGCAAAGATCGCAGTGAATAGCACTGCCATCCAGACGTCAACCGTGGGTGGGCCTTGATAGCCATCGGGCAGGGCACCGATCCAACAGACCACTGCGACGAAGAGCAGCTGGACAAATGTCAGCGCATAGGAATCAAGTCCTGAACTAAAGCGCCCCAAGCCCACGATGTGCAGGGCATAGAGAACAGCACAGATGATTCCCCAGATCTGACCAACCTCGATAGAGACACCCGTGATGGAGATAAGACCCAGACCAATGAGTGCCAGCACGGCACCAATTGCTACCTTGATTCCCACCTTGCGGCGGAAGATCAACCAACCCAGCACGGGGGTCAACACAACGTAGGTTCCGGTGAGGAATCCCGTGATGGCCGCGGTGGTCATCTCGAGTGCAATGGTCTGGGTGACGTAGGCCAGGCCCAGCACAACTCCCAGCACAGCTCCCACAGCAAGCATCTTGCCCTTGAGTGCAAGGATCACCTTGGGTTTGATCACCAACATGATTGCGGCAGCAATAGTGAAGCGAATAGCGAGGAAGTCGAAGAAGGGCTGCTGCTCAATTGCCGGCTTCATCACGACAAAGGCAACGCCCCACATCGCAGCCACTGAAACCAGTGACCACAATGCGAGGCGAGATGTCTTCATCCCTCCAGCCTAGTTAGGCGGAAGGAGTGCGGCGACGAATGGGAGTGTCATCGTCACCATCGTCGTCAACGACGAGGGTGTCAAAGACGGGCTCCTTGGAGACCGGTGCTGAGGCAGTGACTCCTGCCTTGGCGGCCTTCTTCTCAGCTCGCTTTGCCTTGCGCTTCTCGCGGCCACCTTCAACCAGGTTGTAGATGGTGGGAAGAACAATCAGGGTCAGCAGGGTCGAGGAGATCAGACCACCGATAACCACAATGGCCAGCGGCTGCGAGATGAATCCGCCGGAGCCGGTGATACCGACAGCCATAGGAATCAGCGCGAAGATGGTTGCCAGTGCGGTCATCAAAATCGGACGCAGACGGCGGATGGCACCCTCACGGAGAGCATCTGAGACGGCCAGACCCTTGTTGCGGTACTGGTTGACCAAGTCGATAAGCACGATGGCGTTCGTCACGACGATACCGACCAACATCAGCAGACCGATGAAGGAAGGAACACCGAGTGGAACACCGGTGATGACCTGGAGACCAATCGCACCAGTTGCTGCGAAGGGAACAGAGATGAGCAGCAACAGTGGCTGCAGCAGAGAACCGAAGGTGGCAACCATGATGATGTAGACCACGAGGATGGCAACAAGCAGAGCAATACCGAGCGAGCTAAACGCCGCAGCCTGGTCTGCGCTGACGCCACCAATCTTGGCGGATGCACCCGAAGGCAGATCCACGTCCTTGAGAGCCTTGGTTACTTCAGCAGTAGCTGTTCCCAAGTCTTCACTGTTAGGTGTAACCGTCACTGTTGCACTGCGCTGACCCTTGACGGTGGTCACGGTGGCAGGGCCATCCTTGACCGTGACAGTTGCCAGGGTGTCCAGAGGAACGAGTCCCTTGGCGGTAGGCACGGTCAGAGCAGCAAGCTCTGCTTCTGTGGTGGGGGGATCATTCGAGGCGATGTAGATGTCCAGGGTGGTTCCCTCGATTACAACAGTGCCGATGGTGGTCGGGCGCATGGCCTGAGCAACATAGCCGGCGAGCGCGACCTCAGAGAAGCCGGCAGCTGCAGCGTCATCACGGTTGACCGTGACGGCGATGTAGGGGCGAGCCTCGGTGAGGTTGCTGGTGACCTGCTTGACGGCAGGAAGTGAACGCATGCTCTTGTCGACGGCTGCTGCAGCCTTGTCCAGTGATTCCTGGTTAGGTGCAGTGATGTCGATAGCAATGTCGCTCGAAGCGCCGAAGCCGCTCTGAGCGCCCACGGTAATGGTGTCCTTGTCAGCTACCTTTTCGACAGCTACGCGAGCAGCGTCCTGAATCTTCTGCTGGTCACCGCCATCCTTGGTGGTGACGGAGAAGGTGATGGCGGTGTCGCCGCCGCCAACGAAGGCGTCACGCAGTGCGTTTCCGGAAGAACCAATCGAGACCTGAACAATCTCAACACCATCTGTATCGAGCAGGGCACCTTCAATATCGGTAGCCATCACGTCCTGAGCTTCCAGGCTGGTGCCGGGCTTGATGGCTTCGGTCACGGTGAAGGTGTTTTGACCAGAGGAGCCCAAGAAGTTGGTCTTCATCAGCGGCAGAATTGCGCCAGTTCCAACCAGAACCAGGACAGCCAAGATGATCGTGGTGACCGAGTGCTTGAGGGTCCAATTGATAACGGGCAGGTAGCCCTTCTGGAGGAAGCCAGGCTTCTCTTCTCCAGCAAGCTCAGCAGCCTTTGCCTTCTCAGCACGCTTACCGGTCTCAGAAGGAGCACGGAGGAACCAGTAGGCCAGCACAGGAACGATGGTGAGAGAGACCAGCAGTGACGCAACAAGTGCGATGGTCACGGTCAGTGCAAACGGACGGAACAGCTCACCGGTGATGTCACCGACGAAGGCCAGCGGCAAGAACACAGCAACGGTGGTTGCGGTCGAGGCGGTAATAGCGCCAGCAACTTCACGGACAGCGTCCACGATGACCGTGGCGCGGTCCACTCCAGGCACCAGACGGCGCTTGATGTTCTCAATGACCACGATGGAGTCATCGACCACACGGCCGATGGCAATTGTCAGAGCACCCAGAGTCAGGATGTTGAGGGTGTAGTTCGCTGCCTGGAGACCGATGAAGGTAATCAGCACCGAGGTGGGGATGGAGATGGCGGTCACCAGGGTGGATCTGATCGACATCAGGAAGATCAGGATGATGATGACAGCGAAGAGCAGACCAAGCAGACCTTCAGTGGTCAGAGATTCGATCGACTTCTCAATGTAGGGAGCCTGGTCGAAGACGGTGGTGAAGACGGCGTTGTTGCCGAGGCTCTTTTCCAGGGTGGGAAGAACCTTGTTGACGGCCTTGGACACATCAACAGTGTTTGCTCCAGGAAGCTTGGTCACCGCAATAGTGAGCGCAGGTTTTCCATTCACGCGAGAAAGAGTGGTGGTGGGTGCGTCGGTGAGAGCAACAGTCGAGACAGATCCGATGGTGATAACACCAGGACCGTTAGCACCGGTAATAGGCAGAGCGGCAATGGCATCAACAGAGTTGATGCGCTCACCAATCTGAACCGAGAGCGTCTGATCGTTCTCGGTGATCTCACCGGCAGGAATCAGGAGGCCGTTGGCATCCAGGGTGTCCTTGATCGACGCGGTGGTCAGGCCCTGTGCACGGAGTTCTGCCTGGTTGGGCTCGATGGTGACGCGCTTCTCGGGTGCACCGAGGAGTGCAGCATCACGAACGCCTTCGACGTCCTTGATTTCAGCCAGCGTTGAGGAGCGGAGAATGTCGGCCAGCTCGAGTGTGTCTAGATCGCTGGATACCGCAATCTGCATGACGGGGAAGTCACTGAACGATCCGGAAATGACCTGAGGGTCAACATCGGTGGGCAGCTGTGACTTGATGCGGTTGATGGCCTGGTTGATCTTCTGCTCAGAGATGATCAGGTCGGTGCCATAGGTAAAGGACACCGAGATGAGGCTCAGGTTGGTGCTGGATGTCGCGGTGGTGTTTTCGATACCCGGAACACCCTGGATAGCTGTTTCGATAGGACCAGAGACATCCTGGTTCACGACTTCAGGTGCAGCACCTGGGTAAACAGTGAGGACAGCCAGCTGCGGGAACTGCACGCTGGGTGCCAATTCCTGCTTGAGGTTGGTTAGTGCAAGCCCTCCGAAGATGGCTACAACAATGGTCACCAGCGCAATGAGGGCGCGGTTTTTCATACTGGCTTTAGCTAAGAAATACACAAACAACAGTCTGGCAGTTCTTTATAACGAAAAAATGTGAGTTCTCTACCGGGTGAATCGGCGTAAAGTAGCTCTTCGTGAGTCCTGAAGATACTGGTACTGGTTCTATCCCTGAGTCAAAGTCACCTAAGCGTTGGATTATTGGTGACCCGCTGCCGACAGCGATGCTGGAAGGCGAGCTGCTCAAGAAGCGCATCGCGCTTCCCATCTTCGCGAGTGACCCGCTCTCCTCGGTGGCCTATGCCCCGCAGGAACTCTTGATGATTCTGCTCATCGGTGGCCTCGCATTCCTCAGCTTTGCCCCCTGGATTGCTGCCTGCGTCATCTTGCTAATGGTTGTGGTCATTGCCAGCTACCGCCAGCTCATCAAGGCTTACCCTTCCGGTGGTGGTGACTACGAAGTAGCTCACAAGAACTTGGGTGAGAAATCTGGTGTTGTTGTCGCTTCGGCTCTGCTCGTCGACTACGTGATGACCGTGGCAGTGTCGGTCGCCTCTGGTGTCGACAACATCATTTCGGCTATTCCAGAACTTGCACCTGAACGTGTGCTGCTGGCCATCGTCTTCGTGATCATCCTGGCTGCTATCAACCTGCGTGGTGTGCGCGAGTCCGGCAAGGCCTTCGCTATCCCCACCTACTTCTTCGTCACCAGCGTCTTCATCATGATCGTGGTGGGCATCACTCGCACCCTGATGGGTGACGCTCCCATTGCTGAGTCCGCTCAGTACATGGTCGAGGGAGAAAGCATCGCTCAGGCAGCACTGATTCTGCTGTTGCTGCGTTCCTTCGCCAGTGGGTGTGCTGCACTGACCGGTGTGGAAGCAATCGCCAACGGTGTTCCTGCTTTCCGCGTTCCCAAGATTAAGAACGCACAGATCACTCTTGTCGTGATGGGCGCTATCGCCATTACCCTCTTCGCTGGTTTGATCACCATGGCATTCATCTCGAATGTTCACTATGCAGAAAGTGCCTGCCAACTTATTGGATATGCCAACTGTGAAACGGTGCCTCAGCGCTCGCTGATTGCTCAGATTGCAGCTGCGACCTTCGGTAATAACACCGTGTTCTTCTATGCCATCCAGGCTGGTACTGCACTGGTTCTGTTGCTAGCTGCGAATACTGCATTCAACGGCTTCCCCCTGCTGGGTTCTGTTCTTGCTCACGATGGTTACGCACCCAAGGCTCTTGAGACCCGCGGTGACCGTCTCATCTACTCGAACGGTGTGATTGCACTGGGCTTGGCTGCAATTGTGATTCTGGCGGTCTTCCGTGCAGATCTCACTCAGCTCATTCAGCTCTACATCATCGGTGTATTCGTTTCCTTCACCCTCGGCCAAACCGGCATGGTGGTGCACTGGACCAAGCTGCTGAAAACCAAGCCTGAAAACTCAGGAAGCATTCATCGCTCTCGTCTGATCAACATCACCGGAGCCACGTTCACCGCAACCGTTCTCATCATCGTGACGATTACTAAGTTCACGCACGGTGCATGGATTGTGTTCGTCACAATGCCGATTCTCTACTTCCTCATGATCGGCGTGAACCGTTACTACCGTGACGTCGAAGCAGAAGTCACTGTGGACGCAGAAACTACCTTCGGCGCCAAGGGTGACCACGCCATCGTGCTGGTTGGCAAAATGCAAAAGCCCATCCTCAAGGCCATCGACTACGCCATCGCTGCCCGTCACGATTCCATCGAGGCTGTGCACGTGTCGATCAATGAGCTCTCTACGGCCAAGCTGGAACTCGACTGGATCCGTCAGAACATTCACCTGCCGCTGCGCATCATCAGCTCGCCCTATCGCGACCTGAGCTGGCCACTGATTCAGCACATTCGCGAACACCGTGCAACGCATGGTTCTGAGATTGTGACTGTTTACCTTCCCCAATACATCGTGGGTCACTGGTGGGAGCACGCGCTCCACAACCACAAGGCTCGTCGTCTCAAGATGAAGCTCATGATGGAGCACGGCGTTGCCATTGCACTTGTGCCCTGGCTGCTTGACTCCACCGACATCATCTACGGTCGCCGTTCACGTCCAGTTCCTGGACAGTCTCGACGCGGTGAGCCCGTGCGCCCCATTGCGCGTAAGCCTGTCACGCCGGCTAAGCGCACCAAAGACGACCAGTAGCTGAAACCTAGCTTCGTGAAAAAAAATCTCCTTCCGGTTGCGATCGGTGGTGCCATTGGCACCGCCTTACGCATCTTGTTGGACATCATGCTCAGCCTCATCTTCTTCACGATGTCGCTGGTCAGCTTGATGGTGATCAATGCCATTGGTTCTTTCCTGCTCGGTTTTCTCGTGGCAGGCATCTGGACCAGGCCGAAGACTCCGCACTGGATGAAGTTGGCTGTGGGCCCTGGTGTGCTGGGTGGCTTCACCACCTTTTCTGGCGTGATGCTGCAAGCGCTGCTGATTCAAAACCCCTGGACAACCGCTGGCTATCTTGCTCTGTCTATTGGAATGAGCCTGTTCGCAGCCCTTCTGGGCATGTGGGTGGGCACACCCTTTGCGAAGAAGAGCATCACGAAGCGAAGGGTGAAACGATGAATTTCATTTCCCTCTTCCTGGCGATCATTGCCGGTGGTGTGGGCGCAGGACTGCGTTATGCCAGCACGTCCATCCTCCCGACAAAGAAGGACGGCTTCCCTCTTGCGATCTTTGCCGTGAACGCAGTCGGTTCATTGTTGGTGGGCTTACTCACAGCACTGATGGCGAATGCCCTCCTCGCTCCCGAAGTGGGGTTTGTGCTGATTGCAGGATTCTGTGGAGGTCTCACCACCATGAGCACCTTCGCGGTGGAGTCCATTGAGCGGTTACGCGCAGGGCACTGGATGCAAGCCGGTCTCAACATAGTGGGTAGTACTGCGGTTGGCCTTCTCGCTGTCGGAGCTGGTTACCTTCTTGGTGGCGGTCCCCTCGGCTAAACAGGCGAAAGCCAGTGTTAGACTTACGCTTAGATTTTTCCTAATGGTCATCCGGTGAATTTTTCCCGGTTAGCAAGGTAAGGGGTTACGCATGGGGCGTGGCCGTCAAAAAGCGAAGCACACTAAAGTTGCGCGCGAGCTGAAGTACTTCAGCCCAAACACTGACCTCTCTGCACTTGAAAAAGAGATCGGTCACGTTTCTGAAGGTGACGAACTCATCGACAAATGGGCTGACCTCTACCCCGATGACGAAGATGAGGAAAGTGAAGCTGCGGCTTCCGCCTAACTACTTCTTTTTCAGCCTTCGGACTGAACTCTGAATCGCAACGCCCAGCAACAGCAATCCAAAGAGCTGTGCTGAGAGTTGATCCGGCAAGATAAATGCCAGCGCGACTCCACCAAACGATGCGGCCACGGCAGCAATGCCCACGATGACTCCATCTGTGAGCACAACGAGACCTGCCCTGAGGTTGGGGATAGTTCCGGCAATCGCCGTGGGCACCATCGCCAGCAACGAGGTTCCCTTAGCCAGTAACGGAGCTAACCCAAAGAAGCTCATGAAGACCGGCACGGCAATAACACCGCCGCCGATGCCGAGCATGCCGGAGGCAACTCCCATAATCAGACCCAAGCCGATCAGTCCAGCACCTGAGAGGAACGTCAGTTCGAAACTGCCCTGGGTTTGTTCGGTGACAAAGAGCAATCGCGCAGCCTCAATCACCATCATGGTGATGAAGGTCCAGTGAATGACCGCCACGGGAAGAACTCGCAACAACTTGGAGCCAAACGGGGCTCCAACAATTGCGCCGATGGCAACGAGCACAGCAACTAAAACATCAACCTGGTGATTGCTGGCATACGTAATCGCGCCCACAAGCGAAGTGGGAACAATGGCAAGCAGTGATGTGGCAGAAGCTCGCTTCTGGTCAAACTTCGCCCATGCCATGAGCAGCGGAACCATGATGATGCCGCCGCCAACACCAAAGAAGCCAGAGAGAAACCCTCCGACAGCGCCGGTGATAAGAAGAGGAATCAGCACGGCAGTGGGGAACTAGTTAGCGTAGTTGCCAACCAGGCGCACTGCGCCACCGTTGACGCCCTTAGCGCCCTGTTCAAAGCCAGTGAAGTCACGCTCAGAAGTGGAAACCATACCGACAACCCACGAAGGAATACCGAGGCCAGATAGCTTGCTCACGACGGCAGAAGCAGAACCTGCGCTGACGACGGCGAACATGCCCACGCCCAGGTTCCAGGTTCCTTCCGTGCTCTCGAGAGTGTCACCAGAGAGAGACGTCAGCACGCGGAAGACGTTGCTAGGTGACCAGGTCGAGCGGTCTACTTCAACCCAGGAACCGACGGGAAGCACACGAGCCAAGTTAGCTGCAATGCCACCACCGGTGACGTGGCTGAGCGCGTGCACGCTGCCAGCCAGGGCTGGGTCAGCGAGCACCTCAACGAGAGGACCGGTGTAAAGGCGAGTGGGCTCGAGGAGAACCTCGCCCACCACACCACCAAAGTCAGCAGAGTTGTCGGAGTAACCAAGCTTGTTCTCAGCCAGGATGTGGCGAACAAGCGAGTAGCCGTTGGAGTGCAGACCGGAAGATTCCATCGCGATAACAACGTCACCGTTGACCACGCGCTCGGCACCCAGAAGATCTACTGCTTCGACAACACCGACAGCGGCACCCGCTACGTCATAGTCGTCAACACCAAGGAGACCTGGGTGCTCTGCGGTCTCGCCACCGACGAGTGCGGTGCCGGTTGCGGAGCAGGCATCGGCGATGCCCTTCACAATGGCGGCAATGCGGTCAGGGTAAACCTTGCCGCAGGCGATGTAGTCAGTCATGAACAAGGGGCGTGCGCCGCAGACGATGATGTCGTCCACAACCATGCCGACCAGGTCCTGACCAATGGTGTCGTGCTTGTCCAGAGCCTGAGCGATTGCCACCTTGGTACCCACACCATCAGTGCTGGTTGCGAGCAAGGGGCGATCAAAAGATTTGAGGAAAGTGACGTCAAAAAGTCCCGCGAAACCGCCTACGCCACCGAGTACTTCAGGGCCATGCGTGGCCTTAACCGAGGCCTTCATGAGTTCGACCGCGAGGTCACCGGCAGCGGTGTCTACACCCGCACGTGCGTAGGAAGAATTCTGGCTCACAGGGTCAAGTCTATCCTCAGGAAAGATGTGCCAGACTTGACTAGGAACTCGACAGAGCTCCTTCACGCCCCTCGACTTTCAGGAGCTCCCACCGCACATGTGTGGCATCGTCGGAATCGTCTCTACTGAGCCGGTCAATCAGCAAATCTACGACGCACTGTTGCTTTTGCAGCACCGCGGTCAGGACTCCACCGGTATCGCAACGGCAGATGATTCACACCTGCACATGCACAAGACCAAGGGTCAGGTGCGCGAGGGTTTCCGCACACGCGACATGCGCACCCTGGTAGGTAACGTTGGCCTCGGTCACGTCCGCTACGCCACTGCTGGTGCTGCGGCTAACGAAGAAGAGGCGCAGCCTTTCTACGTCAATGCCCCCTACGGCATCATCTTGGTTCACAACGGTAACCTCACCAACACCCGTGAACTCACCAACGACCTGTTCCGTATTGACCGTCGTCACGTGAACACGTCGAGCGACACTGAGCTTTTGCTCAACGTCCTCGCTACCGAACTCCAGGGAACTGTCTCGGGAACCGAACTCGGTCCCGAGCACGTCTTCACCGCAGTAGAAAATCTTCACAAGCGCGTGGAGGGCTCTTATGCCACCATCGCGATCATTGCAGGTCACGGCCTTTTGGCCTTCCGCGATCCGTTTGGCATCCGCCCGCTCATCTTGGGTCAGCGCGCCAACGAGAAGGGCAAGTTCGACTACGTCGTTGCGTCCGAATCTCTCGTTTTGGAATCCGGTGGCTACGAAATCGTGCGCGATGTTGAGCCCGGCGAAGCCATCTTCATCACCAAGGATGGTGAACTCTTCTCACGCCAGTGCGCAGAGAACCCCATTCTTCGTCCCTGCTCGTTCGAGTATGTGTACCTCGCTCGTCCCGACTCCGTGATGAACGGCATCTCGGTTTACGAAACTCGTCTACGCATGGGCGACCGCTTGGCAGCCACGGTTGCTCAGTATGCGCCTCTGGGTGACATCGATGTGGTTATGCCTATTCCTGACTCTTCACGACCTTCTGCCATGCAGGTGGCTCGCAAGCTGGGGGTGGAATACCGCGAAGGTTTCTTCAAGAACCGTTACGTTGGTCGCACCTTCATCATGCCTGGCCAGGCTCAGCGCAAGCGTTCCGTCCGCCAGAAGCTCAACGCTATGTCGGCAGAGTTCAAGGGCAAGAACGTCCTCATTGTGGATGACTCGATTGTGCGTGGCACCACCTCTCGCGAGATCGTGGAGATGGCCCGTGCTGCTGGAGCAAACAAGGTGACCTTCACCTCTGCTGCTCCTCCAGTTCGTTACCCCCACGTCTATGGCATCAACATGCCGTCGCGTCAGGAGCTCATCGCTCACGGTCGCAAGATTCCTGAGATTGCTCAGGAACTTGGCGCAGACCACCTGATTTATCAGGAAGTTGCGGACATGGAAGCGGCCATCATGGAAGGCTCCAAGCTCACCGGTCTTGATGTCAGCTGCTTCACCGGCGACTACGTCACCGGGACCATCACCCCTGAGTACTTGGACTGGGTCGAGCGTAACCAGCTGAGCTAGTTCAAAAAGGACTAGTCCTTGGTGACAGCGATTTTCTCTGCTGTTGCCTGAGTGACGTGGCGCGAGAAGTAGCGATCCACAATCAACGCGAAGATCAAGCCGAGGGTCCCACCCACGGTTCCCGTGATCAACAGCATGAAGCCGAAGATCTGCGTCAGAGTGAACTCACTCTCATTTGGCAACGCAAAGGTGAGGATGAGTGCTGCGAGGATACCCAAGATAATTCCGGTGACCATGAAGGTCAGGAATTTAGGGGCTCTGCGAACAGTGACCTGTTCGGTGGTGACCGTCTCTTTTTCGCTCATGTCACCATTGTGCCAGTGGTAGCTGAGAACTCAGATTGCTGCGCACGCCAGAGGCACTGATCTTTCCCTCGTCATAGGCAGCTGCCCAGCTCACTGAGCCCGTTGCCAGCGCAATCCAGGTGGGTGAATCCATCTCCACCACATTCGGTGGGGTTCCTCGAGTATGTTCTGGCCCTTCCACGCACTGGATAGCACCGAAGGGAGGAACACGGAGTTCCACCGTGTGACCGGGTGCTGCGTCACTCATCAACTGCAAGAGATATCGAACCGCTCCGGCAACATCTTCTCGCGCTGACGAGCCAGCGAGAACAGCAACAACAGCTGCACGTCCCTCAGTGGGATCAACCCGTGGCTTCGCCATGGCTTAGGCCGAGCGGGATACGACGTGCTCTGCGAAGGCAGAAAGTGCCTGCTTGACAGCACCTGCAGGCAAAATGTCCAAGGCGGCAACAGCTTCTGCTGCCCAGCGACGAGCCTCTTCGCGAGTGGCCTGAGTAACCGGGTGTGCATAAAGCTCAGCGATAGCGAGCTGAAGGTCAGCATCTGCTTCAGCAGAGGCGTCATCCGCGTCATCGCGGATGCGAGCGAGCAATGCAGCTGCGGCTGGATCAGTCGCAGCTTGCTGCTCAAGCAAAAGAGTAGGGAGAGTGGGAACGCCTGCACGCAGGTCAGTACCGGCCTGCTTGCCGGTGGCAGCAGATTCAGGAGAGAGGTCAAGCACGTCATCAGCGAGCTGGAAGGCCACACCGATCTTGTCGCCGAACTCCACCATGGCGTCTTCGTATTCCAAAGGTGCACCGGAATACACAATGCCGCAGCGAGCTGCTGCAGAAATCAGCGAACCTGTCTTGTCAGCCAGGACCTGGATGTAGTGGGATACAGGGTCTTCATCGGGTCGAGGACCGATGGTTTCGTGCAGCTGGCCCAAGCACAGGCGCTCAAAAGTCTCTGACTGCAACAGCATCGCCTTCTGGCCCAAGCGAGTCATCAGGGTGCTGGCACGAGAGAACAGAAGGTCACCAGTGAGGATCGCTACCGAGTTGCCCCAGACTTCGTGTGCACTGGGAACACCGCGACGAAGCGGAGCTTCGTCCATGACGTCATCGTGATACAGCGACGCGAGGTGAGTTATCTCGATGGCCTGTGCAGCTGTGATCACGTCAGGAGTTGCGCCATTACCCAGTTGAGCAGTGAGCAAAGTGAGCATGGGGCGAACGCGCTTGCCGCCTGCGCCAAACAAATAGCGACCAGAAACATCAGCCAGAGCATCAGTGAAGTGAAGCTCTTTGCTCAAGCCTTCTTCAATGGTGGCAACGCCCGCATCGATAGTCTCAGCGAGCTGCTTGGACTCAGGTGATGCAAAAAGTCTTTGGCGCAGTGAAAGATGACCGGTGACTCCGGCTACTCCACTCACGCTTGCGTTCACCCGTTCAGCCTAGTCCTGCTCAGGCGACGGGCTTAATGCCGCGGTGTAGGGCAACCACACCAGCGGTGAGGTTGCGGTAGGCCACGTTCATGAAGCCGGCCTCACGGATCCAGGTCGCCAGCGTGGCTTGGTTGGGCCAGTCTTCGATCGAGTCTGCGAGGTAGGTATAGGCCTCAGTGTTTGAAGAGGAATACTTTGCCACCATCGGCATGACCTTGCGCAGATAGAAGTTGTAGCCCGCACGAATAGGTGCAGCAGGTGGGGTCGAGAACTCACAGATCACGATGCGCCCACCAGGCTTGGTCACGCGATAGAGCTCAGCAAGTGCCTTCTTGGGCTCGACAACATTCCGAAGACCGAAAGACATGGTCACTGCATCAAAGCTGTTGTCGGCAAAAGGAAGCTTGGTGGCGTCAGCTTCGACGAATTCAACGAGAGGATTTGATCCGTGCTTCTGGCGGCCCACTTCGAGCATGCCGGGTGAGAAATCTGCAGCAACAACGTGTGCGCCTGACTTTGCCAGTGCCACAGAGCTCGTGCCGGTGCCTGCTGCAAGGTCCAGGACCCGCTCAGATGCTTGGGGGTTCACTGCACGGGTGGTCGCGATGCGCCACAACAATGCATTTCCTGCGGAAAGCAGGTTGTTGGTGACGTCATAGCCAGCGGCAACGTCATCAAACATTGCCGAGACGGCTTCGGGCTTCTTAGAAAGGTCAGCTGTAGTCACAAGAGAAGTCTACGGCTCCGGCGTAGGCTGTCTCGGGTGAGCTTGTCAGCAACCCGTGGTCTTCGTGTGGAGTCGGTTCGATTAACCGTCTCCCCCGAGTTGCTCACCCTGCTCAGCGTCGACTCACCACTGCTGTGGTGGCGACGCGGTGACGGCCTGGTCGGCATTGGAGAAGTAGAAACCCTGTCCTTCTCCGGTAAGACCCGCATCAAGGATGCTGGGGCTGCTTGGCGTGAGGTTGCTGCTGCTGCAACAGTGACCGATTCGGTCAATGTTGCCGGCTCCGGCCTGATGGCGTTTGGAACGTTTGCCTTCCGCTCCACCTCTGAAGTGCCCAGCGTGTTGATCATCCCTCGACTGATTGTGGGGCAACGAGCTGGAGTCACGTGGCTGACTCGTATCGGTTTCGCTGATGAAGCAGCTGATGCTCTTACTGAAAACTTAGCGGAACAACTGTTGGCAGAACACATCACTGCAAGCACACAGCTCGGAGCTGCACCCGTTGTACATCTCTCCCCTGCTTCGCTCTCTGAAGAGGGCTTCACCTCTGCTGTGAACAAGGCCATTGAGCGCATTGATGCTGGAGAGGTTGAGAAAGTAGTTCTCGCCCGTGAACTCGAGGGCACGCTTGCGGGCACTCAGGATCTTCGCGTTGCCATCAACCGCCTTGCTGACAGCTACCCCGACTGCTGGACCTTTAGCGTGGATGGCCTATTTGGTTCCAGCCCCGAAACCCTCATCACAGTGCATGGCCGCAAGGTCACCGCACGCGTGCTGGCAGGTACCGCCCGTCGTGGCAGCGACACTGCCACCGACATTGCGAATGCAGCAGAGCTTGCCTCGAGCCACAAAGACCTGGATGAGCACGGCTTCGCCACTCGCTCGGTAGTCAACGCCTTGACCCCCTATGCCGAACAACTCACCGTCAGTGACGCCCCTTTCACTCTGAAGCTTCCTAACCTCTGGCACCTCGCCACCGATATTGCGGGCACCCTTGCCAGCGGATCTAACTCACTCGACCTTGTCTTTGCTCTTCACCCCACGGCCGCAGTGGCAGGGACACCCACAGTTGCTGCCGTTGAAGTCATTGATGACCTCGAGCCTTTTGACCGTGGCCGCTATGCCGGCCCCGTCGGCTGGATTGGCGCAGACGGCGATGGCGAATGGGCCATCGCGCTGCGCTGTGCTCAGCTCTCTGGCTCCACCGTCACTGCCTATGCAGGCTGCGGAATCGTGTCTGACTCTGTTCCTTCAAAGGAACTGGTGGAAACAGAAATGAAATTCCGTCCCATCGTGGATGCGCTGAGCTAGAAAGCTTCTAGCGCTTGAGTTCGACCTCGACGAGTTCAGGACCATCACCGGCACCCGTTAGTGCGCGTTCCAGCTCACTCACGGTGGAGACTTTGGTGTATCCCCAGCCATAGGCTGCGGAAAGAGATTCCAAGCTGACCTGTTGTGGGGTCAGGAAGACGCGGTCCATGTTTTCTGCCGAGGCAGTCTGGCCAACTTCCAGCGCATCAAAGATGGTTCCGCCACCGTCGTTGCCCACGATCACCTGAACGCGAGGGCGTTCTTCCTGAGTTCCAAAAAGCATCGAGCCTGCATCATGCAGGGCAGCAAGATCGCCAACCACAATGCGGGTCAGAGCATTCTCTGTTGCTAACGCAATACCAATGCCTGTTCCGATAGTTCCGTCGATGCCGGCAAGCCCACGGTTGGCGTGGACAGTGATCTTCTTGCCGCCCACAAACTTGTCTGCCACGCGAATCAAACGAGATGCCGCAAAGACAAGACGATCGTGTGGCCAGGTTGAACGCCAGACGGCATCCACCAGCAACTCCCGAGAAATCTTCACTCTCGAAGCCGCAAGCTCTGCAGCCAAGAATGCCTTCTTCTCGTCGATGCTCTCAGAGCGTGACGCCGTCACGTTCGGAGCAGTGGCGAGGGCAGCATCAATCGCAGTTGATTCATAGCGCTCAAATGCGTCACGGCCACTGAGGATCCACAGGCCGAGCCAGTCAGTGTTTGTCTCACCTGGTTCCACTGTGACGTCATTGACGAAAGAAGAGACATTGAGACCAGGGTTATAGCCCTCGGGTGCTGCACCGCGAACAACGATGGTTTGGATGCCGGTGCTGGAGTCCCCAATCAGCGCAGGAATTTCACGACTGAGCGTGGGGTGGCCAAAGACCACAATGCGCTCGACGAGTCTGGTGAGCTCAGGATTGGAGAGTAGCTCCCGGTAGGCAGGGATGAGGTTGCGTCCGTAGCGTGAACCACTGGTGACCTCAGCGATGAGAGGCCACCCACCTTCATGAGCAACTTCTTCAGCACGTGGACCTGCATCAGCGCCAGCAATGACCAGAGTGTTTGGACCACGGTTGAGCTCCAGAGAAATACCAGGCTCAACAGGTCGCAAGGACTGAATGAGGAGTTCGACCGGGCGAACGTCAATCGTGCTGGAGAGTGGCTCACGGAATGCCACATTGAGATGAACAGGACCAGGTGCGTAGTGATCAGTTGCGGCGTAGAAGGCATCATTGGCCAGCTCAGCACCACGGCGTTCTGCAGTCGCACCGGGAACAGGTGCGGGTTCGTCCACGCTCAAGCGAACAGCGGGTCCAAAAATGTCATGCTGGTGAGTGGTCTGGTTGCTGCCAATTTCACGCAGTTCTTCAGGACGATCAGCGGTGAGAACAATCATCGGCACACCTGCATGGTGTGCTTCGAGAACGGCAGGGTGAAGATTCGCCACTGCCGAACCTGAGGTGGTGATCACAACGGCTGCTGTGCGGGTTTCTACCGCAAGGCCGAGGGCAAGGAACCCAGCAGCGCGCTCATCGATACGCACGTGAAGCTTCACATCGCCGCGACGTTCTAGTTCGGCTGCCACCAAAGCAAGTGCTTGTGAACGAGCACCTGGAGAAAGAACGATGTGCTGCACGCCGAGTTCCACTACATGAGTAAGGAACTCTGCAGCGAAAACGGAAGCGGGAGCTGGTTTAGCCACGGGGACCATCGCTGGGTGGATCAGTGTTCAACCCTCGAAGGAAATCGATGTCGTCATCTGGAGCGACGGAACCTCTCTTGGAACCTGGGCCATTCTTGCGTCCACGTCCCACCGTAAGCCAAAGAATCGATCCCACCACCGGCAGGATCAAGATCAATACGATCCACAAACCCTTGGGAACTCCGCGCACACGGAAGCGGTCGATGAGAATGGCATCGACAAGACAGAACACCATGAGTGCCACAGCGAGGGCAGCGAGGACGATCAGGACGCGGGTCATAGTGCTACCAGTCTAGGTTGGCTCCCGAGTAGCTCACAGCCCCGCCGGTTTAGACTTGGGATGTGAAGAAATCGACATGGTTCTGGTTCAGCCTGATGCGCTTGGCAGCTTTTGCAGTCCCCCTAGCAATCATGCTTCTGCTGGGAATGACTCCTTGGATTGCAGCTGTGCTCTCCGCCATCATCGGTCTCTGTGTTTCCTACATCTTCTTCGCGAAAACTCGTAATGCATTATCTGAATCGCTTTATGAGAAGCGGACTGCCAAAGCGGTCAATCCTTACAAGGACGCTGACGCCGAGGATGCAGAAGTTGAAGCTGGTCTAGCTAAAGAAAGCAAAGGCAAAGCCTAAGCCATACAGCAGTCCAGTCAGGCTGGATAGCTTCAACGCCAGGATGTATTCCTGCGGAGTCTTGGCCATGACCGTGATCAAGCACGCGGGCAGTGCAGCCAACAGTGCAAACAGGGTCAGCAATGCTGCGGTGTAGAAGAGGCCTACGTAGATGACGATTCCAAAAGGAATCAACATCAAGATGCAGAACAGAACCGCTGAGGGTGTACGACCCATACGAACGGCAAGAGTTTTCTTTCCAGCCAGAGTGTCAGTGGCAATATCGCGGATGTTATTCACGACCAGAACGGCACAGGAAATCAATCCAATGCCAATTCCACCCAGCAGGCTTTCCTGACTGAAGGTGCCGGTTTGGACATAGGTCGTGCCCAGAGTTGCCACTAGTCCGAAGAAAATGAAAACCATTACTTCACCCAGGCCGGCATAGCCATAAGGGCGACGGCCTCCGGTATAGAACCAGGCAGCAACAATGGCAACAGCACCTACTGCCAACATCCACCAGGCACTGGTGAGAATCACAATGGCAATTCCGGCAACACCTGAGAGAGCAAAGAAGGCGAGTGCAACGGATAAGACCTTCTTGGGATCTGCGGCACCTGAGCCGGTCAGGCGGGCAGGTCCGACTCGGTAGTCATCAGTGCCCCGCACCCCATCGGAGTAATCGTTGGAGTAATTGACACCAATCTGCAATGCCAAAGCAACAACCAAACAGAGCAGAGCAACAGGAGCGTTGAACTGCTCGGTGATGGACGCGGCTCCCGAACCAATAGCAACAGGGGCAAAGGCGAGAGGAAGGGTTCGAATGCGTGCACCCGAGATCCAATCAGCTGCCGTTGCCTTGCGAGGTTTGTGGGAGACGGAACCGTGGTGCTTCTTGCTGGTCTTACTCATACGTTCGAGCCTACTTCTGCGTCGCAGCGAATGCAGACAGAGCGAGCAGGTCTGGCTTGCCTGAGCTCAACCGTGGAATCTCGTCGATGAAGCAGACAATCTTGGGTGCTGCAACGCGACCCAGCTCAGCAACAATGGCGTCATAGATCTGCGCTGAGAGCTCGGCACTGTGTTCAACACCAGGCACAACAACAGCGGGGCGAACACCCCATTCCGAATCTGGAATATGTATTGCCAACGCCTGAGAACAGCCTGCAATCGCCCGAACTACCGCCTCCACAGCATCAAGGTCAATCTTGAGACCGCCGGATGTGATCACTCTATCGATACGCCCGAGGACTGTAAGCACGCCGTTTTCTAGGCTTCCTGCATCTCCAGTGTGATACCAGGTAACTCCATTCCTGTTTTGGAATGTATCTGCAGTGCGCTGTTCATCAGCCACGTATTCAGTCGCAAGCTGTGGTGCTGAGATGAGGATCTCGCCCGAGTCTTCAGCTATTTCCACACTGACCCCCGCAAGCGGAACACCGTCATAAACACAACCACCGGATGTCTCGCTCGAGCCATAGGTGGTGACAATCTTGACGCCCAGTGAATCAGCACGCTCGCGCAGTTCAGGTTCAAGAGCTTGTCCGCCAATCAGAACAGCATCAAGGGATCGCAGGAGCTCCAGAGCATCTGTGCTGTCTTCTGCTTCATCGAGCACACGTGCCAGTTGAACAGGGACAAGTGCTGTGTAGCGGCGCTCTCCGGTCATCTCGCTGACGGAGTGCAAGAAGGTACGCGCATCAAAAGGACCACTGGGCATGTACACCGGTTCTGTGCCTGACTCAATTGATCTCACAAGTACAGACATGCCTGCGATATAGGTCAGTGGCAATGCCAGTAACCATTGACCTGCTCCACCCAGACGTTCGTGTGCTGAAACCGCGCTGGAACGAAGTGCCGCTGCGCTCAGTGCCACCGTCTTCGGTTTTCCTGAGGTGCCCGATGTCTGGATGAGCAAAGCGGTTCCCTCAGGAGCTTCGGTCAGCGGAGTCTCACCTGCAGCAACCATCCGTGAAGCACGTGCATCCCGAACGAGTACTGCTGGACCGTTGTTGCCCAGAGCATCAGAGAGTGCGGCAAACACCTGTTGCGGCGCAGCCGCATCACAGAGCACCACAGCTGTCATGTGAGACCTAGTAGTGCCAGGGATAAGGCGACCAGTCAGGTTCGCGCTTCTGTAAGAAGGAGTCGCGTCCTTCCACTGCTTCGTCTGTGCCATAGGCCAGACGGGTAGCTTCACCAGCGAAGACTTGTTGTCCCAAGATGCCGTCGTCAGTTGCGTTGAGCGCAAACTTCAGCATGCGGATAGCAGTGGGGGACTTTGTCATGATAGTGCGTGCCATAGCGAGGGCTTCAGTTTCGAGGTCTTCGTGTGCAACAACGCGGTTGACTGCACCCATTTCATACGCACGCTGTGCGCTGTATTCCTCGGCAAGGAAGAAGACTTCGCGAGCAAACTTCTGGCCAACCTGCTTGGCAAAATAGGCACTGCCATAACCGGCATCGAATGAGCCCACGTCAGCATCGGTCTGCTTGAAGTGTGCGTGCTCACGGCTGGCGATGGAGAGATCGCAGACCACGTGCAGTGAATGTCCGCCACCGGCAGCCCAACCAGGGATCACAGCAATGACAACCTTGGGCATAGTGCGAATCAAGCGCTGCACTTCAAGAATGTGTAGACGACCGGTTCCGGTGGAGCCGTCGGCGTATTCATAGCCTGCCTTGCCGCGGATGCGCTGGTCGCCGCCTGAGCAGAATGCCCAGCCGCCATCCTTCGGGCTGGGGCCATTGCCGGTAATGAGGACAACGCCCACCTTGCTGTTCTGACGGGCATCGTCGAGTGCGCGGTAAAGCTCATCAACCGTCTGGGGGCGGAAAGCATTGCGCACCTCGGGACGGTTGAAGGCAATACGAGCCACCTGTCCGCGCACGTCAAGGTGGTAGGTGATGTCCGTGAAGCCTTCTGAGCCAGGTGCAACAACCCACTGCGTGGGGTCAAAGATGTCCGAAACGGGAGATGCCATGCCTCCAGCCTACGAGAACCACAGCAACGGTGGGAGACTAGGGACGTGCACCCACCTCTGTCAGAGCTTCTTGCCACCGCCCGCGTGGTCTCACTTCCCCTTGGAGTGAAGTTCCGTGGCATCTGGTCCAGGGAGATCATGCTGTTCCAGGGACCCGAAGGGTGGACCGAGTTCAGCCCCTTCGTGGAATACAACGATGATGAAGCTGTGCACTGGCTTCGAGCTGCCATTGAGTTTGGCTGGCAGCCAGTGCCCCAGCTCTATCGCGACCAGATCATGGTCAATGCGACCGTTCCTGCCGTTGCTCCTGATCAGGTTGCTGAGGTTCTCTCCCACTTCGATGGTTGCCGAACAGCCAAGGTGAAAGTCGGCGAACCCGGGCAGCCCCTGAGCGAAGATGTGGCACGCGTGCGCGAAGTGCGCCGCATCATGGGTCCCGAAGGGCGCATCCGCGTGGATGCGAACGCTGCCTGGAATGTGGACGAGGCAGAACATGCCTTCCATGCCCTTGCCGAGTTTGATCTTGAATATGTCGAACAGCCCTGTGCTTCTCTGGAGGAACTCGCAGAGTTGCGTGAACGCACGCACTACATGGACGTTCCTATCGCTGCCGATGAGAGCATTCGCAAGGCCGAGGATCCTCGTGCTGTTGCGCAGGCTGTCGCGGCAGACGTGCTGGTGCTGAAGGCTCAGCCATTGGGTGGCATCTCACAGATTGTGCAGCTCTCCGAAGAAGTAACGCTGCCCATAGTTCTCTCCAGTGCTCTGGAGTCTTCCGTGGGAATTGCTATGGGTCTCTATGCCGCTGCTGCTGTGAAGGAGCTGAACTTCGACTGCGGTTTGGGAACAGCTTCACTGTTAGCTGGAGACGTCACTGTTGCTCCCCTGGTTGCCCAGGGTGGTTCTATCGCTGTCCAGCGCCCCGAAGTCAGTGAAGACTTGTTAGATCACTTCTCAGCCAGCCCTGACACCACTGCGTGGTGGCTGGAGCGGCTGGAGCGCTGCTACGACCTACTCTGATGACCTAGAGGCCTGAATAAGAGTGCAGGCCCTTGAAGAAGATGTTCACGACGGTGAAGTTGAACATCACTGCTGCGAAACCAACCATGGCCAGCCAAGCTGAACGCGTTCCGCGCCATCCACGCGTGGAGCGTGCGTGGATATAACCGGCATAGATGGTCCAGATGATGAAGGTCCAGACTTCCTTGGTGTCCCAACCCCAGTAACGACCCCAGGCCTTTTCTGCCCAGATCGCACCCGCAATGAGCGTGAAGGTCCAGAGTACGAAACCAATGATGATCAAGCGGTATGCGTAGTTCTCCAGCTGCACCGAATCGGGCAGACGAGTAAGGAAACCCAGACGGGTCTTTTCCTGTGCTGCAGCAGCGCTTTCGCGCTTGGTCTGCAGCAACTGCATCAGTGAGAGTGCGAAGCCGAGGGCAAAGAAGCCGGTTGCCAACGTGGCCACGAAGACGTGAATAACCAGCCAGTAGGACTGGAGTGCGGGTGGAAGAGGAACAATCTCGACGTAGTAGCGAGTGGCAGCAAGGCCGAGAAGAAGAAGTACAAGTCCGGTGACGAAGGAACCCAGGAACTTCATGTCCCACTTCAGGTTCACCAGCAAGAAGACACCCACGATGATGAGGGTTCCGGTCATGGCAAACTCATACATGTTTGCCCAGGGCACGCGAGATGCAGCAAAGCCGCGCATCAGAGTGGCAGCAAGTTGAAGCACGAAGCCAAGCACAGTCAAAGACATAGCGACGCGTGCAAGCTTGCGACGTTCTGGGACGACTACTACCTTGGTTGCTTCTCCCGCGGGTGCATCTGAGCTAGCACCCTTAGCCAGATCAAGTGTGAACAGCACGAAGGCAATGGCATAGATCGCCATGGCCGAGTAAAGGGCAAGTACGGAGTACTGCGAGAGGGTGTCAGTCACGGGTCAATCCTAAGGCTCGTTCGAGCTTGTCCTTCAGGGCAATAACTGCACCCTCCAGGGTGGGGTCATCTCCACGGGCAAGACCTGCACATTCCGCTGTGACCGAACCGTCTGCGTTTTCAGTGACCGAAACCCACATGCGCCTGCGCGGGATAAAGAGGGAGATGAGAAGACCACCCAGAGCAGAGAGTGCAAAGACGAGTACCCAGCCTTGAGTGGGGTCGCGGTGGATGTCGAGAGAGACGAAACGCTTCACGCCATCGAAAGTGACCGTGCCTAAACCATCGGGAAGTTCAGCGCTTTCACCAGGCTTGAGCTCAATGGCTTCCAGTGGTGAATTTCGTCCCGCCAGCTTGGTCATGTCCTCGGTATCGAGGGCATAGACCGAACGGGGGATACCTTCATCGAGACCAAGGTCACCACTGTAAACATCAAAGGCAAGTTGAGGGTCGATCAAGTCTGGATACATCGAGAAGGATGCCCCGCTGTGACCCGTGCTCACGGTGGGATACAAGAAACCGATCAGGCCGACCTGTTCGGCCAGGCCATCAGGAAGCTTGATGACGCCGAGAGAGGTGAGGTTATTGTCCTGTGGCAGGAAGTTCACCGAGTCGGTGAAGATGACGTTGCCCTCAGGATCGCGGATGGTCACCGTGGGCGCATAACCGTTGCCCAAGAGATAGACGTCCGTGCCAGCAATGCGAAGCGGTTCATTCACCTTGATGGTCTGCTTCTGGGGTTCTTCACCCTTGATCTGGGTTGTGACATCGGCAGTGAAGTCCACCGGCTGACCAATGGCGTTGGAGTTCTTCTCCTCATACACAACAGTGAACTTATCCAGCTGGATTGTGTAGGGGGGAAGAGTCGAAGAGTCGAAGAAGCGACCTGGGTTGAACGAGTCAAAAGCAATGAGCGAGTTGGTGAATGCTTGACCTTCATAGAACGCGCGCTGACCAGCAAAGCCGAAACCTCCACCGAAGCCCACGGCAATAAGAACACCGACGAGCGCAAAGTGGAAGATGAGGTTTCCGGTCTCACGCATGTAACCGCGCTCAGCAGAAACGGTGATCGCTGCCTCGCTCTTGAGCTTTCCCTTGCCGCCGGCAGCACGGTCATAACGTGCAACGCGGTAACGGTCTGACTTGAGAACCGCTCGCGCTGCCTCGAGTACTTCTTCAGCACTCTTGCCTGAGACAGAAATCTTGGCGTAGGCAGGAAGACGAACCAGGTTTGCCGGAGTCACGGGTGGCTGAGCCTGCAGGGCCTCGATGTGATGCTTGGTGCGGGGAAGAACACAGCCAATCAGAGAGATAAACAGCAGCAGGTAAATGGCCGAGAACCACGCAGAGGAATACACATCGAACATCTGGAACTGATCCAGAATCGGGGCAGTGTCCTTGTGGTCCACGAAGTACTGGCTCACACCATTGGGGTCAGAGCTGCGCTGAGGAACAAGAGATCCAGGAACGGCAGCGATGGCCAACAACAACAACAGAAGCAATGCAGTGCGCATGCTGGTGAGCTGACGCCAGAACCAGCGCAACCAGCCCACAACACCAAGGTTGGGGTTCACAATCTTGGCGTCGACATCAACGGGCTTGGAATCAATGTGATCAGAGGGACGGGACAAAGTTACTGATCACCGCCTGAAGTTGATAGATCCATGCAGTCCACAATCCGGTCACCATGAGAACACCCATGACAATCAGCAGAACTCCACCGAAGATGTTGATGGCTCGAATGTGACGCTTGAGAAAAGCGACCGAGCCTGTTGCCCAGCCTAAGCCCAGCGCAAGAAACACAAAGGGGATGCCGAGACCTAAGCAGTAGGCAAAGCCCAGCAGTGCTCCGCGCCAGGGGGAAGCCGTGTCAATACTGAGCGACAAGATAGCAGTCAGCGTGGGGCCCATGCAGGGAGTCCAGCCGAGGCCAAAGACAACACCCAGTAAGGGAGCTCCCGCAAGACCAGTAGTCGGAGCAATCTTGAGCTTGGCAGTGCGCTGGAAGAAACCAAACTGGCCAATAAAGACCAGGCCCATCGCAATCACGACAAAGCCCAAAATCACTGTGATGAGTTCTTGCCACTGAATGAGCCACGCACCGATGGCGCCAAAAGCGGCGCCATAGAGCACAAAGACAACGGAGAAGCCGGCGATAAAGAGAAAGACTCCGGCAACCATTCGGCGGATGTTTCTGCGCTGACCTTGAAGATCTGTTGCCGGTGCGGTTACCCCGCTGACATAAGCAAGGTAGCCGGGGACCAATGGGAGAACACAGGGGGAAGCAAACGAGATGAGACCAGCAAGAAGCGCCAGTGGAATGGCAACAAGAAGTTGCCCGCTGTAAACCAGCTCACCCACGTTCATTAATTCGCACCCGATTCGGCAGCGATGTCAGTAATCAGAGTGGAGAGAATCGAGGGGTCCTTGAGCTGGCCCAAAATGCGTGCCGCGACGCGGCCCTGGGCATCCAGAATCAAGGTGGTGGGAACAGCGTTGGGGGGAACCTGTGCCGCAAAGGCCAGCTGTGCCTGCCCATCCTGGTCAATGATGCTGGGATAGGTAATGCCAAAGCGAACATTGAAGCTGTCAATCGTTGCAGCTTGGTCGCGCACGTTCACGCCCAAGAAGTTCACTCCAGAAGGGGCGGTCTCTGTGTAGACCTGTTCCAGGTCAGGAGCTTCTGCTCGGCAGGGTGCGCAACCTGCGTACCAAAAGTTGACCACGAGAACATTGCCCAGGTAATCGGCTGAAGAAACTGTGGCACCGGTCTCGGTCGTACCCGAGAACGTGATGACGTCCCCACGGTTTTCCAGAGTGATCTCTGTGACCGAACCATCACCGGCGATGTAGTTCTTGTTTGAGCCTTCGCGGTATTGCTCAGCAAGGGGATCGCTCGAGCACCCAGTAAGACCCAAGGCAATGACGGCAGCGCCGGCAACTAGAAGAGTGGAAAATTTTCTCATACTGCGCCCACATCCAATGCGGTTGCCGTGAGCTCTGCTGCAGGTTCCACATAACCCACTTCGACAAAACCCAGCTCCGGCTTCATGGGGTCAATGAGTTCCAGGGTGGTGATGCTGGAGAGCGTGCAGCGGCGAGCGCGGGGATCGTGGAACAAGTTCTTGCCATTGACGTCACGGTGAACCATCCAGATGGGTAACTGGTGGCTGACAATCACCACGTCACCACCAGGAACAGAGGTTGCCGCATCAATCATGGCGTCGCGCATGCGCGAAGCAATGGATTGATAGGGCTCACCCCAGCTGGGGCGGAAGGGGTTCACCAGGTATTTCCAGTTACCAGGATCCTTCAACGCGGAGTCGGATCCGCGCATGCGCTTGCCCTCAAAAGCATTGGTCGGCTCAATAACCCGCTCATCAATATCAATGGGCAAAGCCAGTGCCTTGGCTACTGGTGCTGCTGACTCTTGGGTGCGCTGCAAGGGAGAGGCAATGAGGCGTGAATAGGCGCGACCGCGGCCTGCTAAATCAGCAGCAGCAAGGGCAGCCATCTGGTGGCCTGACTCGGAGAGACCGTACTCAGGCAAACGGCCATACAGCACCCTGTTCGGGTTGAAAACCTCACCGTGACGGACGAGGTGTAACTGAGTGGCGACCATGCCTCTAAGTCTACGGATGCCGTTCCGGTTAATTCGCCGAGAGCGGGCCAGTAAACTTACCTCTTGTGACTGAACGCATCGTAATTAAGAACCTGGCAACCATTCCTGAGGGCAACGTAACCGTGGCCGGATGGGTCGATAAGGTCCGTGACCAGAAGAAGGTGCAGTTCGTTGTGCTCCGCGACGAGAGCGGCGCAGCACAGCTGGTCCACCCTCGCGCTGAAGAGTCTGACCCCATTGCAGACATCATCTCTGGCCTGGCTACTGGCTCATTCATTCGTGTGACCGGTGAGCTCAAGCTCGACGAGCGCGTGAAGCTCGGCGGTCTCGAGATCAAGATCGCGGACATCGAAGTTGTCACCGCAGCGAACCCCGAGACACCCATTGCCGCAGACAGCAGCATTGACAAGCGTCTCGACTGGCGCTTCCTTGACCTGCGTGAAGCTCGCAATAACCTCATCTTCCGCGCCCAGACCACCCTTGAGCACGCCATGCGTACCTATTGGATTGAGCGCGACTTCATCGAGCTGCACACCCCCAAGCTGATGGCCAGCGCCAGCGAGTCCAACGCTGAGCTCTTCGAAGTCGAATACTTCGAAGGCAAGGCCTACCTTGCTCAGTCTCCTCAGTTCTTCAAGCAGATGGCACAGTCCGCTGGCTTCGGAAAGATCTTCGAGATCGGCCCCGTCTTCCGCGCAGACCCTTCCTTCACTTCTCGCCACGCAACTGAGTTCATCTCGGTTGACGCTGAGATCAGCTGGATCGACAGCCACGAAGACGTCATGAAGATGCAGGAAGAGCTTCTCGTTGCCGCCATCAGCGCGGTGAAGGAAAAGCACGGTGAAGAAATCAAGGAACTCTTCGACGTTGACGTTGTTGTTCCCACCATTCCCTTCCCCCGCATTCCTTTGGCAGAAGCCAAGAAGATTGTCGCTGAGCGTGGTTACGAAGTTCCTCGCAACGATGACGACATGGACCCTGAGGGTGAGCGCCAGATTGCTGCCTACGTGGCAGAGAAGTATGGCCACGAGTTCGTCTTCCTGACCGACTACGCCACCAGCATTCGTCCGTTCTATCACATGCGTAATGCGGAAGATCAGACCATCACCAACAGCTACGACCTGATCTGGCGCGGCACCGAGATCACCACAGGTGCTCAGCGTGAACACCGCATCGACATCCTCGAAGCACAGGCACGCGAGAAGGGTCTCGACCCAAAGGAGCTCGAGTTCTACCTCGACTTCTTCCGTTACGGCGTTCCACCCCACGGTGGATTCGGTATGGGTCTGTCCCGCGTCATGATGCTGATGCTGCACCAGCCCAACCTGCGTGAGGTGACCTACCTCTTCCGTGGACCCAACCGTCTGACCCCGTAGTCAGTCCTGTTTCAACAACAAACGCCTCCGAATCTCGGAGGCGTTTGTGTGTTAAGTTCGTGAACTTTAGATGGCACCCAGCTGGGTGAGCTTGGCGTGGAGTTCGCTGTCTGCGGGCTCCACCTGGAAAGCGCCATCAGGGAATGAGATGACGGGGATGTTCTTACGTCCCGCAATTCCCTCAGCAATTGCTGCGGCCTCGGGCACTGCCTCAAGGTCCACGTAGTCATAGTCGACACCGAGGGTGTCGAGAAGCTTCTTCGAGCGGCGGCAGTCGCCACACCACTCGGCGCCATACATCGTGATTTTGTCCTGTGGATTACTCATACCAACAGCTTAATCCCGGATACGATTGAAGTAGGGGAATTTTCCCCGCGACGACCTGACTTCTCCGGTCGACACTCTTGAAAGGTTTTACAACTATGGGCGACATGTCCTTCCTCACAATGTTCATCTGGGCATTTGTATTTATTGCTTACCTGATGGTCCTCTTCTCGATCGTCGGAGACCTCTTCCGCGACCACAAGATGTCCGGTTGGGCTAAGGCTGCATGGATCTTCTTCCTCATCATCGGTTTCTGGATCACCGCTTTGATCTACCTCATCGTTCGCGGTGGCGGTATGGCTCAGCGCCAGCAGGCTGCAATGCAGGAAGCACAGGCTCAGGCCGACGCTTACATCAAGCAGGTTGCAGGTAACTCTCACGCAGATGAGATTGCTAAGGCACAGGCACTCAAGGACTCCGGCGCACTGACCGCTGCAGAGTTCACCGCTTTGAAGAAGAAGATCCTCGCTTCGAAGTAGTCATCAGACAAGAAGAAGGCCCCGGGATTATTCCCGGGGCCTTCTTTCGTTAACTCTTGGGTTAGAACTCGTAATCCACAGCGGTGCGCTCGGCGGCATACTTCTTGATCACCTTGGCTGCCTCTTCGTGGGCAGGGTGTGCAGCATAGGCAGCAAGGCCATCAGCATCATCGAAGGTGGAATCGAGTACAACGTCGTAGTTTGCTCCCACGAACAAAGCGTTAGGTCGAACAGTCAGTGAGCGAAGCGAAGGAACTACCCCATTGAGTCCTTCGAGGGCAACGCGCATCTCTTCTGCCTGAGCGAGCTTCTCCTCAGGAGCCTCACTTGCCAACTTCCACATCACGATGTGACGAATACTCATGAGAGCTCCTTCAAAGCTTTTGTCAGGCGCTCCGGATCGATACGCCAATAGTTGTGAACCTTGCCATTGATCATCAGCACAGGAATTTGATCCCAGTAAGCCGCAAAGAGATCAACGTCATCTTCAATATTCTTTCCCTCAATCTCAATGGGGATCTCAGGAAGAGCTTCCACGACACTTGAGACGACCGTGGCGGCGTCATCACAGAGATGACAGCCAGGCTTCATGAGAAGCGTCAGATTGATAGTGGACACAGTTCCAGACTAAGACACCCATAGACAGCAAAAAGCGCCAGAGCTGATGCTCTGACGCCTTTATGCTGCAAGAAGTAGTGACCTACTTCTTGTTGCGACGCTGGTGACGAGTCTTACGAAGCAACTTACGGTGCTTCTTCTTCGCCATACGCTTGCGGCGCTTCTTAATGACTGAACCCACGCGAACCTCACAAAAATTGGGCTAGATCGCGATAATTGCGATCAGTGACTGGCAAATAATGCCTCGTGGAAGTCTAGCGGATTACTTACCGCTGGATTTACGGAGACGGGAAACTGCATTACGAACCGCATCTTTGGTGGTGCTTTGCAGATCACCAAAGGCTTGAGTGACCTGGAATACGGTGGTTGCTGCAGCGCTACCCACGGAAGTAGCTGCGGCTGTAACGACCTCATCTGCCGCAGCAAAGAGGCGTTCCTGTCCAGCGTCATCGAGACCACCGGGGAAGTTCACACTGAGGAATGGGATAGCCCAGTCTTCGAGTTCTTCCAGCGGAGTGGGGTCGAGGCGATAGAGACGGTGCTGACCATCTTCACGAACACCCACCAGACCTGCATCACGCAGAACCTTCAGCTGCTTAGAAACAGTGGGCTGGCTCAGTCCCGTGCGGGCAACAAGTTCAGACACACTCATCTCTCCAGAACCAGTTTCGAGGTTCTCTAAAAGAATCTGCAGCATCTCGCGCCGGGTGGAGTCTGCGACTACGTCAAATATGTCAGCCATGAAACAAGGTTACCGCCCTATATGCACCGCGTAGCATGAGTAGGTCAGATATCTAGATCACGCAGGGGGACTCATGGCTACCGAACGCCCTATAGCCTTCTCGTCACGCTTGCGTGAGTGGGTAGAGGTTTTCGCGTCTCGCTCGCCCTCTCGTTTTGCACTTCTCGTCTTTGCGACCTTAATCGCAGTATTCACCTTCCTACTCTCGCAACCTTTCGCGTCTGCTTCCGGTGAAGTAACAAATTTTGCAGACGCGCTGTTCTCTGCCGTTTCCACGATCTGTGTTGCAGGCCTCAGCACTGTGGACATGGCGACCTATTGGTCGCCTCTAGGCAATGCGATCGTCTTCACTGGCACTCAGGTGGGAGCGCTCGGCGTACTGACACTTGCGTCTATTCTTGGTGCAATTATTTCCGGTCGTCTTGGACTCCGCGCACGATTGATGGCGGCAAGTGATACCAACCCTCTTCGCCTTCACAGCGGGCCCGTATCCGAAGGGCAAGCTATCCGTCTCGGCGAAGTGGGCGGACTGCTTGCAACAGTTGCGCTCAGCCTGGTCATTATCGAAACGGTCATTGCAGCATTGATGCTGCCCAGCGTTCTCGCTGCTGGCTACCCGCTAGGTGAAGGCATTTGGTTTAGCTTCTATTACTCAGCGATGTCTTTCACCAACACAGGGTTCACGCCGAACGTGGGCGGGCTCGAGATGTTTGCGGGCGACTATTGGTTCCTCACGCTCATCATGGTCGGAGTATTCCTTGGCAGTGTTGGCTTCCCCGTCATCTACGCACTGAGCCGCAATCTCAAGAACCCTAGAAAGTGGTCGCTGCACGTCAAGATCACTCTGGTGACCTGGGCCATTTTGTGGGTAGGTGGGGTCATCGCTTATCTCTTACTCGAACCAGAGAACAGCCTCGTCTTTGCAGGGATGGGGCCAGGTGAATTGACATACCAGGCAGCTTTCCTTTCCACCATGGCACGCTCGGGCGGATTCAACCTTGTCGATATTGGTCAGCTGGACTCCTCCACTTTGCTCATGACCGACATGCTGATGTTTATCGGCGGTGGCTCTGCTTCTACCGCTGGGGGTATCAAAGTCACCACCTTTGCGGTGCTGATCTTGGCAGCACTATCCGAAGCACGTGGACGAAGTTCCATCGAAGCTTTTGGCAGAACCATTCCCCAAGATGTTCTCCGTCTTGCCGTGAGTGTGGGGCTGTGGGGTGCAACCACAGTTGCTGTTGGTGCGCTCCTCGTCAGTGAATTCACCGATGCTGCATTTGAATATGTTCTCTTTGATGTCATCTCAGCTTTTGCCACCGTGGGGATGTCAACGGGTCTGACCGCGACACTTCCTGACGAAGGTCTTTACATCATGTCGATCGTGATGTTTATGGGCAGAGTTGGCACAGTGACCATGGCAGCTGCCCTTGCTGCGTCCCAAGTGGGACAATTCTTTACACGCCCCGAGGAAAGGCCCATCGTTGGTTGATCGCAAGAAAAAAGACAATGCAGTGCTCGTCATTGGGCTCGGCCGTTTTGGTGCAGCCACAGCCGGTGAGCTTGATCGGCTAGACCGCGAAGTCCTCGCGGTGGACTCGGACATGGAGCTCGTGCAGAAATGGTCCGAGCGGGTGACCCACACGGTTCAAGCTGATGTCACCAAGATTGAAGCCCTGCAACAGATCGGTGCTCAAGAATTTTCTATTGCTGTCGTTGCGGTTGGCTCTTCCATCGAGGCAAGTGTTCTCATCACGGCCAACTTGGTAGATCTGGGTATTCCAGAAATTTGGGCCAAGGCAATTAGTAAGTCACACGGTCAGATTCTGGAACGCATCGGTGCTACCCACGTCATCTACCCAGAAGCAGAAGCCGGCGAGCGCGTCGCTCACCTGCTGAGCGGGCAAATGTTGGACTTCGTCGAAGTTGACGAAGACTTCGCCATCGTCCGGATGTTTCCACCCCGCGTTCTCGTGGGGAAGACGTTAGCTCAAGCCGGTATTCGTAACGAATACAAGATCACTACGGTGGGCGTGAAGAAGCCGGGTGAATCCTTCACCTATGCCACGGCAGAGACTCTCATTGCTGAAGGCGATCAGATTCTTGTCTCAGGTCACCCTGATGACATTGAGAAATTCGCAACACTTCCCAAATAGGACTTACTCTCCTCTGGCCATTTCTTCGGAACGGGCAATGGCTGCCTGCGTTGCCTTGAGCAAGATGTCCTTGATATCTGCCTCGTCAAATACCGCAATAGCGCGCTCAGTGCTTCCCTTGGGGCTAGTCACCTGGCGACGCAGTTCTGCCGGTTCTTCACCGGACTGAGCAAGCAGTTCCACTGCGCCGCGGAAGGTGCCCTGCACCATCTTCTCGGCCTGCTCAGCAGTAAAGCCGTGCTCCACAGCTACCTTGGTCAACTGCTCAATGAAGTAGAAGACATAGGCAGGACCTGAGCCCGAGATGGAGCCGAGCGCGTCAATTTTCTCCTCGGGAAGAACAATCACTTCACCCACGGTGCTGAACATCGAGCACACCAGATCTAACTGTGCAGTGGTGGAACGTGTACCTGCTGCAATACCGGTTACGCCCAGTCCAATCTTGGAGGGGGTATTGGGCATGGTCCGAATGACAGAGACATGTTTGGGAAGGCGAGCTTCCATCGTTGCGGTGGTGACTCCAGCAGCAACGCTCACCACGATGGCGCCTTCGGCGAGCGCAGGAGAGATCTCATTGAGCAGGTCAGGAACCATGGCGGGCTTCACCGCAACAAGCACAATCTGTGCACCCGCAACAGCCTTACTGTTTGCGTCCGGGTCATTCGCCGTTGCCCAGGCCTGAACTCGTGGTTCGTTGTCGAAGCTGGCAGCGTTCTCGGCGCTGCGGTTCGTCACACGAACAGCACCGTCCACACTGACGTGGGGGGCTAAGAGGCCCGCCAAAATGGCGCGGGCCATCGAGCCTGCACCCAGCATGGCGATGGTCGGAAGGGTTACCAGTGTTTTGTCACTCACCTGCTCATTCTAGGATTGGGTGACAGGCCAATGAGGGAGATCCGTACATGAGTGCATCTGGTGGAAACAAGGCAATCATTGCTGCGCTGCTGGCAAACCTCGGTATTGCTGCAACAAAGTTCATTGCATGGGCATTCTCTGGAGCCACCTCACTGCTGGCCGAAGGTGTTCACTCCCTCGCTGACTCTGGTAACCAGCTGCTCCTGTTGCTCGGTGGCCGTAAGGCAAAAAAGCGCGCGGACGGCAAGCACCCCTTTGGTTATGGTCGTGAGCGTTTCGTTTACGCCTTCGTTGTGTCCATCATCTTGTTCAGCGTCGGTGGCGTCTTCTCCCTCTATGAAGGTATTCACAAGCTGCAGCACCCAGAGCCCATTGAGATGTGGTGGCTACCTATGCTCGTGCTGAGCATTTCGATTGTTCTAGAGAGCTTCTCTCTGCGCACTGCGATCAAGGAATCTAACCCCCTACGCGGCAACGCTTCCTGGTTCCAGTTCATTCGTCACGCCAAGGCTCCTGAGCTTCCTGTCGTTCTGCTCGAAGACACCGCAGCTTTGCTCGGTCTTGTACTCGCCTTCTTTGGTGTGGGCCTGACCGTCATCACGGGCGACAGCATCTTTGATGCCATCGGCACGATTGCTATTGGTGTTCTTCTGGTCATCGTGGCCATCATCCTGGGGTTAGAAACCAAGGGTCTGCTCGTGGGCGAAGGCGCCAGTGTTGAAGACGTGCAAGCCATTGAGAAGGCCATCATCTCCGGTGGTGAGACCGACGGCATCATTCACATGAAGACCCTCTACCTCGGCCCCGATGAGTTCATGGTGGGAGCCAAGCTGGCGTTCCCTGCTGAGCTGCGCTTCTCCGAGGTGGCGAAATCAATCGACAGCATTGAGACCCGCGTGCGTGAGGCAGTTCCTGCTGCTCGCGTGATCTATATCGAGCCTGACGTTGCTCGAGTAGATCCATCTGAATCACTGGCAACCGATGCCATCGTGATTAAGGGAACCGACTAACCGAGCTTCTCTCGGAAGAACTCGGTCAACAACTGACCGCATTCTTCAGCTAGTACTCCGGAGATAACCTCAACCTGGTGGTTGAGTCTGCGATCTCTCAGTAGGTCAAAGACGGAGCCTGCGGCTCCGGCCTTTTCATCCCATGCGCCATAAACAACGGTGGGGATGCGAGCAGCCAGGATTGCTCCCGCACACATCACGCATGGTTCAAGGGTGACAACCAGGGTGCAATCACTGAGTCGCCAATTACCCAGCTTCTCTGCTGCTGCACGAATGGCCATCACTTCGGCGTGACCAAGAGGGTCTTCATCGCGCTCTTTGGTGTTGCGCCCGGTGGCAATAACTTCACCTTCGGCATCAAGAATGACGGCTCCTACCGGCACATCATCAGAGTGAGCACAGGCACGTGCCTCCACCAATGCAAGCTCCATCTGAGCCTTGCGTTCGTGAGAAGTGGGAATTGCCATGCTTCGAGCCTATATCCGCTTATTTGACAGGGTTTAGCGCTCTCCGGTTAACTTGTCCTATGACAACTGGCGCTCACACCTTCATTGGTGCTCACGGCAAGATGCCCGTGATGAGCTGTGCCTGCCGTCGAATGTGTTGCAGCAACTAACTTCCGCTGCTTTTTCCCTCATTCGACACACAACACATCGTCCGTGTTAACCCGGCCTGATGTTTATGGCACCACAAAGGATTCCAATGTCTACACCCAACGAACGCCCTATCCCGAAGGGCTTCGCGCTCTATGTCGGCCTCGACGAAGCGACTGCTGCTGAGCGCGGTCTGGACCTGGGCAAAGTTGTTGAAGCTCTCAAGAAGCTCACCAACGAACTTGTTCCGGGAACCGAAACCTATGCAGCTGTTGCTCTGGCACCTGCCAGCTCTCGTGGTCGCCAGGTTGATCTGGTGCGCCTGGCATTGCAGGAGCCTTCGGCTGTAGCGAAATACAAGCCAGAGGATGACTTCGAGCCTTCTGATGGTGACGGTGGTGTCGTGGTGGACATCTCACGCAAGCGGGTGCTGATTGACTACACCGCTGCTCCCCTAACTTTCAAAGAGTTTGAACTGCTTCAGTTCTTGGTCGTCCACAAGGGCGAGACCATTAGTCGTGAGGAGATCATCAAGGCGCTCTGGCGTGAAGATGAGCTCGACATTCCTAACGAGCGCACCATCGACGTCCACGTGCGTCGACTGCGCTCCAAGCTTGGTCGCTTTGAGGACATCGTCCGCACCGTGCGCGGTGTGGGCTATCGCTATGACAACCACGCTGATGTGACCGTCATGCATGCGGGCACTCCCAGCCCTGACTTGTTCTAAAGTTCTCAGGAAACTCGTAGGAAAAACTCTTCCCTCCCGTTACCGTTCCGTTATAAAGTGTCACTACGAGCGTTGCTTGCTGTGGCTAACTCGTGAATGTGATTGCAAAACTCTTGGTGTAACACAAGGGCCAATCGGGACCCCCTTCCGATTGGCCCTTTCCCATTCCCTAGGCTGTACTCATGACTTGTTCACTCGTGTGGCTCCGTGATGATCTTCGCGTTGCAGATAACCCTGCCCTTGTGGCAGCGGTCGATCGTGGTGAGCCCGTCGTTGTGGTTTTCATCTTGGATGAAGTCTCACCCGGCATTCGCCCCCTGGGCGGAGCAACGAAGTGGTGGCTTCACCACAGCCTCACTGCACTGCAGGACAAACTTCACCGCTTGGGCGGTGAGCTCATTCTGCGTCAGGGCGCAGCACCCGACATCATCCGCAACCTCATTCGCGAAACTGATGCAACCGCGCTCTACTGGAACCGGCGCTATGGCAAGCCCGAGCGGGACATGGATGCCAGCATCAAGGAATACGCGAAGGCCTCTGACGTGGAAGCAACCAGCTTCAAAGCCAATCTGCTCTTTGAACCATGGACCGTCCGCACAGGAAGCGACACCCCCTATACGGTGTTCACCCCATTCTGGAAGTCGTGCCTGAATCGTCCCACCCCACCACGTCTGCCAGCTCCAACACCTCAGTCGGTCACCTCTCCGAACATATTGCCCGAGAGCGATGTTCTCGACACTTGGGGCCTCCTCCCCACTAATCCGGATTGGGCATTGGCCTTCCCCGTTCGCTGGACTGTTGGCGAGAACGGCGCTCATGCCGCCCTCGAGCGCTTCTTTGCCACACGCATTGACCGCTATGCCAAGGGCCGTGATTTCCCGGCCGAATACTCAACTAGTGAACTTTCACCCCACCTGCGTTGGGGTGAGATCAGCCCCTTCCAGATCTGGCACGCCACTGATGAGTTCCGCCGGAGGAATGGCAACTCAGCTGAGATTTCAACGAACGCAGCCAAGTTCCTCTCCGAGCTGGGGTGGCGTGAATTCAGTTACAACCTGCTCTATCACTGGCCAGATTTGGCAACCGTCAACTTTGATGCGCGCTTCAACCACTTCCCCTGGGGCAAGCCTGACCCCGAGATTCTGGAAGCGTGGCAACAAGGTCGCACCGGAATCCCGATGGTGGACGCCGGTATGCGAGAACTCTGGCAGACCGGGTATATGCACAACCGCGTGCGCATGATTGCTGCTTCGTTCTTGATCAAGAACCTCTTGATTGACTGGCGCGTGGGCGAAGCATGGTTCTGGGACACTCTGGTTGACGCTGACCCTGCCAGCAACGCCGCCTCATGGCAGTGGGTTGCCGGCAGTGGTGCAGATGCTGCTCCCTACTTCCGCGTATTCAACCCAGTGCTTCAGGCAGACAAGTTTGATCCTAAGCACGAGTATCTTCACCGCTACTTGGGGGAATACGAGCACCCCATGCTCAGTGGCTATCCCGAACCCATCATCAACTTGTTGGACTCGCGTAACCGTGCGCTTGAGGCCTTCAAGACGTTGGCAGATGTTCCTCGCAGCATCGCGCCGCCCACGGTTGACTTGTAACGAACATCGAGAAAGCCCCGCTCATAAATGAGCGGGGCTTTCTTCTTGTACGAAGAACTACTGAACGATCGCGATGCCCGTCTTACTCGAAGCATCGCTCACGCCACCAGCGTCTGTGACGTTAGTAAAACCTGACGCCTTCATGATCTCGACGGCTTGAGCAGAACGGTTACCCGAACGGCAGTAAACGACGTACTCGCCATCGGTGGGAAGCTGGCTCAGGATGGTGCCAAAGTTGGGGTCCTGCACGTCAATGTTGACGGCACCGTCCAGGTGACCTTCGCTGTATTCAGCTGGGGTGCGCACGTCAATCACGATGGTGTCCGCACCAACGGTAATGGGGTCTGCTGCTGGAGCACATGCTGCCAAGGCAAAAGTTGCTGCAAAAGCAAGGGCAATAATTGCAAGAATTTTCTTCATGAGAAAAGAATAGCAGATACCCCCTGGGGTATAAGTGTTAAGCCTCTTTGGTGATCTCAACCTTGACGAACACACCCGATGCGCTGGCGCCTGCGTAAACACCGCGCAGCGGTGACACGTCCTTGTAGTCGCGGCCTCGTGCGATCAACACGTGACGCTCACCGATGTTGAGCATGTTCGTGGGGTCATAGCCAAACCAGTCCCCACAGAACCATTCCACCCAGGCGTGAGATTCACCGACGATGGTTTCGCCGATGGCTGCGTCGGGCTTGGACTGCAGATAGCCCGAGACATAGCGTGCGGGAATGCCCACGGCACGGAGAGCGCCGAGGGTCACGTGAGCGATGTCTTGGCACACACCCTTCTTGTTCTCCCAGGCATGTGTTGCCGTGGTCTGAACTCCGGTCACACCCTTGGTGTATTCGATGTTTTCGTAGATTGCTGCAGCAATTTCTTGAGCCGCTTCACCTGGGTTCGCGTGCTGAGCAACTATTCCCTGGGCAAGTTCAATCAACCCTTGAGGTGGAGTGGTCAGTCGTGTTTGCTCCGTGAATTCCACAAACTTGGTGGAGCTCGTGCGAGCCACTTCCAACTCGTCCCAGCTCATGTCAGGAACCTCGCGCAATGCTGGGCGCACCTCAACCACGCTGGTAGCTGTTACTGACAGCTCAGTGTGAGGAGTCAATACCTCGAAGGTGCTGACCTGTGTGCCCCAGTAGTCAACATACCCATGCTGCGCAGCTGCAGGATGAATCTGCAGATTGGCGGAAAGCACAAACTGCTCATTGCTATTGAAGGGCAACATGCGAGCTTCGTTGTAGGACGCTGTCGCAGGAAGCTCATACGAGAAACCTGTGCGGTGAACAATACGGAGACGACTCATGAGTTTTCTCCAATCCACACGGGCACCGCGCTGGTGGGGAAATACTTCAAGCGAATCTGGTCACTGGCTGCGCTGGTGACAGCCTGGACTTCTTCCATATGCCCGGGCAGGTCATCCATCAGCTCAATGATCGGGCGGAACGAAAGTTCCGCACGAATCCCGCCGAGCAAACGCTGAGCCTGGTCAACCACACCGGCGCGACCCTCGCGAGGATCGATATCGCGCAGGCACTCTTCTGCCTTGGTCACCGAGTAGAGAATCGAGCGCGGGAACAAACGGTCCGTCAGCAAGAACTCAGCCGCGTTCCGAGTCGAGGGAACACCGCGGTATGTACGCAGGTATGCCTCATAGGCGCCACAGCTCCGGAGAATGGTGGTCCAGGAAGGACCGCTGGCGTCGGTGAGCGACCTGGTCGCTAACAGACGGGCGGTCATATCTGCACGCTCAAGGGCACGACCGAGCGTGAAGAACTGCCATGCCTCATCGTGACTCGTTGCCGAGTCCACGATGCCGATGGCCAGCGCTGCTCGCTCGCGGACCCAGCGGAAGTATTCGTGGGTCTTTTCCGCAGCAACCTTCTTCGGAATACGTGCGTTGGTGCTGTTGAGGCACTCCCACAATTCCGTTGAAACAATTTCGCGAGCACGACGTGCATTCTCACGAGCAGACGCAATGGCAAACGCAATCGAACCCGGGTGCTGACGGTCCACGGCCAAGTCGTTGATGACGTCTTCACGGGTGACCAACTTGCCAGGAGGCAGATCAGTACCCATCACAGAGAGCAGTGAGCGGCATGCGGTGTCTTCGTCGATCCAGGGGTCTTCGAGGAGTAGCTGAAGGTGCACATCCAAAATACGAGCTGTTCCATCGGAACGCTCAACATAACGGCCAATCCAGAAGAGAGACTCTGCGATGCGGCTCAGCATGAGCTCACCTCTCCTTCGTGGGACTGTTGTTGCTGTTCTTGTTGCTGGTGACGCTTGGTGGCGTCATGATCCTGCGGGAGGACAGAAGGCAAGGATGCGCGTGACTCATGTGAGCCAGATGCGGAGCTTTCCACTTCATCGGACTCGAGAGTTGCTTGGTCGGCAACAAGATCAGAGACACTGACGTGCTCACGCTTTGCTCCCTTACCAGGGCGATCTTCAATTGGGCCGACAACCCAAGTGTCCTTCGAGCCACCACCCTGACTGGAGTTCACCACAAGCTCGCCTTCAGGCAGAGCTACGCGGGTGAGACCACCAGGAAGAACATAGACATCCTCGCCATTGTTCACGGCGAAAGGACGAAGGTCTGCGTGGCGAGGACGGATACCGTCTTCCACCAGAGTGGGAATAGTGGAGAACTGAACAACAGGCTGAGCAATCCAGCCGCGAGGATCTGCGATCAATCGCGTGCGAAGCGCATCAAGCTCTTCCTTGGAAGCATCCGGTCCCACAACCAGGCCCTTACCGCCAGAACCATCCACCGGCTTGACCACGAGTTCGTCCAGGCGGTCGAGGACTTCTTCCAAAGCCTCAGGCTCTTCCAGTCGCCAAGTGTCGACGTTGGGAAGGATAGGTTCTTCGCCGAGGTAGTACTTGGTCAGCTCAGGAACATAGGTATAGACGAGCTTGTCGTCAGCAACACCATTACCCACCGCGTTGGCGATGGTGACGTGTCCCAGACGTGCGGCCAACAGCATGCCAGGTGAGCCGAGGATGGAATCGGGGCGGAACTGTAGGGGGTCAATGTATTCGTCGTCCACGCGGCGATAGATCACATCTACACGCTTAGGTCCTGCAGTGGTGCGCATCCAGACGCGACCGTTCGAGCAGAACAGGTCGCGGCCTTCCACCAGCTCCACACCCATCAAGCGGGCAAGCAGAGTGTGCTCGAAGTAAGCAGAGTTATACACACCAGGGGTGAGCACCACGATGGTGGGTTCATCCACACCATCAGGGGCTGAAGCCTGGAGTGCCTGGAGAAGTTTGTAGGGGTAGTCGCCGACGGGACGAACGCTCATTTCCACAAACAGCTCGGGAAGAGTCTGTGCCATCACACGGCGGTTAGAGATGACGTAGCTCACACCGGAAGGAACGCGCACGTTATCTTCCAGCACACGCCAGGCTCCCTGTTGGTCACGAATGAGGTCAATACCTGCCACATGGATGCGCACCCCGTTGGCGGACTGAATACCTGCAGCTTGACGGTGATAGTGGCTGGAGGTGCTGATCAACTTGGCTGGGATGACACCATCGCGCACGGCATTCTGTGGGCCATAGACATCAGCCAAGAACATCTCGAGAACCTTGACGCGCTGCTGAACGCCCGCTTCAACGTTGTTCCAGTCCTCTGTTTCAATAACGCGAGGAACTGCATCGAGAGGGAAAGGGCGTTCTTCACCGGCAAAGTCAAAGGTCACACCCTGAGCAAGATAGGAACTAGCCAGAGCTTCGGTGCGACCACGAAGCTCTTCCTGAGTCATCTGAGCCAGGGCGTTATAAAGGTCTTTATAGGGAGCGCGGGGGTTTCCGGGCTTGTCATTCTTGGGGAACATCTCGTCCCACGCAGCAGCACCCTTGCGTACCCGTGGTGTTTCACGGGTGTTGCCGTAGCCGTCAAAGAGGGTTCCCATATGTCTATCCTGCCCGTCTTTGGTTACAAGCAGATTACCGAGGGTCGCTTCCGTTGGGAAGAGCAAAGACATCAACCAAACCTAAGATTGGGTCATGGCACACAGCAGGCTCTACAAAAAAGGCAAGCTCGCCCAAAGCGACTTCCCATTTGAGGACATCTCAAAGATCAAAAAGTCGGTCAACGACTTCTATTGGTTTGATTTTGTCGACCCCACAGAAACTGAGCTTGCAGAGCTTGGCCAGGAACTCGGGCTCAACAAACTTGCCCTCGCAGATGCCCTCAACGGTAAGCAGCGCCCCAAGTTAGAGCATTACGACTCCCACATCTTCATCAACGCTTATGCGGCAAGTTTCAACCCGCAGACTCGTGAACTCAAGAACGAAGAAATTGCCATCTTCGTCACCAAGAACGGACTGATCACTGTTCGTGACAACAATGACTTTGATATGTCTGCCGTCACCAAGAACTGGGATGACGGTGAGGAGCTTGCAACGGCAGGTGTGAGCTTCCTGCTCTGGGGTTTGCTCGACGTCATCGTCGACAGCTACTTTGTAGCCGTTGAACAGCTGGATGCCGAGATCGAAGATCTCGAAGAAATGATGTTCGCCACCAAGCGAACAGAACTCAACATCCAAGAGCGCAGCTATGACCTGCGCAAAGCACTGGTTGTGCTGCGCCGCATTGCGACCCCTATGCGTGAAGTCATTACTCCCCTGCTGCGTAATGACAACAAGATTCTGAACTCTTCGATGTTCACCTACTACCAGGACATCTTTGACCACGTCATGCGCGTTTCTGACTGGACCGAGTCTCTTCGTGACCTGATCACCACTCTGTTGGAGACAAACCTCACCATCCAAAGCAACAACATGAACCTGATTATGAAGAAGGTGACGTCGTGGGCAGCCATCATTGCTGTTCCCACCGCCATCACCGGTTTCTATGGCCAGAACATCCCCTACCCCGGCTTCAATCAAGAGTGGGGTTTCTGGTTCTCCTCAGCGGCAATTGTGTTGATGTCTGGTGGGCTCTATTGGGCGTTCAAGCGCAATGACTGGCTCTAGCTAGCCTTTGCACTTCTGGGAGCAGTACTTCACGTTCTCCCAATCCCGGGCCCACTTCTTGCGCCATTCGAAGGGCAAACCACAGCGTTCACAGACTTTGGGTGGAAAGCCGTTCTTGGTTTGAGCAACACGAGGCATGTGCTCACGATAGCTGAGAGCTTCCTGCTGAAGTACTGAATGTTGTTTTTTTCGACCTCTCGGGCGATATATCGTTAACTCATCACTTTCCCGCCTGGGGTAGCTAGAAGGAGTAATCATGAAGAATTCAGCAGCAGACTGGTCCATCGCTTCTGCGCTTCAAACCATTGAAGAGCTAGGCGGACAGTTCAAGCGCAACGTTGACATGCGAATGCGCAAGGGTGACGTTCGCTCGGCTGTTCTTCGCCTCCTCAACGAATCCCCCATGCACGGCTACCAGATCATCAGTGAGATCGACACTCGCAGCGATGGCGCCTGGAAGCCCAGCCCCGGCTCGGTTTATCCCACCCTCCAGATGTTGGTTGATGAAGGCCTCCTGGACTCTAAAGAGACCAAGGGTCGTCGCACCTACTCCCTCACCAGCGCTGGTGTTGAAGTTGCCGCTGCTGAAGCAGACAAGCCAGCCCCCTGGGAAACAGGTTTTGACCGACCCACAGGCCCTCGTGGAACTCTCGCCATGTCTGGTGTGAAGATCGCCAAGGCAGCAGCTGAGGTCGCTCGAGTGGGTTCTCCAGAGCAAATGGAGAAGGCAGCAAAGATCATCGATGATGCTGCGAAAAAACTTTCCGCCATTGTGTCGCACAATTAAGGGGTGGGTAACCCCGAGGCAGGTATTGCTAGCGAGCCATTGAGTGCTCGCGCTGCTCGCGCGCGCTATCGCAGAATCCTCCGGTTCGCTGCCCTTCACCTCGCATCCCTGTGGTGGTTTGAACTCGTACTGCCTCGCTTTGGCCTGAACTCAATTGCGAACAAGACCCGGACTAAGCGCCTTCAGCGCATCGCACGCAGCTTCCAAAAGCTGGCATTAGATCTCAGTGGTCTGCTGATCAAGCTGGGACAATTCATGTCCACACGCTTGGATATCCTTCCCGCGGAAATTACCAAAGAACTTGAAGGCCTCCAGGACGAAGTCCCTGCCGTGGACTTCACCATCATCCGCGCAATGGCAGAGCGCGAACTGGGCCTTCCACTTGAGCAGGTCTTTGCATCCGTTGATTCAACACCTTTGGCTGCAGCCTCTCTCGGTCAAGTTCACCGCGCTGTGCTTTCTGCCCAAGAGGCAGATGAACTGGGCTTTGAGAACGTTGTTTTGAAGATTCAACGCCCGGGCATCGACGGCATCGTTGAGGTCGACCTCAGCGCACTACGCCGAGTTGCGGGTTGGCTCAGCCGCATTCGCTTGATCAATCGCCGTGCAGATGCTCCAGCCCTGATGGATGAATTCGCAGCCACATGCCTCGAAGAGATCGACTACCTCAACGAGGCTGCCAACGCTGAACGCTTCGCAGAGAACTTTGCCGAGAACCCTCGAGTACGCGTTCCCCAGGTTGCCTGGGAACGTTCCACCAGAAGAGTTCTTGTTCAAGAAGATGTCACCGACATCAAAATCACTGACCTGGATGCTTTGCGGGCTGCGGGTATTGATCCTGCTGACGTAGCAAACGAGTTCGCTGCGGTGATGTTTGACCAGGTCTTTATTCATGGTTTCTTCCATGCCGATCCCCACCCTGGCAACATCTTTATTCAGCCACTTCCAGAATCTGATGAGTTTGGCCAAACCTGGCGGATGACCTTCATCGACTTCGGCATGATGGGCGAAGTTCCCTCCAGCTTGGGCAAAGCTCTCCGCACCACCGTGATCGCTGCCGCATCACGCGATGGTGCGGGCATGGTCGATGGCATGCGTGAGATTGGTGTCTTGATGCCCAGCGCTGATACTGTTGAGCTCGAACGTGCTCTGACCAAAGTCTTTGATCGCTTTGGTGGCATCAGCTTCGTAGAACTGCAGACCATTGACCCCCGCGAGTTCAAAGCATTCGTCAACGAGTTCTCAGACATTGTCCGAGCACTACCGTTCCAATTCCCCGAGAACTTCCTTCTCGTCATCAGAGCAATCTCATTGACTTCTGGGGTGTGCAGCTCGGTGAACCCGCAGTTCAATATCTGGAATGCCATCGAGCCCTACTCGGCCAAGCTCATCAAGGCAGAGGGAGGCAATGTCATTGAGGCATTCCTCAGAGACGGACTCACCTCACTGAGTTTGCTTGCCCGTCTCCCCAAGCGCGTGGACTCGTTGATTACTCGAGCAGAACTCGGTCAGCTCACCCTGCGCAATCCTGAACTGGAAAAGCGCACTACTTTCCTTGCTCGTGCTGTTCGCCGAGTCATCTCTGCAGTTCTCTTTGGAGTGTTCTTCATCAGTGGTCTTCTCATATTTGAGACAGAGAAAGACCTCGGAACTGTGCTGCTCGTGATCTCCGGAGTTCCCCTGCTTCACGCACTTTTTGCGGACTTCATTGCCCGCAGGGGTCCACTGCCCTAAGGGTTATTCGTTCAGTGAGCTGAGCGATCCTTGGGGGAGAGAAATCCATCCCTCAACCCGAGCGATAGCCTGCTGGTCGGCCTGCGGTGGAAGGTACTTCCCCATTGCCACAGCACGCGCTGCAATTGCCGCAATGACAGCGTCGAAGGCATCGCATGAAGTAATCATGAGCTCTTCCGCGCCTCCAGCATCAAACCAGGGCGCTTGGATCTTCAGCGTGGTAAGTAGTTCAGCGCGAAGATCTTCTGAGGTTCGGTATCCGGTGGTGTTGAGCCCCCACAGACGCAGTGATGCACCGGGATAGACCTCCGAGACAAGACCTGCCCCGGTGCGATCGATCTCAACGCCGGACGCACTGAGGCGAGAGAGAAGCCCTGAACAACGCATTGCAGTGAGCCCCAGTCGGTCAGTGGACACGCTTAAAGGCCAACGGCCTGTGTTCTCTCGGACGTGCCGGTCCGTCTCGCGATAGGCCAGGCGTCTGCGCCATTCCATACCGCCATCGAAGTTGTGGTCTGCAAGATGGATATCCGCTTGCTGAGTCATGAACTGAACGAATTCTTGGGGCCAGCCCAAAGCACAGTCAATACCAACTTTGTCGACCTGGGATGCTGCCTTCACAATGGGTTCGTCGCTGACGCCAACCTGAAGATCGAGTACTTTGGCAGCTCCTGAAGTCCAGTCCACGATGGCGAGTGCTGTCCCTTTGGGCTCAGCTGCGAGGTCCACACCAGCAGTCAACACGGGCTCTCACTCTCCAGGACACCGTTCATGAAAACACCATTTTTGAAGAACAAAGAGATCAAGGGCAGCAGGTGGGACTACTTGCCTAACTTGAGTGCAATACGTGCAGGCAGCATCCTGATGAGATTCGATGCAATACGCATACCCGGCTTTGCAACAATCACGAATGGCTTACGTGCTTCGATAGCGGCAAGGGCCGCCTTGATTGGAACTGACACTTCCATGGGCTTGCCCGGAGGGGTTGTTCCGGCAACGCTAAAGAACTCTGTGGCGATAGGTCCTGGGCACACTGCGGTGACTCGAACATTCGTTCCTATCGTCTCTCCCCAGAGTGCCTCTGTGAAGGAAAGAACATATGCCTTCGTTGCCGAATACAACGCATGGTTTGCTCGTGCCTGGAATGCTGCCAGTGACGCCATGTTGATGATGACTCCACGATCGCGCTTGAGCATTCCAGGAAGCAAACCGGTGGTCAGCTCTGTGACCGTTACCACGTTCACGTTAAGTTCGTTCACCACGGCATCTGGGTCCTGCTCAGCTACAGAACCGCTCGTGCCAAAGCCTGCATTGTTAATAAGGACATCTATTTCAGTGCCTTGGGCAAGGAGCTCATCTGCGAGTGAGCGTCCAGCTCCCGTTGCAGACAAGTCACGGTCAAGGCAGGTGACAGATACTCCGAATGTGCTTCGGAGTTCCGTAGCCAGCTCTTCCAAGCGATCAAGCCTGCGGGCAACAAGAATCAGGTTGCTTCCTTTGGCGGCGAGTTCACGGGAATATTCAGCACCCATTCCTGAACTTGCACCAGTTATTAACGCAGTGAGGCCTTTGTATTCATACATGAGCTAAGGCTAACAGCCGCTTTTTTTCAGGTGTTCTAAACCCTGATCGCTATGAGCTACTGGCCTAAATCAAACTCTTCCGCAGCACGGCGATCAAATTCATTGCGAACCAGATGGTAATTGTTCCACGCATCATTTTCGTTGCCGCCCAACGCAAAGACCGAAGCTCGCAACTGATCCACGTCAGGGTCATTAAGTTCAACAGCCTGGGCATAAGCATCAAGCTCAGCCACACGAACACGTAGTTGTTCGAGGTCGCAGTCGAAGAAATTAGGAAGCATAAATACCTACTTATTGGGGATTATTCACCCAAGTGAAGAAGCAAGAAACGTGTGCGCCCGGAGGTGTCTGGTTCCAACACATAGTGGACACCTGTCCCCAGACATAGTGGACACCCCCGACCAACCCGCCCTGATGTTCCACGACATAGTGGACA
>NZ_JARXVT010000007.1 GCF_029892845.1 Aurantimicrobium minutum
CTTGGGTATCCGACAAGCGATCCAAGCAACACTTCGACTACATACACTCAAACGTTCCAAGGCGGAACAGTAACCGTCACCAACGGAGTCGCACGAGTCCAATAGCTTTCAAAAAGGTTTAGGCTTATTCACGGATATCGTTGGCTTTGTATACAACGTAATTTGACCAATCAATCAACGGAGAGTGGGCGACTTTAGCTGTGTCGAACCAGACGGAGAATAGCGGAGCCGCCGATGAGTTCGGCGCTAACGAATGGATGGTCGAAGAGCTCTATGAGCGCTTCGTCGTTGACAAGAACTCAGTTGATCCCAACTGGTGGCCAACACTGGAGAAGTACGCTGCTAAGTCAGGCTTCACTGCGCCAGCTGCCGCAGCACCTTCTGCCGCAGCACCGGTAACTACCCCTCCCGTCACGGCAACACCAGGCACCGAAACTCAACCTGTAGCTACCACTACCTCACGACCAGCTCAATCAGCACCTATCCCTGCTGATGCACCTGTTATCGCGCAGGATTTCGCCGCTGCAGAATCAGCTGAACAAGACGTTGTGACGATCCTCAAGGGCATGCCCAAGGCTCTGGCAACCAACATGGACCAGTCGTTGACGGTTCCCACAGCTACAAGCGTTCGCGCTATCCCAGCCAAGCTCCTCATTGATAACCGCATTGTTATCAATAACCACCTCAAGCGCACCCGTGGCGGCAAGGTTTCTTTCACCCACATCATTGGCTGGGCACTGGTCCAGGCACTCAAGGCATTCCCCAGCCAGAACGTTTACTACGACGAAGTTGATGGCAAGCCTGCACTTGTTTCCCCAGCGCACGTCACTCTCGGGCTTGCTGTGGACGTGCCCAAGCCAGACGGCTCTCGTGCCCTGATGGTTCCTGGCATCAAGCGTGCTGACACCATGACTTTTGGCGAGTTCCTTGCCGCATATGAAGACCTAGTGGTCAAGGCTCGCACCAACAAGCTTGCTGCTGAAGACTTCCAGGGAATCACCGTTTCTCTGACTAACCCAGGTGGAATTGGAACCGTTCACTCGGTTCCTCGTCTCATGCGTGGACAGGGCTGCATCATTGGTGCAGGTGCTTTGGATTACCCTGCTGAGTTCCAAGGTGCGAGTGAAGAAACTCTCATCGAGATGGCCATCAGCAAAGTCTTGACCTTGACCAGCACTTACGACCACCGCGTCATCCAGGGTGCCGGTTCTGGTGAATTCCTCAAGATTGTGCACGAGTTGCTTATCGGTCAACGGAATTTCTACGAAGACATCTTTGCTGCACTTCGCATCCCCTACGTCCCGATCCACTGGGGCGTTGACGTAAGCGTTAACCGTGGTTCAGCCATCGACAAAACTGCCCGTGTACAGGAGCTCATCAACGCCTACCGCGTTCGTGGCCACCTCATGGCAGACATCGATCCTCTTGAGTACAAGCAGCGCACTCACCCGGACCTCGAAATTGAGAACCACGGCCTGACCTTCTGGGACCTTGACCGTGAATTTGTTACCGGTGGCATTGGCGGAACCCGCACCGCTCCCCTGCGTAAGGTTCTCGGAATCCTGCGTGACTCCTACTGTCGCACTGTTGGTCTGGAATACATGCACATCCAGGACCCCGAACAGCGCAAGTGGATTCAAGAAAAGGTCGAGAGACCCTACGAAAAGCCTGGCCACGATGAGCAAATGCGCATTCTGGGCAAGCTCAACGAAGCAGAAGCCTTCGAAACCTTCCTCCAGACCAAATATGTAGGCCAGAAGCGCTTCAGCCTCGAAGGTGGAGAGTCAGTTATCCCTCTGCTGGATGAAATCCTCCAGGACGCAGCAACTGCTGAGCTTGACGGCGTCGGCATTGGTATGGCCCACCGTGGTCGTCTCAACGTTCTCACCAACATCGCAGGAAAAACCTACGGCCAGATCTTCCGCGAATTCGAAGGAACCCAGGACCCCAAGAGTGTTCAAGGCTCCGGTGACGTGAAGTATCACCTCGGAACCGAAGGTGTCTTCACTTCCGCAGAAGGAAAGACGATTCCTGTCTCTCTCGCTGCGAACCCTTCGCACCTCGAGACTGTGAACTCTGTTCTTCAGGGAATTGTCCGCGCCAAGCAGGACCTCAAACCCATCGGAACCTTCACCACTCTTCCTGTGTTGATTCACGGTGACGCAGCAATGGCAGGTCAGGGTGTTGTACTTGAAGGCTTGCAGATGTCACAGCTGCGCGGTTACCGCATTGGTGGAACCGTACACATCGTGATCAACAACCAGGTTGGTTTCACCACCCTGCCCGAAGCATCACGCACCTCTGTGTATGCAACGGACGTCGCCAAGACCATCCAGGCTCCTATCTGGCACGTCAACGGTGATGACCCCGAGGCTGTAGTCCGCGTCGCACGCTTGGCATTCGAATTCCGCCAGCGTTTCAACAAGGACGTTGTGATTGACCTTGTTTGCTACCGCCGCCGCGGTCACAACGAGGGCGATGACCCATCGATGACGCAGCCATTGATGTACAACCTGATTGAGGCCAAGCGTTCCGTACGTCGTCTCTATACCGAAGCCCTCGTTGGCCGCGGTGATATCACTCAGGATGAGTTCGACAAGGCACAGGGTGACTTCCAGGGCCAGCTCGAGACGGCATTTGCTGAAACTCACGCTGCCCAGACCGGAACCATGTCCACTGTCGGCGCAAATGACACCGTGACTGGTGGCAACCTGCTCGACAACGAAGTGCTTGCTCCCACCACCACTGGTGTGGATGTTTCAGTCATTCACCGCATTGGTGACGCGTTCAACAACGTTCCTGCAGGCTTCACTGTCCACAACAAGCTCCAGCAGCTCCTAGCAAAGCGCCTTGAGATGAGTCGTAACGGCGATATCGACTGGGGCTTTGGTGAACTCCTAGCCTTTGGTTCTCTCCTTCTTGAAGGAAAGCCTGTTCGTCTCACCGGTCAGGATGTGCGCCGCGGAACCTTCGTTCAGCGTCACGCCGTCTTCCACGACCGTGAGAACGGTCAGGAATGGCTGCCTCTTCTCAACCTCAGCGAAGACCAGGGCCGTTTCTGGATCTACGACTCACTCCTCAGCGAGTATGCGGTTCTCGGCTACGAGTACGGCTACTCAGTCCAGCGTGAAGATGCTTTGGTCATGTGGGAAGCACAGTTCGGTGACTTTGCCGACGGTGCTCAGACAGTAATCGACGAATATATCTCTGCTTCCGAGCAGAAGTGGGGACAGCGTTCCTCCGTCGTCATGCTTCTTCCCCACGGCTACGAAGGACAGGGTCCTGACCACTCCTCAGCACGTATTGAGCGCTTCTTGCAGCTCTGTGCTGAGGACAACATGGTTGTGGCTCGTCCTTCAACACCTGCTTCGTACTTCCACTTGCTGCGCCGTCAGGCATACAGCAAGCCACGTAAGCCACTGATTGTCTTCACCCCCAAGGCCATGCTCCGCCTCCGCGGCGCATCCAGCAATGTTGAAGACTTCACCAACGGTGTTTTCGAGCCAGTGCTGGATGACCCACGCCAGCTTGACCGCAACGCAGTCAAGCGCGTGATACTCACAGCTGGTAAGCCTTACCACGACCTCGTTGCTGAGTTGGAGAAGTCTCCAAACCCAGCAATCGCTATCGTGCGCCTCGAGCAGTACTACCCAGCTCCTATGCAGCAGCTCAACGAAGTTCTTGCGACCTACCCCAACGCTGAGTTGGTCTGGTACCAGGACGAGCCTGCTAACCAGGGTGCATGGCCATTTATGCTTCTCGAAGTATCACCACGTCTTGAAGGTCGCGTTCTGCGTAACGTTTCTCGCCCCGCTTCAGCATCTCCTGCTGTGGGATCTGCGAAGCGTCACGCTGTTGAAGCTGCAGAGATTCTCCAAAGAGCAATTCAGCTCTAGTAATTTATCTTCCGAAAATCAAGGAAAGTTTCTTAGGAGAGCCAGCTTTTCGTGAAGTTTCCGGAAATATATTGATCATCTCAGAATCAGTTCTGGGTAATTCCTATCCAGAAACCTCATCTAAGTAGATGGTCCGATATTGGCAACCTCAACAGCTATCCGCTCAAGCCGAGTAAGGCGAGCTAGATCTTTCTTCGAGTGAAGTGCGGAAGAAATTTCGCCTCGATATAGCTGAGAAAATTGCTCAGTCCATCTTTGCTGAATCCACCGTAGCGAGTACCATCTGAGCCAGATACGCCTTCGATTTTCGGAATTTCTCTGAACCTTTGAACCCTAAGTTGTTTTGAATACTCCCCCATAATTATCCGGTTCCCGAGAACATGCTCTAAATAGCGTTGCGGATCTGCGTCATCGGTCTCGGAACTCATTGACGTGAAATTTTGTTGCCACGTCTTGAGAGTTGTAGAGAAAACTCTTGTATCGGAAGTAGACCTATCCATCGAGCGCCTTATTGTGATGCTGTTTGGATTTTGGGTAATTAATATTTTCTCGGCGTTAGGAATTATTAGCTTGCCAGTAGCTTTATGTATCGTGGCGTCGGCATTTACAAGTACTTCAAGTTGATTGACAACATAATCCATGCATGCCGACTCAAGCGCGCCCTTGCCCAGCTTGTGGAGTTCTGACGGTGGTGTGAATGAGTAAAAAAGAACCTTATCTTGATCAAGAACGTCAAATAAAGAAGAAAGTGGCTCTCCTGTGGTTTCAACCACAACTAATTTTGAACCTATTTGTTCAGCAACTGACAACCAATTCTTCAGAGCTGGTTTGTACAAGCTCAGTCGCACTTCGGGCGTTAAGGCAACGAATGGAACTTCTTTACGAGGATTTACCGCTGCAGTTAAGACGATAAATGAATCTGTATTCACAAGTTCATACTAGTGTTGCTGGATTCTTCGTAATTTGGCGAGAACTTCACGTCTCAGTTCTTCTGGTGCCGTCTCTTCACACGCACGCTTCACAGCTTCGGTCAGCACAACACCGACGCGGTGCTCGTCTGAGCAATCAACGCAATTCTCCATGTGTGCCCGAATATCTGAAGCTTCTTCGCTACATAATTCGTTGTGGAGATACTCCTCAAGGTCCTTCTTGGCCTTTTCGCAACCACAGTCACCCATTACTTGCCCTTTCCAATGCCTTGCTCACGTGCATAATCAGCTAATTGTTCGCGGAGAAGCTTTCTTCCGCGGTGAAGTCTGCTCATGACCGTTCCCGTGGGAGTGTCCATGATGTCTGCTACCTCTTGGTAGCTATATCCCTCAACATCAACCAAATAGACAGCAGCTCTGAAGTCTTCTGGGATTCCCTGCAAAGCATCTTTGACCGCACTTGCAGGCAAGTGATCAATTGCTTCTGCCTCGGCAGAACGGCTGGAAGTAGCCGTTCTGCTCTCTGCATCTGCGAGTTGCCAGTCTTCTAATTCCTCAAGTGGTGAGTAAAAGGGCTGGTTCTGGAGCTTGCGGTATTGGTTGATGTAGGTGTTCTCAAGAATGCGGTGAAGCCAGGCTTTGATGTTTGTTCCTTGTTGGAACTGATCAAAGGCAGCAAAGGCCTTGAGATAGGTTTCTTGCACCAAATCATTGGCGTCTACGCGGTTACCTGTCTTCCGCATGGCGTGGGCATAGAGCTTGTCAATATGCTCCATGGCCTGTTCTTCAAACAGTGCGCTTTTGGCAGAGGGTGCGGTAGTCATCTGTTGTAAGCCTACGCCTGCCCTGTCCAACGTGACGGAACCTGCCATAACCGCCCACTCCTCTGCTAAATCCTCGATAACCTAGAACAAATGTTGACCTCTCCTTATTCCCGGCCTGAATTTGACCCTTACGGGTCAAACGACGTCCCCGACGGAGATACAGGCCACTGGAAGGCCCCCTTGGCAGGCCACCCTGTCACAGGTGAGCTTCAAATCCCGGGTTCCAAGTCGTTGACTAACCGTGAACTTGTTCTTGCAGCATTTGCAGACGGTCCCTCCACAATCAAGCGCCCGCTTCACTCCCGAGATAGTCGACTCATGATTGAAGCGCTCAAGTCTTTAGGTGCGGAAATCTTAGAAGTACCAGGAGAAGGTGCTTTCGGCCCCGATTGGAAGATCACCCCTGGTGAATTGATTGGATCAACCACCATTGATTGTGGTCTTGCTGGAACCGTCATGCGCTTTATGCCTCCACTGGCATCTTTAGCCTTGGGTCCCACCACTTTTGACGGCGATGAAGGTGCTCGTCGACGCCCGATGGCAACGACCATCTCATCTTTGCGTGCACTCGGTGTTGACGTCGCAGATGAAGGCCGCGGAAGCTTGCCGTTCACCGTTCATGGAACTGGGAACGTAGCCGGCGGTGCACTCACCATTGATGCCTCGAGTTCCAGCCAGTTTGTCTCAGGCCTCTTGCTTTCTGCCGCTCGCTTTGAGAATGGACTCGATCTCACTCACTCTGGTGAGCGACTCCCCAGCCTCCCCCACATCGAGATGACTATTGAGGTGCTCCGTGCTCGTGGAGTCGAGGTTGACAGCCCTGAAGTTGGCCGCTGGATAGTCAAGCCTGGACCCATTACTGCCGTTGATGTTCATATTGAGCCAGATCTCTCCAACGCGGCTCCTTTCCTGTCAGCTGCGGTTGTGACTGGTGGTTCTGTCACGATTTCTGGTTGGCCAAGCGAAACTACTCAGGTGGGCAATGACTTACTTGAGATCTTGCCACTCTTCGGTGCGACCGTCTCTCGCAATGGTGACAAGGTGACCGTCATGGGAAAGCGTGACGAAGTAGGAAACCCTGTGGTTCACGGCATCACACTAGACCTAACTACTGGCGGCGAACTTGCCCCTGCAATCGTGGCAATTGCTGCTCTGGCAACTACTCCCAGCACGATCACTGGCATTGGGCACATTCGCCACCACGAGACCGATCGCCTTGCTGCACTTGCCAACGAAATCAACAAACTAGGTGGCAAGGTTACTGAGCTCGAAGACGGGCTCCAAATTGAACCCGCCGAACTCCATGGCGGTGTGTGGCTGAGCTATGAAGATCACCGCATGGCAACCTCAGGAGCCATCATTGGTCTAGTTGTACCTGGTGTTGAAGTTGAGAACATCGGCACTACGTCCAAGACGTTGCCCGAATTCCCTGAACTCTGGACTGGCCTTGCGGAGTCTTCTCAATCATGAGTTGGTGGTCTGCAAACTCTGACGAGAACTCACTCGGTGAGCAATACGACGAGTCAGACATTCGGATTCGTCCGAACCCCAAAGCAAACAAGCCACGAACAAAAACCCGTCCCGACCACGCGGACGCCGTCACCGGAATGGTGACAGGCGTTGACCGTGGCAGATATACCGTGCTCATCAATGAGATTCCCGTCACGTGCTCTCGAGCCCGTGAACTCAGTAAGAATGCCATTGTTATTGGTGACTTCGTCAACGTCGTTGGCGATGTCACCGGTGAGCCCGGCAGCCTTGCACGCATTGTTCGCGTAGAACCCAGAAGCACCATTCTTCGCCGAAGTGCAGATGACACTGACGCGGTAGAACGCGTCATTGTTGCTAACGCAGACCAACTTCTCATTGTGATTGCTGCAGCTAACCCTGAGCCTCGGGTTCGTTTGGTAGACCGCTATCTCGTTGCTGCTTTTGATGCAGGAATTAAGCCACTTATTGTCATCACGAAGTGCGATACTCAAGACCCATCAGAGTTCTTGGCCAACTTTGCTGGACTTGATGTTCCTATCTTCCGAAGTGGCACTGACCAGGTTCCTCTTGAGGAGCTCCAGCAGGCCCTCACAGGTCACACAACAGTGGCTGTGGGCCACTCAGGTGTGGGTAAGTCCACGCTGGTCAACGTGCTTGTTCCGGGAGCACACCGCGCCACTGGCCATGTCAACGAAGTGACCGGCCGCGGTCGTCACACATCGAGCTCAAGTATCTGTTTCAAGCTGGAGTCCCCTTTCGGTAACGGCTGGATTATTGACACCCCCGGTATTCGTTCATTCGGCCTCGGGCACGTCAACCCTGACAACATCTTGGGCTCTTTCAGCGACTTAACTGAACTAGTTGAGAAATGTCCACGTGGATGCTCGCACCTTTCTGACGCTCCAGATTGCGCACTTAATGAAGCTCTTGCAGATGGAATACTTGGAGCTAAAGGCGCTCACAGAATTGATTCGTTACAGCGCCTGCTTATGACGTTTAAATCTCTTTAGAGTTCGGGGAATTGTGAGAGTTTTAGTAACAGGTGGTGCCGGGTACATTGGCTCTCACACAGTGTTAGCACTGCTAGAACAAGAACATATCCCTGTCGTCGTTGACAACCTGAGCAACAGTTCAATTGAGTCCCTGAACAGAGTCTCTGAGATCACAGGCAAACCAATTGAGTTTCACAACATTGATTTATGCGATGAGCACGCGTTCCATTCGTTTATGCGGGAGCAATCATTTGATGCCATCTTGCATTTTGCTGGATTTAAGGCAGTCGGTGAATCAGTTGCCAACCCGTTGAAATATTACAAAAACAACATCGGATCCACTGTTTCGCTTCTCAAAGCAATCAATGCCTCGACGAGCACATCTCCCCCAAAAGTGATTTTCAGCTCTTCAGCAACGGTATACGGAAGTTCAACAGAACTCCCTCTAACCGAAACATCCAAGACCGGCGATGGTATTACCAACCCTTACGGTTACACAAAATTTGTGTGTGAACGCATCCTCACAGACACCGTTGCCGCCAATCCTGCTTTCCAGGCGATTGCGTTGCGATACTTCAACCCCATTGGTGCCCACGAAAGCGGCAGGATCGGTGAAGATCCAGCAGGGATTCCCGACAATCTGGCGCCCTTCATTACCCAGGTGGCATCCGGGAAGCTCTCTGAACTCTCCGTCTTCGGTGACGACTACGACACTGCAGACGGCACCGGTATTCGCGACTATATCCACGTGATGGACGTTGCCGAAGGTCACGTAGCTGCACTAGGTGTTTCAGAACCAGGGTTCCACGCCATTAACCTTGGAACTGGACAAGGAACAACCGTATTTGAACTCCTCACGGCCTTTGAAGCTGTAGTTGGAAGCCCTATTCCTTATGCAGTCACTCCACGTCGACCTGGCGACATTGCTGAGTGTTATGCAGATACTTCATTGGCAAAGAAGCTGTTGGGTTGGTCTTCAACTCGTGATATTTCAAAAGCTTGTGCGGATGCGTGGAGATGGCAGTCCCAAAACCCTCAAGGTTACTAATCAGCTAGAAAGATACTGCTGAAGTCTCTCTTGCCAAGTGGCTGGAGTAAATCCTGTGCTTGTGATCTTTGACAGATCAAGCGTGCTGTTTTTCGGACGAGGAGCAATTCCCTCTTTTCCTGCGAAGTAATCTTCGGTAGTGACTCCGGTGACATCTGCAGGATTGTGCCCTGTCAGCTCATAAACTTGTGCTGCAATATCTGCCCAGCTAGAAGCTGGGCCTTCGTTGCTGAGGTTGTATGTTCCACAGGCAGGCTTCTCGCTGAGCAAGTGATGGATTCCAGCCGCGAGATCTTGGGTAAAGGTTAAACGTCCAATCTGGTCGTTCACTACTGATGGCTTAATCCCCCGTTCTGCGAGTGAAGCCATAGTGCGCACAAAGTTGTTGCCTTCGCCAATAACCCAGCTCGTTCGAACAATGTAGTGCTGAGGGACGGTTGCGACGAGGGCATCTGCTGCGGCCTTAGTTTGCCCGTAAACGCCCAACGGACTAAACGCTACATCTTCTCCATATGGCGAGGGGGAAGTTCCATCAAACACGTAATCGCTGGAAACGTGAACTAACGTCAAACTATTTTGAGTGCAAGCCTGGGCAAGCCAGCCGACTGCTGTGACGTTTGTTAGCCATGCAGCGGTTCTTCCCTCTGCGCTCTCCGCGGTGTCAACCGCGGTGAAAGCAGAGGCATTGATGACTGTTGCATACTGCTTCCAAGGGAAATTCTTGTATGCAGCTTCATCAGTCACATCGAACTCTGCACGTGTAAGGAAGTCAGCTTCAGGCATGGCTTTTCGGAGAGCCAAACCAAGCTGACCATTTGCCCCCAGAACCAAAGTCTTCTTTGCCTTCATAGGGACTACGGCTTCAAGACGAGGGTGTGCCTGGTCTTTTTCAGACAGAAGAGCATTCTCTAGTGGAATCGGCCACTGAATCGCTGCGGTTTCGTCTGCCAAGTTGAGGAAAGTGTACTCAGCGCTAGGACTCCAGTGGTTATTGACCAAGTAAACATATGCAGTGTCTGCTTCCATAGTTTGGTAGGAGTTTGCAACACCACGAGGAACAAAGATCGCCTTTGATGCATCAAGTTCAGCTGTGAAGACAGCACCGAAGGTATCTCCCTCACGAAGATCAACCCACGCACCAAATATCTTGCCTGTAGCAACAGAAACGTACTTATCCCAGGGCTCCGCGTGGATGCCGCGAGTAGTTCCAACTTCATCGTTGAAAGAGATGTTGTTCTGAACCGGGCCTAGGTCAGGCAAACCTGCAGCAACCATTTTCTCTCGCTGCCAGTTCTCTTTGAACCAGCCTCGAGAGTCTCCGTGAACGGGGAGGTCAAGAATTAGGAGACCAGGAATGCTGGTCTCCTGGATTCCTAGTGCTTTGCCAAACTCGGTCATTACTGGCCTTTAGAAGCGTAGAAAGCCTCGGTAGCGTCCTTAGTAGGCGCCCACCATGCTTCGTTTGATTTGTACCAATCTATGGTCGCCGCAATACCTGACTCGAAGTCTGCGTGGCTTGGCTTCCAGCCGAGCTCCGTGCGGAGCTTGGTTGAATCAATGGCGTAACGAAGGTCGTGACCCGGGCGGTCCGTGACGTGGTCATAGGCGTCAGCTGGCTGCCCCATTGTGGTGAGGATGAGTTCAACAACGTCTTTGTTGTTCTTTTCTCCGTCAGCACCAATGAGGTAAGTCTCACCGAGCACACCTTTGTCCACGATGGTCATCACTGCGCTCGAGTGATCATCAGCGTGAATCCAGTCGCGGACGTTCTCCCCTGCTCCATAAAGCTTGGGTCGAACACCACGAATCACGTTCGTGATTTGGCGAGGAATGAACTTTTCAACGTGCTGGTAAGGCCCATAGTTGTTCGAGCAGTTCGAAATCGTTGCTCGAACACCAAAAGAACGAACCCAAGCCCGGACAAGAAGGTCGCTGCCTGCCTTAGTTGAAGAGTAAGGGCTAGAAGGGTTGTATGGGGTGGATTCGCTGAAGCGTTCCGGATCATCCAGCTCAAGGTCGCCATAAACCTCATCCGTCGAGATGTGGTGAAGTCTGGTGTCATACTTACGCGCTGCTTCGAGCAGCGTGTAAGTACCAATGATGTTGGTCTCAAGGAATGGACGTGGGTTATCCAACGAGTTGTCGTTGTGAGACTCAGCTGCGTAGTGAACAACTGTGTCGTTCTTGCTAAACAGTTCATCTACTAGCTCAGCGTCACGGATGTCTCCATGAACAAAAGCGAATCGGTTCGAAGGAAGATCAACAAGAGACGCCTTGTTCCCTGCATAGGTAAGGGAGTCAAGAACAGTGACTTCGTGGTCAGTGTTGTCCATGAGGTAGTGCACAAAGTTAGAACCGATGAAGCCTGCTCCACCTGTAACGAGAATCTTGCTCACAAAAACACCTCAACTTACTCAATACGTCTGAAATGACAGTTTATCTTGGACAAGATGGCTAGAACGCTCAGCAAATGAGGAATAACCTGTTCTTATGACTACACGCCTTGAAGCAGGACAACTGGCTCCTTCGTTTACACTTCCAGACCAGAACGGTAACCCCGTCAGCCTTTCTGACTATGCAGGCAAGAAAGTCATCTTGTACTTTTACCCCGCAGCGTCGACCCCTGGCTGTACCAAGCAGGCATGTGACTTCCGCGACAGCCTTGCTTCACTAGCAACTTCCGGTTACGTCGTGCTAGGTGTTTCCAAGGATGCACCGGCCAAGTTGAAGAAGTTCGAAACCAACGAAAGCCTTACTTTCCCTCTTCTGAGCGACCCTGAGCTCACCGTCCACAAGGCATATGCCACCTACGGTGAAAAGTCGATGTATGGAAAGACGGTAATGGGTGTTATTCGCTCAACCTTCGTCATTGACGAAGCAGGAAAGATCGAGCTTCCCCTCTACAACGTGAAGGCAACCGGTCACGTCGCAAGCCTCAAGGGCAAGCTGGGACTGGCTTAGAACCTACTTCTCTGCTGTCATCGCAGTGATGACGGGGCGAGTAAACAGCAGAACAGCGGTGCCAACTGCAAAGACTATGAGCAGCCATCCCACCGGCTGCCAATCCTGAATTCCTTGAATGAATGACGTTGCAACTGCAAATTGAAGGATCTGCCAGGTCACTATTGCCCCTCGAGTCCACGACTGTGTTCTAAATGTCCCAATTGCTGTAGCAACAAGGCCAATGGCGATAACTAACGTGATGGCAAAGATCACAATTGCACCAGAGAGATTCTCCGGGGTTTCTAAGAAGATTCTGCTCAGAAAATAGATAGCGCCAGCAGTAACGAGTAATGCTTCGATACTCACCAAAACACCAAGCAACGCAACTAAGGGGCTACGGCGCGTCTGCTCGTGACCATTTGAGCCCGAGTTTGTGGGGTTTTGAGGCATATTTTCTGTCATATCCAGCATTTCTTTGAAAAAAGTCTTGACCTTAACTTGAAGGCGTGTAACCATTATCTAAGTCGATAAGCCCCTACGTCGTTGTGGGCAAGCAAATATTCGCTCTGAATATTGTTTGGGACTGGCTCTCGACACGCATTCGTTTATTAGTCCGAATGCATCTTCACTTGGTTTTCCCATGCCCACAAACAAGGAGTATCCCCATGGATTGGCGTAATGACGCAGCTTGCCTCACGGTAGACCCAGAGCTGTTCTTTCCAGTAGGCAACACAGGCCCCGCCGTCGACCAGATCGACAAGGCAAAGGTTGTGTGCTCTCGCTGCACCGTCACCGAGATGTGCCTTCAGTACGCGCTTGAGACCGGTCAGGACTCCGGCGTATGGGGTGGCCTCAGCGAAGACGAGCGTCGCGCGCTCAAGCGTCGCGCAGCACGTGCACGTCGCGCGAGCTAATTAGCTTTCCAAAACGAAACCCCCTCCAGTATTTCTGGAGGGGGTTTCGTTGTTAACCAAGCATTAGTTGCACTGAGCCAGCGCTAAAGATTCATTCAAGTATTTTGTTAGTGCTTCATTGCCATGGCCTGTGCGTGCTTTGACAGACTCCTCAGTTGCTGTTGCCATACCAAAATAGCTATTGATGCCGACACAGTCTCCGGCATTAGTCATACGATCAATTTCACCCTGAGTTCCTGGGTCATAATCCGCCCAAATGACCTCGGTTCGTGCGGCTGAAGGAGATGGCGAAGAAGAGTTTGCCGGACTAGGCGTAGCTGAACTCTCTGCTGCAATCGAAGCCTTTGCTTCTGAAATAGTTTCTGCAGGGTTTGGAGAATTTGCCTGCTTCCCGGCTGGAAAGTTTCCACAGGAAGTCAATGTGAGCGTAATTGCTAGCATGCCAACCGGAAAAAGAATTTTGTTCACACTCAACGATTACACATGTTTCCTTCGAACTGGCTGAATTTAAGTGCGGCGGACAAGATTCTTTGCAGACTGATTATTTCCCTCACCACTCGGAATTATCAGCAAATTGATTGAAATTCCTAGAGTTAGTAGTTCACCAATGTTGCGAAAAGTAAGAATACTCATTTCCAGAGGGTGAAGCTCAAGCAGTCCGTTGTAGAGGTACGGGTACAACGCTTGAGTAAGAGCTGCTAATACCAATGCAATGACAGCTGGAGCCAAGAACCGCTTTTGTTCTAGTACTAACCCAGCAATGATTGGTGCTGCCAGCCAGCCGATGTATTGGGGCGATCCCACTTTGTTGAAGACGATGAGCACCACGGTCAACGTCAGCGCAACGGCAGGAAGAACATGGCTTGGACTTGTGCCCTTCCGGTGGAGCCAGATTCCCCACCCGAGGGTTCCGAGGAATCCCAGTCCGAGGAGGACTGAGGAAAGGTCTGCAACAATTCCTGTTCCATCCCCCATGATTTGGAAAGTCAGAATGAGATTGTCGTAGTAAACCGCATAACCCTGCTCATGGAATGCAGCAAGCCAGAGGAATGGAGTTGCAAGTGGGGCTTCTATCTGAAGTCCGCGGCCAGTTTGTTCCCCCAGGAAGCTGAAAATGTTTGCAGCGCCGCCCAGGATGATCGCAATCAGAATTATGGAAGTAGACGTGACGACTACCGAAATCAAAACTGTTTTGCGCTTGTTGACTGCAACGAGTACTGCCGCAATAAGTGCAGCAGGCCACACTTTGATCCAGGTTGCGAAGGTCAGCAGAGCCCCTGCAACAGCAGGGCGCTGAACAGCAGCCAGAAGTCCAACTACCGCTAACGGGGTGACAATGCTGTCCAACCGAGAAACAGAAATAGGCCCCAGCAAAAGTAGGAAAGCTAACCACCACCAGGCAGCTTTGCGTTGAAGTTCATTTCTCCTGGTCCCGCCAGCTGAATACATGAGGAAGGCGAAGGCACCGGCATTGATCAGAGTGACCAACATGATCCAGCCGAAGGCATATAGTCCTGGGCCCGCAATTAGAGGCAGAAGGATTGGAATCAATGCGGCAGCCGGATATACCCACTGCGTGTCCAAACCAACAATTCCTGCACCACCAGCTGCTTGGCCTGCCCAAAACTCATAAACAAAACTGACATCGCCGTAGGGAACGGCTTCAGCAATGTAGCCCTGCCAACCTAGCCAGATACTTAGAACGCCAAAGGCCATCCATAACAACACAGAGTTGTATCCAAAGTGTTTTGGATTCATGGTTAGTTATCGCTTCCAGCGAGCAAATCAACAACCACTTGGCTAACCTTCTCCGCAACATCAAGTGCAGGGAATGGCCCCTCTTCAGATGCAAGCTCAGCTGCCTTGCCATGGAGATACACACCTGTCGCAGCTAACTCTGCAAGTTCTTGCATCGACGGGATTCGTTTCACGGAGTGAGTAGTAACTACTGCTCCGATTACTCCTGCAAGAACATCGCCTGTGCCAGCGGTTGCGAGCCAGGAAGTGGGGGAAGTCACTTTCACCATGAATCTTCCGCCGCTAGGTTCCTCTGGCGTAACAACAAGCGTTTCATGTCCCTTGAGCACAACAACGACACCAAGATGATCTGCAGCTCTCGCGGCCCATTCTTGTCTCGTTTGGTCGCCTTGTGGGATAAGTCGCTCTAACTCCCTCTCATGAGGAGTAATGATTGCTGGCGCTGTGACATGGCCAAGGAAACCTAAACCGCCAGCATCGAGAACCACAGGTTGTAATCCAAGAACAGCTTGGGCGAGAGCTGGCAGATCTGGGTTGAGATCTGGTGAAGCTTCCATGCCAGAACCGACCAACCAAGCATCGACGTCCCCAGAAACGGTCACCGTTTCAGGCCGGCGTGCCAAGACGAGTTCAGCTGGTGATTTCTCCCCTAGAAACCGAACCATTCCGATGCCCGTTCGGTGAGCTGCTTCAACACCGAGCACAGCAGCGCCTGGGTATTTCTCTGAACCCGTGACAACTCCTAGAACGCCGTGGGTGTATTTGTTGTCTTGGGGTCCAGGAACACGAATATGGCGCGCTGCGTCAGCAGCTCCCCATTCTCGTATCTGTTCCGTCATGACTTATTCCCCGTTTATCTGCGCCTGGTAGCGTCCTGGACTTCTCCAACGAGTTCTTCAATGATGTCTTCCAAGAACAGCACTCCGGTGGTGTTGCCCTGGAGGTCAACAACCCGGGCAATGTGAATTCCACTGCGTTGTAGCTCAGCCAATGCGTCTTCGAGGTCTGTTGATTCCGTCAACGTTGCCAGCTGGCGAATGCGCTTGGCCTTGATGGGGCCTGTGTGTGTTCCGGCCTCAGAGATGTCGTCATCAAATGTGAGGACATCTTTGAGGTGAACATAACCGATTGGTTCATTCTCTGAGTCACTAATGACGAAGCGGGAGAAACCATACTTAGCCACAGCAGTTTCAAGATCACTCACACTCGCCGCTTCAGGCAAGGTGACCAAGTTCTCTAGGGGAACCTTGATATCCCCAGCCTTTTTGGTGGTGAACTCAAAGGCTGCAGAAAGGGTTCCAGAGGAGTCTTCGATCATTCCCTCACGCGTGGAGTGAGAAACAATCGTGGCCACTTCATTGAGGGAGAAGACACTGTTGGCTTCTTCACGAGGCTCAACCTTGAATAAACGCAGTGTGGCATTAGCTACACCGTTCATAGCCCAGATGACCGGCTTCACTACACGTGCAACAAACACCAGTGGCGGGGCCAACAGAAGAATTGCTTTCTCAGGAACTGAGAAAGAGGCATTCTTGGGAACCATCTCACCAAAGATGACGTGCAGGAACGTGACCAGAATCAAGGCAACAGCAAAGCTAATTCCGCTGATCCAGCCTGCAGCTAGCCCTGTTCCTGCCAGCCCCAGCTCAACGAGATGGTGAATAGATGGTTCTGAGACATTCAAGATCAGCAAAGAGGCAACCGTGATACCCAGTTGGCTCGTGGCCAACATCAAGCTGACGTGCTCAATTGCATAGAGCGCGGTCTTTGCTGCAGTGCTCCCCTTCTCAGCAAGCGGTTCTATTTGCGAACGGCGTGCAGAAATAACGGCGAACTCAGCGGCAACGAAGAAGGCGTTCACCGCAAGAAGGATGACCAGCCAGATCAATCCAGACCAATCACTCATTGTTCTCACCTACTTCGGATAGAACTACTGGAGTGAAGCGCAGTCGATCAATGCGTCGACCGTCCATCCGAACTACCTTGAATTCACCCTCTGGCACAGTGACAACGTCGCCCTGTTCTGGAATACGCCCCAGTTGACTCATCACGAAACCGGCAACAGTTTCGTAATTGTCATCTTCAGGGACGGTAATGCCAGCACGTTCCTCAAGTTCATCTGGGCGCAGTGAACCTGGGAAAGTGAGGTAATCAGCTGAGCTGACCACACCTGCACGTGTGCGGTCGTGTTCGTCCGCAACTTCACCGACAAGTTCTTCTACGAGGTCTTCCAGAGTGGCAATACCTGCCGTGCCACCATATTCGTCCACCACGATGGCCATCTGAAGGCCCTTGCCACGAAGTTCAGCAAGCAATGCATCCAGAGACATGGTGTCAGGAACACGTAAAGGCTCAATCATCAGTGCCGAGACGGGAACGTCGTTACGACGTTCCCTCGGCACAGAGATCGCGTTCTTGACGTGCACGATACCGACCACGTCATCGAGACCATCTTCGGTGACTGGGAATCTAGAGAAGCCTGTCTTTCGGGCTAGTTCCAAGACGGCACGAGCTGAGTCACCGGGTTCTAACGCTTCGATACGCAAACGTGGGGTCATGACGTCACTGGCAGAGAGCTCACTAAACGCCAGGGTCTTGCCCAACAATGTTGCGGTGTCACTCTCGAGGGCGCCCTCACTTGCGGAGCGCCGCAAGAGTGAGGAGAGCTCCTCTGCGGAACGAGCTCCCGAGAGTTCTTCTTTGGGCTCGAGGCCGAATCCTCGAAGCACTGAGTTAGATAAACCGTTCAGTGCCAGGACAACGGGCTTGAATACAAGCGTAAAAGCAGTTTGAAAAGGAATGACAACCTTGGCGGTTGCCTGCGGCAAAGCCAAAGCAAAGTTCTTTGGCACAAGCTCTCCCACAATCATGGAGAGCACGGTTGCAATAACGACTGCGCTCACACCGGCAACGGTGTGAATGACAGCGTCATTCCACCCAAGCCCAGAGAGAGGCTGGAAAAGCAGCGCAGAGAGCGCAGGTTCCATGAGGAAACCGGTCAACAGTGTGGTGAGAGTGATGCCCAGCTGAGCGCTGGAGAGATGGGTGGAGGTAATCGTCAGAGCCTTGATGGTGAGACCTAGACCTCGAACACCGCGGTCGCGTTGAGCCTCAAGTTCGGGACGGTCCAAATTGACCAAAGCGAACTCAGCAGCAACGAAGAAACCGGTACCTATCGTGAGAACTAAACCTGCCGCAAAGGCTAACCACTCACTGAGCATGAGATTCACCACGCTCAAGAATCATCAGTGACGAAGATTTGTCACTGGTTCGGGCAGGCGGGGGGTCGTCCATTTCCCTCTAAGCATAGCGATTGAGAACGATCGATTCCTCGTAGTTCAATTTGCTTTGGGGAAGTGAGCAGAAAACAAACTATAGTTGGTTATAACCAATAATAGTTGGAGTAATGATGCGTCTGCAGCACCCTTTCGAAATTGTGACACCCACGCTTGACGGAGATGTGTTGAGCGTGCTCGCTGGGGGAATCGACTGGTTCTCTGTGAACACCATCTGCGAATTAACCCCGGGGCGCTCCGACGAAGGAATCCGAAAAACACTGAAGAGGCTGGTGTCCGTCGGCATTGCTGAAGAACTATCGGCTGGCAGAGCGTATCTTTATCGACTCAACCGCGACCACCTGGGAGCAGAGCTCATTGTTCAGATGGCGTCTCTCAAACAAGTGTTTTTCACACGCCTCCATGCCGAGATGAGTGATTGGGCCATCTCGCCCATATTTGCATCTGTGTTTGGTTCCGCAGCGCGAGATGAGATGTCACGTGAGAGCGATGTGGATCTTTTTGTCATACAACCCGATGAAACCTCGGCAGCACTCTGGGACACTCAAGTTCAGGACTTGACAGCGAAGGCCACCCGGTGGATTGGCGCTGAGGTTCGCCCATTGTTATACACAGAAAGCGAAATTCGACGTCTAGGTATAACGGAACCTGTGTTTGAATTCATCGCGGTGGAAGGTATTCCAGTGTTTGGCGAACGCCAAACATTTGTGAACTTGATGAAGTAGGCATTATGAACCCCAGGGTTGTTGATTCAACATTCAAGGTTGGTCGATTGCATAAAGCCCGGGAATTCGCCGAGATCGCAGCGTTGCTGTTTGATGGCGCGACGAGAAATTCAGACCATGGTGACGTATATGTCACTATGGCAATTCATTCGGGGATTGCTTCTTCAGATGTCATTTGTGCATCCAAATTGAGTGAATATTCTGCAGGGGAATCTCATTCAGCGGCTGTTGCCCTTCTCAAGAAAGCAAACGCGGAAGCCGCCGCACTACTGAGCAAATTGCTCAGTATGAAAACCAAGTCAGCGTATGGCCATCGTGCCGTGACTGCGTCGGAAGTGCGCACTGCCGAAAGTACGCACAAGAAATTGTTGACTATCGCTGAGCAGGCCTAGAAAACCCTTTATTCAGGAACATTCGCGAAGCGTAGCGGGATCTCAATGAACACATCGGTGCCGCCGTCTGCGGCGGCATTCCATTCAATGGATCCACTCAGTTCACCCTGAATCAGGGTCTTCACGATTTGAGTTCCCAAGCCATCTCCGATGGCACCCTCAGGCAATCCAGTTCCGTTGTCCATGATGTGGACGGTGAGAAGTTCTTCTGAGCGATTGGCTTCAATCACCACGGTGCCTTCACGGCCTGCAAGGCCGTGTTCCACGGCGTTAGTAACAAGTTCAGTCAGCGCCAGAGCCAAAGGAGTGGCATAGCCACTGGGCAAAACTCCGAAGCTTCCAGTCAAGCGTGGGTGAACCGTGGTGCCGTGAATAGCGGCTACCTCAGCACTCAGCATCAAAACACGGTTGAACACTTCATCGAAGTCCACATTCTGGGTGAGACCTTCAGAGAGGGTGTCGTGAACTACTGCAATGGAGGCAACACGGCGCATGGCCTGCGTGAGAGCTTCTCGTGCTTCATCGGACTGGGTTCTGCGGGCTTGAATACGCAGCAAGGAGGCTACTGTCTGGAGGTTGTTCTTCACGCGGTGGTGAATCTCACGGATGGTGGCGTCCTTAGTGATGAGCTCCATCTCCTGGTGACGCAGTTCTGTCACGTCACGGCAGAGCACAATCGCGCCGGTTCGCTCACCAAGGTGGCGAATAGGGATTGTGCGCAGCGATACAGTCACACCACGGGCGTCAATGTCAGCTCGCCAGGGTGCTCGACCCGTGACCACGACAGGAAGCGATTCATCTACGTTGATCTTGCCGGTGAGAACCCGGGTGGTGACTTCTGCAAGAGATTCACCTTCCAACTCATCGGCGAAACCGATGCGGTTGAAGGCAGACAACGCGTTGGGACTGGCAAAGGTGACAACACCGTCCACGTCCAGACGAATCAAACCATCAGTTGCACGCGGTGCTCCGCGACGTGGTGAAGGCGCGGCATCAAGGTCTGGGAAGTCACCTGAGGCGATCATGTCGAAGAGATCGTTAGCACAGGAGTTGAAGGTCATTTCCTGACGACTGGGTGAGCGGCTCTCTGACAAGTTGGTGTGGAGAGAGATGACGGCAATGGGACTGCTGGGTGCTGAGTCAGTAGAGCCCTGTCTTACGCGACGGATGACGGGGACAGCACGAACACGCGTGGGGGTCTCTTCATACCAGGCAGGAGAGGAGGACTCGATGATGGTTGCGGTTTCATAGGCTTCGCCTACTTGTGCACGCCATTCGGCCTTAATTTTTTGGCCGACAAAGTCGCGGTAGAAGAGGGTGGCAGAGCTAGAAGGGCGTGCGTGAGAAACAGCTACGAAGGAGCCATCCTGGGTGGGTGCCCACAGCACGATGTCAGCAAAGGCGAGGTCTGCGATGAGCTGCCAGTCCCCAATAAGCATGTGGAGCCATTCAATATCGGCTGCAGAGCCAATGCCTTGAGATTCCATGATGTTGCTGAGGGTCGACATACCTCTAGCCTAGAGTCATGCGTAAGAAGTGGTTGTGGTGGACACTGGTTGTCATAGCCGGATTAGTGGTGGTGACTGTTCTCGTGTTTACCGTGAGCCCCTGGCCTAGTGCCTTGATTATTCGCCAGGTCTTCCAAGATGGCGCAAAGAAGACTGCCGCCATCATGGCGCCCTACGCCCCTACCAGCGGTGTGGACTCGGTCTTGGATGTTCAGTACGCCACGGACTCAACACAGTCTCACGTCAAGGCCAGTGACTTCACACAGCTGGATGTGTTCTACCCCACAGGTACAACCACTCAGCTGGGAACAGTGATCTGGACTCACGGTGGTGCGTGGATCTCAGGCAACAAGGGAAACGACCGCAGCTACTTTGAGATCTTGGCCTCCAAGGGCTACACCGTGGTGGGTCTGAACTACACCTACGGTCCTGAAGCTCAGTACCCCACTGCTGTTTTTGAACTCAACCAAGCTCACCAGTTCTTACTTGATAACGCGGAGAAATTCCACATTGACCCCACCAAGATTGTTTTGGCAGGTGACTCTGCTGGAGCACAACTTTCTAGCCAACTAGCTGCGTTGATTACCAACCCAGACTTTGCCAAGGAAATGGACTTCGCTCCAGCGCTCTCCCCTGAACAGCTTCAGGGAGTTGTTCTCAACTGCGGTGTTTACCAACTCACGTCATTGATTGGTGTCAAGGGAATACTGGGCTGGGGCGACGATGTCTCTCTCTGGGCATACACCGGAGATCGTGACATCACGACGTCCCCCGCCATGGCACAGATGTCCACTATTAACCACGTGACAGCTGACTTCCCCGTGACGTATATCTCCGGTGGAAATGCTGACCCCCTCACAGCTGAGAACTCCAAGCCCTTTGCAGCGAAGCTGCAAACACTGGGAGTTAATGTCACTGAGCTGTTCTGGCCTGCTGACTACACACCAGCACTCCCCCATGAGTATCAGTTCAAGCTGAATCTTGATGCAGCTCAGACTGCTTTGACGGAGACGCTTGCTTTCTTGAACGAACGAATCGGTTCTGAACAATAAATAACGCCCCGAGTGTTCTTCGGGGCGTTAGGCCCAACGACGAAACGTTGGGGGATATTGCATTAATCCTAGCTAACTAAAAGTTCCCTAAGCAGAAATTTTCGAAAGTCTGAATCTACTCTGCTTCGCAGCAGTAATTTCGCTGACTGGCTGGAAAATCGCGGCCAGGCTCACGAATTGCTTGCGTAACTTGCTGTTCTTTGCTGCAGTGCTGAGCGGTTTTCCAGAGGCAAAGGACGCATTGATTGCTTTGTCGTCAAAGGGGAGCTCATAGACCTCGTGCAGGCCAGCAAAGCGGCTCAGCGTAGCTGCCGCTTGTGCTGCGCCTCGGGCATCGAGTCCTGAACGCACTTTGTTCAACACAATCACCCGGAGTGACTCTGGGAAGTTCTCGACCAAGACATCGTGTGCACGAATAAACCGGGCAACGCCCAGTGCATCTGCGCCCGCCACTTCAATGATGCAATCAGCCTGCTTGAGAAGAGTGAGGGTTGCCGCATTACGCCTCGGGGCAAAGAGATCACTGGTGATCTCTTCATCGGTCTCCAGGTTGAATCCCACATCCACTACAACCACATCCCAATGTTCCATTGCGAGAGCTAGGACTTTCTTGACTCGCTCAGCAGAGAGCTCTGGCCAGCGATCAGAACGGACGATTCCAGAGAGCACATCCAGCTCTCCAGCGCCTGTGGGTATGGCATGGCTCAGACGTAAGAGTTCATCTTGAGTCAAGGCTCCCGACTCAGCAAGACGACAAGCAGCTGCGAAGCCAGCTGCTTCATCAACCAGGCCAAGGAGCGGAGCTATGGCTCCCCCATAGCTGTCTGCATCTATGAGAAGTACTCGTTGACCCTGCTCAGCAAGTTCTGCCGCCAGGTTGATTGCCACGGTGGTGCGACCTGGAGCTCCGGTTGGACCCCAGACAGCAATGAGCTTGGACATTAGGCCTTGCCCCTGCTGGGAACGAGTGAGATGGCATCACCATTTGCCTGAGACTCCAGGAGTGCCGCAACCTTGGACTGGGGAACAACAATCTCTACGCGAACGCCGCCGTTCGAAGCTGCAAGACCTGTGGCCTCAGTGATGTGGGCAATCTGTGCTCCTGAAATAATCACTGCAGGTGGGCCGAATACTCCCTGACCTGCAGCCATGGAGGCCCACACATCAACGGTTGAGCCCTCAACGGCATCTGAGGAGAGCGGAACGTCAAGCTGGACCACCACGTTCGTGGTGGCGACCTGCTTGGCCGTTCCCACTGCACTGACAGGAACCAATTCCCCTGCGCCTACCGCTTTAGTGACAACTGCTCCAGAGGTGAGTCCACTTGCAGCGAGATATGCCGAAGATGACTTCCCCAGCTTCACGTCGGTGAGGACAAGATCTGACTTCTGCAGAACATGGCCTGGAGCCAGAGACTTTGCAGCTGCATAAACAGAGGTGGTGTTATCTGCTGCTGAGACGAGAGCAAATCCTGCGAGAGCAGTAATCAGGACTATGGCGAGGCCAATGATGAGGCGGAGGTCGAGTCGTCGCGAAGAGGGACGTGTGGTGGTGTGAGTCATGAGAAGCATCTTCTCGAATGCTCACAAGAGTCCGCTGAAGTTATCCACAGATTGCTTCTCGCAAGGTTTTAACCCCTGAAGGTTTCCTATTGTGTGGATATGAATGAATTTGACTCTACCGATGTGAATATGGACCGTTTTCTCACCGTTGCTGAAGCAGCAGAACTCCTCAAAGTTTCTGCGGCTGACGTGCACGAACTCATCGATTCAGGTGAGCTTCAAGGCTTTCAGGTAGGAAAGCGAGGTCCGTGGCGCATCGAACACGAGATTCTCGAGCTCTTCATTGCCCAGCAATATGAAGAGTCCCGCCGAAGCGCAATGTGGAATAACCCCTCATTGGCCTCCGCAAACAACATCACTGACTTCTAAACCACACGAACAAGGCTCCTGTGATTTCAAATCACAGGAGCCTTGTTTACGTTTATTTCGCTTTAAGTAATTACTGAATCTGAACAAACAGAACTTCTCGAAGCGAAATCATGTGCCTTCCCGACGAAGTGGTGATGTCGAGGTGATCAGCGCCCACCTGGTCGATGGTGCCCTGTAACTGTCCAAGAAGGGTGTGAATCATGACGTGTTTACGCCTCCTGCTCACATCGCGCAGCACGAAAGCTAGATTCACTTTCTCCGCTAGGCGAGCATTGCTTGATAGTGCCTTGAGATCATGATCAGAGACTTCTCCCACTGGTGTGCCCAAACTCTCCTTCACGCTCTCCAGCGGAATGTTCACGCTTGTGAGCGCATGTAATCCCAGAATGAGGGGCCCGCCTATGTCTGCCGGTTCATGAACCTCGATAGCTGCCCAGTCTTTGCCCACGTTCTTGAGCTGGAAGGTCAACCTGCGTCCATCTTTCGTGATTGCAGTCATGACCGTTGCAGGGTTTGTCTGATGCAGTGCACGCAGGCGGTCACGAAGCGTCAGCTTTGCGCGCCTGTCGCGCTCTTCATCTTCTAAGCGGTTGATGAGCTCAGCATCAAGCTCTCGCTCGAGCTGATTCTCTAAATCTTGAAACAGAGTGTCGAAGTCCATAGTCAGCGAAGGTAAGAGCCGAACCTGAGAATGTGCTGGAGTTATCCACATGTTTCCTGAGAAATTGACTTTCGGTCTATTTCTCATGTCACAGTGTTCACATGAATACCGCACCTGCATTCCCCACCAAGCGCACTGGTTTTGTTAACGATGACTTCTTCGACCAGCAACCCACTGCAACCTCTGCCTTGCCAGATCCCCAGCCCTTGGTGGAGAACCTAGCCCGCAGTGTGATGGAGATACTTGCAGGTTGCCGCGATCTGGATCAGATTTCCCGTTGGGTCACTGATGACGTGTATCGAAACCTTCTTCAGCGCGTTCACATCTCACGACGAGCTCGTGCCGTGAAGAAACAGGTGGCTGTGTTGCCGACTTTTGGCTTAGGTCGCACGATCATTACCCACCCTGTTGATGGGGTGGTGGAGTCGGTCGTGATTGTGCATGGCAAAGCCCGCACGCGTTCGATAGCTATCCGCCTCGAAGGCTTGGATGGTCGCTGGAGGGCAACCGCTATTCACGTTCTATGACACTCCCAGCAGCTCTTCTTGAAAGAACTCGACAAACATTTCGGATTTGAACAGATTGTCAGTAGTAGCTTGTAGTTTCGTCTCGTGAGCAAATACGGCAGAGAAAATCGCCGCCGCACAAACAGAGCGTCAAATCGTGCTGGTGAAGTAGATCGGCCTTGGGTAGCACCAGATGGTCCAACATCTGAAACCACGTCGACTCTCTATCTAGGCCAGTTCCTACTCACGCAACGTGAGATCAGGCTTGAACCAAAAGGAATGTTGGTGGAATTTGCCGTTGTTGTTTCTGAAACAACGCGGGAGGGGAAACGCGAAATCTTGTGCATTGATAATTGCCACCGAAGCAATGTACATAAGCACCTCAACAACCACACGGACTATACGGTGTTGAAAGAGTTAGTATTTGAGGGTGACTTGGATAAAGCATTTCTCCAAGCCGTAGATGAAGCAACAGATTACTGCCTGGACTGGATTGGAGAAAACGATGACTGACGTTCTTTCAAGTGCTACGTATCGCAAGCGCGTCAAGTACGTAATGAGTACTATCGGCTTCCAATCCCGAAATATGAATCTCGTAACGAACGATCAGGGAGAGACCCCACTGGTCATCGCTCTTCCTCATGAGCCAATGCAGGATGTTGTTAAAAGACTTCATGAAGCTGGTGGGACTGCAAATATTGTGGTGGCCTTCCCCAGAAAAGTTGTGGTTTTCCCTCTCACCGCTCAGGCGCCTGAGGGTGAGATTGTCGAGATGCCAATCTCAAACTCAATGTCAATTGGACTGTTCCTCCAGCAGAGCAAAAAGAACAAAAGTCACAGCAAGTCACTCCGTCTTACCTTCTCAGATCGTGACTTCGATGCTGAATACCAAACTAACCAACAGGTTTTTGAATACAGCTAACCCAAAAAGGCTGCAGAAAAACTATTGCCTGATCTCGCTCAATAGCCAAAATCGGTTTTAGTACTGATCTTCCCTAATAAAAGTTGAGCAGCTACTTCTTCTTTCGACGCTCAGCGCGGTTCGCAGCAGGAGCACCGTTCGTGGACTGACCGAATGCACCACGTGCGTTTCCGGTTGGGCTCACGGGGCGGTTGTCTTCTGGAACAATCTGGCGACCGTTATCTTCTGCCTGCTGAGCACGGGCTGTTTCTGCCTTCTCAACACGACCCTTGTCGTCACGAACCTCAACATGACCGTCCTCAGAAGGCGCGGTGTAGCTGAGGTGCTGCTGGGCTGCACTCTCTGGAGTGAGGCCCTTAGCGGCGATGCTGGGGTGTTCTGGATCGCCTTCAGCAGCGTTCACCTGGACTTCGAGGTTGAACAAGAAGCCAACAGACTCTGCCTTGATAGCGGCCATCATGCCTTGGTAGAGGGCAAAGCCTTCACGCTGGTACTCGACCAGTGGGTCACGCTGTGCCATGGCACGCAGACCAATGCCGTCCTTGAGGTAGTCCATCTCGTAGAGGTGGTCACGCCAGCGGCGGTCCACCACGGAGAGAACAACACGACGCTCAAGCTCACGCATGGCGGTTGCGCCCAGTGATTCTTCACGGCGTTCATAGGCAACAACAGCGTCTGACTGGATTTCGCGACGCATGAACTCCTTGTTCACGCGACCCTTGTTTCCAGCTTCCTGGATAACCTCGTCGATGGTGATTCCCACGGGGTAAATGGTCTTGAGCTCTGCCCAGAGAGCGTCGAAGTCCCAGTCATCTCCGTTACCTTCACCGGTGTGAACGGAGAGGACTTCGTCAACAACGTCTTCGAGGAAAGCGTGGACGCGATCCTTGAGGTCATCACCTTCGAGGATGTGTGCACGGTCAGAGTAGATTGCTTCACGCTGACGGTTGAGAACATCGTCATACTTCAGAACGTTCTTACGCATTTCAGCGTTACGAGCTTCGACCTGCGACTGTGCCGAGCGAATCGCGCGCGAGACAATCGCTGACTCAATCGCGGTGTCATCAGGAATGTTGCTGCGGGTCATGATGGCTTCTGCAGCACCCGAGTTAAACATGCGCATGAGGTCATCTGTCAGCGAGAGATAGAAACGACTTTCACCGGGGTCACCCTGACGGCCGGAACGACCACGCAGCTGGTTGTCGATACGACGTGACTCGTGACGTTCGGTGCCGAGAACATAGAGCCCACCAGCTTCAACAACCTTGTCAGCTTCAGCCTGGACGCCTTCCTTCACCTTGGTGAAGGTGGCTTCCCATGCTGCTTCATACTCTTCTGGAGTTTCTGCTGGGTTCAGACCCTTAGAGGCAAGCTCAGTGACCGTCAGGTGCTCGGCGTTACCACCGAGCATGATGTCGGTACCACGACCGGCCATGTTGGTGGCTACGGTGACAGCACCGAGGCGACCAGCCTGAGCAACAATTGCTGCTTCACGGGCGTGGTTCTTCGCGTTGAGGACTTCGTGCTTGATGCCCTTCTTGGCAAGAAGCTTGGAGAGGTATTCGCTCTTCTCAACGGAGGTAGTACCAACAAGGACAGGCTGGCCCTTGGCGTGACGCTCAGCAATGTCGAGAGAGACCTGCTCAAACTTGATGACCTCGTTCTTGTAAACCAGGTCAGGCTGGTCAACACGAGCCATGGGCTTGTTGGTGGGGATAGGAACCACACCAATCTTGTAGGTGCTCATGAATTCGCCGGCTTCAGTTTCAGCCGTACCGGTCATACCGGAGATCTTCTCGTAAAGACGGAAGTAGTTCTGCAAGGTGACAGTAGCCAAGGTCTGGTTCTCGGCCTTAACTTCAACACCTTCCTTGGCTTCAATGGCCTGGTGAATACCTTCGTTGTAACGACGACCAGCCAAGATACGGCCCGTGTGCTCATCCACGATGAGCACTTCGCCGTTCATCACGACGTAGTCCTTGTCGCGCTTGAACAGGGCGATGGCCTTGAGGGAGTTGTTGAGGAACGAAATCAGTGGGGTGTTTGCTGATTCGTAGAGGTTGTCGATACCGAGGTAGTCCTCAACCTTTTCAATACCGGGCTCAAGAACACCCACGGTGCGCTTCTTCTCGTCTACTTCGTAGTCAACTTCAGGAACCAGCGTGGTGGCGATCTTGGCAAACTCGGTAAACCAGCGGTTAGCTTCACCCGAAGCAGGACCGGAGATGATCAGGGGCGTGCGAGCCTCGTCGATGAGGATCGAGTCGACCTCATCGACGATGGCGAAGAAGTGTCCGCGCTGAACCTTGTCAGCAACGCTCCAGGCCATGTTGTCGCGGAGGTAGTCGAAACCAAACTCGTTGTTGGTGCCGTAGGTGATGTCGCAGAGGTACTGTTCACGTCGAACAGCAGGCTGCTGACCCGCGGTGATGACACCGGTGGTCATACCCAAGGCGCGGAAGACGCGACCCATCAGCTCTGACTGGTAGCTGGCGAGGTAGTCGTTCACGGTAACAACGTGAACACCACGGCCTGCGATGGCGTTGAGGTATGCGGGAAGGGTCGCGACCAGAGTCTTACCTTCACCGGTCTTCATTTCCGCAATGTTGCCCAAGTGAAGTGCAGCACCACCCATGAGCTGAACGTCGAAGTGACGCAGACCAATGGTGCGGCGAGCTGCTTCACGGACAGCAGCGAAGGCTTCAGGAAGCATGTGGTCGAGAGATTCACCCTCGATGTAACGCTTGCGGAAATCGGTGGTTTCAGCACGAAGCTCTTCATCGGTGAGGTTGATGAATCCATCTTCGAGTTCGTTGACGGCCTTTGCCAGATTCTCTAGCTTGCGAAGGGTGCGACCTTCGCCAACGCGTAGGACCTTGTCAAGAATGTTTGCCACGTATATCTCCGAAATGATGGTGCGCAGTAAGCGCTCAGGGTGGTCCGCTCGCTTGCGCGCAAGACCGCCCTCAATGCTACCGGGAATGAGCTCACCCCGCCTGTGCGCGAGCTGCAGGCGGGGTGAGAATGGTCTGTTAAGCGGCGTTAGACGGCCTGATGGCGTGCAGGTCTGAAGCTACTTTTTCGAGATCCTCGGGGGTAGCTGGCACGATGTCGAGCTGAGCAAAAGCTTCAGCACTTGCTTCGTGCACAGACAGGGGCTTCTGGTGACCGTGGTGGTGAATCTTTTTCTTATCGCGGGCACGACGCAACTGTTCCATCAAACGACCCATCGCCAGGTCAAAGGCGGCGTATTTGTCTTCGCCGTCTGATTCAGCACGAAGGACGGGACCTGCTTCAACGAGCTTGAGTTCGACGTGGTCACCGCCGACGAGGCCTTTGCCGCCGTGGTGCTTGCTGACGGTGACGTCCAACTCAATGGGGCGGTCTGCGAGAAGTTCTATTTTGTCGACCTTCTCGGTCACGTAATTACGGAATCGGTCAGTGATTTCAATGTGGCGGGTGATGAAGTTAAGTTCCATGACGACCTCCCGTAGTTGGCGTTTACGCCCAACTTTTGGGCGATCCTTTCACGCCAATCGATGTTGTAGAAAATGTAGTCCTGTTTAGAGCAAAATGTCACGCATTTTCCCTGCGAGTGTCCTGAAAGTTTTTGGGAGTGTAGGCAAGGACGGCAGATCCCACCACGTCCGCGCCCCCGGCACGCAGTGCCCGGGCGCATTCCAGCAGGGTTGCACCAGTTGTGAGGACGTCATCGACGAGGATGACTTTCTTTCCTTGCGCCGCAGGCAAAGCCCGGTAGACAGCCTTCATATTGCTGAATCGTTGCATTCGTCCCAGCTGCGATTGGTCTGCTCTAGTGCGATTGATTGCAAGGAGCTTCTCTGGTCGCACACCTGCCGCTGTGGCCAGCAGAGCAATCGGTGAATACCCGCGCTGACGAAAACTGGCCCTGCTGGACGGCGGCACTACCCAACTGATGCGCAGGGGCAGCTCTTGTGACCGAACCGAGTCATAGCTGGCCTTCATTGCCTCCCTCAGAGGTGTTGCCAGATGCTTACTCACGGATGTTCGCCCCTGCTCCTTGAATCGATGCAGAACGCCACTGAGGGGCTCTCCGAGCTCCATGGCGAACCACAGAGGAAGTCGCTGCAGGCTTTCCGCGTCAAAGAGTTCCCGGTATTGGAGGTCTGCCACGAGACGAGCCCGACATTCCTGGCAGAGATTCCGATCTGGGCGATCACACCCCGCACAACTAATCGGCAGTGCTAGCGCTAGGGCATCCGCACAGTGTTCTTTGAATTCCTGAAAACTCCACATGCTAGGGAGTGTGCCGGAGTCGCTGGAGGCCCTGTGGCTCTTTCCACTTATTCGTGGATAAGTTGTGGCCAAGGCTGTTATTGCTGAACGGCGAGCGTTGTCACACCCGTGACCGTGCTTTGCCACTGGGCACTGCTGCGCTGGGTGAGCACCTGACCATCGGAAGTGAGGATTCGAATACCGGCAACGGTATTTGCCCCGGCGACCGAGAGAGGAGTCCCTGTTGTCACAACCGGAAGATCGAGACCCTGTCCACCAATGACCTGCGTTCGGACATGAGAGGAACCATTAGCTGCGGCTGACACACTTACCACCGTGGTGGAGTCCACCCACGCTGCGGTGATGGGGACTCCGGCTGCCAGGGAGAGTGTGAGAGGAACACCCAGTTGAGAAGGCACTGATTTCTCTCCGCGGACCAAAGCGCTCACCACCAGCTGATAGGTGTCCCCAAACTGCAGGAGCGCCAGCACGCGGGAACCGTCTCGGGAGAGGGACAAGGAAAGGATGTTGTCCGCTCCAGTCCAGGGAACATCGAGTTGCTGCTGCTTGCCGTCAGTGGAGATAACGAAGAGCTTGCTGGGCTGATCAGCAGGAACAGACCAGAGATAGCCAAAGTTATCTAATGCCGGAGCGATCAAAGCTGTACGTGTATCCACCAACTGCGCGTTACCATTTCGAACAAAAGACGCTCCCTCTGTCGTGAGGATGGACGCCAAGGTGTTCCCAGCAGAGGTCGTAATGGCAGAAGGCTTTTGCCCCATCAACACCGGTGAGAGCTGAGTCACTGTTTCAACTTTGGACCCAGTCCAGTAACCAAAAGTTTTATCCGTCAACACCAGTGGCCTGGAATCAACAGGCTTGGGCAATACGGAGTCAATCGAACTCGAGATGGCGTTGTTGAGAACAGCACCATCCACCAACATGTTCACCGCAGTGATGTTGTCTACTGACTGCAAGCTGGCAGAAAGTTGCTGCTTCATCTGGCGAATAATCGTGGGATCCGCAGAAAGCGCAGCTGAGTTGAGGTCAACGGTTGCTGTTCCCTTAGAAACAGGGACAGTGTCTGCCACAAGTGCAGTTCCGGCAGGGAAGCTGGTGTGGGCGGCGCCATTGGCTGACAGCCATCCTGATGGCCCAGCCAACAGCGCCTTGGTAATGCGTGTGCTGGCTGATGCGCCGTTGGGGAAGAATCTGACGTCGGGAACCAGCATGGAGTTGGTGGAGTCAAAGAAATACAACGGGTGTGCTTGGTACACCTGGTCGAAGGTGAAGCGGTCCATCACGACGCCATTCGGTGCGGCACTGATGCGCCATTGTCCTTCTACTTCTTGGAAGGAGTAGTCGCTCGTGATGGATTGGGGTGGAGAAACATCTACATAATTTCCCTGGGAGTCAACCAGTGCATTGAGTGAATAGGTCAGTTGGCCTTGACCTTCTGCTGTTTGGGTCACCGTGCGGAGACCTGCATCCACGCTCACACCTGTGGTGGCATCCCATTTCGCAGCGAACTCAGGGGTAAGGAACTGCCGGGCAATGGCATAGTCGCTCACCGGTGAGGAAGACGCTTCAACAAAGCCGCGGAGAATCTGTTCAATGGTGGCGCCCTGAACGGGGCCAGAAGGCAAGAACTCAATGGCATCGTCTTCCACAGGAACGACCGCAGAGCCCTGATTCACACCACTGCTCCGAGGGATACCTGAGCACGCAGTCAGCACAAATACAGACAAGATGGCCAGCGCCATAGCTGTTCCACGCGTTAGCTTCTGTGACATTACGACTCCCTGCCTGATTCATCAGTGGGGTCGAGGGGCAACGGTGAAGAAGCAATGGGAACATCAAGTTCCCGGGGCAGCGTGAGACGGAACAGAGCACCTTCACCCGGAGCTGCCCACACATCGAGTTGTCCGTTGTGAACGCGGGCATCTTCCAAAGAGATCGCCAGACCGAGACCTGTGCCACCTAAGGTACGTTGGCGTGAAGGATCAGCGCGCCAAAAGCGGCTAAAGACTTGCTCCAGTTGTTCAGGATCCATACCGACACCGTGGTCACGAACGCTAATCGCCACAGCGGTGGCGTTGGAGTCCACGGCAACATCAATGGCCTTTTGCTCACCATGTTCAATAGCGTTACCAATGAGGTTCATCAAGATTCTGCGAACGCGGCGTGGATCAATATCTGCGTCGAAGTGACCACCAGGGGCGGTGAGCGACAGATCACAACCGTGCTGTTCGGCCAATGTCGTCATGGTGCCCACCACATCTTGTACGAGTCCGGCAACATTGGTGGGCTCAGGCTCGAGGTTCACGCTTCCCGCGTCATAGCGGCTGATCTCGAGCAAGTCACCCAGAAGCTTCTCAAAGCGGAGCACCTGAGCATTCAAGAGTTCGGTGCTGCGCCGGGTCTTGGAGTCAAAACTCTCTCGTTCTTGGAAGAGAACATCTCCTGCGAGCTTGATGGTGGTGAGTGGTGTGCGGAGCTCATGAGAGACGTCGGAGACGAAGCGTTGCTGCATGACGGAAAGGTCTGCGAGCTCCGTCAACTGGCGCTGCATGCTGCCTGCCATGTCATTGAATGACCTGGCAAGCGTGGCCACCACATCTTCGCCCTTTTCCGGGATACGCACGGCCAAGTCTCCGGCAGCAAGCTTTTGCGACGTTTCTGCCGCATTCTTCAGAGGCGAGACAACCATGCGGGAGACGAACCAGGCCACACCCCCGACCAGAATCAACAGGCCCAGACCTGAGAACCACAACACCTGCTGAATAAACAGCAAGGTTTGTTCCGACTGCTCAAAGTCATAGCCAATGAAAAGTTCGTAGGTGCCAGCTCCTGGGATATCCAGTTGAGAGCCCACCACGACTCCGGGCACAACTGAACCATTGACTGGAAGCTCAACGGACTGCCAGAACTGCTGGTCAGGAGTGGTCATCACCTGATCTTTGAGCTCGGTGGTGATGACACCACCGGTTAGTTCTGTGCTCGAGAAGTTTTGCGGAGCAAGTGCATTGGGTTCCTGATCGGGAACACGGTACACAGCCACGAGACCACTCGAGGACGCATCACGAATAGCGGTTCGAGCAGCGTTCATCACCGACTGCATCGATGCTTGGTCGCTGGCGTCAGATGAGTCGAAGATTCTTTGTGCAGCAACCTGTGCACGTTGTGATTCGGAAAGGACTTGGTTCAGACGCGAAGCAAAGAGGTCATTGCTGATCGAGAACGACATATAGATACCGACCAAGATGATGGCAACGCCTGAAAGTGCCATCGAGGCCACGACGGTTCGAAATTGCAGGGAGCGACGCCACACGCGCGTCACGCGCGCTGGAAGCCCAAGAATGTCGAAGCGTCGAACCTTCATTGCGAGGTTAGATCACAGCTCCGGCACGGTAACCGATGCCGCGCACGGTTGTCACGATGGTGGGGTTGTCCGCATCAAACTCAACCTTGCTGCGCAGACGCTGGACGTGCACGTTCACGAGGCGAGTATCAGCCTTGTATTGGTAGCCCCAGACCTTCTCCAGCAACATTTCACGCGTGAATACCTGCTGAGGCTTGGAAGCTAAGGCAACGAGCAGGTCAAACTCCAGCGGTGTGAGGTTGATGGTGGAATCTCCACGCTTCACTTCGTGGCCATCCACATCAATACTCAAGTCACCAATACGCAGAGTCTGCGCTGTGGTCACGCCAGGGGCCATGGAGCGCAGACGCGTACGAATACGTGCGGCTAGCTCTCCTGGATTGAAGGGCTTGACCATGTAGTCATCAGCACCTGCTTCAAGACCTGCAACAACATCTGCCGCGTCACCCTTGGCAGTGAGCATGATGATGGGCACGCCAGATTCCTGGCGAATCTGACCACACACTTCAATACCGTCAAAGCCAGGAAGCATGAGGTCAAGTAGAACGAGGTCAGGCTTATGTTCGCGGAATGCAGCAAGTGCTTCTGCGCCATCGGCGCAGAACGAAGGCGTAAAGCCTTCGCCTTCCAGGACGATACCGACCATCTCCGCCAACGCGGCGTCATCGTCTACAACCAGAATGCGTGCACTCATGCGTTAGAGCCTAGTCTCCAAGGACTAGTAGCGGTAATGGTCAACCTTGTAAGGACCTTCGACAGGCACGCCAATGTAGGCAGCCTGCTCAGGTGACAAGGTGGTCATTTTTACTCCGAGAGCGTCCAAGTGCAGACGCGCCACCTTCTCGTCTAGGTGCTTGGGGAGTACGAAAACACCTACCGGGTAGTTCTCACGGCGAACGAAGAGTTCCATCTGCGCAAGCACCTGGTTCGCAAAGGAGTTACTCATCACGAAGGAGGGGTGACCTGTTGCATTACCGAGGTTCATCAGGCGACCTTCGGAGAGCACCAAGATGCTGCGACCGTTAGGCATGCGCCATTCGTGAACCTGAGGCTTGATTTCGACCTTCTCTGCACCAGCAAGGTTCTCCAGTGAGACCATGTCGATTTCGTTGTCGAAGTGTCCCACGTTGGCCACGATGGCCTGGTGCTTCATCTCCAGCAAGTGCTCAAGACGAATCACGTCTTTGTTGCCAGTGGTGGTGACAAAGATGTCGACTTGGTCCACAACGTTCTCAAGAGTGTCGACCTGGTAGCCGTCCATGGCTGCCTGAAGAGCGCAAATGGGGTCGATCTCGCTGACAATCACGCGAGCACCCTGGCCACGCAATGCCTCAGCAGAACCCTTGCCCACATCGCCATAGCCGGCAACGAAGGCAATCTTGCCGCCGATGAGAACATCGGTGGCACGGTTGAGACCATCTGGCAGGGAGTGACGGATGCCGTATTTGTTATCAAACTTGCTCTTGGTTACTGAGTCGTTGACGTTGATAGCGGGGAAGAGCAGTTCCTGCTTGGCAAAGAGTTCATACAGGCGGTGAACACCCGTGGTGGTTTCTTCGGTGACACCGATGAGTTCACCAGCGACGGTCTGCCAGCGTGACGGGGTCTCAGCCACAGTCTTGCGGAGGAGCTCAAGGATGACGCCATATTCGTGGCTGTCTGATGCAGCAGTTGCTGGAACAGCACCAGCGAGTTCGAACTCGCGACCCTTGTGGACCAAAAGGGTGGCATCGCCACCGTCATCGAGGATGAGGTTGGGGCCGATCCAGTCAGCACCTGCAGCTGAAGCTTCGGTTGACCAATCAAAGATGCGTTCTGTGCACCACCAGTACTCGTCGAGGGTTTCACCCTTCCACGCGAATACGGGAGCACCGGCAGGTGCTTCCACTGTTCCGGTGGGGCCAACTGCAATAGCAGATGCTGCTTCGTCTTGGGTGGAGAAGATGTTGCAGCTTGCCCAGCGAACCTGCGCACCGAGTGCAACCAAGGTTTCAATGAGAACAGCTGTCTGCACTGTCATGTGCAAACTTCCGGCAATGCGAGCACCCTTGAGAGGCTGGGTTGGGCCAAATTCTTCGCGCAGAGCCATCAGGCCAGGCATTTCATTTTCAGCCAGACGGATCTGATGACGGCCAGCTTCGGCCAAGCTCAGGTCAGCGACCTTGAATTCCAGGCCGGAACGAGCATCAAAAGTTGCAGTGGGCATCAGCACAGTCATGACTCAAGTTTAGAGCCGGATCTGCTAGCCAAAACGCCGCTGAGATCTAGGAACGGATGAGAGAAAGGACTTCGTCCCGGATGGCAGACATCGTCTGCTCATCCGCTGCTTCCACGTTCAAGCGCAACAGAGGCTCAGTGTTGGAGGGGCGCACTGAGAACCACCAGAAGGCATCGCCTTCTGCGGTGTTCCCGGTGATAGTCATGCCATCCAGACCATCTTCCGAACCGCGGGAAGCAAACGCTTCGCGCACGCGCTGCGTTGCAGCCTTCACGTCGTTGACGGTGGAGTTGATCTCACCGCTGCTGGCATAGGGCATGAACTCTGCCGCAAAGGCAGAGAGCGACTTGGGCTGGTGACCAAACTCTGCCAGCACGTGCATAGCGGCAAGCATGCCGTTATCAGCACCCCAGAAGTTACTGAAGTAGTAGTGAGCAGAGTGCTCTCCGCCGAAGACAGCACCGGTGGCAGCCATCTGGTCTTTGATCAGTGAGTGACCCACACGGGTGCGGACTGGCGTAGCCCCCGCACCAAGGATGGTCTCTTTCACAATGTTCGAAGAGATGAGGTTGTGAATAACAAAGATCTCGTCATTCGGAGTTGCTGCCTTAGCCCGTGCAATCTCACGCAGAGCAACAATGGCCGAAACTGCCGAAGGAGTGACAGGAGCACCCTTCTCATCGATAACGAAGCAACGGTCGGCGTCACCATCAAATGCCAGACCCAGATCAGCACCGTGCTCAACGACTGCCTTTTGCAGGTCGACCAAGTTCTTGGGCTCAAGAGGGTTGGCTTCGTGGTTGGGGAAGTTGCCGTCCAGTTCGAAATACATCGGAATGATCTCGATGGGAAGAGCTGGAAGACCTGCTGCTGTTCCGAGCACGGCAGGAACGGTCATACCGCCCATGCCGTTGCCCGCATCAACAACAACGCGGATGGGCTTGATGCCGGAGAGATCAACCAGTGTGCGCAGGTAGCCGGCATAGTCGGCCAGGACATCTACCTCGCGGTAAGAACCAGGGGTTGCAACTGTTTCTAGTCCGTTCTCGAGGTAATCGCAGGCACGGTCACGGATAGCTGCCAAGCCAGTGTCCAGGCTGATGCCTTGAGCTCCCGCGCGGGAGAACTTGATGCCGTTATAGGCGGCAGGGTTGTGGCTTGCCGTAAACATGGCAGCAGGGGCATTCCAGGAACCTGATGCGAAGTACGTCTCATCTGTGGAACAGAGACCGAGGTTGACTACGTTTGCACCTCGTGCCTGAGCACCGCGGGCAAAGGCGGCGGCAAAGCCAGGTGACGAGTCACGCATATCGTGACCGACAACAACTTCTGAACCAGCGCCGTTGATCTCATCGATGAAGCCGGCAGCGAGTGCTTCGACCATCTCTTCGGTGAGCTGTTCGCCCACTAAACCACGAACGTCATATGCCTTAACGATGGAACGAAGGCTCTCAATTGCGTTTTTGCTCATTCAATAAGTCTAAATGGCGCATCTCGTTCCAGCCCTGAGGCGCAGTGAAACCGAGAGCATGCTTTCGACACAAATCATGGGCTGCTGACTCTGGTTCCGGAGAGAGCGGACCCAGGACAGCCAGCTTGTCGTCATAGTCATAGGTCAGCGTGAAGAGAGCCGGCTGCTTGCAGCGGCCCTTGGTGCAGACACGTTCCATGGTTTTCAGGGTAGCGCGGAGGTAGCATGGGCGCATGGACAGCACATTCCCCACGACGGTTCCTAACCGTGGCTTGAGCCGTGATCGTCACGGCCGAGGAATGCGTGGACCGGTCACCGGCCCCCACCTGCCTCAGCTTCGCGGGCGTTACGAAACCTTCATGCTCACCATTGCTCACACCGTGGATTACCTGCGCAGCATGTGGGCAGAAGAGTTGGCTGATGTGCACTTTGATGTGGCCCCCACCCCTCCTCGTGTTGAAGTCAACGGAGTGGTGGAGCGCTGGAAAGTTGACCACGAACGTCGACGCATTGTTCTCTATCGCGTTCCCATCCAGCGCATGAGCAAGCTCCACAAGGATGACCCGCTGCACCGTCAAATGATGATTGAAAGCGTTGTTTTCAGGGCAGTGGCAGAACTCCTTGGTAAAGACCCCTGGGATCTTGGCCCTGAGCGCTTGCGCCCCTAATAGCTTTTTAGCGCGGGTAAACAGTAATGCTGGAGCCCAACACGTTGGCTGGGTTCAACGCAATTGCAGAACCGATTCCAGAACCGGTGAAAGTCAAACCACCCACCAGACCTTCAACACCCTTTGCGGTGTATTTGGCATCTGCAACAAGTGGCGTGGTGACCATTTCTCCAGCCTTCACCTTGAGTGTGATGTCCTTCTTTCCTTGAGCAGAGAGGGTTACCTCGGCTGTTCTGTTGGCAGGGTTATAGAAAGTCACTGTGGGCGCAGGGCCGGCTGGAACAGGAATCAAGATCTGGTCAGTCAAGAAACTAGCTGAGCTCAACCAGGTGAAGTCCCCGCCTGTTTCAGCTGCACCAGGTGCAACAGGGGCAACTGGTGCCGCGGGGTCAACAGGTGCAGTGGGAACTGCCGTTGCTGAATCAGCACCTTGAATGGTGCGGATGCCGGCAACAAGTGGCTCTTGAGCGGTCAGGATGACGGTGTAGGTACCGTCCTTGACTCCCGCAAGAGGAAGCTGAGTAACTTTCTTGGCCTTGAGGGTGGCGTTGAACTCAACCGTCTTGCCAGTGCTTGAGAGCAGGGTCACATTGACCTTGCTGTCCTTCTCGCCAGGAATCAAAACGCGAATAGCAGGCTCGAGGTCACTGACCACGTTGCCGACTTCAGAACGATCATGTTCTGCCTGACCTGCAACAAAGACGCCTGGAATGATTTGCTGTGTTGCCAAGCCTGAGCCGGGTGCTACCCACTCAACGCCAGAGGGCATCAGCGTGCGAGTGACGGATTGCTGCAGGTTCGCTAGAACCTGACCACCGTTGCTCATCACGCGAACAACCGGGGCAATCGCATCTGGCGCATATCCAGCCAGGGACACAATGCGCTGTTCACCGGGCATCACAATGATGCCTTCGGAAGAAACTGCGTCGATGTAGCCCTTCTCGGAGAACACTTCGATAGTGACGGTTGATGTCACGTCCGTGGGGTTAGCCAGCGTCACCAACGTGGTACGACCAATTTCAGTGGAGCCACCCACGAGCCACAAATCATTTGCAGGCTCGGTGCAGGCAGCAGCTGCCAGGCCCGAAAGGGCCTCAGTTGCAGCCTGCTCCACCTGGTTGCCCGCCAGCAGTGGGGCAGCCTCTGAATCAGAGGTTGGTGGAACAGAGATCACCTTGGGAGCTGCGGAAAGGGAGTCGTTCTGGTTATCGAGCGCATCTAGCCAGGAGGTATCGAAGTTCTTCTCGCTGGATTCTTCCGAGTATTGAGCCTGACCGGTTGAGTAGAAGGAAATGTCTTCGGTTGATTGTGGGGAGACTTCAACCAGAGGCCCAGGACACACACGCTGCTGCACTGCAGGAACGGGGGCAATGCTCAGAGCAGGAGCCGTACCGACATATTCGGGGAGTGGCAATGTCACCAGCGCAGCGATGCCCAGCGCCACAGCAGCTGCGCTGACGATGCCGGTGACACCTGTCACACCTGCACGCAGAGCTTTAGTTGTTTTCGACATCTTGATCACCTGCCAGAGGGTCGATGTTTGCCAGTTCGTCATCGCTTTCGATGAGGCCGGGGAGGTAACGCTTAGGGCGAGCGTCAGGCATGACAGCTCCGGTGGGGATGGCCAAGAGCAAGGTGAGAATGATCACAAGTGCCTGTACGGACGCAAACATGATGCGCCAGGGCTCAAGAGGCATTGCCGACTGCAGTGGGACTATGGAAGCTGCGTCATAGCCAGGGAAACGCCAAAGCAAACCTGCATCGGTCTTTCCCACGATTTCCACACCTGCATTGGCATCCAGTGTGGCCTTCACGCGCGCTGACATGTTCTGCGCTTGAGGAGAAACCTTCTCGCCGACTTCAGCAAGCGAGGGGGTGAGTACAACGAAAGCAACACCAAGCGAAGTGAGTTCTTCGGTTGAGTCATTACCGCTGACGGAAGCTAAGTTACTCACGGTGTCAGCGAGGATCTTCTCCTCAGGAGCAAAGCCAGCACCGGTGGTGACGAATGTGGACGTGGCTTCCAGCGTCATTCCTGTTCCACGAACCAGGACAGCACCAAGCCCACCATCTGGTTGTGGGGTTAGAACGAGGGTTCCAACCTGAGGATCAATAGCAGCCTGTGCAACGACATAGGCAGGAAGGGTCTGGCCATTTCCGGGAACAACCTTCGAGTTTCCCAAGCTAGAAGCGGCCAGCGCAGGCAATGCCAGCAAGGTCACAGCTGCAATGCCGGCAACCGCGGGATAGAAGGAGAAGCGACGCAAGATGGATGCGCCGGTTCCAGCGGCAACCATGAGACCTAGCCACGCCAAACTGAGTCCGTTACCTGGCCACACTGCAACTGGTTCACCACCGTTGAACGAGACGAAGAGACCCGAGGCAAAGACTGCGGTGACAATGCCCAGCACCATAACCAAAACAGCCAGTTGAGCTCGTATGGGGTATTGCGAAAACAAACCAACAAAGGCCAAAGCAACAAGAACACCAACAAGGATTGCAACCCAGACACTGGCGACAGGATTAGCCCAGGGTAAGAATCCTGCAGCTTGCGGCCAACCGCCGAGACCTTCTGTGGGGAATCCCAAAGCAAGCTGCCAGTGTGGAGCGACCGCGCTGTCGACGGCTGGACCAGGATCCGCTGCGAGACCAAAGAGGTTCAGGCCAAAGACCTGAATGATCACAATGGGTGCAACAAGCGCGAGTGCGGGGATGGGTATGGCGAGGAAGCGGGGGACGTAGCGTCCGGTCAGGAGCAGCGTGCCGATCCACATCACCAGAAGCGCTGGCGTCAGAGACGGAGCACAGGCAACAATCGCAGCGAACAGCAGCGCGGTTGTTGCTGAGGCAGACCAGGATCGTGCAGCACGAATACCTGCGAAGAAGAGGAAGGGAAGAAGGATGTGAGCAATGACGGCTGCGGGACGACCCTCAGTGAGTGCTCCGAGCAATGCAGGGCTAAGTCCATAACCCAAACCAATGAAGGCACGAATACCGGAGCGTTGGGTCAGACGCGCTGCCAGCAACCACGCACCAAGTCCTGCCAATGGCATGGCCAAGAACCACAACATGACGAGTGAGAAGCTGGGCTGCCAGAACGTCAGTGTTCCGAGAACTGCCACGACGCCAGCAAATCCGTCAGCAGGACCAACGACACTAAAGGCCCCTTCACGCCAACCCCACAGGGCCTGTGACCACAGTTCAGAAACCGAAGTTCCCAGTGGGAGAAGTGCACCACCGGCAATGGCATTGGCACCCACCAAGGTAGAGAATCCACCGACAGAAAGGAAGGCCAAAATCAACGTGACCCAGGCGCCACCAGAGGAGAAGAAGTGCAATGGTTTCTTTTCACCATGCACGCGCAACTGTATAGCTTCGCGTGCGAGGGACTCACGGCGACGAACATCAGCACGGGTGACACGAAGTGAGGCAAGCGAGCCCCACGATGCCACTCGGGTTGATTTCAGAAGCTTGCGTGCACGCCCTACTGATCCACCAGAGAACGCTGCGGACAAAGCAGCACGGAATTCACCCGAGACCGCACCTGGACGTTTGGCAAGGAGTTGACCCATTGAGCGCAGGACGGCCGAAGGCAAGAGCCCGAGCCAATGCCAGAACAAAGCTCCACCGTTGGAATAGACCAAGCGGCGATACAGCTCCGCGGAGCGATACTGACGAGCACGCTTCTTACGCGCACGGTAACTGTCGGTTCCAACAGGACCAATGACACCATCGCCAGCGTTCAATACCCGTGCGGTGGGAACCACAGAAACGCGGTGTCCAGCAAGGCGTGCCCGAACACAGAAATCTAAAGCGTCATCAACAACGCGGAGGTGGTGATCAAAACCTGCGAGTTCTTCCCATACCTGCTGACGCACCAGCATGCCGTTGGCGCCCACACCCATCACGTCAGAAACGAGGTCATGTTGTGCCTGGTCGAGCTCGTCCACGACGAGAGAAATCGTGCGACCACCCTGTGCCAGGGTCAAACCGTATTCACGGATGTAGTCGGGGCGTTCCCAGTCCATTTGCTTAGGACCAACGACCGCTACCGAAGGAGAGACTTCGAGCGCACCAACTAGTTCTGCCAGAGCAGTAGGTTCTGGGGCACTGTCCTGGGCGAGGAACCACAAGAATTCGTCAGGTCCCGATACGGCAGGGAATGCCCTGGCGGCCACGTCGAGAGCTTCACCGAAGCTGAGACGACCGCCACCGGTCAAGACCTGGCTGGCACCGAATGCTTGCAGCTGCGCAGCTGCGTTGTTCTTGGATGAATTGTCGACGGCAAGGACGATATCTGGACGCCTGGTTTGCTTAGACAGGGCGTCGAGGGTTCGCGCGAGGTGCTCGCCGCCCTGGCGGGCAACGATGATCGCAGTAACTCTCGTTTTCATCCTTGCCAGCCTAGGCAGGAGAAGCCAAAAACCCGCCCAATTGGGCGGGCGTGGCTGGGAAACTCAGGGAGTTTGTGTCTTAGGCGCGACGGCGGAGCTTGCGACGTTCGCGCTCGCTCAGGCCACCCCAGATACCGAAACGCTCGTCGTTAGAGAGGGCGTACTCGAGGCATTCGCTGCGAACTTCGCAGGAGGTGCAAATCTTCTTGGCGTCGCGAGTGGAGCCACCCTTTTCAGGGAAGAAGGACTCGGGGTCGGTCTGTGCACAGAGTGCATCTGCCTGCCATGCGAGGGGGTTGTCGTCAACATCAATGTTGCGAGAAGAAGGGGTTCCTGGAACTCCCAATCGAACTGGATCTACAAACCAATTCTCTGGAACGCTTGCGCGATATTCCGGTGCCATAAAGAACTCCCACCCCGGTGTCTTACGCACGCCACCATGGCGTGTCTAAGTAATTACACCGTTGTCATTCGTTTACGTCAAGTCGAGATTTGAAAACTTTGAAGACGCGCTGGAGACTTTGCGAACAAATAAGGGGTTATCCCCTAGAGAGCAATGAAGAGTTCGCCCTCACCAGCGAAGGAAAGTGACCGTTCTTCCGCGGAAATAAAGGCATTTTGGCCTTGTTCAAGCTCGACAGAGCTGTCAGAACCTTCTACTGTCACATTTCCTGCCGTGCACGTAACAATTGCGTGACGTGTCAGTGAAAGTGAGTCAGATTGACTCATGCCAGCTGTGACGACGACGTGTGCAAGCACAAAGTCCGGCACATCAGGAACGAAAAGATCAATGCCCTGAGCAACATTCCGTGGTTCAAGGATGGGCACGGGAACAACTTTGTCGCTGACAACTGAGAGTAGTTCTGGGACATCGACGTGCTTGGAGGTCAGTCCCCCGCGCAGCACATTGTCGCTGGCCGCCATGAGCTCAATACCGAGTCCACGGATATAGGCGTGCATATTCCCGGCAGGCAAATACAGCGCCTGGCCTTTAGTCAGCGTCACTCGGTTGAGTAGCAGTGCAACCACAATTCCCGGGTCACCGGGATAGTCCTCGGCCAGTTCGACCAGGAGTGCATCCTTGACGAGCTTGCCCGCGAGAGAAATTTCAGCAACAAGTGCAGCTGCGTTTTCGCCTGTCAGTGCCCAGTCCAGTGCCCAACGGATGGCACCATCCCCCCGGCTGCTGAGCTGACTCGTGAATTCGGCGAGCGCGGAGGTCGCAGCACAGGCCTGCGCATTTGCTGCAGCCAAGTTTTCTAGTTCTGAAATTGTGTGGTCAACATCTCTGAAACCACAGAGTGCTTCGAAAGTGTCACTGAGGGCATAGATCAGTTCTGGCTTGTGTGCATCGTCGCGGTAGTTGCGGTTCGGTGCGTCAAGGGCAATACCCAAAGCGTTCTCGCGAGCAAAACCTTCCTCGGCTTGCTCTGGTGACGGGTGTGCCTGAATAGATAGCGGGTGCGCTGCCGCAAGTACCTTGAGCAAAAATGGAAGAGGCTGCTCTCCACGTGCTTCGAGGTACTCCGCAATCGTTGCTGCTCCAGCAACATCTTCAGGATTCACGATCTGCGTGGGTGATCCTGGGTGTGTACCCAGCCAGAGCTCTGCTTCTGGCTTTCCAGAGGGTGCTTTTCCTCGGAGTTCGGCAATGTCGGTCAAAGAACCCCAGGCATAATCTCTCGGGGTGTTATCGACACGAATCATCACGAGGATTAGCCTATCCACATGACCTTTGAGACCCTGCCAAGCGACTTCTTCCACCTTGAGGCGAGTCTGTCTCCTGTTGAACTCGACAAGTTGATGGAACTGCGTACCTATCTCGAGACTGAGATCAAACCTGTGATCAATGATCACTGGGACCGTGCTGAGTTCCCCAAGACACTGGTCAAGGGCCTAGCTGATACAAAGTTGATCGGTATGGCGTGGGCTGAAACACAGCCATTTGAGACCACTGCTGTCTTCCGTGGTTGGGTGGCGCTTGAACTGGCTCGCATTGATGCCAGTGTTGCTACCTATGTGGGCGTGCAGAACGGTTTGGCCATGGGCTCTGTCGGCGTCTGTGGCTCCGACGAGCAGCGTGCATATTGGCTTCCCAAGATGCACTCCGGTGAAATTGTGGGCTCCTTTGGTCTGACAGAACCACTCTCTGGTTCTGACTCTGCACAGGGCCTGCGCACAACGGCCACCCGCGACGGGGACGACTGGATTCTCAATGGCTCCAAGCGCTGGATTGGTAATGCCACGTGGGCAGATATCTGTGTGGTCTGGGCTAAAGACACTGCAGATGGTCAGGTCAAGGGCTTCATTGTTCCAACCGACACTCAGGGTTATGTCGCCACCAAGATCGAGCGCAAGCAATCTCTTCGAGTTGTTCAAAACGCCGACATCACGCTGACGGATGTGCGCATCCCTGAAGCGAACCGCCTGCAGAAAGCTAAGAGCTTTGCGGACACCGCCACCGTGCTCCGCCTCACCCGTGCTGAGGTTGCCTGGGCAGCAGTAGGTATTGCGGTTGGCGCCTATGAGGCTGCCCTGGCGTATGCCAAGGAACGTATTCAGTTCGGTAAGCCCATTGCAGCCCACCAGATGGTGCAAGACCTGTTGGTCAAGAGCTTGGGCAACATCACCTCGAGCCTCTCACTCGTGCTAGAAACCTCGCGCATGCAGGATGCTGGCAAGCTGAAAGACGAGCACGCAGCTCTGGCTAAAGCGGTCGCCACTGCCCGCATGCGTGAGTCTGTTGCGTGGTGTCGAGAGATCTTGGGCGGCAACGGAATTGTGCTCGACTATGACGTGGCACGCTTCTTTGCCGATGCCGAGGCAATCTATAGCTACGAGGGCACAAGGGAGATGAACACCCTCATTGTGGGTAGGGCCATCACAGGCCACGCCGCATTCGTCTAGCCTTGATACATGCCCACCAAAGAATATAGAAAAGCGAAGACCGGCCTTGCCGTTGTCACGCTGTTTATGCTCTTTGCTGGCGAAGCCATTCGCAACCTTCTTGGTTGGGAAATCTTCATGGGGCTGGGTGTGCTCATCACTGCGATTTATGTCGTGGTCATTATTCGCGCTCGCCACCTTATTCACTGGCGCAGCATTCCCTTCTGGCTAGCTTTCTTCGCGCTCTTTGCTGTGGCTTCTGTCACGTGGGCATACTCCCCTGCCAATACAGCGCTGACACTGTGGCCCTTTATTGAGGTGACAATTGGGGGTGTGGGTATCGCACTCACACTGCCGTGGAACGACTTCATCCGCGCCCTCGGCACGACACTGCGCTGGATTCTTGGAGCATCGCTGCTGTTTGAACTGTGGGTCAGCGTGTTTGTCGGTCACGCCATCTACCCGGTATTTATTGACACCTCAGGCGACAAAGTTCCTGCTGTCTACCAGTGGAGCCGCAACCTCTTGATGGAAGGCGGGCCCATCCAAGGTGTTGTCGGCAACCGGAACCAACTGGGATTTATTGCCGTCATCGCACTCATCGTGTTTTCTATTCAGCTCGCACAGAAAACGGTCTGGCATAACTGGGGCATTGTCTGGGTCGTTATTGCTGTGGCAACGATTGGCCTCACTCGTTCAGCCACAGACCTCATTGCATTACTTGCCGTCGCTGTAGTTGCCTTGTTCGCACTCTGGTTGCGTGCACGTCCGGCCACACAGCGCCGCCCTGTCTACCTCACTATGTTGGGGCTAGGAGTTGCCGGCATCGTAACGATTTCTGTCGCGCGTGAGCAGTTACTTTCCCTGCTGGGTAAAGGTTCTGACCTGACCGGTCGCACAGAAATTTGGGCAGCCGTGACTGCTCTTGCTGAACAACGCCCTGTCTTCGGTTGGGGTTGGCTAAGCCCTTGGGTTCCCTGGCTCGAACCTTTCAACAACCTTGCAGTGCGCTCAGGCGTGCACTATCTCCAGGCGCACAATGTCTGGCTGGATGTCTGGATGCAGCTCGGTTATGTTGGTGTGATTGCTCTCGCTGTGGCCATGTTTACGTTGCTTTCGCGCTCCTGGTTCATAGCCGTTGACCGTCCACAGTGGGACCTCGTAGAGACTCGTCCCTACAGCGCCAGTTCGCTCTTGCCTTTACTCGTGACCGTGGCGCTGTTGACCCAGAGCTTTTCTGAAAGCCAGCTGGTTGTTCAATCTGGCTGGGCACTCGTAGTGATTCTGTCACTGACAGTGATGGTTCCCACTCGCATTACTAAAGCTCTGAACTAGGCCCTCACCATGAGTCCAACAACTGCCACCGTCGCAGAAGCTGCCTACGCTTTCTTCTCACATGCCCGCTTTGCTCGGGCCATGAGCATTCTTGCGATCGCTACTGCCTTGGGCACACACCTTTTGCGTTCCCTCACGGGAACTGCAGGTCTCACCGCCATCGTGGTCACCGAGCTGGTGCTGTGTGTTCTGATGGTGATTGCCCGCCGACGCGTGGTGCGCTGGAACGCGTTTCTGCCTATTTCGCTGGCTGTCTTTTTAGTGTGGTGTGCAGTCAGTTATTTCTGGTCGTATTACCCCAAGGCCAGTTTGGTTGGCATCGCATCCCAGCTCAGCTTCGCTGTGCTGGCGCTGGCCATCTCGTCCACGCGTGACACCATTCAGCTCATCCGCGCCATTGGTGATGTCCTCCGGGTATTTCTTGCCGCGTCTTTAGCTCTAGAGGTTGTTGCCGGGGTTTTGATTGATGGTCCCATTGAATTCCTGGGCATCCGAGGGAACTTGGTTACTGGCGAAGGAATACAGGGAGTCTTTGGCTCGCGTAATGCTTTCATGCTTGTCTCACTTATCGCGCTTGTGACCTTCCTCATTGAATGGCGAACCAAGAGTGTGACCCGGCAGGTTGCAGGCTGGTCTGTTCTGGGAGCTGCGCTCTGTGTCCTGTTAGCCGCCTCCCCCGTGGGATTTGTAACCGCAATTGCCGTCGCTGTGATTGCGGTGCTGTTAGCTTCCCTGCGCAAGATGGAACCCGCCGTTCGTCGAGGAACCGAAATTGCTGCAGCGAGTGCTGCTGGTCTGGGTTTGATCGTTGCCTGGGCATTGCGCGGAAGCATTCTTGAGGCGCTGAGTACTTCACCAGTTCTGCAATATCGCCTCTCCCTCTGGAGCGAAGAACTTCGCTTGGCCACGATGAAGCCCCTCGAAGGCTGGGGCTGGGTTGGCCTCTGGCCACGCAAGACTCAACCATTCACGGTGATGAATTCCGGCAGTGGTGACATTCACAACTCTGGACTCAACATCTACCTGGATGCGTGGCTTCAGGTTGGCATCGTGGGCTTAGCCCTGTTGCTGATTCTTTTGGGCTTTGCCTTTGCACGTAGCTGGAGCTTGGCCACGTCAAAGAAGAGTGAGATCTATCTCTGGTCTCCACTTGTGCTGAGTCTTCTGTTGGTCTCAGGGCTTGCAGAAAGCACTGCCCTCACTGAGTGGGGTTGGTTCTTTGTTGTCCTAATTGTGGCCCGAAGCTCAGCTGAGCTGAGCTGGCGCCGCACCAAGGACTAACTCTGACTGTTCCTTACGGAACAGGAGTCTCAGTGGGCTCTGGTGGGTGGATCACAGAGTTGATATAACCGTGAATACCGGCGTAGTCAGGGTATTCGGTGTCGACCGGGAAGGGCTCGTAGTAGGGAGTGAGCTCAACGTGGTTAATTGGCAGTTCCTTAGTTTTCAAACCAAGGTTCACAAAGTAGCCGAGCATCGACTGAGGAATATCAGTTTTCACAACCTGCGTTCCAGCCGCCGCAATCTCTTGGAACTTGGTCAAAACGTTGGCAGGGTTCATCTGACGAAGCAAAGCTTCTTGAACCTGCTGCTGACGAGCCATGCGGTCGTAGTCACCTGTGCCCGACCAGCGTGAGCGCATGTACATCATGGCGTGGTAGCCGTCTAAAGCTTGCTCGCCAATTTCAATCCACTCACCGACTTCTTCTTCCGGCGTCTCAGGCTCAGCAATAGCGATGCGTTCTTCCACATTGATTGTTACCCCACCTAGAGAATCAATGAGGTTCTGTAAACCTTGCATGTCGATAAGGACGTAGTACTGAATGTCCAGTCCGGTAATCGCTTCAGCTGCATCACGCATTGCTTCAATACCGGGTGAGCTACCTTCAGCTGCGGCATTGGGATAGAGATCAGGGTGGTCAACCTCTGCGGCAACATAGACCGTGTTCAAGCAGGCCCAGCGGGTGCAGTATTCACCGGTTTCCTGGGTGTACCCGTTGGGATAGACCGAATACATCGGTGAGTCTTCATTGAATGGAATGGCCTGCAGGTCACGAGGCATACCAATAATGGTGGCTGCACCGGTATCTGCATTGACGCTGACAACCTGAGCTGTGTCTGGACGCAAGCCGTCACGGTCTTCTCCTGCGTCACCGCCGAGAAGCAAGAAGTTGTATTGACCGTCAATCGGTGGCTGGCTAGGACCAGCTACGAAGATCTTGCCTAATGCGCTGTTCAAGCTACCGGTCAATGTGGCTGCATAGGCAGCTCCGCCAGAAATGAAGACCATGGCCAATACTGTGACGCCAGCAACCCACCACCTGGCACGAGGACCCGTCTTTACAACGCGAACTAAACGCAGGGTGTCCAGAGTGAGCACTGCCCACAATATGGCGTAAAAAAACAGCGCAATCTGGCCCACAAACAACGTAGGACCCCAGGTTGCAAGGAAGAACACTGCCGTTGGCCACAGCAGTCCGATCAGGCCTGTGATAAGCAGGAATCCAACAAGGACCAACGTGGCGCCCAGACCAAATTTGCCCAAGCGCTTGTTTCCAGCCAATGCCTGCACCGAACCCGGCAGCACGAAGTTGAGTACAACCAACCACCAGGCGCGGGTGGTCATGACCTTCTGCGAACTGGTGTCGGGATACCTCAGTGGGCTGGTTTGACTCATAACTGAGACTTGAGAGCCTTGTTCTTTTCTTCGACCAGGTCGGCAAGGCCGGAAGCATACGCTTCCACGGCCCTGAGTAGTTCAGGGTTACTGGTGGCAAGAATCTTGACAGCCAGAAGCGCCGCGTTGGTGGCACCGCCGATAGACACGGTTGCCACGGGAACGCCGGCAGGCATCTGCACGATCGACAGCAGAGAGTCCATGCCATCGAGCTTGGACAGGGGAACAGGCACTCCCACAACAGGAAGTGGGGTCACACTCGCGAGCATGCCGGGGAGGTGCGCAGCACCACCGGCACCAGCGATGATGACCTTCAGGCCACGGCCTGCAGCTGCCTTACCAAAAGCAATCATTTTCTCTGGCGTGCGGTGCGCAGAAAGCACCTCAACCTCGAAGGGGATGCCAAAGTCGTTCAAGACGTTGGCGGCCGAACTCATGACAGTCCAGTCAGAGTCAGAGCCCATTACAACGGCGACGAGTGGGTGCGTTTCAGCCATTGTTCAAGGCTAGGGCTCAGACCTGAAAGAATCCTGCTGCGCCACGCGCCTGATAGGCAACCTCGGGCAGATCATCACCAGATGCGTTGACGTGCCCCACCTTGCGGCCTGGGCGTGGTTCTTTGCCATAGGTGTGGATTTTCACGGTGGGGTGATCTGCCATCGCGTGGGGGAAAGGAGAAAGCATGTCGCCAGAGGCAGGGCCACCCAAGATGTTGACCATCACCGTAAATGGTGCAGTCAACCCTGTAGCACCCAGTGGCAGGTCGAGCACAGCACGTAAGTGCTGCTCGAACTGGCTGGTGGTGCTGCCATCTTGGGTCCAGTGGCCGGAGTTGTGAGGACGCATGGCAAGTTCGTTGACCAGGATGCGGTCATCGGTGGTCTCGAACAGTTCCACAGCCATCACGCCGGTGACATCAAGCTCCGCTGCAATTTGGGTGGCTATGGAGCCAGCCATGTCAGCTATCTTGCCCTGCGAGTGAGGAGCTGGAGCAATAACCTCGCTGCAGACACCATCTGCTTGGATGCTCTCCACCACAGGCCAGAGCGCCATTTCACCGCTGGGGCGACGAGCAATGAGCTGTGAAAGCTCACGGCGGAACTCGACGAATTCTTCCAAGAGCAGTGATTCACCGGGCTGCAGAAGATCAAGCCAGTCCGCCACATCTGAAACTGCGGTGATGACACGAACACCTTTACCGTCATAGCCGCCACGAGCCGTCTTCGCCACGGCACGGCCACCCCACTCAGCCAAGAAGTCAGTGACGTGCTCTGCAGTGGACGCTTGCGTCCAGCCTGGAACAGGGATACCGAGTTCACCGAGGCGTTCACGCATGCGGAGTTTGTCTTGAGCAAACTCAAGCGCGTGAGGACCTGGCTGGGCCGAGTAGCCGCGTGTGATCAGCTCTGCCAGAACATGTGCCGGGACGTGTTCGTGGTCAAAGGTAATGACGTCGCAGCCTGCTGCAAAAGCAAGGACGGTGTCAATGTCGGTGTAGTCGCCCACCATGGTTGCGGCGATCTGTGCGGAGGAACCTTCGTTCTCAGCCAGCACTCGGATATCTAGGCCTAGATTGATTGCAGGAGGCACCATCATGCGGGCCAATTGGCCGCCACCTATAACGCCAACTACAGTTGTCAACGGCTCATCTTTCGCGTGGTTGAACGGGTTTGAGAGTGCACTTACGGGGAGAAACATGACCACATCGGAGCGAGCAATCGCAACCGAGTCTTCCCCGAGCCTGTTTACTCGCTTGCGAAGAGGCCTGTTGGGCTACTTCGTCAAGTTTGGACTGGTCGGTTTGGTCGGCTTAGTTGTCGACGTTTCTCTCTTTAATCTACTCTCCCTCTCTGGAACCGGTTGGTGGTCAGAGCCTCTACAGGCAAAGTTCATCAGCACCTCGGTGGCTATCGTGGTCAACTGGTTGGGCAACCGCTACTGGACCTTCCGCCGCGACAAGCGTTCTGATGTTGTTCGTGAGCTCGTTGAATTTGTTCTGGCTTCTGTTGCCGGCATGCTCGTGACCTTGGCCACACTCTGGTTCACGCACTACGTTCTCGGTTTTGATTCATTGTTGGCTGACAATATTTCTGCCAACGTCATTGGTCTGGGTCTTGGAACCCTGGTTCGCTTTGCTCTCTATCGCTGGTGGGTCTGGAACGTGAAGCGATGAGCACCGTCGTCATCATTCCGACCTATAACGAACTCGAGACGCTGCCGGAGGCAGTGAAAGCAGTTCGTGCAGCAGTCCCTGAAGCGAACATTTTGATCGTGGACGACAGCAGCCCTGATGGCACTGGCGCCAAAGCGGATGCGTTAGCCAGTGCTGATCCGTTTGTTCACGTTCTCCACCGCGCTGAGAAGACTGGTCTCGGCGATGCCTATCTCGCTGGCTTCGAGTGGGCGCTCGAGCATGGCTTCGAAATCATTGTCGAGATGGATGCTGATGGTTCCCACCCTGCCAATCGTCTCGGTGCACTAATCGGTGCGGTCTCTGCCCCCACCGTTCCTGGTGCTCACTACCCAGGTCTTGCTATTGGTTCTCGCTGGGTCGCGGGTGGATCGGTCGTGAACTGGCCAGCACACCGCTTATTCCTCAGTCGCGGAGCAAATTCCTATGCCCGCATTGCTTTGAACATCGACGTCAAAGATTCCACTGCAGGGTTCCGCGCCTTCCGCGCGGAAGTACTGCGCGGAATCCACCTCGAACAAGTCAACTCTCACGGCTACTGCTTCCAAGTTGATCTCACCTTGCGCGTTCTCGATGCAGGTTACACCGTTGTGGAGCTGCCCATCGAGTTCAAAGAACGCGAAACAGGAGAATCCAAGATGAGCAAGAACATCGTGATCGAAGCGATGAAGAGCGTGACCGCGTGGGGTTGGCAACGCCGCTTCGGCAAGAAGACTTCTAGAGCTTCTTAGTATTCATTCGTCCAGCGCTGGTCATCGCGGCGCAGCTGCGCAGACAGCGGTGCTTGAGAATCCACCAACTCGGACAGAGCAGACAGAACCAGGTTTGCCTTAGGTAAATCAAAAAGTCGAATGGGAGCTTCTGCACCGGTGTTGAGGAGTAAATCACCGGCACCAAAAACAGCCTGAACAGCGTTCTGGCGCACTGTCACATCGTGGATGCGACCAAAGAGAACCTCTTGCTTGGTGCGGGTGAAGATTCCGCGATAAATAATCACGCGGCGGGTGGTGATGATCACACGGTTGCCCAACCAGGTCACCAACGGGAATACCCACAACACAATGAGGAGCAGTGCGCTGAGTAGCCAGAACACCAAGTTCATCCAGAGTTCAGGAAAACCTTCAGAGAAGAAACCCCATGCCGTTGCAACACCGATCAGCGCCATGGTGGGCATGAACAGAACACGTCCGTGGCGACGAAGTCGCACGACGACGGGTTCTGCTGCTTCTGTGGGCGCAGGCTCATAAGCAACAGTGGGGTTAGACATTAGGTCAATTATTGTCGGCGGAACCGGGCTGATCCCGGTGACGCGCTGGGTAGTGGGTGGTACAGAGCTAGATCACACGCAGATGAGTGACATCTCCGGCAGAGACAACCAGCGGTTCAGCACAGTTACTCATCTCCACCACGAGTGACCCGGCCTCGTTGATGCCGATGGCAGTTCCCACGGGGTTCTCCCCCGAGGGAAGCTCAACTCGAACTGACTTTCCCAAAGTGCTGCAGGCTTCCGTCACCTGGTCGAGGAGTCCTGAGCTGCGGACGTTCCCGGCAGCCGAAACGAACACCCGCGTAATGCGCGAGAACTCAGTGAGATACGCAGCAAGGAGGGCATCAAGGGTTGTCTGTGCCCCTTCAAGAGCGAGCGATGTTGCCGTCGGTACCGGAAGGTCTTCTTCGGCGAGCGCAATGTTGACGCCCGTTCCCACCACGATGGCCGGCCCCTGTGGTGTAACGACGAGTTCGCTCAGCACACCACACACTTTCTTCTCACCAATAAGCACATCATTGGGCCATTTGATATTTGCTTTCTTCCCCTCAGGAAGAACAGAGTTACAGGCTCGTGCCATAGCCAGACCCGCGAGTAATCCAAACCAGCCCAGCGACTCTGGAGGCAGAGGACGTCCTGCAGGGGTCTGCGGCCGAAGTAATACAGAAACCGCTAGAGATGCACCAGCCGGTGCTGTCCAGTTGCGGCCAAGCCTGCCTTTGCCAGCGACCTGGTTGTCGGTGGCAACGACAGAAAAGTCTTCCCACTGATGCCCTTCGCTGGAGTTCACTGCCGCAACCAGGTGGGTATTGGTCGAGCCCACTTCGTCCAGCCAGAGTAGGCGGGGAGTCAGGGGGGTGCTCAGCGAAAGGTCCATAAGAACAGTTTGGCAGGAGTTTTTTGTAGGGAAGCTCTAACCCTTTTTCGATACCTATGGCAAGTAGAGTGAAAAGCGTGACTGAAAACGCGAAATCTATCGACCCCTTTACTACTGCCGGAAAGCTCGCCGATCTGAAGGCCCGCTTCAATGAAGCAGTAATTGAGAACGGTGCCAAGGCAGCTGAGAAGCAGCACGCCAAGGGCAAAATGACTGCCCGCGAGCGCATCGAAGAACTTCTTGACCCCGGCTCCTTCGTCGAACTGGACGAATATGTGCGTCACCGCACCACTGCTTTTGGCATGGACAAGAACCGTCCCTACGGTGATGCTGTCGTCACGGGTACGGGAACAATCCACGGTCGCCAGGTTGCTGTCTACTCCCAGGACTTCACCGTCTTCGGTGGATCTCTCGGTGAAGTTGCCGGTGAAAAGATCATCAAGGTCATGGACCTTGCTCTCAAGACTGGTGTTCCGATCCTCGGCATCCTGGACTCGGGTGGAGCTCGTATTCAAGAGGGTGTTGTTGCCCTGGGTAAGTACGGAGAAATCTTCCGACGCAACACCGCAGCTTCTGGTGTCATCCCTCAGATCTCCATCATCATGGGCCCCGCTGCCGGTGGTGCTGTCTACTCCCCTGCTCTGACTGACTTTGTGATCATGGTGGATAAGACCAGCCACATGTTCGTGACCGGCCCTGACGTGATCAAGACCGTGACCGGTGAAGAGGTGGGCTTCGAGGAGCTTGGTGGCGCACTGACTCACAACACCGTCTCCGGTGTTTCTCACTACCTCGCAGCTGACGAGAGCGATGCTCTCGACTACGCCCGCACACTGGTCGGCTTCCTGCCCGATAACAACATGGCTGAGCTTCCCGTCTATGAGTCCGAAGTTGAACTCGAGATTACCGACGAAGACAAGAAGCTCAACACCCTTATTCCCGACAGCACCAACCAGCCCTACGACGTGCACGAAGTGATTCGTGGCGTTGCAGACAACGGTGACTTCCTCGAGGTTCAGGCCCTGTTTGCGCCCAACATCGTGATCGGCTTCTCCCGCGTTGAAGGCCGCACCGTCGGCATCGTGGCTAACCAGCCTTCACAGATGGCGGGAACGCTCAACATCGAAGCCGGTGAAAAGGCGTCACGTTTTGTTCGCTTCTGTGACGCGTTCTCTATCCCCATCCTCACCCTTGTGGATGTTCCCGGATACCTTCCTGGTACCGACCAGGAGTGGGCTGGTGTGATTCGTCGTGGAGCCAAGCTGCTCTATGCATATTCCGAAGCAACCGTTCCCCTCGTAACCGTCATCACCCGCAAGGCTTACGGTGGCGCATACATCGTGATGGGCTCGAAGCAGCTCGGTGCTGACATCAACCTGGCCTGGCCCACGGCAGAAATCGCCGTGATGGGCGGACAGGGTGCTGTCAACATTCTCTACCGCGGTGAGATCAAGAAGGCGGAAGAGGAAGGCGCTGACGTCAATGCCGTCCGCACCAAGCTCGCCAACGAATACACCTACAACGTGGCCAGCCCCTTCCTCGCTGCAGAGCGTGGAGAGCTAGACGGCGTGATTGAGCCAGCTCAGACCCGTGTTGCCGTGACCAAGGCACTTCGGGCTTTGCGAGGCAAGCGTGCATCATTGCCTCCCAAGAAGCACGGAAACATCCCACTGTGACAATCGAGAACGTGCGCTTCCTCACTCAGGGTGTCACCCCTGAGGAGAAAGCTGCTGTGCTCGCCATCCTCGACGCGCAGATTGCTGAAGAGTCAGCAATCGAGCACGAGGTGCAAGGCGCAGGGATGAGTGCCTGGCAGGTGTCTCAGCGCGGGATCCGCGAAGACATCAAGGGCGGCTCACGCCGCTTTGGTTGGGATTTCGGGAAGTAGCTAGCTTCTGACGAAGCGGGCAACCGCTTCCACGTGGTGCGTGTTCGGGAAGAGATCGAACGCACGCAGCTCTTCGAGCTGGTAGCCACGTTCTGCAAACAGTGCGACGTCGCGCGACAGTGCCACAGGGTCGCATGCAACATAAACCAGCTGCACTGGTGAGAGCTCAGCTAGAGAGTTCACGACGTCCTTGCCTGCACCTGCACGAGGTGGGTCGAGCACAATCGTGGCTGCGGCGTAACGTGCCTTCTCCACCGCGTTGAGATCACTGAGAACACTGGCCAAGTAGCGGTCCACACGTGCTGTGACAGCACGTACTCCGACCCATTCAGCCAAGTTATCCAGCGCATACTCAGTAGCCATTTCATCTGACTCAACCGAGGTCATCCGAGTGGTCGAACCAAAGCGGTCACCGACGGCGGCAGCGAACAATCCGACGCCGCCATAGAGGTCATGGTTCGCAGCACGAGGGTCAAAGAGAGCTTCGTCAATGACAGAGCTCACGGCATCTGACAGTGTTGCCGCAGCATGACGGTGCACCTGCCAGAAACCACGCACGTCAACCTTGAAGGCACGCTTGCCCACCATTTCAGTAATGGGTTCAGGAGCGGGACGCTTCTTGTTCTTGCCGTTGTCAATGTTGCCGGCAATCGCACGAGCAGAGTCTCCGCTGGGGCCAACCAGGTCAATGAAATCAATGCCAGGGATGCGCTGACCAAACGGAGCTAGCTCAGCAATACGAGATGCTGCCAGCGGCAGGTCATCCACCTCAATGATGTTGTGACTGCGGGAAGCATAGGGGCCAACCTTGCCTTCAGCATCAACATGCAGGCGCACACGCGTGCGCCAACCTGTGCCCTGAGATTCGTTGTCGCCTTCGAGAGCTTCAACCTCGACACGGCGCTCAATCTTGCCCATCCGGGAAAGGGAATCTTCAAGAACGAAAGCTTTGAGGTCCCGCTGGGTGGCCAGCTTGATATGACCAAACTCTGCACCACCTGCCCGCTCGGCCGGATCGCGGGTCACACTGGCGGCAGACCAGATGTGTTCTTGACGGTCTGGCGATGCCTTGAGCACCTCAACAGTGTCGGCACGCCAGAAGCTTTTCTGGGATGCATCAGTGATGCGAGCCAGAACACGTTCGCCCGGAAGGGTGTCCGCAACAAAGATGACACGGCCGTCGTGACGTGCGACAAAAACACCACCGTGAGCGACATTGGTAATGTCGAGCTCACAGAGTGTGCCCACAAACTCGGATCCTCGAGAGGTGGATGCATTTCGTTGTGTTTTTGCCTGAGCCATACTTCGAGCTTTCCATATCTGAAAGGAGTGCACGTGCGCTTCTACCTCGCTTCCACCTCACCCGCACGTTTGATGACCCTGCGCAGCTCGGGAATCGAACCAGTGGTCGTGCCCAGCGAAGTGGATGAAGACGCCGCTGTTGCCGCTGCCGAGGCAGCTGCAGGCGGCGCTTTAGCTCCTGCTGAGATGGTGCAATTGCTTGCTCAAGCTAAAGCTGAAGCAGTTCTTTCTGCAGAGATTGATGGCTTGGTTCTCGGTGGTGACTCTGCTTTCGTGCTCGATGGCGTCACCTATGGCAAGCCACACACACCCGAGGTTGCTCTTGAGCGTTGGCACAAACAGCGTGGTCGCACCGGACAGTTGTATTCAGGCCACTGGATGATTGATCACCGTGGCGGGCAACTGAACTCTGCCGTGGGAGAAGTCACTGTTGCTGAGGTGACCTTCTCCTCCGATATCTCCGATGCTGAGCTCGAGGCCTATATTGCTTCTGGCGAACCACTCAAAGTGGCAGGTGCTTTCACCATCGATTCGCTTGGTGCCGCCTTTATTGACCGCATCGAGGGAGACCCCTCAACCGTGGTCGGGGTCTCTGTTCCCGCACTTCGCCGCATGGCAGGCAAGTTGGACGTGTTCTGGCCTGAACTCTGGAACAAATAGTCGTTGTAGGCATCGTTCACGACTCGCGGACTTTTTTGTCGTAGATGCCCAACTGAACAGCCCCTCCGCTTACTAGGCTGGGGACTATGTCCCGCATTACAAAGGTCCTCATTGCGAACCGTGGCGAGATCGCCGTTCGCATCATTCGTGCAGCACGTGACTATGGAATTGGTTCCGTCGCCGTCTATGCCGACCAAGACATTAACTCTCTCCACGCGAAGCTCGCTGACGAGGCTTACGCCCTCAACGGCACCACCAGTGCCGAGACCTATCTTGTTATCGACAAGATCCTTGCTGTTGCCCGCAAGTCAGGCGCTAACGCGGTTCACCCCGGTTATGGCTTCCTCGCTGAGAACGCTGACTTTGCTCGCAAGGTGCAGGCTGCTGGTCTGATCTGGATTGGCCCCAGCCCCGAAGCTATCGAACAGCTCGGTGACAAGGTTTCGGCCCGTCACGTGGCTGAGAAGGTGGGCGCACCACTTGCTCCCGGAACCATCAACCCGGTATCTGGCGCTGAAGAAGTTCTCGACTTCGTCGATATCCACGGACTCCCCGTTGCCATCAAGGCAGCTTTCGGTGGCGGTGGCCGCGGCCTCAAGGTTGCACGTAACCGTGAAGAAGTAGCGGAACTCTTTGAATCCGCAACCCGTGAAGCCATCGCAGCCTTTGGCCGCGGAGAATGCTTCGTGGAGAAGTACTTGGACGAGCCTCGTCACGTGGAGACCCAGTGCCTGGCTGACTCACACGGCAATGTAGTTGTGGTTTCTACTCGTGACTGCTCGCTTCAGCGTCGTCACCAGAAGCTGGTTGAAGAAGCTCCGGCGCCCTTCCTCACCGAAGCACAGACCACTGAGCTCTACCGCGCCTCGAAGGCCATCCTCAAAGAGGTTGGCTACTTGGGCGCTGGCACCTGTGAGTTCCTCATCGGCAAGGACGGCACTGTTTCCTTCCTCGAAGTGAACACTCGTCTTCAGGTTGAGCACCCCGTCTCTGAAGAAGTCACAGGTATTGACCTCGTTCGCGAGCAGTTCCGCATCGCTGAAGGCGGCGTGCTGGATTATCCAGACCCGAAAGTCACCGGTCACTCCTTCGAATTCCGTATCAACGGTGAAGATGGTGGAAGAGGATTCCTCCCCGCACCAGGACCTGTTCATGTCTTCCGTGCACCAGGCGGCCCTGGCGTTCGAGTGGACTCGGGTGTCACCGCAGGTGATGTCATCTCTGGCTCGTTCGACTCTCTGCTTGCCAAGCTGATCGTGACCGGTGCCACTCGTGAAGAAGCACTTGAGCGTTCACGCCGCGCTCTGGACGAATTTGAGGTTGCCGGTCTCCCCACCGTGCTTCCCTTCCACCGCAAGATTGTGCGCGATCCTGCATTTGCTCCTGAAGGTGACAAGCCCTTCACTATCTACACCCGCTGGATTGAGACCGAGTTTGTCAACGACATCGAGCCCTGGAGCGGTGAAGCTGAGGAAACCCCCACTGCGGCAAAGCGTCAGCACGTCACCATCGAGGTTGACGAGCGACGCATCGAAGTATCCCTCCCCTCCAAGCTTCTTCGTGCGAATAGTGCTGACCTCGCAACTCAGGGCCCTGCACCTGTGCGCAAGGTCGCGTCCCACGCTGTGGGGGGCGCCGGCGGCGCAACCGTCAAGGCTCCGATGCAGGCAACCGTGGTCAAGATTGCTGTTGAAGAAGGCCAGAAGGTCGTCAAGGGTGATCTGATCCTGGTCCTTGAAGCCATGAAGATGGAACAGCCTGTCGAAGCACACAAGGACGGCGTTATTTCTGGCATCAATGCCGAGGTTGGCCAGACGGTCTCCAACGGTCACGTTCTGCTGAACATCGACGACGCTGAATAACTTCTAGTTCAACAAGAAGGCCCGCTGAAAATCAGCGGGCCTTCTTCGATTAAGTATCTTGTTCTTACTTGTGCTCCACCGCGTGCAGGGCACGAGCTGCATCCACGATGCTTCCTGAGATGGAGGGGTAGATAGCAAAACTCTTTGCCACATCATCCACAGTCAGGCGGTGCTCAACTGCGAGTGCGAGCGGGAAGATCAGCTCTGATGCACGAGGCGCCACGATGACGCCGCCGATCACGGTGCGCGAGGTTGTGGTGGTGATGAGCTTGACGAAACCATCTCGAATACCCTGCATTTTGGCGCGAGGGTTAGAGGTCAAAGGAAGCTTGAAAACTGTTCCACGGATGATGCCTGCTTCAATCTCTGCTTGGCTCCACCCCACTGAGGCAACCTCAGGTTGCGTGAAGATATTCGCTGCCACGTTGCGCTCGTCGAACGGAGTTACCGCGTCACCGAGTGCGTGGAAGGCCGCAGTGCGACCTTGCATCATGGCTACAGAAGCAAGGGGCAGCGCTGCCGAGCAATCGCCCACACCATAAATGTTAGGTACAGACGAGCGGGCAACACGGTTGACCACGATGCGCCCTGCGTCATCGAGTTCCACGCCAGCTTCTTCGAGTCCAAGTCCCTTGGTGTTGGGAATAGAACCAACAGCAATGAGACAGTGGCTGCCTTCAACTGTCTGGCCATCAGCCAGGGTGACCTTGACGCCAGTGTCGGTGCGCTCCACCTTTTCCATGCGGGCCTTGGACATCAAGGTCATACCACGGCGGATGAAAACTTCTTCCAGCACAGCTGCGGCATCCGCATCTTCACCGGGAAGAACGGTGTCACGGCTGGAAACCAGCGTGACCTTAGAACCCAGCGAAGAATATGCCGAAGCAAACTCAGCACCGGTCACACCCGAACCGACCACGATCATGTGTTCAGGGAGCTCGGTGAGGTTATACAGCTGAGTCCAGGTGAGAATGCGCTCACCATCTGGCTTAGCGGTCTCTAACACTCGTGGGCTTGCACCGACGGAGACGATGATGGTGTCTGCTTCGATGCGGTCGAAGTCGGTTCCGTTTGGACCAGTGGAGGCAATCACGGCGTGGGTGCCATCCAGGCGGCCGTGGCCTGGGATGAATTTCACACCCGCCTTTTTGAGGGTTTGTTGCATGTCCTCAGAAGTGTCACGAGCTAAACCCAAGAGACGCTTGTTGACGGTGGCCATGTTGATGGTGATCTCAGGCTTGCGTGGCTTGTTGTCATCACCCTTGACGGAGAACTGAACACCCAATTCGTCAGAACGTCCCAGGGTGGAGGTGAATTCAGCTGTCGCAATGAGGGTTTTGGAAGGAACAACATCGGTGAGCACGGCAGAGCCGCCCACACCTGAGCGCTCAATCAGAGTTACTTCTGCTCCGAGCTGGGCTGCTGCCAGTGCTGCTTCGTAGCCACCGGGGCCACCCCCCAAAATTGCAATGCGCTGCTTGCGTTCAAACTCAAAAGCCATGTCCTTATTCTCGCACTACGTGAGCAATAGGCTGGGCGTATGTCGAACGCAGGTGAGTGGGGTTTCAACCCACTGGAAGACCCTTCCCAAGATCCTGCCGAAATAGCGAAGCAAGCTGCGTTTGAAATTGCCGTTGCTACGGGCATAGGCCACCACGATATTGCGCTGACTCTCGGTTCTGGCTGGGGCGCCGTGGTGGACATGATTGGCAAGACCACCGAGGAAATCCCTGCTGAAGAAATCACGGGATTCAGCACCTCCGGAGTTCCGGGCCACCTGGGCACGATTCGCAGTGTCATTCTTCCGAGTAACAAGCGCCTCTTGGTTATTGGTGCCCGCACGCACCTTTATGAAGGTGGGGGTGCTCCCGGTTTTGTTCGCCGCGTGGTGCACAGCGTCCGCACTGCGTCAGCAGCGGGCGCGAAGACAATGGTCCTCACCCACGGTGCGGGGGGAATTCGCCCTGCGTGGCAGCCAGGAACTCCCGTGCTGATCAAGGATCACCTCAATCTCACAGGCACCACACCTATTGAAGGTGCGACATTCATAGACATGACGAATGTCTACACGCCTGCACTGCGCCAGCTCGCCAAGAGTGTGGATCCTTCACTCGGTGAAGGGGTTCTGGCCCAAGTGCCTGGTCCGCAATATGAGACCCCGGCAGAGGTGCAGATGCTGCGCGGTCAAGGTGCCGACATGGTGGGCATGTCTGTTGCGTTAGAGGCGATGGCTGCCCGGCAAGCAGGAATGGATGTCTTAGGGCTCTCTCTTATTACCAACCAGGCAGCAGGTATCTCACCGACTCCCCTGTCACACAAAGAAGTTCTTGATGCAGGCGCGAAGGCAGAGCCTCGCGTGAGTGCACTACTGGCGAAGATCCTCGAGCAGATCTAGTTAACGAGCGAGCTGAACAGCTTCAACGAAGCCATCCGTGATGACATCGGCGAGAGCTTCGCGGTCTTCGAGTGGAAGGAACGCAGACGCTGCCGCATTCTGCTGGAATGTTTCAAGGTCAGCCAGGCCATAAGCGAATGCGTCTGCCACCAACCACAGTTCTCGAGACAGAGAAGTTCCACTCTGGAGGCGGTTGTCCGAGTTCACTGTGACGGTCATGCCCAGTTGATAGAGCAAATCGAAGGGGTGATCCATGATGTCGTCACCCCAGGCAGCAATAGCGCCGGTCTGCAGGTTCGAAGAAGGCGAAAGCTCTAACGTGATGCCACGGTCCTTCACCCACTGCGAGAGCACCCCGAGGGAGACGAAGGTCGCATTGGCATCGGAACCATCAATGCTGATGTCCTCTGCCAAGCGCACACCGTGACCAAGACGCAGTGCGCGACCGTCATAGATAGCGCTTTCGATGCTGGCAATGCCGTCAGCTTCACCTGCGTGAATGGTGACGGGGAAGTATTCGCTGGCGAGGTAGTCAAACGCGGCCTGGTGCTTCGAAGCAGGGAAGCCCAGCTCAGCACCAGCTATATCGAAACCCACAACGCCGTTGTCACGGTGACGAACTGCCAGCTGAGCAATCTCGAGACTGCGGTCAGCGTGACGCATCGCCGTGATGAGCTGACCAATGCGGATGGTCTTGCCCTGTGCTGCGGCATCTTCGATGCCCTGCTCAATTCCTTCTTGGACGTATTCGACGACCTGATCAAGAGTCAGTCCCTTGGTGAGGTGCTGTTCTGGTGCCCAGCGCAGCTCGCCATAGATCACGCCGTCGTTGGCGAGGTCGATGACCGACTCGCGGGCAACGCGGGTGAGGCCTTCACGGGTCTGCATCACAGCACAGGTCAGATCAAAGGTCTTCAAGTATTCAACAAGAGAACCCGAGTTGGAATGGTCCGCAAACCACTGACCGAGTCCCTCAGCATCCAGGACTGGAAGTTCAATGCCTTCTGCTTCAGCGAGTTCAATGATGGTGGCAGGACGCAGGCTGCCATCAAGGTGATCGTGAAGAGAAATCTTGGGAAGTTTGCGGACATCGACACCGTCGAGGATGAATTCAGAAGACATGTTGAGCTTTCGAGTTGGGTTGGAAGAAATTTAGAGAACGTCGTCGCGACCAGAGATGCGCAGAGCATCTACGACTGACTTCACCTTCTGCGCATTGGCAGTGGTGGTCACCAGAAGAGCATCAGGAGTGTCCACAACAACAATGTCTTTCACCCCGACGAGGGCGATGGTGCGACCGGTGTCGGTGATGAGGATTCCAGAAGATGCATCCGAGAGAACGCGTGCGCCCTCACCCAAGATAGCGAGGTCCTTTTTGTAACCAGAGGAGTGCAGCTTCGCAATAGAAGCAAAGTCCCCCACGTCATCCCAGTCGAACTCACCAGGGATCACAACAAGCTTGCCGGCGGCAGCGGCAGGCTCTGCAACGGCGTAGTCGATAGCGATCTTCTTCAGTGTCGGCCAAATCTTGTCCACGGCAGGACCACGCTTGGCGTGGTCATCCCACACCTCAGCGAGCGCAAGCACGCCTGCGTGCAGTTCAGGCTGGGTCTTGGCCAGTTCCTCCAGAAGGACTGATGCCTTGGTGATGAACATGCCGGCGTTCCAGAGGTAGTCGCCGCTTTCGACGTATTCCTCAGCGGTGTGAGCGTTGGGTTTTTCCACGAACGAATCCACCTTGAGCGCGGATGGAGCACCTGCCAGCTCGGTTTCTTCCGTTGCGTGGATGTAACCAAAACCAATGGCGGGTTCGGTGGGAACGATTCCGATGGTGGCAATGAAGCCGGCGCGGGCTGCTTCGACAGCCTCGGCGACGGCCATATTGAAGAAGCGGTTTCCCTTAATCACGTGATCAGCAGCAAAGGAACCGATGATGACGCCGGGTTCACGCTTTTCCAAAATGGCAGCAGCTAAACCAATGGCAGCTGAGGAGTCACGGGGCTCACTTTCCAGCACTACGTTGAGATCTGCGAGTTCGGGGAGTTGTTCTTCCACTGCTGCGCGGTGGGCACGGCCGGTGACAACCATGACGCGCTGCTCTCCCGCGAGGGGCGCCAAACGGTCCCAGGTGTCCTTGAGCAAAGAACTGCCGGAACCAGTGAGGTCATGCAAGAACTTAGGGGCGTCTGCACGAGACAAAGGCCAGAGGCGGGAGCCTATTCCACCGGCTGGAATAACCGCGTAGAAGTCGGTCAGGGGCGTCGTTAGTCGTGCCATAACACCAGACTACTGGGCGTAAAGTTAGGACAAGTTATTGCCCACAACCAAGGAGGGTTGTTCGTGTCAGCTGTCACGGCACCACGCTCAGAAAAGAAGCCCCGTCCGGGCGGCACGCTTTACCGCGGCTACACCGGTATGTGGTCTTGGGTTCTGCACCGTATTACCGGTGTGGCCATCTTCTTCTTCCTGCTCGTCCACATTCTCGACACCGCTCTCGTGCGCGTCAGCCCTGAGGCGTACAACGCCGTCATCGGTACCTACAAGACCCCACTGATGGGTCTGGGTGAAATCGGACTTGTCGGAGCAATCTTGTTCCACGCCCTCAACGGCCTGCGCATCATCTTGGTTGACTTCTGGAGCAAGGGCGTGAAGTACCAGCGCACCATGTTCTGGGTCGTCATTGGCCTGTGGGTTGTGCTGATGGCAGGATTCCTGCCCCGTCAGATTGCCAACATCATCCTGGAGGTGAACGGACAGTGAGCACCGTAGACGCACCCCGTAGCCCTTACGCCCGCACCCAGCGCTCCGGCACTAACTGGGAAAAGTGGGGATGGATGTACATGCGCGCCTCAGGCGTGGTCCTCGTCGTCCTCATCTTTGGTCACCTGTTTGTGAACATGGTTGCCGGTGAAGGTGTTCGTGGCATTGACTTCGCATTCGTCGCTGGCAAGTGGGCTTCCCCCTTCTGGCAGGTATGGGATCTGCTCATGCTGTGGCTTGCCCTGATTCACGGTGCCAACGGTATGCGCACCATCATCAACGACTACTCGAGCTCAGTCACTCTCGGAAAGGTGCTCCGCGGAGCAGTCTTCCTTTCCGCTGCTGCGCTCATCATCCTGGGCACCCTGGTGATCTTCACCTTCGATCCATGCCCTTCGGTCAGCCCAGAGCAGCTCGGTTTGCTGCCCTCGTTCTGCCCACCTCAGTAATTCTCTAGATCACCCTTAACTACGGAGTATCCCTCGTGGCAACCAAGAGCAACGAAACCTACGAAGAGACCAAGCTCGTCGACGGCGTTTACTACCACCAGCACGATGTTGTCATCGTGGGTGCTGGTGGCGCAGGTATGCGTGCGGCGATTGAGGCTGGCCCCAACGCTCGCACCGCTGTGATCAGCAAGCTCTACCCCACCCGCTCGCACACCGGTGCAGCACAGGGCGGTATGGCTGCAGCGCTGGCCAACGTGGAAGAGGACAGCTGGGAATGGCACACCTTCGACACCGTCAAGGGTGGCGACTACCTGGTTGACCAGGATGCAGCAGAGATTCTGGCTAAGGAAGCTATCGACGCGGTTATCGACCTCGAGAACATGGGTCTGCCCTTCAACCGCACACCCGACGGCAAGATCGACCAGCGCCGTTTCGGTGGCCACACTCGTGACCACGGTAAGGCTCCTGTTCGTCGCTCCTGCTACGCAGCTGACCGTACCGGTCACATGATTTTGCAGACCCTGTTCCAGAACTGCGTGAAGCTCGGCATCGAGTTCTACAACGAGTTCTATGTTCTAGACCTCGTCATGGTTGACGTCAAGGGCAAGCAGGTTCCTGCTGGTGTTGTGGCTTACGAACTCGCAACCGGTGACCTGCACGTCTTCCAGGGCAAGTCGATCGTCTTCGCTACTGGTGGTTTCGGAAAGATCTACAAGACCACCTCCAACGCACACACCCTCACCGGTGACGGCGTCGGCATCATCTGGCGTAAGGGCATTCCTCTCGAGGACATGGAGTTCTTCCAGTTCCACCCCACCGGCCTTGCCGGCCTCGGCATTCTCTTGACTGAGGGTGCTCGTGGTGAAGGTGCCATCTTGCGTAATGCTTCCGGTGAGCGCTTCATGGAGCGCTACGCTCCCACCATCAAGGACCTCGCTCCTCGAGACATCGTCTCGCGCTGCATGGTTCAGGAGGTGGCTGAAGGCCGCGGCGCGGGCCCCAACAAGGACTACGTTCTCCTGGACTGCACCCACTTGGGTGCTGAGGTTCTGGAAACCAAGCTTCCAGACATCACCGAGTTCGCTCGCACCTACTTGGGTGTTGATCCCGTGGTTGAGCCTGTTCCTGTGATGCCAACTGCTCACTATGCCATGGGTGGTATTCCTACCAACATTAAGGCTGAGGTTCTCTCCGACAACGACACCGTCATCCCTGGCCTCTACGCCGCGGGTGAATGTGCGTGTGTCTCTGTTCACGGTTCCAACCGTCTCGGCACCAACTCACTGCTGGACATCAACGTGTTCGGTAAGCGTGCTGGTCGCTACGCAGTGGAATACGCGAAGACCGCCAAGTTCGTGCCACTGCCTAAGGACCCCGCTGGTCCTATCCGCGACATGATCGAATCCATCCGCAACGCCTCGGGCACCGAGCGTGTACCTGCACTCCGTAAGGAACTGCAAGAAGAGATGGATAAGAACGCACAGGTCTTCCGCACCGAAGACTCTCTCAAGTCGGTCACTAAGACCATTGAGAAGCTCCGCGAGGAATACAAGAACATCTCGATCCACGACAAGGGAAAGCGTTACAACACTGACCTTCTCGAAGCTGTCGAGCTGGGCTTCCTGCTCGACCTTGCAGAGGTTGTTGTCTACTCAGCCCGCAACCGTAAGGAAAGCCGTGGTGGCCACATGCGCGACGACTTCCCCAACCGTGATGACAAGAAGTTCATGAAGCACACCATGGCGTACCTCTCAGGTGACGCCACCAGTGATGACGCTGGTGACCACATCAAGCTTGATTGGAAGCCTGTTGTTATTACCAACTACCAGCCCATGGAGAGGAAGTACTAAGAATGGCTACCGACGTCGCTACTCAGGCAGCCGTACCCGAGGTACAGGCTTTCAACATCACGCTGATTATTCGTCGCTTCCTTCCTGAAATCGATGAAGAAGCTCGTTGGGAATCCTTCGATGTTGAGGTCTACTCAACTGACCGTATTCTCGATGCACTGCACCGCATCAAGTGGGACCAGGACGGATCACTCTCCTTCCGTCGCTCGTGTGCGCACGGTATTTGTGGTTCTGACGCCATGCGTATCAACGGTCGCAACCGTCTTGCCTGCAAGACTTTGATCAAGGACCTGGACATTACCCAGCCCATCTACGTTGAAGCCATCAAGGGTCTGCCCCTCGAGAAGGACCTCATCGTGGACATGGAGCCTTTCTTCGCTGCCTACCGCGAAGTCAAGCCCTTCCTCATTGCTAACTCATCACCTGAGCCTGGCAAGGAACGCCGCCAGAGCATTGAAGACCGCGAGCGCTTCGATGACACCACCAAGTGCATCTTGTGTGCAGCCTGCACCACCAGCTGCCCCGTGTTCTGGACTGATGGACAGTACTTCGGTCCTGCCGCCATCGTCAACGCACACCGCTTCATCTTTGACTCTCGTGATGACGCAGGCGATGTTCGCCTCGACATCTTGAATGACAAAGAGGGTGTGTGGCGCTGCCGCACCACCTTCAACTGCACTGACGCATGCCCTCGTGGCATCCAGGTCACGCAGGCTATTGCCGACGTGAAGCAGGCTGTTCTGCGTGGACGAGCATAAGCACTAGTTCTTGTAAAAAAGACCCGGCCCTTTGAGGAAGGCCGGGTCTTTTTGTAGTTCCACAGGTCGTCTCCCCTGCAGAAGTTTTACTCGCTGCCGAGCTTGCGTGCTTCAGCTGCGGTGCGACCATTCAGCTTTTACAATTGGCCCAAATCAGCTTTTGAAAAAACAACCAAATACATGCTTCCTTCTCGCTACGGATTGCACATTAGAAAAGCTCCGTCATCCCCGGGTAATTCTGGGATATATGTCTACTTTGAATTGATAGATTCTCGGTCAAGATCTTCTGCAAACATTTCACTCGATAGCAGAACTTCCAGGCGCTTCACATATTGAGGAACTGTATTTAGTTGCTCAAATTAATCGAAAATTGTTTGCCGATAAATTGTGATGCTTAACCTAATAAAGTTTGAGAACAATTCCAGCGAATCAACGGGATTCAGAATTAATACTTGAAGTTAAACTTGTTCCAGGGGGTGAGGATGTTTTCAGCCGAGAACGATATGTCAGAAACAAGAAATTGGTCCGTGACAGTTGCGGAAAACGAATTCGTTTTGATGAAGTTAATTTGGTTGCGCAAAATCATTGATTCGAAACCTCAAATCAGCTCTTTCGAAAAAGAAGACCGGAACACCAACATATCTGGTGACATCCCACTGACTAAATGGTCTTTTATTTGGGGGCGAGCAATCGAGGATGTTTATTTGTTCCATACAAAAAGAATGCTGATAATATATCAACAACAATTGGCGCCAGAGCTAATGGAATTAGAGCACTTATTGGGTGTAAACCAAAATGACTTTTCAATTTGGCTCAAAAATCAAAACACCATTGTCGGTCAAGAACCATTTCTTTCAAAAGAACTTGAAAATGCCTGGAGGGCCGGCCTTAGGTTAGTTATATCCCTCCCATGTGAGGAAGATATAGTTCAGAAATATAATCCAGAGACCTTGATACTTTCTGATTCAGTTCGAGCTAATTCCACTAAATACCAAGAAACATTGAAAGCATTTTCTCTATCTGATTAACTTTTGCAAGTTGGACATTTACTCAGGGTCAATCTGACGAAAAACACCACAAGGACTATTCACATGATTCATTTGGCAGCAATCAAGATAAATAAGTACTTGTTTATTGCAACATCGTCAATCTTTTGTATTGTGATTTGCTTACTTCTTCAAGATTTACTTATTTCAAGTGGCGATCAATTTACCCACGAATCACAGTCAGTCTTCCTAAGTGCTCTTGCAATTCTGATTAACTTCTTTTCAGCTTTAGCGCCGATATCCCTTGTGGTCTACCTACTCCTTAAAGATCTAAGAAGTAATCAGGATGTTTGATATCTAAGTTTTGATTAGCACTAACTAAAAAGACCCGGCCCTTTGAGGAAGGCCGGGTCTTTTTGTAGTTCCGTAGGTCGTCTCCCCTACAGAAGTTTTACTCGCTGCCGAGCTTGCGTGCTTCGGCTGCGGTGCGACCATTCAGTGCACGAGCAGCACGAGCTTTGGCTTCGTCGAGTGTCACAGTAAGAAGTGCGGCACGAACTTCTGCCAGAGCGGCAGGAGTCATGCTCAAGGTGGTGACACCGAGACCCACGAGAACAATGGCCAGGTTGGGGTCAGCTGCTGCTTCACCACACACACCCACAGGCTTACCCGAGGCAATGCCCGCATCACCAAGCTGCTTGATCAAGCGCAGCACAGCAGGGTGCCACGGGTCTTGGTAAGAACCGACGGTGCCAAGCATGCGGTCCGCTGCCATCGTGTATTGGGTGAGGTCGTTGGTTCCGATGCTGACAAAGTCAGCAGTTTCGAGAACCTGGTCAGCAACGAGTGCAAGAGAAGGAACTTCGGCCATGACACCTGGAACGCGCAGACCCAGTTCGCGGCACAGTCCCACGAAGTAGTCGGTCTCTTCTGCGTCAGCAACCATGGGTGCCATGACCCACAGGTCTGCTTCGGTCTTGTTCTGGGCGTTGACCAGTGCGGTGAGCTGATCGCGCAGGATGTTTTCCTTCACGCGCAGTGCACGAATACCGCGAAGACCCAGAGCGGGGTTTTCTTCGTGAGCATCGTTCAAGAATGAGAGGGGCTTGTCAGCGCCGGCATCGAGTGCGCGAACGACAACCTTCTTGCCAGGGAATGCTTCGAGCAGTTCGGTGTATTGAACTTCCTGCTCGGCAACAGTGGGTGCCGTGGCGGAGTCGAGGAAGAGGAACTCGGTGCGGAACAGACCCACACCTTCAGCCCCGAGCGCAATAGCGCCGGCTGCTTCTTTAGGAGATCCGAGGTTAGCCAGTAGGGGAACCTTGTGGCCGTCTTTCAAAGCACCATCAGTAATAGGTGCATTAGATGCTTCAAGCCATTCCGCGCGCTTGAGCAATGCAGCTTCAACATCAGCAGCTGAAACACCTGCGGTAACGGTGGAGGTGGCAGCGTTGACAACCACGAGGGTGTCATCGGTCAGTGACTCTGCAACGGCCCCCACACCCACGATCGCGGGGATGGACTTCGCACGAGCCAAGATGGCGGTGTGAGAGGTGGGGCCACCATCACGAGTGACGAGGGCGAATACCTTGGTGAAGTCAAGAAGTGCTGTGTCTGCAGGAGCGAGATCGTGAGCCACCAGAATGAAAGGCTCGTCTGACTCAGGGACACCGGGAGCAGGAACTCCACGCAGGTGAGCAATCACACGCTGGGCAACATCGGCGAGGTCAGCAGCACGCTCACCCATGTAGCCGCCCATGCCTTCGAGCATCTTCTGGAACGAAGTGAACGCATCGAAGACGGCGCGCTCAGCGGTCTTACCAGCCTCAATACGCTTAGCAATGTCTTTAGCCAGTGCTGGGTCGCCAGCCATGAGGGCCTGAGCGTCGAGAACATCCTTGGCTTCGCCACCGGCTTTGACACCGCGTTCACGAAGCCATTCACCCACAGCCGCGAGGGATACCTTGGCAGCAGCAATCTCAGACTCTGCATCAGCAGTACGTTCGATGTCCGCTGGTTCAGCCAGGGGCTCGGGCATGCGCTTGACGGGGCCAGCTGCGATTCCGCGGCCTACGCCGATTCCGGTGAGCTCCATTGCTGCTCCTTGATCATAAAGACCTACTTAATTCTTCATCAAGGAGGGCTTGTCTATGTTGGTTAAGTTCTGGGATGCCGTTTGCAAACGGACACAAACATTAACTTTACCCCCCTTTTATGTTGACAAACAAGTGAATTCGGGAGTAAAAAAAGACAAACAAACATTTTGCTGGCATAATGTTTGAAAGCAATGATCGCTCGACAACGGAGTCCCATGTACGCACCTGAACGCCACCAGGCCATTTTGGCCAAGGCGCGTCATCAGGGACGCGTGGAAGTTCGCTCCCTCGCCGAAGAACTCGATGTCACTCCCGAGACCATTCGTCGCGATCTCACCGCTTTAGAGCGTCGTGGTTTGCTGCACCGTGCACACGGTGGCGCTATTCCTATTGACCGCCTCAGCGTTGAACCAGATGTGTCTTACCGTGAAGGCATGCTCTCGGATGAGAAAGAGCGCATTGCACGCATGGCTCTCTCCGAAGTTCCCCAGGGTGGCTCGATCATCATCGATGCTGGAACCACCACTGCTCGCCTAGCTGCTCTACTTCCTCAGGACATCGACCTCACCGTGGTAACCAACTCGATTCCTATCGCAGCTGTTCTGGCAACGCGTCCCAACATTCAGCTGCACCTGCTTGGTGGCCACGTACGCCCCCTCACCTTGGCCATGGTTGGTTCCTGGCCAGAGGATGCTCTGCGCTCGCTCTCGGTCGATGTTGCGTTCCTCGGCATCAACGGCCTGACCCCCGAGCGCGGTCTCACCACTCCTGACCTCGAAGAAGCTCGTATCAAGAGCGCCTTCGTCGATGCTGCTCGTCGCACTGTCGTCCTGGCCGACCACACCAAGTTTGGTCGTGAAGACTTCGGTCACGTGGCACCACTCAGCCGCATCGACACCGTCATCACCGACAGCTCAATTGATAATGAGCACCTGCTCGAAATCGAAATGGCCGGCCCTGATGTGGTGGTCGCATGATCATCACTCTGACCGCGAACCCCAGCGTGGATCTGACTCTCGAGTTAGAGTCCTTCACCACAGGTGAAGTTAATCGCGCAACGGGCAAGCACAAGGATCCCGCTGGCAAGGGAATTAACGTTGCTCGTGCCCTGCACAAGAACAACATCACCACCGCAGCTGTATTCCCCGCAGATGCAACCGTGGGTGGCTGGATTGAGTCAGCACTCAGCGATACAGGCATTCAAACCATGACCACACGCATTGCCGATGAGGTTCGTCAGAACATCACCATCGTGGATGCACACGGCGACACCACCAAGATCAACGAAGCAGGACCACAGCTCACCGAAGCCGAGAGTGCATCTCTTCTGGCTCAGATTTCTGGTGTCCTCGAAACTTCTCCTCGCTGGCTGGTTGCCGCGGGAAGCCTTCCACGCGGACTCGATGGCTCCTTCTATGTTGCTCTCGGCAAGCTTGCACACCAGCACGGTGTTCGCTTTGCTGTGGATACCTCCGGTGGTGCGTTTGCTTCGGTGGCTCACGCCGGCGTCGCCGATTTGATGAAGCCTAACCACGAAGAGTTGGAAGAACTTGCTGGCCGCGAACTCCACACCGTCGGTGACGTTGTTGGGTTCGCTCAGAGCCTGCTCGGCAACGACGATGCTGCCATCGTGGTGAGCCTGGGTGAGAACGGTGCCTTACTTGTGAACAAGCGTGGCAGCGTCTGGGCCGGTCACGAGCCTGTCACTCCCGACAGCACCGTCGGTGCTGGAGACAGCACTTTGGCTGGATATCTCAGCGCAGACGTGACAATTTCTGAAGAACTTTCTGCGCACGTAGATGGCGACATTACGCGGATTTCGACCGCTGTTGCCTGGGGCTCGGCAGCTGTACAGTTGCCTGCGACCACTGTGCCAGGACCAAAAGACATTACTATTACGGCAGTTCACACTGTCATCAATCCCAGTCTCACCACCGCCATTAAGGAGCTCCACGTATGACTGACGCAACCGCAGCACTGACTACCGAAGACATCGTCATCGTTGGTTTGGTTGCTGAAACCAAGGAAGACGCAACTCGCCAGCTGGCTGTCAAGCTCGCTAACGACGGACGCGTAACCGACCTCGACGGCTTCCTCGCCGACGTCCGTGCACGTGAAGAGCAGATGGCAACCGGTCTCCCCGGTGGCATCGGTATCCCCCACGCACGTTCTGCACACGTCACTGTTCCTTCGGTTGCCGTGGCAACCAGCGTGGACGGCGTGAACTTCGGTGCCGCTGACGGCCCCGCACACCTCATCTTCTTGATCGCTGCACCAGATGGCGCAGACGACAAGCACCTTCACATCCTCGCTGCACTTGCTCGCAAGCTCGTGCACGAAGACTTCCGCCAGTCCCTGCGCGACGCCAACTCTGGTGCCGAGATCGCAGCAATCATCACACGAGAGGTACAGTCCTAATGACCAAGATCGTCGCCGTAACATCCTGCATCACCGGTATCGCCCACACCTACATGGCAGCTGAAGCTCTCGAGCAGGCAGCTAAGAAGGCTGGCTACGAGATCACCGTAGAGACCCAGGGTTCCGCAGGTTCTTCCCCCATGAAGCAGTCGACCATTGACGCTGCTGACGTGGTAATTTTCGCAACCGACCTCGAGGTCAAGGACCGCGCTCGCTTCGCTGGCAAGCCTTTCCTTCAGATCGGCGTAAGCAAGGCACTTGCTGACGCAGAGAACGTCGTTGCAAAAGCTGTGAGCTCCATCGACACCCTTCCAAAGGATGCCGGTAGCGCTCCCAAGGCTGCAGCACCCGCTGCAGCTTCAAAGCCCGCCAACGACACGGGTGAAAAGAAGGGCTTCTTTGCCCGCCTTTTCAGCTAATCACGGCGTAGCTTTTTCCATAGAGTTCTTGCTGAGACGGCAAGATCTGTAACACCAAACAAAATGCAATGAGGCATTGGAGGCCACAATTGTCTAACAACTCAGGAACAGGAACCCGCATCCGCCAATGGCTGATGACCGGTGTTTCCTACATGATCCCCTTCGTGGCGGCCGGCGGTATCCTTATCGCTCTGTCGTTCATGATCGGTGGATATGACATCGTTTACCAGGACCAGGCTGAGTTCCTGGCTAAGGGTTTCAACCCTCTAGCCGCTCACGACTGGGCTTATGTAATGTTCGCCGTAGGTGCTGCTACCTTCGGTTTCCTCGTACCAGTCCTTTCGGGCTTCATCGCTTACGCGATTGCTGACCGTCCCGGTCTGGCTCCCGGATTCGTTGGTGGTGCCATTGCTGGTACCGTTGGCGCCGGATTCCTCGGTGGTCTTATCACCGGTTTCCTCGGTGGTTTCGTAGCTCTGTGGCTTAGCCGCATCAAGCTCCCCAACTGGCTGCGTCCGCTCATGCCAGTTGTTGTGATCCCACTGGTCGCAACCTTCATCACCGCTGGTCTGATGCTCGTCATCCTCGGAGGTCCTCTCAAGGCTCTCATGACCGCACTGAACGACTGGTTGACCGGTCTCTCCGGTGGAAGCCTCATTGGTCTGGGTATCATCCTCGGCCTCATGATGGCATTCGACATGGGTGGTCCCGTCAACAAGGTTGCTTACACCTTCGCAGCTGCTGGTCTTACTGAGGCTGGCACTTCGGCAGATGCAAACGACCCTCGTTTCGTCATCATGGCAATCGTCATGGCTGCAGGTATGACTCCTCCTCTGGGTCTCGCACTCGCGACTGTTCTTCGTAAGAACAAGTTCTCGAACGCTGAGCGTCAGAACGGTAAGGCTGCCTGGTTGCTCGGTGCATCCTTCATCACTGAAGGTGCTATCCCCTTCGCCGCTGCTGACCCAATCCGTGTGATCCCCTCGATCATGATCGGTTCGGGTGTATCTGGTGCTCTCGTTGCAGCCTTCGGTTGCACCCTGCGCGCACCTCACGGTGGCCTCTGGGTATTCGGCCTCGTGGGCAACTGGCCCATGTACCTGGTTGCAGTTGCAATCGGTACGGTCGTAACCGCACTCCTCGTTATCGTCGCAAAGAACATCAAGCCTGGTGTCTCCGACGAAGCACTGGAGGAAGCAGTTGCCTAAAGCTCAGAGAACCGTCACTGTTGGTTCGCGCGTTGGACTTCACGCTCGTCCAGCCAGTACTTTTGTGCAGGCTGTAGGAGCTACCGGTCACGACGTCACGATTACTAAGCCAAATGGTGACAATGCAGATGGTGCAAGCATCCTCTCGGTGCTCGCTCTCGCTGTCGGACACGGAGAAGAACTCGTGCTCGACGTCGAAGGTGACAACGCTGAGGCTGTTGCAGATGAGCTGGCTAGCCTGCTCACATCTGACCTCGACGCTGACTAATCGTTAGCGGGGCTCTTTGGCCCGTGGGTTTCGAAAGGAACCCACGGGCCTTTCCCTTTAAGCTGGCAAGTATGAAGAAGGCACTGGCATGGGCGAGAGCGCAACGCCCCTACCGCGTCTATAAGGCTTATAGCGCTGCCGGTGGAAACCTGCTTGCCGCAGGAATGTCGTTCCAGGCCGTCTTCGCTACCTTCGCAGCCATCTGGGTGGGCTTTAGCCTGACTGGCATCTTCCTCAAAGATCGACCTGAGATTCGCAAGGCGGTCATCGAGTTCATCAACGCCCAAGTGCCGGACCTCATTAGAAAAGGTGGGGTCATAGATCCCAACACTTTGGAGTCCATCACGAGCTTTGGCTGGACTGGTGGATTAGCTGTTTTCATCGTGCTCTACACCGCGATCAACTGGCTGAACTATGTCCGCACTGCTGTGCGGACAATCTTCAACCTTCCTCAGTCTCGGGTGAACTACATGCTGCTCAAGGCCTATGACCTGGTGCTGGCGTTGATGTATGGCATCTTTGTTCTCCTCAGTGCCACAGCAACCGTGGGTGTGACCAAGCTTTCGGGAGTGATCTTCCCTGAGCTGGGCATTGTCGATAAATCAGGCGTGGGCAAGATCATGTTCCAAATTATTGGCCTGGCTGTGGTGTTTGTCTTTGACACGGTTGTACTGGCAGCGATCATCAGAATTCTCAGTGGTGTGCCCATCCCCTGGCGCATCCTGCGCAATGGAACTTTATTGGGTGGCTTCGCTTTGATGTTGTTGAAGGTCTTGGGTTCCTATGTCCTCACCCGACCAGAAAGCAATCCTTTACTGGCCAGCTTCACGGTGTTCATTGGTCTGCTGATCTACTTCAACTTTGCTTCCCGTATCTACTTGCTCGCAACAAGTTGGGTCGCGGTCAGCATGAGAGATTCTGATGTGGAGTTGAAAGACTTCGGCTGGGTCGTGCCCCACCGTCATGACAAGAACTAGCCCCGTAGAATTGGGGCATGTCAGTCCGCATTGCCACCGTCAACGTCAACGGAGTTCGCGCCGCCTTCCGCAAGGGAATGAGCGAATGGCTGGATAGCCGTGGAGTGGACATTCTTGCCCTGCAAGAGGTGCGTGCCTCCACCGAGGACCTCGAAGAACTCTTAGGTCCCGACTGGAACATTCTGCACGACGCAGCAACGGCCAAGGGCCGTGCCGGCGTTGCACTTGCTAGCCGCAGCTCGGCAGAGATTCACCGCGTGAGCTTAGGTTCAGACGAATTCGACACCGCTGGTCGGTGGCTTGAAGCCGACTACAAGATCGGTGACAAGATCCTCACCGTCGTGAGCACCTACGTGCACTCCGGTGAAGTGGATACTCCCAAGCAGGTGGAGAAGTTCAAGTTCTTAGACGCCATGCAGGTTCGTTTACCTGAACTAGCCCAGCACAGCGACTACGCCCTCGTGGTCGGTGACCTCAACGTAGGTCACACTGAGCTGGATATCAAGAACTGGAAGGGCAACGTTAAGCGTGCTGGCTTCCTGCCCCAAGAACGTGCCTACTTTGATCGCTTCATGGGTGCTGCAGGTGAAACCGTGACCGGAGCTGATGGTTCTACCGGCACAGGTCTCGGCTGGGTCGACGTCGGACGCGCAGCAACTGGTCAGGTCCCTGGCCCCTACACCTGGTGGTCCTGGCGTGGTCAGGCATTCGATAACGATGCTGGCTGGCGCATTGATTACCACCTCGCCACTCCTGCTCTCGCAGCCCTTGCTTCCAACTACACCGTCGATCGCGCAGAGTCGTATGACACTCGCTGGTCAGACCACACCCCCGTCGTCGTCGACTACAACCTCTAGGACTCACATGAACAAGCCCGTCATCCTCTCCGGCATGCAGCCGTCGAGTGACTCCCTCCACCTTGGCAACTACATTGGCGCCCTGGGCAACTGGGTCACTATGCAGGACGAGTTCGATGCTTTCTACTGCGTGGTTGACCTGCACGCCATCACGGTTCCACAGGACCCCACAGAACTGCGTGAGCGCACCCGCTCCACTGCTGCGCAATACATCGCTGCCGGTATCGATACCGATAAGTCGACCTTGTTCATTCAGTCCCATGTTCAGGCTCACACCCAGATTGCATGGGTGCTCAACACCATTACCGGTTTCGGTGAAGCCAGCCGCATGACCCAGTTCAAGGACAAGTCCGCCAAGCAAGGTGCTGATGCTGCCTCGGTGGGTCTGTTCACCTACCCGATACTGATGGCAGCCGACATCCTGGCTTATCAAGCAAACGTTGTTCCCGTCGGTGAAGACCAGCGCCAGCACCTTGAACTCACCCGTGACCTTGCGCTGCGCTTCAACTCTCGCTTTGGTGAGACCTTCACCATCCCTGAGGGTCACATTCTCAAAGAGACCGCCAAGATCTTCGACCTGCAGGCACCGACGTCCAAGATGTCGAAGTCTGCAGAGACTGAAGCAGGTCTACTCAAGATTATGGATGACCCCGCTGTTACAGCCAAAAAGGTCATGCGTGCGGTGACTGACGCTGATGGCGAGATCCGTTTCGACCGAGAGAACAAGCCTGGTGTTGCCAACTTGCTCACCATTTTCTCGGTGCTCTCTGGCCGCAGCGTGGAAGACATTGTCAACGAATATGCCGGTGGTGGTTATGGCGGCCTCAAGAAGGATCTTGCTGAGCAGGTCACCGCGAGCTTCACCCCCATCCGCGAGCGCACCAATGAACTGCTCTCAGACCCTGCAGAACTGGACCGCATCTTGGGCAGGGCAGCAGATCGTGCTTCTGAGGTCGCAGATGCCACCCTGGCCAAGGTTTATGACGCAATTGGCCTACTTCCCCGTCACCGCGGTTAAGCACGCTCTCAGCGAATCCACAGCTCCTCATCTCGCGGGGAATAAACCCGCCAGCTAGACTGTTTTCTAGAGCAACGCGCTTCGGGGTCAGTGAAAATCTGAGCCGGCGGTTAAAGTCCGCGACCCTCATGCAAAGGCCTACAAGCCAGAGGATGAGGTTGACCTGGTGAAATTCCAGGACCGACGGTTAAAGTCCGGATGAGAGAACGCGCGCGGCAGGGTATTTAACGTCCCCTGTCGAGTTCGGTTGTCGCCATGGCACCCGTCTACCCGAAGCACGCCTCACCAAGATGAGAGCACCGGTAGATGAGCCACACAACACCTTCGAAAGCCTATGAGGCCTCGATGCGTCGCGCCATTGCGCTGGCCAGCAATGGCCCCAGTAATGGCGTGAACCCTCAGGTGGGCTGTGTTGTGCTGAACTCTGCTGGCACCATCATCGCTGAGGGCTGGCACCGCGGTGCGGGCACTGCCCACGCAGAAGTTGATGCGCTGAGTCAACTCACCCCTGAACAAGCACAGGGCTCTACCTTTGTCGTGACCCTCGAGCCCTGCAACCACACCGGTCGTACCGGTCCCTGTGCACAAGCACTGATCGAAGCTGGTGTGGCACAGGTTGTCTATGCCGCGACTGATCCAGGCCACGCCTCTTCTGGTGGCGCACAGCGCCTGCGCGATGCCGGCATCGAGGTTCTCGGCGGCGTGCTCGAAGACGACGTCGAAGAACTTCTTGAAGAGTGGATGCTGGCTGCACGCCTGCACCGCCCCCACGTCACCGTGAAGTGGGCTGCGAGCCTCGATGGTCGTGCGGCAGCTCACGATGGCACCAGCCAGTGGATTTCTGGACCTGAATCCCGTGCACGCGTGCACGAACAGCGCTCGGCAGCGGATGCCATCGTTGTTGGCACGGGAACTGTTCTCGCAGATAACCCTTCACTGACGGCTCGCACTCCCGAAGGTGAACTCCACGACCACCAGCCCATTCCTGTGATTATTGGCACACGCAATGTTCCTGGCTATGCTCTGGTTCACCAGCACCCGCTGGAACCTCTCATCATTGGTCACAACGACTTGCACGCAGCGCTGAGTGAAATGTTCGACAAGGGCATTCGCTCGATCTTCGTCGAGGGCGGGCCCACCCTGGCCAGTGCATTCATCGCATCCGGCTTAGCTGATCGTCTCTACGTTTACCTCGCACCCGTCTTACTGGGCGGTGACAAGGTTGCTCTTGGTGAGCTGGGCGTCAACACTCTTGCCGAGCGTATTGATCTGGAGATTTCCTCTGTGGAAACCCTCGGTGCCGACATTTTCATCACTGCCAAGCCAACCCGAAAGGACGAGTAATGTTTACCGGCCTCATTGAAGAACGCGGCACCATCACCGCGATTGAACAGCAGCCAGACGCTGTGCGCCTGACGGTATCGGGCGTGAAAGCACTGCAGGGTGCTCAGCAGGGTGACTCAATTGCCGTTAGTGGCGTGTGCCTGACCGTGGTCGAGCACGATGCAACCTCGTTTACGGCAGATGTGATGGAGCAGACCCTGGCCATGTCCACGATGCGTGACGCATCGGTGGGTCTTGCCGTCAACCTCGAGCGCGCTGCGGAACTAGGCAGTCGCCTCGGCGGCCACATCGTGCAAGGCCACGTTGATGGCACCGCTGAGGTTCTGTCCATCACTCCCAGTGATGACTGGACGGTAATTCGCTTTGGTCTGAGCCGTGAACTCGCTCCTCTGTTGGTGGACAAGGGTTCCATCACCGTGGATGGCGTCTCGCTGACAGTCAGCACGATTAGCGCCCCCGCTGAAGCTTCCCAATGGTTTGAGGTTTCCCTCATTCCAGAAACCCTCACGGTGACCACGCTCGGACTTCGTTCCATCGGTGACACCGTCAACCTCGAAACCGACATTATTGCCCGTCAGGTCGCACGCATGCTGGCCTTCCTTCCCCAACAGAATGCAGGTGCCTAACATGGCTCTCACTCCTATCCCCGAAGTCCTTGAGGCACTCAAGGCTGGACGTATCGTGCTTGTCGCCGATGACGAAGGCCGCGAAAACGAAGGCGACGCCATCCTGGCAGCCCAGTTCGCCACAAAAGAATCCATGGCCTGGATTGTGAAGCACTCCTCAGGTTTGGTGTGTGCACCGATGCCGCGCGATGTTGCTGACCGCCTAAACCTGCCAATCATGGTGGAGCGCAGTCAGGACACCCGCACCACCGCTTACACAATCTCCGTAGATGCCTCTGAAGGTGTGACCACCGGTATCAGCGCTAGCGACCGTGCCCGCACTGTCAATGTGCTGGCAAACCCGAACGCAGGTCCTCACGACCTCATTCGCCCAGGACACATCCTTCCCTTGCGCGCAGTTGATGGCGGCGTTCTCCAGCGCCCAGGGCACACTGAAGCAACCGTGGATCTGCTGCGTCTGGCTGGACTCAACCCTGTGGGTGTCATTGCTGAAATCGTGGCCGAAGATGGCGACATGATGCGCATGCCCGGCCTGGAGGAGCTTGCCGAGCGCGACAATCTTCCCCTCACCACCGTTGCTGCACTGATTGACTACCTCGAGGCGAACCCCCTTCCTGCACGTATTGAGGGAGAACTTGACGCTCACCGTGTTGCCTTCGAGGTGGAGACCAACGTCCCCACCGAGAATGGCACCTTCCGCATGCGTGGCTACCGCGACCAGGCCACTGGCACAGACCACGTTGCGATCATCGCGGGTAACCCCGACGGTGAGAATGTTCTCGTACGCGTTCACTCTGAGTGCCTCACCGGTGAAGCACTGCACTCACTCAAGTGCGAGTGTGGTCCTCAGCTGGATGAAGCCCTGCGCATGATTGAAGCCGACCCCGCCGGTGGTGTTGTGCTCTACATGCGCGGCCAAGAAGGCCGTGGTATTGGCTTAGTCAACAAGTTCAAGGCTTACAAGCTTCAAGAGCAAGGCCTCGATACCCTCGATGCCAACCTCGCGCTGGGCTTCCCTGCAGATGCTCGCGACTACACCGCAGCAGCACGCATGCTTGATGAAATGGGTATCCGTTCCGTTCGCTTACTGAGCAACAACCCCGAAAAGAAGCGCCAGTTGGAACAGTTCGGTATCACGATCAACGACCTGGTCCCCCTGGTTGTGGGACTCGGTGAATTCAACACTGGATACCTCAACGTGAAGCGCGACCGCATGGGTCACCAGCTTCCCGGAACTCTTCCCGCTATCGATTCAGCACCCAAGAACAAGGAGGTCACCGCATGAGTGGCGCAGGCTCCCCCGAAATCACTGTTGATGGCTCCGGTCTCAACGTCGTCATCGTCGCTGGTCAGTGGCACGACGTCATCACCAACGCGATGATTGATTCTGCTCAGCGCACCCTTGAGGCCAGTGGTGCTTCGCACTCGCTGGTTCGCGTGGCCGGAAGCTTTGAGCTTCCCGTGGTGTGCAAGGCAGTCCTCGAAGCAGGCGCTGATGCAGTGGTCGCCCTCGGCGTCATCATCCGTGGTGGTACTCCTCACTTCGAGTTTGTCTCAGACGCTGCCACCAGTGGACTGACCCGAGTTTCGCTCGACACCGGAAAGCCTGTCGGCTTCGGTGTGCTGACCCTCGATGACGAACAGCAGGGTTTGGACCGGGCAGGACTGCCCGATTCCAAGGAAGACAAGGGTGCAGAGGCAGCAATTGCCGCCTTGGAAACAGCTGTGACCCTTCGCGCCATCCGGGGCTAGTGGTTAGGCTGGGGATATGGAACTTTTAGTCACAATCCTCGTCATCCTGCACTTCGTTGGTCTTTCTTATCTGCTGGGTTCATTCCTCGTTCAGATTAAGGACATCGCCAAGGGCAAGGGCCGCGTTCTGCGCGGCATGCTCGATGGTTCATACCTTCAGCTGGTCACCGGCCTTGCCCTGACTGGTATCTACTCGGCAGGCCTCATCGAGGATGAAGAAGTCAACAACACCAAGATTGCGGTCAAGCTTTCTGTGCTCATCGTGATCACGGTTCTGGCGATCGTCTTCCGCAAGCGTGAGGTTGCACCATCCTGGGTTCTCTGGACCATCGGTGGTCTGACCCTGCTCAACGTCGTTCTCGCTGTCGCCTGGTAACTAGGACCTGATGAGCTCACCCCGCATGGGTCGTCGTTCGTCGACCCCGGAAAATAAGTCCTCTGCACCCAAAGCGAGCTTTGGGCAGTTGATGCCCTATCTGCTCGAACACAAGAAGGTTCTCTCCTTCGTCATCGTGCTCAGCGTGATTGGCGCAGGTGCGTCACTTGCCCAGCCACTTCTGGTGGGGCAGGTCATCAACCGCGTCAGTGCGGGTGAACTCATGGGCAACCTGGTCTGGTTGCTGATAGGTCTGGTTGTTGCCACCGCGCTGATCAATGGTTTCCAGCACTACCTGCTGCAGCGCACAGGTGAAGGTGTTGTTCTCTCATCTCGTCGTCGCTTGGTTTCTCGCATTCTGCGCCTACCGATTAGCGAATTCGACACTCGTCGCACCGGAGACCTTGTCTCACGCGTGGGCTCAGACACCACCTTGCTTCGTGCTGTGTTGACCCAAGGTTTGGTCGAAGCAATTGGTGGATCACTGACCTTTGTCGGTTCCATCATTGCCATGGCCATTCTTGACCCTGTTCTTCTGGGTCTGACCGTTCTTGTGGTGTTCAGCGCGATCACGATTGTGACCGTGCTTTCCAGACGTATTCGCGTGGCCAGCCGCAAGGCACAGGCCAAAGTGGGTGAGCTTGCTGCCTCGGTTGAGCGTGCAATCTCTGCCGTGCGCACGGTTCGTGCGGCTAACGCCACCAACCGAGAAATCAAGGTTGTTGAAGAAGAAGCCGAAGGCGCCTACCGAATGGGCATCAAGGTCGCCAAGATCTCTGCGCTTGTCGTTCCCGTTGCCGGTATCGCCATGCAGGTCGCATTCCTTACCGTGCTCGGTGTGGGCGGTTACCGCGTTGCCTCTGGCGCCATCACGGTTGCCAACCTTGTGACCTTCATCCTGTTCTTGTTCATGATGATCATGCCTTTGGGTCAAGCCTTTGGTGCGATTACCTCGGTAAATGCTGCCCTGGGTGCCCTGGGTCGTATTCAGGAAATCATTGCTCTGCCGAGTGAAGGCGAGTTCGATCGCGACCTCGCTCCCCTCGCTGTGCTGGATGGTGGTGCTCGTGGTGCGGTGAAGAACTCTCCTGTTGCCGTGGAATTCGTGGACGTGAAGTTCTCCTATCCCAAGCAGGTCCTTCCTGTTGAGGAAGATGAGAGCACAACTGACCCCATCTCCAAGCTTTCCCGTGCTGAGAAGGCACGCATCAAGGCCGGCGGTGCCGCAGGTGAAGCTCTTGCTGAAGAAGCCAAGCCGGAGATTGATGCTCCTGAGATCCTCAAGGGTGTCTCCTTCTCCGTAGCTCACGGAACTCGTGCTGCTTTGGTAGGACCTTCAGGCGCTGGCAAGTCCACCATCTTGGGGCTCATTGAACGTTTCTATGACCCCAACTCGGGTGAGATCCGCTTGGGTGGAGTAGATATCAAGGCATTGCCTCGCGAAGATCTCCGCGCACAGATTGGCTATGTCGAGCAGGATGCACCAGTCCTGGCCGGCTCTCTGCGCGACAACCTCCTACTCGGCTCGCCTAATGCCACAGACGAGCAGTGCATTGCCGTGCTTGCAGATGTGAACTTGTCCACCGTGCTGGAGCGCAGTGGCCTAGGCCTCGACGCCCCTGTGGGCGAAGAGGGCGTCATGCTTTCCGGTGGTGAACGTCAGCGTCTGGCAATCGCTCGTGCACTGCTTGCCGCACCTCCGGTGCTGTTGCTGGATGAGTCAACCTCCAGCTTGGATGGTGCGAACGAACAGCTCATGCGTGAGGCGATTGATCGCGTTGCTCAGGACCGCACTCTCATTATCATTGCGCACCGTCTTTCCACCGTGGTCGACAGCGATCAGATCATTGTGCTGGAAAACGGTGCTGTGGTCGGAACTGGTACCCACTCAGACCTGGTGAAGTCGACTCCCCTCTACAAGGAGCTCGCAAAGCACCAGCTGCTGGTTTAGCTTTCCTGAATATAGATAACTAAGAACGCCCCTCCGAGTGGAGGGGCGTTCTTCATGTGTTCGTGTTTAGGCGAAGGGGTTAGGAGTCATGGTGTACTTCGTGGAGAGGTACTCGTTGATTCCTTCAAAGCCACCTTCACGGCCAAGACCGGACATCTTCACGCCACCAAAGGGGGCAGAAGCGTTGGAGATGACACCCGCGTTGAGGCCCATCATTCCGGTCTGCAGCTTCTCAATCAGACGCTGACCGCGCTTGAAGTCTTCAGTGTAGACATAACCAATGAGACCGTATTCGGTGTCGTTGGCAATGTTGATGCCCTCTTCTTCAGTTGCGAAGGTGGTGATGGAGAGCACAGGACCAAAGATTTCTTCAGTCATGATGTCTGCACCTGACGTGACACCGGTCAGCACTGTGGGCTCATAGAAGGTGCCAGCACCATCGATTGCTTTGCCACCGGTGAGGACGGTTGCACCCTTGGACACAGCATCCTGAACCAACTGGTTGGCCTTGGCTACTGCCTTGGTGTCGATGAGGGGGCCAATGGTGACGCCTTCTTCGGTGCCGCGACCAATCTTCATCGCCTGGACACGCTCGGTGACCTTCTGAGCAAACTCAGCAGCGACAGATTCGTGAACGATCACGCGGTTGGCAGCGGTGCAGGCCTGGCCGATGTTACGGAACTTGGCAATCATCACGCCCTCAACTGCCTTGTCGAGATCTGCATCTTCGAAGACGAGGAACGGGGCGTTGCCGCCGAGCTCCATCGAGGTGCGAAGCATGTTCTCGGTAGCCAACTTCATGAGTGACTGTCCCACACCAGTGGAACCGGTGAAGGAGAGTTTGCGCAGGCGCTTGTCCGTGACGATGGGGTCAGAAACTTCTGCTGTTGTCGAAGTGGTGAACACGTTGACCACACCTGCGGGAACACCGACTTCTTCGAGGATCTTGACGAAGTAGAGAGTGGTGAGTGGTGTCAGAGTTGCAGGCTTGACCACGACGGTGCAGCCCGCAGCCAGTGCGGGAGCAATTTTGCGGGTGGCCATCGCCAGTGGGAAGTTCCACGGGGTGATCAAGTAGCTGGGGCCGACAGGCATCTGGGTCACAATGGTACGACCGGTGCCTTCAGGGTTGGTGCCGTAACGGCCAGTGATGCGGACAGCTTCTTCGCTGAACCAACGCAGGAACTCGGAGCCGTAGTTGACCTCTCCCAAAGCTTCTGAGAGGGGCTTACCCATCTCGAGGGTCATCAGCAGGGCAAACTCATCCTTGAGCTCTTGAACGCGCTCAAAAGCCTTACGGAGCAGCTCGCTTCGGACGCGAGGTGCAGTGGCAGCCCAGGCGTCCTGTGCCGCGACAGCAGCGTCCAGGGCCTTCATGCCGTCTGCAGGAGAAGCGTCAGCGATGCTCTTGATTACCAGGCCAGTGGCGGGGTCATGCACGTCCACCGTCTTACCGCCGGCAGCGTCTACCCACTTGCCGTTGATATACAGCTGAGTTGGGACCTTAGCGAGCAGTTCTGATTCGGAAATCGTTGACATTCTTCACCTTTTCTACGGATTCCTCATTCTAACCGCAAAATAGGTGCGGAATAAAGGGGTCGTTCGTACTCAAACGATAATACAAGAACTCAGCCCCCTCTTTCGAGGGGGCTGAGGACAGTATTTAGCTGAATTACTTGATTTCGCGACCAAGTTTGCTGGGCCACCAGATCTTGGGTCCGATGTCATACGCCATGGCAGGAACCAGGAGTGTGCGCACCAGAACGGTGTCAATGATGACACCAACCGAGACGATGAAGGCCAGCTGAACCAAGAAGAGCAGCGGGATAACACCCAACGCTGCGAAGGTTGCTGCCAGGACGATACCTGCCGAGGTAATGACACCACCGGTAACGGTGAGGCCCTTCAAGATACCCGGACGTGTTCCGATCTTGAGGCTTTCTTCACGCACACGCGTCATCAAGAAGATGTTGTAGTCAATACCCAACGCCACCAAGAAAACGAATCCAAAGAGCGGAACGCTCGCATCAGCACCGGGGAAACCAAACACATTGTTGAAGAAGATCGCGGACAGACCCATCGTTGCGGCAAAGCTCACCACGACGGTGAAGATCAACAGCAGCGGAGCCACGATCGAACGCAGCAACAGCATCAGGATGATGAAGATCACAACCAACACGATCGGGATGATCTTGGCTAGGTCAGCTTCAGCTGTGTTATTGGTGTCCAGAGCAATAGCTGTCTCGCCACCGACCAAGACCGAAGGATCAATAGTTGCCAGGTCGGTGCGCATCTGCTCAACGACATTCTCGGCTTCTTTGGAATCTGCCTGGTAGGTCAGGTTGGCGTTGATGAGAACCTTACCGTCAACGACCTGAGGAATGGTTTCAATCTCAGGCATGACGAAAGCAGAAGGGGCACCTGCAGCTGGAGGGCCGCTGGCATATGCAGCTGCGGCAGCAGCTGCAGCGTCTTCAGCTGCCTTCTTGTAGGCAGCAGTCATGGCTTCTGCATCTGCCTGAACAGTGACCTTGGAAATACCTTCGGTTGACTCAGCAGCCGACATCACAGCGTCCATCTTGGACTCGTCCGCGATGATGATCACGGGAGAACCGTCACCTGCATCGAAGTGCTCGGCCAATACTTCCTGACCATCAACAGATTCAATATTGTTACCCAGAAGAAGATCGGTCTGAGGAATACCACTGGCCTTGAGGCCCGGCAGACCAGCAATGGCCGCCAGAAGAACGACCAAAGTGATGATCCAGGTTGCACGAGGCTTCTTGCCGACGAGGTTACCCACGCCCTTCCAGAGACCACGAACACCTTCGAGACCAGGAAGAGTGTTGGGCTCAACGGGAGCCAACTTCTTCTTGCCGGGCTTGGGCATGAATGGCCAGAATGCCGCACGGCCAAAGATGGCCAGCAGTGCAGGCAAGAAGCTAATCGCTGCCAAGAAAGCGAAACCAATACCGAATGCGGCAATGGGGCCCAGTGACTTGTTGGAGTTGAGGTCCGAGAACAAGAGGCAGAGCAGTGCAGCAATAACGGTTGCGGCAGAAGCAAAGATCGGCTCGAAAGCACCCTTGAAGGCGCGACCAATAGCAGACCACTTGTTCTGAACTTCGAACAGTGCCTCACGGTAACGGGCAACAAAGAGCAGGGCGTAGTCGGTCGCAGCACCAATAACCAGAATCGAGAGAATTCCCTGGCTCTGTCCATTGACCTTGATGATGTCATTCAGGGCGAGGTAGTAAATACCCAGAATCGAACCGGACAGTGCGAAGACCGAGGTTAACAGCACCAGTACAGGAAGCAATAGAGCGCGGTACACAACGAGCAGGATGATGAACACTGCCAGCAGGGCCACAATCAGCAAGATGCCATCGATACCAGCGAAGCCGCTGACGAAGTCAGCAAGGAGACCACCAGGGCCTGTCACATAAGACGTGAATCCGGCAGGAGTGACATCAGCCAGCTCAGCGCGAAGGCCGTTGATACTGCTGAGGAGTTCTTCACCACTTGCCGAGTAGAAGACGAGGTACTCAACGGCTTGGCCGTCTTCGGAGTAGGTGGGTCCCAGCACGGAAGGAACTTCACCCTCAACAGTGGGAGCAACACCTTCTGCTTCTTCTAAAGTGGTGGTCAGCTCATCGAACTTGAGCTTGTCCGCGTCGGTGACCTCTCCAGAATCCTTCTGGAAAACCACAATGGCGGGGATGTTTTCAGAGTCGTTGAACTTGGTCTGCCACTCGTTGACCTCGGTGCTCTGCGCACTGGCAGGCAGGAAGCCGGCCTGGTCGTTAGTGGAGACCTCAGAGATCTTGCCGAACGTGGGGCCACCCAGACCTGCGATAGCAAACCAGACGACAACCAAGACGGTCGGTAACAGGATGCGGAGCCACAGCTTCGGAGTCCAGTCCTTCATTTCTTTCCCCTTTGAAAAGCACAATTTCATACGCTCGGACGAGCTATGGGGCCGCCTAGGGTGTCTAGGTTCACGACCTTGTTGACACATGAGTCGCGTCCTTATTAACACTAGATGAGTCGCGTCCTTGTTGACACTCTGGAGCAATGTCG
>NZ_JARXVT010000008.1 GCF_029892845.1 Aurantimicrobium minutum
CGGGGAATACCAAATCGATCCACACAAGAACTATCAACCCAAGAAATAAAAAGACACCTGAACCCCGTTTCGGGGGTTCAGGTGTCCACGATGTCCTGGAACATCACATTGGCGGAAGATGGGGGATTCGAACCCCCGAGGGCGTTAACCCAACACGCTTTCCAAGCGTGCGCCATAGGCCACTAGGCGAATCCTCCTGATGGCCCGCCTGCTTTCGCAAGAGGACAACTTGAATATTCTAACCGCTAGTTAAGGGTGCTGACGAACTGACGTGGAGAGCACTCGGCCTTGTGCTTTACACTTGTAACTGGCTCCTCGCGTGGCGCCACCCAGGCCAACTCCCCCAGGACGGAAACGTAGCAAGGGTAACCGGGCTCTGGCGGGTGCGCGAGGGGTCCTTTTTATTGCGCTCAGGGCATGTGTCTAAACACCTTGAACCTGGTCTCGTTGTCTGTTCTGGCAACTACGATTGAACTGTGGCTACCGCACTGTATCGCCGTTACCGGCCTGAATCATTCGCTGACGTTATTGGACAATCCCACGTCACCGATCCTTTGATGACGGCGCTGCGCACTAACCGTGTGAACCACGCCTATCTCTTCAGCGGCCCACGTGGTTGCGGTAAGACGACCTCTGCTCGCATCTTGGCTCGCTGCCTCAACTGTGCTGAAGGCCCCACGGATACTCCCTGCGGCAAGTGCCCCAGCTGTATTGAACTCTCTCGTGACGGCGGTGGTTCCCTCGACGTCGTTGAAATTGACGCCGCCAGCCACAACGGTGTCGACGATGCACGTGACCTGCGTGAACGTGCCGTCTTTGCTCCCGCTCGTGACCGCTACAAGATCTTCATCCTCGATGAGGCCCACATGGTCACCCCGCAGGGCTTCAACGCGTTGCTCAAGTTGGTGGAAGAACCCCCTGAGCACGTGAAGTTCATCTTCGCCACGACCGAACCCGAAAAGGTCATCGGCACGATTCGCTCGCGTACCCACCACTACCCCTTCCGCCTGATTCCTCCAGCACAGATGCTCGAGTACTGCGAGAGTCTCTGTGTTTCCGAGAAGATCGCGGTTGAACCTGGTGTTCTGGCGCTGGTTGTTCGCGCCGGTGGCGGATCTGCTCGTGACACTCTTTCTCTGCTTGACCAGCTCATTGCCGGTTCAGAAAACGATGCCGTGACCTACGAGCGTGCAGTTTCTCTCTTGGGTTACACCCACAGCGCACTGTTGGATGAAGCAGTAGATGCGCTCGCCGCAGGTGATTCAGCTGGTGCATTCGCTGCCGTTGATCGCGTGATCCAAACCGGGCAGGACCCCCGCCGCTTTGTGGAAGACCTGCTCGAGCGTCTGCGTGATCTCATTCTTGTTGCTGCCACTGGCGCCAACGCTAATGCTGTGCTGCGCGGAATCCCTGCCGATGAACTCGAGCGCATGCAGGCCCAGGCCAAGAACTTTGGCTCCGCTGAACTCTCTCGTGCTGCGGACGTGGTGAACTCGTCGCTCACCGAGATGACCGGTGCTACCTCACCACGTCTACACCTCGAGCTCATGATTGCTCGTCTACTGGTTCGTGCAACGGGTGGAGCTCCAGCTGTAGCTGTCGCACCAGTTGCTTCAGCACCAGCAGCTCCTGCAAAGCCTGCAGTAGCACCTGCCCCTGCACCCGCACCTAAGGTTGAGGCTCCCGTTGCCAAGCCTGAGCCGGTCAAGGAAGCTCCTGTTGTGGATGAGCCCAAGGTTGTTGTTCCAACCGGTCCTGTGGGAACTCGTGAACTACTTGAGGCATGGCCTGCTGTGCTGGAGAAGATTCAGGCGAAGAGCCGTGCCGCATGGTTGGTTGTTGTCTCTGCTCAGGTTCGTTCTCTGGAAGAGGACGTCCTCACCTTGGTATTCAGTAACGAGGCAGATGCTGCCTCATTCCGCCCCCAGAAGGGCGTGCCCGGAGGAGTCCACGAGATTCTGCGTCAGGCCATCATCGACACTCTCGGTGTTCGTGTGGCGTTCAAGGTCTCCAGTGATTCCTCTGCAACTGCACCTATTGACCGTCTGACAGAGACCGGTTCAGTTCCGGTTGCTGAAGCCCCGGTGAACGCTCCTCGTGAGTTTGCCACTCCTGCAGCTAAAGCACAGGTCGAGGAACCCCCTCTTCCTGAAGAGCCACCTGCTGATCTAGATGAAGAGCCCCCCTTCGAAGAGGCAGCACCGCCCGCCTCAGATGATGGCTGGGATGTTGTGGCCATTCCCGGTGGGGGAGCTCCTGCCGTTCTTGAGGATGAGACTGTCGTTGAAGAAGTCGTTGTTGTTACAGAGGTTGCAGCTCCCGCTGCACCTGCGGCCAAGAAGCTCACTCCTGAGCAGAGTGCACAAGAAGATGCCCGCTACGGTGAGGCCGTTGTGCGTGAGCTGCTAGATGCCAAGTTCATCTCAGAAGAAGTAACCGAACCTATTGCTGTTGTTTCCTCTGAGCCTGCTGACGAGGCTTAGTCATGTATGACGGCATAGTTCAGGAACTCATTGATGAGCTCGGCAGACTTCCCGGCATTGGCCCTAAGTCAGCGCAACGTATTGCGTTCCACATTTTGCAGACAGAATCCTTTGATGTCTCCCGCTTGTCCTCAGTTCTTGTAGAGGTCCGTGAGAAGGTCAAGTTCTGCGAGATCTGCGGCAATGTCAGCGAAGAAGTCACCTGCGGCATCTGCCGCGATCCTCGCCGCGATCCCACTTTCATCTGTGTGGTGGAAGAAGCTAAGGACGTTGTTGCCATCGAGCGCACCCGTGAATTCCGTGGTCTGTATCACGTGCTCGGGGGAGCAATCAGCCCTATTGATGGCATTGGTCCTGATGACCTGCGCATTCGCCAGCTCATGACCCGTTTGGCTGATGGCACCGTGATGGAAGTCATTATTGCGACCGACCCCAATCTCGAGGGTGAAGCAACAGCGACCTATCTTTCTCGTCTTCTCAAGACCCTAGAAATCAAGGTGTCACGTCTGGCTTCGGGTCTTCCTGTGGGTGGAGATTTGGAATACGCCGACGAAGTGACGCTCGGTAGGGCTTTCGAAGGTCGCCGCACCGTTTCTTAGACGGTATTGGTGGGGTCAAAACCGCCTAAAATCTGCCGGTAGAATAGAGTTTCCAGCTCGTGAGAACCGTAGCCGCGAGCATATTCCTTCAGGAGTTATCAACCGTGAGCTTGATTGTGCAGAAGTTTGGCGGATCTTCCGTTGCAGATGCTGAGAGCATCAAGCGCGTCGCCAAGCGCATTGTCGAGACCAAAGAAGCTGGAAACGATGTTGTTGTCGTCGTTTCTGCAATGGGTGACACTACTGACGAGCTGATGGACCTTGCTAACGAGGTTGCCAGTGATCACGCACCTCGTGAGCTCGACATGCTCCTCACCGCAGGTGAACGTATTTCCATGGCACTGGTTGCCATGGCAGTTCGTTCCCTCGGCCACGACGCCAAATCTTTCACTGGTTCACAGGCCGGCATGATCACCGATGCTCAGCACGGTACTGCGCGCATCGTGGAGGTCACTCCAGGCCGCTTGCGTGAAGCAGTGGCAGAAGGCAACATCGTGATTGTTGCGGGATTCCAGGGCTTCAACCGTTCTACCGGCGACATCACCACACTCGGCCGTGGTGGTTCTGATACCTCTGCTGTTGCCCTTGCTGCTGCTTTGGATGCCGATGTCTGCGAGATTTACACTGACGTGGACGGCGTCTTCACCGCTGACCCTCGCGTTGTTCCCAACGCGTCCAAGATTCACCGCATCTCCAGTGAAGAAATGCTGGAGTTGGCAGCTAGCGGTGCCAAGGTTCTCAATATTCGCGCAACCGAATATGCACGCCGTCACGGCGTGACATTGCACGTGCGCTCCTCGTTTGTGTCGAACGAGGGAACAATTGTCTACAACCCCACGGAGGGAGAAACAGTGGAAGAGCCCATCATCACCGGTGTTGCCGGGGACCTGAGCGAAGCAAAGATCACCGTTGCCGGTGTTCCCGACGTTCCAGGTAAGGCTGCGCAGATTTTCACCGTTGTCGCAGCTGCTGACATCAACATCGACATGATCGTGCAGAACGTCTCTTCAGGCGGCTCCGGTCAGACCGACATCTCCTTCACCCTCCCCACCGCAGAGGCAGATGACGCACTGGCTGCCTTGAAGGCAGCACAGTCCGACATTGGATTCTCTGACCTGGCTCTGGATGAGAACATTGGCAAGCTCTCCGTGGTCGGTGCCGGTATGCGTACCAGCTCGGGTGTTTCTGCTCAGCTGTTCACTGCCCTCTTTGAAGCAGGCGTCAACATCGACATGATTTCTACCTCCGAGATTCGCATCTCGGTCATCATGCGTGCTGACCAGCTCAACGAAGCACTGCGGAAGGTGCACACCGCTTTCGGTCTTGACTCTGATGTTGAGGCTGTCGTCTACGCAGGAACCGGCCGATGACCGTCATCGCCCCCGAGGGGCTCAACATTGCCGTGGTCGGTGCAACCGGCCAGGTTGGCAAGGTCATGCGTCGTCTGCTCGAAGAGCGTAACTTCCCCGTGAAGTCCATCCGCTACTTTGCATCTGCTCGTTCGGCAGGAACTGTTCTCCCATTCGCCGGTCATGACATCGTCGTGGAAGATGTGGAAACTGCTGATCCTTCGGGCATCGATGTTGCACTCTTCTCTGCTGGGGCAACTGCATCCAAGGCACAGGCTCCTCGCTTCGCTGCTGCTGGTGTGACTGTTGTCGACAACTCTTCTGCTTGGCGCATGGACCCCGAGGTTCCACTCGTGGTCTCCGAGGTCAACCCTCACGCCATCAAGCAGGCAGTCAAGGGCATCATTGCCAACCCCAACTGCACCACCATGGCAGCAATGCCAGCACTCAAGGTCCTCCACGCTGAAGCTGGCCTCGAGCGCATGAGCGTAACCACCTTCCAGGCAGTGTCTGGTTCTGGTCTTGCTGGTGCTGAAGAGCTCGCGAACCAGATTCGTGCAGCCGTTGACCAGGGCAACCTGGAAGACCTCGTTCACGACGGTTCTGCTGTGACCTTCCCCGCACCGGTGAAGTATGTGAAGACCATCGCGTTTGACGTTGTTCCTCTTGCAGGTGCCATCGTCGAAGACGGTCTCAACGAAACCGATGAAGAGAAGAAGCTGCGTAACGAGAGTCGCAAGATCCTCGAGATCCCAGGTCTCTTGGTTTCTGGTCTCTGTGTTCGTGTTCCTGTGTTCACCGGTCACTCGCTGTCCATCAACGCAGAATTCGGCAAGGCAATCTCGCCTGAGCGCGCCCTGGAACTGCTCGCAGACGCTCCCGGTGTTCAGCTGGAAGACGTTCCCACGCCCCTCCAGGCCGCAGGTGCTGACCCCAGCTTTGTTGGTCGTATTCGCAGCGATGAGACCGTTGATGGCGGCCGCGGGCTGGCTCTGTTTGTCAGCAATGACAACCTCCGCAAGGGTGCTGCCCTCAACGCAGTGCAGATCGCAGAGCTGATTGCAGCAGACCGAGCCTAAGTAATTCGTATCTTCTGTCGAAGGCCATCAGGATGCGTTCCTGATGGCCTTCGTCGTTGCTCCCGGTAGGTGGGAATGAGGACAGGGGTAGTGGAGGGTATTCACGCGTAAACTGGCGGATGTGAATGCAAAGACGGTTGATGTTGCCCTGATTGGTGGCGGAATCATGAGCGCGACTCTCGGCGCTCTGATTAAGCAATTGCAACCCGACTGGAGCATCCAGGTTTATGAACGCCTCGGTGAGGTTGCTCAGGAAAGCTCGAACCCCTGGAACAACGCTGGTACTGGTCACGCGGGTCTGTGTGAACTGAACTACATGCCTGAGGCTGCCGACGGTTCCGTCGAGCCTTCCAAGGCTGTTGCCATCAACGAGCAGTTCCAGGTTTCACTGCAGTTCTGGGCACACATGGTTGCAGCAAAGATGCTTGATGCACCCACCAGCTTTATCAACTCCACCCCACACATGACTTTCGTCTGGGGCGAGGCCAACGTGGAATACCTGCGCAAGCGTTTCGCTGCGCTCAAGGACGAGCCGCTGTTCGCCGGTATGGAGTACTCCGAGGACCCCAAGGTCATTGGCAAGTGGACTCCCTTGCTCATGGATGGTCGCACCGGCAACGAGCCCATCGCAGCAACTCGCATCACCGCTGGTACTGACGTGGACTACGGATCGCTCACCAAGCAGCTCTTGAACTTCATCACCTCCAACGGAGCCAAGCTTCGCACCGAGACTCAGGTGACGTCGCTCAAGAAACTTCATAACGGGCACTGGCGCCTCAAGCTCCGTGACTCAGTTGGAAACACGCCTCACACCATCACCGCGAAGTTTGTCTTCGTCGGTGCCGGTGGTGGCGCACTGTCACTTCTGCAGAGCGCGGGAATCAAGGAAGCTAAGGGCTTCGGCGGATTCCCCATCTCGGGTCAGTTCCTCCGCACCACCAACCCTGCCATCGTGGCTCGCCACCAGGCCAAGGTCTATGGCAAGGCGTCGGTGGGTGCACCACCTATGTCTGTTCCACACCTCGACACTCGTGTTGTCGATGGCGAGAAGTCACTGTTGTTTGGTCCCTTCGCAGGATTCACTCCTAAGTTCCTCAAGGCAGGTTCATGGTTTGACCTTCCCGGTTCCATCCGCGTGAACAACATCATGCCGATGCTTGCCGTGGGTGCAACCAACCTGGACCTGCTGAAGTACCTGATCGGTGAAGTCGTAGCGAGCCCCCAGAAGAAACTGGATGCCCTGCGCGAGTTCTTCCCTGATGCTCAACACCCAGACTGGGAGCTCATCACTGCTGGTCAGCGCGTTCAGGTCATGAAGAAAGACCCCAAGAAGGTCGGCATTCTCCAGTTTGGTACGGAAGTTATTGCCGCCGCTGACGGTTCTATCGCTGGTCTGCTCGGTGCTTCTCCTGGAGCTTCTGTGTCAGTACCCGTCATGCTCGATGTGCTCAAGCGCTGCTTCCCCACTGAGTTTGCTGGTTGGGAACCCGAGATCAAGAAGATGATTCCAAGCTTCGGAACGCGTCTGTCTGACAAGCCTGCTGTGGCCAAGAAGTCTTTTGCTGCCTCGGCAAAGACACTCAACCTCTCCGCATAGGGAAGACTGGTCGTAAGTAGACGACATTCTTCAACGGGGGCGGTGAGATGCAGTTAGGAATTCCAGCACAGCTGGCACCCGTTCTGTTCGCGCAAGCGCTCTCTCGACTGTTCTTGGTTTACTCGGCCTATGCCGTCATCTTTGCTGAAATCCTGCTGATTCTGGCCGGCTGGCATGAAGCCAATGCGTGGGTGATGTGGGCAGGGTTCTTAGTGGGGTTCCCTGGCTTCGTGCTCTGGCGCCTGATGTTCACTCCGCTCTCTCCCCTTTCTGCCTCGCTCTACATCTTGTTTCTTTCAGCGACCTTGGTGTTGGCAACGTGGGCCGTATTGGCGACAATGCCTGATGTTGAATCCACCCTGTTCTTACCGTTCTCACTTCTGGGCTTCGCGCTCATCACCGCCTGCGGTGTTGCAGCACGAGTGCGCGACCGTGTGCTCTGGGCATCGTTCGGTTTTGCCATGGCCAACCTGTCACTCTTGCTCGGGGCATACCTGGCTGGTAAACCGTATGAGTTTGATCTGAGACTGCTGCTGGGTTTTGGTGTAGTTCTCGCAGCCGTCATCTCAACTCCTCGACTGCTCGCTTCCAATACAAGATTTCAGATCACGTTTGATCACAGCGCTGAATCAGTTGCCTCGGATGCGGAACGACTGGAAAACACGAGAGCCGTAGCTGCGAGGCTCCATGACACTTTGCTGGCCAACTTGGCCGTGATTGGTTCCACCAAGCCAGGTATGTTGCAAGACCCGGTTCGTGAGGCGATTGAAAACCAACTCGCCTTGTTTGAGACGAGCGACTTTGGTAGGCAGTCAGGTTCTGAAGCACTTGCTCAGAATTCCTCTACAGAACTTGAACAGTTAATGGCAGTCATCTCTGGGGCTGAGGCCCGGGGGCTCTTGGTCAACCTTGGTGGTAATCCTTCTGCGATTAACTCATTGACGAGTGAGCGGGTTGACGCATTGAACGCTGCTTTGGCACAGTGCTTGACGAATGTGCAACTGCATTCTGGGCAAAACGCCGTGGAGGTCGTCATCCTTCCTGCCGGAGAAAACCTTGCTGTCACCATTATTGACGGGGGCAGTGGCTTCAACGTGGATCAGGTTCCTGAAGATCGAATGGGCCTCAAGCTTTCGGTCAGAGACCGCATTGAACAATGTGGTGGACGCGTGCGCTTGTGGTCGAATGAGGGCCAGGGCACCGCGGTGATGCTTCAACTTCCGGTGAGCGTGGAGGCGAGCGATGCGTAGACAAGAACGCACAATGCAACAGCTCGATCCTCTTGCGGCAGGTACGAGCTGGGATGTTGTCGTCACTTTCAGCTTGATTACGTGGGCATATGCCGTCATCGTGTCTATTTCGAGCTATGGCTATACCGATAACCCGCTGTTCTTGACGATTGCTTTGGTCATACTCACCGTCGCGATTTCTTATCACCTGTGGTCAGCTGCACCTCAGCATGCTCCTTACCGTCGACGTAACTATGTCATTGTGGTGTTCCTCACCATCGGTGCCGCGGTGTTCCAAATCGGGTCGGATGGAACCGGGTCTATCTCGATGCTCACTGAGTGGGGCCCGATAGCGGTTGCCCTCATCTTTGCGTCAGCCAGCGGATATCGATCATTACCGGATCAGTACTACGCCGGACTAGCCGCCGTGGTGACCCTCCTTGCCGCACTCGGTTTGGATGGTTTGCATCACTCACTTCCTTTAGGTGCGTTCTACTTCAGCGTCTCCGGCGTGACCCTGGTCGCCATCGTGGTGTTGGGACAAGCGAGCTACACCTACAAAGCCAGCCGAATCCTGATGGCGTGGCAGAAGACGGTGAACGAGACTGCAGTCGAACCGGGTGAAATCAACGATGTGGACATTGCAGGTCCTTTGACCCGCGAAGCCCGTGACATGTTGGTGAGCCTGCTCTCCAGTGGTCGTGTGACCGATGCTGACAATGAGCGCGCCAGGGAACTCGCCGGCAAGATTCGTGCCGAACTCGTTCTTCTGTCGGACCAAACCTGGGTGGAGCGTTCAGGTTGTACCCTGCATGACCCTGAAAAAGTACTCAACAAGTTTGAGCTTTCAGCACAGTCAGCAATCTCTGCTCTCATCACGGGGTTATTCGAGGCAGGAGTGGAGGATCTCCAGATCTCTCTGCGCACAGAGCCGTACACAACCAGATTGTCGTGCGTGATTCAGGGAACTGAAAAAGAAGAGACCATCACCGGGGGCAAGCTGCGCACCCATGTCTCCTCATTCTTGCGCGTGATGTATGTCGTTTTCGAAGATGTGCGATTTATCAACAACGATGGTCAAGTGAATGTGATGTTCTACTATGCAAAATAAACCCGCTGTTTCCCTCACCATCCTCGATGACCACGGCCTGCTCGTGGATAGCCTCTCCAGTTGGTTCGCTGGCAATGCTCCAGACTTCTCGGTTGGAGTGGCAGAGACATCGTGGGCAGGGTGTCTTGCCAATACGGCTTTCCCTTCCGATGTTGTGCTGATGGACTATCAACTTGCGGAGCCCGTTTCGATTGAAGCTCGTGTATTGACGTGTAAAGCTGCAGGCTCAAAGGTTGTGGTGATGAGTGCTCTTGCCAGCCCAGAACTCAACGAACGTGTGCTTGCCTCAGGTGCTGATGCTTTCTTTGATAAGTCCACCTCGATGAATGTGGTTGCAGCACGGATGCGCACCCTGCTCGGCATGGCGCAGATCGCCTCAGAATCCAGTCATTCAGCCGATTCTGGCTCCACTCAACACGCCGAAGAGCAGGTCAAGCCACGCCTCAGCGCAGGTGAAGAACAGGCGTTAGTCCTGTATTGCCGGGGGTTAGCGACCAAAGAGGTTGCGGATGCCATGAATGTTCAGTTTGAGACGGCCAAAACGTACCTCAGACGTGCACGTGAGAAGTACGCTAGAGCAGGTAGACCCGCGTCCCGGCGGGCAGATTTGGTTCGGCGTGCAGCCGAGGATGGATATTTGACCTAATGGCCAAGCTTTATTTCCGTTATGGCGCGATGAACAGCGGCAAGAGCACCCTGATGCTCCAGGCGGCGTATAACTACGAAGAACGTGGTCACAACGTTGTGTTGTGTAAGCCTGAGATTGACATCAAGGGCGACAAGGGAATCCTGTCGCGTTTGGGTATCAATCGTAAGACCGACTTCGTCATTGGCACCGACAGCGATCTGTATGGTCTCTTCCAGCACGAGCGTGATGAAGTCATCCGTAAGACCGGTGCAGACGTCAAGTGTTTGCTCGTAGATGAAGCTCAGTTCTTGTCCGAAGCTCAGGTAGACGACCTACTGCGTATTGCCCTCTTGGAAGACGTTCCTGTCTTGGCTTTCGGAATTCGTACCGACTTCCAAACAGTTGCTTTCCCAGGTTCTCGCCGTCTGCTTGAAATCGCACACGAAATTGAAGAGCTGAAGACAATTTGCCGTTGTGGCAAGAAAGCCATCTTTAACGCACGTAAGTACAACGATCGATTCATCTTCGATGGTGACCAGCTTGCTATTGACGGTATCGCAGTGAGCTACGAGCCTCTCTGTGGTAACTGCTACCTCAACGAGAGCAACGGCGTGCTCAACGCAGGTCGTCGCCAGTGGCCAGTGGCATACTCCTTCGAGCCTGACCCCGACTTCAGCTAGATCACGCCATGCGCGTCTCTGTCATTGGCTGCGGCTATCTCGGCGCTGTGCATGCAGCAGCGATGGCTGACCTTGGACACGAGGTTATTGCTGTTGATGTTGATGCAGAGAAGGTAGCTGCACTCAGTGCGGGTAATGCTCCGTTTTTTGAACCGGGCTTGCCCGAAATTCTGAATTCATCCCTCGCGTCTGGGCGACTGAGGTTCACCACAGATATTTCTGAGGTTGAGGGATCGCAGCTTCACTTCATCGCGGTAGGCACTCCACAAAGCGACGACAGCGGCGCTGCCGACATTCGCTTTGTGGACGCAGCTATTGACGCCCTATTGCCCCATCTCGGCCCTGCTGACGTTGTTGTGGGCAAGAGCACGGTTCCTGTCGGAACAGCCCAGCGTTTGGCAGAGAAACTCTTATCTGCTGGTTCCTCGGCAACACTGGTGTGGAATCCCGAGTTTTTGCGTGAAGGGTTCGCTGTCAAGGACACCTTGTCACCTGACCGCCTCGTCTTCGGCATTGCCGAAGGCGCCGGTCAGAAGGAAGCAGTTGCTGCCCTACGTGAGGTTTATGCGACAACGATTGCTGCGGGCACGCCCGTCGTGGAAACCGACCTCGCCACAGCAGAACTGGTCAAGACTGCAGCGAACGCTTTCCTGGCAACCAAAATCAGCTTCATCAACGCAATGAGCGAGATTGCTGAAGCAACCGGAGCCAATGTCACCGAATTGGCTGATGCCATTGGCTATGACACTCGCATCGGACGTCGCTTCTTGAACGCTGGTGTGGGCTTTGGTGGCGGATGTCTCCCTAAAGACATCCGTGCCTTCTCAGCACGTGCTGAAGAACTTGGCTTGGGCTCCTCAGTTGCTTTCCTGGATGAAGTGGATGCCATCAACCTGCGTCAGCGTGAGCGAGTCATTGCTCGTGTGATCGCAGATGCTGGCGGGGATCCGGTTGATCTCAAGGTTGCTGTGTTGGGTCTCGCGTTCAAGCCACAGTCTGATGATGTGCGTGACTCACCTGCACTGGACGTGGCACTCGGTCTGGCTGAAGCAGGGGCGAACGTCATTGCATTTGACCCCGAAGCTATGGGCCCTGCCCAGAAGCGCTTCCCTGAGCTTGTTGTTGCAGACAGCGTGCAGCAGGCACTGCTGGATGCCGACATTGCTGTTCTCGTGACGGAGTGGCCAGAGTTTGTTCAGCTTGATCCTCGAAACGTGGGGGACCTGATGGCACACAAGCGCATCGTGGATGCACGTAATGTTCTCGACCCTGCCGCCTGGCGTGCTGCAGGCTTCCACTACAGCAGCTTGGGCCGACCCTAACTAAGAACGCTTTAGCTTGCCCTTGACTTGCGCCATGAGCTCGGCTATTTCACCGGAGCGCAGCAACCATAACGTGGCGATGTAAATGCTGCCCAGAATTGCCGCATAGATGATGCTTTCAATGATGGCGACAGCAAGGTTGTCAGTGTCGATATAGACAGCACTGAACTGCAGCATGAAGAATCCGGCAACGACGGTGGGGATTACGGCAATGCCGTATTTCACATGGCTGACGAATACGCGCTTGCCGTCGATGCCGCCGATTTTCTTGCGTAAGAACATCAGGCCAACAGCGACCTGAATGATGGTGGCAATGGTGAAAGAGAGTGCCAGCATTGCAGCCACTGATTCAACGGGCGAGAACGCCAACACAAGCAATGAACCGGTGACGAATAACCCAATCTGCAACACCGTGAAGTAGAACGGGGTTCTGGTGTCGTTGAAGGCAAAGTAAGTGCGCTGGATGACAAAGAGCATGCCGTAGGGGGTCAGGCTCAAGATATACATCATGATGACCACGGCAAGGGCAGCAATATCTGCCGGCTTGGCACCATCCATCAACACCAGAGCGATGAAGGGGGCGGTGACGAAGATGATGGCAGCAGAGCCAGTCATGACTAGGCCGATGACGCGCAAAGCTGCAGAGATATCAGAGCGCATTTCTTCAGGCTTATCGTTGCGAGCATGTTCAGCAAGACGCGTGAAGTAGGCAGTGCCAATTGAGAAGGCCAAGATCGAATAGGGGAGCATGAAGATCAGCCAGGCATATTGCAGGGCAGCAACTGATGCTCCCTTACCGGAGGCGGTGCTGGCCACGTTGGTGGTGACAATGCCTCCGAGCTGCATCACAATGACGGTGGCTAAAGACCAGCCGGCAATCTTGCCGAGGGTGCCAAAGCCCACGCCGCGCCAGACGAAATCCGGGCGGTAGCTGATTCCTGCCTTGCGCCAGGCGACAGAGAGAATGACAGCCTGCGCTGCAACACCCAGTGTCGCACTTCCCGCGAGAAGCGCAATTTGGCCCGCGTTCCAGTCGTCAACACCTCTATTGCCGTCTGGGTCCGCTCCGAAGATCACGATGTAAATCACCAGGCCGGTGATGGCAACGATGTTGTTGAGTACAGGAGCCCAGGAGGAAGGGCCAAAAACTTTCTTGGCGTTGAGCACCTCACCAAGAATGTTGAACAGGCCATAGAAGAAGATTTGAGGCAAGGCCCAGTAGGCAAAGCCAACAGCGAGAGCCAGCTGCTCAGGTGACCACGCCATGGCATAGAGACGAACCAGCAACGGTGCGAGAACCATGGCAAGAGCAGTGATGGCAAAGAGGAACACCATTGCAATGGTGACGAGCTTGTTCACATAAGCACTGCCGCCGTCATGGCCGGTCATGGCCTGAACAATCTGTGGCACCAACACAGCGCTGAGAACTCCACCGATCAGCACCATATAGACGCTGTTGGGCAGCATATTTCCCACCGCAAACGAGTCAGCACCCACAGATGCGGTCACACCGATTGCGGTGGCAAGGACCATAGCTTTGACAAAGCCCAGGACACGCGAGGCGGTCGTTCCAACCGCCATTAGGGTGCTCGCCCGGGCAATTGTGGAAGAAGCCATGAGTGGTTTTCCTTCCGTTGCTTGGGCCTCAGGGGAGGGCCGTAGTCCTTGCTCTAAGCTTAGTTCGATGACTCTTCCAGTGCGCTTCGCGACCGACGCAGAGATTGCCAATTGGGACAATCTAGTTATTGCTAACCCCGACCACGGGTCGATGTATCAGGCGGAGAGCTTCGCGATTGCGAAAGCCTTGGGTGGCTGGAAGCCACTACATCTCATCTTCAATGAGGACAACACTGAGGCTGCGCCTCGTGTTGCCGGACTGTTTATTGAGCGCAGCATCCCAGGCCTGGGCAAGATTTGGTATTCACCCACCGGACCAGGTTTCGGCACTGCTGAGCAGGTGGCGGCAGTTGTGCCAGCGCTGAAAGAGTTTGCTGCTCAACACGGAGTATTTCTGGTCAAGCTTGAGTCGGAGCTGATTTATTCGGAGCAAGCAGACAAGACTCTTCGTTCTGCAGGTCTGGTCAATGTGGACAACGTCCAGCCCATCTCGTCAACCGTGATGCTTGATCTCACCCCCGACATCGACACCATTTTGGCTGAGATGCCTCAAAAGGGTCGCTACGCAATCCGCCGTGCCGCCCGCGATGGTGTAACGGTGGCCGAGGTTCCCTTGACCGAAGAGAACATGCGCACCATGTACAAGCTTCTGGGTGCCACCGGGGACGACGCGGGCTTCATGATCCGCACTTACGAGTACTACGTCTCGTTCTGGAATGAATATGCCAACCGTGACCAGGGCAAAATGTTCTTCGCCTACGTCGATGGGGAGGTTGTCGCTGGGGCATACACCGGCTGGATGGGCTTCAAGGCTTGGTACAAAGACGGTGCCTCAATCCGTGACCGCAAGGCCTATGGCGCCAGCCATGCCTTGCAGTGGCACATCATCGAATGGCACAAGGCTCGCGGTCAGGCCGTCAGCTACGACATGATGGGTTGCCCACCAGCAGATCAGCTCAAAGATCCTTCACACCACCTCCACGGCATCGGCATGTTCAAGACCAGTCTCAGTCCCATCGTGATTGACCGGGTAGGAACCTATGACCTAGTTGTTGACGCGAAGAAAACTCAACTGTGGAACAAGTTCGGCTTCCGCATCGCGGGCAAGTTGAACAGAATGTTCCGCAAAGAGGTTTATTTCTAAGCTGCTCTAGCTGTCGCGGGCACTGAGAGTGACCAGAGAAGCCTCAGGAGCGCAGGCAAAGCGCACAGGAGCGTAGATAGACGTTCCTAGGCCTGCTGAGACATTGAGGGCTGCTGTGCGGCTTCCTCGTGTCCACGAGTTCAAGCCCTTGACCTTGTCACGGGGGATGTCACAGTTGGTGACAAGTGCTCCAAACCCTGGCACACAGACCTGACCGCCGTGGGTGTGACCGGCGAAGATCATTTCTGCGCCTTGAGTGACAAAGTCATTCAAGATGCGCTGGTAAGGAGCGTGGGCAACACCAATGGTGATCTCAGGTGTTACTCCATCGAGGAAATCATCCGACTGGATTGATTCCAGAGCACGTTCCATTCGGGAGAGCGAATCGAACGTGCGGTGTGGGTCATCCACACCCATGAAGTCGATGCGACGTTTACCGATGGTGAGCGACGCTGCAGAGTTGTTGAGGTTGGCCCAGCCCAAGTCTTCGGTAAAGAAGTCCATCAAAGCTGCGGTGTCGAGACGCTCGGCAACTTTCGTTGCTTTGGATGGCCCGGCAAAGTAGGCGAAGGGGTTCTTGAATTCAGGTGCAAAGTAGTCGTTGGAACCGTTGACGAACACACCGGGAGTGCCAGCGAACGCGGACAGCGTCTCCTTCAGCGCAGGAAGAGCATCCTGATGGCCAAGGTTGTCTCCGGTGTTCACAATGAAGTCAGGAGCAAGCTCTGCCAGGGATGTGACCCATGCCATCTTTCCCTTTTGCCACGGGGCAAGGTGAAGGTCCGAGATGTGCAGAACACGCAGTGGTGCCGAACCAGGTTCGAGTACTTTGGCTTCAACATTGCGCAGCGTGAACGCATTGCGCTCAACGAGGGTTCCCCAGGCCAGTGCACCCGCAGCAACCAGCCCGATGCCCAAAAGGACATCGCGGCCGATCGCTGAGGAAGAACTCATTATCCCGCTACAGAAATCACGATTGGGGTCGTGGGCTTCACGAATCCGCCAATAGGGGACTGAACTTCGACAATTCGTTGTTCGATAGGAAGTTGGCTACCTGGGCACTGAGTTGTCGAAGGTGATGGTGAAGGAGTAGGCATTGGGGTAGGTGCCGGAACCGCGCATTGCGAAGATGGGATTGGCAATGGGAATGTGGGCGACACAGTCCAACCAGCAGCGACTAAGGTACTTCGAGCTAACGCAGCTGTCATACCCACGGTGCTCGGAGGGCCGGCAACAAGGGTGTGGTTAGAGAAGTACACCTTCACTTCGCCACCCACAGCAGTGGGCTCACCAGAAGCTGGTTCTGACTTTGCCACCGTGTTGAGGGGAAGTTCAGAGTCCATTTCGCCACCATCGGTGAAGGTGAGACCGACGCTCTCGATCAGTGCTTGAGCTTGTTCCTTGGTCAGGCCCTGAATAGCAGGAACACTGACGGACTTACCCTTAACCAAGTTGGGATCTGGGGCACCAAAGGCGTCACCGCCAAACTGAGAGTTGGCGACAGTCATGATGTCGCGCCAGATGTCCTGCTTGGTGTTGTATTGGCGGCCATTAGTGAAGTCGACGCTTGAGAGGGCCACGTGCCCTGAGACGTTACCCAGCCACACAACAGTGGCAACCTTGGAAGTTGACCCCATAATCCAGTTCTGTTCCGCGTTATCGGAGGTACCGGTCTTGGCAATCCAAGGGATACCGTCACCTACGTCTGCACGGGCAGCTGTACCGCCTGGAGCGTGAACGTTTTCCATGGCGTAGGCCGCGGTGCGGGCAACAGCAGGCGTAACCGACTGAGTGCACTTGGTTTTGGGCGGGGTAATCTTCTTGCCCTTGTAATCGACGATTTCGTCGATAGCAATCGCAGTACAAGTCTTACCATCGTTCGCAATACCTGCGGTGGCAACAGCCATCGTCAGCGGTGCGATTTCCTCGGTACCAATGATGGTGGAGGGGTTGGACTTGAGGACGTTGTAGTCCGCACGGTGAACACCGAAGGCTTCTGCATCCTTACGGATGTTACAGAGGTCCATCTTGGACGCCATGGTGATGAAGTTGAGGTTGTAGGAGTTCTTCAACGCGTTCATCACCGTGGTGGTGGAGTCGAAAGCACCCGCATAGTTCACAGGCTTCCAGTTGGGGCCACCGGTTGGCTCACAGCTGTTCTTGAACTCGGACATCTTCCAGTCCTTGACCTTGCCGGAGACAACTTCATTCAGGCCGTGGCCCTGCTTGAGCCATTCGATCAGGGTGAAGATCTTGTAGGTCGAACCCACGGGGAAACCGGTTGAGCTACCGTACTTGCTGTCGGTGTTGTAGTTCACCGAGGTGAAGTTTGCGCCCGAGGCAACAACCTCAGGGTCAGAGGAATAGTCCTTGCTCTGAGCCATGGCGAGAACACGTCCTGTTCCAACCTGAACAGAAACCGCAGCACCAGCAATGTCACCCTCGGGGACAATCTTGGGGACACGATCATTGAGAGCAACCTCAGCGGCGGTCTGCATTTCAGCATCCAAAGTGGTCATGATCTTCCAACCACCGCGCTGGAATGCTGCCCAGCGCTCATCTTCGGTTGCGCCGAAGGCGGGGTCGTTCTTGATGATCCAAGTGACGTAGTCACAGAAGAAGGCAGCTCCACCAGCAGTCTGGCAACCGGTGCTGGAGGGGGTGATCACGGGAGTGACAGGTTCTGCGATAGCAGCCTTGTATTCCTTGTTGGTGATCTTTCCTTCAGCAAGCATGCGGGAGAGAACATAGTCGCGACGGTCCTGGTTGTATTGCACGTTCTCAGGAATATCGATGCGCAAGTTGTTGGGGTTGTTCACGGTCGCCAGCAAGCTTGCAGACTGCGCGAGAGTGAGGTCCTTGGCCTTGACGCCGTAGTAGTACTCAGCAGCAGATTCGATGCCATACACACGACCACCGAATGAGGCGATGTTGAGGTAACCGTTGAGGATCTCATCCTTGGAGTACTTGGACTCGATGCTGATCGCCAGCTTCATTTCCTTGAGCTTGCGCTCAATGGTTGTTTGGGTCGCAGCGTAGTAGGCAGCCTTACGAGCATCAGGGTCAGCAATTTCTTCGGCACGCATCACCAGAATGTTCTTCACATACTGCTGGCTGATGGAGGAACCACCCTGCACATCTCCACCAGTTGCGTTCGAAATGATGGCACGGGCAGTACCAATCAGGTCAACACCGCCGTGCTCATAAAAGCGAGGGTCTTCGGTTGCGATGGCTGCGTCAATGACGTAGGGGGAAATGTCTTCAAGGGGAACCGTGATGCGGTTCTGGGCATAGAACGAAGCAAGCAGAACATCTGAACCGTCAGCACGCTTGGCATACATGCTCGACTTTTCTGCCAAGTCATTGATCTTGAGGTAAGCGGGGAGTTCGTCAAAAACACCCAGGGCGCTGTTCGTTGTAACACCAGTGACGGCAATAGCGGGGGTCACTGCAGCGGCAATCAAGACTGCTGCAACGGCACTCATGCCGACAAATGCGAGCAGCCCTCCGATGATTCCTGAACGCGAAGGCTTCTTGGCAAACATAGACTCTAATTTAGCCGGAATTGCTGAGAAAAGACCGAACGGAGACTCATGGCCGCCATCAAGTGGGAATACATCACCACTCCGCTGCTTATTCACAACACCACTGCGATTTTGAACACGTGGGGTTCAGAAGGTTGGGAGCTCGTTCAAATCGTTACTGGCCCCGAAGGTGGCCTCGTTGCCTACCTCAAACGACCACTGGCTGAATAGCTTGAGAAACTAAGGAAAACCATGACAAACATTGACGCTCGTCTTGCCGAACTCGGCATTGACATCCCTGATCTCGTTCCTCCTGTCGCGGCATACACTCCTGCCGTGATCCACGGAGACCTGGTCTTCACCTCAGGTCAGCTCCCCATGGTCTCTGGCGCACTTCCTGCCACCGGCAAGGTGGGCGAAGGCCACGGCCTCATCCCTGCATCGGATGCCAAAGAGTATGCACGCATCTGTGCACTCAACGCGCTCGCCGCTGTGAAATCAGTTTTGGGCGATCTCAACCGTGTAACCCGTGTGGTCAAGGTTGTCGGTTTCGTCTCCAGCGATCCTGGTTTCTCCGGGCAGCCTGGCGTAATCAACGGCGCTTCTGAAGTTCTCGGTGAGATCTTCGGTGACGCGGGTGTCCACTCACGTTCAGCTGTGGGTGTTGCCGTGCTTCCCTTGGATGCGCCTGTTGAAGTAGAAATCATCGTTTCGTTCAAGTAATTCTTGGAATTAACTCAAGAACCCCCAGGCCACTGGCCTGGGGGTTCTGTGTGTGAGCTTCGTGTTGTTTAGTGAACCTGTGCGCTGATGATGCTGAGCACACCTGTGTCGGTCAGGGTGGTCGTGTCCCCAATTTCACGACCTTCAGCGACGTCTTGAAGCAGACGACGCATGATTTTGCCGGAACGAGTCTTAGGAAGTTCTTCCACGATGTAGACCTTCGAGGGGCGAGCAATCGCACCAATCTGATCCGAGACGTGCTTGCGCAACAGGGCGCTTGCTTCCTCAGGAGTCTGGTCATCCACGTGGCTCTTCTTCAAGATCACGAAGGCGACAACTGCCTGACCGGTAGTCTCATCTGCGGCACCCACCACTGCTGCTTCAGCAACAATGTTGTTACCCACCAGTGCAGATTCAATCTCAGCGGTGGAGAGGCGGTGACCGGAAACGTTCATCACGTCGTCGACGCGGCCCAAGAGCCAGATGTCGCCGTCGCGGTCATAGCGAGCACCGTCGCCAGCAAAGTACTTGTCGCCGAACTTGTCCCAGTAGGTTTCCTGGAAACGAACGGGGTCGCCCCAGATTCCACGGAGCATGGCAGGCCAGGGCTCAGAGATGACCAGGAGGCCACCGGAGTTCTTTTCCTGAGGTACGCCCTGCTCATCCACGATGTCGATCACAACACCGGGGATGGGAACCTGTGCAGAACCTGGCTTCAAGGTGGTCACTCCAGGGAGAGCAGCGATCATGATGCCGCCGGTCTCGGTCTGCCACCAGGTGTCCACGATGGGAGCCTTGCCGCCACCGATGATGTCGTGGTACCAAATCCACGCTTCAGGGTTGATGGGCTCACCCACGGAACCGAGAACGCGAATGCTGGAGAGGTCAAACTTTCCAGGGATTTCGCGGCCGAGCTTCATGAATGAGCGGATTGCAGTGGGAGCGGTGTAGAGGATCGAGACCTTGTACTTCTCGATGATTTCCCACCAGCGACCAGGGTGAGGTGCGTCAGGGGTGCCCTCGAAGACAACTTGGGTTGCACCGTTTGCCAGTGGTCCATAGACCACATAGGAGTGACCGGTAATCCAGCCCACGTCAGCGGTGCACCAGTACACATCGGTGTCTGCGTGCAGATCGAAGATGTTCTTGTGAGTGAACGCAGCCTGGGTGAGGTAACCACCAGTGGTGTGCAAAATACCCTTGGGCTTACCGGTGGTGCCCGAGGTGTACAGGATGAAGAGGGGGTGCTCTGCAGGGAATCCCTGAGCTACGTGCTCAGCGTCAACGCCAGCCTTAGCATCGTCCCACCACAGGTCGCGACCTTCGGTCCATGCAACCTCGTTCTCGCCACGCTTGACCACGAGCACGTTGGTCACGGAGCTTCCGCCGCCGTTGGCCTCAAGTGCTGCGTCAACGGTTGGCTTGAGGGGGAAGACCTTGCCCTTGCGCCATCCACCATCAGCGGTGACCACAAGCTTGGCTTCGGCGTCATCGATGCGGCTGCGCAGGCTGTCTGCGCTGAAGCCACCGAAGACGACGGTGTGCACTGCACCAATACGAGCAGACGCCAACATGGTGATGACAGCCTCGGGGATCATGGGCATATAGATCGCAATACGGTCACCGGCATTTACGCCTAGTGAAAGAAATACGTTGGCGACGCGCTTCACTTCAGCTGTCAATTCGCTGTATGTGTATACACGCTGGTCGCCGGGCTCACCCTCGCCGTAGATCGCGACGCGGTCTCCGCGGCCTTCGAGCACGTGACGGTCGAGGCAGTTGTAAGCCACGTTGAGCTCACCGTCATCGAACCACTTTGCTACCGGAGCATCGCTCCAGTCGAGCACGCGAGTGAAGGGCTTGTGCCAGTGAAGGAGTTCCTTTGCCTGCTTATCCCAGAAGCCGAGGCGGTCCTTCTTGGAATCTGCATACAAGTTGGCCTGGCCAACTGCCTGTGCTGTGAATTCAGCGCTTGGTGGAAAGCGACGCTCTTCGTGCATCAGGTTGTCAATATTGTTGCTCATGTCGAGCACCTCACTTCATTGGGGGGCGACTAAAACTCGTACTAAGTCTGTACTGAGATTACCCCCAAATGCACACTTTGTATACAAAGTGACTTTTTAGACGCGGGGTACAGGATATTTCACCTGAATATGTCGTATAGTCAAATAGTTCAGAGCTTCGTATCTGACTGGTGGCGCCGCCGATTCCCCCAATCTGGCGCCACAAAGGCGACACCGTTCCCCCCAACTGGTGTCGCCTTCCACCGTTAAGCGACTCGTACGGATACGTACGCCCAGTCCTCCACAGGGGCAAAAGGGGTACAAACACCCCCAAAACAGGTAAAAAATTCCCATCTGATGAATATTTTGCCTATTTTGGCCGGATGCTTGCCCATTTGGATGCCCACCTCCGTAATCCCCGGATTACCGACGTTCTCATCTCCAGCAATGCCGGATTGTGGGTCGACAGTGGGGCTGGGTTAGAGCAGGATCACAGCTGGTCGTATACAGAAGCAGAGATCAGGTCCCTCGCGGTTGACCTCATCGGGCGGGGTGGACGTCATATTGATCAAGCCCACCCGTATGTAGATGTTCGCCTTCCAGGAGACATTCGAGTCCACGCGGTGCTTGCTCCCGTAGCTAGTTCAGGCACAACCATTGCACTGCGCATTCCCCGCACATCCCAGCTCAGTTGGGAAGAGCGAGTGAGTTCGGGATTCATGACCGAAGTTCATCAGGAGTTTCTGCTCGAGTGCGTGGAGCGCAAGCGCACTGTATTGATGACAGGAGCTGCAGGCTCGGGAAAGACTGCACTGCTAGGGCATCTGCTCTCGAGCGTCCCTGCCACCGAACGAATTGTTGTTCTGGAGGATGTTGCTGAGCTTCAGATATCTCACCCTCATGTCATTGCTCTCGAATCTCAGCAGGCAAACATCGAGGGTGCGGGCGGGGTGAGTATTGAGCAGCTCGTGCCACAAGCCCTGCGCATGCGCGCAGACCGACTCGTGCTGGGGGAGTGCCGAGGCGCTGAAGTGGGTGCTGTCCTCTCTGCCCTCAACACGGGCCATGCAGGAGGAGGTCTCACTTTGCATGCCAACTCTTTGTCGGACGTTCCTGCACGCTTGATCACTCTGGGGTTCCAGGCAGGGATGAGCCCTGAACTGGTGGGGGCTTTGGTGAGGGGCGGGTTAGATGTTGTTGTTCATCTGGAGCGAGGTGAACATGGCAGACGTATTGCAGCACTGGGTGAATTTATTCAGGGCGAAGGTCCACTCGCTCTCCGCGAGCTCACCCTCTGAAGCCGAACAACACCTGCGAACACTCGCGGAGAAAACCCGACTGGTATCCGCTCTGGTGCGGGCAGGACTTCCACCTCGCTCGGCAGCCGAACATGCGGAGCTCGCCTTTGAGGAACTCAGTCGAGCTCAACCGTCAACCCCGGAAGCATTCTTGGGCGACGTGTGGAACTTCGCTCTCACGACAGGCGCTGCTCCAGCTGCGGTGTTGGAGGTGTGTGGCCAGGCGTTGAGTGAAGCTGCCGAGAACGCGAGGCAGGCTCGGGTTCATCTAGCAGGTCCACAAGCGGCTACGCGTCTTGTCATGGTGTTGCCGTTACTTGCGCTCGCAGGAGGAGTCCTTGCTGGATATGACCCCCTCAAGTTTCTTCTGGGTTCACTGCCGGGCTGGTGTGTTCTGTTCTTTGCTGCAGGAATGGTGTTTCTCTCCCACAGGTGGTCGCAGCGCATGCTGACTCGTGCCCAGAGATGGAATTGGTCGAGAGGGATGGCAGCTGAGGTGATGGCTCTGTCACTCACTGCAGGACAGTCCTTGTCTCACGCTCGGAGATGGGCTTCCGAGGTAGCTGAGCAGTATTCAACTCACGCCGAGATCTCGTGCGCTGAACTGGCCCAGTGCGATCGGTTTGTGCATTTGGCTAGTCACACCGGAGTTGCTCTCTCCTCACTCTTACGAGCTCAAGCACACCTCGAACGCAACGCGGCACGAGAAGAAGCTCAGATGCGGGTGGAGAAGCTCTCTGTGCAGCTGATGATTCCGCTCGGGGTGTGCGTATTACCGGCGTTTATTGCCGTTGGAGTCCTGCCTTTAGTCGCGAGCGTGATCTCCTCCACAGCGCTGAATTCTTGAGTGAATTCCACCTCTTATATAGAGGTGCGATTTCCAGGCAACACCGTGAGCTGTGATGGGCATGAAAGGTGTGGTGAACATGACAACAAACAACCTCAAGAAAATCATTCGAACTCTCAGGCACTTCCGCTCCGAGGCCGGCGCAGCCACGGCTGAATACGCCATCGCGACGATGGCGGCGGTGGGGTTCGCCGGACTCCTCGTTACGATCTTGCGTGGGGATGAAGTGAAGCAGATCCTCACGGACATGGTTCGCCGTGCTCTCACGTTCGGAGGGTAGTGTCACGGCCGAGTTGGCGATGGTGCTCCCTGCGATTGTGCTGGTGCTCGGGGTGTGTCTCCAGGCAGTGGGTGCCTTAGGTATTCAACTGACCAATTCTTCACTGGCACGGCAGGCTGCCAGGGAACTCTCTAGGGGAGTGGACATCACACTCGTGAATACGTCCATGGCAAAAGCCAATCCGCGTGCGACGCTTCGTCACTCACACGAAGGTGAGTTGGTGTGTGTTTCCTTGGTTCAATCAACAGGTGTGGGGCCGCTGTCTTGGGTCCTCTCTGAGGTGCACGTCCGCGAATGTGTGATCAATGCGCAATGAACATGGTTCGAGTGCAGCAGCGACCCTCATTCTGGTCGGCGGGGTCATTTCTGTGACATCTCTTCTACTTTTTTTCGGAACAGCATTCCTCACCCTGGAGAGGGCACAGTCTTTTACGGATCAGGCTGCCCTGGAAGCAGCAGATGCTGCTTCGGGACGCATCCCCGGATATCCCTGTAATCGCGCGGAAAGACTCGCCAGTAAGAATAATTTCTCAGTAGAAAAATGTGAGGTGCAGAGTTTGATCGCCCGGGTGACCTTGCAGGTCACCGTGTTGGGTTTTGTGACCCAGACACGAGCCAAAGCAGGACCAAAAAATGAGCTTCCGTGATTGACGAACTCAAATAGCCGTGTATCTTGACCTTTTGGAACGCAACTTATTTCGGAGGAATGCTTGTCCAACACTAGAAAGCTCGTCATCGTCGAGTCACCAGCCAAAGCCAAGACCATTGGCAAATACCTCGGTGACAACTATGAGGTGCTCGCATCAGTAGGTCACATCCGTGACTTGCCCAAGCCCAGCGAGCTTCCTGCAGACATGAAAAAGGGACCCTTCGGCAAGTTCGCTGTGAACGTTGAAGATAACTTTGAGCCCTTCTATGTGGTCTCCGAGAACTCCAAGAAGACTGTTGCGGAACTCAAAAAAGCACTCAAAGATGCCGATGAGCTCTACCTCGCAACTGATGAGGACCGCGAAGGTGAAGCAATCTCCTGGCACTTGCTCCAGGTGCTCAAGCCCAAGGTTCCTGTCCACCGCATGGTGTTCCACGAAATCACCAAGGAAGCTATTCAGGCTGCCCAGGAGAACACTCGTGAGCTCGACACAGCCCTGGTAGATGCTCAAGAAACACGACGAATTCTCGACCGCCTCTATGGCTGGGAGATGTCAGATGTGATGCGTCGCCGCGTTGGCCCTGGAACTTCTGCAGGTCGCGTTCAGACTGTTGCCCTGCGACTGGTGGTTGACCGTGAACGTGAGCGCATGGCGTTCAATTCCGCAAACTACTGGGATCTACTCGCAACCCTCGGCACCTCGACCGAAGGATCCACTCAGTTCGAAGCCAAGCTTGTTCGCGTTGGCGGCAGCACCATTGCCTCCGGTAAAGACTTTGATGACAACGGTCAACTGACCACCAAGGCCACTCTGCTGAGTGAAGAAGCTGCTGTTGCACTGGCGGCTGCTTTGCGTGAAGCAAGCACAGAAATCGTCGTTGCAGGCCTGGAGACCAAGCCATACACCCGTCGTCCTTCAGCACCGTTTACGACCTCAACTCTGCAGCAGGAAGCTTCTCGCAAGCTGAAGTTCTCTTCGAAGCAGACCATGAGCGTGGCACAGGGTCTCTACGAAAACGGGTACATCACCTACATGCGTACTGACTCGCCTTCCCTCTCGGGGCAGGCGATTGCAGCAGCTCGTACCCAGGCCACCACTTTGTATGGTGCAGACCAGGTCGCTGATGCACCTCGTCAGTACTCGGGCAAGAGCAAGAACGCTCAAGAAGCGCACGAAGCTATTCGTCCAGCAGGTGAAACCTTCAAGACTCCATCGGAACTGCAGAACGTTTTGCGCGGAAACGAGTGGAAGCTCTACGACCTGATTTGGAAGCGCACTGTTGCTTCACAGATGGCAGATGCCAAGGGGCAGACTGCCACCGTGACAGCCAAGGCAACACCTGCTTCGGGAGACTTCGTTGAGTTCACCGCCAGTGGCACTGTCATCACCTTCCGCGGCTTCCTCAACGCGTATGAGGAAAGCACGGACGAAGAGCGCAACGCTCAGGATGCTCAGGCTGAAGCCAAGCTGCCCATCATGACCGAAGGTCAGAAGCTCGTCCTCGCTGATGTTGAGGCCAAGGGCCACGACACCACGCCTCCACCTCGTTACACCGAAGCAACCCTGGTGAAGAAGTTGGAAGAGCTCGGTATTGGTCGCCCCTCTACATATGCATCGATTCTGGGTCTGATCGTGGACCGCGGATATGTGACCCCGAAGGGTTCGGCATTTGTTCCAGCATGGGTCGCGTTCTCCATCGTTCGCCTCATGCAGGAGCACTACACAGACCTGGTTGATTACGCCTTCACCGCCGAGATGGAAGAAGATCTCGACAAGATTGCTGGCGGTGTGGGTACCGGCTCTGAGTGGCTCAAGAAGTTCTACTTTGGTGAACCTGGTCACCACGGCCTGCGGGAAATCCTCGACAACATCGGGGATATCGACCCTCGTGAACTCAACACCTTCCGCATTGGCGAGAACGGTGCTGCCATCCGCGTGGGTAAGTATGGCCCCTACATCGAGGTGACCAACCCGGATGCTGCCGAGGACGAAAAGCCTCGCATCGTGAACATTCCCTTGGACATGGCACCCGATGAGCTCACTCCCGAAAAGGTTCAAGAACTCATCGATGCACCGATCGTCACCGACCGCGTGCTGGGTGTGAACCCTGACAACGGCAAGACGATTGTGTCTAAGGATGGTCGCTTCGGCCCCTATGTCACTGAGCTGGAGCCAGAACCCGAGGTTGCTCTCGATGAGGCAGAGATTGACCCCGCCACTGGCGAGGTTGTCGAAGTCAAAAAGAAGAAGCGCGTCGCCAAGGTCGAGGTCATCAAGCCCCGCACTGCTTCGCTTTTCAAGAGCATGGATCCCGGCACGGTGGACCTCGAGACCGCACTCAAGCTGCTCAACCTTCCTCGTGAAGTGGGTGCTGACCCCGAGTCTGGCGAGATGATTCTGTCCCAGAACGGTCGCTATGGCGCCTACCTCAAGAAGGGCACCGACACTCGCTCGCTTGAGAATGAAGACCAGATCTTCGGAATCGACCTAGCAGGTGCACTCGAACTCTTTGCTCAGCCCAAGTATGGAGCTCGCAAGGCAGCCAGTGCCATCAAGGAATTCGACGCTGACCCCGAAAGCGGTAAGCCCATCAAGATCAAGGATGGTCGCTTCGGCCCTTATGTCACCGATGGCACCACCAACGCCACGATTCCTCGCGGTGAAGTTCCTGAAGAGATTGACTTTGATCGCGCCGTTGAGTTGCTTGCAATCAAGCGTGCCAAGGGACCCGTTGTCCGCAAGAAGGCTGCTGCAAAGAAGCCTGCGGCCAAGAAGAAGGTCACCAAGAAGGTCGGCGACACCATCGTGGTGAAAAAGGCCGGGGCCAAGAAGGCGGCCACCACACTGGGTAAGTCAGGTATTTCCTCTAAGGCAAGCGAGTAGACGATGTCCGGGTTGTTCATCACCTTTGAGGGTGGAGACGGTTCGGGCAAGTCCACTCAGGCTGGTCTTCTAGCAGAGTGGTTGACCGAACAGGGACGAACTGTTGTTCGTACCCGGGAACCCGGTGGCACTGATGTGGGCGTGGAGGTGCGTAACCTCGTGCTTCACCACCGTGGAGACATTGACCCCCGCGCTGAAGCTCTGCTCTATGCAGCCGACCGTGCACATCACGTGGCCACGCTGGTGCGTCCCGCACTGGAGCGTGGCGAGGTCGTCATCCAGGATCGCTACTTCGATTCCTCCGTTGCCTATCAGGGTGCTGGTCGTGTCCTCGACGCGAAGGAAGTGCGTGATTTGTCCCTATGGGCGACCGACAGCCTGTTGCCTGATGTGACCGTATTGCTCGATCTTGATGAGAACCTTGCCCGCACGCGTCTTGATGCTGCGGATAAGCCTTTTGATCGTCTCGAGAACGAGAAAGCAGAGTTCCACGCCCGTGTGCGTGCTGGATTCCTTGCGCTCGCTGAGGCTGAACCCGAGCGGTTCCTTGTCCTTGATGCTTCCAAACCAGTGGATGAACTAGCCGCAGCAATTCGTGCCCGTGTTGAAGCTGAGCTGTCCTAGTCCCACTTCTCTGTCAGTTACTCCCGGTAGCCTTGAGCTATGAGCGTGTGGGATGAACTCGTTGGCCAGCAAGAGGCCATTGATGTATTCCGTGCTGCCTCGCAGTCGGAGCTAGCTTCGGCAACTTCCCATGATTCCGCCATGACTCACTCATGGCTGGTGACGGGTCCTCCTGGTTCTGGGCGTTCCAATCTGGCCTATGCCTTTGCCGCGTCACTGCTGTGTCGTAATGGTGGCTGTGGCACCTGTGGCGATTGCAAGCAGGTTGCGGCACGAACACACCCCGACCTTGCCATGCTGACGACCGAGCGTGTGATCATCTCTATCGATGAAGTGCGTGCTCTCGTGCAGAGCTCACAGTATTCACCTGCGGTCTCGCGCTATCGGGTCATTGTGATTGAGGATGCTGACCGCATGGCTGAGCGCACTTCCAATGTTCTCCTCAAGGCTCTTGAAGAACCTCCTGAGCGCACGGTCTGGATACTCTGTGCTCCGAGTGAAGCAGATCTGATTCCCACCATTCGTTCACGCGTGCGCTCAGTCCGTTTGCGTGTGCCGAGCGTTCCTGACGTTGCAGAGTTGATTGTTACCAGAGACGGCGTGGATGCGGTCACTGCAGAACGCGCTGCTCGCCACGCCCAGTCCCACATCGGGATGGCTCACCGTCTGGCAACCAACCCTGACGCAGCAGCACGGCGTGAAGAAACAGTTCGTCTGGTGCTGGGCATCATGACCGTGCGTGAAGCGGTGCTTGCCGCTGCTCGCATGATCGAGATCGCCACTGATGACGCAAAGGCGATCACCGAAGAGCGTGATGGTGTTGAACTCGAGCAGCTTCGCCGTTCGATGGGTATCGCCGAAGGCGATGCGATCCCGTCCAACCTGCGCAGCCAAGTTAAGGGTCTGGAAGAACAGCAGAAGCGTCGTGCCACGCGAAGCCTGCGAGATGGTTTGGACCGCATCCTTGTCGACTTGCTTTCGGTCTATCGCGACGTGCTTCGCCTGCAATTGGGTGTCAGTGATGAGCTCATCAACGTTGAGTTTGAATCTGAGCTCCGCGCTGCGGCATCTGCACGCTCCAGCGAAGACACCCTCGCCACGATGGAAGCCATTGGTGTGGCCCGTGAGCGCATTGATGCCAACGTGGCACCGGCACTGGCGATGGAAGCACTCTTGATTCGCGCTTCGCGTTCCGAAGTTCCTGCATGAGCATAAAGGCAGCTTTCAGGGCCGTCACTGTTGCCCTCGTGGCATTGACCTTGACTGCATGCTCAGGCGGTGTTGTCCCGGAACCGTCACTGCCCCCTGAAACCATTCCTGCGGAGTACCAGGTCTATTACTCACAAACCCTCGAGTGGACGGATTGTCACGAGGACATGGAGTGTGCAACTGCCGTTACACCGCTCGACTGGGCTGAACCTGCTGGAGAAACCATTGAGCTCGCTCTGGTGAAGCACCAGGCAAGTTCTAAAAACAAGTTGGGCTCACTCTTTGTGAATCCTGGTGGCCCAGGTGCTTCCGGTGTGAACTTCGTCGCCGATTCTCTCGACTATGCCGTCAGTGGTGCGGTCCAAAAGAACTACGACGTGATTGGGTTTGATCCACGTGGTGTCGGCGCATCTACGCCAGTGGTGTGTGTTGATTCTGACGCCCAGATGGATGAGTTCTTATTTGGGGCTTCTGAGACGGTGCGAGAAAGCCCAGAGTGGTTTGCTGAGCGTGAAGCTGCCAGCGCTGCTTTTGCGCAAGGGTGCCGTGATCGCACAGGTGATCTGCTTGCCCATGTCGACACGGTGAGTGCAGCACAAGACCTGGACATGTTGCGAGCAACGGTGGGGGACCGCCAGTTGAACTACTTGGGATATTCCTATGGCACCTTGCTGGGGGCCATCTATGCCGAGAACTTCCCGGGCAACGTTGGACGCATGGTGCTCGATGGTGCTCTCGATCCCTCTTCGTCGAGCTTTGATGTGAATCTCACGCAGTCCATTGGGTTTGAGAATGCTCTCCGTTCCTACGTGGCGGATTGCCTTGCCGGTTCTGATTGTCCTTTCACAGGGACGGCGGATTCCGCGATGACCCAGATTGGCCAACTGCTTGCAGGCTTGGATCAATCGCCTCTGACTGCCTCAGATGGACGCGTGCTCGGAGCCGATTCGATGCTGACGGCAATCATCGCCCCGCTCTATGACAAGCAAGCGTGGAGCTATCTCTCTGATGTGTTTACTGCCGTCTATGAGGGGGATGCAGATCCTGCCTATGGCTCGGTGGATTGGTATTACAACCGCACTGAAAGCGGAACGTATTCCGATAACTCAACCGAAGCTTTCCTTGCCATCAACTGCTTGGATTATCCGGTGAAAACGGATCCTGCACAGTGGGCTGCTGACGCCAAGGTGCTTGCAGAGAAAGCACCTGTCATTGGGCCTTATCTCGCCTATGGTGATGAACTGTGCTCAAACTGGGCATTCCCTGCTGTGATGACTCCTCAGAAGGTCACGGCACGTGGCGCTGGAGACATCCTGGTTGTTGGCACAACAGGTGATCCGGCAACACCCTATCGCTGGGCACAAAACTTGGCAGCTCAGCTCGAAGGTGGTCACCTCGTGACCTACACCGGTGAAGGCCACACGGCATATAACAAGTCAAACGCCTGTGTGAATGACGCGGTGGATGGGTTCTTGTTGCGCGGGAAAGTCCCCGCGAGCGATCCTCAGTGCTAGCTCTCTAGACGAGCAATTCGTTCTTCCACCAGCGCGCTCGTGCCAAAGCAGGCACGGAGTGCCTGGGCAACGGTGTGGCGAGAGAACTTCTGTGCTGCGGCGTCATCTGCCAAGAGTTCAGTGGTGATGCGAGTAGCTTGCGCCATGCGCTCACTGGCTGAGAATCCGGGTGCAACCGCCATGGCAAGAACTCCGGCAGCCCTCACTGTCCCATGGCGCTGATCGAGGTGAGCCTGCTCATGAGCCAGTGCTGCTTGGAGGAGTTCAGGGCTGAGTGTGGAGATGATCTCGGAGCTGACCATGACGCAGTTCGCACTGGGCACAGCCATCAATACCGTTTCAGAGGAGTCGAAAATCATCACGCGGTGACCGGAGAGTTCTGTGATTTTTCCGCGGGGAATCAGGACCGCGAATTGTTCGTCGAGCTTGCGTTTGGCAGCACGAAGTTCGCCAAGTGCTGCGCCGAATCGGAAGACCAAGACTCCTAGTACTCCGAGGGCTATCCAGCCGAAGACGTTCTCCAGGATGGGCATGAAGATGCGTGCTGAGTTATCTTCCACGACATGTTGAGCCAGTGCACGGGAAACCAAACCAATAAGTGCTGTGAGCAAAGAGAGTGCAGCTATGCCGAGGGAAATAAACCAAGCATAGAGAACAAAGCCTGGGCGCTTACTCACTAATTCAGGGTTCGCGAGGGCGCGCGGAACGAACAACGAAATTGCGGCATAGATCGCAATCAGAAAGACAATTGTTCGAAGTTCCATCACGTCAAACTAACTGTTATTCGCTCTTGTCGATGGCCTTACGCAGGAATGCGCGGTCTTCTTCAGAAAGTGAGCCCGCGAAATGGAGCAACGCGGCAACCTGGTCGTCGGCACTCTGCAAAGCAGAGGTCATGGTGCTCGCGACGTGGTCGATTCGGCTCTGTGCGGCAGCGAAAGTTTGGCTGCGGCCACCGGTGGAGTTCTTCACAACCTGCCCTTTGGCACACATGCGATCGAGCACAGTGATGAGGGTCGTGATGGCAGGAATCTTTTCCGTGAACTGGGCTTGGACTTCTTTGGCGGTCATCGCCACATTGTTCTGCCACAGGATGGTCATGATGTCGGCTTCGAGTTCGCCTCGGTTGCGTTGAGTGGTCATGAGTTCTCCTGAGTTGCTTGTTCTACGACTTGTAGAATACTATCAGTGTTCTACGTAACGTAGAATATACCTGAACAAAGGATTTGCATTGAAGAACTCAACTTCCGCAACCAAGCGCGGACTTTCACTCGTCGCTGTTGCTATTGCAGCACTCGCTCTCGGGGGCTGTGCACCAGCTACCCCAGAGCCGGTCACTCCCACTGCTTCCGATGTATGGATTAAGGCAGTTCCTGAACTCATGGACGGCATGGCAATGACCGGCGTCTTCATGACTCTCGAAAACCCCTCCGATGAAGACATCGTACTCGTCGGCGCTACGAACACCACTGAAGGTCTGACCGAGACCCCCATGGAGATCCACGAAGTCGTCAAGAACGATGCTGGTGAAATGGTCATGCAGATGGTTGAAGGCGGAATTGTGATTCCTGCGAAGGGATCCGTCACTCTCAAGCCCGGTGGATACCACGTCATGTACTGGGATCTCCTCAAGCCCATTCCCGTCGGCAGCCACGTCACTTTGACCCTGGAGTTCTCCAACGACACCACCCTGGACGTTGACGCCGTCGCCCGCGATATCTCCACCTACGCAGGCTAAGGAACGCCCACCGAGCTCTCAGTTGAGCTTGTTAGGTTAGAACTATGACTCAGACGCCAGCAGAAGAAAGCGAAACTCCGGGAGTTGTCTCCCGTCGAGGTTTCCTTGCTTCTGCTGGCGTCGTTTCTAGTTATGTCGCAGCAGGAGTTGCGGGTTTCGCGGGCGGTGCCCTCACCGTCAACGCCGCGCAGGCATCAACTCCTGAAAAGGAAGCTCAATTACGAGCTGGACAACAAAGTGCCACCATCCCTTTCTATGGGGAGTATCAAGCCGGGATCATGACCCCGCTTCAGTCGTATGGCACGTACATGGCTTTCACGCTGAACCCCAGCACCACGCTCTCCCAAGCCCGCAGCATGATGCAGTTGCTCACCGATGACGCAGCGCGCTTAGGGAAGGGAAAGCCAACCCTTCCTGACGGAGAGCCCTATCTGGCCACCGAGCCAGCACGACTGACCTCGACCTTTGGTTTTGGTCCTGGCTTCTTCACCAAACTGGGATTACAAGGAAGTATTCCTGCGGGCTTTACCGAACTGCCCTCCTTCTCCATTGACAAACTTCAGCCCGAATTCAGCGGCGGCGATCTTGTCATTCACGTGGGTGCAGACAACCCCCTCACGGTTGCCCACGCTGCGCGTCAGCTCAGCCGAACGGCACACACCTTTGCCGAGCCCGCATGGTCTCAATCGGGATTCAACCGCCCGCAATATGGGGTTGCTTCCGATCAGACCGGTCGCAACCTGTTTGGTCAGGTCGATGGCACCGTCAACCCTCGTTCTGCCAAAGAATTCGATAGCCAGGTCTGGGCAACTTCGGGACCCCAGTGGTTCAGGGATGGCACCTGCCTGGTTGTTCGCCGCATCCAGATGGACTTTGCTGGCTGGGACAAGCTTGACGACACCAAGAAGGAAACGGCCATGGGTCGCAACCTCCACAACGGTGCCCCTTTGACTGGGACTAAAGAATTCGACACACCTGACCTCAAGGCCACATACGAGAACGGGATGCCTGTCATTGCTTCCTTTGCTCACGTGCGCAGAGCAAAGACAGACAATCCTGCAGAGAAGTTCCTTCGACGCCCGTTAAACTACGAGGACGGCTTGCTTCCTTCGGGAGAGCCGAACGCAGGACTGATTTTTGCCGCATACATGACTGATATTCAGAAGCAATTCGTTCCTGTTCAGCAACGTTTGGCAGACTTAGACCTCATGAACACATGGACGACCCCCATCGGGTCTGCAGTTTTCGCACTTCCTCCTGGCTGTCAGCCTGGAGGCTATATCGGAGAAGGACTACTCGGATGATTCGTCGCTTTACAGCTGTCATTGCCACCGCATTAATGGCACTCGTCGTTGTTCTAGGAACATCGACGATGGCCTCTGCACACTCCGACACGTTCCAATCGGTTCCTGCCAATGATGCTGTGGTCTCGACGCCGGTAGTAGAACTTCAGTTCACGTTCGTAGAAGCTGTGGCGCAGGAATTCGCCCCCGAAGTCTCTCTGGTGAATGCAGACGGTGCTGTTGCTGAGTTAGGTGCTCCCACCTTCGATGTGACCGGCGCCACTATGACCGTGCCTGTTGTTGCTGGTGCGTTGCCTAACGGCAGCTACACCGCCAGCTACCGCATTGTGTCTCAAGACGGACACCCTGCCTCTGGCTCTATCGCGTTCACCGTCGAAGGCTCCGATGCTGATCCACTGTCCGAGGCAGTGCCTGCAGAGGAAGAAGCAGTTGTGACGGAAGCAGATGAAGAACTCATGGTGACCTCCAGCGGCGCTGAAGGCGACAACGGTCAACTTCAGCTTGCTTTGGGCCTTGGTGCCGCTGGCGCAGTTGCTCTCGCTGCTGTGTTGGTGATTGTGGCCCTGCGTCGTCGTCGTAATTCTTCTGGGAACTAGTTACCTCAAGTTTCAGCTCAAGAATCAAGCTACTAAGCTTGAAAACTGTTCCGCTTTGTGCGGTTCGCGCCGCCTTAGCTCAGTTGGTAGAGCGATTCCCTCGTAAAGAATAGGTCAGGGGTTCAATTCCCCTAGGCGGCCCCATTGTGATGAGTCGGGACCTTGTTGACAAATGAGTCCCGACCTTGTTGACAAAATTATGAAAGTCCAGGCCATCGGCCTGGACTTTTTAGTTGGTCT
>NZ_JARXVT010000009.1 GCF_029892845.1 Aurantimicrobium minutum
GGTTTCGAGTGAATGTTTGACCCTGAGATCCATAAACTTTCTTCCCTTCAAGTAGAGACTCTTAATTACGAGTCCCACTTTTGGGGTTCAGTTCAATGCAGGGGCTTTCTTTATGTTGTGGTCTTGCATCTAGTGCTGAAGTTCCCGAGCCATTTCTTCAGTACTTGCTGGCCGCTTGAGAATAACTGCAATGGCAATCAGTCCCAGTGAGGCAATTGCACCAATCAAGAATGCGGAACGCATTCCACCGGCCAGTGCCTCAACATCTGTTGCGCCGCCGTCACGCAGCCCCGCTGCGATGATCGTCATCACAGTCACGAACAAAGCAGTTCCTGCTGCACCCGCTAGTTGCTGCAGTGTGCCAATCGTTGCGCTGGCGTAGCTATAGAGCTGAGGGGGTACTGAGCTCAGTGAGAGTGCAAAGAGGGGAGTGAACAGGAATGCCAAGCCGATACTCAACAGAGAATAGCTTCCGAAAACAAACCAAATAGATGTTTGCGTGCCAAAGGTTGTCATCGTCCAGAACGCCACGCTCACTGCGATGGAACCGGGAATGAGAAGACGTTGAGGCCCAAACTTGTCATACATGCGTCCAACCGTTGGTCCGAGAAGACCCATGGCGAGTCCGCCGGGGAGCATCATGAGACCCGTCGTGAGGGGCTCTACGCCCAACACGTTCTGCATGTAGATGGGAATCAAAATTCCAGAACCAAACAGAATCAACATGCCGATACCCATGATGCCCATTGCCTCGGTGAATGAGCGAGAGCGGAATGTACGAAGGTCTAGCAGCGCAGAATCAGTCTTTTGTAGACGTGACTGACGCTGCAGGAAAAGAGCAAAGAATACGATTCCAATTCCCAGAGGAATCCATGGAGAAACTGCGGAAACACCTCGGGCTGCATCTGCAAACGAGCTCAGTCCGTAGATCAGGCCTGAGAAGGCAAATGCGCTCAAAATAACCGAGATGACATCAATAGGAATCTTGCGGGGTTCTTGGCTGTTCGAGATACGAATCGTGCCGATGATTAATGTCACGATGCCGATAGGCAACATGATCCAGAACAGCCAACGCCAGTCCAAAACACTCAGTACTAATCCAGAGAAGGCAGGGCCTAGGGCAGGTGCAGCGGAAAGGACGAGGGAGATGTTTCCGTTGATTCGTCCACGGAGGTGTTCAGGGACCAACACCATCACTGTTGTCATCAACAGTGGCATCATGATTGCTGTTCCGCTGGCCTGCAGGATGCGACCAATAAGGAGAACCAAGAAGTCCTGTGACAACGCCGCAACGAGCGTTCCTGTGGTGAAGAACGTCATTGCTGCGATGTACATCGGTTTCGTTGAGAACCGTTGAAGCAGGAAACCTGTCGTAGGGATAATCACTGCCATGGTCAGCATGTATGCAGTGTTGAGCCATTGACCAGTACTGGGCTGAATGTTCAGCTGCTCCATGATCTGGGGGAGAGCTACACCGAGTGCCGTCTCATTGAGAAAGACGACGAAGGTCGAGACCATAATGACACCAAGGATGACCTTGTGCCTGGGGTCAAGCTTGTCGGAAACAGTAGTTGATTCCGAAGTAGACATTGTTACAGCGTAGCGACCCAGTTGAGCATGAATTGCGCAATGATTGCTTCAACTAAGAAGCTCACCAAAATCACGATGGCAACCCAGCTCAGCAAAGTGCTTCCCAGCTTCTGGGCACGTGAGCCCCAAATGCCGTGCTTCATGTTCCAGAACGTGACAACCCAGAAGAAGGGAATTGTTGCGGCCCAAGTAACCATGCACCACGGGCACAGAGTGCCGAGAACAAATACTGATTGGCTGAAGAGCCAGATGACGAATGCAAGAGCGCCAGCTGCACCAATGTTCAGGCCCTGCCAGAACCAATTGGCATAACGCGCCCCAGCGAGCATGCCCACGCCGACGGTGATGACAACGGACCATGCCATCAAGCCAATCAAGGGGTTGGGGAATCCCAGAAGTGAACCCTGCCACGATGCCAAGTTTTTACCGCATTGGACAATCACGCTGTAATCGCAGGAAGCTGCCTCATCGGGGAAAAGTAGTTTGTGAATTTTTTCAACTGTGAGTGCAAAAGCAGCTGTCAGACCCACCAGTCCAGCGAGGATGAGGAAAAGGGAGAAACCTACAGGGCGCTTAGTGTCAGTTGAAGTGATGCTCACATCTTCATTATGACGGGACACTTCGAGAATTCACTCAGGAACCACACAGCTGGATGAAACCTGACATACTGTTATTAGTGCGAAGGCAATGGCCTCGTGCGACGTGACAAACAAGACTTTGCATAACAACGGTTATGCGCACGGGAGATCACCGCGATCGCCCGCCACAGATCCAGAGCTACAAGCCGGAATCAGTGGGAAGACACACAAGATTTATAGCCAGAATTCTTCGGATTTCTGCAAACGAGAATAGTTACATCCCCGTGACGCGGTGACGCAGGGGGTAACGGGGAGTACACCACTGATGGTGAATAACACCGAAAATGAAGACAACAACGTCGAAGAATTTGTGACAGAAGTTGTTTCTGAAGCCGTTGAAGTTGCTGAAGACATCGTGGCCGAAGCAGTAGTAGTCGCTGAAGCTATTGTTGCCGAAGCAGAAGAGGTTGCGACCGAAATCGTGGCTGAAGCAGAAGCTGAAGCTGCGGTTATCGAAGTAGTTGCTGAAATCATCGCAGAGGCAGTCGTAGAAGCAGTTGCTGAGCCCAAAGTGGAGTACCCCACTTTTGAGGCCAAAGAGGTAACTGATTTATTCTTCTTTGCTCCAAACCTTCCTGGTTCTGAAGGCCGCATCCCCACTCGTGATGGTCGTGATCGACTTGAAGACCGTCGTCCGACCCGAAATAACCGTCCAGAGCGTGGTGCTTTCGGTCAGGTTGAGGACGACACTGCTGATGGCAGCACGGTTCGTCGCCGAGTTCGTCAGCGCCAAGGTGAAAACCGTGAAATTCAGGATGATTCAGCCAACACTGTTGTGCGAATCCGCACTCCACGTGCACCAGAACTGATCACGGAACCTCAGCGCATCAAGGGTTCAACTCGTCTTGAAGCAAAAAAGCAACGCCGTCGTGATGGCCGTGATGCTGGTCGCCGTCGAACTGTCGTGACGGAAAGTGAGTTCCTCGCTCGTCGTGAAGCTGTCGATCGCGCCATGATTGTTCGCGAAAAAGAAGATCGCGTCCAGATTGGTGTTCTCGAGGACAATGTTCTCGTCGAGCACTATGTTGCTCGTGCTTCTGAAGCTAGCCTCATCGGCAACGTTTATCTCGGTAAGGTGCAGAACGTTCTACCTTCGATGGAAGCGGCTTTCGTGGATATTGGTCGCGGTCGTAACGCAGTTCTTTATTCGGGTGAAGTTGATTGGGATTCCGTAGAAACCGGGAACCAGCCTCGCAAAATTGAGAATGCACTAAAGCCAGGAGACAAGGTTCTCGTTCAGGTCACGAAGGACCCCGTTGGTCAAAAGGGTGCCCGCTTGACCTCTCAGGTTTCATTGCCTGGACGCTACTTGGTTTACGTTCCTAACGGCTCGATGAACGGGATTAGCCGCAAGCTTCCAGACACCGAGCGTACTCGCCTCAAGCGCATTCTCAAGGAAGTACTTCCAGAGAATGTGGGAGTTATTGTTCGTACCGCTGCAGAAGGTGCAACTGAAGAGCAGCTCACCGTTGATGTACAGCGTCTTACTCAGCAATGGGAAGAGATTTCTCGCAAGGTTGAGACCGACAATGCTCCGGCCATCCTGCACAGTGAGTCTGATCTCTTGATCAAGATTGTTCGTGATGTTTTCAATGAAGACTTCCACCGCATGATCATTCAGGGAGATATTGCCAAGGGCACTATTGAGAGTTACCTCAACCAGGTGGCTCCTGAACTACTCGAGCGCGTTTCCGCATACGAAGGAAACCGTGACGCCTTTGATGAATACCGCATCACTGAGCAAATTGAGAAGGCACTTGACCGTAAGGTTTGGCTACCTTCAGGTGGTTCACTCGTTATTGACCGCACCGAAGCAATGACCGTTGTTGACGTCAACACCGGCAAGTTCGTCGGTTCTGGTGGAAACCTTGAAGAGACCGTTACCAAGAACAACTTGGAAGCGGCCGAAGAAATCGTTCGTCAACTGCGTCTTCGAGACATTGGCGGCATCATCGTTGTCGACTTCATCGATATGGTTCTTGAAACCAACCGTGATCTTGTTCACCGTCGACTGATCGAATGCTTGTCTCGCGACCGTACCAAGCACCAAGTTGCAGAGGTAACTTCTCTCGGCCTGGTTCAGATGACTCGTAAGAAGCTAGGTCTTGGCTTGTTGGAGACTTTCTCCGAGGCATGCCAGGTGTGTGCTGGGCGTGGTGTCATTGTTCATCACGAACCAGTGACGCGTGCGGGTAATAACGGTGAATCTAATGCTGCAGAACCTCGTCGTCGTTCCAAGGGACGCGGAGGAGATAAGCCAGCTGCTGCAGCAGTTGTGGCTCACCCAATCCCTGAGGGCGCAAAGAACGCACTTGCTCAGATTGCGGCAAGCACTCTGGGGCATTCCACTGAAGATCACGTAGACGCAGAAGCTTCTGAAGAAATCGTTGAAATTCTAGATATCCCAGTTGTCTCTTCAGGCAAGGGGCGTAAACCCCGTGTTTCGGCTGAAAAGGCCGAAGTTATTCTCGAAAACGTCCTCGAAGCTCTGCCAGAGCCTAAAGCTGCCGGTCAGGGTCGTGGACGTTCACGTCGAGTTTCTACTGCAAATATCTCCACTGGTGAGGGCTCTGCAAGCCCAGAAAGTGATTCATAACGCAGTAGGGGAATAATCCCGCTCACACGCCGGTCTTGTTGGTTTGACCACAGTGCGAGAAGTGGCTATTCTTGAACCTTGGTGCTCGTTCGATTCTGAGCGTGATTGCCCCAATCTTCTGCGGATAGTCCGGTTAGCCCAGGAAATCAACGCAGAAACAATTCATTAGCTTTAAGAAATTAGGTAGCAAAGTGGTTTACGCAGTAGTGCGCTCCGGCGGTCGCCAGGAAAAGGTAGAGGTCGGCACCATTGTCACAATGGACCGTGTCAAGGCTGACAAGTCTGGCTCCATCGAGCTTCCCGCAGTTCTCCTCGTTGACGGCGACAAGATCACCGCTGACCAGGCATCGCTGGCAAAGGTCAAGGTAACCGCTACGGTTCTCAACGACCTTCGCGGCCCCAAGATCATCATCCAGAAGTACAAGAACAAGACCGGTTACAAGAAGCGTCAGGGCCACCGTCAGGAGCTCACACGCGTTCAGATCACCGGCATCAAGTAAGGCCTAGGAGAGACTCAGATGGCACATAAAAAGGGTGCGAGCTCCACTCGCAACGGTCGTGACTCCAACGCACAGCGCCTCGGCGTAAAGCGCTTCGGTGGTCAGAAGGTTCTTGCTGGCGAAATCATCGTTCGTCAGCGTGGCACTCACTTCCACCCCGGCGTTAACGTCGGTCGTGGTGGCGATGACACTCTCTTCGCCCTCGCAGCTGGTGCTGTTGAGTTCGGTAACAAGGGTGGCCGCAAGGTCGTCAACATTGTGACTGTCTAACACCAGCACTAACAGCTTTAGAGGAAGGGCGAGCTTTTTAGCTCGCCTTTTCCTATTTACATCCGCAACACAATCGCCTGAGCATCGGCAGAAAAGGAGCAGACATGGCAACGTTTGTCGATAACGTCACCCTGCACCTCAAAGCCGGTCACGGTGGAAATGGCTGTGTGTCAGTCAAGCGCGAGAAGTTCAAGCCTTTGGCTGGTCCTGATGGCGGCAACGGCGGAGATGGCGGAGATATTGTTCTCTTCTCAGATCCCCAAGTCACCACGTTGTTGAGCTATCACCGCGCCCCTCACATCAACTCTCCTCACGGTGGCCCTGGCATGGGCGATCACCGTCAAGGTTTCAAGGGTGAAGAACTCGTTCTTTCAGTTCCAGTCGGAACCGTGGTTAAGGACCCTGACGGCACTGTGATTGCCGATATGAACGTTCCTGGTATGCGTGTTGTTGTTGCGCCCGCTGGTCAGGGTGGCCTAGGAAACTCAGCCTTGTCTTCCACGAAGCGTAAAGCTCCTGGTTTCGCGCTTCTGGGAACAAAGGGCTTCGAGGGTGACGTCATGCTCGAGCTCAAGACGCTTGCTGACGTGGCTTTAGTTGGCTACCCCTCTGCTGGAAAGTCCTCTTTGGTTGCTGCACTTTCAGCTGCACGTCCCAAGATTGCGGATTACCCGTTCACAACCTTGCACCCCAATTTGGGTGTGGTTCAAGCTGGTGAGGTTCGCTACACCATTGCAGACGTCCCAGGTTTGATTGAGGGAGCTTCCGAGGGAAAGGGCTTAGGTCTCGAGTTCCTCCGTCACGTAGAGCGCTGTACGGCACTTCTGCACGTGATTGACTGTGCAACCCTTGATCCAGGCCGCGACCCTTTATCTGACCTCGACGTGATTCTGGGCGAACTAGCCGCATATCCCGTCCCAGGAGATCAGGTTCCCTTACTTGATCGTCCTCAGCTCATTGCGTTGAACAAGGTAGATGTTCCTGATGCCAAAGACTTGGCAGATATGGTTCGCCCTTACCTTGAAGAACGCGGCTACCGTGTCTTCGAGATTTCTGCCGTTTCCCACGAAGGATTACGCCAGCTTTCCTTCGCTCTCGCAGAGCTTGTTGAGCAGGGCCGCAAGGATGCGCTTGCGAATGAAGTAATTCCGGTCATCATGTTGCGTCCACGTGCTGTGGACGATCAGGGATACATCATCCGTGTTGAAGGTGGCTCTGGTGGAAACATCTATCGCGTGATTGGTGCCAAGCCTGAGCGTTGGGTCGAACAAACCGACTTCAATAACGAAGAAGCTGTTGGATACCTTGCAGACCGTCTCGCTAAAGCTGGCGTTGAAGACATGCTCTTCAAGAAGGGTGCTGTTGCCGGATCAACCGTCATCATCGGTGAAGGTAATGGTTTGGTCTTCGACTGGGAGCCAACCATGACTTCTGCGGCAGAACTCATGACTGGTCCTCGTGGAACTGATGACCGTCTTAACCAGAACAACCGTCGAACCAACAAGGAACGACGTGATGAGTATTACGACCTCATGGATGCCAAGCAGGAAGCTCGTGAAGAGCTTGTGCGTGAGCGAGATGCTGGCCTCTGGCAGGTTGATGACGAGATCGCTGATGAAAGTTAGTAGTCGTCAAGATATTCCTGCTGCCCGCAGGATTGTGGTCAAGGTTGGCTCGTCCTCCATCAGCGGAGAGAACGCACACCAAATCACAACCCTGGTGGAAGCGCTAGCTGAAGCTCATGGTCGCGGCACTGAGGTAGTTCTTGTTTCCTCAGGTGCAATGGCCACAGGTTTCCCATACATCAACCTGACTTCACGTCCTACTGACCTGCCCACTTTGCAGGCTGCCGCAGCCGTTGGCCAAAGCCGCTTGATGGTTCGTTATCAAGAACTTCTTGATCACTCCAATATTGTTGCGGGTCAGGTTCTTCTCACTTCTGGTGACTTTGAGAATGACAGCACACGTTCTAATGCTGCATTAGCGATGGAGAAGCTTCTTGAACTCAGAGTTCTCCCTATCGTCAATGAGAATGACACCGTCGCAACCCAAGAAATTCGTTTTGGCGATAACGACCATCTGGCTGCTCTTGTTGCACAGCTGGTCAACGCTGACGTTCTTGTCTTGCTCTCAGATGTTGACGGCATCTACACCAAACCACCGGGAGAGCCTGGTGCTGAGCGTATTGAACTTGTTCCTTTCGGCCATCTCCTGGATCACGTGGAGTTTGGCTCCATCGGTTCAGCAGGAGTGGGCAGCGGGGGAGCGGGCACCAAGGCTGCAGCCGCGCAGTTCGCTGCGGAGTCCGGTACTGCTGTTTTGATCACCAATGCCGCACTTGTGGCTTCGGCACTTCGGGGCGAGAACGTGGGCACCTGGTTCGACGCTGCCACGGAGTAATTCCGGCGTTGTAGCCAATCAGTAGCATTGAGGTATGGCAACCTCAACTCTTTCAGCTGAACTGGTCTCCAAACTGGAGGCTGCACAGACAGCTTCTCGTGCCCTCGCAACTTTGAGCACCGCTCAGAAGAACAAGGCCTTAGCCGCTATCGCTGACGCCATAGATGCCAATCACCGCGCAATCCTGGATGCCAATGCTCGTGACATAGAAGCTGGTGTGGCTTCCGGTATGGCTGACGGATTACTTGACCGCCTCCGATTCACTCCCGAACGTCTGACCTCGTTAGCTCACGCAGTTCGGGATGTTATTTCCCTCCCAGATCCTGTGGGCGTCGTGGTTCGCGGTAATGACATGCCTAACGGAATTCACCTCAGTCAAGTACGCGTACCTTTTGGCGTAGTTGGAGCTATATACGAGGCACGCCCGAACGTCACTGTTGATATTGCTGCACTCTGCATCAAGAGTGGCAACGCATCAGTGCTTCGAGGTGGTTCTGCAGCTGAGAACACCAACACAGTCACGGTTTCTCTCATGCAAGATGCTCTTGTGGCTGCAGGTCTTCCTGCACAGGCAATTCAAAGCATTGATGATCTAGGGCGTGAAGGAGCTACACAGCTCATGGCTGCCCGCGGATACGTAGACGTGCTCATTCCACGCGGTTCAGCCAACCTCATCAATGCCGTGGTGCTGGAGTCCAAGGTTCCCGTCATCGAGACTGGTGCGGGAGTTGTGCACCTTGTTATTGATGAGAGTGCGGATATCGCACAAGCCGTTGACATTGCCCATAACTCAAAGGTGCAAAGACCTAGTGTGTGCAATTCCTTAGAGACCCTTATTGTTCTTGAGAGTATTGCCGAATCTGCACTTCCTCCCATCTTGTCGAGATTGGTTGATGCCGGAGTAACCCTCAAGGGAGACGCGCGAACGCGAGAGATATTCCCTTCAGTAGGGGTGGTGACAGATGAGGATTATGCAACGGAACACATGTCGCTTGAAATGAGCGTCAAAGTTGTTGACGATCTTGATGAAGCGATTGAACACATTCGTCGTTTCTCCACGAAACACACCGAATCTATCCTCACGAATAATGTTGCACACGCTGACAAGTTCCTTGCAGAAGTAGATGCAGCTGTCGTGATGGTTAATGCATCTACTCGCTTTACTGATGGTGGCGAATTTGGTTTCGGTGCTGAGGTAGGAATTTCCACTCAAAAACTACACGCTCGAGGTCCCATGGGACTGCCTGAACTTACCTCAACTAAGTGGTTGGTCCGTGGTTCAGGGCAAATTCGCCACTAGACTTTTGTTAGTAGTAATCCCAACCTTTGTGGAGTAATGATGGACGCATTGATTCTGGCCTCTGAAGCTGAAGTAACCTACCCTTTGGTGATTCCTGCGATTGCTTTTGCCATCATTGCAGCCGGTTTTTTCACCTTCCTTGGTTTGGTTACCTACAGCTACAAGGATGTTGCTGCACGTCACCGTCAGAAGTGGTCTGACGCTAGCGACCACGCAGCTCACCACTAAGAAAGCAACTCATGACCGTTGACGGTCACAGCTTACGTATAGGTGTCCTTGGCGGCACATTTGATCCGCCACAAAACGGCCATATTTCTGTTGCCCAGGCGGTTTTTGATCGACTGAAGCTTGACCAGGTCATCTTTGTTCCGGCAGGAGATCCCTGGCAGAAAAGCGAAGAAGCAAGTCCAGTGCAGCGGGCAGAAATGGTCAAACTAGCTATAGCTGGGTACGATAATTTTTCTCTCAACACTGTAGATATTGATCGCTCTGGGCCAACGTACACAGTGGACACACTGCGAGAGCTTGCCACGCAATACCCTGGCTCGGAGCTCTTCTTCATCCTCGGGGATGAAGCTTTTGAAGGCATTCAGAGCTGGAAAAGCTATGAAGATTTAGTGGGTTTGGCTACATTTGTGGTTGTTTCTCGCCACGGCACACAGCCAGAAGTTCCCGCAAAGCTTTCACCCAGCGTAAACTTGTTAGAAATATCGGTTTTGCCTATTTCGTCCACGCTCTGCCGCGAACGAATTGCGGCGGGGTTGTCACTTGACGGTCTCGTTCCAGGCACTGTCGCAAAATATGTTGAAGAACATCAGTTGTATCGGAGAAATGCGTGAGTGGTGATACTCCCGAAATCGTGTTGAACGAATTCGGTGACCTCTCTCGCAAGGCTCGTCGCGAACTAGAAGCGCGAGGAATCGATCCTGATACCGCTGTTGTCGAATACATCGCAGCGACCGGTCAGATCCCGGTCATCACACCAGAAGTAGCTGCTGCTGCCAAGGCAGAAGCCCAGGCGGAAGCTGCAGCTGCAGCTCGTGAAACTGAACTTTCCCCTGTTGAGGATGTTGTCTCTCCTGTGGAGGAACTCGCTGTTGAGGTAATCACAGCAAAACCTGCAGAATCTGTCGTCCCTCCGGTATCTGTTCCTGTTACAGCTGCAGAAACCGGTCCCATCGAACCTCTTCTTGTTGCACCCGCCCTGGATTCGGGATCTCTTTCCGCTGTTGAAGAAACTCTTGCAGCTGTCTCTGATCAAACCGGAGAAGTTGTTACCTCTGGTTTTGATTCGCTCGTCTCAGTTGAAACTTCAGATATTGCCTCAGGTCCCTCAAAGGGTGAAGCCCGTCGTCTCGCTCGTAAAGAGAAAAAAGCTCAAGCACTGGCTGCCAAGGAAGAGAAAGCTGCTCTCGCTGCAGAATCCAAAGCCGCAGCGGCAGCTTTGGCTGAAGAACAAAATGCCCTAAAAGCTGAGCAGGCACAGCGTGATGTTGAAGATGCACAGATTGCGGCCCAGCAAGCTGAAGAGCTGTCAGCTCAACAAGCTCGTGAACAAGAACTTGCCTCTGCCCGTGCTCAAGAAGAAAAGGCCGCTACTGAGGCCGCACGTGAGGCTGCCGCACGTGTAGCTGCACAAGCCGAGGAAGACGCACAAGCAGAGGCTGTCACCGGTGTTATCGACGAACAGGTTCTTGAAGCTACCGTCATCGGTGATCTTGACCCTATTGATGACGATGAGTACGACGAGGAAGAACTAGAACCTCAGACGATTTCAGAGGCTACTGCAGCGATTGCCATTGCTGAAGCTGTTGCTGCCGCAGAAGCAGTTGTTGAGGCCGGCGAAGTCAACATCGAATATGGCAACCTTGCAAATGCTGCTCCTGCTACAACGGGGTCCATTTCTGTCATCAGTAACGCTTTGATTCTGCCTTCATTACCCGAGACAACTGGTTCTATTGCGCCAATCAACCCCACAGGTGAAATCGTCATTACGGGATCAATCCTGATTCCTTCTTCTGTTTCTCAAGTTGGTGCCAACCTCGAAAACCTCGACACGTCAGACATTGACGTCATCAAGGATGAGGAAGAAGTTGCGCCAACCCAAGGCATGGCACCTGTTTCAGCTGCGACCGCCGTTTCCGCTTACAACATCTCCAATAGTGTCGTCACTACTCCTCGTGGTATGAACGAACGCTTACCTTTCATCCTCTCCATCACAGCTGCCGGTTTGGCTGTCGGAGTGGTTGCTTTATTCGTTGCCGGTTATTTCTTAGGACTGTTCTAATTGGCTGCTACTGACAACGCCCACCGTTTGCTCCAGATTGCAGCACAAGCTGCAGACGATAAGGGTGGCTTTGACCAAGTTGCTCTGGATATCTCTGAGCCCCTTCCCTTGGTCGATATCTTCCTGCTTGTGACAGGTCGTAACGAGCGCAACGTCATCGCGATTTCTAATGAAATTGAAGACAAGATGATTGAAGCGGGTGTGAAGACCATTCGTCGTGAAGGTCGCGCTGAAGGCCGCTGGATTCTGCTTGATTTTGGTGACCTTGTCGTGCACGTCTTCCATGAAGAAGAACGTATGTATTACGGCCTTGAACGTTTGTGGAAGGACTGCCCTGCAATCCCTCTCGAGTTCGTTCAGCACACTCCAGATGTAGTAATCTAAACAAGTTGTCTCGCAGTTATGCGAGGTTACGGGTCTGTGGCGCAGCTGGTAGCGCACCTGCATGGCATGCAGGGGGTCAGGGGTTCGAGTCCCCTCAGATCCACAATGTGATGAGTCGGGACCTTGTTGACAAATGAGTCCCGACCTTGTTGACAAAATTATGAAAGTCCAGGCCATCGGCCTGGACTTTTTAGTTGGTCT
>NZ_JARXVT010000010.1 GCF_029892845.1 Aurantimicrobium minutum
CGTTTGACTTGCTGACGAAGCTGGTCGGCTTCGTTGGCCGTTGCTGGACTCGTGGAAGAACCGACAGGTCTTCCTTTGGGTTTGGGCATCAAAGCTTCATCGCCGCCGGCTTGCCACGCACGCACCCACCTGGTGATGTCTTTGACAGAATTGAGGCCAAACTCGGACGCCAATTCCATCTTCGATGCCCCTGCAAGGAAGCGGTCAACTACTTCCTTTTTGATCTCGAAAGAGAAACGTCTTTTGGTTTTACTCTCCACAAGACAAAGCCTGCCATGAAGCGTCCAACGAAGGCGCAAATCTCTCACGGAAGTCAGACTCACGGCCAAACGATAAGACGCGGCACGATATCCCAAGCCAGATTCGAAAAGCTCTACAAGCTGTTCTCGTTGAAGTGTTGTGAGTGAACTATTTGGTTGCAAAGAAAAACTCCCCAGAAATTGGAAACTGATTAATCAGTCCAACTTTTGGGGAGCAGTTCAGAAGAGGGGGCTTTCTTTTTGTCATATCTCTGGGGGGAACTACTTTACGAGTTCACGACCCCATTTGTCGCGCATGTTGCCAGTGGCAATGATGATGATGTCGATAATCCACCAGACACCAAGTCCGCCACCGGTTACGAGCTTGAGGAAGCCGGTTCCCCATTTGCCGATGAACATGCGGTCGATGCCAAGTGTGCCGACGAAGATGGAAAGAATTAAAGTGATTGTCCAGTCGCGTGGAGCTGTTTCTGTATTAGCCATGTTTCAACGCTACTCCTCAATCTCAATTGAGATCTGGCCATTGTGCAAAACCCTAATTGTTGTACCGTCATCAAGCTGAACAACAGGACGGTTCTCTAGATAGGTCAACGTCCAGAACCAACTATCTGTGTCCTGGTCAAGAACTGCTAGTTCATTTTCTATCTGGGCAATTGCTTCAGCGACCAATTCATCGAGATTCTGCGGTGGAGCAGTGTTTACCTGCCACCGGGTTCCCAGCTGCATGTCTACTCCGCAGGAGATTCTGGCACAGGAGCCAGTTCAATCTTCGTGACAGAAAGCTCTGCCGCTTCAGTGAAGTTCAGCTCTGCAATGCGGCCAGTGGCCATGAGGTCTCCTTGAGCTGCCTCGAGAAGAGAGATGAGTGCTTCTGGTGCCGCAATTGTTGCGGTCAGGACTTCGGTCTTCTGTGATGCCTTGGCATCGGTCTTTGCTCGACGGATACCGATCAGTGCCTCTGATGCGGCCTTGAGAATGTCGGGGTTGCCAATCTTCTCTTCGCCAGGTGCTGGCCATGATGCACGGTGAATGCTCTCATCGTGGAACCAGGACCATGCTTCTTCGGCAGCAAACGGAAGAACCGGTGCAAGTAGGCGCAGGAAAACAGTTAGTGCCTTATTCAGCGCTGCTGCAGCAGAAGCCTGCTCAGGGTGAGCTTCGTTATAGGCACGTTCCTTGACCAACTCAAGGTAGTCATCGGTGAAAGTCCAGAAGAAATGCTCTGTGACTTCTAAAGCCTTGGCGTGGTCATAGTTCTCAAGAGCTTCAGTAGCCTCACGAACAACATTGTGAAGTGACTCAAGCATGCTGAGGTCAAGTGGGTTTGTGATCTCAGTATCAGCAGGTGCATTGAAGCCCAAGATGAACTTGGATGCGTTCAAGAGTTTGATAGCGAGACGGCGACCGATCTTGATCTGTGTGGGATTCTGAGGATCAAATGCTGCATCGGTGCCGAGGCGGCTGCTTGCTGCCCAGTAACGAACAGCATCTGAGCCGTGCTGGTCCAGCATGTCTGCAGGCGTGACAACATTGCCCTTGGACTTGGACATCTTCTTGCGGTCTGGATCCACAATGAAGCCAGAGATGGCTGCATTGGTCCAAGGCTTGCCGCCGTTCTGCAGTGCAGAACGCAGCATGGTTGAAAAGAGCCAGGTGCGGATGATGTCTTGGCCTTGGGGGCGCAGGTCGAAGGGGAAGACCAGGTTCCATAGGTCCTCATCACGCTCCCAGCCACCAGCGAGCTGAGGGGTCAAGCTCGAGGTTGCCCAGGTGTCCATGACATCGACTTCGCCCTGGAATCCACCAGGGATACCGCGTTGTGCTTCGGTGTATCCGGCAGGAACATCGGTTGATGGGTCTGCGGGGAGCTGTTCACGGGTTGCGATGATGGGCTCATCGAAGACGGGGTTTCCGTCACCATCAAGCGGGTACCACACAGGAATCGGAACGCCAAAGAAGCGTTGGCGTGAAACAAGCCAGTCACCATTCAAGCCATTGACCCAGTTTTCATAGCGAACACGCATGAAGTCAGGGTGCCAAGCCATTTCCTGGCCCAGGTCGATGAGCTTTTTCTTGAGCTCATCATCCTTGGCGCCATTGAATAGGTACCACTGTCGAGTAGAGACAATCTCAAGAGGCTTGTCACCCTTTTCGAAGAACTTCACCGGGTGCATGATGGGTTCTGGGTCGCCCAGCATTTCGCCGGATGCTTGGAGCATCTCGACCATTGCAGTTTTTGCACTGAAAGCTGTCTTGCCTGCGAGTTCAGCGTAAGCTGCCTGTGCCCCTGGAGACTCGAGGCCTTCGGGAGCTTCAGTAATGAAGCGGCCATCGAAACCGATGACCGCACGGGTCATCAGGTTCAGCTCACGCCACCAAATCACGTCGGTCACGTCACCGAACGTACAAATCATGGCAATACCCGTGCCCTTGTCTGGCTGGGCAAGGTGGTGGGCAAGGACAGGAACTTCAACACCAAAGACGGGAGTCTTCACCGTCTTGCCGAAATAGGGCTTGTAACGCTCGTCATCAGGGTGCGCGACGAGGGCAACACATGCAGGAAGGAGCTCAGGTCGGCTGGTCATGATCTCAATGTGACCGCCGTCAGGCTTGTGGAATGTCAGGCGGTGGTAAGCGCCGGGCATTTCCTTGTCTTCAAGCTCTGCCTGTGCCACTGCTGTGCGGAAAGTGACATCCCACAAAGTAGGTGCCATGGCCTGGTATGCCTCGCCGCGAGCATGGTTGTTGATGAAGGCAAGTTGGCTGGTGGTGATGGTCTCGTCAGAAATGGTGCGGTAGGTCTGAGTCCAGTCAACTGAAAGACCTAATTGACGCCACACATCTTCGAACTGCTTCTCATCTTCTACGGTGAGCTTCTCGCAGAGTTCAATGAAGTTCTTGCGGCTAATGGGGAGTTGATCTGCAGCTTTGGAGCTCTTGTTGTCGCCGCCTTCAAAAGGAGGAACAAAGTTGTCGACGTAGGGGAGTGTGGGATCGCAGCGAACTCCGTAATAGTTCTGGACACGACGCTCTGTAGGAAGACCGTTGTCATCCCAGCCTGCGGGGTAGAAAACCTCTTTACCGCGCATGCGCTGGAAACGAGCGATGACATCGGTGTGGGTGTAGCTGAAGACGTGGCCGATGTGTAGCGAACCAGAGGCCGTTGGGGGAGGCGTGTCAATGGAATAGACAGAGCTGCGAGTCTGTCCGTCCTTACGGAAGCGGTAGAGACCAGATTCTTCCCATTTGGAATCCCAGAGAGTTTCGAGACCTTCTAGAGCCGGCTTATCAGGAACGTTCGCGGGCGTGATGGACATAGGTGGTACTCGCTCTCTATGGGCGGCATCGTGTCAATGTAGAAGAACAGGATGTTCTCCCACTTAATGCCTCATATGGTGATGTATCTACTGTACTAAAGCCCATAGAATGATGAGTAACAACACCGATCCGGCTATCACCGGGGAGTTTTCGGAAGAACAGCCTCCGGGCTTATTAGAACCGAACGGGACGAGCCCGTCATCGCTCATGAACAAGCGGTGAGTTAACGCTCACAAGTTCAGGTGGTACCGCGGAAGAAATTTCGTCCTGGCACAGTGTTTTACTCAACAACTGGAGCCCTAAGTGACGTATCCCCGCCGTAACGCATTCGGTCAGCAATCCGAAATCGTTCCTTCGCCGTCGTTCCCTGCCATAGAAGAGCAGATCCTTGCTTTCTGGAAGAAGGACAACACGTTCAAGGCTTCTATCGAACAGCGCGCTGATGGTGACGAATGGGTCTTCTACGACGGCCCACCCTTTGCAAACGGCCTTCCTCACTACGGTCACCTGCTAACGGGGTATGCCAAGGATCTCTTCCCCCGCTACCAAACAATGCGTGGCAAGAAGGTTGACCGCCGATTTGGTTGGGACACTCACGGCCTTCCTGCGGAGCTGGAAGCAATGCGTCAGCTGGGTATAACTAAGAAAGAAGAAATTGAAGAGATGGGTATTGCTGCGTTTAACGCGGAAGCCCGTTCTTCTGTTCTTCGCTACACCGGCGAATGGGAACAATACGTCACCCGTCAGGCACGCTGGGTTGACTTCGAGAACGACTATAAAACCCTCGACATTTCTTTCATGGAATCTGTCATCTGGGCCTTCAAGCGTCTCTATGACAAAGGCTTGGCCTATGAAGGTTACCGCGTTCTGCCGTATTGCTGGAATGACGAGACACCCCTCTCCAACCACGAACTTCGCATGGATGATGACGTCTACAAGATGCGTCAGGACCAGTCCGTCACTGTTACTTTCCCACTTTCAGGTGAGAAGGCGAGTTCTCTAGGTATTGCTGGAGTTCGCGCTCTTGCGTGGACGACAACTCCGTGGACTCTTCCAACCAACGCTGCGCTGGCAGTTGGGCCAGATATTCACTACGCCGTTGTTCCAGCTGGCCCCAACGGTGCCGCTGATGGTGCTCCATGTTGCGAGGCTGACTATCTGATTGCAGTAGATCTCTTGGGCAACTATGCCAAGGATCTCGGATATGAAGACGCATCCGCAGCAAAGGAAGCTGTGAAATCGACGGTGATCGGTAAGGACCTTGACGGTGTGACATACGACCGTCTCTGGAACTACTACGCCGACGACGAGGAATATCAAGAAAACGCCTGGCAGATCCTTGTCGCCGACTACGTCACAACTGCTGACGGTACCGGCGTTGTTCACCAGGCCCCTGCCTACGGTGAAGAGGACCAGAAGGTCTGTGAGACCGCAGGAATTGGTGTTCGCGTCTCTGTAGATGACGGTGGAAAGTTCCTCTCTCGTTTCCCCGAAGTTGCTGGAATGCAGGTGTTTGACGCCAACAAGCCTTTGACCAACCTGCTCCGCGAACAGGGACGTCTGATGCGCGTAGCTTCTTACGAGCACAGCTACCCGCACTGCTGGCGCTGTCGTCAGCCATTGATCTACCGTGCTGTGTCGTCGTGGTTTGTGTCAGTAACCACATTCCGTGACCGTATGGAAGAACTCAACCAGCAGATCAACTGGGTGCCAGAGAATGTCAAGGATGGACAGTTCGGCAAGTGGGTTGCCAATGCACGTGACTGGTCCATTTCACGAAACCGTTACTGGGGTTCTCCCATTCCAGTCTGGAAATCGGACAACCCGGAATATCCACGTATTGATGTTTACGGTTCTTTAGACGAACTTGAAGCAGATTTTGGCGTTCGCCCAACTGACCTGCACCGCCCTTTCATCGATGAACTGACGCGACCTAACCCTGACGACCCCACGGGTCAGTCCACAATGCGCCGCATCGAGGACGTACTCGATGTCTGGTTTGACTCGGGTTCTATGCCGTTTGCTCAAGTGCACTATCCCTTTGAGAATGCGGACTGGTTCGATAGCCACAACCCTGCAGACTTCATCGTGGAGTACATCGGCCAAACCCGTGGTTGGTTCTATACCCTCCACATCTTGGCTACAGCTCTCTTCGATCGTCCGGCCTTCAAGAACGTGGTCTCTCACGGCATCGTGCTCGGCAATGATGGGCAGAAGATGTCTAAGTCCTTGCGGAACTACCCGGATGTTTCCGAAGTCTTCAACCGCGATGGTTCTGACGCCATGCGGTGGTTCTTGATGAGTTCTCCTGTGCTTCGAGGTGGAAACCTGGTCGTGACAGAGGAGGGCATCCGCGAAGGTGTTCGACAGCTGCTTTTGCCTCTGTGGAACAGCTATTACTTCTTCTCGCTCTATGCAAACGCAGATGGCTACGAAGCCACCTGGCGCACAGACAGCACAAATGTGCTGGACCGTTACCTGCTGGCGAAGACCCGCGACCTCATTCTCGAGGTTCAAGGCCAGCTAGATGCATTGGACTCTACTAATGCTGCTGAGTCGCTGCGTAACTTCGCTGACGTGCTGACGAATTGGTATGTCCGTCGCTCACGTGATCGTTTCTGGACAGGCGGTGCTGAAGCTCAAGAAGCTTTTGACACTCTGTACACCGTTCTGGAAACGCTGTGTCGAGTGGCTGCCCCGCTTTTGCCACTTGTGACCGAAAACATCTGGCAGGGTCTCACCGGTGGTCGTTCCGTTCACCTCGAGGACTGGCCAGAAGCTGATCAGTTCCCTGCTGATCCAGCTCTTGTCGCTTCGATGGATGCTGTGCGTGAAATCACTTCCTCCTCACTTGCTTTGCGTAAAAAGGTGGGATTGCGTGTGCGCCTCCCTCTTGCAGACCTCACCGTGGTGTCCTCGCTCTCTGACTCACTAGCTTCATTTAGTGACATCCTTCGTGATGAACTCAACGTCAAGCAAGTGACCTTGGTGCAGCTCACCGACGGCTCTGCTTCCGAATATGGCATCACTTCCAAATTGACAGTCAACGCTCGTGCTGCAGGCCCTCGCTTGGGCAAGCAAGTTCAGCAGATTATTCAGGCGGCCAAGGCCGGCGATTGGTCTGAGATCAACGGTGTAGTGACCGCTGGTGGGGTTGACCTGGTTGAGGGCGAATATGAACTCACACTGGAGACAGGTGACGGAGAAGAAAGTGCTCGTGCACTTGCGCTACTGCCAGCTGGTGGATTCGTACTCCTCGATACAGTCACCACAGCCGAACTAGAAGCAGAAGGTCTCGCACGCGATGTGATTCGTGCGGTGCAGGACACAAGAAAAGCAGCCGGATTCGACGTTTCTGACCGCATTCACCTGAGCGTGTTCTGCTTCTCGCAAGCAGATGCAGATGCGCTCAAGATGAACACTGCGGCTGACATCGCAGCTGACACCTTAGCCACTGAGTTCGGTGTTCATGACCCTGCATTCCATGGTGAGTTGGCTCAGTATGTCGATGTTTCTCCTGCAGAGTGGTTGCCGGGAATGCTCTCCACTGCACCTGAGCACTTCGCTGTCATTCCGGCAGGTCAATACGCCAACGAGGGCGCCTTCGTTGTTGCTGTTTCTCGCGTGAATCGAGTGGTCAATGTCTAGTGATGATCTGACCCCTGGTGGTTTCGCCAACGGTGATTTCTCTTCGGACGATGACTACGAAGGCATCGATCCCGCAGAGATGGATGAGTATTCACGAGCTGCACAGCTGGTGTTTCAAGAACTCTCTGTTCGGTTAGGGGAAGGCAACCCGCAGCCACGACTTGAGCCAACCCGCCGTGTGGTTGAACTTCTTGGTGACGTTCACCGTGCATATCCCGTCATCCACATTGCAGGAACGAACGGCAAAACCACGACTGCACGGATGATCGAAGCGATTCTTCGTTCTTACGGGCTCACAACGGGTGTCTTCACCTCGCCTCATCTCGTCTCATTCAATGAACGGATTCTTCTTGATGGCGTTCCTGTGAGAGATGACATTTTGGTCACCAACTGGCTCGACGTGAAGCCTTATGTTGAACTCGTTGATGCTGAGTTAGAAGCCAAGGGTGAACCACGTCTGACCTTCTTCGAAGTGATGACAATCCTGGCTTATGGCACATTTGCTGATGCGCCTGTGGACGTGGCAATCGTTGAGGCAGGTCTTGGCGGTGAATGGGATTCCACCAACGTCGCTGATGGCGTTGTTGCAGTATTCACCCCGATTGCTTTGGACCACACCGACCGCTTAGGTAAAGATCTCGATGCAATTGCGCGCACTAAATCAGGAATTATCAAACCTTCTGCCATGGTTGTCTCTGCAGCACAGAACCCCATTGTTCGAGCAGTACTCGAAGAAGCAGTGGATTTCACTGAGTCAACACTGACCTTCGTTTCTGCTACCGAGAATCCTGAAGTGGGAAACCCAGTTGCTGTGGTGTCCAGAGCAGTTGCAGTGGGTGGTCAATTAGTGACGATTCAAGGCGCTGCAGGTCGTTATGACGACTTATTCCTCGCACTCTATGGTGACCATCAAGCCGAGAATGCTGCTTTAGCAATTGCAGCAGTGGAAGCATTTCTTGGTGGTGCTTCGCAATCTTTGGAGCAAGCAGTCCTAGATGAAGCATTTGCTACCGTGTCATCGCCAGGACGTCTGCAACTTGTGGCAGCTGATCCCACCGTTCTAGTTGATGCTGCCCATAACCCACACGGCGCGGCCTCGCTTGCACGTGCGCTGGAAACATATTTCACTTTTGACGACGTGACGGTAGTACTCGCAATTTTTGAAGATAAAGATGCGCAGGGGATCATCGATGCCCTTGCCCCTCTGGCCACGAGATTCATCGTTACAAATGCTCCCTCCGAGCGTTCTCGACCTGCCCGAGATTTGGGGTTCTTAGTTGCAGACAAGGTTGGCGATGAGAAGGTAATTGTGGAACCTGATCCCGTTGTTGCTCTTGCAATGGCTCGTGGCTATGCCGCGAACTCTGAAAAGGGTGCCGTTGTGGTGACTGGTTCCATCACACTGGTGGGTCTGACAGTGGGACTTGCTGCTGAGACGCAAGGATGGACTCTGTGAGCACACCCCGCACTCCACGTCAACGATCTGCACAAGCATCGCTTGGGCAGGTAGTACTCGGCTTTGAACTCATTGTTGTTGGCTTGGCTGCGTTAACCATCTTTGGCCTGGGTGCACTTCCGCCTGTTCTTGCCTTGGGTGGAGGCGCCGCAGTGTGTCTGTTGATGCTCGCCACAATAGGCCTCATGATGAAATACAAATGGGCGTTCATCCTCGGATGGGCAGTCCAGGCGATTATCGTGATTTCTGGATTCGCCGTGACCATGCTCTTCTTGATCGGCGCTGTATTCGCCGGCATTTGGGCTTATGCCATGACAACTGGGGCAAAACTCGACTCTCAAAAGAAAGAAAACTCATGACCGCTATTGAAGAAACACTTGTCCTGGTGAAGCCTGATGGTGTTGCCCGTGGACTGACTGGTGAAATCCTGCGTCGTATCGAAGCCAAGGGCTACGCCCTTGTCGACATCCGCCTCGTTCAGGCAGATCGAGAACTTCTCGGTAAGCACTACGAAGAACACGTGGGCAAGCCTTTCTATGAGCCCCTGGTGAGCTTCATGGAATCAGGTCCTGTTGTGGCCATTCGTCTTGCAGGCAACCGAGTTATCGAGGGCTTCCGAAGCCTCGCAGGAACCACAGACCCCACCACAGCTGCGCCTGGCACTATTCGTGGAGATTTGGGGCGCGACTGGGGACTTGCAGTTCAGCAGAACCTTGTCCATGGCTCTGATTCTCCAGACTCTGCATCACGCGAACTGGCTCTCTGGTTCAACTAACCCCTTGAGTAATGAAGAAAGCCCCTGCACATGTGAACTGAACCCCTTAAGTGGGAGTTCTAATTGGGAGTCGTTTCTAAGTTTGCAAGGGACTGTGTCCGGTAGTCAACCGGGCTCAGTCCCTTCAA
>NZ_JARXVT010000011.1 GCF_029892845.1 Aurantimicrobium minutum
TGAACTGAACCCCAAAAGTGGGACTCGTAATTAAGAGTCTCTACTTGAAGGGAAGAAAGTTTATGGATCTCAGGGTCAAACATTCACTCGAAACCCGCATCGAAGTCGCCAGACTTTTCGATGCGGGTTTTGGTTTTCATGCCGTCGCTACTCAATTGGGTCTTCGTCGAGATTCGGTGCGGAATTGGCACGATCAATATTTGCAGGGTCGTCTTTTAGACTCTGCTGTTATGGGCAATAAAAAGTATTCGCCTCAGTTGAAGATTGCAGCTGTTGAGAAGTTCCTTTCAGGAACACCGAAGCAGGATGTTCTTGTTGAGTTCGAGATCTCTACTCGCGCCATGTTGGATAAATGGGTCGTGACTTATCGCGATGAGGGTCCGGCTGGTTTGTCGAAGACTGCCGGTCGCAAAGCGCGTGGTGATGGGCCGATGACTCCTGAAGAAGAACTTGCGTTTCTTCGAATGGAGAATGAGATTCTAAAAAAATGGGTGGCTCTAGCCCAGGAGGAAGATCGACGTCTGTCCGGTCTGTGATTGTTTCTGAGCTGGAGCACAAATACCCCACGCGAGCTGTTTTGAAGGCGGTGGGGTTATCTGTCTCCACCTACTATCGTCACCGTTCCAAAACTCCACAGGACCGTTATGAGCAGCTTCGGCCGCTGCTTCGTGACGTGTTTGATAATTCCTACAAATCGTATGGATATCGGCGCATTCGCGCCGTTCTTGCGGCTAAGCATGGCATCCAGTTGAGTGGGAAGACGGTGTTGAAGCTGATGCGGCAAGAGGGCCGCACATGCCAAGTTCGACGACGAAAGAAATACAAGTCCTACCGGGGCGAGGTCGGCAAGGCGGCACCGAACGTGTTGGCGAGAAACTTTGACGCCACGCAGCCGTCGAAGAAGTGGGTCACGGACGTTACAGAGTTTTATGTTCTGGGCCAGAAGCAATATCTCTCACCGGTGATCGATTTATTCAACCGGGAAGTGATCTCTTATGAGCTGGCTCCTTCGCCGGTGATGGGTCTGGTCACAGGAATGTTGGAGAAAGCCTTCACGCAGCTCAAACCAGGCACAGGGTTGGTGATGCATTCAGATCAGGGATGGCATTACCGTCATGCTGGCTATCAACTCGCGTTGAAACAACGCGGCATTACTCAATCAATGTCACGCAAAGGCAACTGTCTCGACAATGCTGTTGCAGAGAACTTCTTTGGACACTTCAAAGAAGAATTCCTACGTCAACACACATTCTCAAACATGACCCGGTTCAAGGCAGAACTAGAGAAATACATTCACTGGTTCAACCATGAACGCATCCAGGAAAAGTTGAAGGGACTGAGCCCGGTTGACTACCGGACACAGTCCCTTGCAAACTTAGAAACGACTCCCAATTAGAACTCCCACTTAAGGGGTTCAGTTCA
>NZ_JARXVT010000012.1 GCF_029892845.1 Aurantimicrobium minutum
AGGGTGTCTAGGTTCACGACCTTGTTGACACATGAGTCGCGTCCTTATTAACACTAGATGAGTCGCGTCCTTGTTGACACTCTGGAGCAATGTCGAAACAACGCGTCGTCGTCCTCTCTATCGTCCACCAAGGCCTAACAGTCACTGAAGCAGCCAGAACTCATGGCTTCTCCAGAGCCCATATCTACACCCTCCTGAAGCGTTATCAAGAAGGTGGCCTTGACGCTGTCGAACCTCAATCGTCCAGGCCGAAGTCCTCACCACATGCCCTCAGCGATGAACTGCGTTTGCGCATTATTCAATTGCGCATCCATCTCGATGCAGAAGGACTCGATCATGGACCTGAAAGCATTCAACCGTTCCTCACTACTGAAGGCTTCACCGCGCCGTCCACATCCACAATCAGACGTGTTCTCCACCAGGCAGGACTCATCACCCCGGAGCCGAAGAAAAGACCTAAATCTTCTTTCCTCAGTTTCGAAGCAGACCAACCCAACGAAACCTGGCAGTCGGATTTCACCCACTGGTCATTAGCTGACGGGCGCGATATTGAAATCATTAACTGGCTCGATGACCATTCCAGAAAGCTACTTTCCATCACGGCCTTTGACCGCATCACCGGACCCATAGTTGTTGAAACATTCACGGCAAACATCAACAAATACGGGCCTCCCCAGTCCACACTCACCGACAACGGGGTTGTTTACACTGCTCGCTTCACCAAAGGCAAAAACGCGTTTGAATACTTCTTGGCAGAGCTTGGAATCGTTCAAAAGAACGGCAAGCCCTACCATCCTCAAACCCAAGGCAAAATCGAACGCTTCCACCAAACACTGAAAAAACGACTGCGCAGCAGAGAACCAGCACACACTCTCGCAGAACTCCAACAACAACTCGATGAGTTCCAAGAAATCTACAACCACCACAGACCACACCGCGCATTGGGCAAAAGAACACCCGAAGAGGTTTATCAAGCTGGAGTGAAAGCACACCCCGTCAAAGAATCCGTTTCACACGACTGGCGCACCCGCTATGACAAAGTCGACAAAGGAGGAAAACTCACCCTCAGACGCGCAGGAAAACTTCACCACATGAGCGTCGGCGCGGCACATGCCGGAGAAGAAGTTCTTATGTTGATCGACCAAACAACCGTCATCGTGACACTGCAACACAGTGGAGAAGTCCTCAGTCAACATCACATAGAACCAGAAAGAAACTACTGGCGAGACCAACTAAAAAGTCCAGGCCGATGGCCTGGACTTTCATAATTTTGTCAACAAGGTCGGGACTCATTTGTCAACAAGGTCCCGACTCATCACA